>JAPPNU010000050.1 GCA_028873695.1 Gemmatimonadota bacterium | reverse complement strand
GGGTAAACTGCTTGATGAGGGTGATCACGAACCGCAGTTCATGGAGTTTCCTCGGATTCGTAATCTTGCATCCGCGCCGGTCGGTGACCTCGAGCGTGTCCTGCACCTCGACCCCGGCGGCCGCAATATCGATCCTGCGTATGTTGATGTCGCGCAGCGCCAGGGCGGTCGAAAGGGCGTACAGGAACGCGGGGGTGTCCTGGCCCGTGATGTCGAGGCGGGTCACCCCGGTCCCGGTGTCGTTGTCGATCGCCACGCGCACCGGTAACATGGAGGAGCGCTCCGCGTCCTCCTCGTGTCGGAGGTAGTCCACGACGCGCTCATTGATCCTTCGCTGCAGCGCCCACGCGCTGTTCATCCGCAGGCCGCGCATGGCATCCTTGATTTCCCGCGCAATGGCGGACCAGTCCGGAAGCGCCTCCGAAGACGCACCCACGCGGAAGACATCCACGATTTTCCGCTGCGTCCTCAACGGCGTCGAGGTGATGCCCGGCGGCGCGGCTGGTGTGCCCGGACGCAGGCGGCGGCGCCGTCTCGGCCGCAGGGCCCGTTTGCGCCCATCTACCGCCGGCGCCGCGTCGGTGTAGGTGAACACGTCGCCCCGCCATATGCTCAATCCATTAGACGCCAGGAGGCCCGACAGGATCGAAATTACCGACAGGTTGTCGAAAGCCACGACGGTAAGCCGCCACGTGGAATCGTCCAGGGGCTCGACGTCGATCTCCGCGGCGTTGTCCGGCCCCAGCCTGTTGATCATCTCGATGTGTCGCCGAATCACTCCGGGCTCATAGCGCTCGAAGTAGAGCGGCTCCATCCTGTCGAGATGGTCCCGGATCAGCATATCGGGCAGATCGTTGCCTTTGAGCTTCTCCGAAAGTTCCGCGAAAGGAATCGTATTCGTCATGCCGAGGGTTCCGGAGGTTTATGGTCAAGAGTACAGAACGCCTATTGTACATAATACATCCAACCTTCCGTCAACACAACCACGGAACACATTTTCAGGTACCCGCGCCCGGGCGTGCATGAGAGACCAGGCGGGACAGGGCGTGGGCGATAAGGCGCGACCAAGGGAACCAGGCGGGACCACAGTAAATTTGCGGATTATCTACTTTTTTCTTGACAGTCCCACGAAAGGTTTTATTATTTGACGACATATTTGATAAGCCAATATTTTTATTGTGTCGGCAACACGATGGTTGCCATAACGAATCGGACAGTGAGATGGATGTCTGGAAAGAATTCGAGCACAACGAGATCACGCACAGCGGCGCACACTACCTGATGACGGTCCAGCAGTTGATCGGAGAACAGGGATACGCCCGGGTTTCGGACGTGGCCCGGGAAATGCACATCACGCCGGGAAGCGCGTCGATCATGATCAAGTCGCTCCGGGAAAAGGGATACCTCGAAGAGGACAGGAACCGGTTCCTCAAACTTTCGGAGGAGGGAAACCGGCTGGCGCAGTCCGTCTGGTCCCACCGTCAGATCATCATCGCCTTTCTAAAGGGCGTCCTGCATATCGACGCGGAACAGGCGGAGATCGACGCGTGCAAGATCGAACACCTGATCAGCGCCAAGACGGGGGAACGGTTGCTGCTCTTCTTGCAGTTCCTCCTGTCGGAAGATCCCCACGGAAAGGCGTTCCTCAAGTCCTACTGGAACGCCAACGTGCTGACGATTTGCGATTTCGAGTCCTGCGCGGTGTGCGAGGAAGTGGGCGAATGCCTTGTCATCCGATCGGAGTCGGCGTAAGGGACGTGGAAGCATTCGGTGTATTGGCAGCGGAACGCGCGCTGCCGGCAAACGAAAAGGGACTATCGCAACATGGCCCGGCAAGCCCGGCGATAGTCCCTGGCAGGACAGGTGTTACTGTCCCTGAGGGCGGTACGGATGTACGCGGCCCTCTTGTTCTTTAATATACATTGGCCGCTCGAAAGGGTCAATGTATTACTCGAAAGGATTCCGTTAGATGTACTGTCGTATACTGATCGCCGTGATCGGCCTGATGATCCTTCCCAACGTGCTGTTCGCGCAGGACGACACGAAGGATGAATCCGAGGAAATCAAGCGTCGGATCGATGCCCTTGCCCAGGAGATCGAACAGTTGAAACTGGGCGAAGCCATCGTGGAGGCTGACCAAAGCCGCTTCGGCTTCGGCCCTGCTGCATCCAAGATCTACCAGACCGAGCGCGGCGTGTCCATCGGCGGTTACGGCGAGGCCGTGTATTTCAATTACGCCGGCGAAAAGGACGACGGTTCAAGCGGCAAGGCGGACGTGACCGATCTGTTGCGCGCCATCGTGTACGTCGGGTACAAGTTCAACAGCCAATGGCTTCTCAACACCGAATTCGAGTTCGAACACGGCTCGACGGGCGCGGGTGGCAGTGTCTCGGCCGAGTTCATCCACCTGGAATATACCCACAGCCCCGCCTTCAACATGCGTTTCGGCCTGTTGCTCGTCCCCATGGGACTGGTCAATGAGTTGCACGAACCGACGGTCTATATGGGCGCGAACCGGCCGGACGTCGAGAAAGCCATCATGCCAAGTACGTGGCGGGAAAACGGGATGGGCATCTACGGCGACACGGGCACGATTTCCTACAGGGCGTACATCGTCAACGGACTTAGAGGCTCCAAGTTCTCTTCCGGCGGCCTGCGCGGCGGCCGGCAGAAAGGCGGCAGAGCGGTTAGCGACCATTTCGCGCTGGTCGGTCGGGCCGACGTCACGCCGCGGCCCGGCTTCCTCTTCGGAGGGTCTTTCTACTATGGCAACTCGGGGCAGGAGCTGGCCCGCGAGAACGCCAACGTCAAGGTCCCGACGGGAATCTACGAAGGCCATGTCGACATTCGCCATTCGGGACTGTGGCTGAGCGCCCTCGCCGCCTACGCGTCACTGGGCGACGTGGCGGCATTGAACGAGGCGCTCGGCAAAACCGGAAGCGGTTCCGTGGGTGAAACGTTGAATGGATTCTACGTACAGGCTGGATACGACCTGCTGCACCGCACGAGTTACATCGGACAGTCCTTTATGCCTTATCTGCGGTACGAGCGCGTGAACACGCAGGTCTCCGTGCCTTCGGGTTACGTATCGAACCCGGCGAACGACAAGGGAAGCCTGACGATCGGCTTCGCCTATCAGCCCGAACCCCGGATCGTTTTCAAGGTGGATTACAAGAACAACACCAACGAGACCGACTCGGGACTTGACCAGTTCAACTTCCAGGTAGGATACGTCTTCTAGTTCATGATTATCAGCCTGTTGCTTATTATACACGGGTTGGTTCTTCCGGTCGAAGAACGACCCGCTCTCGTGCGCATCGAGCGTCATCTGGCCGTGATGGGCACGACGGTGACGATCTCGGTCGAAGCCCGGGACCGGCGCGCGGCCCTTGACGCGAGCGAGAAGGCGCTTGAGGCACTGCAGCGGACCGAGCGGAGGCTGTCGACCTGGAGGAAAGACACCGAGTTGTCCCGTTTGAATGAAGCCGCAGTGAACGAGCCCGTGAGACTTTCCTCCGAGTTCGCCTTGGAACTGTCGCATGCCAAGCGGTGGTGGAAGGCTACCGGCGGCGCCTTTGATCCCGGTATAGGAAAACTCTCGGAGATATGGGGACTGCGAAGCGGTGGGACGAAGCCTGACCGCGACCTGCTCGACTGGGCTGTCGGCCTGCCGGGACTGGAAGCACTTGGGATAGACGGTCACACCGCCGTGCGGCGGCATCCCGATCTGAACATCGACGAGGGGGGATTCGGTAAAGGCGCCGGCCTGGACGACGCGATACGAGTCCTGAAAGATTCGGATGCGACAGCCGCCACGATCAACCTGGGCGGGCAGGTCGCGCTTTTCGGCGCCGGCAGACCCGTTCGATTCGACGTGGCAGATCCATCGGACCGGCAACGAACTGCGCTGACGCTTACCATCGACCGGGGAGCGCTGGCCACTTCGGGGAACAGCGAGAGAAGCCTCGTAATCGGCGAAAGGGCATACAGCCATATACTGGACCCGCACAGCGGAATGCCCGTGCGGGATTTCGGCTCGCTCACCGTGTGGGCGGACGACGCACTTGCGGCGGACTGCCTTTCGACCGGACTGTACGTGCTCGGACCGGAACGCGCCCTTGAATGGGCGGCGAAACACGAAGGGATCGAAATTCTCGTACTGGAATCTACCGGCAAAGGTCTCGTTGCCCGTGCGACAAGCGGACTAAAGGACCGATTGGAGTCTGGAGGACCGGGTGGCGTCCTGTCCTTCCATTGATTCCACTTCGTCGGATCCGGTACTGCGGTTGGGCCGATGGTTCCTTGCGGCTGTCGCGCTGATAGCGATGCCGGCCGCTTCCTCGGCCAGCGTTTACCTGTCGGTGGGCGAAGCTCTCGAGATGGCGTTTCCGAAATGCGAAATCGTTCGGCAGACGATTTACCTTACGGAGAAGCAGAAAACCGATGCCGGCGGTCTGGCCCGCGTACCCATAAGAAGCTTGATCGTCTATCCCTACGTGGCCGTGAAGGAAGGCCGTATCGCGGGAGTCGCTTATTTCGACAGTCATATCGTACGGACGCTGGACGAAACGATCATGGTGGCCATTGACCCGGACGACAGGGTACAACGCGTGGAACTGCTGGTTTTCAACGAACCGCCCGAGTACATCCCGCCGGATGCGTGGTATGGGCTGTTCCCGGGTCAGCGCCTGGACGCCCAACTCGCCGTAAACCGGGGAATACGCGGCATTCTCGGCGCCACCTTAACGACGCGCAGTACCACCGACGCGGTACGGCGCATGCTGGCGATACATCATGTCATCAAGGATCAACTGGAACATTGAGCAGGATCGAAGTCTGGTTCATGCATGTCTCGACGATCCTCGTCGGGGTCACCGGCGTGGTTTACGCCGTCATGAGATACCTGATGGAACCCGCGGATGTCTTCTCCGTGGTCGGCCACTCGTGGCAACCCGCCGTGCAATATCTCCATATTGTGGTCGCACCGTTCGCGGTATTCGCGTTCGGACTCATATGGAAGGGCCATATCTATGACCACTATCGCCGAGGATTTACCTCCGGACGGCGGAGCGGGATCGGCATGATGCTGACCATGGCGCCCATGGTCGTATCCGGGTACCTGATTCAGGTGTCGGTCGGCGAAATCTGGCGCGTCACCTGGATCGTCGTCCACTGCATCGCTTCATTTCTATGGATAACCGGTTACCTCGTACACCAGGTAACCCATCTACGCAAAAAGGGGACGCTGCCTATTCGAAAAACACCTTTCAGTTCCGTAGCAAATACCGGCACAGGACCATCTGACACGAGATAACTCATGCATTCCGAACTCTTTACCACCACGCAAGCACAGACGATTAGTCTGGATGAATTGAAACCGGGCGAGAAAGCGACGATCAGGCAGATCAAGGGCACGGCGGGAGAAGAAGTACACCTGATGGAACTTGGGCTGCTCCCCGGAACAACCGTCGAATTGATCAAACGCGCACCCATGGGCGACCCGATCGAAATACGCGTTCGGCGCTACCACCTGTCCATACGATGCGCGGAGGCCCGTTCGGTCATGGTGGAAAGAATCTGAACTGAAGGGTTTAAAAAAAGGACTATCGGTTCAGCTGGCCGGCTCTCCCCGATAGTCCCTGGACCAGGGGGATACGTACACTTGGCGAGTACAATCCGATCCCGGCCTGTTTTCAAATATACGCCCCCTGGTTTTCGGTGTCAATTCCATCGGATTACCGTGGGGCTTTCATGATTCGAAAAACCATCTTCTGGATCCATCTCACGTCGGGCGTCGTAGCCGGTGTGGTCATTCTGATCATGTCCGTCACCGGCGTACTGCTTACCTTCCAGAGCCAGATCGTCGATTACGCCAACCGGGATTACGCCACGGTTCATCCGCCCCATCCCGGAGCGGAACGATTGGATCTCGACGCGGTACTCACGGCTGTTAGGGACGTCGAGTCCGAAGCGGCGCCCACCTCCGTTACCATCCGTCCCGATCCGGCCGAGGCGTACGTCGTGCGATTCGGCCGTGCGAAAACCGTCTTCGTCGACCCCTATACCGGGGACGTCCGGGGCGAAGGCAATATCGCCGTCCGCGATTTTCTCCGGGAGATCGTGTACTGGCACCGCTGGTTCGGCGCGGAAGGCGAGAACAGAGCGGTCGCCCGCGCGGTTACCGGCGCCTGCAACCTGGCATTCTTCCTGCTGACCATCACGGGGCTGTACATCTGGTGGCCCCGCAGGTGGACCTTCGCGGCTTTTAAAGCGGTCTTCGTGCCGAACTTCAAAATCAAGGGAAAGGCCAGGGATTTCAACTGGCACAATGCTTTTGGCATCTGGTGCCTTCCCGCCCTTTTCCTGATCTCGTTGAGCGGCGTGGTCATTTCCTATCGTTGGGCCGGCGACCTGGTCTACACGCTCACGGGTACGGAACCCCCGCAACAGGCTACGCAGGCCGAAGCGGAACCGGCAAACCCGGAAGACGAATCTGCACCGTTGCCTGTCGCACCATCCGAATCGTTTCTGGACGCGGCGCGGAAGCAGGTTCCGGAATGGGCGTACATCACGCTGAACCTGCCGGAGGAAGGCGCGGAGACCACCACATTGACCGTATCTGAAATGGACAACCGCATTCCGCTGACCCGCTCGACCCTTACCGTATCTACGAGCGATGCGGAACTAGTCGAATGGGTACCCTTCACCAGCCTGAACATAGGACGACAGATCCGCATATGGCTGCGTTGGATTCATACGGGCGAAGCGGCCGGTTGGTTCGGCCAGCTCATCGCGGGCGTGGCGTCGGCCGGCGCCGTGGTCCTGGTCTGGACGGGGCTTTCACTGGCATGGCGGCGATTCCGAAGGTTCAACAGAACCCGGCAAGACAGGGCATTCACTACGAAGGATACACCAGGAGAATCCGATGAAGAACCACACCTTGCTCGCACAGGATGAAGAGAACCTGACCCGGGTGTATTCGTGTCGTTCCAGGCACATCCACGTCATCTACCGGCGCACCAACATCGCCCTGTCGACGGGCGAGTTCCGCGAACTCCTGGACTGCGTCGTACAGACTTTCGAATACATCGAGCAACAAAGTCCGGAGAGCATGGCATCGAAACACATCGACGTGACATTTGACGACACGGTCGTCAAAATGCCTCTGCCCGGCTTCAGAATGTTCGTGCAGGTCCTCAGACGGGCCATGACCAGTTTCCAGAGACTATCGGGTATGTACAACAAGCCCTCCGAAGCGGAATACGGTAACGGCAACGGCAAGCTCATTCCCTTTACGCCCTGCAGGTACAACCATCTGAATTGACTGGCCGGCCTGGACAGCCCGGTCGGGCCAGTCTGCCCGGCCGGTCCAGACGCTCCGCTTTTTGTTCCCTTTTCGAACGTTCCGGTTTATATTGATCCGATCCGGACGTGGCGGGTTTCCAGACCCGGTCGCGAAACCGTTCCGTTTTGACCCATCTTTGGACATGGCCGAAACAACCGATACATACACGGCACGGGAATCCATGTACGACGTGCTCCTCGTCGGCAACCCTAACACCGGCAAGACGTCCGTATTCAATTCGTTGACCGGGCTCCGCCAGAAAACGGGCAACTATCCCGGCGTGACCGTGGAGAAAAAGACGGGCCTCGTAACGGGCCCGGACGGCGGCACGCTTCGCCTGCACGACATGCCGGGGATGTACAGCCTTACCCCGAAGTCCCTCGACGATTCCATCGCCCGGGAGGTGCTGATCGGGGAGGCGGACGAGGAGCTGGACATCCGCCTCATCGTGGTCGTGGCGGACGCCTCGAACCTCAACCGGAACCTCTACCTGGTCACCCAGCTCATCGACCTCGGCATCCCGGTTGCCGTGGCCATGAACATGATGGACAACGCCGTAAGCAGCGGTGTTCACATCGACCTGGACGCGCTATCCGATCGGCTCAAGGTCCCAATCGTGCCCGTAGTCGCCTCCCGTCAGCAGGGCATAGACGGACTGCGGCGGATGATGTTCGACCAGATCGGTCCGGTGGGCCGGGATGCCCGGACGGCCGGTTCGACGGAAGAAGCCGGGACCGGCGTTTCCTTTGCCGAACGGTTTCCGCGGAGGCGGCTGCTGGGCGGCCTCCTCGACGAGGCACTCTCCACGGCGGCGGCCTGGTTCCGGGAACATACGAACCTGAACGAGGTGGCGCAGTCTTCGGAAGCACTGCGTGTGACTTCCAGCGACCACGCGCTGCAGACTTGGATGGATGGACGCCAGGACCCCTCTTGCAAGGAAGACCTGAAACACATCGTGGAGCAGACGCGGGGCAGGCTGGACGAGATGCAGGTTCCGTGGCGGATGCTGGAGACCATCCTGCGGTATGACCAGATCGACGATCTCTATTCAAGGGTGGTGCGGGAGGACCGGGATGCCCAGGCCAGCCTGAGCGTCCGGCTGGACCGCGCGTTCACCCACCGGGTTGCCGGTCCGGTCATCGTCCTGGCCGTGTTCGCGCTGGTCTTCCAGTCCATATTCT
>JAPPNU010000001.1:158030-227973 GCA_028873695.1 Gemmatimonadota bacterium | reverse complement strand
CGTCCACCCGTTACCGTTCCCCCTTCCTTTAGGAAGGGGGCCAGGGGGTAGGTCTCTTTCCGTTAAACCGTCAGCGAGAGTCCGGATTCGAGCGTGCTATATGGGAAAGTTGTCCGTTCTTCTTCCTTTTTCCTTCTTCCTTCTGATCTTTGACGGTGGAGCGGTGTACGCGGATTCGCCCCGGTTCGTCGACGTGACGGCGTCATCGGGCATCGACTTCCGGCACGTCCACGGCGGTACGGGCAGGAAGTACTTCGTGGAAACGATGGGGGCCGGGGTGGCGTTCGTGGACTACAACAACGACGGCCGGCTGGACGTATTCGCCGTCAACGGAGGGATGCTGCCGGGCTATTCCGGACCTCCCCCGCAGAACCGGCTTTACCGGAACGCCGGCGGGGGTCGCTTCTCGGACGTGACGCGGTTCGCCGGCGTGGGCGAAACGGCCTACGGCATGGGCGTCTGTGCCGGAGACTTTGACAACGACGGGCACGACGACCTGTACGTGACGTGCTACGGGCCCAACAGCCTGTTCCGGAACAACGGAGACGGGACGTTCAGGAACGTGGCAGCCGAGGCCGGCGTGGCCGGCGATGCCGCGTGGAGCGTGGGGTGCGCCTTCCTGGACTACGACGCGGATGGATTCCTGGATCTCTACGTGGCCAACTACGTCGACTACGCGGTCGCCTCCACGGAAACACGGCTGAGTCCCTACGTTTCCCGTGCCGCAAGTCTCTCGGAGGAAGGCCGGTACTACCCGCATCCCGACAACTTCAAGGGGGCGGCGGACCGCCTGTATCGCAACAACGGCGACGGGACGTATGCGGACGTAACGGAGCCGGCGGGTGTCCTTAACCCCGGCGGCAAGGGGATGGGGATGGCGTGCGCCGACGTGGACGGCAACGGGACAGTGGACGTCTTCGTGGCCAACGATATGACGCCCAATTTTCTCTACCTGAACCAGGGCGACGGGCGATTTGTGGAGAAGGGACTGCTGTCGGGCGTGGCCTACAGCGGGTCCGGCGAGCTTCAGTCCAGCATGGGCGCGGACTTCGGCGATTTCAACCGGGACGGCCGCCTGGATCTGGCAGTCACCAATTTCAGGCTGGAGGGCGCCGGGCTCTACCGCAACGAGGGCGGCGCGCTCTTTACGGATATCGCTACGATTTCGGGGATCAGGATCCCAACGTTTCCCCACGTGGGTTGGGGTATGGGGTTTCTGGACTACGACAACGACGGCTGGGCAGACCTTCTGATGGTGCACGGCCACGTGCTCGACAACGCCGACCGGGTTGGGAGCGTCTATCGCCAGCCCGCCATCCTGATGCGAAACAGGGGCGACGGCCGGTTCGTCGACGTCACGAGCGACGTGAAGGACGACCTGTCCACGCCGGTTCCCGGCCGGGGCGCCGCCTTCGGGGATTACGACAACGACGGCGATATTGACGTGTTCATTCTGGCGGTGAACGATGAGGCGCGGCTGCTGAGAAACGAGGTCGGCAACAGGAACCATTGGCTGCGGATAAAACTGGTGGGCGCCGCACGGGAGCAACCTGCGCGTTCAGACGATGCCGCGCGTCGTTCGAACCGCAACGGCATCGGCGCCCGCGTGACGGTCCGGGCCGGCGGCGGCAGGCAGATCCGCGAGGTCCGGAGTGGATCGAGCTATCTGTCGCAGAACGACTTCCGTCTGCATTTCGGGCTTGGCAAGCACACCGCGGCCGATTCCGTCACGGTCCGGTGGCCCGGCGGCACGGTGGACCGGCTTGGGAGCATTTCGGCTGATCGGGAGCTCGTCGTAAGGGAAGGAGA
Source organism: Gemmatimonadota bacterium (assembly GCA_028873695.1). Classification (GTDB taxonomy): domain Bacteria; phylum Latescibacterota; class UBA2968; order UBA2968; genus JAAXHE01. The sequence goes on along the minus strand of JAPPNU010000001.1, from coordinate 226,164 downwards.
AGCGGGTCCATGATGCTCCGGAGCACGAATTGGCGAACGGGCGTCGTTTTCGCAATGCTTGCGGCGGCGCTTTCCTGTATCCCGGCGGATGCCGGCCGGCCGCGGGAGATCCGTTACATCGGGCCTCCCGTGAGCACGTTGAACAGCTATCTGTATACGGGAGGGATGTACGCCCAGATCACGCTCGGCACGAAAGAGGGCCTGGTTCAACTGGGACCGGAAGGAGGCCTTATTCCGGCGCAGGCCGAGCGATGGGAAATCTCGGAAGACAGGCTGACGTATACGTTCTTTCTGAGGCGTGACAACCGCTGGTACGACGGCACGACGGTAACCGCGCGGGACTACAGGGCCGCGTTCATCTATCAGATGGAGCCCGGGCGCGAAAGCAAGTGGATCTGGGATACGCCGCTGCAGTACGTGGTCAAGGCCATGGATTTCCGGAACGGCGCGGCGCGGGAGGACGAGGTGGGTGTGGACGTGTTGGATGACTTTACCCTGCGCTTTCGCCTGGCGAGGCCGTATCCCGCTTTCATGAACGCCATGGTAAGCGGGAGCATGTTTCCGATCCACCGCGGCTCCCTGGAGAAGCATGGAGACGCGTGGCACAAGCTGCCCAACTACCAGGGGAACGGACCGTACAGGATCGTGGAGTGGGAGCTCAATTCCCATATCATCGTGGCGCCGAATCCGCAGTATAATCTGCCGAGGGGCAACCTGGAGCGGATACACAGCCGCTTCGCGGGCAGACCCCTGGAGGGTTACCAGAGCGGAGAGATCGACTTCGCGCTGCTGCCGTCGATCGCCGATATCTACTACGCCAGACACCATCCCGATCTGAGCGACGAACTGGTGCTGACGCCCACGAGCGGACTCTCGTTCGTAAAGTTCCTGTTCTCGAAGCATCCGGCCTACTGGGACGCCCGTGTACGCCGGGCGATCGCCCTGGGTTTCGACAAGCGGCGGATCGTGGACGCGATCTTCCTCGGGCGGGAGACGCCGATGCATATGCTCTCCACGCCCGCGATGCCGGACTGGGATCCCGGATTCGGGATGAGATTCGACCTCGAAGAAGCCCGGCGCCTGCTGTCCGAAGCGGGATATCCGGGCGGAAAGGGCATTCCCGAGTCCGTGATTCTGATCCCGTCGTACCTGGCGCCCGAAATGGTGTCGCAGTTCGTCGCGATCGCCGCGATGCTGGAAGAGAACCTGGGCATCCGGTTCAGGATCGACAACCAGGAACTGGGGGTGTACGCCGACAAACGGGTTTCCCTGAATCCATCGGACTATGCGGGGATGTGTTTCGCAGCTTCGGGCGCGCCATGGCCGAACCCCATCTACGGCACCCAATGGATTGAAAACGTCCAGTGGACGGACGATCCCGATGTCTACGGCGCCTGGTGGGAGGGGCAGCGGCGAATCCTTCAGGTCCGATCGGGCATGATCAAGCTCGAAGGAGGCGAGAATCTCTCCGATTTCAAGCCGGTCCACCGTCAAATCGCGGCGTACGCGGACTCGGTGATGTCGCTCTTTGCGAACGGCGCGCACGGTCCGCATCTGCGACGGCAGGCGGAGGAGGCGATGAGCGGATGGCGGCAGACCGCGGACGAGGTCCTGCGGACGGCGGGCGAACCGGATGCGGACCTGGAATGGTGCTGGAAGGCGCTCAATGTCACGCTGCTTCAGGCCCGTCAATACCATTTCCAGTGGTCGAACACCAGCGATCTCCGCTGGCGTCTGGAGGAAATGCGTCAGGAAGCGCACCACGCGCGGGACCCGTCCCGGCAGGCTGAGATCAACCGCGAAGTGCACCGCATGGTGCAGGCATTCAGCTGGGATTTCCCGCTGCACGTCGCCAATGCCACCGCGCTGGTCAGGCCCTACGTGAAGGGGCTGAAATTCTGCGCCTACTGGTGGGCAAATCCCATGTATCTGAAGTGGATCGATATTAACGATAACGGGGCGACAGCAGCACGGCGTCCGGCCGTCCACCAGCCTTAACCTCAATCAGAAAAAAGGCAACGGCGAAATTTACCACAAAAAGCACAAAAGGCACAAAAGGCACAGAAGGACCAAGAGCCAACCAGTGTGATGAAACGCCAACCGTCCGGATGGAATCCGGGCGTTGTTCGTTACCCCCACTCAGTCGGTCACAGAATGCAACCTCTCCCATTTTGTGTTTTTGTGCCTTTTGTGGCTATTGCTCTTGGTGGTTCAATGGCTAAAAGAAGCACAACAGGCACAGAAGGACCAAGAGCCAACCCGTGTGATGAAACGCCAACCGTCCGGATGGAATCTGGGTGTTGTTCGTTACCCCCACTCAGTCGGTCACAGAATGCAACCTCTCCCATTTTGTGTTTTTGTGCCTTTTGTGGCTATTGCTCTTGGTGGTTCAATGGCTAAAAGAAGCACAACAGGCACAGAAGGACCAAGAGCCAACCCGTGTGATGAAACGCCAACCGTCCGGATGGAATCTGGGTGTTGTTCGTTACCCCCACTCAGTCGGTCACAGAATGCAACCTCTCCCATTTTGTGTTTTTGTGCCTTTTGTGGCTATTGCTCTTGGTGGTTCAATGGCTAAAAGAAGCACAAAAAGCACAAAAGGTATCGGTTCGAAACGGCGTGTGTCGTAACGTCGCGATCTCGAACTGGAGCGTCTTATGGTGATGTTCTTCTTCCGCCGGGTCGGCCAGATCGTCGTGAGCCTGATCGCGATTCTGATCATCACGTTCTACCTGATGCACGCCGCGCCGGGCGACTTCTTCAATATCGAACGGCTGATGAACCAGCAGATAACCGGCAGCCGGCTGAGCCAGTTCGAGGAGAAGAGCCAGACGCTCATGCTCTGGGAGGAACGCTACGGCGAGAATACGCCCGTCTGGGAGCAGATCCTGATCTATCTGCGGCACGCGGCCGTTCTGGACTTCGGACCGTCTTTCCGCTACCCGGATACGACCATCCAGGAGATGATGACAAGGGCCTTTCCGCGGACGTTCGTCCTGGCCTTCTCGCCGATGCTCCTGGCTCTCCTGATCGGCATTCCCATGGGCATCGGGGCGGCGCTTTACCGGAACACGTGGATCGACCGCGCGACCATGTTCGTTTCCATGCTGGGCATCTGCATCCCGTCCTACGTCATCGCCCTGCTGGTGATCGTCTTCTTCGCCGTGTCGCTTCAGTTGTTTCCCACGTCCGGATGGGGAACCTGGGAGTACGCGGTGCTTCCGGTGATGGCGATGGTCTTCCAGCCCGTTGCGGGCATCGCCAGGTACGTCCGGGTGAGCCTGATCAAGGAGCTTGGCGAGGACTACGTGCGGACGGTCTTTTCGAAAGGGGGAAACCGGAACAAGGCGGTTTTTCGCCACGCGTTGAGGAATTCGCTGATCCCCCTGCTGACCATCACCGGACCGCAGTTCGCCAATCTGATGGTGAGCACGGCGTTTATCGAGGAAATCTTCAATATTCCCGGCCTGGGCAAGCTGTTCGTGGCCGCCGCCGGGACCCGCGACTATCCGATGATCATCACGTCCACCCTGTTCTTCGGATTCCTGATCATGCTGATGAACCTGCTGGTGGACATTGGGTACGCGCTGATCGATCCGCGTATCAGGGCGAGTTACCGGCAGAGCAGGGGATGACAATTTGACCTCTCCTGTTAAAAGGACAAACTTACATGGATAGACAGGATAGACAGGATAAGAAGCCAGGAGCAGGACCAAAACCGATGCAGGATAGAAACGATTCGCCTTGATTCGAAAATATCCTGGGATCTGAATGTCGAATTTGTATTGAAGAACAAGAGCGAATTGTCGTTGATGTTTCAGGACGCATAAGGTCACTGGACGTGAGCGGAAATATCATCCTTGTGTGCGACCTAAATACCCGGTTTTGCACCAAACCCTTCTGTGCCTTTTGTGCTTTTTGTGGTAAGTTTTGCCGTTGCCTTTTTTCGGATCAAGGCTAAAAGGAGATGACCCGTGGCAGCGCTGAATTCACCCGGGCGTGTGCCGTCCGGTGCAGATGAGTCGTCGCCCCAGCCGTTACGGATCTCCTATTGGGGCGCCGTCTGGCGGCGATTCGCGTCGAACCGTCTGGCGGTGCTGAGCCTGGGGTTTGTGGTCGCGATGGTTCTGGCGGCAGCGCTGGCGGACACCATCGCGCCGTACGGGTACAACCAGATTGACCTGGACAACGCGTACCAGCCGCCGTCCTGGCGGCACATCGCCGGGACGGACGAGGTGGGGCGGGATATATTCAGCCGCCTGATCTTCAGCCTTCAGACGGCCCTGGCCGTCGCATTCGGGGCCACGGTGATCTCGGTGGCGATCGGCGGGCTCATCGGCGCGGTCGCGGGGTACGCGGGCGGCGTCGTGGACAACGTGTTGATGCGGTTTACCGACGTGATGTACGCGTTTCCCGGGTTTCTGTTCAGCATTATCCTGGTGTCCGTCCTGGGCCGCGGCATCGTGACGATCTTCATCGCCATCGCGGCCACAAGCTGGGTGGGGTTCGCCCGGCTGATGCGCGCCCAGGTCCTGTCCATCAAGAACCTCGAATACGTGGAGTCGGCGCGCGCGCTCGGGGCGACACACCGGTACGCGATCCGGCGTTACGTGCTCCCGAACGCCTTCGGCCCGCTGATCGTCGCGATCGCGTTTATGGTTCCCGGCCTGATGATGACGGAGTCGGCGCTGAGCCTGCTCGGTCTGGGGGTGATGCCTCCCCGGCCCAGTTGGGGGGTCCTGATCCAGGTGGGAAGCCTGAATTTCAGGGCCTTTCCCTATCAGCTCACGTGGCCGGCCGCCACGTTTGCGCTCGCCCTGCTGTCGTTTACGTATCTGGGCGACGGGCTGAACGACGCGTTCAATCCCAAAGAGTAAGTCCTTCCCTCTGTGCGAGACGGGTTCGTGTCCACGCTCCTCGAAATCCGCAATCTGAAGACGTACTTCTACCGCCGCGACGGTGTGGTGAGGGCGGTGGACGGGATTTCGTACGAGGTTGGGGAAAGGGAGAGCGTGGGGATCGTCGGGGAAAGCGGCAGCGGCAAGAGCGTGAGCATGCTGTCCGTTGTAAGGCTGATCGGGGGACGGGGAAGGATCGAGGCCGGCGAGGTGGTCTTCGAAGGACGGAATCTGCTCGAACTGGACGAAAGGGCGCTTCAGCAGATTCGCGGCAACGACGTCGGGTTCATCTTTCAGAACCCCCAGACGTCACTGAACCCCACGATGCGGAGCGGTCCGCAAATCGCGGAACCCGTTCTGTGGCACGGTCGGGCCGACAGGAAGAAATCCTTCGAACGCGCGGTGTCGCTGCTGGAAGAGGTGGGCATTCCCGCGCCGGCGTCGCGGTACCGGAACTACCCGTTCGAACTGTCCGGAGGGATGAAGCAGCGCGTGATGATCGCGATGGCGCTGAGCTGCGAGCCGAAGCTGATGATCGCCGACGAACCCACCACGGCCCTGGACGTCACGACGCAGGCGCAGATCATGGATCTGCTGAACAGGATGAAGGCGTCGTATGGGATGTCCACCGTGCTGATTACGCACGATTTCGGCCTGGCGGTGGAGTTCAGCGACAGGATCGTCGTGATGTACGCGGGCAGAGTTGCGGAAATTGCGCCCACCCGTGAATTTCTGAATTCCCCCAGGCACCCGTACTCCATCGGGCTGCTGGAAAACGCGAAGATGGTCCGTGGGCGGCTGGATACCATCCCCGGGCAACCGCCCGACATGACCCGACCGCCGTCCGGATGCCGATTCCATCCGCGCTGTCCCCGGGCGACGGACCGGTGCCGGGAAGAGCATCCCGGTATGACCCGGATATCTGACAACCACTCCGTCTATTGCTGGCACCACGAAGGGTGAGTTAGCATCTCGCGTAGTCAGCCTTGATCCGCAATTATTCGAGGACCTGAATGTCGAATATTTACAGAAGAACAGAGGCGAACTGACGTCTATGGTCCCGGATACTTGAGGTCTCTGGACGTGAAGGGAGATTTCATAAATTCGAACGACCTCAAAACCCCGTTCTCGCACCCTCACCTTTTGTGCCTTTTGTGGTAAATTTACGGTTGTCTTTTTCGAATTGAGGTCAAAAGTCCCGTAGCAGCCCCGCCCGGTCCGCGTAGTCGAAGAATCGAAGCAGATCTCGCCAGATGACGCTGATGGAGTCGCCGGTCGCGCGGACGACCTCGCAGCCGAATCTCGTCTTTTCGAAGTGACCTACGGATGGAAAGGTCGAAATCATATTCATCTCCATGTCACGCAGACCGGCGTGCACGTACTTCTCGTCACCGGTGAGTTCCCACGCGTAGCCGATACTTTCCCGGAGCGCGGAAAAACCGATGTAGCTCATCGGCGTCTCGTTTCCCGGCATGGACAGATAGAGCCCTTCCGGCGTGCGGACGTCCTCGCTTGCCAGAAAGTCACACAACCTCAGGAACGAGTCCCTGCTGAGGGGATTTCCGAAGGTCTGGTAGTGGTATGCCAGCCCGGTAGCGCCGATGCTGCCCATCACCGCCTGCTGGTACGGGATGGGGCCCCAGCCGCCGCTGCAGCCGCCGTTGGGTTCCAGCGGGTCCGGTCCCTCTGAAAAAGAAGCCGCAATCGTCTCCGCGGCCTCCGCGTACCGCGCTTCCCCCGTCGCCCGATAGACGCTGCACAGCGCGATCAGCGGCCACCCCCGGTCCCTTGCGCCGCGCCGCCCGCCGCCCGCCGCCACCTTCCTGCAGATCAGATCCGCCACGCCGCGCGCGGATTCCAGCGCCGGCGTATACCCGCAATAGTAGTAATACGATAGAAATCCCTCCGCCCACATGTGCGAGAGGTGGCAGTTGGGCTTCCCGTCCGCCCCCACGTGGTAGGCGCCGTGTGAGGTCCATCCCCCCTGCTCGTCGAAGTGATCGTCGAAGTGGATGATGTCCAGGTCCATCACGTGCCGGATCGCGGATTCGAAGGCGTCGAGATAGAGGTAATTGCCGGTGCGAACAAGCTGGAGGTATACGGTCTGGCCGAAGTCGTGTTCACAGTTGGCCATGAAATCCACGCGTCCCCAGGATGCGCTCATCAGCTGTTCGTAGTCGCCGTAGTCCATCATCCCCAGGCGCCGGTCGTATCCCAGGAATTGCTCGAATTCCAGGCGGAACTTCTGTTCGATGCCCTTGTATTTCCCTGGCTGATAGCGGAACACGGGCCCGACCGCGCCGGAGTCGATAAACCAGTCCGGAGAAGAGAAAACCACGGGAAACTGATACGCGAAGTGCCAGTCCGCCAGCCGGGCCTGGGTCGCGCTGCCGGTGTACGCCCGCAGCTTCACCTGATGCGACTTGGCCTGTCCCTGGAAGATCGGGAGTGGACCAGCGTCTCCGGGCCAGAGATCCAGGACTATCTTTTCGGTGTCCGCGGAAAATCCCTTGGGCCACTGCTGGACGAACTTCCGGACCGAGGCCGCGATCCCGCCTTCGCCGTCCCCCGCGGAAACCCACCCGTGGGACCGGCCGATCTGTGTCTCGCCGTCGTCCACGTCGGCGTCGATCATGGCATCGTACATGGCCGTACGAGGGGCGTCGGTCAACAGGCCCCGAATCGGCCGGGCCGACGTGATCAAGCCCTGGTTCCCAACCGTGGCAATCGGACAGGTTGCGAATTCGTTTGCGCCGCCGATGGCGTGTTCAACGACAAGCCGCACCGCCCGCAGTTGTCGCAGACGGGGACTTTCCAGGTCCACGCTCGGGGTACCGATCCCCTGGGCCAGTTTCCGCCGTTCCGGAACGTCCCGGTAGGGCTCATCGTGGATGAACTGGTACTCCACCTCCAGGTCCTCGGCGCCCGCGAATACCGTAATCCGGAAAACGAGTGAAAACAGCTTTCGACCGGCCGCGTCACGGTGCGTGCCCTTCCTGCTTACCACCAGCATCTTCCCGGTGGATCTCTCAATGCGGGGTTCCCCTTCCAGACAGCTCGAGAATGCGACGCCCGCTTCGTCTTCCATCTGTGCGCTGACCGCACGGATACAGGCCCTGTCTCTCCTGTTGCAGTCGACCAGAAACGCCTTTCCGGAAGCGGGAAGCAGAAATCGCAGAACGCCGTTGTCGACCTCGATTCCCGCCCCGGTTTTTGAAATCGTAATCCCGGGACCCGTATCGGGTTCGGGCGAGTTGTCCGCCCACGTCAGCGCATAGTGCTTCCGTCCATTGCGGTCAAAGTGTACCGGAAACTGAAGCAGCGCCCACTTCAGGGACCCGTCCGGCCATTGGGCCAACACTTCCGAAGCGAGAGGCAGGACCCGGCCGGTCTCGTCTTTCAGCGTCAGCCTCGCGGAATCCGTCAGAGAACCCTCCGGAAACGGGAGTCCCCTGCACAGCCACTCTCCCCGGCGCGGCACCCGGATTTCGTTCGCCAGCGTGATATCTACGGCCATGAGACGGTCCTTTCAGTATCGATCCGTTGTGCGAACGCAGTCGCGTCGATCCTTTGGTGTCCTCAGGATCCGAAGGCCCTGAATTTGCTTGCATCCGGGGGTACCCGGGCCTACTTTTCGTCGTCGTGCCGGGGATGACGTGTACGCGTCAGGGCGCACGACGATGCCGGTCCAATATACGTCGCGTCTGCTCGGGTTTCAAACCCTATTCCCGATCTCCATACCGGAACGACGATGCATTCACGAGCGGGGCTATGTCAGAACCGTTGCTGCGGGTTGTGGACCTGAAGATGCATTTCCACCAGGGCCGGGACGTGGTGAGGGCCGTGGACGGGGTGACGTTTCAGGTCCTCGGTAACCAGACGTTCGGGCTGGTCGGAGAAAGCGGCAGCGGCAAGTCGACCCTCGCCCGCGCGGTTCTGCGACTGCACGAGCCCACCGAAGGACGGGTGTATTTCGAAGGACGGGACGTGTGTTCGCTTTCCGGCAGGGAACTGCGCGCGCTGCGGCGGAAGATGCAGATTGTCTTTCAGGACCCGCTGGCGTCCCTGAATCCGATGATGAGCGTGGGCGCCATCGTGGGGGACGCCCTGAAGATCCACCGGGTGGGCACAAAGCGGGAGCGTGAGGAAGAGGTGGGCCGGCTGCTCGACCTGGTTGGCGTGGGGCAACGATTGGCGGACACGTTTCCGCACGAGTTCTCCGGCGGGCAGCAGCAGCGCGTCGCGATCGCCCGCGCCCTGGCCTTGAAACCGCAATTCGTGATCTGCGACGAGCCGGTCTCCTCGCTGGACCTTTCCATCCAGGCGCAGATTCTGAACCTTCTGGAATCCTTGCAGGAACGCTTCGGCCTGGCGTATCTGTTCATTTCTCACGATTTGAAAGTCGTCGAACACCTCTCGGACGTCGTGGGCGTCATGTACCTGGGGAAGCTCGTAGAGGTCGGCCCGACGGAAGCGCTGTACGGGCGACCCCGCCATCCGTATACGCAGATTCTGCTGTCGTCGGCGCCGCGTCTCGACCCGGACGCGCAGTCGGAGCGGATCATCCTGGAGGGGGAAGTGCCGAGCCCCATCGATCCCCCGTCGGGCTGTGCGTTCCATCCGCGGTGCCCTTACCGAATGGACCGGTGCAGTCGGGAGACGCCGCAACTGATGCAGGTCGAGCCGGGACATCGGGCCGCATGTTTTCTCACGGAAGGAGGAATCGAATGAAACCGGAACGGGTCCACGTGACCCTTGCGCAGCCGGAGTCGCCGCGATTCGAAGTGGAGATGATCACGGACACGGCGGGCCACCTGCAGACCGGGGGCAGCGGCGCGAGTTGCTGGGGATACAACCAGTCCAACATCGTCCGTTCGGGCGAGGACGTCTATGCGCTGAGCTGGCGCGACGACATGACGCTTGTGGTGTTCCGGCGCGTCGACCGCGGGCGGTGGGAGGCGAGCGACCCCCTGCCTCCGGTGCCGCAGAACGGCAACCTGCTTGTCGACCGCGCCGGGCGGCTGCACGTGATCGCGGGTGACCGTGCCAGTTACCACGCCATCTTCGATCCGCCGGGCCAGGTCGACAGGTTCACGATTCAGGAATACGCCACCGCGGACAGCCGCTTCTGCGCGTCGATCGACGCCGCCGGACGGATTCTTGTCGCCGGCGGGCTGCCAACCATGACCTGGTACGTCCTGGACCCGGAAACAGGCTATCGTCCGGCGGTATCGGGCAGCGTGACGCACGAACAGAACCGCGGCTACAACTTCGTGATCCTCAACGGCGCCGAGGCGCACTCGATTTCCAGCGACGATTATTTCCTCAGGGGCGAGCAGTTTCCGAACCAGACCGTGAAGCTGAGGGACCGGGAGACCGGAGAGATCCGTGTGACCGAGACGCCACGCGGCATCTATCCTGTCCTGAAGGCCTACTATTACTACTGCCCGGACGTGTTCGAATCCCCGGAAGACTGGAGAATGACGGTCATCAGCGACGTGTCCGATACCTTCGACGGACGCGCCAGGGGAACCACCGATCACCAGGACCTGATGATGGATATGCAGGGTCGGATACACCTGACGTACTATGAAAACCGGCAGTTGGCCACTACCGTTTGGGCCGGGCGGGGTCAGGACCCGGCCAACAGCCTGCTCTACCACGCGGTGGGCGAACCCGGCGGGCCGTTCGAACACTTCTGTTTGGGCAACTTCAACGGCGGGCGGATCTACCAGGGGCCGGACGGCCGCTTCCACTACTTCCTGACGCGGGGGGGCAGAAGCAACGCGGAGGGGGTCTGGTACGCGTCGGGCGAAGACGGACGCTGGGACCGGATCAGCGAACCCGTTCAACTGGAAATGCCGTCCCGGTTCTGGCACTTCTTTACCAATACAACGCGTGCCGGCGGAACCCACGCGCCCTATATAGACTGCTACTGGACGGGGCCTTCCGAGCAGAACAGCAACGAGGTGTTCTACGGACGATTGACACCGTGAACGCGGGTTGACTGAAGCGGATTCGGCGGCCGGGCGCCGGCGACGATCAATTCTTCTCCAGTCGGGCAAGATTCGCGCGGGCCGCTTCGTCCGACGGGTCGAGCGCCAGGACGCGCTTCAGCGCCCGCCGCGCCGCTTCGATTCTTTCCGCCCGCTCATAGAGCGCCGCGGCCCGGCCGAACGCTGCGGCCGCATCCCTGATCCGCCTCTTCGAAGCGTAGATTCGACCCAGGCGATCGTGCAGTTCGGGGTCTTCCGGTTGGCGCAGAACCGCCCGCTCCAGTACGTCCAGCGTGTGTCCTTCCCTGGACAGCCGCTCGAATTCCTTCAGTTCCCGTCTTCCTTCCTCGATACGCCCCTGAAGCATGACGGCGCGTCCCAGGCCGTAGCGCGCCCTGGCGTGATCCGGGTCCAGCGCGACCACCCGCCGGAATGCCGCCTCCGCTTCGGCCGGACTGCCCATCCTCAGCAGAACGTCACCCATCCCGAACCATGCGCCCGCGTGTGACGGCGCGTACCGCACGGCCTCGCGGTACGCGTCCACGGCGTTCCGGTCCTTCCCGAGGAGGGCGTATGCCTCCGCAAGCGCCGACAGCGCGTCCGCGAAGTCGGGCGCCAGCCGGATGGCCCGCTTGAACGCCGGTACGGCGTCCACGGTCCGACCCAGGACCAGCAGCGACCGTCCGAGCAGGAATGGCGCGTCGGGGTTCGACGGATCGGCTTTTTCCGCCTTCCGGAAGGCGTCGGCGGCACGGGAAGCGTTGTCACTGGCGGCTTCAACGTCCCCCACCCCAAGCCAGGCGGCGGGAGAGGCGGGGTCCAGCGCGGCGGCGCGGCGGTATGCATCCAGCGCCCGGTCCAGAAAGCGTTGGTGTTTGTAATAGGCCGCCAGTTCCAGCCAGGCCGGCAGAAGGTCGGGCTTCAGGGCGACGGCCCGCTTCAGGGCCGCTTCGCCCTCCCTGCCGTTGCCGAGCTTCAACTCAACGGCGCCCAACCTGTATTGAAGTTCGGCGCTGCCCGGCGCCAGTGCCGCGGCACGCCTGAATGCGGCTGCCGCCGCGTTGAGGTCGTTGCGCGCAACGGCGAGAAGTCCGAGGGCCCGGTGCGCGTCCGGCAGGTCCGGAGCAAGGTCCGCCGCGCGCTGATACGCGCGTCCCGCATCCTGCAGCCGTCCCATGCGCTGATAGACGGCGCCCAGGACGAGGTGGGTGTGCCGGTAATCCGGCTCCAGCCGCGTCGCGCGTTCCAGCATCTGCGCGGCGTCGTCCAGCCGGCCCGTCTGCGCGCGAAGGATGCCGAAATTGTGCCAGACCTGAGCCGATTCGGGCGCCAGTTCAGCGGCCCGCGCCATTTCCCGTGACGCGTCTTCCAGCCTGCCCTTACCGGCGTGTTCAAGCCCGGACTCCAGCGCCTGCCGCGCGGCGGGCGGTATCTCCGTTGCCGCATGTGTAACAACCGGGAACAGCGCTGCGGCGAAGACAATCGCAAGAGATAAACGCGCCTTCAGAACGCGTCCGTCATCCCGTTCCATCAAATCCGTCCTCTCCTGCGTTTCAGGAAACCAAGCTGTCAGCCATCAGCGGTCAGCCTTCAGCCAAGATCAAAAACAAAACCAAAAATCCCCTTCTCCTCAAATTCCCTGCCTACGGCGTGTTCCTTTTGAAGCGACCAAAAGGAACCAAAAGTCGCCGTACGTGTCCCGTCCGGGAAATATGTTGCCATTCATCCGCCGATTCATCCCGTCTGGCTGCGTTGCCTTCCCTCGCCGACCTTGCCCAGGTCGCCTCGCTCAGGCGCCTTGCGAGCCGTGCGACTCGGCGGCCGAATTACGGCAATCTATTTCCAGGACAGAACACAAAGCGCGGGGCCTGCGATATGCATGGCGCGAATACTCTCACAGGACTCACCTGATACGTTGGCCTGCCTGCCCCTATGGATAACGTAAATCGGTCCGGGACGGAACAACGCGCCCTGCTCTGGGAGTGCTCTGGAGTGGCTCCGCGTATGTAAACGGTGTGGTTTCCAGGTTTAGAGCAGCTTTCAGCGATCAGCTCTCAGCCGTCAGCCAAAAGCGGTACCTGTTTAAGGATAAGCGTCGGGAATCACCGATATCTTCACCGCCATTTGGGCAACCACAAGGGTTGCCCCTACAAAATCACATGCAGCGTGTCCGGTCAGGGGGGCAGGGGCTTTTCCGCGCGAATCCGTCCAGCAACATAGCCCGGTACTGCCTGCACTGAACGCAGGACAACGGCTTTCGTTCTTACCTCTGAGGGTATTCGCGGAAAAGCAGCCCCGCGGCGTTTGAGCGGCGCCTTTCTTTTTGGCCCTTTTTCTTTGGCGAGAAAGAAAAAGGGCATAAATAAAAGAAAAATAATAATTTGATTAAAAAAAAAGACCTTTATAACACAAAATCCATCATTCGTTTTCTCTCCAAAACGATGCCTGCGGCGTGTTCCTTTTTGCAGCTCCCAAAACGTGACGAGATGGGATGAGTCATCTGGAGAATGGTGAAATGTCATCGCGTGAGGACACGGATCCGTCATCGCAAAAGATACTTCAGGACCTCCAACAGACACAGACAAAAACCATCAGAGCGGCGAAGTTCGTTCTTTTCATGCAGGCCTACTTTTATATTTCTAATTCAACCTATTAAAAACGGTCGATTTTCTCTTTGTATTTCTGTAAAACCCGCCTTTTATTATGTATTGGTGCAATGTATAGATTGACTTGTTGGCGTTCCGATGCGGTTTAAACTGAATCCAGATTTCATGAAATTTCCGGCTGTCACACGGTCGTAGTTCGGAAAGGAGGTCCGAAGTGATGAAGGCAACGGGCATTCTCAGATTGGCGCTCGTCCCGGTCCTGGGCGCGTTTCTTCTGTTCGGACTCGGCGTTGCGTCCGTCGCGCATGCACAGGACCTGCGCTACGCGCTCGGCGTCCACGGATCCATGTTGCGTCCGGCCGGGCCGCTCAAGGGTTGGTACAATATTTCGCCGGCGTTTATCGGGCAACTGACGTACCAGGTGTCCGACAGAACGATGACGGAAGTGGAAGTGACGTACTCGCCGCTTTCAGACGCCGGTCTGTCCGACCGCCAGTTCACCTGGCACAACGGTCTCGGCGCCGCGAACGGCACCAGGATAAAGAGTCCCGGCGCCGAGGCGAATATGTGGATCGGCGGCATCGTGGTCAACGGACTGCGCACGTTCAAGCCCGATCAGACCGGGCAAAGCGTTCCGTACATCGCGGCCGGCATCGGCTTCCTGAGGTATACCCACGAGGTATCGGGTCTGATCTGGCCGGGGCAGGTGGGCGAACAGATCAGGACGGATGCGCAGGGCATGGTGGAATCGACGGTGGGCGAGGACGTGGCGCTGTCCATCAACACAGGGCTGGGCTTCTACCGCCGCACCTCCGATCAGTTCCTCGTGGATTTCAGGGTCCGCTGGAACGTATCGATGGGCGAGCTGAGGCCCTATGAAGACTGGGAACTGAAGAAGACGTTTCCGATTTTCAGTTTCAACCTGATGGTCGGCGTCAAATACTTTATGCGTTAAATGAGAATCCGGACCGCAGCGGTCATTCTTATCCTCGTCTTCGTGGTCCGCCCGGAAACTCAGGCGCGGCCCAAACGGGTGTACCAGGTCCCCAACGCCAACGCGGCCAGGTGCCGCACCTGCCACGTCGACCGGGGCAGAACAACCACGAGGCTCGATATTCCGCTTTCGGAGTCGACGCATGAAGCCATAGACGAAAGCGACGAGATCTGCGCCAGTTGCCACACGTACACGGGCGGCGGGGGTCCTCTGAACGCCTTCGGAGTGACGATAAAGAGCGGGTTTCTGTCCCAGGCCGGGTATTCCGGAAACGTGGTGTGGGGGCCAAGCCTCGCGTTGCTCGACTCGGACCGGGACGGATTCACGAACGGCATGGAACTCGGCGATCCGGCAGGCGCATGGCGGGCCGGCGACCCGGCGCCGGGCCGGATCCTGTCGTTGAGTAATCCGGGCGTGTTCAGCAGCGTTCCCGTGACTTCGCGGCACCGGTCCGACTTCAACGCGGACGGCAAGGTCGACTCTGCGGACTTTTCAAGCTTCGCCGCGGCATTCGGAAGGAGCCGGGGCGACCCGGAATTCAATCCGGTTTTCGACCTGAACGGAGACGACACCATCAACTTCCAGGACTTTGTCAGCTTCGCGGGGGACTTCGGCGCGGGCGAATGAATCCGTCTCCGGAGCTCCGCTTAAGACTGCTTGAATCCACTTCAACCGGTTTGTCAACAGGGAGCACCGCCTATGGAGAGGATCGCAAGACAAGGAGAGTACGACGGTCGGATCTTACACGGATCTATCAGCTAAGGAGTTGGCGTATGAGGCGTGGATTCTTGGTTTTGGGCATCATTACGGCGCTATGCCTGCTGGCGGAGCCGGCGCAGTCCCAGACCTTCTACGGCAAGATTACCGGACAGGTGACCGACGCGGACGGCGAAACTCTGCCCGGAGCCAACGTCGTGGTGGAAGGGACGCGCTTCGGAGCGACGTCCGACAGCGAAGGGTATTACGTCATCATCGGTGTCGAGCCCGGGCTATACACCCTGAAGGCATCGATTGTCGGTTACGAGGCGGTGATTCGGGAGCGGGTCAAGGTGGCCGCGGGCCTGACGACGGTGTCCGATTTCACGCTCCGGGAATCGGCGCTGGAGGCCGCGGAAATCGTGGTGAGGGCCGAGCGGCCACTGGTGGAGGTGGACCGGACGTCCAGCGAGGCGAAGATATCCTCGCAGGAGATCGAACAGGTCCCCATCATCAGAGGCGTCAGGGAGCACCTTCAGTACGCCGTGGGTACGAACGTGAACGACAGTCCCGGCAACGGCGTGCGCATCCGGCATATGAGCTATTATTCGATGCGCGCCGCGCAGACCTGGACCTTCGACGGCATCGAGTTGATGAACCTGGACACGTCGCAGCAGACGGGTGTCCGTCAATACACGAACCTGCCGGTAACCGCCGTCGGGGAGATGGGGCTGGTCAGGGGCGGAGCGGACGCCTCGCAGGCCTCGTCGCCCGCGGGCGTGGTGAATATCATCAGCAGGGAGGGCACGCGGATTTACCGCGGCGGCCTCGACCTCCGGGTGGAACTGCCCGGAAAGCGGCACCGCGGCGCCAACGTGTACGACGCCACGCCCGGGCAGCGCGGCGGGGCGAACGGGTACTGGCGCGACAGGCTGCAGTGGAACAACCCCGAATGGGTGAACGAGCAGGATCCGGAAACCGGACAGCAGATCCACGTCAGGCAGGACTACGAGAGTTCCGTCGGCCACTTCGTGGAGGGATGGGTCAGCGGTCCTCTGGGCGAGAACGCCACGTTCGTGGTGAGCGGGAAGACCAGCCGCGCCAAGATCAGCCTGCCCGCGCCCACGCTGACGGGGCTGCGGCAGCACAGCGTCTTCGGAAAAATCAGCTTCACCCCGTCGCCGAACCTCAAGGTCAAGGTGGGCTTCAACCAGTCCAACGAGCCCACGTTCTTCGGCGACGCCAATCGTTCGGTGGGGGGCAATCTCTTCCTCATCAACGGCACGACCGGTTATCAGCAGAACCGGGTCAACCGGATCTTCTACGTAACGGGCACCCAGAGCATCAACCCCAGGATGTTTCACGAATTCCAGGTGGGGTACTACGGCACGAAGACGGATCCGGGCGAAGACGTGGACGCTACGACAACCTCGTGGCGAAGGGACAAGCTGGGCCAATTCAATATAGATCGGGAACGAAGGCGTATCGTGGTGGAAGACAACAACCGGTACAGCTTGCGGTACGACTTCACCGGTCAGCTCACCCGGCGAAATCTCTTCAAGGCCGGATTCGTGTTTCAGAACATGAGCAATCTCAACTGGGACTACAACCGGTCCAGCGCGACCAACGCCACCCTCAAGATCATGGCCGGCAACAGCGAACCCGGCAAGCGGTATACCGTGAACCGGCTGGCTGCGTACGTGGACGAGAAGCTGGAGTTCCAGGGCCTCGTGCTGCACGCCGGCCTGCGCTTCGACAGCTTCTGGGGCGGGCCCGAGCGGACGTTATCCGGCTTTATGAAGGCACTGCCGGGCTGGAGGACGTACAAGGCCTGGCGCACCGGGCGGGTGCCGTTGGCGAAGACGCGGCCGATGACGAGCCTGTCGCCGCGGATCGGTCTGTCCCATCCGATCACCGAACGGTCCACCGTGCGGTACTCATACGGTGTGTACTACAAGCCCCCGCAATTTTCTTTGCTCTGGCTGGAACCCTGGACCACGTCCGACGCCCAGAACCACCCCGAACTGGACGACGTCTGGTTCGATCTGAACTGGATCGGGGGCGGGCAGTGGCGGCTCGACGGCGGCTACCAGAATCCGGGTGGACTGCCGAACACGGCCGAGTTCGAAGTGACCGGGGAGTGGAACTTCGTCAGCGACTTCGTGATGGAGCTTTCCACCTACTACCGCCGGACCGAACGGGTTGGTTCGGGGGGGGTGCATCGGTTCTCCGATCCGGTGCAGACCCTTACCTACGTGGGTCACCGCGGTCCCAACGCCCGCCTGGAAACCAAGGGTATCGAGATGGGTTTCACGAAGGCATTTTCCAACAACTTCTCATTCCGGGTGGGTCTGGACGTGAGTTGGGTGCTCTTCAACTGGTCGGGCGGTTCGCAGCTTCAGGTTACGACGTTTCCGGACTCCAACTTCATTGCCAGTGCGAAATACTTCACGGTCGATGCGAATGACGAAATTGTTCGTCTGACCGACGATGAAATCCGGACGATCGGCCACAGGGCGAACGAGGCGATCCGAAAGAAACTGCAGGACGGAACGACGTTCGTCGGGGGGTGGGGAACGAACCGGCTCGATGCGATACGTCCCTGGAGCGAATATCCCGGCCTGAGCGAATCAGAGAAGCAGGAGATGCAGAACCTCTGGTTCGAGGACGTCTGGCGTCAGGTGGACGCGTTCAATGGGCAGCCGCCCACCACGAATGCCTCCTTCCAGTTCCTCTGGTCCACGCCGATGGACTGGGGGCCGGGCGAAGAAATCGGCGGCGCCAAAATCCTGGGCGGCATCCAGGCCAACGTGGTCTGGCGGCTGGACAACGGGCGCCAGTTCCAGATTACCCTGCCCGGGACGAGCGTGCAGACCGTCCGCAACCGTCCGATTTTCGTACGGACGGACCTCAACTTCCAGAAGTCGTTCAGGATCGGGACGACCACCCCCACGTTGTACGCGGAGGTGTTCAACCTGTTCAACACGTTCTACGACGGCTCCTCCGGCTCCAACTACGTGCGCTGGGGCCTGAAGAAGCCCACACCCAACGACACCAACTACCTGAAATACGGTGACTCGAATTTCAGGCGCGGCGGAACGCCGAGGTACGTGAATGCGGGCTTGCGGATCGGTTTCTAGGTATGTATCTGACGCCGGGGCGGCGCGGCTGCCCCGGCGCAAACAGGCGGGGAGAAAATCAATGAGACGCATAACCATCATTACAGGCGCACTCCTGATCGCAGGCGCGTTCTGGCGTCCGGCCGAGGCCCAGCGGGCGACTGTCTCCAACCTGGCCGGTGAATCGCTGACGCCCCGGCACCTCGCGCGCGGCACCCTCTGGCACAGCTTTCTCAGTACGGGCGCCGAGGGGGCTCGGCCGGTGGAAGGGAACTACGCCGGCCTCTATCTGGATCTGGCCTATCCCGGGTTCGCATTGATCAGCTGGGGGAGCGGCGGAACGAACGACTTTTCCGCCTACTACGGGGAACAGCGCAGCGCCGGGAGCATGCACGTGGATCTGACGTCGCACAACGGCCGCGGCCACGGATGGTGGATCGCCACCAAAGTGAACGGCGAGGCCGCGGTGAGCTGGGCCAACCCCCTCATATCGGCGATGGAAGAAAGCGAAGACGTCGTGGCGATGGCGGTGGATCCCAGCGTGGACTTCAGGGGCAGGTACGCGGGGCTGGGCAGCGACGTGGTCAGCCCCAATTCGGGGCGATCGATGGCCAACTGGTGGCCCGGCACCGGCGTGGATCTGGATGCGCTGGAACCCAGGGAAATCCTGAATTACCGCATCGGCCGGTACAACGACGTTTCCACCGACAATTTTCCTGAAGACATCGTTCTGAGCAAGTGGACCACCGGACTGGGCATTACGGGTGAGAAGGCGGCCTTTGCCTGGAACCACCCGGAATACGACGATTTCGTGATCACCGAGTGGGTGTTCGAGAACACCGGAGATACCGACGGCGATCGCGCGGCCGACCTCGCCGGCGGCGGGCACAATCTCACGAACGTCTATTTTTCCTTCCATCACCGGTTCCTGCCGTCATCCGCGGGCGTCTCCCGGGTCAGTTACAGGGCGTACTATTCCGACTACGGCACGGGAGACGGGTGCAGCAGCAATTTCGGACCCCTGGACAATTCCCAGGACGACAAAATCAAGTATACGGAGGCGCCCAATTACGACGGTCCGGCATCCGCGCGCGGCCTCCGGCTGACGTACCAGTACGACTGGGACAACTTCTGCCTGACAGGGCCGCTGGCGGACGATATCGGCGATCCGTACCGCTCCGAACACAGGTGCGCGCAGTGCACGTTCCCGAGTCTTATCGGCGTCGGGGACATCACGTCCCCGGCATGGATCGGCAAGGCCCCGATCGACGTGGATCCCACGGACGGGTTCGTGGGCGATCCGGAGACCTACGAGGCGCCGAAGGTTCCCGAGCAGCCGTTCTCGTACAACTTCTTCCACTTTTTGTACCGGTATCCGTCCAGCGCGGCGGCCGCCGTCGGGTTACTCACGGACGAACCGAACCCGAATGAGATGAACCACGAGACGCTCTACCGGATGCTGGTCAGCACGCCGGAACCGTCCTATTTCAACGAGCCGCTTCTGGAACGCCCGAGCAGGGGTTCGGGAAATCCCAACCTGGGCGTGCCGCTGCTCCCGATTCCTGAGGTCCCGTTGGGCCCCATGCCGTATATGCCCATCCCCACCTGGGAGTGGGAGGGGCGGCATGGCATCGCCGCGGGCTACACCCCGTTGGAGACCTACGGCCCCTATGACCTGGCGCCCGGCCAGAAGGTGAAGTTCGTGTTTGCCTACGTGGCGGCCGCGCCGGTTACGGAGAACTTCCGGGCTTACCAGAAGTCGGGAGACACCAGCGAACTCAAGAAGGAAGAAAACGGCGCCGCGTTCACAAATCTGATCAACCACCTGAACAAAGCCAAGGAGGCATATGCGCTGGGTTACGATCTACCCAACCAGCCTCCCGACGTGGACGCGAGGGTGTCGTCTTCCGAGAACGCCCGCAACCTGATTACCTGGAAGGGCGACCCGGAGAAATCGATCAACCCCGATACCGGGCAATCCGACGTGGCGGGCTACCGCGTCTACCAGTCCGAGACACAGCCGGGTCTCTGGAAGATGATCCAGGACGTACCGGCGAACGGCTCCGCGGAATACGCGTACGAAGACACGGAGTCGCTCGCGGGCTTCCAGTATTACTATGCCGTGCGCTCCTACCAGGGCAGCGCCAATACCGGTTTCGCCAGCCGGGTTACGGGCGCCACGGTGGAGGGCGGTGTCCGGGCCTACGAGTCGGGAATCGGCGACGTTTCCACGTACTATCTGCCCCCCACGGGGTCGGCGCCCGACAGCCCCGTGCAGGTGCCCACCGCCAGCGCGGACCGGCTGGAAAAGGATATTCTCATTGTACCGAATCCCTACGTCCCCGAGTCCCCGCACACCTACGAGGGCTCAACCAAGATCCGCATCCTGAACGTTCCCAGGAAGGCCAAGATCAGGATCTTCTCGGTGGCCGGCGACCTGGTGGGCGAGGTCGACCACGATTCGCAGACAGAGGGCGAAGCTGCCTTCTTCCAGTTCAACAGAACGCACATCACGCAGTTGACCTTCGGCGTGTACTTCGTCACCGTCGAGTCCCTGGTGTCGGAATCCCAGGGACAGGTGAAGGGCGCCAAGCTGGTCATCATTCGCTAAGGAGGTCGCCATGAGGCGCATATATCGGATCGGCTTCGCGGCGCTTGTCGGCGTCCTCGTGCTGGGCGCCCCTGCGTTGGCCGACATCTCCAACCAGACGCCCGTGGGCGAGACCTACGCGGCCTTCCTGGAGATATCCCAAAGCGCGCGCGCAGCCGGGATGGGAGACGCGTACGTGGCCGTGGCGGACGACGTCAATTCCGTATTCTGGAATCCCGCCGGGCTCACGGCCATGACGCGCAACCGGCTGCAGTTTGCATTCACGAACACCAGGTGGCTCCTGGAGTCCCAGTTGAACTCCGCGGCGATCGGCGTCAATACCGACTACGGCGCCCTCGCCCTGAGTCTGGTGGCGTTCAACACGGGCGATATCGAAGAAACCACCATTTTCAATCCGGAAGGAACCGGCCGGATCCTCGACACCGGAAGCTGGGCGGTGGGGGGAGTCTACGCCAGGCAGTTTACGGAGCGCTTCTCCGTGGGATTCCAGGCGCGGGTGATCGAAGAAAAGCTCGACAGGGGTTACGACTACCGCGTTTTCGACCTGGCGGTCGGCACCTTCTACCATACCGGATACCGGAGCCTGCGCATCGGTATGTCGCTGCGCAACTTCGGAAAGGACCTCGTACTCCTTACGGACGAAGCCATCAAGGGCAAGATGCCGGTTTTCTTCAGCATGGCTACGGCGGCTGAAGTCTACGGGGAGCGCGGGGAAGACGTCTCGCTGACCGGCGCGGTCGAGGCGCTCTACAGCGTCAGCGTCGAACGGCGGATGCACGTGGGCGCCGAGCTCTGGTTGCGGAACATGGTCGCGTTTCGGGCCGGTTACAAGCTGGGCTACGACGTACAGGACGTTACCGCCGGCGCCGGCGTCCGGGTGCAGCGCGGCATTCATCACGTGCAGGCCGATTTCGCCTACGTGAAGTTCGACAAATTTCCCGACAACGGCGCAACCCTGCGGTTTTCGGTGACCGGATCGTTCTGATCACGGAGAATCGCAATTCAAGTGGACCCGTTAGGCGGCTTTGTTTAACGCGACAGGGCCGCCTTTCTGTTTATCGAGGAGATGACGGCATATGGCAGAGCGATGCCGGTTGTGGGTACGGCCCTTACTGGTCTGCACGCTGATTGCCGCCGTTCTCTGGCCGGATAACGCGCCCGCCGTCCGAAAGCCGTTGTCGGAACTGGATGCCGTGTACCTGCGCGGCCTGAAGGCACGCGACGTACCGGCGGTCGTAACCGCGGCAAAGGTGCTGGAGCGTGCGCTCGAAGATTATCCCGACCACGCCGGACTCATCCTGAACCGGGTCGGCATGCTCTATCTGCGGGTGGGCAGGGCGGGTGACGCGCGCTCGGCGTTTGAGCGGGCGGTTGGATTCGATCCGAAACTGGCCACGGCCCATTGCGGCCTTGGCAGGGTGGCCCTCGAACTGGAACGAGACCCCGAAGGGGCGTTGCCTCATCTGGAAGCTGCGTTGAAGGCCGATTCCACGTATACCTGGACGCACACCTATCTGGCGCGGGCCCTGGCTCAGGTCGGGCGTCGGCTTCTTACGGCGGGCGCCCCGGACAGCGCGCGCTCTGCGTTTGAACGGGCGTTGGGATTCGAAACGGAACTGGCCATGGCGCACAGCGGCCTGGGCAGGCTGGCGCTTGAACAGGAGTCGGACCCGGCACTGGCGCTGCTGCACCTGGACGCCGCACTGCGCGCCGATTCGACTCATGCCGAAACGCACTATCTGATTGCCAGGGTCTACCAGGAGACGGGTCGCCCGGGGGCGAGGCAGGCCGCGGACCGGGCGCTTCAATACAATGCGAGGTTTGCGCCCGCCCACCTGCTGCTGGCCGAATCACACCGTGAGGAGGGAGACGTTCAGGCCGCGATGGTCTATTTCGAAAAATACCTGGAACTGAAGCCGGCGGACCAGAAAGGGGCGCTGGCATTTGCCAGTGAGTTGCTGGAAAAGGAAAAATTCAGGGAAGTCGAAGCCCTGACGTCACTGATGTCCGAGGACCTCGCGCTGCCGCTGCTGGCGCAGGCACTGATGGCGCGGGGCGATTACGAGGGCGCCCTGCGGGCATTCAAGGTTTACGTCGAAAGCCTGGACCCGGAAGAACAGGCGCTTTACCGGGACGTATCGCTGGTGGGGCTGCCGCATGAAATCGAGGCCTGGCGCAATACGCCGCCCGAAAAGCGGGCCGCGTTTCTCCAGCGCTTCTGGCTCCGGCGCGACCCGTTCAAGGCTTCGCGGGGCGCGATGCGCCGCGCCGAGCACTATCGCCGGGTGTGGTACGCCCGGACGAATTACGGCACGCAGAAGTGGCCGTGGGACCGCCGCGGCGAAGTGTACATCAGGTACGGGGACCCTGACTATCGCTCCTCCTCGATCCAGCCGAATCCGAAGGTCCCCCCCGCTGTCGAACGCGTGCAGGACCATATGGCGTACCAGCTGTACGGAACACAGGGGCTCGGCATCAGTTTCGTGGGACCCGTTTTTCCGATCCGCACGGATCTGGGTTCCTTTCTCGAGCCCAGCGAGGACATCCGGCGCGACCTGCAGACGGCGGTAATCGAGGAGCTCGACCTCGCGGTGTTTTCGCCCGATCAGGAAGATCCCGGCGCCGGGGGCAATCCCGCAGGGCCGCCGCAGCAACTGATCGACCTCGAAGACTCTCCCATAGAGGCCGGCATCGATCTGGATCCCGAATTCGCGATCGGGCTGAGCGGGTGGAAGCCGGTTACGACGGGGCACAACTGGGCGTCGGTGCCCTGGGAGGTCTGGGTGTATGCATCCGTGGGAAAGGGTCTGGAGGTCGCGTTCACGGATGAACGGAACTCCGGCGTCTACGACTACGCGCCCGTGCCCGGAGTCAACAGCCAGGATCTCAAAAACCTGGATAAAGACCCGCACGTGGGGCAGATGGCCTACGTGCGGCTCATGCAGCGGCTTACGGAACTGGCGCCTTCAACCCGGGTTGCGTCCGTGTCGCGGGAAGAGCCGGAATACTACAGCGCGTCGGGTTTCGAGGCGCTGGACTTCAGCTACGACGTGGTTACGTTCCGGGGTAAGAACGGCGGAACGGAAATCCAGGTCAACGTGGGCATTCCCGTTGAGCATGTCGCGCTCCCCGGGGATACGGACGACGACGTGATGGTCAATCGGCGAGTCGCGCTGATGGACGCCCGGTACACGAAGGTGCTGGCGCTGCAGCAGGACCTGGAGGTGCCGGTCTCGGGGCGGCGGCGCGACCGGGCGCTTCTGGACCGGGTGGATCTCCTGGACGTGCTGCCGGGGGACTACGAACTGGCCCTGCAGGTGCAGCGGCACAACACGAAACGCCTGCAGGCGTATTCGCAGGAGCTTTCCGTGGAAGACTATTCCGGGGACGGATTGAAACTGAGCGATCTGTTCGTCGCGCGGCAGGTGACGGCCGCGATGCCGGGGTCCGACCCGAAGTTCGTCCGCGGCAAATGGAATATCACGCCGCTGCCGTCGCATGTCTTCGACGCGGGGCAGCACGTGTTCGTCTTTTTCGAAATCTACAATCTCGCGAAGGACGAATTCGGGGCGACGCGCTACGAGGTGGTTTACGAGGTCTACAGCACCGACGAAAGCGGAACCAGCCTGTCGCGCCTGACGACAAGGGTCCTGGGTCGGTCGGAATCGGCGGTGACAGTACGCTACGAACAGACCGGGACCGAGGCGTCGGTCTCGGACTACGTGGCGCTGGATATCGGAGAGACCGCCGCCGGGCGCCGCAGGGTCCGGATGGCCGTAAAGGACATGCACAGCGGACAGCGGACCACCAAAGAAGGCCTGTTCTGGGTCAGGGAAGCAACGCGATAGCAACTGACGCCCGCCCGATGCCGCCTCAGCCGGATCTGTCCCGGCCGTCGCCTGTGGTTGACGGATGGCCGCCGCGGAGCGGACAGCAGACGCATGTCGAACTCGTGTACGCCGGCCGTGCAGGCAGCGTGGAGTGTACAATGCCACAACAGCTGCCTCCCAGACCCTGGATTACCGGAAAGATTGTCCGTACCAGGCGCCCCGAAGCGGATTTGAAGGCGCAGTACCGGAAGGTCTTCCCCCTGTGCGTCGGAATTTCGCTCGCCCTGCACGCGGCCGTAGCGTTTACATTCCCGGCCTTCAGGCTCCCCACACCAACCCCCGCAAGACATCCGATTCTCATTCAAGCAACTGACGTGCCGGAGACCCGGCAGGGCATGCGGCTTCCGGTTCTCGTACGGCCGACGGTCCCTCTCGAAACGGACAGCCGCGATCTGCTTCCCGAGGAGTTGACGGTCGCCGCCTCCGCCGAACTCGACTTCGACGCGGTGTCCATACGCCTCTCTGCGCCCCCGGACTCTCAAACCGCGGCCCCCTACGGGGACGAGGAAGTGGTTGGGGAAGTTGTCCTCCCCGCCCGCCTCGTGGAACGGAAGCCCAGGCTCCTCGAACAGGTGGAGCCGGCGTACCCGGAAGAGGCGCGGCGGGCTGGACTGGAGGGTGTGGTCCTGATGGAGTTCACCGTGGGAAAGGACGGCCGGGTCAAGGACAGCGTGGTCCTCAAAGGGCACGAGGTGTTTCACGAAGCTTCTCTCGACGCCCTGTCGCGTTTCCGATATCTTCCCGGGTACCAGAACCGGGAGGCCGTTGAAGTGCGGATGTTCATCTACGTTCGTTTTCAGCTGGATTAGCCTTGATCCGCGATTTTTCGGGGACCTGTATGTCGAGTATACGCAGAAGAACACAAGCGAATTGACATCAAGGGTCCCGGACACTTGAGGTCACTGGACGTGAAGGCGAATTTCATCCATTCATACGACCTCGATGCCTCGTTTTTACACCGTCACCTTTTGTGCCTTTGTGCTTTTTGTGGTAAATTATCGGTTGTTTTTTTTGAATTGTGGTCAGGTGTCGCGGTTCGGACACGGAGGGGTGGAAATGGACGATATTCGTATTGGGATCGCGGGACTCGGCAATCGCGGCCTGCACTGGATCCGGCTGCTTCAGAGAATTCCCGGCTACCGTATCGCGGCGGTCTACGATTGGATCGAACCGCTTCACGAACGGGCCCTTGCCGGTATTTCCTATCGAAATGAAGTGGCGACGTTCATCGACTGGGAGGATTTCCTCGCATACGACCGGATGGACGCGGTGGGCCTTGTGGTGCGACAGCGTGAGGTCGGGCGGATGGCGGCGGAGGCCCTGGAAGCGGGCAAGCACGTGAACAGCGAGGTTCCGGGCGCGTACCGGATGGAGGAGTGCTGGCGCATCGTTACGAACGTGGAGCGGACCGGGCTGGTCTACAGCCTGGCGGAGCAGACGCGGTTCTGGGGGTTCGTGGACGGATGGAAACGCCTTGTGGACGATGGGCGCCTGGGCAGGATCACCTATGCCGAAGGCCAATACGTGGGGTATTACGGTACGCACCAGTATTTTCAGGACTACAGCACCGGAAGACAATATTCAATAGAGGAGTTGCCCGACCATCCCGAGGCCAGACCCACGTTTCCCCACGAAACCCCGCCGATTATTGCTTCCTCCTACGATCTGAGCATCCTGCTGAAAATCCTGGACGACCGGGTGACGGAAGTCACGGCGATGAGTACGAAGAAGCCGAGCTATGCGCATCCTCAGATCCGAAAGCCGGATATACAGGCGGCGCTGATGAAGACCGAAAAAGACACATTGATTCGCATGCTGGACGGCCACACGCAGCCCCGACCGCACGGAGACCACCACTGGTGGCAGATGATCGGCACAAAGGGCAGCCTGGAGTGGCGGCGGTCGCGCCGCGAGATGCCGAAAGTCTGGTTCGCGGACGCGCAGATGAACGACTGGGCGGAGGTGGATTGGGGCTTCGAACGGACCGACGCGCCGCCAGAGGCGCGTGGAAGCGGCCACGGCGACGCGGATTCCTACGTGCACATGCACTTTCGCGACGCGGTCATCAAGGGGAAGCCCCTGGAATTCGGCGTGTACAGGGCCATGGATACGGTTGCCGCGGCGGTTCGGGCAATTGACTCGATCGAGGAGGGGAGCCGGTTGATGCGGGTTCCCGATTTTCGCCCGAACCGGGACCGGACGGCAGGCGAACTTCCGGCGGACACGGGCGGCGTGGGGTTGCGGTACGCGTAAACGGACGGGGGACCCATGGCCATCGCCGGCACGGCGGAAGCGCGGCAACAGCACCCCGTGCGACGGGGCGTAACGAAGCGCGCCGTCGTTTTCGGGCTCGGGCTGTCCGTTGCCGTCAATCTGCTGGCCAATACGATGCGTTACGTCCAGCACGGATCGTACATGGCCATCAGCCTGATCCCGATGGGCGGCCTTCTTCTCTTTCTGGCGTCCATCCTGATCTGCGCCGCGCTTGCCCGGGGGTTCGGCCGCCGGTTCGTGCTGGCGCCCGCGGAATGGATCACGATTTTCGGCATGGCCCTGATCAGCGCCATGGGCCCCACCTACGGTGTCAGCGGGTATCTTGTGAGCCAGATGGTGGCTCCCTACTACTTTGCCACGCCCGAAAACCGGTGGTCGGAATTTCTGCACCCGCATCTTCCCGGCTGGCTGATCTCAACGGATGAACAGCGGTCCATCACCATGTTCTTTGAAGGGCTCCCGAACGGGATGTCCATTCCCTGGCACGACTGGTGGGGGCCGTTGCTCTGGTGGTTCGTTTTCATCGCCGTCCTGGGGTTCGCCTGTGTCTGCGTGTCGGTGATTCTGCATCGCCAGTGGTCGGACCACGAAAAACTGGTCTACCCCGCGCTGACGCCGGTTTTGGAGATGGCGAACCGGAGCGGGACCGGGGCGCGCGTCCTCCCGGAATTCATGAGGGGAAAAGCGTTCTGGGCGGGGTTCGGACTCACGTCGGGGGTTTTCTGGCTGAATATGGTGCACTGGTTCTATCCCACGTTTCCGAGGGTGATGAACACACGCATGAACTATGTGTGGGATCTTCTGCCCAAACAGTATCCCCCGTTCTGCGTCTACCTGAGCGTCTTCGTCATCTGTTTTTCCTATTTTGCCAACCTGGAAGTACTCTTCAGCATCTGGTTCTTCGACGTCCTCTATATGATTGAAGCCGGCCTTCTGAATCGACTCGGCGTGGTGGCGACGTCACCGCACTACGGTTCCGGCCCGTACAACCTCACGAGCTACAAATTCCAGACGGCGGGCGCGTTCGCGGCGCTGGTGATCTGGTGGCTCTGGATCTCGAGGGGGCACCTGCGCGAGGTCTTCGGGAAGGCGTTCCGCCCGGGAGATTCCGCCCTGGATGACAGCGGGGAATGGATATCCTATCGTACGGCCGTTATCGGGCTGGTCGTCTGTAACGTTTACATTGTGGCATGGCTCGCGCGGATCGGCGTCGAGCCGGGAATGATTCTGGTTTTGACGCCGGCCATGTTCATCGCGTACGTGGGCGTGGCAAAGGTGGTCGCCGACTCGGGGCTGGTGTACGTCGATCCTCCCGCGGTGGCCTGGGACTACGCGCTGTTTGCGCTGGGCGGGGCGCACAGCCTGAAGCCGTCGACGAACGCCGCCTCCAGCCTGCTGCCGTTCACGGTCAACCACCCGAGGAGTTTCGCGCTGCCGATGATCGCGCAGGTGAACCGCCTTGGCGACTTTTTGCCCGAGGGCAAAAGGCGCTTTTTCTGGGGAATCTTCGGGGCGTTCATGGTGGGTACGGTGGTATCGACGCTCCATACGATCTGGCTGGCCTACACCATGGGCGGATACAACTTTCAACCGAACTGGCTGATTCTACACGAAGGCGAATGGAATTACGGCCTTGCAGTGGACGCGCTGCGCAACCCCCGGCCGATCCTGGCTGTGGAATACTGGCTGTTCCTCGCGGGAGTCGTTATCATGACGGCCCTGAACCTCGTGCGCTACCGGCTGCCCAGGTGGCGGCTGCACCCCGTAGGGTTCGCGCTCTCAGGTACGATATTCGCCAGGTTGGAAAGCCTGACGCTTCTGGTCGCGTGGCTGATCAGATTCCTCATGCTCAGGATCGGAGGCACGGCATTTTACCGGCGATCGCTGCCCTTCTTCATCGGAATCCTGACGGCATATATCATTGCAGTGATCGCGGGCACGGTCGTGGACGCAATCTGGTTCCCGCAATCGGGACACAGGGTACACAGTTGGCATTGATGGACCTCTCCGCCCGACCCGTCAACAAGCTGTCAGCGGTCAGCCGTCAGCTGTCAGCTAAAAACGAAGAGCAAGATCAAGATCCGCCGCTCCCCACCGCCCAGACCTCTCTCCCCGGCCCTCTTTCCCGCGGGCGAGAGGGAGAAAAACCAGCGATTAGCCGTCAGCGATACGGATTAGCAGGATCAACCGGCGATAACCACGCCTGCGTGGGAATTTGTAGGGGCGACCGGCCGGTCGCGCGCCGTTCTGCACGAAAGAATCGCCTCACACAAAGACACGACGGCACGAAAGGACACAAAGAAAACCGGGACAGCGACAAGCCGGGCAACCACAAGGGTTGCCCCTACAATTGCAACGACGGCGTACCGAGGGCAGGATGCCCTCTCACCGCTTTTCGGAACTGCAGATTGCCCATCTGTGTAGATTGTTGTGAGATGATATCAGGAGAGGAGTCGTTTTATGCCAGAGTCCATACTGAAGACGCTTGAAAGCGGCTTCGTGCTGGCCGATGGGGGAAACGTGGAGGAGATGAGGCTTCGGGGATATCGAGCGCCGCTCGTGCTGGAGGACTTTCCGGACGCGGTGCGGCTGGTCCACCAGGACTTCTTCCGCGCCGGCGCCGGCGTGATCCGGACCCTTACGGGCCGGTGTACGCGAACCGGGCTTGGAGAACGGAGAAACGGGGACGGGGTCGACGCATTGAACCGGAGGGCCGTGGCGCTGGCGAAGGGCGCGGCCGGCGGGGAGGCGCTCGTGGCGGGGACGCTGGCGCCAACGGGAGCCTTTCAGGCGGATGACGCGGGATGCGCTGACCGCGCCCGGACGGAGTGGGATGAACAGGTCGGAGTCCTGGCAGATGCCGGCGCGGACCTGCTCGTCTGCGATTCATTCGACCGGCTCGACGAGGCGCGCCTGGCGCTGGCATGCTGCAGGAAAAGCGCGTTGCCGGTTGTGGTATCGGTGGACGTCGCATTGCCGGAGGGAAGATTGAACAAACCCGCGCTTCGCGAGAATGAAGTCACGGCGGACGGCGTCGCGCCGGCCGAATGCGCGCGCGTCCTGGAAGGCGACGGCGCGGACGTCGTGGGCGGGGCCGGCATGCGGGAACCGGAGGACCTGTGGCCCGTGGTGCTTGAAATGCGGGACGCGGTGGACGCGCCCATCGCGTTTCTGCCGAATGGGTATCGCACGTGCAGGGCGCACTGGAAGACCATGCGGGAAGCCATGCACGTCTACGGGATGGAAATGGGGCAGTACGCATTGAAGGCGGTCGCGCACGACATCCGGTTCCTGGGCGGATCGGACGGGGTGGTGGTCCGGCTCCTTCGATCGATTGCGCAGGCGCTGGACTGCGAACGGAAACACATCGAGCTCCGCCCGCGGTGATGTGCGACGAGGAGACTGCCGCACGGCGGCGTTGGGCCATATGTTGAAACCTGGGGATGATTCGAGTACAGGAGGGCCAGGATGGGCATGGACATAATGAAGATGCTGGAGGAAGGCGTCGTTCTGAGCGACGGGGGAATGATCATCGAGGCCAGGTGGCGGGGGTACGATACGCCGGCGATGATCCTGGAAGATCCTGACGCGTTGCGCCAGATCCACCAGGATTTCTTCCGGGCCGGATCCCACGTGCTCCAGGCGCAGACCTGGTGGACCAGCCGGTCGCAGCTCGAACGCCGCTACAAACCGGACGACGGCCCGATCAGGGAGGGTGCGCGCCTTGAGGAGATTTCCCGCACGGCAATCCGGCTGGCCATCGAGGCTTCCGGCGGCGAAGCCCTGGTCGCCGGCTGCCTGAACCAGACGGCCGCGGGATCCTGGACGGGGCCGTACATCTACCGGCCCGACAATGCCAGGGCGCGCGAGCGGGCGTGCGCGGAGTGGGACGAGCACATTTCGTGGATGGTGGACGCGGGCGCCGGGCTTCTCATACCGGAGACGTTCGCCAGGCTGGACGAAGCCCGGCTGTGCTGTCGCGCTGCAAGAAAACCGACGTGCCCGCGATGGTGCTGATGGGCTCGAGCAGCCGGACGCACGACGGCGCCACGCCGGCGGAGTGCGCGAGGGTCCTGGCGGACGAGGGCGCGGATATCGTCGGCCTGGTCTGCTCAGGCGATTCGATGACCATGTGGCCGGGGGTCCTGGCGATGCGGGAGGCGGTGGATATCCCCATCGCCTATCAGCCGCAGGGCTATCGCAATGCCGGCCCCAACAATTCGGTGATTCGCGAGTCGATGATCGTATCGGGCAGCGAGGTGGCCCAATACGCATTGAAGGCGAAGGCCGAGGGCATCAACTTCATCGGCGCGTGCTGCGGCGCGGGTCCGTCTCATATCCGGGCGATTGCGCAGGCGCTGGGCTGCGAGCGCTATCCGGTTTGACGCGGTTGTCGGAACGGCGCGCCATCGTTGGGCGCCGGCCTCCCGATGCGCCTATCGGGCGAATTCGTAGACGAGGGCGCCGGCCGGCGCATCTCTGAGTTGTAGAACGATGATGCCTGAATCCTGCCGGTACGCCTCCTGGTACAGCGCTTTGATCGGCGCCAGTTCGAATAGATAGCCTTCGGTGATCCACGCCTCACACGGGTCGTTATTGGCATTGTGGGCGAGAGCGACGCTGAGCTGCACCGGATCCGACTCCATGAAGGCGCCCGATGCGACCAGCGTGAATTGGTGGTCCCTGCATCCGCCGCTGTAAGACACCTTAACGGCAAGTGTGTCGCCCGTTATCGCGGCCTCGTTCAACTCGAAAACGTCCTTGCCCCACCTGTCCGTCGCATTGTCGCTGATGACCGTGGCGCCCCGCTGTTTCGGTTCCGCAGGGCCATCGTCGTCAACCGGCGTGGAAGCGGTCACGCTTGCCTTTTCGCCGACGGGGAGGTCGACCTTGAGTACATATCCGCCGTTGACAGGAATACTCGACCAGGCGCCGACCGTCTGCATGTCCCGCTCCGCGCGTGCGTGGTAGTAACCGCCCACGTTATCCGCGCGGATCTCCACCCGGGCCTCACCGCGCTCGTCGGTTTTGCCCCACCACTCCATTTTGATCGCCCGTCCCGAGACGGAACGCGAGAACCCGACGTCGACGTCAGGGAGCGGCGCCTGACCCATCCTTATTGTCGCAACCACCACGGCCCGTGCGACGTCCTCGTTTACGGCAACCGCGGTATCCGGCAGGTCGTTATCCGTGGCTGATTTACTCAGCGGGCCTCCAGTCTGTCCGTTCGATTGTCGAGCGTTCGACTCGCCGGAATCCGTCATTACCGGCGTTACCACACGATCACCGCTGCAAGCCCACGTCAGGCCCGCGGCGAGCGCCAGCGCAAATAAACTGTGGATGCGACTGATCATCGAAATCCTCCTTGATCCTGAAAGTGGACGGCGACGACGTCGAAAGAAAGTTCGGCGCCTCGTCACCTGTTCAATGAATGAAGCGTCCGATAGTTTCGCTTTTGTCGTTCCCTGAAGGAGCATAAAGCATATATTGGGATTTACACGATTCGTAGCGCCAGCTTCTGCGCAGCGATGCCCCCGCGTCAATTCAAAACGACGGAGGAATCCTATGGACGAGATCAGAATCGGCGTTGCCGGACTGGGCCACCGCGGGCTGCACTGGATCCGGCTGTTGCAGAAAGTCCCGGGTTACCGGATCACGGCCATCTACGACTGGATCGAGCCGCTGCAGGAGCGTGCGCTGGCGGAGATTGCCTATCGCGACGACGTGAAGGTATTCGGCAACTACTACGATTTTCTGGCGTACGATGGGATGGACGCGGTGGGCTTGGTGGTGAGGCAGCTGGAGCAGGGAACCATGGCCGCCGAGGCGCTTGAGGCGGGCAAGCACGTCAACGCCGAGGTGCCCGGGGCCCATACGATGGAGGAATGCTGGCGTATCGTCACGAACGTGGAGCGGACGGGGCTGGTCTACAGCCTGGCGGAGCAGACGCGGTTCTGGGGGTTCGTGGACGGCTGGAAGAAGCTGGTGGACGACGGGATGCTGGGAAAGATCACCTACGCGGAGGGTCAGTACCTGGGTTACTACGGCACCCAT
Source organism: Gemmatimonadota bacterium (assembly GCA_028873695.1). GTDB lineage: Bacteria > Latescibacterota > UBA2968 > UBA2968 > JAAXHE01. Next base: position 193,026 of record JAPPNU010000001.1, on the reverse strand, counting down.
CAGTGGTTCCAGGATTACAATACCGGCAAGAATTACCCGGTTGAGGCGCTTGGCGACCACCCTGAGGCCGAACCCGCCAGTCCGCAGTACCTGCCGTACATCATCTCCGCTTCGTACGATCTGAGCATACTGCTGAAGATCCTGGACGACCGCGTGATCGAGGTAACGGCGATGAGCACCAGGCCGCCCAGCTATACGACGCCGGAGATGCTCAACGCGGATATTCAGGTGGCGCTGATGAAGACGGAGAACGACACGCTGATCCGGATGCTGAACGGATTCAACCAACCCAGGCCGCACGGCGACCATCACTGGTGGCAGATGATCGGTACGAAGGGAAGCGTGGAGTGGCGGCGGTCCGGAAAGGAGAAGCCGAAACTGTGGCTGGCTGACGCGCAGATGAACGACTGGATGGAGGTCGACTGGCAGTACCAGCGGACCGACGCGCCACCGGAGGCGCGCGGAAGCGGCCACGGCGACGCCGACTACTACGTACATATGTATTTTCGCGACGCGATTCTGAAGGGCGAGGCGCTGACGTACGACGTGTACAGGGTGATGGACTCGATGGCGCCGGCGGTCCTGGCGGTGGATTCGATCGAGGAAGGGTCCAGGGTTGTCAGGGTTCCGGACTTCCGGCCCGGCGCGGACCGTCCTTCGGGACAGATGCCGGCGGACCTGGGCGGGATCGGCGGACGGATCCACGTGACGAAGATGCCGGGGAGGCGTTGATGTTGCGTATCGTTCTCCGGGCGTTCTGGCTGGGAATGGTCGCGGCCGCTGCCTGCGCCGCCGCCTTTCCCGCCGAAGCACAGGTTCCTCCGGAAATTCTGGCCCTCAGCCCCAATGTCAGGGGATTGGGCGCTGATGAGGCCGACAGGTGGCGCGTTGTCGACCTTGGGCATGGTGACGGTGGATTTTTCGTTGGGACCAATTCCTACGGTATACACGCTGCCGATTTCGACCGGGACGGCGACCTGGACCTTGTCGTGGCCTTTCAAACGGGCGGGGAAAAGATACCGGACGAGGACCGTGAGTACGGCGTGGTCTATTGGCTGGAGAACCTGGCCGCACGGCCGGATTCAGGATTGGCATTTCGTGTCCGTCCGCTGGACGACCGGCAGGTCACGCCGAAAGACGCCGTTGTTGTACGTCGCACCGCCGGCGGGAACACGGCCGTTGTGATCCCCTGTTATCTGTCCGGAGAGACGGTTGTATACGAGACTTCGGATGGCGAGGGTTGGAAAAAGCTCAGCCTCAGGTCGAAATCGCTGGAGCTTCCGGTCAGGGCCGTGGTCGCGGACGTCGATGGAGACAGTCTCGAAGATATCGTGGTCACCTCCATTTCGGAGTCCGGCGACAAAGTGGGGTGGTTTCGTCAGAACGACAGCGAATCGAAACCCTGGGAAGAAGTGCCGATTCGCGTCCACCTGCCCCCCATCATCGGCGTGGACGCGGGGGACGTGGACCTGGACGGCGACGTGGACCTCGTGTGCGCCTCCGAGCACGCGTCCCAACCGTTTCTCCTGATCAATGCCGATGGAAAGGGGACCGAATGGAAGCGGGATTCCATTCGCGTGGAATCGCCCGATTCAGTGCGTCGGTGGGTGGCCCGCTTTTCCGACAAACCCCTTTCCCAGGTCCATGTTCGATTTGCGGACCTCGACGGGGACGGCGACATGGACGGTGTCGAGACCAGTCTGCGAAACGGGTATCTGGCCTGGCGCGAGAATATCGGGCCGGGAATGGTATGGAAGTTTCATGAGATCGCCGGCGGCCTGGGCCACGCCTATTCCTTCGACGTCGCAGACGTGGACCGGGACGGGCGATTGGATATCGTGGCGCCGTCCGACGGGGGAGACGGGGTCTATGTATTCAGGAACGCGCGGGGAGACGGCACCCGGTGGGAAGCAACCCGGCTGGGTGACGGCGCGGACCTCAATTGGCCGAATATCGTCCGGATGGCGGATCTGGACGGTGACGGTTACGACGATGTCATGTCCACGGACTGGGGGACCAGGGCCGTCGTCTGGATCAATCCGTTAGCAGTCCGTTGAGAAAGTCGCTCTGCAGGCGAGGCCGAGCCATTGTGGGCGAAGACAAGGCGCGCGACCGAGTCCCATCCTGCGATTCGGCGAGGGAGCGCAACGCAGTATTTCGACCGCAAGGGCCGGCCGTAGTCCGGATGGACTTTTTCAACGGGCTGTTAGCGCCCGCAACCGCCGATTGACGGGACCCCGTCGCGGCCGCAAAGGAAGTCCATGAGTAACGCATCGTGAAACGTGAGAAACAGCCGGAACCGCGGGTGACGCTTCGGTCGATCGTAATCGGTCTGTGCATTGCGACGGCCATGAGCCTGCTGGCCTGTACGGCCCGGTACATCCAGAAAGGGTCGTACATGATGGTCGCCCAGATTCCAATGGGCGTCCTGTTGCTTTGCCTGGTATCGATTCTGGTCTGCGCAGTGCTTGCCCGGAGGTTCGGCGCGGCCTTTGTGCTGTCGCCATCGGAATGGATCACGGTCTTCAGCATGGGGGTCATCAGCGCCATCGGGCCCAATTACGGGGTCAGCGGGTACCTGGTGGGGATGATGGCCTCCCCGTATTATTTCGCGACGCCGGAGAACCGCTGGGCGGAGTACCTCCATCCGCACCTGCCGGGGTGGCTGGTCCCGACAAATGACAGCAGGGCGATGTCCTGGTTCTACGAGGGGCTGCCCGGCCGGACGTCGATTCCCTGGGACGTCTGGGGGCTTCCGCTGATCTGGTGGCTCTCCTCTGTTTTCGTACTGGGCTTTGCGTGTATCTGTATTTCCGTTCTCCTGCACCGCCAGTGGGCCGACCATGAAAAACTGGTGTACCCGGCGCTGGCTCCGGTCCTGGAGATGACGTCGCGGGCCGGATCCGGAGAGACGTGGCTGCCGGAGTTCATGAAGGGCAAGGTGTTCTGGGCGGGATTCGCGCTGACGTCCATCGTCTTCTGGTGGAACATGATCGCCTGGTTCTACCCGATGGTCCCCAGTTTTCCCACGGCAACCGGCCGCTTTATCTGGGACCTCCTTCCTGAAGAATATCCTCCGTTTTTCATCTTCCTCAGCACGCCCGTCATCTGCTTTTCCTATTTCGCCAGCCTCGACGTGCTCTTCAGCATCTGGTTCTTCGATTTTGTGTACATGATCGAAGCGGGCGCTTTGAACCGGATCGGGATCGTCGCCACGTCGCCGCACTACGGGGCCGGGCCCTATACCACCACGACCTACAAGTGGCAGGCGGCCGGAGCGTTCGTTTCACTGGTCTTCTGGTGGCTCTGGATCTCCCGGCGCCACCTGCGCGAAGTCTTCCGGAGCGCGCTTCGGACTCGCGGTACCGTGCCCGGCGTCGGTCGAGAGTTGCTCTCCTATAGAGCAGCGCTGATCGGCCTTCTGGCCAGTTGCCTTTACGTCGCGGCATTCCTGGCGCAGTTGGGGGTTGAGGCCGGGATGATCGCCCTGCTGATTCCAACGATGTTCATCGCCTATCTCTTCGTGGCCAAGGTCGTGGCCGATTCGGGTATCATCTATATCCAGCCGCCCGCGTCCGCCTGGGAACTCTCGGGTGCGCTGGTGGGCGGCGTGGGAGTCCTGAATGCGTCCACGCGTGCGACGTTCGGCCTGCTGTCATTCACCGTCAGCCATCCGAGGAGCTTCATCATGCCGATGGTCGCTCAGATCAATCGTCTGGGCGATTTCGTCGGAAGGGACAAGCACCGGCTCTTCTGGGGGGTGTTCGCGGCGTTTGTCGTGGGGGTGGTCGGTTCGACGCTGTACACGATTTGGCTGGGATACCGCGTGGGCGCCTACAATTTCCGGCCCAACTGGCTGATCATCCACGAAGGCGAATGGCAGTACGGGATGACCGTAAACGAGATCCTGAACCCGGCGAGGATGCAGGCGATCGATTACTGGTTTCTGCTGATCGGCGCCGTGACGATGGTCCTGGTGAATCTGATGCGTTACCGGTTCGCCAGGTGGCCGTTGCACCCGATCGGGTTCGCGCTGTCCGGCATCCCCGCTGCCCGCCGCATGGGGTCCACGCTCCTGGTGGCGTGGCTGGTGAAGCTGATCATGCTGAAGACGGGCGGGGTGGCGTTCTACCGGCGGTCGATGCCCTTCTTCCTGGGGATGCTCGTGGGATATATCCTCGCCGTGACAGCGGGGATGGTCGTGGACGCGATCTGGTTTCCGAATCGGGGGCACGTCGTCCACAAGTGGTATTGAATTCCCGGAAGGGGCGCCCTTTTCCGAAGGCGTCGTCAGGCGTCTTTGCGCTTGACAGGAGGTGACCGGGCATTAACTTGAAGAACGCGGACAGGCGCCGCTGAATCGCGGGCAAATCCGTGCGATAATGACGATCCGGAAAGGAGGCAGGGCGCGTTTTTCTCCCGCGGTCAGAGGGGATGCTGGCGCCCGGTTTTATGGAAATTCGAGAGGTGCCGTTCGGCTCGATGGGAGGCGTCTACGAGCAGGACGACGTCGATGCTGTGAACCGCCTGCTTTCCGGCGTCGCCGAGGCGGATGGGACGTTCTTTCCGCTTCCCGAGGAGAACGATTTTCAGAATGTGTTCGCCGCGCACGAGGGCGCCCGGAAGGCGATTGCCGTCAACTCCTGCGGTACGGGCCTGGACTGCTGCATGATGGCGCTGGACGTCGGCCCGGGCGACGAGGTGATCACCACGCCGCTTACCTTTGTCTGCACGGCCGGGACCGCGATTGCCAGGGGCGCCCGGGTGGTCCTGGCCGATATCGACCCGGTGAGTCTGAATCTGGACCCCCGGAGGGTAAGTGAGAAGATCACGGAGCGGACCCGGGCGATCATTCCGGTGCACTTTGCCGGCCTCGCCTGCGACGTGGACGCGTTCGACCGGATTTCCGGGGAGACGGGCACGCCGGTGATTTACGATGCGGCGCACGCGGTTGGTACCAGGTACCGCGGCGAACCCGTCGGCGGCCGGGGAAAGGCCTCGTGTTACAGTTTTCAGAGCAACAAGAACATGACGTGCCTGGGCGAGGGGGGCGCGGTTACGACGGACGACGAGGACTTCGCGGAACAGGTCCGGCAGTTGAAGACATTCGGGTACGTCTACGGGGGAAACGGGACACGGGTGGTGCGGGTCGGATTCAACTACCGGATGACCAAGCCCCAATACGCGGTCGGGCTTACGCAGTTGGCCAAGATCGACCGGGTGATTCAGGACCGCAGAGACCGGATGGTGCGGCTCAATGCGCTGCTGGCTGACGTGGAGGAGGTCATTCTACCCGCCGGACACGGACCCGATCACGGGAGCCATCTGCACGTGATCCGGCTGGACACCGATGCCGTGGGGTTCACCACGGAGGCGTTCGTCGCGCACCTGAAGGATCGATATCAGGTGGGAACGGCAAAGCACTACCCGCCGCTGTGGACCTGGGAAGCGCTCCAGGAACTCGGGTACAACGGCGACGGATGTCCGGTCGCGGCCAGCGTCTGCGATCAGGTCGTGAGTACGCCGGTATTCCCGGGGACGACCTGTGAGGACCTGGAATATATCGCGTGGGCCGTCAAGCAGACCATTTCGGATCTGCGATAGTACCATTATCCGGGCGCCCACAAGGGACGCCCCTACAATACGAAACATCCACGAATTGAGATCTCCGGGTTCCGCACCGACGTTGAATTTGTAGGGGCGTCCCTTGTGGGCGCCCGTCGTTAATGCCTGGGAGGAATAATGGACGACGTGAGGTGGCTTCTGGTCGGCGCCGGGGATATTGCCCGGAAGCGGGTGGCCGCCGCCCTGGCGGGGGCCGCGAATTCGGAATTGGTCGCGGTGTGCGATATGGTGCAGGAAAATGCCCGCGCGCTGGCGTCCGAATACAACCTGTCCGAGGTCTACGCCGATCTGGATGAGGCGCTGGAAAAGACGTCGGCGGACGCGGTCTACGTCGCGACGCCCGTGTGGCTGCACGTGCCCCACGCGGTCCGGGCCCTCAAAGCGGACAGGCACGTGCTGGTGGAAAAGCCCCTGGGCGTGACCGGCGAGGAATGTGCCGGAGCCATCGAGGCGGCGCAGAAGAGTACCAGGTTGGCGGGATGTTCCTATTTTCGCCGACTTTTCCCGGCGTATCTCCAGGCGCGGGAGATGATCCGGAACGGTGAATTCGGCCAAATCGTCCTCGTGCGCATCGTCTACTTTTCCTGGTTCAGCCCGGCGGCCGACGATCCGAAACGCTGGCGCGTCTTCCGGGAGCGGTCCGGAGGCGGCCCGATCAGCGATATGGGTACGCACATGTTCGACGTGATGATCGGGCTCCTGGGGATGCCGGTATCGGTGTACGCCCGGTGTGAGAACCTGGTGCAGAAGTGGGACGTTGAAGACTGTTCGAGCATCGTCATGAAGCTTCAGAACGGAGCATTGGTTACGGCGTCGTTCAGCTGGAGTTCACAGACCTGGCGTCACGAGTTCGAGATCGTCGGGTCCGAGGCCAAGGTATACTGGCATCCTTACGATTCGGGCGAGGTGGTCAAGACGGTAGGGCGGCAGGTCGATACGCTGGATCTGACGCCCGACGACAACGTACACGGCCCGGTCGTCCAGGATTTCGTCGACGCGATCCGGGATGGACGGCAGCCGGTCTGCCCGCTTGAGGAAGCAGCGAAGACCAACGCGCTGCTCGATGCGATCTATCGGTCCGCGGCGGAACGTCGCGAGGTCGAGTTGGGTTGAGCACGTTGTCCCTCAGAGCGGCGGTGTCCCGATCATCCGGCAAGGCGGAAGCCGGTTCGACAGCTTGTTCACTCCCCCTTGAGGGGGAGTCGCAGAAGCCGAGCCCGTTCCCTGAGCCTGCGGTCCCTGAGCCTGTCGAAGGGGCAGGCGACGGCTGATGCGGTGGGGGTTGATAATTCCATGTGCGCACCGTGTGACTCTGCACCCTTATCCGTACCATCACTTCCTTACTGATTGAATCCATGAAGACGATTCTGGTCGTCAAACCCGATGACAACCTCGAACACGATTTCGCGCCGGAGATCCTCAAGGCCGAAGGTCTGTTTCATTTCGAGGTCCTCCCGCAGGACGAGGTGGAGTTCTCCCGCCTGAAAGAGGCGGCCGTGGTGTTGACGCTTCGCGGGGCGTTTGGACGGCGGGTTTCCGGGGTTCTTTTCGACTACCTTCGCAGCGGCGGGCGGCTGCTGGCGGTGATGCCGGGCGGCGACCTGGCGGCCATGCTGGGCGTGAAGCGCCGGGCTGTGGTGTCGACACAGAAGATTGACCCCAACAAGGAAACGGCCTCGGAGCCTTCCGCAAACGAACCGGAGGCGGTTATGGACGGTCGGGTTGTCGTTCACCCCGCCGCCGGACTATCGGTACCGCCCGAGCCGTTATACTGCCCGTGGGACACCGGTCTCGGTGTCTCGTGCGACGGCGAGGAACTGGCCGCGCTGATCGACGACCTGGGCAAGCGCAGCGGTCCGGCAATCGTCCGGAAGCGCATCGAACGGGGCAGGGCGTTTGTGCTGGCCTACGACGCGGTCGGGGCGGCGCTGCGGCTGAGGCACGGCACCTGGGCCCTGGAACAGCAGGCTCAGATGCTGCCGTTGCGGGGACCCAGACAGATCTTCGGGTTGATCGGGATTGCCGAACGGCATTCCCGGCAGCACCCACTGGCGGATATTCACCAGGACCTGCTCCGGGAGTTGCTGCTGGACCTTCACGACGGCGGAGTCGTACCCCGCGTCTGGCACCTGCCCGATGCGCTGCGGGTGGCCGTGTTCTTCAAGTCGGACGGGTGCGGCGAGGAGGGGGCCCCTTTGGGGATGGACCTGGCGGAGCAATACGGGCACAGGCACAATTTCTTCCGCGCGCCGGTAAGCCGGTACGAAGGGAAGTTGATCCGGGAGTGGCAGGACCGGGGCCACTTCATGTCGATAGAAGTGGACATATTTCCGCTGACGTACAACCGCCTTCTGAAAGAACTGGACGAAGGAGTACACGAACGCATCCGCATGGAGATGGAAGCCCAGGCGCGCCGCTTTACTGAAGAAGTGGGTCTGCCCGTGACCGACGTCGTGATCCACGGTTGCCAGTGGACGGGCGCCCGGACCGCATCGATACTGACGGACAATGACTGGCGGATGCCGTTTCACTTCTGCGGGCACGATCCCCGGATGAACCGGTACGACTTCGGACCGTTTTCGCTGGCGTCGGCCATGCCCATGCGCTACTTCGACCCGGCGGCGGGGTTGCTGGACCTGTTTCTCCAGCCCTGCACCTTCGACGACTCGCAGAGCATCACCGAGCCGAGCGTCGGCACGCTGGGACTGAGCCAGGTGGAGTACGCGGAGGCGGCGATCCGCTGGGTCGTGGAGTCCCGCGATCGCTGGCACGTGCCGCATATCGGGACCTTCCACCCGTGTTATCTGATCCGGCCCAGGGGCGATCCGCGCCGGACGTTCGAGGCGGCCAATATCGTCTACGCGTCGCTGGCGGCGATGGGCATCGAAACCGGCAGCCTGCAGGACTGGTCCCGCTTCGTCCAGGCGCGGGACGCTTTGCGGATTGATCTGCTGAGTTGCGGCCCGGAACGGACCGTCGCCAGGCTGAGGGCCGCCGAGCCGATCGAGGGTCTGACGATGATCGCGGAGGGTTGCGGGGAGGTCTCGCGCGTGCTTCTGGACGGCCGCGAGCAGTCTCCCGTGACACTCGAAGTGGAGGGGCGCCGGTGTTCGGCCGTCGTGTTGTCCCTGGACCGGAACCAGGAAGCCGAGTTGGCAATGGTTGCCTGACGCCGAAAGCGGATGAGAAGGAGGAGCGATGAAGTTCGCACCCAGGCCCGAGAACGATTTTGCGGATTATATCCGAACGTACTACGAAGCGTGCCGGTACCACTGCGACAAAATCGAGGCGATCGCGGGCAAGTGGATGTTCCGGGACCTGCTGCCTGGCATGAGCGATTTCGACACCCGATTTGTCGTGAACGACGGCATGACGGTGGACGACTGGTGCGAGTTGTCCACGATCATGGGGGAGACCCATCTACGGCTGTGCGAGAAATATCCCTGCTGGGCGCGAAACTTCGAGCACCTGCCCGGGGTGAATCTGACCTGGTCCGAACTCACGTCGGAGCGGAACTATTATCCGGAATACCACCAGTGGACGTACTATCTCACGGAAGATCAGAATAGACTCGGCGCGGCGCTGGACACGCTTGCCCGGAGATCCTGGGACGACAAGGACGAGTACTTCCACCTGATGAAGTTCTGCCTGTATTACGGGCGCTACGATCGCACGATCGATCCCGCGATCAACCTGGGCGTCCACGAGAACAAGTATCCCCTGCACAGCCGGATCATGCACTATTTCAATCCGCCGGTCCACTCGGCCGTCTGCGTTCTCGAGAAACAGAATATCTGCGGCAAGCTGGATGCGTTCGAGATCGCGGAACGGCACTTTCCGGGGCTGCGATGCTGGGACCTGGCCAGGGAGATTCTGCACGCCCACTACGAAATACCCAGGTGGTACGAGGAGCCGCACGTTTCACGGCTGGAGGACGCGCTGGAAGATGCTCTGGGGGAAATACTGGTACGGTTGAGGGACGCGGTGACGCTGATTCCCGAGGAAGCGGGCGCGGATATCGGCGCGTGGAGGGCGGCGCTGCAGGAGGTGCCGGTGGACCCCGCGCTGGTGATTTTCGACAATGCCAAGTTCTCGCGCCTGATGAAGGGCCGACTCCACTTTTACGGCCACGCGCCGGCGCATTTCGATACCACGTGGCTGATTCAGAACGAACTGGGGCGGATCGGCAACAGCTTCTTTCGGACGCCCTTCCGCACGTTCTGGAAGATCAGGACGGGCGAGACGGTGGACGATCCCGTTACGATTCTGGACGAACTGAAAGGCGATCTTCTGTCGCCGTCTGAGGTGGAGGGCACAAAGGCGTTCGCCCGGTTGACGCCGGACAAGTGGGAGGAGGGCAGGGAGCACGAGATCGCGGCGGACATCGTGGAGGTGTTCGACGAATTCTTCCGGGCGTTGAACAAGATCAGCGAGGCGGTATAGGCGCGGTCGGCCCGAGGCGGATGTCCGTGGGACCGCCGTCGTGAACAGGAAAGGAGAGTCAGATGCAGGTCAGGGCGCTCAGATTGCAGGACGTGGACTACGGCAACCAGTGGGACGAGGAGATCGAGGACCGATGGGAATACGACGACTTCAGGGCGGATTCCGCCTGGCGCGAGGGCTGGATCAGCATGGACAGCGTGTATCACAACGCGGAAGATGACCGCGTCTATCTGGGGATTACGTCCTTCAACGCCGATATATTCGGCGCGTACGATCGCGCCACCGGCGAATTTCTGGATCTGGGGTACGGTAAGGTCGCCGATCCGTTCGACGCCAAGTTTCACAGGTCGCTGGTGAGGTGGGAAAAGGACGGCTGTCTGTACGGGGCAATCGCGCTCCTGCACGATATCGACCGGTACTGGGAGGCGCCGGGTGGAGCGATCGTCAAATACGATCCGTCCACCGGCGAAATTCAGAAACTGGGAGTTCCCATGCCGCATATGTACATCCAGTCGATCTGCCTGGACCAGGACCGCGGCGTGATCTACGGGATGACGTTTACGCCGGAGCGGATGTTCCGGTTCAACCTCGCGGACGGCCGCTCGGACGACCTCGGGCCGATCAGCAGCGGAATGGAGATGGCCCAGGGCGAAAACGTCGAGCTGGACGACGACGGATGCGTATGGTGCGGCTGGAGCGTGACGCGGGCGTGGCAGAATTTCGCGGGCGTGGACCGCAACCGGCTGTGTAAGTTCGACCCGGAAACGGACAGGATCGCGTATTTCGACGCCGGTCTGCCAAAGCCTGACGGCAGCTACGGGTACGAGCGGGTGGAGGGGCTATTCAACCTGGGTGAGGGCCGGATGTACGCCAGCGGCGCGAACGGTTCGATATACCGGATCGATACCGAGACCGGGATGGGCACCTACCTGGGCACGCCCGTTGCGGACCGGCGCAGCCGGTTGACGACCCTGCAGCCCGGACCGGACGGGGCCGCCTGGGGCGTGACCGGGCGCGACGGCAAGTGCGAGGTGATCCGCTTCGACGCGGACTCGGAGTCGTGGGACCTGCTGGGACCCGTGTCGGACGGCGACGCCCACTGCTGGCAGGTGCACGACGTTGCCGTCGCGCCGGACGGCACGATCTACGCGGGCGAAAACGACAGCCCCTACCGCAGCGGATATCTCTGGGAGATCAAGGTTTAGCTGGAACAAACGGACGTACACATGGTTCCAAACGTACGCGGCGTTGCTTTATGCAACGCCGTTCGTTTGGAAAACAGAGCCAGTCGGTACAAACGAGACGAATCTAAGCGGAAGACTGGCAGGTGCGAAATGTAGCAACAGTCTGTTTACAATTGCCTAATATGGGCCAGCTGCCAGCGGCGCAGTTGTTTTTTTATGCCGGATTAGGTATATTTGTCGTATGTTGAACAGGCCGATTTTCTGGGTGTCGTCTTCAAAGGATGATCTTCGAGAATTTCCGGCGTCGGCGCGCCGCAAGGCGGGCTTTCAGTTGCAGGCATTACAACGCGGAGACGCACCTGCCGATTTCAAGCTCATGCGCTCAATTGGTCCGGGTGTCGTGGAGATTCGTATCAACACCGGCAACGCTTACCGCATTTTCTACGTAGCCAAGTTTGCCGAATGCATTTATGTCTTGCATGCCTTTCGGAAAAAAGCTCAGCGCACGTCGAAGCGAGATATTCAACTTGGGCGGCAACGATACCGAACACTGCTCAAGCACAGGCAAGGCTGACAAGGAGACAACGCTATGGAAGTGATTCAAGGCCGTGATAACGTATTCGAAGATATCGGTTTCGATCGGGCAGAAGCGGCGAGCTTAAAGGTCCGTGCTGATCTGATGCTCGACCTGAGAAGGTACATCCAGGCCAACGGGTGGACACAACGTCAGGCTGCTGAATTCTTCGGCGAGTCACAACCGCGAATCAGCAACTTGATGAAGGGAGATATCGGTCGCTTTAGCGTGGATAAATTGATAAACATGCTGACGCGAGCGGGAATGCAGGTCGAAATCTACGTCAAACCACAAGCAGCGTAATCAATAGCGCCATCCGCTTTACCCCACGCTGGATGTCTTGGGACGGCATCCGATCATCGCCTTATTCAGGCATCATACCTGGTAGCTCACGATCGGCACGGACGAATTCTCAGGCGAGGCGGTGACAGGATCTACTTTTCTGTCAAGACTGATATGGATCAGTGATGTCGTCCACGAGCGATCTTTCTCTGTGGCTCAGATTTGACGTCACGTTAGAGAGGTGAGCGAAATGAACACCCATCGCGTCGAAACGGTTATACGCCGTGACCGGACGGTTCTGCTAAAGGATTTGCCGTTCCAGGCAGGAGAGTCGGTCGAAGTCATCATTTCTCAATGTTCTTCAAGAGACAAGAAAAAGGAACGCTATCCGTTGCGTGTCACTTCAGTCAAATACGTCGATCCCACAAAACCTGTAGCTGGTGGTGACTGGAACGTATCGCAATGATCGTCCTTGATGCACACACATCTGGGTGTGGTGGATCCATGGAGACGCCAACCTCGCCAGCCAACATGTTACCTGGTTGGAGCAATTCGAGTCTCAACGCCTTGGAGTGAGTGCGATTTCATGTTGGGAAGTTGCTAAGTTGGTCGAGTACAAGCGGCTCGTCCTGCCTTTTCCGAATTATCTTGGAAAGCAGTACCGGAGCGAGGGCATCCTGCCCTCGAATAGCAGGCGACCCATCGATATCCACATCAAGGGCCAATTGCCTTCCCTCTGTCCCAGGCCACATCTGGAATACCGGCGCCAGAGCCTCGTGAGTCAGCCGTCGAGGGCAGGATGCCCTCGCTCCCGGGAAAGGCGACGCTGACATTCGTTCCATGCCCATTCCAGATCTCTGAAAACCTCACGGTTCTTGGACAGCAGTAAGTCCTGAGATATTCTGGGTATGAGTTCGTCCCATCCGTCTTTGCAGGAGCGAACCGGATGTAAAGGAGGTACCGTTGACAGAGACTCTGCGAAACAAGCTGGACGCCATTGTGGAAGCCTGCGAACGCCACGGCGTGATCCGATTGGATGCGTTTGGATCGGCTCTTCGCGATGAGTTCCAGTCCGGGCGGAGCGACGTGGATCTCCTTGTCGAACTTGGCTCGATGGAACCCTACGATCGAGTCGACGACTACTTCGGCCTGCTTGAAGACCTGAGGGCCATCCTGGGTGAACAGGTCGATCTGGTTATTTCAGGCGCCGTCAAAAATCCCTATATCGCTCGCGAAATTGCGCGTACCAAGGAGCTGCTATATGCCGTGTGAGCGCGAGCCTACCTGTCCGACGTGATCGAGGCCTGTAATGCGATCACCAGTGCAGTCCGGGGCCTCGATCTTCAAAATTACGTGGGCAACCGGCTCGTCCGGTCCTCGGTAGAGCGTGAATTCATCATTATCGGCGAGGCTCTCGCAGCTCTCAACAGGATGTCTAAGGAAATCTTCGGCAGGATAACAAGGGCGCGAAGAATCGTGGACTTTCGCAATCAACTGACGCATCAGTATCCAAACGTGGATGACGCGATCCTCTGGGCGATCATTGAGCGGGACGTTCCGAATACTGAGGTGTAAATCCGTGCGTTTCTTCAATACAGCCGGGCCCATCAAGCCGGATATCCACTACTATGTCCCGTCACTGGAGCGGATTGACCTCGACGAGGTACTGCTGCTGATCGAGCAGCAGAGGTATTTCGTCCTGCACGCACCCCGACAGACGGGCAAGACGTCCGTGTTGCTTGCCCTGATGGATGAACTGAACGCCAGCGGCCGGTATCGCTGCATGTACGTGAACGTGGAGATCGGCCAGTCCGCGCGCGAAGACGTGGGGGCGGCCATACGGGCGATACTGGGTCAATTGGCTTTGAGAGCGGAACGCATCCTGGGCGAGCGGATCGTGAAGAAGGTATGGCGCGAGGCCCTTGAGGACTCAGGCCCCCATGGCGCGTTGCAGGAGGTGCTGAGCCACTGGGCCGCGGCTGATGACGATAGGCCGCTGGTGTTGATGATTGACGAGATTGACGCGCTGATCGGCGATACGCTCCTGTCCGTGCTGCGGCAACTCCGCGCGGGCTATCCCGACAGGCCTCGCCAATATCCGCAGACGGTGATCCTGTGCGGTGTGCGCGACGTGCGCGACTATCGCATCCAATCCACTGCAGAAAACGCGATCGTCGCAGGGGGTAGCGCGTTCAACATTCGCGCTGAGTCCGTGCGGCTGGACGATTTCACACGGGACGAAGTGCAAATGTTGCTGGCGCAACACACCGAGGCAACCGGACAGGCGTTTGAGGAGGATGCATGGAAAACGGTCTGGGAACTGACGCAGGGCCAGCCGTGGCTGGTGAATGCATTAGCCTATGAAGCCTGCTTCAAGAACAAGGCCGGGCGGGATCGCAGCCGGCCGGTCACGGCAGCCGCAATCTGCGACGCCCGTGAACAACTCATTTTGCGCCGGGAAACACACCTGGACCAGCTCACCGACAAACTTCAGGAGGAGCGCGTGCGCCGTGTGGTCGAACCGCTGTTGAGCGGTGTCGAATCCACCGAGGCACTTCCTCAGGACGACGTGGAATACGTCCGCGATCTGGGCATACTACGCCGGGAAGGTTCCATCGCCATTGCCAACCCGATCTATCAGGAGGTCATCCCTCGCGATCTCACCTATACCACGCAGGTCTATCTCGCCCAGGACCCGGCCTGGTACGTGGACGCGGACGGGCGTCTGCGCCTTTCGGATCTGCTGACGGCGTTCCAGGAATTCTTCCGCGAACATTCGGAACACTGGGTCGATCGGTTTCAGTACAGGGAAGCCGGTCCGCAGCTGCTGCTGCAGGCGTTCTTACAACGTATCGTCAACAGCGGCGGACGGATTGAGCGGGAGTATGGCCTGGGTCGGATGCGCACGGATTTGCTGATCCTGTGGCCGGCGCCCGGTGACGTCCGGTCCGGTCAAGCGGTTCAGAAGGCGGTGGTCGAATGCAAACTACTTTACAAGAGCCTGGAACAGACGGTGCGTGACGGCCTGGAACAGACGCGCGCTCATATGGATCGCTGCGCCGCGGAGGAAGGTCACCTCGTGGTCTTTAACCGCACGGCAGGGGTGTCGTGGAACGATAGGATCTTCAGACGCGAGGAAGAGACGGAGGATGCGAAAATTACAGTATGGGGGATGTGACGGGAGAGGAAAGAATCGACCACGTGACATTCATGTGAAATGGCATGACCCTATAATGTATTCTCAATATCGGCGCCGCAAAGGAAAAAGGAATAAAGAACACACCGATTCCGGAGCGTCGCCGGCTTCCTGACAACAATCTCAATGGCTGAACGGTAAACACAAAACGATGGTGATACCCATGGTCGCAGGCAGCGGACGGGTGCAGCGGGAACGTCATACGAGTACAGGTAACGGCGCATTGCTGGTGGTCATCGACAGTGGCGGGCCGTACTGGGAGCGCATGATTGTGGAGGAGACGGTCCTGTCGGCGCTGGCGCATTTCGGTATGCCGTTTCGGTTGCTTGACCTGGCAGAGGAACGGCCTACGGCTGAAGCGTTGGGCGAGTGCGCAGGCATCCTGCTGGCGCAGAACGGCCTGGGCGCGTCGTTGACCCGTTCCGAGACGGGTCTGATTGCCGACGCGGTTCGCAGTGGCGCAGGGCTCGTCAATTTCGACTACGATCTGCGGGCATACAGCGCGCCGCTTCTGGAGATGTTCGGTTTCGACCGGATCAACCCGCATCCATACGCGACTGATACCGTGCGAATGCAGGAACGGGATCACTATATCACGGAATTGCAGTCGCCCGGAGAATTCCACACGTTCGACCGGATGGTGACGGCGATCGCCGCCGAAAAATGGGGCGATTCCGTGGTACCTCTGGCCGACGGGATACTGGGTAAGGAGCAGCTGATCTATATCCGGCACCTCGCACCCCGGAGCGCGTTCGAACCGCGTAACTATCCCCTGGCGTTCGCAACGGAATGGGGGGCGGGACGGGCGGTGCAGTTCACGTTGAATTCCCGGGTCTGGCGGAACGCCTTCTACGGCCATGCGCGCGGAATGGACGATCTGTTCTGGCGTTCGATCGTGTGGACGGCGCGCAAGCCGTTCGCCGCCAACATGATTCCGCCGTTTGTGACCATGTCGTGGGACGATTGCGAAGGGCGGCACGATTTCGCATTCGCCGATATCGCGAACAGCTACGGGTTCAAACCGATGCCCTCCCTGTTCATCGCGAACGTACCGGAACGCCTGCTTCCCAAAATCCGTGCGGGAATGCAGAGCGGGGAAATCCACTACAACAGCCACGCTCTGGACTATTATCGTCTTCTGATCTACAATTTCGGAAAGGGCGAGTGTTCGTGGGAGGAACTTGATTCCAACTTTGCCTTTGCGGACGCATTCTGGAAGCGGGTTGGGGCGCATCCGGGCGCCACGTTGCGGTTCCACTGGGGGGAATACGGGGTCAGGGCGCTTCCCTTCCTGAAGGAGCGCGGCCACCGGTTTTTCTGTCCGGCCCTGCAGACGGGACTGCACAAGGCCGATATGTGCCTGCAGGACGGGTTCTGGCCTTACGGGCTGCAAACGTGTTACTACGATTATCTGCCCGACGACCACGACTTTTTCGCCTTCGCGGCCATGCTTGCCCGTCATCAGGAGGATTTCCTGACGGGATGCACCCCCTATTTGCGCGAAAACGAAAGAACGGACGTCGAAAAGGCCGCCGGCAATGCGGCCCTGCAGATCCGCCACGGGCTCCGCGCCGGGTTCTACGCGGAGATTGTGACCCATGAGCAGAAGTTCGACGCCGTGACCATGGACGAATGGGACCGCATTCTGGCCCGCACGCAGGCGTTGACCGAAGGCTACGAGAAGATCTACGCCAGCCACGATGAGATCGGCCACTATCTGCAGGGCAAAGACGGGGTCCGGCTCAAGCAGATATCAACGGACGGAGCGGCGGTGCGGTATACGCTGGCGGGCAGGACGTCGATATCGTTGCGTATTTCGGTGTTTCGAAACGAAGGCGACGCCGTTGTGCGCGAGTACCGGGAGGTCGGTGCATTTGAGGGACGAGCGCCGGTCGAGTAATATACCGCGAACCATTCTCAAGTCTGGAGCTGGAAAAACGTGACGGAACTCTTTTTCAACGTTCAGATCGATTGCGAATCCACGCAGTGCAGTATCGACGATCCGGCGCTGGGCGAACGGTCGATTCGGGGATTGGGCGAAATCCTCTCGCAGACCGGCACGAAGGGGACGTTTGTCGTGATCCCTTCGGACATGGAGGCGCATGCGGGCGTGTATCGCGAGCTCGAATCCGACGGCCACGAGGTGGGCCTGCACGTCCATCCGGCGGAACAGGGTTACGAAGAGTTTCTGGGCGTGTACGGGTTCGATGACCAGGCGGCGATTCTGAAGGAGGCTGCGGATCGGTTCGCCGATTCGATGGGCCGCCCGCCGGCCGTATTTACACCGGGTTACTTTTCGGCCAACGACCACACCTTTCCCGCGCTCGAGGCGCTGGGGTTCACGCACGGCACGGTGTCGATGCCAACGCGAAACCTGCCGCAATGCGCCTGTGTATGGGGCGGTTCGCCGCTGGATATCCACTACCCGCACCGGCACAATCGGTCCCTTGCGGGAGACGTGGATTTCGTGGATATCCCGCCCACGGTGGACGTCGACTCGCGGATGTGGGGCGGGGCGCACCCGCAGGACCTGCGGATCGAACTTGTGGACGCCAAGAACCACTGGTATACCATTCACAAGAACGTAAGGCGACAGATCGACAACGGAAGCGAAATTCCGGTGAAGTACCTGAAAGCGCTCACGCACAATATCTTCGATTACAGCGATGCGCGGGATTTTCGACGGGAGACAATGCTGGGCGTGGTCGCGGCTGCGAGGGAAATTTGTGAAAAACAGGGCTGTACGCTCGTCCCGGCGACAACGGCGGAAATCGCCGAATATTATCGGACGGCGGTTCCCCTTCCCGACCGCGGCTTGCAGCTGGATCTGGACACGAGGGGACGCGCGGCCTGGACGTGAACGCGCGACGCGTGTCGATGCGCATCGGGCTAGGAGAGGTTCAGGATGGAGAGGCTGTCCCGACAGATTACCGATTCGATTTCGTCGGGGTCGAGGCGGGGCAGCGCGGTGCCTTCGAGCATAGTGTTCAGGCTGCGCAGGCCGGCCAGCGATGCGTCGACGGTGGTAAAGGGGTAGTCCGTGCCGAAGAGCAGTTTATCCCAGACGCCGTATTCCTGGACGAGCATCAGGCTGTGGTAGAGCTGGAACGGGCGGTAGTGCAGGGCGCTGAGGTCGGCGTAGACGTTGGGGTGTTTTCGGATAACAGCGACGCATTCGCCTTCATAGGGATGCCCCAGATGCGCGAGGATGATCTTTACGTCCGGAAAACGAATGGCGACCGGATCCAGATGGCGGGGAAGCGTACACTCCAGCGGCGCCTGGGCCACGAAGGTGGTTCCGGTATGCAGGAGTACGGGCAGGCCGTGATCCCGGGCGTAACGCCAGAGCGGCTCCAGGGAAGGGTCATCGGGCCTGAAGCCGGCGTACATGGAGAGTAGCTTTATTCCCTTCAGGCCGAGATCCTGATGGCCCTCTCTCAATTCGTCCTGCCAGCCTTCCTGGGTGGGATCGACCGACAGGAAGCCGATGAGTGCCTCCGGGTTCCCGGCTACCGTTTCGGCCACGTAGTGATCGTCCACCCAGATACCGCTCAGCCTGGCCTTTCCGCCGAACGCGATCGTGCGTACCGGTACCCCCGCATGCTGCCGATAGTCTTGAAAGCTGGTGGTGAGGTCGACCTCCACGTCGCCCCTGGCGCGCATGGCCTGGCGCCGGAACTGTTCGGTAAAATGCTGGGGATACCGGAAGACGTGGGCGTGTACGTCGATGATCATCGTTAATGTCCTTCAGGCCGGGAGAGACGAGGGAATCACTCCCGCGAACCCCGTGTCGTCCCCGATGCGCGTTGGTCCGACGCCTCTCACAGCGGCTCGACACGGACCAGGGTTTCTTCATCCGGTTCGATCCGGAGGGGATTCTTCAACGGTCTTCCGAAGCCGTTCCACGAGATGGCCATGACGTCTCCGTCTTCCAGTTCGACGCCGGCACCGAAACTGAAGGCGTCGGCGCCGAAGAAGAAGACGTGTGCATCGTCAGGCCGGCGGTGCGGGAGGTACTTGAAGTGGTGATGCTCCAGGTTGGCCAGGCTGTGCGACATGTTGGCCTCGCCCGTCGCGATGGTTCTGGACCAGACGACGTTTCCGTTTCGTTCGATGGAAACGTCTCCGCCGACGTTCTCGAAATCGGGATCGAGGAGGAGTTCGGGGCCGATGGCACAGGTGCGAAGCTTCGACGGCGCCAGATACAGGTAGTTCTTCTTCTCGGTGACGTGGTCTGAGAATTCATTGCCGGTGGCGAAGCCGATGCGCCTCGGGTTGCCTTCCGAATCGATAATGTACGCCCCGGCGACTTCGGGTTCTTCACCGCCGTCGCCCGCGAATGCCGGCACGACCAGGGATTCGCCGTGCGCGCGCAGGATGGATCCGGTTCCCTTGTAGAACCATTCGGGTGAAACACCGACGTTTCCGGGCTCCGGTCTGCCTCCCTGAAGGCCCCATTCGTATATTCGCATGCTGTCGGTGACCTGCGTTTCGCCGCCCCCGTCCTGTTCGTGCATGGCCTGCCGGTTGTCAACGCTGGCCCTGTGGGTCAACCCGGTGCCGGCCACCAGACAGCGGGAGGGCTCACCGGGATGATCGTACGCGGGCAGCAGCCGCCATTCCGACCGGCCGTGGTAGATGGCGTCGTAGTCCTGGTAGTTCCTGCCGAGACTTGATTCGATTTCCGCGGCCAGGGAGGTATCGGACCGCAGAACGAAGCTCGCCACACCGTGAATGGACGTGTGGCCGTCGATCAGCCGGCACCGGTCGCCGTCGACCGCGGCAATGCGCCGTCCCGCTTCGGGATGGATCAGCTGTATCAGACTGAACATGGGAAATCCGGTGTCGTCACACGCCGGTCGTCACCTGTCCCGGCTCGCCGTCACGCATCCGATGACGCCTGCAATTCGCGTTCGGTGAGACCCGCGCGCTTCGTGCGAATCAGCGGCAGGCCGTTGTAGGATACGTCTCCGCCGTCCAGCGCCGCGACGCGGACCGGCCGCTCCTCCTGAAACGAGAGAACGCAGACCTTTCCGCTGAAAGACAGGCCGTCGCATTCAACGGATTCTCCCTCCATGCCGTAGACCACGAGATCAGCCCGGTCGCCGCGCTGAATTCGGACGCCGCGCGCGACTTCAGGACGGCAGGTTCTTCCGTCGATTGCCGCCGTGCGCCGGGACGCGTTGACGTCATCAGGTTCCGATTTGAACGGGACGAGCGCGACGTCGTACACAACGGCATTCGCGCCTTCGCCACGGACCCATTTCTGCAGGCCGACCCAGTAGCGATTCGGGTACCTGCCGGGCGTGCCGTCCCTTGCCTCATAGGAGGTCCCGAGACGGACGTAGTGAATCTCCGAGGGTTCCGCGGGAACGACCTGCAATCCCGGCCGTCCCGTCGTGATCAGACGGCTTCGACTGCCTTTCCAACGGGCGGGTGCGTGGAGGTACCAGGTGTACGCATGGTGCTGGGGGCCTTCGAAGACGGCGTCGGATACCAGGAAACAGTCCGGTTTCAGGAACGTGACGCGCCGCTCCACGAGGGTCCCGAATTTCCCTTCCCATCCCCGGTGGATTGAAGAAAAATAGTCCAGTGTACTTCCGGTCGCCCAGGCGACGTCCTCGCCGCGGTGATGGACGCGGTCCATCGGCGCGTCGTTGACCACAAGCTGGTTGTGGGCCTGGGGAGAGCGGAAGTACTGATCGAGCGGGTTGTCGTAGGGCCCCCAGCGGGTGGCCTCTACGGCCAGCGGTTCTCCGTGGGCGTAGAGCTCGAAATCGAGCAGGTCGTTATGCGTATGACCGCCGCCCCAGGGACCATAGTTGAGAATCAGATATCGGGCATCCTTATTCCAGTCCGAACGCATGACGGCAAAGCCAGACGGCCGTCTGTCTATGGACGTATAGTCCGGTTTCTTCGGCCGGATTCGAGAATCGGATTCGATCCTCTCGCGCACGGGCCAGAGGTACCTGCCGTCACCGGTAAGTTCGGCAGCCCGCCGCAATATGCCCTCCTGCGGCCCGATGCCGCCGTCGTTGAAACCCTGGGACTCACCCAGCGGCGAGGTGGTGGACAGGAACCAGTCGTACATCCGTACGATGCTGGCGCGCAGGTCGGTTTCCATCCTCATGTAAGGGATCCTGTCCGAGAACGCCAGGAGATCCTCGCTGATGCGGGTGCACCACGAGCCATAGCCCGAGGCGCGTTCGTGGTGGCAGCCGTCCGCGTAAAAGTCCCGGTCGACGTGCTCCAAAAGTCGTTTCACGCCGATTTTGACCCAGCGTCGCGCCTCCTTGAATTCGGGGAAGAGTCCGCCGGCGTAGACGAGCGCCCACGAGCCGCACATCTGCCAGTTTCCGCTGCGATAGCCTTCGTCTTTTTCGAGGAGATAGAGCCAGCGCCCCGCGCCCAGAATGGATTTCAGCATGCGTCGATGGGTGACGGGCCTCAGGATGCCGGTGGACCGGTACGCGAAATAGTGATCGATGAAGCGCGGTGTGCGGCCCCCCAGCCCGAGTTCGTAGAAAATGACGTCGTGGTGGGCGGGGTTGTCTATGCTGTTGCGCTGCTCGTACCACTGGTTGAACAGCTCGTCGAAACATTCCGCGTAGCGGGGGTCGCCTGTTTGCCCGAACGCGACCCGCAGGCACTCGGACCATCCCCAGTAGTGGGTGCCGTAGATGCCCGAACGCCCCCAATTCGCGTTGAAGTCGACGGTCTTTCCGAACTTGTACGTCAGGTCGTGCCAGCCCTGAATCTCGTGCGCGACAACGCGTTCGGCCTCCCGAATGCGGTCCGGGTCCGGCTCGTCGCCGGTTGGCGCGACCATATTGAGAGGCGTTTTCCGTGCGGAAAAGTATTCGCCCCAGGCCGCGGCCGCCCGCTTCCATTTCCCGGCCTTCACCGCTTTTCGGACGGGCTTCAGGTCTGCCTCCTTCAGGTCAATCGCGGCGAAGAGGTCCTTGTTGGAGATGGATCGCATTCTCGAGCGGCTGATTTCAGGGGGCATGGATCGGAACCTCGCGCCATCCACGTCAGGGACGCGATGGCAGCCGTTATCTTATCGTGGAATCGGAAAACGCTCCCGGCAGGAATGTTCGGTCGGTCCGGGCACGTCAGGGACGAACCAGGATTCGCAAGTCCTCGTGGACGTTAACGGGACCTCTCCCCCCGGCGCCTCTGAAGTGGGTGCGGCTGTTGGCGCTTTCATGCCCGGCCGAGGGCGTTAACGGCGCGCTGGATGATG
Source organism: Gemmatimonadota bacterium (assembly GCA_028873695.1). Taxonomy (GTDB): domain Bacteria; phylum Latescibacterota; class UBA2968; order UBA2968; genus JAAXHE01. Next base: position 170,476 of record JAPPNU010000001.1, on the reverse strand, counting down.
CGTGCGGCGGATTCAAGGCTTGTTCGGCCCGTATTTACGACAACGTGATACAGGGCGGGATCGTCCCAGCTGATGCGGTAGTTGTCTTTGAGGTAGGCGGCCCGGCGTCTGTCGCTTTTCTGAATCAGTTCTCCGGCCTCTTTTCGGTTACTCGGCTTCAGGCGTTCCATCACGACCTGGATACGTCTCTCCAGGGGGGCCACGGTGCGGACGTGAAGCGTATTGGGGTCATCCCGCAGGATCGCCTGGCCTCCCCGGCCGACGATGATTACCCGGTCCCGTTTCCGAAGGCGGTGGACCGTGGCCTGAAGGAATCTGAGGTAGTCCCTCTGGTCCAGAAGGTGCTCTTCCTCGTTGACCGTCGCGTCGCCGGCAAGCAGCGCCGCCGATACCTCGTAGGGAAACTCCAGCCCCCAGAGCATGGCCGGGGGCGTGGGTGCGGACCGGGACGGCACGATCAGGCTGTGGATGAATCGTTTTACCGCACTTTGCGCCTGTTCGTCGAATTTCTCGACTTCGGATTCCGGCACGTTGGCTTCTCTCGCGACTTCAGTGATCAGGTCCTTGTCCACGAAGTCGTAGCTGAGGACTTCCGATGCCCGGCATGCGACAAAGTCGCCAATGCTGCCGAGCTGGCGTGAGACGGTAACGACGGCCACGGGAGTCATCCTGTGCGGTCGGGCGACGGATCAGAAAAGCACGGGATCGCCCGGACTCCGCTCAAAAGTTCGAGTAGAAGAGATGCCGGTTGTCGATGATATCCGCCTGTTCCTTGAGGTCGCTGAACCAGGCCGCCAGGACTTCGTTCTGTTTCTCAGACCGCAGGCGCTGGACCAGCTCAGGGCCCGCCGCCTCGAATTCGGTTTCGTCGATCGGCTTTCTTTCCAGAACCTGCAGCACGTACGCGCCACGGTCCGTGGTGACCACGTCGCTGGTCGCTCCGGCTTCAAGCCGGAAGGCCGCGCCGGTAAACGCGTTCCTGCGGCCGACCCCCTGAACGAAGTCGTCGCGGCCGAAGAGTTCGGACTCAGCGAAACGAATACTGCGATTGCCTGCGGCCTCCGAAAGGCTTCGTCCGGAGCGGACGTCCTCGAGCAGCGGTTCGACTCGCCCGGATGCAATCCTGACTTTCTCGGCAGTCTTGAGTTTGGTTGAAATGCGACTGAATACTTCATCCAGTGGTTGCGGTCCCGCCTCGCGCCTTGCCACGAGGGCGAAGATATAGATGCCCTGTTCGGTATCGTAGATTGGAGAAATCCTCCCGGGAGAAGCGTTGAGGAAGGAATTGACCAGCCCGGACGTCCTGTTTCCCAACAGAGGGAAGAACCCTCCGGCCGTGATGAAACCCGTGTCCTTCGCCTGCAGACTCTGATCGGCCACCGCCGTCAGAAAGTCCGATTCTTCCGCCCGCTCCTGGAAACTTTCGGCCTCGAGACGGAGGCTGTCCAGCGTGTCTCTGCCCGGACGGATTTTCAGCAGGATGTGCCGGGCGCGTACCTGGAGCCCGTCGCCTTCGCCCTTGCGTTCCTCAACCTTGAGAACGTGCCATCCGAACTGGGACCGCACGGGTTCCGAGACGTCGCCCGGGTTGAGGGCAAAGGCCGCGTCCTCAAACGGCTTTACCATTCTGCCTCGCCCGAAGAACCCGAGGTCTCCGCCACGTTCCGCGCTGCCGGGATCTTCCGAATTGCTTTCGGCCAGCGCGGCGAAATCTCCACCCGCGCGGATTTCAGCGTGCAGTTCGCGGATTTCGGCTTCGGCGCGGGCTTCGTCTTTCGCGGAGGGTTTCTTCTCGAAGGCGACATAGGAGGCATTGACGGCCGCCTCGCGATGAAACTCGTCAGGGTGATCTTCATAATAGGCACGAATCCGGTCGTCCGAAACCGAGACCAGCGAGTCGGCGATGGAATAGGCCTCGACGGCCGCGTAGGCGACACGGACTTTCTCTTTCTGCCGAACGAATGCTTCCCGTACCTCCGACGACGTCACCCTCACCCCGCCGGCGACCATTTCCTGCAGTTTTCTGATCAGAACGGCCTGCCTGACCGCGTATTCGGCGCTCAGTACGAACTGCTTTCTTTCGGGGCTTGAATAGGTGCCGGGGTCGTCCAGAAACCTGCCGTACTTCTCGGGATCGAACCTTCCATCGGTCTGAAAGACCTCCTGGCTCTGTACCCATTCAACGGGCTGATTCCGATTGATGAAGTTGACCTCCGCGTCGGAAACCGCAATATCGTGTTTCTCGATCTGCTGGGCGTACAGGATCTGTGCCACCATCTGGTCCCAGATCTGGCGGATGAGCTGGCCCTCTTCCGGTTCCGCGTTGTTACCGGCTTTGGCCTGGCGTGAGGCGTCGCGGAGAGCTTCGACGAATTGCTGGTGACTGATCTTCTGACCGTTGATCACACCCACAGTATCGCCCGGACCGGCGCAGGTCATACCGCCGGCGCCCCAATCGAAGACCATCAGCGCCACGAAGGAAATGGCCACGATCCACATCATGGCTTTGATGAGTACCACGTTGCGCAGGTTTTTGAGCATGCGAGATACACCCTCCGATGGAAGGAATGAAGGCGGCGTTTCGAGGCGCCGCCCGCCCTCGGATTTTCCGAATAACTACATAAGAAGCTGTCTTAAAATTCCCAGCGGTCTTCGCGCGGCTGCAAAAGCGCCGGTCGGCGTTGGTCAAACCCGCCCGTATAGACAAATATGGGCGGGTTTTCCCGCCTTGACCGTCGCTTTTTCGCTCGCGCTCGGGAACTCACCGGTAATTTTAAAACAGCTTCTCACAACACAATAAATTATAGGAAGGCGGATTTGCAGGCAAGTTTTTTCTGCCCGCCGGAAAAAGCCCGTGCTCGCTTGACCCCGGCAAACAAAATACCTATACTGAATCGCGCATGATTCCGGAGAAAGACAATCGCCCGCGTTGCCGAAAGGGAGGTCCGACTACGATGCGGCTGATCCTGCTGTTGTGTAGTCTCTGCATGGCGGATTCCGGCATCGCGAAAGCCGGAGACTACCATTGGCCGATGGCGGCGCCGCCCGCCCTCAACTCCTCCTTCGGTGAATACCGTCCGCGGCGTTTCCATGCCGGGCTCGACTTCAAGACATGGGGGAAGGAAGGGTACCCCGTGCTGGCCGTTGACGACGGGTACGTCTGGCGGGTCCGGACCTCGCCCTGGGGATACGGAAAAGTGGTCTACATCCGGTTGAAAGACGGCCGGACTGCTGTCTATGCGCACCTTTCGGGCTTTGCGCCCCGGGTACAGGCCGTTGTCGAGGCGGAACAGGAGCGAAGGGGTTTCTACAGCGTCAATCTCTTCTTCAAACCGAACCAGATTCAGGTCGAACGCGGGGAAACTCTCGGATATTCCGGAAGTACCGGCAGCGGGGTGCCGCATCTGCATTTTGAGATTCGGGACAGGAATCAGCGGCCCATAAACGGGTTGCTTCACGGCTTCGAGGTGAAGGACACCGTTCCGCCGACCGTACAGTCGCTGGCGTTGATTCCCATGGACGCCGGCTCCCGCGTTTCCGACAGGACCGACGCCGCGACGATCGGCGTGAAATGGCGCCCGGAACTGAAGCGCTACGTCGCACGCACCGCGCCCATGATATCCGGCCGCATCGGCGTAAGCATCAAGACCTACGACCGGGCCGATGCGACCGTACTCAGCAACCGCTTCGCGCCCTTTCGGCTGCGGCTGTACGTAAACGACCGCGAGGTCTTCGAGACCACGTACACAATCTTCGCGTACAGTCAGGTCAACCAGGTCGAACTGGATCGCAATTTCGTTCTGAAAGTACGCGGCGCCGGGATTTACCACAACCTGTACCGTTCCAGGGGCAATCAACTACCAATGTACGGGAAGTACAAGGTCGGCGACGGCGTCCTGTATGCGGGAATCTCACCCTCCGGCGCCGGCGCTGCCCTGGAACCGGGCAGAAATCGACTCCGGTTGCTGGTTGAAGACGCGGCCGGGAATCGTTCCCGCGTGGACCTCGACGTGATCGCGAACTCGGCTCCTCGCGTACTGGACGCGCGTGCCGAATTGAAGGACGGTACCGTTCGGGTGCGGGCGCGGGTGCGGGACGAAAACCCACAGAAGGTCGTTGTGGAGCGTTCTTCGAACGGCGGGCGTTCCTGGGTTACCGTCAGCGCGGTCGACGTGGACGCGAACGGGCGGGTCGACGTTGAACTCGCGCACGCGCCGGATGCGGTCTACAGGGTTCGCGCCCGGGACCGTTTCAAGGCGGAGGGATTTCAGGTCTGCGCGCCTGTTCCGCCGCAGGTGAGCGACACGAAGCCAGGTCTTCTGGGCTGCGACGTTCGCTATTATCCCGAATTCGCCGTATTGAACATCGTATCGAAACGACTGCTGTCGGCCCCGCCGGTCGTAACCCTGAATCGGCTCGCGAACGGGGAGACGACGCCTGAGGTCATTCAGCGGAGTCTTTACGGCTACGAGACCGTTGTACGATTCGATCCGGACGTGCAGGGCGAAATTGCGGCCGTCCTGTCGGCTGTCGACAGGAAAGGCGCTGCGGGGCGCAGCGTGGTACACCTCGCACAGACGCCGGTGGGTCAACGGGGTGCGGTCGTGCGGTCCCCCGACGGCAAGGCGGTGGCCCGCTTCGACCCCGATGACGTCTACGAACCTTTCTTCGGACGGGTCTCGGCCGCTCCGGGAAAAGGGACAAAACGCCTGAAGATGGTTGGATCGCAGTACCAATGCGGGCCGGAGGACGTGCCGTTCCGGCGCAAGGCTGAAATCGTCCTCCGGTACCCGGCGGACTTCAACCGGCCGGAGCGCCTGGGTATCTACAGGTTGACCCGGGGCGGTACGTGGGCATTCGTGGGCAACCGCGCCGTTCGGGGGCGGCATGCCGTGGCTGCCGAGGTCTCGAGTTTTTCTACCTACGCGCTGTTGCTGGATGAGACGCCTCCCCTGGTGAGAATCCGGCACCCGGCGCCGCGCGCGAAGGTCTCCGACAGAAGGCCCAGGCTTGTCGCCAACATCGGCGACCGGGGTTCGGGCATCCGCCGGGAGGAGGATATCCTCATGCATCTGGATGGAAAACGGCTGATCGCGGAATACGATCCCGAAGCGGGCCAGGTGAAGGCCCGGCCCAGGCAGCCGCTAACGGCAGGAACCCACAAGCTGGAAGTCGTCGTAACCGACGCCTGCGGCAACCGGACCCGGGCGGTGCGTTCGTTCACGGTGCGATAGGTAGATGATACTGCCCATAAAAGATGACAACCCGACACGCCGCGCCCCCGTATTCACGGTGAGCATCCTGCTTCTGAATGTGGGGGTTTTCTTATATTCGGTATCCTTGGGGTCCATCGGTTTCGACGTATTCACGCTGCGGATGGGACTGATCCCGTTTGAAGTCGCCCACGGCGTGGATGCCATCTCGCCCACGCCGATCCCGCTCTACCTCACGTTCCTGACGGCCATGTTCATGCACGGCGGCTGGATGCACCTGGGCGGCAACATGCTCTATCTGTGGATTTTCGGGAACAACGTCGAAGATACGCTGGGAAGGTTTCGTTTCCTGTTGTTTTACGTGTTTTGCGGCGTGGCGGCCGCACTGGGCCACGTTCTCTCGGATCCTGACTCGACCATACCGATGGTGGGCGCCAGCGGAGCGATCGCCGGTATTCTGGGGGCCTACCTGGCGCGCTTTCCCGGCGCCCGGGTGCATGTCTTCGTTTTCCTTCTCTTCTTTATCCAGATCGTGCGGGTGCCCGCGCTGCTCGTGCTTGGCGTCTGGTTCGTCATCCAGCTCGTGAACGCGTCTGCCCATTCGGGAGGGGTGGGCGGCGGCGTGGCATGGTACGCGCACATCGGCGGGTTTATCGCGGGTTACCTGATCATGCGCCGGTACGCGCGGCGGTTCAAGCGGGAATAGGCCGGATCGCAGGGTTTTTAAGTAACATCGAATCGAAAGCCGGCATACGAAAAAGCCGCCAGACTGCTCTGGCGGCCTTTCTTTGTCGTGACGCAAACTTCCGAGGCTATTTGTCGTTTGTATCGGCCTCCGATTCATCTTCGGAAGGGGTCTTCAAGGCCGGGACAAGGAACTGAAGATGTTCACGAAGTTGCTCTTGTTCCTCCTCGTGAGGAGTGATGCGAATCAGCTCCTCGAGGCAGAGGCTTGCACTGTCTCTCTTTCCGGCGCGAAGAAAGCTGACGGCGAGCTTCCGGTAACTTTCGTGCATCAGCGAGTACCAGATCTCCCGCCCCACGGCTTCCGGAGGGATGATGCTCTCCGCAACCCTGATGATCCGCAGCGCTTCGGACGGGCGTTCCTGGAGATGCAGCGTGCGCACGAGGCCTTCGAAGATCACCAGGTAATTGCTGATGAGGCGCCGGGCAACCGGGTCCTTGTAGACGGTGGCGTCCGCGATTCCTGTATAGCGGTAGTTCTCCAGCAGATGCCGGGAGGTAAGGCCGGCGTCGAACTGTCCGGGCGCCCGCTGCCGGACGAGCCGGTACACCATGCCTTCCATGGACAGGTGAGACCGCAGGCCGCCCATGTTGCGTTCGGGGACGGTCACCGCGAAGTATATCGGGCGCTGCCAGTCGACGTGCTCGACCAGGTACCAGATCATGTAGGTGTGGGATTCCAGGATATCCATGCGCCGGTTGCCCACCGGGTATTCGGTGAGGGGGATGTCTTCGGCCTTGACGATAATCGTACTGTCGGCGAGCTGGAAGTCAAATCGATTCGGCCAGGGGCGGGCGACAACCTTTTCGTCAATGAACGCATCCGTCATCGGAATGGGAAGCGTTGGTACCAGGTCGCGCAGTTGTTTGACGTACCACGGCGTTTTGAGCAGGCTGAGGTTGACCACCCGGACGTCCCGGCGAAACCCCTCGACGTACTGGAGATACCACAGCGGGTAGGTGTCGTTGTCTCCGTTGGTGAAGATGATGGCGTTGGGTTCGCAGGAACTCAGAATGTTCCGGGCGTAGTCGTGGGCGATCAGGTCCCCGCTGCGGTCGCGTTCGAAGTAGTTGTTCTGCAGGAGGCCGATGGGCACGACCAGGCACACGACCGCAGCCACTGCCGCCGCGGGAATCGCGGCGCGACCGCGCGCAACGGCGACGATGAGGGCAGCGGCGCCGCCCCCGATCCACAGGCCGAAGAATGCGTACGCGCCAACGAAGATATACTCCCGTTCGCGGGGTTCGGGGTCCGGCATATTCAGGTACAACACCAGTCCGAACCCCATGAGCAGAATCATGGAGAACACGCTGGCGAATCGCTTCCAGTCTCTGCGGAGGTGGCTGACCGCGCCGACGATGCCCAGGAGGATGGGTACAACCGAATACGCGATGGTTTCCCGGTTGCCGTCCAACGTGGCCACCGCCCTGCGGAACGAGCCGGACAGCATCTCACCGATAGTAAATCGCTCCGTGAACGCAGGCAGTGTCTCCGAGAAGAATCGGCCGACGAGCCCCTGATCGTAAAATAAGAATTGCTGGAGGAAATACTTGACGTGGATGTTGAACTGAAAATCCCAGAAGTCACCCCGGCGGGGAAAAATGGAATGGACGCCGTATTGCTGTCGGGTGAGGAAGGCCTTGAAATTCTCGTAGGTCTCCGGATTGTTCATATCGATGAAGGGATCCAGGCCGGAACGGATGTAGAGCATCGCGTACGTGGAATATCCGAGCGCGATCATCCCCAGGGCGCACAGCCAGAACGCGGGATGACGCCAGGCCGGGCGCAAGACCAGGAGCGCCGCGAGCACGGCCAGTACCAGTACGACGGTGATTTCCTGACGAGGAGAGACGATGCACAGAAAGGGAAATGCCGTCAGCCCGATGACAACGGTTGCCTGTGTGGACGTGGACCGGTCCCTGAGCAGGTCGGAGAAGACCAGAATGAGGATTCCCGGCACGGTGAGCAGGCACTGCAGATGCACGCCCGCGCCCAGAAAGAACAGGTAGACGATGAAGATGAGCAGGCGGTCGCGATACGTGTCTTCCGGCGCGCCGTCCCAGCGCAGTGCCAGGTAGAACGCCAGGACGGTGAACAGCATGGACAGCGCGTAGACTTCGGCCTCGGTGGCGTTGGCCCAGAATGACGTGGAGAACGCGGCGGATAGCGCAGCGACGGCGCCGCCGGTAATGATGGCGATGCGGTGATCCGCACGTTCGGGGTTGAGCCAGCGGGAGAGCAGCCGGACGCTGCAGAGGTACAGCAGGACGGCGGTCGCGGCGCCGGAAAGCACCGAGATCAGGTTCACGCTGAAGGCAACGTTATCGGGTGACGCGAACAGGGTGAAGATGCGGCCCAGGAGGGTATGAAACGGCGCGCCGGGAGGATGCGGAACACCGAGAATGTAGGAGGCCGCGATGAATTCACCCGTGTCCCAGAAGGTTACCGTGGGCGCAACGGTTCGGATGTATACGAAACACGTGATCAGAAAAACCAGGGCGCCGATGAGCCGGCTCTGTTCCCGGAACGTCCTCATGGATGCCTCAAGCTATGTGGACCGGCGGCGATTCCGGGGGGAGAATACCGGCTCTTCGCTAAGACCGAATGACGACCCATGGCGGCGATCACTCTTCAGGCAATTCTTCGGGACCGTAGATGCGGATGGACTCGTACTGCTTTTCGAAGACGGCGTAATAGACGTTGCCGTCTTTCAGAATCCAGGCGCTCATCCCCGCGCCGGTGATGGCTACGCCGGGTGCTGCCTCCCCATCCTGGGCATGGGCCGGGCCTGGAGACCACAGCGGCCGGACCAGATTGGCAATCAGCAGGAACGCGACAACAACCAGGAGCGACTTCAGGGATTTGCTGTTCGACATGGCGCTGAATCCTTTCGGTATGAGTGGACGTTGAACGGTTCGTGGACTGTTGCAGGTTCCATCAATCTACATGTTTCACGTGTTTCCGTCAAGCCAGGGCAGGCAGGACCGGGTCGTTCGCAGAAAAAAAGCCACAGCCTTCGCGTGACGCCGGCTGTGGCTTCGGTTGCATGCTTCCTTCAGTGCAGATATGCCTTGAGCGGGCGGCTCCGGCTGTTGTGGCGCAGTCTGTGGATGGCTTTTTCCTTAATCTGGCGTACCCGCTCGCGGGTCAATCCGAAACGTTCGCCGATTTCTTCCAGGGTAAGCGGGTGCTCACGGTTGATGCCGAAGTAGAGGCTGATCACTTCGGCTTCCCGCGGCGTGAGGGTTGCCAGCGCCTTCTCGACTTCGCGGTGAAGCGAGTCGTCAATAAGCGATTCATCGGGGGGCGGCTGCAACTGATCTTCCAGAATGTCCAGCAGGCTGTTGTCTTCGCTCTCGCTGAACGGGGCGTCAAGCGAAAGGTGCCGGCTGGAAATCTTGAGCGTATCCATTACCTCGTAGTCGCTCATTTCCAGTTCATCGGCAATCTCGCCGGGGCTGGGCTCTCGTCCGAATTCCTGCTCCAGCCCGCTGGATGCCTTGCCGATCTTGTGGAGGGCGCCCACCCTGTTCAGGGGCAGCCGTACGATTCTGGATTGTTCGGCAAGGGCTTGAAGGATGGCCTGCCTTATCCACCATACGGCGTAGGAAATAAACTTGAAACCCTTTGTTTCGTCGAAGCGCTTGGCCGCTTTTATAAGCCCCAGATTTCCTTCGTTGATCAGGTCTCCCATTGAGAGACCCTGGTTCTGGTATTGTTTGGCCACGCTTACAACGAATCTAAGGTTGGCTTTGGTCAGCTTCTCGAGTGCATCCTGGTCGCCCTTCCTGATTCGCTTGGCGAGGGCGATCTCTTCGTCTGCCGTGAGAAGGTCGACTTCTCCGATCTCTTGAAGGTACTGATCCAGGGATTCATCTTCGCGCGCGTACGGCCTTTTAGCTAGCTTAGACACTCGTCAGCCTTTCTTTGCACCGGGGAAGGTCGGTTCAGTTGGCCGGGGTTTCGAGCCGGACTGTGAGCCGAGAAATCAGTTCGGGAGACGCGACTGAGTTTCTCGAAGGGGATTAAGACTGTCGTAGTGAACCTTGCTGATGCCGATGTCGGTCCTGTAGACGGGTGAGCGCTACATGGGATTGCCTCCTTTCAGACTGGCGGACGTCCTACAACAGATGACTGAAGCGCGTTCAGCGCCCCGGTCGGAGGGCAATGAACCGCGTGTTGCCGTCGTCCCTGTCGAGGATGAGGAACAGGCCGGGCCTCACAGCCCTCTTGATCTCTTCAACCATCTTGTGATAGTCCCGGACGCTCGAGATGGCAATGCCGTCGATTTCAAGGATCGCATCGCCGCGTTCGATTTGTTTTTTTTCCGCCGGACTTCCGGGCGTGACGTAGTGTACCACGACTCCGGGTCCGGACCTGGACGCCTGCAGGCGGCCGCTTTCCCAATCCGAGCGATTCTTGACCTCAAGCCCGGGCCAGCTTGAACTGTCGAAACGAATTCCGTTCGCAGGCCGGGGCTGCTTCTGCCTCCGGCCGAGCGTACAGGAGAAGCTGAGCGGTTTCCCACCCCGAAGGACGATAAGCGCGATGGACGCCCCGGGGCGGTACCTGGTTATCCGGTTGAGAAAATCCTGGGCATTGACGACGGGGCTGGCGTCGAGCGACCTGATGACGTCGCCCCGCTTGAGTCCGCCCCGCCCCGCCGGGCCGTCCGGCTGAACTTCCCCGATCAGAATGCCCGACGTCGACTGCAGGTCCAGCGCGTCCGCGAGATCGGGAGTGAGGTCCTGGGGTTGGATACCCAGATAGCCGCGGACAACTTCTCCGTGTTGACGGAGCTCCGCTGCGACCCTGTCGGCAACGTGGATCGGAATGGCGAACCCGATGCCGGATCCCGCGGGATTGTACGCGGTATTCACGCCCACAACCCGGCCGGCGCTGTTGACGAGGGGTCCGCCGCTGTTGCCAGGATTGATGGACGCGTCCGTCTGCAGGAAATCCTGAAAGGGCGGCGCCGGAATATCGCCTTGAATTCGCTCCAGATGCCGTCCCTTGCCGCTGATCACACCTACGCTGACGGTATGGTGAAAGCCGAATGGACTGCCGACGGCCATCACCCAGTCGCCGACCTGTACGGAATCTGAAGTGCCCAGACGCGCAATGCGCGAACGGTCGATCGGAACGGATGATGAAAGCCGCAGGAGCGCCAGGTCGGTGTCGGGATCCTGCCCGACGATTTCCGCGGCGTATTCCGTGCCGTCGGAAAACCCCACCTGAATACCGACTGCGCCGTCTATAACGTGGTTGCTGGTCAGGATATGTCCGGTCGCGTCAAGGACAAAGCCCGATCCGTAACGCAACGCGGTCGGCCCCCGGCGCAACCCCGACCGGGAGATCTCCCTGCCGTAGGGCGTGTTGGCCGAAATGCTGACAACCGCGGGCCTTACCAGCCTGACAACATTGGAAAACGACCGTACGGGACTGTCGGCCCACGCGGTATCCATCCGCAACAGGAAGAACGCCGCAAAGAAGACAGCCAGGCAAACGCGCGAGGGTTGGGGTGTCATGCCGATAAGACCGACAGGACTACGTCTCCGCCTCTGCGGTCTTCTCCTCTTCCTTGTTGTTGCCGGCCTTCAGATTGTTCAGACGCGCTTCCCGCTCCTGCAGGAGCTCTTCGAGTTCGTTGATTCTCCGCACCAGATTCTGTACGTCGTCAGCCCGGGCGACGTCGACTTCGCCGCCGTGGGACAGGTGTGCGTAGGCCGCGCCGCCCAACTCGGCGAACGCTTCGTGTATGGCATGCCGGGTCCCGGCGATATCGAGCCTGGCGCGACCGATTTTCCCCAGGTGCTCGGCCTTGTGCGCCGCCGTTGTGGCGCTGTCGATGATCCCTCTCTTGATCCGTTCCCAAAGCGAGTCTGCATCCATCCGGGACTCCTTCGACATCATGTGTCGGTGTCGTCGTTCGCGCTGAGGAGCGCCTGGATTAGTTGTTGGCGGGTGGCGCGCGAGATTTCGCGTCCGGATATGGCCAGATCGGGTGTCTGTCTGGCCAGCCGGCGGAGCTGTACAACCGAGAGACCCGCGACGTCCGGATTATCCGGAGGCGCGGGCTGTTGCCCGTTCAATTCGAACACGTCGACCAGATCGTCGTGAGGATTCGGAATCACGTGCCGCGACACCAGTTGACCGACCCGTTCCGCGGCCTCGGCGGCCGCCTGGACAGCGGCCTGTACGGCCCCCACGTCGCCCAGGATTCGAATGGACACCAGGCCGCCATCTATCTTTTCGACGGCCGCGAGTTCGACGGCCGCGGCCTTCACGGCTGCGTCGGCCGCTTCGACGACACCCGTGAATCCCCGGGTTTCGATAAGTCCTAATGCGTTTTTTGCCATTTTCGGGACCCGGCGCTGGAAACGTGAAAACACGACAGCGGCCACCCCCGGGGGCCCGGGGGGGCCGGGGGGGGCGCGGGGGGTGAAATTTTGAGATGTAATATGGGGAATAAAATAAGGACCAATAGG
>JAPPNU010000001.1:47552-158020 GCA_028873695.1 Gemmatimonadota bacterium | reverse complement strand
CCTCTATAACCCGGTTTTTTTTTTATTATTTTTGTTTTTTTTTCTATTTGGGGGCGCGGGCGCCCGGGCCCCCAAACCCCCGCCGGGGCCCCCCGGGGGGCCCGGGGCCCCCCGGGGGGGGCCGCTGTCGTTCAATTTAGCAGATGAAATAGGGGAAAGATCATCAGGACCATTCGGTATAGTAACGTATCGGTGTCCTGTCCCATAAATATCTCACCATTCGGCCGCCTATTCATCCCGTCTCGCGGCGTTGCTTGTGCTGAGCTTGTCGAAGTGCCTTCGCTCGCCGACCATACCCAGGTCACCTGCGCTCAGGCGCTGGTTCCTGAGCCTGTCGAAGGATGCGAGACGGGCGACTCGACTGCCGAATTCAGGCAATCTATTTCTGGGACAGCACACTAGCGCTGAAGTTACGTTATATGCCAAAAATAAAGATAAAGAAAATGTGGGTTTGTGTCACGTTTTTTTTCGGTCGCGACGAAGAAAGATTGATACTTAGTAAATGAAAAACAATAAGTTATCGAAAAAAGTCCTGTGACCAATCGTAACGGCTTGCACCACGTTCCGTGCCAAACCAGACGTAGTCGTCCTGAAGAAGCACGGCCTGCGTGCGGTCGTCAATCAGGCCGCTGGACTGCGTGTAGCGCTTCCAGAGGTTCGTCGAAATATCGAAGCGGAACGCGCCGAGGTCGGTGGCAAGCCAGACGTGGCTGGTATCGGCCGCAATCGAAACGTGACGGTCGCCGTATATCTCGGCGAGGGCGAATCGCTGCCATGCCGTGTCGGGCGCGGCCAGATGAATGAGCGCGGACGGCGATTCAACGGTTGCCCACACGTGGCTCCCGCGGGCGGCCAGCCCGTTGATGGGCCGGGACGTCAGCCCGCCGGGGCTCCGGACGGGCGACCAGTTCACGTCGTCGACGGGACAGCGAAACAGGCCCCGATGCGTGCCGGCCCAGACGTAACCGGCGCCGGCGGCCATGGCCAGAATGTCGAACCTCTCGCTGCCGCCGACCCAGCGGATGGTGTCGGCTTCCGTATCGAACACGGCCAGTCCGTCCTGAGTGCCGATCCAGACGCGCGTGCCCGCCCTGGCCAGGGCAGTGACTCCGCGACGCCTGGGCAAACGATAGGTTATCCACTGTCCGGAGTCACGGACGTATCGGATAAGCCCGTTCCAGGCGCCGAACCAGACCGCGGCGCCGTCGGGAAGAATGGCGGAAATACGGGCCTCGTCCAGTCCCATGATATGCACCGGTTCGAAGTATTCCCACAGTTGGGTTGGGAGGTGGTACCGCGTGATTCCCTGTTCTCTGACGCCGTAGACGCCCCTGCCTCCGAACCAGATGCTGTCCCCGTCTCTCGCCATGGCAGTGATATTCTCGTCGAACGGCCCGAAAGGGTGGAACTCGATCTGGCGGTCCGTCATGTTGGCCTTGCCGACGCCCAGTCCGCCGGTGCCGATCCACAGCGTGTGCCAGGTGTCCATCAGCGTCGCCGTGATGGGATAGCTCCTTCGCGGACCGCGGATCCATCCACCTTCGAGGAAGAAGCCGAAAGGCATATAGACCGGCGGAATCGTCGCCGGCGGGCGGCGTGGGGGCGGGTCGTCGCCGAAGTAGGAAACGGTTTCGAGCCGCGTGAGCCAGCGGGCAGCGCCCGACGGCGTGTCCATCCAGAGTTCGCCGGTGTTGGCGTCGTAGGCAATGGCGCGAATGCGATTATCGGGCAGGCCGTCCAGGACGGTCAGCGGCGTGTGCCACCGTTCGCCGTAAACGTCGTAACGCCGGATCCCCCCCTCGGTACCCACGTAGATGTACTGGCTGCCCTCAGCCAGGGCCGTAACCGAGTTCATGTTGGGAAAGTGGGTCCAGAGTTCCCGTTCGAACGCGGGCGCCGGTTCCGCGAGCAGGAGAAACAGCGCGATGAGAAGCTTTTTTGAAATTACCGGTGAGTTCCCGAGCGCGAGCGAAAAAGTGGCGGTCAAGGCGGGAAAATCCGCCCGTATTTGTCTATACGGGTGGGTTTGACCAACGCCGGCCGGCGCTTTTGCAGCCGCGCGAAGACCGCTGGGAATTTTAGGACAGCTTCTGAAAAGGGACGTCATGGATTCGATGATCCGTGGGTTACGACGTACGTGTGACGAGGGCCGCGGTTTCGCGGGCGACGATGATTTCTTCGTTGGTGGTCACGATCGCGATTTTCACGGCGCTTTCGGAAGCGGAGATCAGCCGCTCGGGAACCCCGTCGCGGTTTTTTCCCGGGTCAAGTTCAATTCCCAGAAATTCCAGACCCCGGCAGATGCGCCGCCGGACGCGAACGCCGCGTTCGCCAATGCCCCCCGCAAAGGCCAGCGCATCGACTCCGCCAAGCGCGGCCGCCATTGCGCCGATGGCTGTCTTCACGCCGTAGCAGAATGTCTCGATGGCCAGTCTGGCCCGTCGGTTGCCGGCATCGGCGGCCGTTTCGAGGTCGCGGACGTCGCCGCTGAGGCCGGAGATGCCGGCCAGGCCGCTTTCCATGGTGAGAATGCGCCGGACGTCGTCCGTCGAGAGATTTTCGCGGTCCATAATGAACGGAATGATGAAGGGGTCGATGGCGCCGTTCCGGTTTCCGTGGATAATGCCGTCCTGGGCGGAAAATCCCATCGTGGTGTCGATGGACCGTCCGTCCTTGATGGCGCACAGGGACGCGCTGCCGCCCAGGTGGCAGGAAATCAGCTTCAATCCGTCGGCCGGCCGGTCGAGGAGCCGCGGCACGCTTTCCGAGACGTAGCGGTGGGAGGCGCCGTGGAAACCGTATTTTCGCACGCCATAGGTCTCGTACCAGACGAAGGGGACGCTGTAGGTATACGCATAATCCGGAATGGTGGCGTGGAAGGCCGGCTCGAAAAGCCCGATCAGGGGAAGGTCCGGGTAGAGCGCGCGAAAGATCCGGACAGCCTGTATGTACGGGGGGTTGTGGGCCGGCGCGAGATCGTTGTAGTCGGCCATGCGCTCGAGGATCCCGTCGTCCAGCACGTACGTCCCCGGTTCGCCGCGCAGGTGGACGGTCTTGAACCCGACGGCATCCAGGTCGGCGCTTTCCCCGCCTCCGACGGCGCTCCCGAGCGCTTCCATTACGTTCCGGATCGCAGAAGGGTAATCGGGGAGCGCGCACGTGGAACGGGTTTCCGATGTTCCAATGCGATGATGCACCGGACATCGCGCGCCGCCGATACGCTCGAGGCGCCCCTCGGCGAGCACCGTCTCGTCCGTCATATCGAAGAGTTTGTACTTGAACGACGTACTGCCGACGTTGGCGACGAGGATTTTCATATGGGAATTCAAGGACAGCTTCACCGGCGGCGGCGCGCGGTGTCGCGGGCTAATGCGGCTTATCCGTGCGGAGTTCCTGCATCACCTGGCGGGTGATTTCGGTGATGAGGTCGTCTTTCGGCGGCGGAGGATCGCCGGAATCGCTCGAGGCGCTGCGTGTGCGAAGCGTGGGGATCTGCGAATTCGAATCGTCGGCCGGGGCTGGCGCCCTGTCCACGTCGCACGCGGGATCCGGTCCCCGGATGCCCAGGCGTTCTCGGATCTGGAGGAGTTTGTCAACCTGTTCCCGGTTCAGGACGTTGGCGCCGCCCAACTGGCGCGCAACAAACAGGATTCGCGCGAAATGCTCGAGGGTTTCCATTTTGAAATAGGCGTTCATCACGTCGGCACCCACGGTGGTGGCGCCGTGATTCTCGAGCAGATAGGCATCGTAGTCCTTGACGAACCGTCGTATCGGTTCGGAGATCTCCGGCCCCCCCGGCGTGCCGTACTTCGCGGTGGGAATCGAGCCTAGTGTGATCACGACTTCGGGCAGAACACAATCGGTGAGCGGCATTCCTGCAACCGAGAATCCCGTCGCCGTGGGCGGATGGGCGTGGACCACGGCCTTGACGTCGGGCCGTTCCCTGTAGAGGAACAGATGCATGCCGATTTCGGAGGAAGGGCTGCGAACGCCGCTGATCTTCCTGCCTTCCATGTCGCAAACACACAGATCTTCCACGGACAGATTGCCTTTGCACAGCCCGGCGGGCGTTACAATCAGGCGGCCTTCGTCGAAGCGGGCGGAGACGTTACCATCGCTCGCGACGATGTAGCCCTTGTCGTAGAGCCTGCGACCTGCTTCGACGATATCCAGTTTTGCCTGATGGAGCGTCATCGCGTGGTTGCCCGAAAGTATTCTTGCGGTGCAGGTCGTCAGTCGCTACGGTTTATTTGCGTCTGCGGCTCGCAGTCGACCTGATCCACGATCCCGACGATTACGGAGCGGATGGGCGGCCGATCCACCCCCAGGACCTGCGCGGCCGCAATGCCCTGGCGAAGGACGAGTACGGTTTCGCCCGCGCCCGCGCCGGCTGTATCGACGGCAAGCAGCGTGTGATCCGCGTCGGCGCCGTCGGGCCGGACCGGTTGTACCAGCATAAGCTTCGCGGCTTTGTAGGCCGGATGTTTCAGCGTGGAAACAACGCTGCCGATAACTCGGGCCAGAATCATGGAATCCACGGATTCGAGGAAGACCGTAGAACTGAGAAGCTGTTTTAAAATTACCGGTGAGTTACCGACCGCCGCTTTTGCAGCCGCGCGAAGACCGCTGGGAATTTTAAAACAGCTTCTCAGCACGGTTCGGTCATTGTTCGTTCCGGATATCGATGCGGTCGGCGATTCCGACGATGGCGGCGTCTATGGGCCCGTATTTTTCGGGCAGGGCGTTCGGCGCTTCCCGCGCACTGACCCAGTAGACCGTCTCACCCTGTCCCGCGCTGACCACGTCGGCGGCCACCAGCGCGTCGCCGCGATCGTTCCGGCGGTGGTCCAGAGGCCGGATGACGAGCAGCCGGATGCCGTTGAGCGACGGGTCTTTCCTTGTGGCTACGATTCTTCCCGAGACGCGGCCGAGTTGCATGAGCACCTGGGCAGTGAGAGTGGGACGTCGGAACGGTCCTCGCCGGACCTCATACGATTCTGAAATAGTCGACCAGCGTGCAGCGCCGCTGGCGGGTGAAGGTTCTGGCCGACGTGCAGCCCTCGCCCGTAGGGGTGGCGATGGAGAACGAAGTGTATCCTTCGCCGCCGGCCCCCACGCCGGCGGTGGACGGGCCGTTTTTGATGAAGAGACTGCACCGGCACGCCCGGGCCATGTCGGTCATGTTTTCCACGTTCTTCGAGTGCATGACGGCCGTGTGGCGGTATCCATGTTCGGCCTCCACGGCACTTTTGATGCCGGTGTTGACGTCGGGCACGCGGACAATGGGAATGAACGGCATCATCTGCTCGTTCTGCGTGAACGGATGCGAGCCTTCGACCTCGCCAACCAGCAACTCCGTTTCGGGCGGTACGTTCAGGCCGATGCGCTCGGCCAGAACGTGCGGATTCCGTCCCACGAATTCCCGGTTGACGGTCTGTTCCCCGCCTTCGTCTGCGGTGAACGCTTGCCCGGTCAGGCTTTCGATCTGGCCGCGGTCCAGCTCCACGCATCCCCTGGCCAGCAGAGAACGCTTGAGCTCGTCGGCGACGGACTCGACGACGAAGACTTCCTTCTCGCCTATGCAGAGGATATTGTTGTCGAATGCGCCGCCTTCCACGATCCCCTCCGCGGCCACGTCGAGGTCGGCGGTTTCATCGACCACCACCGGAGGATTCCCGGGACCCGCGGCAATGACCCGTTTCGGCGCGCGCATCGCGGCTTTGACAACGCCGCCCCCGCCCGTCACCAGGACGAGGTCGATTTTCGGATGTACGAAGAGTTCCTGTGCGGTCTGAATACCGGGTTCGTGCACGGCGGTCAACAGGTTCTGAGGTCCCCCGGCACCGACGATCGCCCGGTTGAGGATCTGAATGCCCAGCAGGGAGACGTTTTTAGCGCCCGGGTGAGGCGCGAATACGACGCTGTTTCCGGCGGCGATCAGGCTGATGGCGTTGTTCACGGTCGTGGGAACCGGATGCGTGGAGGGCGTGACGGCGGCAACGGTGCCGAAAGGCGCCAATTCCACGACGGTCAGCCCGCGGTCTCCGGTCCAGGCCACCGGTTCCAGGTCCTCGACGCCCGGGGTGAGACGGGCAACCACGTCGAATTTCCGGATCTTGTGGCCAATCCTGCCCATGCCGGTCTCGTCGATGGTCATCTGCGCGAGGCCCTTGGCATGGTCCAGCGCCGCCTTTCGAATGGCCTCGATAATCTTGCGCCTGGCTTCGAGCGTCAGGGCTTCCAGTTCGCGCTGGGCCGCCCCGGCCGCGTCGATCGCGCCGTCAAGCCGTTCGAAGACGCCGTCGTCCCCGTTGCCGCCCGTCCGGACGGGAGACGAGGCGACCGCGGGGGCCTGCGCTTCCGGCGCGAGGGTGCGGACGACTTCCTCAACGACCGATCTGATTTGCGCTTCGCTGTAGTTCATCAGTCAAATTGACCACAAAAAGCCTGAATGCGGGGAGACGGTAGACCAAAGGCGGTGAGACGGGAGCCGGTAGAGGGTAGAGATTACGTGCCTTGTGAGGCTTCTTTTCGTGCCGGAGGCAAGGAGGGATAAATTGGCCGGCAAGGATATCTTCTCCCGTCTTACGTCTCCCGTCTACCCGGTTTTCTCCCCCTCTACCCAGTTCCGTCTTACGTCTCACCAGGCATCCTGGAATTTCGACGTCCATTCGTCTTTGCTCTTCTGTATTTATTCGACATTCAGGTCCGTGAACAATTACGTGTCAAGGTTCATTCATGGGTGTTTACGGTAGGTCGTTTCGCCTTCCATTTCAACCGAATCGACGATGGCGACGACGACCGCGTCGACCGGACGGTCTTCGGTCGAGCCGGTCATCCGCGCGGAACTTCCGCTTGTACACAGGACGACTTCGTTGACCCCGGCGCCGACGGCGTCGACGGCAACCAGGAACCGGCTTCCCGGCTTCAGGGTCTGAATATCCAGGGCCTGCACAACCTGGAGTTTGAACCCCTCGAGACCCCTGTCTTTCTGGGTGGCGACAACCGTCCCCACCACTTTGCCCAGAATCATTGTGAACGCTCAGCGCTTCAGGACGATTTTCCAATGGGCAGCACCTCTTCGAGGCTGCCATGGGGGCGCGGAATGACGTGGACGGATATCAGTTCGCCGATCTTGCCGGCGGCGGCGGCGCCCGCCTCGGTGGCGGCTTTAACGGCGGCCACGTCGCCCCGGACGACGGCGGTCACGTAGCCCGCGCCGATTTTTTCCCAGTTGACCAGCTTTACGTTGGCCGCTTTCACCATGGCGTCGGTCGCTTCGATCATCGCCACCAGGCCTCTGGTTTCGATCATGCCAAGGGCTTCACCCATGTCGCGATTCCTCCTGTTGAGAGTGTTCATCCAAAGCGCGGCGGGTAGGACGCCCGCCTGTCTTCTAATCGGCGCCGATCTGTTTTTTCGCGTATACGGCCAGTCTGTACGGGCGCGGGCCGTCGAAGGTCCTGACGCGTTCGTAGGATTTCCGAAACCATGGCGCAGATGCGATCGGGCCTTCCAGCGAGTCCCAGAGCGGATCGTGCAATAGCATGAAGTCCGGCATGTACGTCCGGACGGGCCAGGCGACGTCCCCGGCGGCGATGTGAGGGCCGACCGTGGGGGTGACCAGACCGCAGACGTCCACAATATACCGGTGGCTGTAGAAGCCCACGATGCCGATTTCGACCATTCCGACCGAAGCCGCCGCCGGTGTATTTTCGGCGAGCCATTCGCCCGCCGACCTGTAAATCGGGTATCTCGGCTGGGGTTCCCGCCCCAGCAGGTTGACGGTCGGAGTCAGGACCGCGACCAGAAGCGGGACGCACAGCAGCGCCGTAATCCGGCCGTCCCGGCGGCGCCGGCCGGACAACCGGTCCGCGATCCGGCCGGCCAGCGAGACCGTACCCAGAGCGGTCAGGATCATCAGGAGCGGTACGAGGCCGGCGTAATAGTTGTAGGCAGCCGGTACGCCCATCGCCCAGTACCCGACGAAGATGAGTAGCGGCCAGCCCGCGATGAGCAGCATACGCCTGTCGAGACGGCACATCCTCCCGACGCCCAGGAGCGCCGGCAGCGCGAACCAGGCGAACAGCGGCGACGACTCCAGGTAACGCCCGCCCGTATAGAATACGCCGTGCCACAGCGACCGCCAAAGCCCGCTTGCGCCCATGGCCCGCTTCGCCTCAAGCGTATTGGGGAACGGCGACCCGAAGGTCCACGCCGCGTAGATCGACCACGCGCCGACGACAACAGCGAAGACGAGGAGCGGCCGCCAGGCCTCTCGCCTGTGAATCCACAGGTGGTGGCCCAGGATGAGTCCGGCGGGCGCGAGTCCGTCGCCGCGGGTGAGCGTGCCGAGCGCAAGCAGCAGCGCCGCGAGGCTCGTACGGTCCGAAAAGTAGGCCGCGTAGGCGCCGAATATCAGCGCCTGAAACAGAATCAGCTCAAAGCCGAGTACGTCGCCAAGGTACGGATTCAGGATCACGAGAAACGCGGCAACGAAACCGGCCCTGCTCTCATTGAAGTCCGCCAGGATGCGCCCGATCAGCCATCCAAGCGCCCCGAGCGCGGCGCCGCTGAAAAGGGTGCTGATCAGCGGATAGTTTCCGGCAATCCGGCCGGGAACGGAGAGGAGCACGGCGTAGAGCGGCGCCGTGGTTCCAAGCACCCGTTCGCCTTCGTTATAGATGAAGCCGCGCCCTTCCGCGAGGTTTCGCGCGTATCGGTACGTGATATACGGATCGTCCATCTGCACCCGGTGATAACAGGCAACCGCCGGGGGCGTCAGCAAGACCACCAGGATGAAGATCCGCGCGCTGGGCGACATTTACCTCAATTCGAAAAAGGACTACCGTTAATTTACCGCGAAATGCACAGAAGGTGACGGTGCGAAAACGGCGTACGTCACAACGTCGCGACCCTGCGCGGCCCCGGCGCCTCACGTGGACTCCCGGAAGACGGCCTCTCAGGATTCGATGAATGCCCTGCCCCCGCAGACAAGGTCGGCCGCGTTGGCGTCGTCGGTGTCCAGATGGAGTTCGGGCAGATAGCCCGGGTCGATTTTCAACCTGACGTTTTCGAAGGTGAGACCCTTTTCGCCTCTGATATGGGCGCGAACGGCGCTGCGCCCGGTCAGGCCCATTTCCGCGACGTCGGCGGGGCGGAGATGGAGGTGCCGGACGGCGCGGATGGCGGCAGAAACGGTCAGGGATCCTTTTGGCCCCACAAAAGTGACCCGCTGGGCGCCTTCAAGGTCGCCGGAGTCCCGCACAGGGGGATCGAGACCGAGAAAGATGGCGTCGGTACGGGCCAATTCGACCTGATTGTAGTCCCGGGCGGGTCCCAGAATCCGGACGCGCTCGATGGCGCGCAGCCGGGGCCCGATTACGGAGACGCATTCTTCAGCCGCATAGGCGCCGGGCTGAAAGAGTTCTCTGTAAGGCGTGAGTTCCGATCCGGCCCCGAAGAGGACATCCATGGCGTTACGGTTCAGGTGACAGTGCCTTGCGGAGACACCCACCGGAACTTCGAGGAGACCGTCTCTTCCGTTCCGAATCCTCCCGATGACTTCCCGGACGACGTGGGCGATATCCGGCGAGCCGTTGCCGGGCGCCGCTTCCCGCCCTCTTTCGCACAGCTTGCAGTCCGCACATTCGGAGGCAGGTTTGAATGTCTGTACCATCGGGACGCGTCGCGCAATCGCGTTCGGCCCCGGACGTGGCCTGCCGTATGCCGACTCGTTTCCGGGGCAGGACGCGAACCGGGCGTCTGGTGGATCGAAGTCACGATTTGAATCCGGATTCAAGAGGCGAATAATAGCAGGTTGAATATGTAAAGTCAAGGGATTTCGATGACACGCGCGGCAACCTGTACGCGGGAGGCCGTTCGCTTGACAATTCACGGGGTTATGGTATAATTGGGCGGACTGTCACCAGGCCTGCAGAACCGGGAAGTCGGTGTTTCTTCGCCGGATCGGGCGTCGCAACCGGCGCCTCCGCTTCCGGATCGACGGTGCTGAAAGGCCGGTTTTCCACCCGGTTCCGCCTTCTCCGGAAAAGACGTCGTGAAATCCGTATTCCTGTTGCTGGCTGTTCTGACCCTGTCCCGGATCGTCCACGCGGGCGACAATACCCCGGACGTCCCGCTTGCCCGTACGATATATCGTACGCTCGACCGGTACGACGTCCATGGGTGGCTGGACTCGGCGGCGCCGCAAACCAGGCCCTACACGCGTCTGGAGGCCGCCCGGCTTCTGATTCAGGTCCTGCGGAACGGCGACGCGCAGGCCGCCATGTCGGCCACGGAGAGGGCGATACTCCGGAGACATCTGGCTTCGTTCAGCACGGAGGCCGCCCGGTTGGGTCATGCGCCGCCCGTACCCGAAACCGGAGCGTTCGAGCGGTTGGCGGGCGCACGCTATTCATGGGGGGATACGTCTGCGACCGTCGCCGTCGACGCGCTCTTCCGGCAGCGACTGATTCTGCTTCGGGGCGAGGTCGGGGCGAGGGAGACGGTATCCCAGACGCACGTCGGCGCGATTGTCCGCGGTACGGTTGGCGACCGGATCGGTTTTCGCGCGCGGCACTACGAAGCCCGGGAATGGAGTACCCGCCCCCGCCTGACCCGGGCGGACGTACTGGCCCGGCCGATCGAACGGGTACAATTCAAGGGAAAGGCTGCCGACTTTCGTGAAGCGACCTGGCAACTGGTGTGGGCAGCGCGCCGGTTCGCCGTGGATGCCGCAAAAGGCAGCCTGGATTGGGGCCCCGGAAGAAGCGGCAATCTGTTCATGGCGCCGTTCGCGCCGACTTTCGGGATGGCCCGATTCCGGACGGCGTACAGGCGGGTGCGCTTCATCCACGTTCTCGGATTTCTGGAAGCCGACGCGGGTCTTGTCGACCGTTCCCGCACCCGGTTCGACAACGGTCACCGCCGTACGTTTCTTCGTTCCAAGGCGATCGCCGCCCACCGCGTGGAGGTCGATGTCTCGCCTCGCGTCCGTCTGGGATTCCAGGAGGCGGTGATATTCGGAGACCGGGATTTCGAGTTTCTGTACGCGTCTCCCGTGTCGGTACTGACCGCCGCGCAGATGGCGGTGGGGGACAGGGACAACCTGGCAGTGGGGCTGGATATTTCCCTTCGCCCGGTCAACGGAATTCAGACCTACCTGGCATTTTTCATGGATGACATGAGAAAGTTCAGTCCCGGCGACTTTTCCAACAAGTTCGCGGCCCAGGCGGGCGTATTCTGGGTGGATGCGTTCGGGCTGCCGGACACGGACTTGCGAGCCGAGTTCGTGCACATCGAACCGTTCGTGTATTCTCACAGGTTCAACATCAACGCGTACACGCATTTCGACGCGCTCCTGGGTTATCCCACCGGCCCCAATTCGGACCGGTACTGGGCGCGGTTGACCCACCGGTTCTCTCCCTCGGTTTCCGCCGCCCTCAGCCTCGAAGGGACGCGTTTCGGCCGGAATGTCGAGCATGCGGACGGCACGCTGACGAACGTGGGGGGAGACGCGCGACAGGGACGGCGGCCGGAGGATCCCGCGGTACGGGAATTCATGAGCGGCACGGTAGAGAAGCGGACGCGGGTCGGCGTTGACTTCGTCCTCGAACCGTTCTCCGATCTCTTGCTTTCCACGACCTACAGGCTGACGCGTGGGAGCAATGTTCCCCTTCAGGGAGGGAGGCGCGGGGACGGAAGCAATCACGACTGGCGCCTGACGCTCGACCTCAATATTTTCTGAGAAGCCGAGGGAAAAGGGACCGATGGCAACGGAGAAGGGCGGATTGACCGCGCGGATACACGGACGGTGGCTGATTCCAACCGTATGTCTCGCGCAACTCGCGCTGATCGCGCTGCCCGTCTGGCGTTTCGGCGAGGTCATACCGGTAGTCACGGTGAGCCTGATTGTGGTTTCCGGTATCGCCTTGATGACGTCCGTAACTTCCGCGCTCCTGTATCTCTGCTTTATCGCCTCCGTAATTTCCTCCGAGTTTTACGAAGAACATCTCATGTTGCCCCGGAACCTGCATTTCTGCGAGGCGCTGTTCCTGGTCGTCTGGGGAGTGGCGTTCGTCGCCTGGCTGCAGGAACGGAAGCTGAACTGGCGGCGCACCCGGCTGGATCGTCCGATGCTGGTTTTTCTCGGGCTGGTGGTGGCCTCGATAGGGCTGGGTCTGTTTTACGGGCAGGACGTCCGGCAGGTGATGCGGGACGTGCGATATCCGCTGTATTACGTGCTGTTCTTCGTCGCAACAGGCTTCTTCGATCTGCGCAGGCGCGGGACGTTTCTGGCCGTGCTGGTGATTTCCGCGGCCGTCGTGGGGGTGGAATACCTCATTGAATTCGTCCGGACGGTCGATCTCTCGTACGCGGGCGCATTCCACCGCGTCGCCAGGCGTGAGGGGCTGCTGCTGCCGATGGGCGTTCTGGTTGTCGCGGCGGCTTTCCTGTACGAAACGTCGCCGGTCCGGCGCATGGTCGGGGGTCTTCTTCTGGTTCCCATCGGTCTCGCGCTGGTTGTCACGATGGGACGCGCGATGTGGGGCAGCCTGTTGTTCGGTCTGTTCTGCGTGGGGGGGCTGGTCCTGCTTGACCGCGGCAGGCATCGCGGACGCCGGCTTCTGATAGTGTTGCTGATTCCCGTTTTGCTGCTGGGCCTCGGCTATTATTTTCAGCAGTTTACAGGCGCGGGCGTCGAGGATATGGCGGCTCATCGGTTACGGCGTACCGTAACCGAGGGCGACCTGGAGATCCAGGGGCGTCTGCTGGCGTATGCGCTGGCGCTGGAGAAGATATGGCAGCGGCCATTGCTGGGCGGAGGACACGGAAACACGATCTCCTATTTGAGGATCGACGAGTACTCCCGGCCCTACGTATTTACGTCCGGTGGCGTAGACAATACCTATCTGACGATCATGATGCGGATGGGCATTGTGGGCGTGATCGCCTTTCTCTGGATATTCGCCAGGGGACTGCGTATCGCCTACGGTATGTTTCGCCGTTCTGACGATCCGCATCTGAAAGGGTTTTGCGTTGCGTTTATCGCGGTCTACGCGGCGCTGCTGGTGTATATCGTTACTGACAATACGATGATGGGCAACCGGCTGATTTTCTGGCATGCGTGTTTTCTCGGCATTCTGGCCCGTCTGGATGGAGAGGCAGATGAAACCGGCGGTTACGGCGGTCGTGGTGAACTGGAACTCGGGTGACGACCTCCTCAGGTGCGTCGCGAGCCTGATTGCGGCAACCGAGCGTTTGCCGTTGGACGTGGTTGTGGTGGACAATGGGTCGTCGGATGGCAGTCCTGAAGCGCTGGACGCCTTTGGCGACGTCGTAAGTCTGGTTGAGACGGAAGGGAACCTCGGGTTTGGCAGCGGCGTCAACCGGGGGGTGCGGCGATGCGCCGCGCCTTATGTTCTCGTGCTGAACCCGGACGTGACGGTGGCCCCGGACGCGATCGAACGCCTTCTGGATTATCTTGAAGCCAATGACCGGGTCGGCGTGGTGGGTCCGCGGCTTGTCGACGAGCGAGGTCAGGCGCAACGGTCCTTCGGTCGGGCGCCCGGACTGGCTGGCGAAATCTGCCGTAAATTCCTGTTGCATCTTGTATTTCCATTTCTTAAATTCGGCTGCCGGGCCTCACGTCGGCGCACTCCGGTCGGCTGGGTGACGGGCGCCTGTTTCCTGATGCGTCGCAGCGCTTTCGGCGCGGTCGGCGGCATGGACGACGCCATATTCATGTATTACGAAGACGTTGACCTCTGCCTCAGGCTTGGTAAGGCCGGGTGGTCGGTGGCCTATCTGCCGGAGGCTTGCGCGTTCCATGCGGGAGGCGGGAGTTCGAAGAAAGCGCTCGAACGGATGCTGGTGGAAGGCGTGGCGAGTCATCTCTACGTTATGAAAAAGCACCTGGGAGATCACGCGGGTCGTCTTTTGGCCGCACTGACGTTTCCGGAGATGGTATTGAGGACGCTGCTCTGGGGAAGTCTGTTCTCATTGCCCGGATTCAGGAAGGAAGCCGGACCGAGGCTCAAGGCGTACAGTCGGGTTCTGGCCGCGGGCATCAGAGATCGCGGCCGCTTCGGTTCCGGGCGGGGACGTGCGGGTCCGAAGGAGATTTCATGATTCCCATCTGGCGGGCCTGTTTCGACGAAGAGGAAGTCGCGGCGGTTCGTGACGTGATGCTGTCCGGCTGGGTGGGAGCAGGTACGAAGGCAGCAGCGTTCGAAGAACGATTTGCCGAGTATATCGGGACGTCGTATGCGGTCAGCGTGAATTCGTGCTCATCGGCATTGCTGCTGGCGCTCAAGGTGCTGGGCGTGGAGGGCCGCGAGGTCCTTACAACGTCCATGACCTTCGTCGCCACCAACCATGCCATTCTGCAGAACGGGGCCACTCCGGTTTTTTGCGACATCGATCCCGATACCCTGAACCTGGATCCGGATTGCGTGGCGCGGCGGATATCGGACAGAACGGCCGCAATTATGGTCGTGCATCACAGCGGCCACCCCTGCGACGTGGATCCGATTCTGGAAATCGCCGCGTCCCGGGACGTTCCTGTTGTGGAAGACGCCGCCCATGCCTGCGGCGCCCGGTACAAGGGCCGGATGGTTGGCGGACTGGGAACGATCGGGTGTTTCAGCTTCCAGGCGCAGAAGAACCTGACGACCTGCGACGGCGGTATGCTGACGACAAACGATGCGAACCTTGCCGAGCGACTCAAACGGCTCAGCTGGATGGGTATCCCGCAGGGCACCTGGGACCGGTTTACCGCAGGGCCGCAGCAGAAACGCTGGTTGTACGAAGTGACCGAAGTGGGTCACAAGTTCTATATGAACGATCTGAATGCGGCAATCGGGCTGGTCCAGCTGGCGAGGCTGGAGTCGGCCAACGCCCAGCGACGGGAAATCGTCCTGCAATACAACAAGGCGTTTTCCGATCTGGCGTGGCTGCGGACGCCCGGGATTGCGCCGTATGCGCACAGTGCGTTCCATGCCTACGTGCCGCGCGTGGCTGACAGAGACAACCTGGTCGCCCATCTGCATGGGCGGGACGTCGATTCCAGCGTGCACTATTATCCGAACCATCTCTACCCGATACATGAACCCTATCGTTGTGCGCTACCTGTAACCGAGTCGGTGTGGCGCGAACTGGTGACGCTTCCGCTCTATCCGGCCATGACGAACACAGACGTTGCGCAGGTCATCGACGCTGTTCGGAGCTTTCAACCCAGTTGCCGGGACGCCAGCCCTGATCCCGCGCGCGATTAGAGAATACGCCGTGTTGTCCTCCGCTCTATTTCTCGCATTCGGTTTCGGTAGCGCCCTCCTGCTGACACCTCTTCTTCGCGCCGCGGCGCTGCGCGCCTCGTGGTTGAATTCCGGCGCCGGAGACGGTGCGGAGCCGGTTCCGCCCATCGGCGGCGTGGCCATCGCGATTGCAACCCTGCTGCTGCTTCCCTTTGCTCCGCTATCGTTTCCCGCCGGCCTGTGGATCGGCGCGCTTGGAATGGGCGCGATCGGGTTCTTCGACGACAAATGGCCGCTGTCGCCCTTTCAGAAGCTTGGGTTTCAGATCTTCACGGTTGTCATCGCGGTCGGGAGCGGGCTTCGGTTCGACACAACGGGGAGTACCGTCTTCGACGCCGTACTGACCGGCGTTTGGCTGGTCTGGATGTGTAACGCGTTTAACGTCCTCGACATGATGGACGGTCTCTCCGCGGGGGCCGGAGCGATTGCCTCCATCGGCCTTGCGGGTCTCGGGCTGGTCGGCGGCGCCGCGCCGGTTGTGATACTGGGCGCCAGCCTGGCGGGCGGATTCCTGGGGTTTCTGGTATACAATGCCCATCCCGCCAGGGTCTATATGGGCGACGCCGGCAGTCTGTTTGCCGGATTCGTACTCGGCGCGATGTCCGTGGAGTTTTCCAGAGCGATGCCGGGCGTGCAGGGTAAAATATGCACGCTGCTGGTGCTGGGGGTGCCCTGTTTCGAAGCCGTCTTTCTGTGTATCGTGAGGCGGAGGAAGGGCCTGCCCGTGATGAGGGCAAGCCGGGATCACGTCGCGCAGCGGCTGGTCGGAATGGGACATTCCGTCAGGGGCGCGGTACGGCGTATTCATCTTGCCGGCGGGCTTCTGGCCCTGTGCGGAATCGTGGCGGCCGTCGTGCCTGCCATGATTTGCCTTACAATTGTCGTTAGTGTGATCGCGGCGGCGGTATGGACCGGCGTGCGGTTGGCCCGCGTGGAGACCGCATAGCAGTCCGTTGGATGCGCAGCGCTGCAGGCGCGGCCGGCCGCCTGTTTGCGTGCGAACGCACGGGCAGACCGGAAGGACGTCTTCAACGGACTGATAGAGGAGCGCCCGGATGACCGACCTGCGTCGCACGACCGTCCGGGGTTTCTCGTGGACCGGCCTGGCACAGGGCGCCGGTTATCTGATCCAGGTGGGCGCACTGGGGTTCGTCGTGCGGCATCTGAGCGAACCGTCCAGGGCTTTCGGCACGGAAGTCGCCGCGGCCACCCTGGTGGGCGTGGGGATACTGGCCTCGGAGATGGGTCTGGGGAGAGCCGTCATTCAGAAGCGCGATGCTCGGGAAGCGCATCTGGCCGCGGCGTTCTGGATGGGCCTGATCGTCTCGTGTCCGCTGGCCGCCCTCCTCTACCTGACCGCCCGCTTCTGGGGCGGACTTTTTTTTGATGACCCGCAGGTTTCCGCAGTTCTCCCGGCGATGGCGTCGGTGCTGGTATTCGCGGGCATCGGAACCGTTCCCCGGGCACGGATGGAGCGTGCGTTTCGATTCGGACAATTGGCGGTTCTGGACGTTTGCGCGGCGTTTTCGAGCGGAATCGCCATGGTGTCGCTGGCCCTGTGGGGATTCGAGGTGTGGAGTCTCGTCTGGGCCTTTGTGGTGCGCCATGCGGTTCTGGGTCTGGGTCCCTGGTTTTTCCGCCCTTTCAACCCCGTCCGTTCCTTCAACGCCGCGGATGCAAGGGTTTTGATCGGGTTCGGTGGCAGGTGGACGGGTTCAAGGCTGGTGGGCTACGTCCAGCAGAACCTGGACTATCTGCTGATCGGCAGATTCCTTGGGATCGAGGCGCTGGGCTACTACGGACTGGCGTACCGTCTCATCGCATTTCCGCAGACCCGCGTGGTTCAGGCCGTTGCAAAGGTGACCTTTCCGGCTTTCTCCGCGCTTCAGGATGACGTCGTCCGGCTTGGCCGGGCCTACCTCTCCACCGTGAAGTACGTCGCCATACTCGTGTTCCCGGTTATGGCGGGGTTTTTCCTTCTGGCGCATCCCGGGCTCGTATTGCTGTTCGAGCCGGAGATGGCTCCCGCGGCGGTGGTGCTTCAGGTGCTCAGTCCGGCCGGCGCGCTTCGTTCTATCGCGTCCCCCGCCGGGTTGGTCTTTTCAGCCCTGGGCCGTACCGGTCTTGCGCTGGTATGGAATATCGCCGGCGCCTTCTTCATGCTCGCGGCGCTGTGGTTCGGTATCTCCGGGGGGATAACGGGCGCCGCGGCGGCGGTAAGCCTCGGCGTGCTGGTCCTGACCGCGGCCTCGCAGGGAATCGTGAACCGGCTGGCGCGAATTTCCTTTGGAGAGTACCTCAGGGCGTTGTATCCCGGTGCGCTGGGCAGCGCGCTGATGACGGGGGTGGTGGCCGGTTACAAGTGGCTGGCGACCGGCGTGCTGACCGATTCCACGTTGATTGCGTCCTGCGTGGTTGCGGGCGCGCTGGCGTACCCGCTCGCTTTGCGTTTCTTCTCGAAGGAGACCGCCGTGGAGGCATTGCGCCTGGCCGGAATGATCCGTCGTTAGCAGAACGGCGGAAAGGTGGCTCCTTCGCGCGAGGGCGGGCAGACCGCATGGGCTCCTTCAACGGGCAGGAAGGATGCGAACGTGGCTCGACTTCCGGATTTCCTGATTATCGGCGCCCAGAAATGCGGAACGACGTGGCTGGCCGCCATGCTTCGGCAGCACCCAGACGTGTACATGCCCGAACAGGAGATTCATTTCTTCGACAAGGCCGGCAATTACGAAAAGGGGATGGCATGGTATGCCAGCCATTTCGCAGGGGCGTCACACAGGAGACGGGTGGGCGAGAAAACGCCGGACTATTTCTGGGCCGACGGACGTGGAGGTGAAGGTCACCTGCCGGACGTACACCGGCATATCCACAGACACCTGCCCGACGTGAAGCTGATTGTTACCCTCAAGAATCCGGTGGACCGGGCGGTCTCGGCGGCAAAGCATCTGATAAGGACCGGCCGGATTTCGCCCCTGCATCGAATGGACGATCTGCTCGCAGGCGAGAAATCCGTCCTGCTGGACGGGTTCGGCGTTTTCGAGGTGGGGCGGTTCTATACGTTGCTCACCGCGTATCTGAATCTCTTCAGACGGGATCAGATCCTGGTCCTTTTCTTTGAAGAGGACATTGTTCAACGACCGGGCGAGGGTTTGAAAAAGGTCTGTGCATTTCTGGAGATCGACGACGGCTTCCGGTTTTCGGGAATGGCGCAGAAGGTCAATCGATTCGACGCCTGTAAACTGCACCTGATCGTCCGGTATTACTTCCCGCTCCTGTCTCCGGTGACAGGCGTTCTGGGGCGCCTTCTGCCGGAAAGCGACTATCTTCCCGGCGAGCCGGTCCTCCGGCATCTGCGCGGACGCTACCGCGAAGACAATCGAAAGCTGTTCGAGCTTCTGGATCGGGAGCCTCCCGAATCGTGGCTTGCGACCTGAGAAGCTGTTTTTAAAATTACAGGTGAATTCTTGAGCGCTTTTGCAGCCGCGCGAAGACCGATGGGGATTTTAAGGCAGGGTCTGATGTCGGGGTTCCCCGTAAACGCGCCGTTTTCGATTGATTCCCCGATTTCCCGGGTTTATATTGAAGGAGTCCTCCCGCCTTGAGGGTTTTTTTCGTTGCGCTCACCGGGCCCCGGTTCGCCGCAAGCCGTACGCGTGTTTTCGATTATCTCCCCTTCCTCAAAGCCAATGGCGTGCAGGCCGACGTGTCGGTTGTATTGCCCGATCGAACATCCACCTGGACATACTCGAGAAGAGGAGCCGGGCGCCTGTTCCACTATGCCTGGGTGTGGTGGCGCTCGCTCCTGGCGGGGATGCGCACGCTCGGGTCTGCGCCCCGGTACCATGTCGTGTTCGTACAGCGGGTCTTTTTCAGCGCGCCCGTCGCGTGGCTGCTGCGGCGCTTTTCAAAGAAAGTCATCTTCGATTTCGACGACGCGATCTTTACCACGGAGGCGCCCGGTGAAGACCTGATGGCGCGGCTCCGCACGTGGCATCACTCGCGAGGGTTGGCCCGTATGCTTCGGGCGGCATCCGGGGCCATCGTCGAAAACACCTACACGGCCGCCTATGCCGAACGGTATTGTCCCAGTGTCTCAATCATCACCGGGCCTATCGACACACAGCGTTATTCGCCGGGCAGGGCAGTCGAGGAACGCGGCGACGTGGTTCTCGGCTGGATCGGAAGCTACACGTCCGCCCCGTATCTGGAACTGATCCGGGAGCCGTTGGCCGAGTTGGGCCTCCGGCACCCCAATCTCCGGCTCCACCTGATCGGCGAGGGCGGTTTTTGCACCGATGCCGTGCCGATGGAATGGCGCCCATGGTCCCTGCAAACCGAGGTCCGGGACCTGCGCGGCTTCGATATCGGCCTGATGCCGTTGCCCGACGATCCGTGGACCCGGGGAAAGGGCGGGTACAAGCTTCTGCAATACCTTTCGATGGGTATTCCTGCCGTTAGCAGCCCGGTGGGCATTAACCGCGAAATCGTGGAAGACGGCGTCAACGGCTTCTGCGCTGGCACGCGCGACGAATGGGTGTCCTGTCTGGATCGGCTGATTCGGGATCGTGCGCTTCGGCGTCGGCTGGGCAAGGCCGGACGGGCAAAGATGGAAGCCTGTTATTCCCTGAACCGGAGCAGCCGGAGGCTGTTGCGGATCCTGAATTCGACGGTTCGGGCGCGGGTCTGAGCGGACGTCGCGGATCCTGTTGCGATGAGCGGCGCGTCGAAGGGACGCACACGTCTATTCGACTCACTTATATTTGTAAAATAACTTTTGCATTGCCGGTTTATCACAGGGTGTTTATATTTGAAACGCTGATTCCGGCGTTGGAGCCCGTTTATCCAATCCGATCTTGGTGGTTCCACCTGCGGCGTCGGCGTGCCGGCGGATCATCTGCCGGGGCGGACGCCGATTCAATTGGTTCAGATTATCGATCGCCTGAACGTTGGCGGCCCAACGCCCTATCTGCTCTTTCTTACCCGGGCGTTGGCGTCCCGGGGTTATCGATCCACCGTGGTGAAGGGGCAGGTCGCGCCCGGCGAAGCCGAAATGGACGACGTCATCCGCCGCTCCGGAATTCAACCCCTGGAGATGCGCGGGTTCAGCCGGGCGATCGTACCGATTCGCGATATCAGGGTGCTCGTGGCGCTGTATCGGCTGCTTAGGCGCGTTCGTCCGGACATTGTCCACACCCACAAGTCAAAGGCGGGCGTGGTCGGTCGTATCGCGGCCTGGCTGGCCGGCGTGCCGGTAACGCTGCATACGTATCACGGTCTGGTCTTCAAAGGCTACTTTTCGGCCTGGAAGACCGGCCTGATCGTGCTTGTGGAAAGGTTGCTCGCCCGCCGAACCGACGTCCTGGTGGCCGTCTCGGATCGGCAACGCGATGAACTCCTGGCGGATCGTATCGCGGCGCCTTCCCGTATCCGCACCGTTCCGTTGGGTGTGGATCTGGAGCCGTTTCTGAACCGGCGGCGGGGCGAAGCGGGTTTCCGCGAAGAACTGGGTTTCGGCGCCTCGACGAGGCTTGTCGGTATTGTGGCGCGGCTGGTGCCCATCAAGGGCGTCGACGTCTTCCTGTCCGCCGCCGAACAGGTGGCCGAGGCCATGCCGGACGTCCGGTTTGTCGTGATCGGCGACGGTGAACTGCGGGCTGAACTCGAATTTGCGGCGCGGGAAACAAGACTCGGAGACAGGGTACGGTTTACGGGTTTTCGCAGCGACATGGCGCGGATATACGGTTCCCTCGACCTGTCGGTGCTGTCTTCACGTCACGAGGGGTTGCCGGTTGCGCTGCTGGAGTCGGTGGCGTGCGGATGTTACGTGGTTGCCACCCGGGTGGGCGGCGTGCCCGATTTGCTTCGGAGCGAGAGGATTGGCCTGATGGTCGCGCCTGGCGACCACAAGGCGCTTGCCGCAGGGATTCAGCGGGTGTTACGGGAGCGGCGCGAGATCTCCGCTGAAGTGCGGCGCGAAGTCGTTGAATCGTACGGGATGACAAGATTGGCGGAAGATTTCAGCCGCCTCTACCGTAAGCTATCCGAAAACAAGCGGGCCGGAGGCGCTTCTCCGGGTGACTGCTGGGAAGGGAAGTACGCATGAAGGTGTTGATTACCGGCGGGGCGGGGTTTATAGGATCACACTTGGCCGAACGGCATTTGAGGCGCGGCGATGAGGTTGCCGTACTCGACGATCTTTCCACCGGAGACTACAAGAATATCCGCCATCTGGAGTCCAACCCCCGATTCAACATCAAGGTTGGCACGATACTGGAGTCGGATACGCTGCGTCCGCTGGTGGAATGGTCCGATACGATCTATCACCTGGCCGCCGCGGTGGGCGTGAATTACATCATCGACAATCCGCTTCACTCCCTGACAACCAATATCCGGGGCACCGAGATTGTCCTTGAACTGGCCAACAAGGACAAGAAGCGCGTTATGCTCGCGTCGACGTCCGAGGTGTACGGCAAGAAGAACGGCAAGGTTTCCTTCCAGGAAAACGACGATCGGCTGCTCGGGCCCATAACCGTCGACCGCTGGATCTATTCCACGACGAAGGCGGTGGACGAGATGCTGGGCCTGTCGTACTGGCGTGAAAAGAAACTGCCGATGCTCATTGTGCGGTTTTTCAACGTTATCGGCCCCAGGCAGACCGGCGACTACGGGATGGTCGTACCGCGCATGGTCAAGCAGGCGCTCCTGGGCCACCCGATTACCGTGTACGGCGACGGGGAACAACGGCGCTGCTTTACCGATATCGAAGATGCTCTCGACGGTCTGGTGGCGCTGACCGAACATCCCGATTCGCCGGGAGAAATCTTCAATCTGGGCGGGAACGTCGAGACCAATGAAACCAGCATTGTCAATCTGGCGCACAAAGTCAAGACGCTGACGGAAAGCGACGCGCCGATTGAATTCGTACCTTACGACCAGGCATTCGCAAAGGGATCGTACGAAGACCTCAACTATCGGGTGCCGGATCTCTCCAAGATCAGATCGTTTGTAAACTACGAGCCGAAAATGAGCCTCGACAACACCCTGCGGCGCATTATCAACTATTTCGAGTCCTAGCGAATCGATCGCCAATACAAAGGTTCGCGCGTCGGGGTCGCGGTAAAGGCCTGGGTGAACACGCCCGCACGCGGTTCGCGATTCGACATATGAAGGTTTGTCAACTGGCGTTAGACCGTCAGGACCCGATTGCCGGAACGGACGGGGCTGGCCGTACGCCGGTTTTTTTATTTGGATTCATGGGAGTCGCCTTGCGGGACCAGGGTTCCATCGGCTGGACCTGTACGGGGGGCGCGGTGTTCGGGTTGGCCGCCCTTCTGCTTGTCTGGCTTTCTTCGGGCGTGTCACTGCTGGACGACGACTGGGGGCACCTCCGTCTGTGCGAGGAGGGACTGCGATCGCTTCTTACCACCGGCTGGACGGGGCTCGCAGGCGCCGGAGGATACTATCGTCCGGTTGTCGCCCTGACGTTCTACGGCACCTTCCTGCTGGCGGAATACAATCCGCTTCCACACCACGTCGTCAACGTATTGGTCCATTGTTTTTGCGGGATTCTGGTCTATCTGCTGGCGCTGCGCCTGCTGAAGGGTGCATTTGCCGCCTGGTCGGCGCTCTTTCTCTTCTTCCTGTTGCCCGTCCACGTGGATACCGTATACTGGATCGTGGGCCGCACGGACTCCGTCTGCGCGCTGTTCTATCTGTCCGCGCTTCTCCTGTTTCTGGCCTACCGGGAACGCCCGTCTCCGGGGCTGCTCGCGGGTGCGGGCCTGTGCGCCATGCTGGCGTTTTTTTCAAAGGAAATGGCGCTGTCCCTGCCGGCGGTCCTGCTGATCCTGTTCTGTCATGAGGGGTCGGTGCGATCCGCGATGGCGCGCAGGGCGCTCTTGTGCAGTATTACGGCCATGATCATCTACCTCTGCGCGCGCTGGATGGTTCTGGGCGGGATACTGTCCGGGATTCCGGATCGGAACCTGACGCTGCCCGGCCTCGGCCTTGACGTGCTCAAGTCCGGCGCGAAAATGGGGATGACGGATGTCCGGTTTTTCGGCGTCGTTCTGTCGGCGGCGACCGCCGTCGTGTTCTGGTTGTCCGGACGTCCGCGCCGGGTGCTTCGGGACACGTTGTACCTTGGCGGGTTGACCCTGGTCGGTCTGGCGCCGGTTCTGGGCAGGGTTCACCGGTGGTATCTCTACCTGCCTTCCGTGTTCTTCTGCATTGCGGTTGCGAACGTCTGGGCGGCGTGGCAGCCCGACCGAAAGGCCGTTCTGCGCTGCAGGAACCTGCTTCTGGCGGCGTTGGTCGGATACTACGGGCTGGCGCTTGCGCGCGAGGGATGGTTCTGGCGGGAAGCTTCCGTCCTGAGTGAGAACGTCTTGAAAACCCTGGCGCCGCTCGCGAAAGAAAACAGAGGAACACTTTACGTACTCAATGTACCTTCGGCATTGAGTCCGCCGGGCAGCCTCGGCGAAATACCGCTGTACGCATTCGGGTTGACCAATGCGCTGGCGGTCCGCACCGGCGTCGAAACGCCCGTGGTTGCCGTGAACCATTGCTGGCTTACGGATCCGGCCGGCTTTGAGACCGGGGTCACGCGGCTGGGACCGGCGCACTGGCGAATCGAAGTCAGGAACGGCGGCTATTTCTCGGCGCATGGGCAGGCGGACGCCGGATCGCTATACGGGCCGGACGGCAAGCTGCGACCCGGCGTAATCCGGAAGCCGTGGGGCGAATCCCGGTTTCATGGCCCCGGAACGGCCGAATTCGTACTCGAAACGGGACCCCACGACCGCGTAGCGATATTCGACCGCGGAGGCGTCGGCGGATTGCAGCTTCGAAACGAAACAAGGTAGAGAACATGGTAGCGCGTATCCTTCTTGTCAGTGCGTTCTGCTCCGTGATGCTCCCGATACCGGATGGGGCGCTCGAGGCGTACGGAGGCGAGCCGCGACTCGTTCGGACAAGTGCGGACGGAGTCGAGATCGAGGTGGACGGATTGGACTATCAGCTTCAGACCGTCCATCTTGAGGGTGTCGCCTACACACGGGTCCTGTTGCCCGGAGGAATGTGGTTGCCCGAACCCGGGCGTCCGGCGGTGCCCGTGCGCGGGACCTTGCTGGGCGTGCCTTTCGGCGCCCGGGTTGCGGTTACGGTTGCAGAAGCGGAATTCGACGAGATTTCGGGGGTGCTGCTGCTGCCGGCGCCGCATTCCCGGCCCACCGGTCGGGGGGCGTTCGGGGCGGAGGTCGAGGTCTACGAGCCGGATGCGGAGGTTTACGCCACCGATGCCCTTTATCCCGCGCAGCAGGCCGTGGTTACCCGCACCGGCGTCATGCGGGACCAGCGGGTGGCCGGGATTTCATTGCGTCCCATACAGTACAATCCGGCGCGGCAGCAGCTTCTCGTCGCCCGCAGGCTCCGGGTGCGCGTCCGGTTCCTGCGCGACGAGCGCTCCATCGGGGTTTCGCCTTCGGATGAAGGGGTCGGCGGCGGGTTTGAGGAATGCTACGAGAACACGTTGTTGAACGCGGATCAGGCGCGGCCCTGGCGGGGCCGAACCGGACGGGGCGACGGGCTGAGGAAGCCGCGGATTTCGGAAAACCTGGATCCGGCGGCCGACTACTATAAGATCCGGATACGGGATGACGGGCTGTATCGGCTGGACGCGGCGTGGTTTTCGGATGCGGGCATCGCCCTTCAGGCGGGGGACATGGAACGATTGAAGGTCTTCGTGAACGGTCGCGAGGTGCCCCTCGACGTGCGGGACGATGGAGACGGCGTGCCCGGTGAGGGCGAGGGCGCGATTTTCTACGGCGAATACAGACGGGCGCCAGACCGGAATTTCGAGCACGAACTGGGACGGGAACAGGTCTACTGGCTCACGCTTGACGGCAGGCCCGGCCGGCGATTCGAGGAGATTGACGGGTCACCCGGGAGCCGATATCCGCCGGTTGCCCTGTTTGCGCACACGGCCCATGCCGAGGTCGACTCGCTCTATGATCCGCTCGGAGACGCTCCCGACGCGAATCGCGACCATTGGTACTGGGGAAGAACCGGGTCTCCGGGCAGGCCGGGTACGGGTCTTCAGAACGTTGGCGAGTACCCCGTGACCGTGCCCGTCGCATTGCCGGGGCTGGACCGTACCCGGGGAGCGACGGCCCGCATTCGCGTGGGGATGCACGGACTGACTTTCAGACGACGGTTCGAACCCGATCATCGTACGGTCGTGCGGCTTTCCGGCGGTACGGTCGTGGCTGACGACCGGTGGGACGGGAAGCGCGCGTTTGTCGCCGAAGGGACGGTGCCGGTATCGGAACTCGACGATACGACCCGGGTGACGCTGGCGACGCCGGGGGCGGCGGATTTTCCGGCCGACTATATCGAGCACGTGTTTCTCAACTGGGTGGAGGTGGCCTACTCCAGGCGGCTTGAATGCGTCGACGGCAAGCTGGCGTTTACGCCGGATGAGACCGGCGACGGCCGCACCTTCTCGATCTCGGGGTTTCGTGACGCCGATGTCTCCGTCTACGACGTGGCCGCGGCGAGAAGGATACGGAACATCGAGGTGACGCCAGGGGACGCGGGATTCCGTGCCCGATTCGAACTGCCGGCCGTGTCGGGACGGTTTGTCGCAATGGACTCGGAAGCCATCCAGCGGGCGCCTGCGGGGGAGGCCGCCAGGGTGCCGGTGTTCGGGCAGGC
Source organism: Gemmatimonadota bacterium (assembly GCA_028873695.1). Lineage (GTDB taxonomy): Bacteria > Latescibacterota > UBA2968 > UBA2968 > JAAXHE01. The sequence goes on along the minus strand of JAPPNU010000001.1, from coordinate 131,990 downwards.
GGGCGCCGACTACGTCATTGTCGTCCAACCGCGGTTTCGGGAGGCGGCGGAACAGCTGGCCGATCACCGGCGCGGGCGGGGGTTGCGGGCTCGGGTCGTGGACGTCACGGAAATCTACGACGCGTTCTCATTCGGACAGTTTGAGCCGCGGGCAATCCGGCGATTCGTGCGATACGCCTTCGAAAACTGGACGCGTCGGCCGACCTACCTCCTGTTATTCGGCGCGGACAGCTTCGATTACCGGCGCAATTTTGATGATTCCGTTGTTGAGCGGCACGTGGCTGCGTCCGTTGTTCCCTCGCTTCCGTTCCAGTCCGTAAGAAGGGGACTGACGTACACGGACCACTTTTTCGGCGCCGTTTCGGGTCCTGAAGACGATCTGTTCCAGGATGTTTTCGTGGGCCGGCTTCCGGCGGCTACCCGACGGGGGGCCGCGGCCCTGGTCCGTAAGATCGTAGCCTATGACCGGGCGCCGCACGACAGGTGGCGGGACCGGGCGCTGTTTATGGCCAACTACGATCCGTTGTCGATCTTCACCTCCCCGAGCGACCGGTTGTCGGCGAATTACACCGAGCCGCTCGGGCTGGAATCCTTCAAGGTCTACAACGATGAGGATATCGGACCTGAACCCAATGCCGACACGGGCGAAGTCATCCGGCAGATCAACGAGGGACGGCTGCTGGTGAATTTCCTGGGTCACGGTAGCGTATCGGGGATGGCGCGGTTCCTGAGAGGAAGTTCGCAGCGAGAAAGCTATAACTACATGCGCCAGATCGTCAATGCGGACCGATTGCCGATTGTGGTGGCCCTGTCCTGCCTGAACGGGCAATTCTCGGATCCCAGGTTCACCTGCCTGGCTGAGGAAATGACCGGGAAGGCGGACGGCGGCGCGATCGCGTATATCTCGGCCTCGGCGCTTGCGGCCGTAATAACCAACGACTTCCTGAACGACCGCCTGTTTGGCGCGTTTTTCAAAGACGGGGTCCGCGAATTCGGCGCCGGTCTGGGTATTGCGAAGGCTGCGCTGGACACGCGTTTCCCTGAGCTCAGAACGCTTACGCTTGGCATACATTTGATTGGAGACCCGGCACAGGAGCTTGCCATTCTGCCGAATCCCGACTTTGCACTGGATTCCGGCAGCCTGCGCGTCGAGCGGGTGACCGGTCTGACCGTGGAAGACTCGGTCCGGGTCGCGATCCGGATCGAAAACGCCGGGATCACCCCTCGTACGGGTCCCGCGGTTGTTCTGGTGGACCGCAATCTTGACCGGGGTGTGGCAGATACGCTGTTTTCGGGCGTCTTCCCCGCCTTCGGCCATCGGGACAGCACGGCGGTGACGTGGCCTCTGGCCGGCCGCGCGGGGAGACATCTGCTGTCGCTTGCGGTGGATCCCGACGATGAGATTCCGGAGCTGGACGAATCCAATAACTACGTGGAGGTTGAGCTGGATGTCTCCGGGACGCTGTCCGCCGTGCCCACGATGCCAAGGCAGAGCCAGGTCGTACCCGCTTCCGCCGTGCGCCTGGCCGTCCGCCCCGGCGCCGACGCTCAGGAAGTTTACGCAGAGTTCGAGGTGGGCGGCTTGCCGGCGTTCGACGGGCCGGGCGTGATTCGTTCCGGGCCCGTCGCGGGCCGCGAGGGGCTCGTGCTGTGGAAGATGCCGGAGCCGGCTCCCGGAACGTACTACTGGCGGACCCGGGTGCGGGAGGGTGACGAATACGGCGCGTGGTCCGCCGTCATGGAGTTCACCGCGCAGCCCGCCGCGCCCCCCCGGGAGATCCTGTGGCGACAGGACGCCGACGGCGTATTCCGGTGGGCTGAGGGAACAGACGTTCGGCTGGCTGAGGGCGCGGTCTCCCGGGTGGTCGATCCGCCGCCCCTGCGATTGAACGCGGACGCGCGGGAAGAGGCGTTCGCCGCAGAGGGCGTCCGGGGCACGGGCGTGTTGTGTTCGGACGGCGCCTACCTTTACGTAAACCGGTTCTATTCACCGACGGCGGTCTATCCGGGGACGGATATATTCGAGCGGATCGGTACCGGATTCCGGGGCACGCGGGCCGGACAGAATCACGGCGTCCTTGCGGATACGCCCGTTCTCGGCGTTTCGGCAACCTACCACAGCGACGGATTTATCTATGCGGACAACAGGCGGGGACGGGAACTGGCGCGCATTTCGCCGTCAACCGGGGCTGTGGACCGCGTGCAGGTCCCGGACGGGTTGATGGAGTTCCGAACCGGGCTGGTGTTCGACGGGCATTCGTTGATCACGTCGGACGGCGCATACATCTACAATCTTGCGGCGGCCGTCGACGGCGTACAGCGCGCGGGCTGGTCGGTGCGAGTGTTCGACCCGTCGAATGGCTGGCGGCTGGAGCGGGAATTCACGGTCGCCCCGACGGAGACCGGGTTTGCGTATCTGGTTACAGACGGCGTGATTGCAGACGGACGGTATCTCTATCTGGTCGAATTCGGCACCGGGCTGACCCATCGGGTGCGGGTGGTTGACGCCCGGAACGGGGAATTCATCGAGGAATACGAGAGCGATCAGGCCGAGACCGATATTCTGACCGGCCAGTACGACTGGATCAACAACAAGGTGTGGATGGGCCAGCTCAATGGTCCGATGATCTACCGTTACGCGGGGAAGACGCTGCCCCCGTATGGGACGCTGACGTCGGAGCCGATCGGTCCGGCGGGCGCATGGCTCACGCTGGCGCTCGACGTTCGAAAGCCGCCGGGCGGGCGCGCGGAAGTGGATATACTCGGCGCGTCTCCGTCGGGCGGATTCGCGCCGCTTGCCGAATGGACCGGCCTCGACGCTGACGACGAGATAGACCTCGGCGACCTCAGGGAGGACCGTATCCGGGTCCGCGTCCGGTTGTTCGGAGAGGAGTTGGGATCGTCCGCCGGATTGGCCGGATGGAATGTCCGATACCGGCCGCAGTCCGATCTTGTGCTGTCCGGGCTGAAAGCGGCGCCCCTCGAGGTCGATGAACTGGAACCCGTGCGGTTGGCGGTTCAGGTCCGGAACGCGGGTCCCCTGGATCTGGTTCCGGGCGCCGTCGTCGCCTTTTTCAGCGGCGCGCCCGAAAACGGTCGGCTGATCGGACGCGCGTCGGTTCCCGAAGAAACGCCCTTGGGTGAAACGACGACGGTATCGCTGGTCTGGAATACCGCCAGATTTGCAGGGGCGAACGTTGTAACGGCGCGGCTCGAGGATCTCTCGGGGCGTCCCAGCCATTACGCGAGAGAAACCACGGCCGGGGAGACCGTCGAGGTCCATCCCAGCGACGATCGGACGGGGCCTGAACTGGACCTGGTCGCGCTGGACGCCGCGGGGGAGGTGCGACCGGATGACTTTCTCCCGTCGACGCCGAAGTTCTCCGCCGTGTTCCGGGACTCGAGCGGTATAGATGCCGGATCGGTGCGCATTGTGCTTGCGGGACCCGGGGATGAAATTTCCGACGTGTTGACCTCGGACCGGGTGTCTGACCGGAAAGAAGATGGGACCTCTCTGGAATTCACGTGGTCGCCGCGGCTGGATGACGGCCGCTACACGCTTTCGGTTTCGGGGACAGACCAGTTGGGTAACGGTCCAGCGGAGAAGTCCATGGCGTTTCAGGTATCGTCGGACCTGGCCATCAAGAGGGTGCTGAACGTTCCGAACCCGACCGCGGAGGCGACGGAATTTACGTACATTCTGTCCCGGCCGGCGGAGGTGGAGATCCGCATTTTTACGATTTCCGGAAGACTGATCCGGATTCTGGAAGGCGCGCCGGGGCGTGCGGGGTATAATCAGATTCGATGGGACGGGCGGGACGCCGGCGGGCACCTGCTGGCCAACGGCGTATACCTCTACACGGTTACCGCAAACGACGGCCGGAAGCGGGTGCGCGAGAAAGAGCGGCTGATCGTATACCGATGAGTCGGATTCGTACGAAGGGTTAACCTCAATTCCGCAAAAGCCACAACGCGGCACCGCGACGAAACCCTTCGAAACACGCCGAAATGGTCGTCATGAAGGACATTTTTTCAGTTCACGTACAGTGTCCTGGTGTATCCTGGTAATCAGCAGTCTAATCGCCTTTTTAACAGACACATATTCGAATTAACGTCCTCGAAAAATGAGGAATCAAGGTTAATGAACGGGCAGCCTGATTTGGACAATGGGGCGAGTCGTTCAGGATACATATTCTCTCCGGTGCGCGGTCTCGGCATCCTGCCGGCCCTCCCGGAGTTTTTTTTATTCATGCGATTTAATGAGGATGCGCCCTTCACGACGCCGGTAATTCAGACGGTTAACGACATTTGCAAATGCGCTTAAAAATTATAAGATTCGATTATTTAAACACTTATTATCCGGTACGATTTTTTTTTGGAACTTCATGCGGGGCAGGGCGTGTGAAGCGCTATAGTTGACGGAAATGGCAGATTTCCGGGGTTGAACGGCGCGGCTTGCCCCGGATTCCTTCAGCAAGTCATCCGGGCCGGCGCATTCTGTGCCCACTCGAGAGGAGATTGCCGGGATCAATAGCGCGAACTGATTTTAAGTGAAGTAAATACAATTAAATATGTAAATCGGATGCTGAGTCGGCGTGTGTTCGGGATGAATCCTCGCAACCGCCACGATGCCGGCAATCACACCAATTTACTGAACTGTTCGCACAATTGACTATGGCATTTTCTCCCGGATTTCCCGCCTTCGCGCTCAGCACCGCCAGTGTGCCGGGCCCGGTGTTTTCCATTTCTCCGCGGACGCTTCATTCGCAGATCGGTCGGTTTGCTCCCTCTCCAGGTAGTTCTGCAGGCGATCGGGCCACACCCTCTCCCGAGACATCTTCCTTCCAACCCGTTGTTATTCCCGTTTCCGGCGCGTGCGATCTGAACGTGCGATGTAACGGCCGGCTTTAGACCGCCGTAATCCGGATACTTGGAACTGTGCGTGCCAGGCGCGTCCGTGCGCCGTGTATACAGGTAACCTGTATTTCTTCCAGGGAGTGGACACATGAATAAACGGAGAATATTGATCGTCGGTCGGGAGTCGGGTGAAACGTCGACACTCGCGGGTTTCCTCAGGGACGAACCGTACGAGATCGTGACCGCCGAAAACGGACAGCAGGGTCTCGAAATCGTCAGAAACCAGAAAATAGACCTTGCCGTCGTCGAGGCGTGTGTGCGGGACATGGCGGGTACGACACTCCTGAAGGGTGTGCAGAAAGAGGAGATCTGTACGGTGATGCTGCTCGTGACGAGGTTTGGAAAGTTGAATTCGTCAGGGAGATCGAACGGGGTCTACACCGTGAGTGCATTCGACAGACCGATCGCGAAGGATACGTTCCTGGCCAGTATCAGCAAGTGTCTGCCCATGCCGGACACGTGGGAGCACCGCGTGGACTCGTTCCTGGAACACAACTACGGCAATCCGGAGTTGAAGTTCGAGGACGTGGAACGCCATTTCAGGTTCTCCAGGACTTACGGTTATCGGATGTTCAAACAACATCTGGGCGAGTCATTCAGCGTTCGCCTCCGGAAAATTCGGCTGGCGAAGGCCGAGGACGCACTGAAGAACACTTCGGCTTCGGTTTCGGAAGTCGCCTATCTGTGCGGCTTTGCGTCTTTATCGACTTTCAGCAAGGTATTCAAGGCGAAAGTCGGGAAAAATCCGACCACGTATCGCAGAAATTGGAAACTGGGACAAATTTAGTACTCCAGAACAAACTTGCGTTCTTGACATCGTATTTCCGTCGCAGATATTCTTAGTGTGCACCGCAATGACCTGCTCCGGCAAGCCGTGTGCCGGAGATTCCCCCAGGCTTGTGGGTCGTATGTCTGTGTGCCGTGAATACGGGCAACTCTGATTGTTGAGGGGGATCTAACGCAATGGATACGCGGAAAATCTTGATCGTGGAACGGGACCCGGATGTAACGTCGGAACTTGCAGGATTCCTGAAGGACGAACCCTATGAAATCGTCACAGCGGAAAACGGACCGAAAGGTCTTGAAATACTGAGACGGGAAAAGATCGACCTGGCCGTGGTCGAGGTATGTGTCGAGGATCAGGACGGGATCACGCTTCTGGAGGGCGTGAAGGCAGAGGAGATTCAGACGTCGGTGCTGCTCGTTACGAGCCTGGGAACCCTTGATCCGGGAGAAAACGTGCACAGGCCTTTCACCATGAGCGTGTATGACAAACCGATTGATAAGGATGTCTTCCTGGCAAACATCAGGAAATACATGCCTCTGCAGGACCTGTGGAAGAGCCGGCTGGAGTCGTTTCTCGAAGACAACCACAGCAATCCCAACCTGAAATTCGAAGACGTCGTGCGTTATTTCAGATTCTCCAAGTCCTACGGATACACCTTGTTCAGGATGCATCTGGGAGAGTCGTTCACCCGGTGTCTGCGGAACGTTCGCCTGGGGAAAGTCGAAGAAGCGCTCAAGAGCACCACGGCTTCCATTTCGGAAATCGCCTATCTCTGCGGCTTCGGATCCCTGTCGACGTTCAGCAAGGTGTTTAAAGAGAAATATGGAAACAGCCCGACGAGATACCGCAGAAATTGGAAACTGGGACAAGTCCGGGACGTCCGGACAAACCTTGGGTCTTGACTTCGAGGCCCGTTCCCGGGTTTTTTTGCTTGCCCGGGTAAAATATCATAATAATATTCATGTTTATGTCACGAATTTATAGGTTATATTATGTACGATATCGCCTGGCGGACTCAGGCATTGGTCAGGAAGAATTCGAATGAAAGGAGCCAGGGTACCAGGTCGATAACACTTTGTTTCTTGACTGAAACGTCCCACGCGGCGTCAGCCGCCATAACTTCATCTCGAAACCCGGCCGAAACCTCTTTCAGCACACGGATTCGGCGCAACCCTTCCAACCTGCCCGCAATCCGGACACGCCAGGGCCGGCGGGGACCGCTTCTGACGCAGGGTCACGGGTTCCGGACCCGGACGTCGCAGGTGAACGGGAGGAAGTGGACATGGTACTCAATCCGGCGGTAACGAGGCTGGCCGCAACGGCCGGTGCCCCCGATCCTGCATCGTTTCGACGGACCCGAAACGCGGTCGACGAGAATCGCGCAAGACGTCTCAAGACAGATCCTTCCTTCCCCTGCTTCTCTACCGGTGGGTTTCAACTGCCCGGTCAGCCTGTTCACGACTTCAGGTCCTCCCTTCCTTTTCATTTCCGAAACATTTTTCCGACTGCCGGTCCGGGAGTAACTGAATCCGTTCGGACGGTGATCCGCTGTCTTTCCGGCACGGCTGCCAGGCGTCACGACGGGGCCGCCGGTCCGGGTCGTGCAGCGGATGCGATCCGATCGCGCCACTCGCACGTACGCAATGTCCGATTTCATATCAGGGAAGAATTGCGACGGACGCGGGGTGACTCGCCCGGGCATTCGACAGAAAGATTGATTGTTGCCGCATTTGCGGTTGTAGTCTCAACAGGTTGGGCGCTTGCCGGCCGGCAAAGGACGATTTGCGTACCGGTGTACGCGCCCGTGCTGACGGCACTGTTCAACTCGTCACCGATCGGGTGACACCCAAAAGGAGGCGGTTATGCAAACTCGCGTCATTACATCCATTTGTGCGGCGTTTGTGCTGATCGGACAGGCATTCGCCGGTGAGATGACCCGTGGACTGACGATTACAGGAGGCCGGAACGCCGGGGCTTCGCTCAAGCTGGAGCGGTTGAACGACCCGGACGCCGAGAGCGGCGTTCTGAAGCTGCTCGTGTCGGTGGCGCAGGCCGATGATCTGAAGGGATACGGGTTCTCCCTGCAATACGATCCGGCGAAGTACGAGTTCGTGAACGCCGCGGAACTCGAGGAAAACCTGCTGAAATCCGGTTCCGGCCAGGAGACGTTGTTTCTGTCTTCGAACCGGACGCCGGGGCAGGTGGATATCGGCGCGGTGAAGATCGACGGCCGGGGCGCCAGCGGCGATGGGAAACTCGTCGAACTCGTGTTCAGGACGAACGGAACGCCGCTGTCGTCCGACTTTCAGGTATCCGAAAGCGTTCTGGTGGACATGGACGGTGCCGTCGACATGCTGCATCACGCCGAAATCGGCGATTTGAAGCCGCTGCCGGATCGCTTTAATCTGGAGCAGAATATGCCGAATCCGTTCAACCCCTCCACCGCGATCGGCTACCAGTTGCCGGAGGCGGGAATGGTCCGGCTGGCGATTTACAATCTGATCGGCCAGGAGGTGCGCGTTCTGGTGAACGAACGCCGGAACGCCGGGTCTTTTACCGTGTCGTGGGATGGGACGGACGCTATGGGCCGGCGCGTCGCCAGCGGTATCTACCTGTATCGAATACAGGCGGGCAGTTTCTCGGCGACGAAGAGGATGCTGTTGTTGAAATAGCTGCGGGGGGTCTCGACGACCTCGGACGAAGTGCTGTTACAGCGTTTCGCCGGCGATCGGTTACACCCATCCTCGGGGCGCCATGGCAACTGAAGCGGGTGCATTGTTACGTCGCGAGCTCATGTGTCTTATTTCACATTCGAATAGGGTTGCGGAGAGAAATTGACGCCGAAAAAAAGGAGTGTTCCCCGATGCTTCCCAAACGGACTCTGTTGCTGATCGCCGCGATCGCGGTCGTCGCCCTTGCCGCGCAGGCTTTCGCCGGCCCCAATGCAAACGCTGTGTTGTCGCTGGACCTGATTTCCGGGGGAGGCGACGGCAACCGGACGGATGACGGGATGACGTCGGGGACGGTTTCCGGCCGGGGTACGACCATCGCCGTTGAGGTTTTCGCGACCGGCGTGCGGACGACCCTTGCAGGAGTGAATCTGAAATTCGACTTCGACGCCTCTCTCGTGTCCTTTGTCAAAGCCGAAAACAGCACGTTCCCACTGTCTCTTCCGGAGGGGGCCGCCGGCGCAGCCCTCGCAGCCACTTCGCCTGTGACATTGTCGCCCTCGGGGTTTCTGGCGCGCGCGGAGTTTACGACCGTTGCCGACGTGACGGGTCGCGGGTTTTCCATTGGCATCGAGTCGGTAACGCTCGCCGAAAGTACCACTTCAAGCGACGTGCTCAGGACGAACAGCGAGGTCACGTTCAACTCGGCGCCCTCCCCCGACCTCGACGGCGATGACTTCGTTGGATTTACGGACTTTCTGATCTTCGCGAGCGCGTTCGGGTCGCGGCAGGGAGACGGCAGGTATAATGCCGCGGCGGACCTGAATTCCGACGGTTCGGTTGACTTCACGGATTTTCTCATCTTCGCGCAGAGCTTTGGAGGTCCGCCGCCGTCGCCGGGCGGCAGCGGCAACCCCGACCTCGTCGTTCAGTCCCCTTCCCTAAGCAACAGTCGCGTCTCACCCGGGGCGACCTTTACGCTGGGCGCGACGGTCCGGAACCAGGGTAATGGATCTTCTCCCTCGACGACGCTGCACTACTACCGTTCGACCGACGCCACCGTCAACGCCAGCGATACTCAGGTCGGCACGGACGCGGTGAGCGGACTTGCGGCAGGTAACGTCAGCGCCGAGTCGATCAATCTGACGGCGCCGTCGAGTACCGGAACCTACTACTACGGCGCGTGCGTCGACGCGGTTTCCGGCGAGTCCAATACCGGAAACAACTGTTCTCCCGCCGTCGCCCTTACGGTCGCTGCGGCGCCACCCCCCACCCCTGGAGCGGCCAAACTCTACTGGACGGACTGGGGAACCGACAAGATCCAGCGGTCCAACCTGGACGGATCCGGAATCGAAGACCTGGTCACCGGCGGGGGGCTGGACGGTCCGGACGGCATGGCGCTGGATATGGCGGGCGGCAAGATGTACTGGACCGACGCGGGTACAAACAAGGTGCAGCGCGCCAATCTGGACGGGTCCGGTGTGGAAGACCTGGTCACGGGATTGGGAATACCGTACGGTCTGGCCCTGGACGTCTCCGGCGGCAAGATGTACTGGACAAACCGGCAGGCGAACAAGATTCAGCGAGCGGACCTCAACGGCGCCAATGTCGAAGACCTGATCACCAGCGGTCTGACGTTTCCGGGCGGATTGGCGCTGGACCTCTCCGGCGGCAAGATGTACTGGACGAACCCCGGGCGTGAACCGGATTCAGCGGTCCAACCTGGACGGATCCGGCGTCGAAGACCTCGTCACCAGCGGCGTGAGCAGTCCCACCGGGCTTGCTCTCGATATATCGGGGGGCAAGATGTACTGGACGGACCGGCGCTCGGACAGGATTCAGCGGTCCAACCTGGATGGTTCGGGTGTCGAAGACCTGGTCACCAGCGGTCTGGATCGACCGAACGGACTGGCGCTTGACGTGTCCGGCGGCAAGATGTACTGGGCGGACGCGGGCACGAACAAGGTGCAGCGCGCCAACCTGGACGGCTCCAACGTGGAAGACCTGTTAACCGGCGCCAACGGACTGGTCGACCCGTCGGGGGTGGCCGTGGGTGCGGCGTCCGGGGGCGGCGGCGGTCCCGGCGGCGGGGGTGGAGGCGGCGCGGACCTGGTCGTCGTATCGCCTTTTGTCAGCAACGGCAGCCCGGCTCCCGGCGCCTCCTTCAGGCTGGGCGCGTCGGTCCGCAACCAGGGCGATCAAACGTCCGCGGCAACGACGTTGCGCTACTACCTGTCGAACGACGCGAACATTTCGAGGTCCGATACGGAAGTTGGAACGGATGCGGTGAACGGACTCCCGGCGTCCGGCGGGAATCCCGGATCGATTGATCAGGCTTTATCGATTGACCTGACTGCGCCATCGAATCCGGGCACCTACTACTACGGCGCATGTGTGGACGCGGTATCGGGTGAGTCCGATACCGGAAACAACTGCTCCGCCGCCGTGAGCATCACGGTTGCGCCGCCGCCCGTCACCGGAACCTCGAAGCTGTACTGGTCGGACTGGGGCACGGACAAGATCCAGCGCGCGGACCTGGACGGCTCCAACGTGGAAGACCTGGTCAGCGGCGCGGGGCTGAACGGCCCGGACGGTTTGGCGCTTGATATGGTCGGCAGCAAGATGTACTGGACGGACGCCGGCACGGCAAAGATCCAGCGCGCGGACCTGGACGGCTCCAACGTGGAGGACCTCGTTACCAGCGGGCTGAGCGTGCCGTACGGTCTGGCGATTGACGTATCCGGCGGCAAGATGTACTGGACGGACCGGCAGAACGGAAAGATCCAGCGCGCAGACCTGGACGGCTCCAATGTTGAAGACCTGCTCACGCTGGCCGGCCTGGCATTCCCCGGTGAGATCGCTCTCGACGGGGCAAACGGCAAGATGTACTGGACGAATCCCGGATCGGACAAGATCCAGCGTGCGGACCTGGACGGCTCAAATCCGGAAGACCTCGTGACCAGCGGTCTGAGCAGCCCCACGGGACTCGCCCTCGATCTGTCCGGCGGCAAGATGTACTGGACGGATCGGGGAACGCGCAAGATCCAGCGCGCCGGTCTGGACGGTACCAATGTCGAAGACCTTGTTACCACCGGCCTGACAACCCCCAACGGGCTGGACCTGGACGTGTCCGGCGGCAAGATGTACTGGACGGACGTGGATGCCGACAAGGTACAGCGCGCGGACCTGGACGGATCCAACGTCGAAGACCTCCTGACGAGCGCAGACGGACTGGTCGACCCATCCGGACTGGCCGTAGGCGCCGCAGGCGGCAATGGCGGGGGAACCTATGGCGTCGGTGACGCGCTGCCAAACTTCCCCACCGGCTTCTTCGTTCCCCGGCTTCTTCGGAACGCGAACCTGACCATCAGCGGCGGGCGCGCGGTACTCAGCTTCCAGAACGGCGGTCTGATCGAGCTGCAGGACGGCACCCGCTATACCTGCGTTTCTGCCGGCGGATGCAGCATCGAGGGCGGACGCGTCACCAGGGGCACCTTCGAATAGGGGTAGCTGACTTATGTTTCGGCCTACTACGAATCGTCGATTCGCCTTGTTGTCACTGGCCGTCGTCGTTGCTGCGTTCGCCCTCCCGGCTCCGGGTTACGCGCAGGTTCCCGTACCCGCGGTCCAGGAGTCGATCACCGTGTCGACGTCAGGTACGTTGACCGAGGAGACGCTGGACGGCAGCGAGGTTACGGTGACGCTTGCGGGGCGCACTTTCGAGCGTTCCATCTTCGACATCCGAGATGCGGTGTCGGTCTCGGGCATTGCGGGCGTGAGCGTGGGGACGTTCGGGATCACGCGGGCGAGCGATACCAGGTTGACGATAGAACTGGATTTCAACGGCGACTTCGACGAAGCAGGAACGCTGACGTTCACGGTGGGCGCGGGGGCGATCGCGGCATACAACGGCGCCGCGCTCACAAGAGATCTGTCTGTCCCGTCGGTGGAAGAAACGGTGGACGCGTCGACAGCGTCGCCGTTGACCGAGGCGACGCTGGACGGGAGCGTGGTCACGCTCACGCTGTCCGGACGCGCGTACGAGAGTTCCATCTTCGACGTCCGCGACGGCGTGTCGGTCTCGGGGATTGCGGGCGTGAGCGTGGGCACCTTCGGCGTGCGGCGCGTCAGCGACACGAAAGTGACCGTTGAGCTCGACTTCAGCGGAAACATCGACAGCGACGGCACGCTGACGTTCACGGTGGGCTCAGGGGCGATCGCGAACTACAACGGCGCCGCGTTGACCGCTGATTTGACCGTGAGCGCGGGATCGGAAACGGTGACTGCGACGACGACGTCGCCGTTAACGGAGGCGACGCTGGACGGGAGCGTGGTCACGCTGACGCTGTCCGGCGCGACATACGAGCGTTCCATTTTCGACGTACGTGACGGTGTGTCGGTCTCAGGTATCGCGGGTGTGAGCGTGGGCACGTTTGGCGTCAAGCGGATCAGCGACACCGTGGCGACGGTTGAGCTCGAGTTCAATGGCAACATCGACAGCGACGGCACACTGACGTTCACGGTAGGCTCAGGGGCGATCGCGAACTACAACGGGTCTGCGCTGACCGCGGATCTGACCGTGAGCGCGGGATCGGAAACGGTGACTGCTACGACGGCGTCACCGCTGACCGAGGCGACGCTGGACGGGAGCGTGGTCACGCTGACGCTGTCCGGCGCGAGATACGAGAGTTCCGTTTTCGACGTACGTGACGCTGTGTCGGTCTCGGGTATTTCGGGTGTGAGCGTGGGCACGTTTGGCGTCAAGCGGATCAGCGACACCGTGGCAACGGTTGAGCTCGAGTTCAATGGCAACATCGACGGCGACGGCACGCTGACGTTTACGGTAGGCTCAGGGGCGATCGCGAACTACAACGGGTCTGCGCTGACCGCGGATTTGGCCGTGACCGCGGGGATGGAATCGGTGACGGCGACGACGACGTCACCGTTGACCGAGGCGACGTTGAACGGGAGCGTGGTCACGCTGACGCTAACCGGTCGAAACTACGCCAGATTTGACGTTGAGGATGCCGTATCGGTTTCTGGCATTTCGGGTGTGAGCGTGGGCGCCTTTGACGTGCGGCGGGTGAGCGATAAGAAGGTAACAGTAGAGCTGTCGTACGACGGCAACATCGACAGCGACGGCACGTTGACTTTCACGGTGGGCGCCGCCGCGATTGCGAATTACAACGGTGATCCGCTTACAGCGACGCTGCCGGTTTCCGCCGGGATGGAGTCAGTCACAGCAACGACAACGTCACCGTTGACCGAGGCAACGCTCGACGGGAGCGTGGTGACGCTCACGCTTGCGGGCGCCGCGTACACGAGTTCCGCGCTGGACATTCGGGATGCCGTGTCGGTGTCGGGAATCGCGGGGGCCAGTATCGAAAGGTTCGGAATCAGGCGCGTCAGCGACACGGTAACGACGGCCGAACTCGAATTCAACGGCAACATGGACGCCGACGGCACGTTGACGTTCACGGTGGGGGCGGACGCGATTGCGAATTATAACGGGGATCCGCTCACCGCGACGTTGCCGGTTACCGCGGAGACCGGCGGCGGAACCAATCAGATACCCACGTTCAGCGAGGGCGCGAGCACGACCCGCAGCTTCGCAGAGAATACGCCAGCGGGACTGAACATCGGGAGCCCGGTTCGTGCGATGGATGGGGACGGCGGAACACTGTCGTACAGCCTGGCGGGCGCCGATGCCGCGAGTTTCACCATCGTCACAACCAGCGGCCAGCTGCAGACCAAAACGGGCGTCGTCTACGACTACGAGGTGAAGAACCGATACGAGGTGACGGTACGGGTGTCCGACGGCCAGGGCGGCAGCGCCACGATTGCCGTGACCATCAATTTAACAGACGTCAGCGAAACGCCTCCGGCGCCGCAGGGCCCGTGCGCGACCGGAAGCGCTGTACCCAACCCTGCCGCAAACCCGTGGCTCGTCTCCGACTGCAATGTCTTGCTGGAGGCGAAAGATCCTCTCAGAGGGACGGGGACGCTCAACTGGTCGGAGAATACCGCGATTGCGACGTGGGACGGCGTGACGATCAGCGGCACACCCCAGCGCGTCACGAATCTGAGAATTTGGAACAAGGGCCTGAACGGAACCATTCCGGCCGGGTTGAGCAGGCTGACCGGCCTGAATGCGTTGCAATTCGGCTACAACCAGTTGACCGGGACCATACCGGCGGAACTCGGTACAATGACCGGCCTGAACCATCTGGTTCTTCCGAGCAACCGGTTGACCGGTACTATCCCCGAGGAGTTGAAAAACCTGACCAACCTTCGAAAGTTGGCCCTTCAGATCAATGGGTTGACCGGTAATATCCCGTCATGGGTAGGTACCCTGCGCCGCTTGCAGATACTGAACCTCTACGAAAACCAGTTGACCGGCGCAATCCCGACTGAGCTGGGCAACCTGACCGAACTGTGGCAGCTGCTTATATTCGGCAACCGGTTTACCGGTACGATCCCCGCGGAACTGGGAAATCTGAGTCTGCTGCAGGAAGTGCGCCTGGACGACAACAGGCTGACCGGGTCCATTCCGTCGACATTGGCCGGACTAACCAGACTGGGCCTGCTGTATCTCGCGGGGAACTCGCTGACAGGCTGCGTCCCACCGGCATTGAGGGACGTTTCCCAAAATGATCTGGACAAACTCAATCTGCCGGACTGCAGCCAGCAGCAGGGACAGAAGACGGCCGACTTCAACGGCGACGGCATCGTGAACTTCGCGGACTTCTTCGACTTCGTGGACGCTTTCGGCACCACGGACGCCAAATACGACCTCGACGACAACGGCATCGTGAACTTCGCCGACTTCTTCGAGTTTGTAGACGCGTTCGGTACGTCAGGATAGGCCCACGCGGAACGTATTCATGTGCGTGTGAACGGGTTAAGCGGCACTCTTGACCCGACACGTGTGAAATCCGAACCCATTCAAGAAGGAGGAATTGAACATGAAGCCGTATCTCGTAACGGCAATCGCCGTACTGACCCTGTCGGGCTGCATGGTGGCACAGCACCACCGATCGTCTGTGCGGGATGACGAGGGCGACCGGATGACCGTGGGAGTGGTCCAGAAGGAAATCAGTGTGGGTATGAGCGGCGCCGAAGTCGCGGAGGCTCTCGGATCGCCGAATGTCGTCTCGACCGACGAGGAGCGGCGGGAAGTCTGGATATATGACAAGATTTCCACGGAAAAGGCATACTCGTCCAGCAAGGCCGGAATTCCATCTCTCATTCTTGTTGGTTTGGTCGATTGGGTTGTGAGAGGGGCCAAGTTGGCAGGAGACTCCGGAGCCGAATCGACGTCGCAGAGGACGCTCACCGTGATCATAAAATTCGACGAGAACAAGAAGGTGAGGGACTTCGCCTATCACGCGTCGCGGTTCTGAGACAGGCGCACCAGGTATGAAATCGGGTATATGAAGCAGTCGACCCGAGGGAGATCCGGGGATGAACCGATCAAGGATCCATCCGGTAATGCCGCTTGTCATGGCGGCTCTGGTGTTGACAGGCTGTGCCAGGGGCGGCCTGCCCTTGCATGTCCTTAGACTGACACCTGAGTCGTTGCAAAACCGGGCTTTGCAGACCAGAAAATACGAAGGGATTTCGGAAGCCGATCTCCTGTCGGCGTCGACCGGCGTGATTCAGGACCTGGGATTCATCATCGATGAGAGTGAGACCAATCTCGGTCTGATCGTTGGCTCAAAAGACAGAGATGCGGATCCTGATGCTGCACAGCGAGCGGAGCAGGTGCTGATTGGTGCGACTACATTCTTACTGGGTGTTATGGCTGCGGCTGCTTCAGGGGACGAAGATGTGTTTGATGGTATTTTCTATATTCCGGCTGTCGACGACTATCAGAAGCTGTGGGCGTCCATCGTAATCCGTCGGCCGTCGGAGGATAACGACAGCGTACACTACGTAAGAGTGACGTTTCAGCGGATTGTCTGGAATACAGATGACGAAGTGGCGCGGCTTCAAAGCCTGGACGAACCGGAGATGTATCAGAAGTTTTTCAATCTTCTTTCAAAGTCAATTCTGTTGGAAGGGCAGGAAATATGACGGCAACCGGGAAATTGGCCCTCGCGATTGGCGCATTGTTCGTTTGTTCCGCGTGCGGGTCATCAAAAGAGCATCTGTTAAAATTGGACGAGAGCCAGGTCGAGATGCGAAGCATGCAGACCCGCGCGTTCGACACGACGGATAAAGAGGGCATGCTCAGAACTGTGATTTCCACACTTCAGGATCTGGGCTATATCGTGAATGAGGCGAATGAGGTCATCGGAACGGTCAGTGCCCGGACAACGGACATAAAGTACAAGCTGTTTTCCAAAAAGAAACTTCCGCTCCTGATCACCGTAACGGTTCGTCCACGTGGCGAAACCCAGCTGCTGGTGCGAGCGAACGCGCAGTTCGACGAGAAAGCCGTAAGAAACCCGCTGGTATATCAGAATTTCTTCAACGTTTTGGAAAAATCGATCTACCTGTCCGCTCATGAAGTTGACTGAGCGGATGCCATTTCTGCCCTATCCACGTCGCGTCGATACAAGCGGATATTACCGGGGAAACAGCAATATGGGGTTTTCCAGGATAGCGTTGACCGCAATTGTCACCACGATTTCAGTCGGGTTGTCCGGATGTGCGACACCCAAAGGGCAATTGATGAAGTTAAACACCAGTCAAATCAACCTGCGGAGCATGCAGACCCGCGCATTTGACACCACGGACGAAAAAAAGGCGCTCAGGAGTGTTATATCCACACTTCAGGATTTCGACTTTCTCATCGATGAGGCCAATAGAGTGCTCGGTGTTGTCAGCGCGACAAGAAGGAACGATTGGGCGCAAATAACGGTAACCGTGCGTCCAAGGGGCGAAACGCAGGTTGAGGTGCGCGCGAATCTGGAATATAATCGCAAGGGAGTCGAAGATCCGTCAATCTACCGGAAGTTCTTTACGTTCCTGGAAAAATCGATGTTTCTGACCGCACACGAGGTCGATTGAACGGCCCTGATCGTCATCCAAAATGAAACCGCAGTAGAGGCCTAGGGTACAGAATCATGAGGAAATCCAGCATATTGGCAACACTGATTCTCGCGTTTTTCGGGCTTTCAGGCGGCGTCTGCATGTCGAAAGAAAAAAAACCGTTGAAGATGGAGTTGGCCGAAAGTCCACTGAAAATCCGAAGCTTGCAGACCCGTGCATTCGATACGGCGGACGAGAACCGGACTTTGAGAGCCATCATCGCCACACTTCAGGATTTCGGTTTTGTTATCAAGAAAGCGGACGAGGCGCTCGGAACGATCACTGCCAGAAGAATCGACAAATATTCAATTCTATTGACGGTAACGGTCCGCAAAAGACACAAAACGCAGGTGCTGGTGCGTATGAATGCGTACTACGGTGGTCCGGTCAGGGAACCCGTAATATACCAGAATTTCTTCACGTCCCTGGCGAATTCCATGTTTCTCACCGCAAACCCGATCCAGTAAACGACCTTCGCGCATTTTTCTCCACGGCATAGTTCCATTTGCGTACCCACAGGCTTGAGCTGATGTTCCGAAAAATCCTGCCGAATCTGTCGCATTTTGCGACAGTTGCCCAGCTTGCCGCGCCCCGGGATACCCGATGACTGCTTACCCGGTTCCCGCCGGCCGATCCCGGGAACACCACAGACGCGAGCGAAAACTGGACTTGTCCGGGAGGAACGAATGTCCGGTAAAATCCCAATCCTTTCTGCCATCTTTCCCGCCTGTCCGGCTGTCCTGTTGTTGTCGTCGTTCACATACGCCTCTTCTCCCGAATTCGGTTGGACGCATTCCTGCCAGGCGCCGGATCATGAGCAGCTTGGCCATGAGCTGGCGTTCGGTCCGGCCTCCAAGCGGGCGGCGGTGGCGGACTCCGGCCAGACACGCGAACTGCGCCTCATCTATTTCCTGCCGAACGACAGGACGTTCAACCCGGACGTGGTCGATTCGATGAAGGCGCGGATTCCCAGGATCCGGACCTTCTTCCGCGACCAGATGCAGTCGAACGGCAAAGGCGCCATGACCTTCGAGTTTGAGACCGACGCGCAGGGCGATCCGATCGTACACCGTTTCAACGCGCCGAACTCCGATGCCAGCTATCTATCCACGTATCGCATGGTCGGCATTGGAAACGTATTCAGGGACCTGGGATCGACGTTTGACACGAGTCAGAACATCTTCTTCATCGTCGTCGACCACAGCACGTACAACAGCCTGGGTTGGGGCAACGTGGCGGGCTTTGGCGCCCGGTGGGCGGATAACCGCGGTTACGCGCTGCTGCCCGCCAGCTTCATCGATGAAACGGCGGCCCACGAACTCGGCCATGCCTTCGGCTTGCAGCACGATTTCAACGACGGCGCGAACATCATGTCGTATGGCCCGGGATGGAACCGGCTGGCGGCGTGCAGTGCCGGACTGCTGTCTGTACATCCCTATTTCAATCCGGCAATCCCGATCAAGGGATATGAGGGTGGTTACGACCTGGGGGCGTTCAACTCACCGGGCGTAGAGCTGATCTCGCCGCTGAGATATCCGGCCGGAGCAACGAGCTTCTCCGTTCAGTTCAGGGTTACGGCTACCGGCAGCAGAGGACTTCACCAGGTTGTGTTTTTCCTCAAGACGAAATCGCCCCACGCGGCCGCGGGATCGCGGGAAGTGAAATCGTGCCGGGTTTTCACCCGTCAGAATCAGGCTGTCGCCACGTTCGACTACGACGGCATCATTCCCTCTGAAGGCGTTTCGAGTCTCTCCGCCTCCCCCGCGCAGTACGTGTCGGTCCTCGCGGTCGATACGGAGGGAAATGCGAATACCGGACCACTGCACGATACGCATTTCGTCTTTGCGGAAGCGTCGGAACACCACCTCGCCACGTTATTCAGATTTACGGGGAAATATTCACCGGAGATCTATGGCGCGAAGTTTTCGCCTGACGGATCGGTCCTCGCTGTGCATTCGTCAGCGGGGATCCAACTATGGAATATGATGACGCGAGTCCATGCCGCGTCGCTGAGCGGGGGCGGTTCTTCGGTGGCATTTTCGCCCGACGGCGCCACGCTCGCTTCCGGGTCCACCCGGACCGACGAGGCCAATATCAAGCTGTGGAACGTCGCGGACCAGACCCTGATCGCCGCGTTGCCGGGGCATACGGGAGGCCCCACGGGGGTCCATTCCGTGGCATTTTCGCCCGGCGGAGACATCCTCGCTTCGGGCTCGGGCGACGGGACGATCAAGCTGTGGGACGTATCCGGCCGGACGCTGATCGCCACCCTCACGGGGCACACGAGCCACGTCTTCTCTGTGGCGTTTTCACCCGACGGCACGCTCGCGTCCGGTTCACGCGACGGCACGGTCAAGTTGTGGAATCCTGCGACACGAACCAATATCGCCGCGCTCGAGGGCAACACCGGCCGGGTCCTGGACGTTGCGTTCTCGCCCGACGGAACCACGCTCGCTTCGAGTACAGACGGACCCATGGTGCTGTGGGACGTAGCGGCGCGGGATACCGTCGCAACCATTCAGGGTCACGGAAGGCCGTCGTTTTCCCCCGACGGGTCGGTGCTCGCCACCGGCGCGGGACTGGGGGAGGTCCTGCTGTGGGACGCGGTGACGGCGGAGAATGTCGCCAGGCTCGGGCATCCGGACCACCTGGAGGACGGCAGTGGATTCGGAATCAACGGGGTGTTTTCTCCGGGCGGATCCCTGCTTGCTTCGGTCGGGCTGAACGGGATCGAACTGTGGGACGCGTCGGAGTGGACCGGGGCATCTTCGCCAGCCTCCACGCCGGCCAACCCGGACAGCCTCGCCCTGGTGGCGCTGTACAATGCAACGAACGGCGCGAACTGGCGAAGCAGGACGAACTGGCTGGGAGACAAGCCCCTTGACGAATGGCAGGGTGTCGGTACCACCGGGACGGGCCGTGTAAATGACCTCAGTCTCGAATTGAACCGGTTGAGCGGGGGACTCCCTTCCGACCTGGGCAACCTGACCTTCCTGTCCTCACTGTATCTCCATTCGAACCAGTTGAGCGGAGCGCTTCCTTCCGAACTGGGCAACCTTTCAAACCTGGTTCATCTGGAAGTCAACCACAACCGGTTGAGCGGTCCGATCCCCTCCGAACTGGGCAAACTGTCCAGGCTGAACAACCTCAGACTGCACAACAATCAATTGACAGGATCCATACCGCCGGAGCTTGGCAATCTGACAAGCCTGACCAGCCTGAGTCTCGCCAACAACGGGTTGACCGGCTCCATACCCGCGGAACTCGATAGCCTCACCAACCTGACGCATCTGTATCTCTCAGGCAACCAGTTGAAAGGCTGCATCCCGGTGGGGCTGAAGGACGTTGCGAACAACGACCTGGACCAGCTCGGATTGTCCTACTGCGGTGAGGGACAGACGCAAACGACGACCGACTTCAATGGCGACGGCAGGACGGATTTCATCGATTTCTTCCTCTTTGCCGACGCATACGGCAGCACGAACGCAAAGTTCGACCTGGATGGCAACGGGACCGTGGATTTCGCTGACTTCTTCAAGTTCGTGGATGCGTTCGGTTCGTGAACGCCGGTAAAAGGGATCGGGAAATAGACCATGCTTAGTGGTATAAAGCAATGATTCGCAATGCCTGCCTACGACAGCACATCGTATGGATTCTGGCGTTGCTGCCGGCAGTAGTCGGTTATTCGCGTGCGGGCAGCGGCGGCGAGGACGGAAACGCGGGCGAGTCGCCGAAGATGACCCTGGCCGCGTGTTGTGACCGGGACTCCGCCAAAGACATCAATACACTGGGCGCGGCCGGAAACGACGAGCCTGAGGGCATCTGGTCGGATGGTACGACAATGTGGGTGGCGGATGACCAGTTCGGGGGCGACGAGAAGATTTATGCGTACGCCATGGTCTCCGGTGATCGGGACCCCGGGAAGGATTTCGATACGCTGGTTGATGCCGGAAACGGTGAGCCGGAGGGCATCTGGTCCGACGGTACGACGATATGGGTGGCGGACGATCCGTGGTTCGGAGAGAAGATCTTTGCGTACACCCTGGCCACCCGGGCTCGTGACCCCGCCAAGGACATCAATACGCTGGAATCTGCTGGGAACGACAACCCGGAGGGCATCTGGTCGGACGGCGCGACGATGTGGGTGGCGGATGGCTTTGACGCCCGCGTCTACGCCTACAGTCTGACGTCGGGGGTTCGGGTTCCCGGCAAAGACATCGATACGCTGGACGACGCGGGAAACGACAGCCCGACGGGAATCTGGTCGGACGGTACGACGATGTGGGTGGCGGACGACTTCGACCACAAGATATACGCCTACGATATGCCGCCCCGAAATACCGCCACAACGGCGCCCGCCATACTTTTGTTGACGGCCGGCCGCGGCTCGTTCAACCTGACCTGGGCGGCGCCATCGAGTACCGGAGGTCCTGCCGTGACCGCCTACGATCTGCGCTACATCCACAGCGACGCCCCCGACAAGGCCGACGCGAACTGGACCCTGGTCGAAGACGTCTGGACGACCGGTTCAGGGGCGCTGAGTTACAGCGTCAGCGGCCTGGCCGGCGGCCGGAGGTACGACGTTCAGGTGCGTGCGGTCAGCGGCACCGGTGAAGGCCCCTGGTCGGTGACGCATGCCGTAACGACCATGGTGCAAGCGCCGGCGACGACCGATTTCAACGGCGATGGAAGGACCGACTTTATCGACTTCTTCCTCTTTGCCGACGCGTACGGCAGCACAGACGCCAGATTCGACCTGGATGGCAACGGCAGGGTGGATTTCGCTGACTTCTTCAGGTTTGTCGATGCATTCGGTACGTAGCTGCATAAGCCGACCCTTCGCCGCTTGAACAGACTCAAGATCGCCCACCGGAGGAATGTATGCTGCGTCCTGTGGCAATAGGGTGCGTGGTTTTTTTGGTACTGGCCGGATCCGGTTCTGCACGGGAAACGGAATCGATTCGCGGGTTCGAGGTGGGTACGCTGTTCGGACTCACCCATCATGCCTCCGATGGCGAAGGGGCCACCGTAATCGGTTTGCCGAGTTCTCCGACGTTGGGCATCCCGGGCATCCCTTCGCTCTACGTCTCGTGGTTTCCGGTTGCGCGCATGTCGGTCGGTTCGGAGTTCAGCGCCGGGCGGACAGCGGGAGACGTATTTGGAATCACATCGCTCTACTTTGGAGGTCGCGGCACGTACTTTCCGCTGGGAACCGCAAGGTCCGGTCTCTATGTGTTGTGTCAGGGCGCCTTGCGGCATTTTGATCTTCGCGAACGCCCCTCGGTGACCGACCTTGCGGTTGGCGGGGGCCTGGGATATCGACGGCGTCTGGGTCCGGCTTTCGTTCTTCGGGCGGAGGGACGCTACCGGCGCTGGTTCGACGACGGCGTCGATGATTTCTCCCTTCTTTTCGGCCTTGGGGCGCAATCAGGCGGCGGCGGGGAAGTATCGAGTATCGGCGGTCCGCTATATGAAATCGGAACGCGATTCGGGTTTTCGCGTATCTCCTCGGACGACGACAGCATCGTTATGATGGCGGCGCCGGGTTCCCCCACGTCCGGGGTGCTGGGCAATCCATCGATTTACCTCTCCTGGTTTCCGAGCGCCAGAATGTCCGTCGGGCCGGAAATCAACATTGGACGGAGTTCCGGGAGCACGATACGTACCACGTCCCTCAATCTCGGGGGGCGCGCCCTGTTCTCTCTCAGGGACAACGCGGACTCAGGGCCCTATCTTCTGTGCAACGGCGCGGTTCTGGTTCTCGACGTAAATGAGCGGGAGGCTGAGGCCGACTTTTCCGCCGGGGGCGGCGTGGGTTACCAGCTTCGCGCGGGCGCCGCGTTCCTTTTGCGCGCGGAGGGGCAGTATCGGAGATGGTTCGACGACGAGGTCAATGACTTCTCGCTTCTGGTCGGGCTTGGCGCGAGAGTTGGCGGCAGGTAGATGAACGTATGCGCATACAGTGTGGACTAACGGAGTGTTCGCAATGAAGCAAATAAAGCGCAATTGGAAATCCGTGGCGTTGTCTCTCACGGTATTGCTGGTTATATGCGCGATACCCGGTACGGGCTACGGTTTCTTTGACGATCTCTTCGGTGTGATCGGCGACGTTGTCGAGACCATCGGCACGGTCGCCACGACCGTCATAGACGTCACCGTTGCGGTTGTGGACCTCGCGGTTGGCGTGGTCGAAGTCGCGGTCGGCGTGGTCGATCTCACCGTCAGACTCGCGTTGACGCTGGTGGGACATACCGGTTGCGTGTTGACGACCGCATTCGATCCCCATGGGCCGATACTGGCAAGCGGCGGATGCGACTACGAGGTTCTCCTCTGGGACATTGTAACCGGGGGGATTACGCTTACGCTGCGACACGTATCTGCCGTATTGAGCCTGGCGTATTGCGCCGTGGACGGCTGCGTGCTGGCGAGTGGTACTGAGGACGGACTGCTGCACCTGTGGATCCCGGGTACCGGGGAACTCAGGATGAGTCTGTCCGGGCATACCGGCGCGGTCCTGAGCACGGTTTTCAGTCCTTTGGATCATCACCTTCTGGCCAGTGGGAGCGCGGACGGGACCACTCGCCTTTGGAACGCGGAGACGGGCGCGCACATACGGACCCTCGAAGGGCATACGGACAGCGTTTCGAGTCTCGCGTTCCGCCTTGACGGCGAGGCGCTGGCAAGCGGGAGCGCGGATGGGACCATACGGCTGTGGGACGGCAGAACCGGCGATCACCAGCGGACACTGAGCGGGCATACGGGGACCATTGGGAGCATGGCATTCAGTTTCGACGGCAGTGTAGTTGCCAGTGGGAGCACGGACGGTTCGGTACGGGTGTGGAACTCCGAGGACGGAGAACGCCTTGGCACGCTGGATCACAATTCGAGCGTTCTCAGCGTGGCATTCTCCGCGGGAGACAGCCTCTTCGCCAGTGGAAGCGCCGACGGTGTCGTCCGCGTGTGGGACCCACGTACCTGGGAAGTCAAGGCGACGCTCGGGCACGAGTCTCCCGTCCATAGCGTATCCTTCAGCCCGGACGGACGCATTCTGGCTACCGGCGCCGGGGACGGTGACGTGCGGAAGTGGGAACTCACGCCCGTTGCCGTCCAGTTCGCTCGGGACCCTGCCAATGATTTCGCAGGCCTTCGCCCCGCGCGAAACACGTCCCCCGCGGGCATCTGGTCGGACGGTACGACCATGTGGGTCGCAGACCAGCATGACGAGAAAATCTACGCCTATGATATGACGTCCCGGGCTCGCGACGCTTCCAGGGACTTTGACACGCTGGATCCGGCGGGCAACGACTCGCCTGCGGGCATCTGGTCGGATGGAACGACCATGTGGGTGGCGGACACACATGACAGGAAACTGTATGCGTACGACATGGGCACCCGCGCACGCAATCCGTCCAGGGACTTTGATACCCTGGATGGGGCCGGGAACGACGATCCCTGGGGCATCTGGTCGGATGGCATGACGATGTGGGTGGCCGATAACAACGACAGGAAATTGTACGCCTATGATATGTCTTCCAGGGACAGGGATCCCGCCAGAGAGTTCACCGCGCTCGGCAGCGCAGGAAACGTCAGTCCGCTGGGTGTCTGGTCCGACGGGACTGCGATGTGGGTTGCGGACTGGTTCGACGAAAAGCTCTATGCCTACGATACGACCTCAAAAGCCCATGACCCGGTCAGGGACGTTGAAACGTTGGGTGACGCCGGAAACAGTGAGCCGAGAGGCATCTGGTCGGACGGAACGACATTGTGGGTGGCAGATTACCTTGACGATAAGCTCTACGCTTACCGGACGCAGACCCGCGGCCCCTCGACGGCTACGCCGCCTGGCGCGCCCGGCATCAGCTCGGTGATCCCGGGTCCGGGCTCGATCACTGTGGCGTGGACGGCGCCAACGAGCACGGGCGGCTCAACCGTCAATGCGTATGATCTGCGCTACATCCGAAGCGACGCCCCGGATAAGACCGACGCGAACTGGACCGTGGTGGAGGACGTCTGGACGACCGGTTCCGGTTCGCTGAGCCACGAGTTGACGGGCCTGACAGGCGGTACGCAGTACGACGTGCAGGTGCGGGCGGTCACCGGTAACGGCCAAGGTCCGTGGTCGTCGGTCGGCTCCGTCACGCCGCTGGCAGACGCGCAAGCGCCCACTGACTTCAATGGCGACGGCCGGACGGACTTTGTCGATTTCTTCCTTTTTGCAGACGCGTACGGCAGTACCAACCCACGCTACGACCTGGATGGCAACGGCGTCGTGGATTTCGCGGACTTTTTCAAGTTCGTCGATGCATTCGGCTCTTAGGCTGCGTCATCCGATTTTCCATTCGATTCTGAACGGGCGACAAACAAGCTGTATTGGAGTATCGTTCATGTCTCCAGGACGGCTTCCATTGGCTCTCGTGGCGATTGTGTCGCTGGCCATTGCCGGTCAGGCCATCGCCGGACCCAATGCGAATGCGGTCTCACTCGATCTGATTGCCGATGGCGGCGGGGGCAACCGGGCGGACGACGGCGTCATTCACGGAACGGCTTCAGGAGACGGACAGACCATCGCCATCGAGGTCTTCGCCACGGGCGTGACGACCTCGCTGATCGGATTTGTTCTGAAGTTCGACTTCGATGCTTCGCTTGTCTCCTTCGTCAGGGCCGAGAACAGCGCGTTTGCGCTAACGCTTCCTGAAGGATCCATCGGCGCCAACTTCGCGTCCGGTACACCGGTTACGCTGTCGCCTTCCGGTTTTCTTGCGCGCGCCGAGTTTGAAACAATTGCCGACGTAACCGGCAGGGAGTTTTCCATCGGGTTTGATACGGTCACGCTTGCCGAAAGCACGACGTCCAGCGACGTACTCGTGACGACACGAGTGATCACGTTCAATGCCGCGCCTTCCGGCGCCGATGGCAGCGATGTTCTGTCGCTTGATCTCATACCCGGCGGCGGGGCGGGCAATCAGGTTGACGATCGCGTCACGTCGGGTACTGTCGCCGGAACGGGAACAACCGTCGCGATGGAGGTCTTCGCTGCAAGTGTGAGAACACCCCTGGTTGGAATGATCCTCAAATTCGACTTTGACGCTTCGCTTCTGGCCTTCGTCAATGCCGAGAACAGCGCGTTTCCGTTAACGCTTCCGGAAGGGTCCGTCGGCATTAACTTCGCGTCCGGTGTACCGGTTACGCTGGCGCCCTCCGGTTTTCTTGCGCGCGCCGAATTCGAGACGATTGCGGATGTAACGGGCCGGGAATTCTCCATCGGCATCGAGACGGTTACGCTCGCCGAGAATACCACGTCAAGGGAGGTGCTTTCGACAAGGAACGCGATCACGTTCAATGCGATTGCTTCTCCGGACTTCGACGGCGACGGGACCGTCGGCTTTTCCGACTTTGTGCAATTTGCGTCGAGATTCGGCGAACAACAGGGAGACTCGGGGTTTGACGCGCGTTTCGATCTGGATGGAGACGGACGGATCGGATTCTCCGATTTTCTGATTTTTGCCCGGAATTTCGGCAGGGAGATCCCGAGTTCGGGCGGAGCCAGCCCGGATCTGGTGATCGCCGCGCTCACGGTGAGCGACAACGCCCCGACGCCAGGGCAACCCTTCACGCTCGACGTGACCGTGCGGAACCGGGGCGATGGGCCGGCGGGCTCGACGTCGCTACGCTATTACAGCTCGCCGAATGCGACGATTTCCACGAACGATACGGAAGTTGGCACGGTTACGTTGCGGGAGCTTGCGGCATCAGGAACCCGTGACGCGTCGATTGGTTTGACGGCGCCATCGTCCGCCGGCGTATACTACTACGGCGCCTGTGTGGATGCGGTTACGGGTGAATCCGACACCGGAAACAACTGCTCTCGCGGCGTGTCTGTTACCGTCGCACCGTCACCTTTCCGAATCGAGGTCGTTTTCGTTGAAAGCGCCTCCCGCGGCGGATACAACGCGTCCCAGAAGGCACTGTTCCATAAGGCTGCCGCACGATGGATGTCCATTATCACCGGAGACATTCCGGACAGCGATTTCTCGGACAGACCGATCGACCGATGGGACGATCTTCTGGGAGCACGAATATTCGTCGACGATACTGTGGATGACCTGCGGATTTTCGTTGGCATAGGGGATATCGACGGCGCCAGGGGCACGCTTGGAAGAGGCGGAACGCGCATTGTCAGAAGAAATCGAAATCAGGGTACCCTGGTTACGAAGATCGGTGCGATAGCAATCGACGGGGACGACCTGGAGTGGATGTCTGAGACCCTTCTGTCGGGCGTAATACTGCATGAGATGGGGCACGTGCTCGGGTTTGGGACGGTATGGGAAACACTGGACCTTGTTCGCGGAGAGCGCGATGTGTATTTCACCGGCCCACGTGCGATTCGAGCCTTCGACGATGCGGGAGGCCTGAACTACAGTGGCCCAAAGGTACCTGCAGAGAGCGACAGCAGTCATTGGAGAGGGTCGGTGTTCGGCGACGAACTGATGACAGCAACCTTCAGGACGGACCTCGCAGGGTCCGTTGCCTTGAGCAGGATTACCATTCAGTCGCTGGCCGACCACGGCTACCAGGTCGACGTCGGCCAGGCCGACGAATACAGGCTGCCCGCCCCCGCAAGCGCCAAGCCCGTCGCGGAGCATCTGATGCACTGGGGGGACTGCATCGCGGAGGGACCGATCTATGTGGTCGATGAGAAAGGGCGCATCGTCGACGTCCTGGGAAGACATGAATGACCGCATTGAGAAATGCGCCTTCGGCGCGTGGATTCAACCGGGAGCGGACGTCACCATCGGAGGCTCCTGACGTGAAGACAATCTTGTATATCGCAATTCTGCCAGTTCTGGCTGTCCTTCTCCCGCCGCCGTCAGAGGGCTATGCATCTTCGGTGCCCGCCGACAGCGTACATTTCTGCCTGCCTGTCGATCCAGAACGGAGGCGGACCGATGCGCCCCAACCCGCGGGTAAGTGGGCGTCCAACCTGAACGTCGGCGAGCCTCGCACCGTGCGGCTCTTCTACTTCCTGCCGAACGACCGGCCGTATCGCACCGAAGTCGTGGATTCGATGAAAGCGGGGATCCTCGATCTTCAGACTTTCTTTGCCGGGCAGATGGAAGCCCATGGACACGGAAACACAACGATTCGGATTGAAACAGATGACCAGGGCGTTCCGATTGTCCACCGCGTGGACGGCGACCACGCTGACAGCCACTACAGCCGCCGGGGATATACTGAAGGCGAGATTGGACGTGCATTCGACAACTCGAAGAACATCGTGCTGATCGTCATGGACGTCAGCGCGAGTTCAGCCCACGGGCGCGGAACAGGCGCGAAGGACAGCGGATGGGCGATAATATACGGCGACTGGAACTGGTTTGCCGCCGCCCACGAACTGGGCCATTCGTTCGGCCTGCACCATGACTTCCGCGACAACGAGTACATAATGTCGTACGGGCGCGCGGACCGATCGTCTGCCAAACTGTCCGCGTGCGCCGCCGAATTTCTGTCCGTTCATCCGTACTTCAACGCCGACGTACCGCTCGAAAACGCATCGCCTCCCACCGTTGAACTCGTTTCATCCGAATATCCCTTTGGATCAGTGAGTACACCCGTCCAACTGAGAGTTCGGGACGTTGACGGACTTCACCAGGTCATCCTCTTCGTTCGCCCCAAAAATCCCTTCCTGGGTGGCACGCCTGAAGTGAAAGCGTGTGACGGATTGTCGGGTGAAACCGATACAGTCGTTGAGTTCGAATTCGACGGCAGGCTCCCGTCCGACAACGTCGGCACCAGCCCTGAGGCTCATACGACGCTCTCCAATACGGTCCCGCATCCGATCTATGTCGTGGCAGTCGATACAGCCGGGAATAGAACCAGCACCGTGAGTCTTAAGTCATTTACGCTCGAGGCGGGACACTCGCCACAACACATCGCCACACTCGAGAGGCCGAATTTCTACGACATCGGCGACTTCGCGTTTTCCCCGGACGGCGCATTTCTGGCAATAGGCGAATCAGGGCGAGTGGAGTTGCTTGATGCTACGAAAAGGGAGACGATAACCACCTTTCGCCATTCGGCCAACACGATCCCGACGGTAGCCTTCTCGCCCGACGGTACACTGCTCGCCGCGGGATCGAAAGAAGGCACGATCAAAGTGTGGAACGTGACCAGTGAAACAGAGGTCGCGACGCTGGCAGGACACGCTGATCAGGTGGCGTCTTTGGATTTCTCCTCGGATGGTTCAATGCTCGCTTCGGGATCATTCGACCGTACGGTAAAGTTGTGGAACGTCGCGAATTGGACAAACGACGGTACCCTTGAAGGGCATACAGAAAGAGTAGCAAAGACAGCCTTTGTGCGCGACGGGAAGCTTGCTTCCGTATCTGTTTACGGCACTGTCAGGCTTTGGAACGTGTCCACAAGAACCCAGATTTCGACCATAGAGACAGGAGCAAAAGGACACGTTGCGGTTTCAAAGGACGGGACACTTGTCGCATCACCCATTTCATGGGCAGTTAAGCTCTGGGATCTGGCCACAGGAGCACAGACAGGCGCCGTGAACGATATGCGAGACTACAATCGTGCATATCCGGTGTTTTCGCCGGATGGTACCATTCTTGCAGTGACGGCCTTCGGTCTGATTGAACTTTGGGACGTATCGAAGGGTGAACTCCTGACGTCCATCTCGGGTGGCCCGGGTGGCGTGCGGCGCATGGTGTTTTCTCCGGACGGAAGAATGCTCATCGGCAATGATGCGAGACCGAATAGCAGGCAGATCAAATTTTGGGACGTGTCAGAGTGGACAAAGCCCATTGCTCCGGTCGGCCAGCGCACGTCGCAGGTGCGAGAAGCGATTCTCGGCGTTGTCCGTCTAAACGACCCCAACGTCTCGAGCTTTGCGGAAGTCACTGCGACCCACCTTGATGGAGTTACCGCACTTTACCTCAACGACAGAGGTATTACATCATTGAATTCAGGAGACTTCGATGGGCTCACAAGTTTGGAGGAACTCTTATTGTTCGGCAACCAACTCACCAGCCTGCCGGAGGACATTTTCTCCGGTCTTACGTCTCTGCAGACGCTCCGCTTCGGCCTCAATCAATTGACGACACTGCCGTCGGGCCTCCTTGACGGACTGACCGCGCTGGCGGATCTGCGCATGATCGGCAACCGGCTGACTGCGCTGCCCGACAGCATCTTCGCAGGACTGACCGGGCTGACCAGGCTTTCCCTCGGTGCCAACGCGGTTGACCCCCTGCCGCTCAACGTGTCTCTGGAAAAAACCGGAGAAGGACATTTCAAGGCCGTGGCGCCTGCCGGCGCGCCGTTCGAGATTGTTCTGCCGCTTACTGTCACGAACGGTAACATCGACGGCGGCGCAACAACGATCACAATTCCCGCTGGCAGCCTCGAAAGCGATACGCTCTCCGTGACGCGTACACCAGGAACGACTTTCGCCGCTGCCGTGGACATCGGCACTCTGCCGGCGTTGCCCGCAAACCATTCCGGCTATGCTCTCGTCAAGACCACCGACCTCCCGCTCCTGGTGACCGAAGGGACTATTGTGATCTGGTCTGCCACGATGACCGTGGGCGACAACGAGCATGGAAAGGGGTGGAGTTCCCGCTCTACTCTATCCGGTGATTCACTCTCCGATCGGGATTTCACCTTTGAAGGTCATACGTACCGTTTCAGTCTGATTTTCAGAAGCAGCAATGCGGGAAGATTGAACGTTTCCTTTGCTTCAGACGGGGGCGGCACCATTTTCAACCTGGCAACTCGGACCAAATTCAATTTTCACGTGGGTGAGGGCGTTGATGAAAAGGTGTTTAACCTCGGAGATGGGTATTATAACATCGTCGGCGCCAATAGAGATCACGAGATAAGACATTTGAGTTGGCGTGTTTCCTGGAATAAGGGCGAGAGCGTTCCGTTGAAGATGACACTGGCTCCTGAAAGCGAATGGAAAGCAATCTCCGTCAGCGCCCGCACTCCTCAGGTGCGTGATGCGATCGTAGCATCCGCCGGATTGAATTCTGCCGACGACGTGACTGATGCACATCTCGCACAAATCTTGAGCCTCAATCTGGGATACAAATCAATCAGCGTGCTGAAAAGCGGAGATTTCGGCGGGTTATCCTCGATGACAACACTCTACCTGAATAACAATTATTCACTGACCAGCCTGCCTGAAGATTTGTTCGACGGGTTGTCTTCGCTGAAATTTCTCAACATGCAGGATAATGGGCTAACCAGTCTGCCTGAGAACGCGTTTGATGGATTATCCTCTCTGCAAAGAATCTCTCTGTACAACAATGAACTAACGACATTGCCCAATGGGCTGTTTGAAGGGGTGACGAGGCTCACGTCGCTCCACTTGCAAGGCAACTCGGCTGACCCCCTGCCACTTTCCGTGTCCCTGGAGAAGGTTGGCGCGAATCAGGTCAAGGCGGTGGCGCCGACCGGCGCTCCGTTTGACATCGTCCTGCCGCTCTCCGTCACCAACGGCAGCATCAGTGGCGGCGCCACGACTGTCGCGATTTCCACGGGTAGCGCCGAGAGCCAGCCACTGACCGTGACCCGCACCTCCGGCACGACGGCGGCAGTTACCGTCAATATCGGCACGTTACCGGGGCTGCCCAATGGCCATTTCGGATACGCGCTTGTCAAGTCCTCCGATCTGCCTCTCGAAATATTCGGCAGTGGCGTAACCGGAGGGCAAGCCTCGACTGATTTCAACGGCGACGGACGGACTGATTTCGTGGATTTCTTCCTTTTTGCGGACGCGTACGGAAGCACAAACGCCAAATTCGACCTGGACGGCAACGGCACGGTGGATTTCGCGGACTTCTTCAAGTTTGTGGATGCGTTTGGCGCGTAGGCGATTAGGGCACCGTCGTCGATGGACACTGTCCGGTTCGAAGCCCTCCGAATCCGTTCGAGAGTCGGGCAACCGGAACCGGCTCAGGTGGTCGCGGTCTGTATTGCAGGAAGTCCAAAGAATGCCATTTGTGAGAAGCAGAAAGCTCGAAATTGGGCTCTTCGCCTCTGTTCTTGCGGTCATGTCCACTTCAGTGATCCATCCGGAAACAGGCAACGACCTGCCGGTCGGCGGTCAGGAGGACGCGAAGTTGCGTTCGATACAGGAAATCTTCGGAGGGGAGTGCTGCGCCCGGGACGCCGGTAAGGATATCGACGGGTTGGCGGCCGCCGGAAACAACGACCCTGAGGGCATCTGGTCGGACGGCACGACAATGTGGGTGGCAGACAAAGCTGACCAGAAGCTGTATGCCTACGACCTGGCTTCCGGCGCGCGCGCCGCCGACAAGGATTTCGATACGCTGGCGGCCGCTGGAAACCGCAACCCCGAGGGCATCTGGTCCGACGGAGCGACGATGTGGGTGGCAGACGATCCGTGGTTCGGAGAGAAAGTCTATGCCTACGATATGTCGACAGGAGCCCGGAACGCAGACAAAGACATTAACTTGCTGGAGCGAAACGGAAACGACAACCCTGAGGGTATCTGGTCGAACGACACGACCATGTGGGTGGCCGATTACACGGATGCCAGGCTGTATGCCTATGACATGGAACTCGAGGTTGCAGATCTCGGCAAGGACGTCAGTGCGCTTGGGTTCGCCGGGAACAACCACCCGCAGGGCATCTGGTCCGACGGCAAGACGATGTGGGTGGCGGACTACGCCGACGCGAAGATCTATGCCTACAATCTGACGCACTATGGGCGGAGCCCCTTTCTCGACGTCAATTCGCTGAATGCCGCGGGGAACAGCCACCCTGTCGGGATCTGGTCGAACGGCACGACGATGTGGGTGGCCGACGACGTGGACAAGAAGCTGTATGCCTATAACCTCACGCTCCGCACGGACGCGCCGGCCATCCTTTCGGTGACAGCCGGTACCGGCTCGCTCACTTTGTCGTGGCGCGTACCTCCGATCGAAACCGGCACAGTGGTCATTACCGGCTACGACGTTCGCTACATTCGCAGCGACGCCCCGGACAAGGCCGAGGCCAGTTGGACCGTATTGCGGTACGTTCGGACAACCGGTTCCGGCACGCTGTACTACGAGGTGACCGGGTTGTCCGGCGGCGCCGGGTACGACCTGCAGTTGCGTGCGGTCACCAACAGGGGACCCGGATCGTGGTCGGCCGTACGTAACGGAACCCCGCTGGTACAAGGTCAAAGTCAGGCCTCAACCGACTTCAACGGCGACGGTCGCACGGATTTCGTGGACTTTTTCCTGTTTGCAGACGCGTACGGCAGCACAAACCCCAAGTTCGACCTGGATGGCAGCGGCATCGTGGATTTCGCGGACTTCTTCAAGTTCGTGGATGCGTTCGGTACGTAGACACGAAACCACATCCAGGTTAATGGTCGTGGTCTGTGAGTGGGTTACCCTGTCACCCTTCAACATTTTTTAGAGTGAGGTAAAACAAATGGGAAATAACGCTGTTTTCAGCCTTGTCGCCTGCCTGGTTTCGGTTCTATTCGTGCGGCAAGGCTTCGCTCAGATCACCCTGGAAGGACATACCGGCGCTGTCGAATCAGTCGCGTTTTCTCCCGATGGTACACTGCTGGCATCCGGAGTGCGCACGCGTGGCGAATCGGTAAAGCTCTGGGACCTGTCGACGCACGTAAACGTCGCCACGCTTGAAGGACACACGGATTGGGTCAATTCTGTGGCGTTTTCACCGGATGGCAAGACCCTCGCCTCCGGGTCATTTGATGACACGGTGAAGCTGTGGGAGGTGGCGACGCGCACAAATGTCGCCACGCTCGAAGGGCATTCGTCCTTGGTATCCTCGGTGGCGTTTTCACCGGATGGCAAGATCCTCGCTTCCGGATCTGACGATAGAACGGTAAAGTTATGGGAGGTGGCGACACGCACAAATGTCGCTACACTTGAAGGGCATATAATCGGCGTTTCTTCTGTGGCGTTTTCACCGGACGGCAGGCTTCTGGCTTCGGGGTCGGGGGATCTTACCGTGAAGTTGTGGGAGGTTTCAACCCGTACGAATATAGCCACGCTGCGAGAGCATTCGACGTGGGTCTCATCTGTGACGTTCTCTCCGGCCGATGGGCTTCTGGCCTCCGGGTCATTAAGTGGCAAGGTTCTGGTATGGGAGGTGGCGACGCGCGAGAAAATCGCCACGTTTGAAGGCCATACGGATTGGGTCAATTCTGTAGCGTTTTCACAGGACGGCAGGCTTCTGGCTTCGGCGTCGAAGGACGAGACCGTGAAGTTATGGGACGTGAAAACACGGCGCAACATCGCCACGCTTGAAGGACATACGTGGGCGGTCAATTCTGTGGCGTTTCTTCCGACGGATGGGACGCGGCTGGCTTCCGGGTCGAGCGATGCGACTGTAAAACTGTGGGACATGTCGCCGTACGTCACGTTGCTGCCTCCGGATCCGCCTCGAACTCCGACTGCCGACTTCGACGGTGACGGGACCGTCGGTTTCGGTGACTTTTTGCAGTTCGCGTCAGCATTCGGGCGGAGTCAAGGCGACGCAGGATACGATGCGCGTTTCGATCTGGACGGCGACGGCGCGATCGGGTTCAGTGACTTTGTGATCTTTGCTGGCGCGTTTGGGACGGGTACCTCGTGAACCGTTGGAACCGGGGCCTGGCTCGTTCGGTCGTGACGGCGGGCGCAGCGAGTGCGGCGTCTTCTGCTCGCTCCGGTATTCGGCGCTGTCCGCCGCCCGCCGTCTGACTGCTAATCCGAGGACTTCATTACTGCGATGGCGCCGCAGCCGCTTCTTGCAATGAGAATGAAATGAAACGTCCTGTACTTCATCTGTTCCTGTTGGTTCTTGTGGGCACTCTCGCTCCCACCCTTTCTTCTATCCATGCGTCGTCACCGGCAGCCAGCGTGCATTCCTGCTCGGTATTTGACCACGAGCAATGGCGGCGTGAGCACCCCCTGCCTGCAGCCAAGGTGGCGGCGGATTTGAACGTGGGAAACCCCCGCACGATACGGATGATTTACTTCCTACCCGGCGACCGTCCTTTTCGGCAGGAAGTCTTCGACTTGATCAAGGTCAGAATCCGTCAGGCTCAGAGCTTCTTTGCAGATCAGATGGAGTCGCATGGATTCGGCAAGCTGAAACTACGCGTCGAAACCGACGCCCGGGGTGAGCCGCTCGTGCATCGCGTGGATGGGCAGCACCCCAACAGCCACTATCTGGTTAACACCCACGTTGTCTATGACGAGATCGACCTCACGTTTGATCTCCGGCGGAACGTCTATCTCGTCGTTATTGACAATAGTATAGATGCAATCGGGACCGGCGGGGGGCGCCGCGTGGCGGGAACCGGCGGCAGGCGCGGGAAGAGTGGCGGAAATGCGCTGGTTTCCGGCAGTCTGAACTTCGAGATTGTTGCACATGAACTGGGCCATGCCTTCGGCATGCTGCACGATTTCCATGACGGGTCATACATGATGTCGTACGGACCGGGGCGGAGCCGGTTATCTGCCTGTCACGCGGAATTTCTCGCCGTGCATCCGTACTTTGATCAAAACAGCCCCGTCGAATTCGAGCCAAAGGACCGGTTGCCCACGGTCCGAATCATTTCACCGCGTACCTTTCCCGAAGGATCGCAGAGCGTTACCATCCAGGCCGATGTGACCGATTCGGACGGTCTCTATCAGGCTTTCCTCTTCCGTAGAACATCGCCGCCACACGCCGCGGCGGGGTGGCTTGAAGTGAACGCGTGTCGCAGAATGGCCGGACAGAGGGAAACCACCGTCGAATTCGAATATGACGGCACGATTCCTTCGGCTTTGTCGTCCAGCCTTTCCAATCCGGTTGCCCATCCGATTCACCTCAGAGTCGTTGATCTTGCGGGAAATGAGCGCACAACCAGTTTTGTGCTGGCGGAAAGCTCTCCTCACAAGGTTGCAACCCTTGAAGTCAATGGATCCGGCGTCAGTTCGGTGGCGTTTTCGCCGAAAGCGCCCGTCCTGGCCACCGGTTCCTTGGACAGGACGATCAGGATATGGCATACGGAAACCTCGACACCGATTGCCAGCTTGACCGGTCATAAATCCTTTATCAATTCGGTCGCTTTTTCGCCGGATGGCGCCACACTGGCATCCGGTTCGGCCGACCGGACCGTGCGGCTGTGGGACCTCTCAACCCGTTCCGAGATCGGCCGCCTTCTTGGTCACGAGAAAGGCGTCAGTTCGGTAGCGTTTTCAGCTTCGGACAATCGCGTCCTTGCATCCGGGTCTGACGATGGCGCGGTCATCCTGTGGGACTTCGCGACGAGGAAACCGATCTTCACCCTGAACGGACATGATTCCGGCGTCAATTCTGTGGCGTTCTCGCGCGATGGCGCCATCCTGGCATCGGGATCGCGGGATGCAACGGTTGTCCTGTGGGATGTCGCGTCGGGGCGGCAGACGGCCACGCTGGAAGGACATGCATCCGGAGTATCGTCCGTCGTATTTTCGCCCGATGGCGGCTCGATCGCCTCCGGGTCCTGGGATGACAGGGTGATTCTGTGGGACGCAGAGACGAGGAACCAGGTCGAAACTCTCGAAGGGCATAACGGTGCCGTGAACTCGGTGTCGTTTGCAGCCGGCGGCGCACTCCTGGCGTCAGGCGATCGAAATGGTTCGGTAATCCTGTGGGACGTTCTGGCGGGAGAAAAGATCACGACGTTCGGCTATCCCGGTGATGTCCTTTCGGTGTCTTTTTCGGCAGGTGGCGCACTGCTCGGGGCCGGCGGTCGGGATGGAGGGGTCAGCCTGTGGGATATTTCCGATTGGTCGGGGCCCCGTCCCGCCGCACTGAAGATCGTCTCGGGAAACGGACAGGAAGGCCCGGCCGGCGAAGCGTTGGCTCGGCCTCTGGTTGTGGAGGTGCGGGACCAGCATGGAGAGCTCCTGCCGGATGCGGCGGTCACATTCACCGTCACCGCCGGTGAGGGCAGGCTAAGCGGCCGTTTCACGGTGCAACACACCACCACCAATGCCGATGGACGGGTCGAGTTGCCACTTGTTCTCGGCATTTACCCCGGTCCGAACATCGTGGTGGTGTCCGTCGGCCGGCGCGAACTCGCGACGTTTACCGCACAAAGCGTTGGTACCTCCGTGGCTCAGCTGGACGGGGACTACCGGACGTGGCATCTGCCGACGTCGGCGACGGCGCGTTTGGGAAAGGGCGCTCTCGGGCAAAGTGACCGGTCCGTCGCCCTCTCGGCCGACGGTCGCTACTTGGCCGTGGCCACCAATATCGGCGCGTGGGTGTACGAAGCGGCCTCGTCCCGCGCCGTGACTCTGCTTCCGACAGTCGGTAACGTCTGGTCCGTCGCATTCTCCGCCAGCGGCACGCTGGCCGCCGGTACCATCAGTGGTACGGTCGAACTGGTGGATGCCGCCGTGGGTAACCGCGTTGGATCCCTGATGCAGGGGTCGGGAGTCACCTCAGTGGCTTTTTCGCCCGATGGGGCCACCCTTGCATCTTCCTCGCTGGATGGAAAAGTCAAAGTGTGGAATATAGAGACCGGAGAACTGTCTGCCAGGCTTGAAGGGCATACGGATAGAGTCGTTGCAGTTTCGTTCTCTCCTGACGGCGCGTTGCTCGCTTCGGCCGGAGGACGCGGCGACCCCACGGTCCGGCTGTGGGACCTGTCGAGTCAAAGGGAAGTAGCGGTGTTGAAAGGCCATGGGAATGGCGTGCGTTCGGTCTCGTTTTCCGCGCCGGAAGGCGCCATCCTGGCGTCCACGTCATCGCGAACTGTCAGGCTGTGGGACGTAGCCACGCGAGCAGAGGTCGCCACACTTGACAGTCCTGTAGGGCTGGCAACCGCCGTGGCTTTCCTGCCTGACAGCGCCGTGCTGGCGGTCGGCTCGTCGGATGGCACGGTCAGATTGTGGGACATTGCGGAGAGAAAATTGGTTTCGACGATAGAATGGCATTCCGGCGAAATCCAATCAGTATCGTTTTCGCCCGACGGATCCACGCTTGTCTCCGGGTCCACTGACGGTACCGTCCTGTTGCGGGAGATGGAATCGGGCAATACCTCTGCGATATCCGGACACGGGTCGTTTTACACCGTCGCGATATCGCCGGTCGCCGGACTGCTGGCTTCGTCCGAATATGTCGGCAATGCGGTGACACTTTGGAACATGGATACACGGACCCGGATTGCCACGCTCGATGGATGGGAAACTCGTGTCACATCTTTGAGGTTTTCCCTGGATGGCGACCTTCTGGCAACTGGCCATCTGGATGGAACCATTGGGATGTGGGACGTGGAGGCAAGACAATTAATGGGGGTGCTGGAAGGGCGTGAGCGGTTGGTTTTCGCTATGGATTTTTCGCTTGACGGACGAATCCTGGCTACAGGATCGTCGACTCGCCGGATAGGACTCTGGGATGTGGAACACCGGACTTTGATTGGCTACCTCGACGGCCATACGGATTTCGTTACCGCGCTTGTATTTTCGCCTGACGGCACCGGTCTGGCCTCGGGAGCGTATTCTTCAGACAGAACGGTCAGGCTGTGGGACGTGTCGGCGCGGAGTGAGACGGCGACGCTGACAGGACACACGCAAGGCGTCAATGCGGC
The DNA here is from genome assembly GCA_028873695.1 of Gemmatimonadota bacterium. Lineage (GTDB taxonomy): Bacteria > Latescibacterota > UBA2968 > UBA2968 > JAAXHE01. The sequence continues at coordinate 92,977 of JAPPNU010000001.1, read as the reverse complement.
GGCATTCTCCCCTGTAGACGGTCGTATTCTTGCGACGGGATCAGAGGATCGAACCGTTCGGATCTGGGACGTAAAGACAAGAGTGCCCATTGCGACACTTGAAACCCGGAGTCCTGTGCGCTCGGTCGCGTTCTCACCTGACGGGGCGATGCTCGTTGCCGGATCCTATCGTACAACGGCGATCTGGGACATGAAGACACAGGAACAGATCGCCGCACTTCAGGGGCACATGGGTTCCGTACATTCGGTGGGCTTTTTGCGCGACGGCGCGACCCTCGCTACCGGGTCCAGCGACGGTACGATGTTGCTGTGGGATATCTCGGAACACCTCGCACCTTCTGTTGCCACGCCGGATTTCGACGGCGACGGGACCGTCGGTTTCAGCGATTTCGTGCAGTTCGCTGCGAAGTTTGGGCTGAGCAGGGGTAATGAGGGATTTGACTCCCGATTCGACCTGGACGGCAACGGGGTCATCGGGTTCAGCGACTTTGTAATCCTTGCCGGCGCGTTTGGTAACAGCACGGCGTGAAACAGACGATCCGGTCTGTGGAGGTTGTGACGAAACCTTCGCCGGTCCGCCGGCGATTCGAGCCTTCGACGACGGAGGAGGTCGGGACTGCAGCTGCCCGAAAGTTCCGGTAGAGGACGACAGCGGTCACCGGAGGGGCTCGGTGTTTGGCGACGAACTGATGACAGCGAGCGTCATGCCCGATCCCGACTCGTCGTCAGCTTGCCCGGTTCTCCACGCGTCAATGTGCCGTACGCGCACACGATCCAAGTGCCTGGTAAGGCTCTGGTCGGCGAGACGAGGTGCGAGGAGGAATAGTCCTGTCGCAGGACTTGCGACAAGGTAGATGTATGCTGAACGTCGTTCCTGGAGTATCATGGAACGAAATCTCATCGCGAAAACAGATTGGATTTCGGAGTAATTTCAATTCTTCGGAAGTGTCCAATCCAGGGATAGAACAAGGAGGAGCGCATGGAATACGTCAATTTCGGCCGTTCCGGCCTGAAGGTGTCACGGGTGGCCTACGGATTGGGCCTGCGCGGGCAGGACAACGCCGACGAGGCGGAACGCGCCATCGAACGGGGTATCGAGCTTGGGATCAATTTCATCGACTGCGCCAACGTCTACGGCTTCGGGGATGCGTACGAGACCCGCGGCACGTCGGAGCAGCTGCTCGCGCGCGTTCTCAAGCGGCACCGCGACGACCTTGTGGTTACCTCGAAGGTCGCCAGCCGCATCGGCGAGGGTCCGAACGACGCCGGTCTGTCGCGCTATCACGTCATGCGGGAGATCGACCGCACCCTTGCTCGCCTCCAAACCGATCACATTGACATCTACATCCTGCACGTGTACGACGAGGAGACGCCCCTCGAGGAGACCCTGCGCGCCCTCGACGACGTGGTGCGCGCAGGCAAGACGCGCTACGTGGGCGTTTCCAACTTCCAGGCCTGGCAGGTACTCAAGGCGTTGTGGACTCAGGACCGCCTCGGGCTCGATCCCCTTATATGCATCCAGAACCCCTACAACCTCCTCAACCGGGAGCTCGAGCTTGAGATGTGGCCGGCGCAGCGCGACCAGAGGTTCGGGGTCATGACCTACAGCCCCCTGGGCGTGGGCCTCCTTTCCGGCGTATACACCCCCGGAGAGCCGCCGCCCGAAGGCACCCTTTACGCAAGAGGCCGCGCTGATGCCCTGGAGAAAGACCTCAACGAGACGGCGGGCCGGACCCTCGAAATCCTGCGGGAGATCGCCGTCGCCCATGGCCGCACCGTGGCGCAAACGGCGATCAACTGGGTGCTCTCCCACCCGGAGGTTACGGCCGCGATCACCGGCGGCGACACGGTGGCTCACATGGAGGAGAACGCCGGCGCCGTGGGCTGGTCGATCACCGCGGAGGACCGGGCCCGTCTCGACGAGGCGTCAGCCGGCCAGGATAGCGTCCTGGACTGACCGAATTTCGCCTGCTCGTGGCGAATATCGCCGGATAGCAAAAACGTAAAAAGCCAGCCGACTGGACGTAAACTGCGCCATCGGGTTCAGCGATTTTCTGATCCTTGCCGGCGCGTTTGGTACGGGTACGTCGTGAGACGAAATCTCCACAAACGCTTGGCGCTTGCCTTGATACAGACCATTTGAGGTGGCCGCATGAAGAATCTCACTTCTCACTTCGTCCTATCCGCCCTGGTAAGCCTTGGCTGGATCGGTACCATGGTCCGGGACTCCTATAGTCAGACCCGGAATCACAACGTAATGTTGAAGGTTGGATATGCCGAACGAGAACGTCTGTCCTTTGCCTCACTCGATCCCACTCTGGAAATCAGCGTGAGGGAGAACGAATTCTTCAAGTTCTACGAGGTGATTATCTGGGAAGAAACCGCATCGGTACATTTCTATGAATTCCCTAATGAATTCAATCCGCGTTACGGATGGGTCATTGATTCTTTCGATAGAGATGGGTTTCCCTTGGGAATGTCACGAAATGACAATATAAGCATTCGACAGATTATTGCTTATCGGGAGGGATTCCTGATACGCAAATATCCCGATATGCCGGACGCGTTTAACGGAGAGAGAAGTACATTCCTGAAACTGGCATTTATGGACATCGCCTCCATTCTCGTTAAACGGCATCCCGGATCAGAGCACCATTTGAAATTCAACGGTCACGGAGGGCCAGGCGGCAGGCTTTTTCAGGGATACCTGGAAGCACACGACGCTAACCAGTTCCTTGTATCCTGGAGCAATTCCCTGGATAGACCGTTGGGTGTCATTGATATGGGTGGACCCTGTAACAAAGGCAGTTACGCAGATCTCGACAACTACTGCAGTGCCACGAAATATTACATCGCTTCCGATCTGCTCAACGGTGGATATTCAATGGATGAATTCACCTGGGCGAAGTATGACGAAGTCAGGCCACTACGCCAATACCACAATCTATTCTCTGACAACGAGAACCTCGAAGGCGTGTTGAGGGCTCGTATAGACCTGAAGAGAAAGGCTTACGAGTATTCGAGAGAAAACATGATAGCAAATGGCGTCGCCCAGGCGAATTATCTCTATTCCTGTGAGGCCTTTCAAAAATTCAGCACGGATTTTGAATCTTTCCTCCTGAATACCGGAGTTGGCTACAGGTTTTACGATGACTTGTATTCATATATGGTGAACAATGGCGCGCCGCCTTCCCTCTTCGAGCGGTTCGACGATGTTATCGAATACAGGGTTGACAACAAGGATTTTTTCGATTGGAGCGAAAACCGTAACGGAATGTTGATGCCCGATCCTGGGCTTCTGCAACACCTGGAAGAATCGCGCCCGCGTCCCTTCGGGCTGAATCTCATTTCGGGTGACGGCCAGCGGGGGATGCCCGGAAACGCGCTGGACCGGCCTTTGATCGTGGAAGTTCTGGACCAGTTCGGCGATGTCCTGCCCGATGCGGCCGTCACCTTTACGGTCGCAGCCGGCGAGGGTAAGCTCAGTGGCAGGTTTGCGGTTCAGCACACCACGACCGACGCCAACGGCAGGGCCGCCGTGCCCCTTACCCTGGGTCCCTACGCAGGCCCGAATACTGTGGTCGTTTCCGTCGGCGGCCGCATTCAGGTGACGTTTACTGCAAACGGTGTGGGCACGGCGGTCGCGGAGCTGGAGGGGGACCACCGGACGTGGCATCTGCCAACGTCGGCGAAGGTGCGTCGATGGAAAGGGGGCCATGGGAGAAGGGGATCGGGCGGTGGCCCTTTCTCCCGACGGTCGCTGTCTGGCCGTTGCCAGCGGCATTGGCGTGTGGTTGTACGAGAGCGCCACGTCCCGGGTTCTGGCACTGCTGCCGACGGAGTGGGCAGTCCACTCGGTGGCGTTCTCCCCCGACGGCCTGCTGGCCTCGGGGATGGACAACGGCCTGGTCGAGTTGTGGGTGGTGGAGACCGGTGAGCGGAACGGCACGCTGAGGCATGCGAATCGGGGAAGGATCACCGCGGCGGTCTTTTCGCCGGATGGAACTCGCCTGGCGTCCGGGTCGTGGAACCAGGTCATCACGCTATGGGACGTGGCGGCCAGGCGCGAGATAGGCGCTTGGGTAGTCCCTCGGGACGACAACTCTGTTTGGCCCCTCTCGGTGTCATTTGCGCCTGACGGGAGGAGGCTCGCATCGGGGTTTCAGGACGGCACCATTCGGCTTTGGGACGTGGCGACCGGGACGGAGGTCGCCATGCTGGGAAGGCATAAGGATCGGGTCAGTTCGGTGTCGTTCTCGCCAGATGGCTCGCGACTTGCGTCGGCAGGGGCATGGCGGGATCCAACCGTTAGACTTTGGAATATAGAGACTCGAACCGAGATTGCCACACTGAAGGGTCATGCGGGCGCCATAAGTTCGGTGGTCTTTTCTCCACTGGACGGGGCTACGCTGGCTTCCGGGTCGCTGGACCGTACGGTTCGACTCTGGGACCTGGTGAAATACGAGGAGGCGGACATTCTGGAGGAGCTTGGTGACGGGGTCGTGACGGTGGCGTATTCGCCGGATGGCACGAACCTGGTCTCCGGCGCCATCGACGGTAAGGTGTTGTTTCGAGATCTGGAGACAGGTAATGCCGCTGGACTGTCTGGTCATGGGATCCTGTCCTCGATGGCGCTCTCCAGCGATGGCGTTACGGTTGCTATGGGTTATCATGACGGCACGGTCCGGCTGTGGGATGTAGCCCGGAAGGCAAGGATTGCCACTCTCGAAGGGCACACGGCCGGGGTAGGAACCGTATCATTTTCATACGATGGCGAAACACTGGCTTCCGGGTCGCGGGACCGCACGGTCAGGTTATGGGACGTGAGGACCGGAGAACCGTCGGGAACGCTGGAAGGGTACAACAGTGGAATTGCTTCGGTGTCGTTCTCACCCGACGGCGCCACTCTGGCTACGGCAGCCGGGTGGAAGGGTGCCGCGGTGATGCTATGGGACGTCAGGACTCTCGCGCCTGTCGGCAGCCTTGAAGGGCATATGAACGCGGCACGCTCGGTGTCGTTTTCATCTGACGGCGCCCTGCTCGCCTCGGGAGGAGGCAACGACGACAAGACGGTCAGACTGTGGAACGTCGCGACGCGAGAACTGATCGGCAACCTGGAAGGGCATACGGGTTCAGTCGATGCCGTAGTGTTTTCACCCGGCGATGCTCTGTTGGCTTCGGGATCACGAGACGGTATCGCGTTATGGGATGTGGGTACGCGGCAACGAAGGTCCTCACTGAACAATCGGCGTTCCGTCCATTCGTTGGCGTTTTCGGCGGACGGGACAACGCTGGCTGCCGGCACGTGGGGCGGCGCAACGTTGTGGGACCTGACCACACGAGAAGAGATCGTCTCCCTGGCGGGTCATACGCATACGGTCCATTCGGTGGCGTTTTCAGGTGACGGTAACGTCCTGGCCACCGGAGCATCTGATGGCTCGATGCTGCTGTGGGATATCGCGCGACACCTCGCACCTTCTATCCCAAATCCGGACTTTGACGGCGACGGGACGGTAGGTTTCGACGACTTCGTGCAATTCGCCGCGCAGTTTGGATCGCGCCGGGGCGATGACGAGTACGATGCACGTTACGACCTGGACGGGAACGGCACGATCGGGTTCAGCGATTTCGTGATTTTTTCCGGCGCGTTTGGGAGCAACGCATCGTCCAGTTGAGGATGTAACGGATTTGTAATAGGCCGCTTTGAACGTCGATCCTCTACCGCCGCTGGCCAATGTTCCGGACGTGACGGCGGACGAAACCGGTGCGGTGCCTTCTGCTCGCTCCAGAATTATGGCGCTGCCCGGCGCCCGCCGTCCGGCCAACGTAATCGGACCTTCCCTCACCGTACCGGGGCCCGGGAGGTGTCGACGTTAACACGAATCCTCGAACAAACATGTATCCATTTTACGTAGAAGTCACACTGTGAGAATCTAACGCTGCTAATTCTCCACAACATCGTAGAAAGGAGTCCGGCAATGGTCAATTTCATTCGTTTCCTGTGTGTCGCTCTTTGTCTTTGCGCGAGCGGCGACGTGTTTGGTAAAAAGGTCTCAGGGCGTCTTGGAAAGGAGTTGGAGAAGGAATTGAAGGGGCGCAACCTGATTCTCCGTGGCAGCATCCATCAGAATCCGATGACGTACTACGAGCACGGCGGCAATGTGTACTATTACCAGCATTCCCGGAAGCATCCGGTCCTGTTTCGCATCGAAAGGGACGAACCGGTACTGGTCAGGGCTGTCAAAGTGCGTGACGATGAGCTCAGAATCGAATTCAGGAGTGCGCGGCTGGGGAATGGGTTGGTGACGTTTTCAGCGCCACTGCATTCGCCGCCCCTGAATCGGGCGGCCTTTGACGCAGGATTCGCGCTGTGTTTCAGCACCGGCGAGGAGTCCGAGGTCCTGCCGGACCTGGTCGGTAATACGAGCAGTAGCGTGTATCACGTGGCTTCGTCCAATCATCTGCCCGATGCGGACAAACGACAGGCTTTTCGCACACACGCCGAAGCGGAGGGCGCGGGCATGCGGGCGTGCAAGCTGTGTTTCCTGCGTATGCCCCTTGTAAGTGACTATGCGACCGAGCGCACGTTGGCGCTTTATGCGTCGCAGCAGATTCAAAGCATGGGACAGTTGGCGACGGATGACGCGGTGCAGTCGCGCGCGCGAGAGATCGGCCAGCGGGTGCTGGACAACTGGCCGGTTCCCCTGCAGGGGTACAAGTATCGGTTTTCGGTGATGGAAGACGACGAGGTCAATGCCTATGCCCTGCCCACTGGATTCGTATTCGTCAACCGAGGCCTCCTGGAGGCGGCAGAAAGCGATCTGGAAATCGAGGGCGTGATTGCCCACGAAATCGCGCACGTCGAACGCCGGCACAGCTACAGGATCTATCGAAACGAGAAGAAGAAGCAGATGATTTCGGCGGCCGCGGGCGTTCTTGTGGGCGTGCTGACCGGGAAAAAATCAAAGGAAGACAAAGTGGAAAAAGCGGTGATCTTCGGTGGATTGGCATACAACCTGGTCAAGGCGGCGACAGACGTATTCTACGAAGGATATCCGCGGTCGATGGAGGAAGAGGCCGACGCCATGGCGGCCTTGTACCTCGAGAGGCAATACGGCGGGGATGGGCTCGCGGAAATGACGCGTGTGTTGAAGAAATTGCGGTATTACACGGATTACGTGGGTGTCGATGAGAAGAATATGCGGGCGTTTCGCTCGCACCCGCTGCTGGACGATCGCATAGCGGCATTTACCGGATCCAGGGTCGAGGTGTTCGACAAACCGGTGCGTGTCGTGGGACGCAACAACCGCGGCGATGAGGTCGTGACCCTTGAGATGTCGTGCCAGCGCTGGACGACGTCGGCTGTTGCCAGCCGTTATTCTCTTGACCCGACACAGATTCTGGGCAAGGCATACGCCACCGCCGACATTGGCAAACCGCGCAAGTTCAAGGACGTTGTCTTCACGACGTTGGCAGGACGAAAGATCAAGCTGGACAACAAGGAAGATTCGCTCATCGGTCCGTATGAAGATCAGGGTTTTCTTCTGCGCGGGAATCTGCCGGTGAAGCTGGATGAACTGAAGGCGAAGGGTGTGAAGGTCAACCTTGACGGCGCAAAACTGAAGTGGCATCTGGAAACAGAGTGAACGGGAGTCGTAAGATTCACGCCTTATTGGTTCAAAGGCCTTTTTGGGGCCTGCTCGACGCGGCTGCGGAGGTCACTTTCATGGTCACAGCCGGCGCCCGCCGTCTGACTGGTTGTTCCAATGTTTGGCGCCGGCGACGGCACGGCGGGCGCTTCCTGCATTGAGAATAAAATGAGACGTCATGTACTTCATATATTTCTGTTCGTTCTGCTATTCCTGTTCGCTCTGCTCGGCATTCTCGTTTCCTCCCTGTCGTCTGTCCATGCGTCATCCCCGCAGGCCGACAGCGTGCATTTCTGCGCCTTCGACGACGAACAGTTGCGGCGCGATCATCCTCACCCTCCTGCCAAACGGCCGGCGAACCTGAACGTGGGCGAACCGCGCACCGTACGGATGATCTACTTCCTGCCGAAAGACCGTCCTTTTCGCCAGGAGGTGGTGGATTCGATGAAGGTAGTGATTCGCCGGGTTCAGACCTTCTATAGCGAGCAGATGGAAGCGCATGGCTACGGCAACAAGACCTTTCGCGTTGAGACCGATGCAGAGGGCGAGCCGCAGGTGCATCACGTCGTTGGTCAACACTCTGACAGCCACTATACGGCCGGGGGTTGGCCAGTCTCTGAAATTAAACAGGAATATGATCTTGCTGCCAACATTTACCTGGTCGTCACTGATCTTAGTATCGATAAAATCCCTCTCGCACGCGGCAGATTCGCTGGAGGATTCACATCTCCCGGTTCGAAAAAAGACGGCTATATATTGGTCCCCCGCAGTGTGCGATTGTTTACGGTCGCCCATGAATTGGGGCATACGTTTGGATTGAATCATGACTTCCGCGATAATCGGTACATCATGTCGTATGGATTTGATCAGCGCGGGGTTCTCTCTGCGTGCGCCGCCGAATATCTGGCCGTCAATCCCTACTTCAATCCAGATATCCCGGTTGAAGAAGTGCAACCGCCTGCCGTCGAACTCATTTCGCCGAATAGGTATCCCGCTGGCTCGGAGAGCGTTTCCGTCCAGCTCAGAGTCAGCGACCCAGAGGGGGTTCACCAGGCGATTCTCTTTGCAACAGCGGGAGGGGACAACGTGGGTACCGGAAGCTCCGGACTGAAGACATGCCGTGGGTTGAGTGGCAAAACGGACGTCGCAGTCGAGTTCGAGTATGACGGCGGAATCCCTTTCGAACCGGGTTCAAGCCTATCGGACCCTGCCGTACACCGGGTTGTGGTTCTCGCCGTGGATACGAATGGCGACGTCAGCGAAACGGAATTTTTCCTTTCAGAGATCCCGCAGCAAGCCATCGCCTTCCTTGAAGGACATACGGAAAGGGTCGAGGAGGTATCGTTTTCTCCGGACGGGGCCGTACTTGCTTCCGGTGCAGTCGACGGCACGGTGCGGTTGTGGAACGTTGAGACGCACGCGCCCATTGACATCCTTGAAGTTGGGAGTCCGGTCTATACGGTATCATTTTCTCCGAACGGTACCATTCTCGCTGCTGGATCAGGAGATGGCGCCGTACGACTCTGGAACATGAGGACCGGGGAACAGGCTGGCATCCTGGAGAGGCATTCGGAATATGTCGAAACCGTATCGTTTTCTCCGGATGGGAACATCCTCGCGTCCGGGGCGGGATACGGGGATGAGCCCATCCGGCTGTGGGTCGTGGAGACCGGACAGCCGATTGGAATCCTGGAAGGTCATAATAGAGGCGTCTTTTCGCTATCATTTTCTCCGGATGGGAAAACCGTCGCCTCCGCGTCTTCCGACAAAACGGTTCGGATGTGGGACGTGGCATCCCGGCAACAGATTGTCGAATTGGAAGGACACAGTGACCTGGTCGCGGCCGTTTCATTTTCTCCTGATGGGAAATCCCTGGTTTCCGGGTCTTTTGATGGTACGGTGCGGGTGTGGGACGTGGCGAGCAGAGTTCCTCTCGCTTCTCTTGAGCATGGGGGTTGGGTCTACTCGCTATCGTTCTCTCGGGGCGGGGAAACCCTCGCTTCCGCCTCTCGGAACGGCACGGTCTGGCTGTGGGACTTCGCGAGCCGAACCCCGCTCGCCACCCTGGCTGGTCATGCCGCAGACCTGGTTCATTCAGTGTCGCTATCGCCGAATGGAACGACCATGGCTTCAGGGACTTCGGACAAAGCGGTCATACTGTGGGACGTCTCGGAGTGGACGGGGCTCCGTCCCGCCGTGATCGAGATCGTTTCCGGCGACGATCAACAGGGGGTATCCGGCAGCCCGCTGGAACAGCGCCTGATCGTGGAAGTGCGGGATCAGCACGGAAATCCCCTGACCGGTGCGGAGGTCACTTTCACTGTTACTGCCGGAGGTGGAATGCTGTCGGTTTACATGGCCACGACAGACGAGAAGGGCCGCGCCGCCACAACCCTGACTCTTGGCGGGCAGCCGGGGCCGAACACAGTTGTTGCAACGGTTACAAATACAGATCCTTTGACCTTCAACGCCACGGGTAGATCTCAAGCCGACTTCGACGGGGACGGGACGGTGGGGTTTCCCGACTTTTTGCAATTTGCGGGGAATTTCGGGCTGAGTCAGGGCGATGAGGGTTACGACGCCCGGTTCGATCTGGACGGCAACGGCGCCATCGGGTTCAGCGATTTCGTGATCTTTGCCGGCGCGTTTGGCAAAGAGACCGCCTGAAACTCAAGACCCGCGTTCATGGAAAGGAGGGCGTCAGAGCGGGGGCAGGTTGGGATGTACGGGTTGTCTTCGCCAGCCGGGATTGCTGTGAACGGAGTCACGATACGAAGGAGAAGCTGTGAAATATCTGCCGAAAACCATCATTGCCGGAATCATCGCATTGGCAACCACAAATCTTGCAGCGCCGGTTCCCGCGCAGACCACGCTCGCAATCCGGGGCGGCCTGAGCCGGGCGACCACGAGCGCAATTGAGGACGTGCCCGAATCCGCGTTGAAGGCCCGCATGGGCCTCGCGCTCGGCGCTTCGGCAACCGTCCCGATTCAGGACAACTTAAGCCTTCGGTTCGACGGCGGCTACGTGCAGAAAGGGTCCGGTGCCGAAGACCAGGGGATAGAGGCCAATCTGTTTCTCGACTACATTGAGCTGTCGGGACTCGGGGCCATCAACCTGACGCCGTCCGGAAGTCCGGCTTCCGCACATCTGCTCATCGGCCCGTCGTTAGCGTTCAAGACAGGGTGTGAAGCGACCGCCACGATAACCCTGGGCGGCGAAGCCAGCACCATCTCAGAACCCTGCGGAGATGACGTCAGAGGTATCGATCTCGGAATCACGGGGGGAATCGGCGCGAATTTGCCGGTGTCCGAACAGATGACCCTGTCCGTGGATTTGCGTTACACGCTCGGACTACTGTCGGTTGACGAGACCGGCGACGAGGACATCAAAAACCGAAACCTCACGCTTCAGGTCGGCGTCGGCTTTCCAATCGGGGAATAAGCGGGAAACCGATCGGAATCGGCAATATCCACGCTGAGATCGTGCGCCCGGATCATCCGGTCGCACGATCTGCTTTGTGTGCCGACGTCGATGCGCCTCCGGGATGCGACCGATCACCCGCCCAGGATCGGACCGAGCGTGGCAATGATTTTCTTCCCTCCGGTATATCCGAAGAACAGGAGGGTGGCAACCAGGATGGCGTTGATGACTGGGTGGCTCTTGAAGCCGGGTCCCACCCAGTCCGTCCTGTTGTTCATCAGCAGAAGGGTGAGCGCGACCAGAGGCAGGAAGAACGACCCCAGGACGGCATAGGTGAGTTGGACCTCGGCCACGGAACCCCACAGCAGCACGAGAGGCACGATCGCCAGACCGACCAGGTACGCGCGATAGGGCGTGCACCGCCGGATGTCCGATTTCTGAAAGGCTTCGGGAGAGACCCCTTTGCGCAGGGCGAGAAAGTTCGCGAACATGTACGGGTCGCTCTGCCACACGCCGAGCAGGCTGGAGAAGACCGCGCCCCAGAAGCCCAGCAGGAAAGCCCATTTGCCGGCCGGCCCGAGCGCCAGTTCGAGTTGGCTCGAGAGGATGAGCGCCAGTGACGCGCCCTTCCCGTCCAGCGCGACGCGCGAACCGATGATGATCATCGCGACGCCGAACAGCGCGGTGACCGTGTACCCCACCGCCAGGTCGATACGGCAGGTTGCCACGCCGTCCCGGCCGTGCCTGCCGGTCTCTCGGATCCAGTAGCCGTAGGACAGGAGGGTGACCGTACCGCCGACGCCTCCCAGTACGCCCAGCGTCCAGCCCACGCCGCCGGTCGGAATGGCGGGAAAGAACATGCCCCTGGCCAGGGCGTTCCAGTCCGGTCCCAGCAACAGGGCGGTGAGCAGAACGGTAACGAACATCAGTCCGATGCACGCCGACATCAGGACCTCGAACACGCGGAACCCACCGACCCACACCAGGGCGAGGCCGACCAGCGAGTGCGTAATGCCCCACACGATTTTGGACGTCGCCGGATCGCCGACGGGAAGCAGACCGGTACCCGCCACGCCGCAGGCTGTCACCAGCGCGCCTCCGACCGAGAAGCTCCAGATGATAAGGTAGACAATGAAGACCCACTGCACCCAGGCGCCGAGCCGGTGGACCCAGCCTTCCAGCATCGTGGTGCCGGTTGCCATCTGCCATCGGGCGATGCCCTCGTTCAGAGTCCATTTGAGCAGCGCGCCGATCACCGCCGCCCACGCGATGCCAACGCCGATCTTCGAGCCGGCGAGGCTGGCTGTAAGCAGGTCTCCCGCACCGACGCCGGTGGCGGCCATCAGAATGCCGGGAAGAATGAGAGCGGGTCTGAAGCGCACGTGGAATCCGGAACTGAGGGTTCGGATCTGCAATGGCATGAAATGAGATTCCGGCACATAAATTAGGCGGCGCGGAGTACCCGTCAAGCAAAAAACGCGGGCTTTCAGCGAATTGACGCTTGACACGCTGCCGGCGGATTTCTATAATTCAGCCGCTTCCCGGAGACAATGTCGCGATGGACAACAAAGAATCGACAAATTGGGGGCGCACGGCAGTGCGCCCTTACCTGTACTGTCTGCTTGTTCTGGCCGGCGGATGCGCGGACCGGACGGCGTCACAACACTTCGAGGCCGCGCGGGCGCACGATTCACGAGGCGATTCGGGCGCCGCGCTCGAGGAACTTCGGGCCGCTGCCGCGGTGGTACCGAACGACGCATTTTATCAGAGGCAGCTTGGCGTGGCCTGTCTGCGTCTGGGAATGTTCGCCGAAGCCACTGCTGCGCTTGAACGTGCGCTGGAACTGGAACCCCATTATGCGGACGTCTACAGGGACCTGGCGGCCGTCTTCGAAGCGCAGGAGATGAAATCAGCCGCCATCGGCTGGCTGGAGCGGGGGACAAGGCAGGTCCCGGGTTATGAGCCGCTTTACCGCGACCTGGTTGAACTCCAGCTGGCGGAGGACCGTCCGGACGAGGCGCTGCGCATCCTCGAGGCTGCCGTTGAACGCTGGCCCGATGCGCTATGGGCTCATTTCCGGCTCGCGCAACTCTACCAGCAACTGAAGCTGTTCGACAGGGCCAGGTCCGCCCTCGAGACGGTTCTGGATATCGAACCGGGAATTGCGGAAGCGCATGCACTCCTTGGCAACGTGTTTTATGAGCAGGAGGCGTATGCCGACGCCGCCAAAGCATACCGACGCGCCATTGCGCTGAATCCCGAAGATCACGGCAGCACCAACAATCTTGCCTGGCTGTACGCCATCCAGGGGATCCGGCTGAAGGAAGCCCAGCGTCTTTCGTTGCGGTCCCTTCAGCAGGCGCCTGACTCGCCAACCTATCTCGATACGTTCGCGGAAATCCTCTACAGGAGGGCTCAATACGAACGGGCGATAGAAGTGATCCGCCACGCGATCTCCCTGGCCCCCGAAGACCCCGCCCTGCGGGACCACCTGCAGAATCAGCTGGACAAATTCATGGCTGCGTACGGCGGGAGCGTCTACCGGAGCGGTTCGAAGGGCGCCGAAGAATGGCGGCGGTTGGACCATGCGTACGGACCGGATTTCCACGGAGGATGACAGGCGTGAGTACACGGATAGAACGCGTGCATGCAAGGGAGATTCTGGATTCGAGGGGCAATCCCACGGTTGAGGTGGAAGTGGATCTGACTTCCGGCGTTTCCGGTCGGGCGGCCGTTCCTTCGGGCGCATCCACCGGCCGGCACGAGGCGGTTGAACTCCGGGATGGAGACGAAACCAGGTACCTGGGCAGGGGCGTGCTGAGCGCGGTCGGAAACGTGAATTCGTCAATCGCGCCGGCTGTGGCGGGAATGGACCCGTCAGACCAGGCGGCGATCGATGGACGCCTCAACGAATTGGACGGGACCCCGAACAAGGGCAACCTGGGAGCCAATGGCATTCTGGGCGTTTCACTTGCCGTGGCCAAAGCCGCCGCCGCCGCGTCCGGGATGCCGCTCTACCGCTATATAGGCGGCGCGTCGGCGTGCACGCTGCCGGTTCCGATGATGAATATCCTGAATGGAGGCTCGCACGCGGACAGCAGCGTGGACCTGCAGGAATTCATGATCATGCCGGTGGGCGCCGACAGCTTTCGAGAGGGGCTGCGGGCAGGCGTGGAGGTCTTCCATGCGCTGGGGGAGGTACTCAGGGCGGAGGGCTACAGCACCGGCGTGGGCGACGAGGGTGGATTCGCACCCAGCCTGGCTTCCAACGAAGAAGCGCTGGACGTGGTTGGAAAAGCAATTGAGAAAGCCGGATACAAACCCGGACGGGACATTCTGCTGGCGCTGGATCCGGCCGCCACGGAGTTCTACAGCGACGGCAGGTACGTGTTTCACAAGTCCGACGGGTCCGAACGCACCTCGGAACAGATGGTTGACTTCTGGGAGGACTGGACGCGGCGGTATCCCATTGTTTCCATTGAAGACGGGTTGGCCGAGGATGACTGGGCGGGTTGGGCCCGGATGACGGACCGGCTGGGGAACCGGGTACAACTCGTGGGTGACGACCTGTTCGTTACCAATACGGAGCGTCTCGGGCGGGGTATTCAATCCGCCGTTGGCAATTCGATTCTCATCAAGGTGAACCAGATCGGAACCCTCAGTGAGACGCTGGAAGCGATCGAAACGGCGCGCAAGGCAGGGTATACAGCCGTGATTTCCCACCGCTCCGGCGAAACGGAGGACGCGACCATAGCCGATCTCGCCGTTGGAACGGGTGCGGGACAGATCAAGACCGGGTCGGCTTCGCGCTCGGACCGGATCGCCAAATACAATCAGCTGTTGCGAATCGAAGAGGAACTGGGGGCGTCTGCCGTGTATCCGGGCCGGGGAGCCTTCTACAATATAGACCTGCCCGAGGCACAGGTACACGAACTGTGAACACACCACTGTTACAGATCGCCCCATCGCGTGAACCGCGTCGGCTCTCGGAACCGGAACGCCGGCGACTCCGGGCGGTTTACGACCGGGTCCCGGCCGTTTCGTGCCACTGCGACCGGCTGGGACAGTGTTGTGAACTCACGAATGAGGAAATGGACGCGGATTTTGCGACCATGTATCCGCTGTATTCGGTGGAGTACTTAAACATCGTTGACTACGTGCAGCACCACTTCGAGGCCGGGCGACGCGACGCCGTACTGGCTGTGACGGAAGAACGGCCTGCGCGATGCCCGTTTCTGACCGGAGCCGGCGGGTGTTCGATCTATCCGGTTCGACCGCTGGTCTGCCGCACCTACGGGGTGTTGAGCCGGGAAGCCGTCGAGGAGACGGCGCACGACGCCCGCGGCAAGGTCTCCGCGCAGTGGGTCTCTTCCTTTCTGTTTACGGAACGGCATACGGTATGCCCCCATACCCGCGTCCAGGCGCCTGAAGCGCTGGCCGCGCATGCGCAGAATATGGTTCGATTCAACTACGAGCGGGAATTGCTGAAACTGGGCGGAGAGGCTGCACGGCCGGAGAAAGCCCGTGAAGCCGTATTGATGTCCGTGGCCGGACTGAAGCGGGTAACTCGATGGACCTGGGGTGGATACAACGTGCTGCTCCGGGCGCCGCTGGCGTGGCTCGAGCGAAACTTCGCAGGTTACTGGCGTCGGACCGCGCTTGCGGAGTAGCGTGAGGGCGGAGTAGATTGCAGGTCGGCGGCTCACGGCGACTTGCCGAAATTCCGCGCGAATAAGATGAAGTCTGAGAATGACACGGTGCGGTCCCCGTCCAGATCGAACGAGGGGTCGAAACCCGGTCGGCCCGCCGATTTGCCGAATCCCGCGGCAAATGCGATGAAATCCGAAAAACCCACCGTGCCGCTGGCGTCGAAGTCCGCCGCCGCCGGAACGTGGCCCTCGCGCCTGGCCAGGGAGAGTGAGTAGGTCTGCGAACCCGGGGACGTGCGCGTGAACGCCAATACGGCCGGCGGCTCGCCGTAGAGGCCGATGCGGCGCCGTGCGCCGCGCGGTACCGGGACGGCGGCGACGTCGTGTGTGTCGTCCCGTTCGGAAACCAGTGTCACCAACAGGTCGCTGCCGCTCTCGACGTCCAGCGAGAGGCCTTGCGGTCCTGACGAACGCGGCACGACGTAGTCGATGCCCCAGAGCTGGAGGGCGCCGCCAAGGTCGTCGGCGGGAACCGCGACGGTATCCCTGCTGATCGGACCGAGGGAGAGCGCGCGGTATCCCAGGCCGCCGTCGTCGTTCACGTACACGGCGGCCGCCCAGGCCGACCAGAATTGTTCGAACCGTTCCTCCGCGCCGACGTCTTCAAGGGCACGATTGAAGCCGTCGATGCCGTTTTCCGGTTCGGCGACGAGGCGCGCTACGGCGGTATCGCCGTAGCGCTGGGCGAAGAAGGTCGTCAGCAGAAAGGTCTGGTCGAAAAGGAACGGCAGGAAGTCGCCTCCGGACCAGCTGGCCGCATCCGTCAGGCCGGTATTGGGCGGCACTTGCAGGTTCGGGGCGGGCGATTTGAGCAGATTGGGAACGCCCAGGAAATGCCGCGCAACCTCGCCGGTTGTCTTCCTGTAACCGCAGGCAAGTTCGGCGTATTCCGCACAGCCCTCGTCCACCCATTTGTCTTCGTCGGGATCCCCGTTCCAGTGCAGCATGTGCTGGAATTCGTGGGCAAGTGTGGCGCGCGCCAGATCGCTGTTCAGGTCCAGGGGGTCGCTGTCGATATAGAGGATTTCCCTGCCGACGGGCGCCGCCTGATTTGCGGTATCGTAATAACCCAGGATCGTGCCGCTCAGGGAATTGTCCATGATATCCAGGAGCACGATCACGATCCGCGGGTCGCCGTCCGCGTCGGGCGGGGGACCGAAGATTTCGGTATCGATCGAATAAATCCCGCGGTCGGGATACCGTGGGGTCGAGCGGTCGAAAGCGCGGGTAAGGGACGTCAGGGCGGCCGGCGTGACGCGCGAACCGCCCCAGATAACGTCCTCCACGAAGATATAGCAGCGTTCGCCTTTCAGCCGGCAGGTTGTCGTGGTGAGGTAGTACGGATCGGTACCTGGAACCGCGCCGAAATTGAATACGCGAACGGTCAGAGCGTCGCCGACGTCAAACGTCTCGGCGGCCGTTTTTTTTGCCGCCGCCCCGGGAATCGGACGCGATGGCAGATAGGGCGTGCCGCAAAGGGCTTCGGGGCCGGCGAACGCCGGGACCTTCAGGAGCAGGCTGAATAGGATCCCCGCGGCGGCGGGACACCGGACGCAACACGCCTGACGCGATACGGTGGAAGCCAAACTGTTTATTCCCTTTCACGACCGCAGGGAAGACGTCTCCGTACGCAATGGGGTTCGGGTCTCAGAATCCGCGCCGGATGCTCGCGTAAAGGCCGCCTCGAGGGTCAACCAGAAACGAGACGTCCGTGTCCCGCGTGCGGCTTTTCCTTGCGATGGATGCCGCGTTGAGAGCGCTGGCGAACCGGTTGAAAATCAGGCCGCCAATGAACAGGAACGCTTTCTGTTCGGCGGACGTGGCCTTGCTGCGCAGTTCCAGGAATTCGATCCGGGAGGCTTCCGTATCCCACTCCCAGATCCGGTCATCCGTTTCAGTCCGTAAATCGGCATGTTCGCCGGCGAGAAAGCGTTCTCGCCGGTTTCGTTCGTAGATGCTTTCGAAGTCTCCCACTTCCTTGATGAAGGACTCGGGCATGTTCTTCAGGCGAATGCCCGCGTGGGCCGCGGCATGGGCGTGATACGCATCTACGCGATAGGACTCGAGGAACCTGAACGTGGCCATGCCGGACCAGAGTATCCCTTCCGTGACCAGAAAGAAGCGCGCTGACCGACGTCCGCCGGCGTAGAATTCGCCCAGTCCGGGCAGTACGAGCGATAACGCCGCTGCGCCGGCCGGCGACTTGCCCCGTGCGTGTGCCGCCGAAGGCGCGCCGATCAGAATCAGGGACAATGCAATGAGAATGACGAGGGTTCTTGAGCGTGGGTCTGCCATCGTTTCAGTTTCGAAAAAGCGCTTCTCAGAACCGAACGTGCACTGCCAGCCCGGGCAGGTCCGGCCGTGGCGAAATTGACAATTGCGCGGACCGCACGCGCAGCGCGGCATGGATGGAACTCGCGATGCGGTTGACAACGGTCAGGCCGATGATTACCGATGCGCGTTTCAGGAATCTGTTGCTTTCGTTGCGCTGATCTTCGTAATCGACGCGCTGATTGGAGTCGACGTCGCCGTTTCCGGTCCGGAAGCCCACGTCCCTGACGTCCCGCCAGCCGAATACGAACTGGTCGTACTTGCCGATCATTTCATAGTATTGTTGAATGTCCACCCTGTGGCACCCCTCACCGGCGCGTTTGCACGGCAGGGTCTCGGTCTCAATATATGGCGAGCCCCTGGCCCGGTTGTATTCCTGCCATTCCCGGTACCGGTTTTCATCCCAGTTCCGATCGGCAAAAGCCCGGAATTCCGCCTTGAGGTCGTTGCCCCTGTTTCGCCAGCGCAGATAGTTGAACCACGTGAACGCTTCGATCCCCAGGAAGACTGCCGCCCGCTTCGGTTCGCCCGCGTAGAGTTCGCCAAGTCCCGGAACGATCAGAGACATCGTAAAGGCCAGTTTGGGCGATTTCCCGCCTGTCGGCGCAGGCTCGTCATCCAGCAGCCACAGATTCGCGCTGGCGCGGCCGTCGTCGAGCCCGTCCGCGGCATGGATCGGCAGAACGGTCAGCAGGACCAGCACTGCGATGGTAAGGTTCACGTGGAACTCCTGAAAAAAGCCGTCAGCGATCAGCTTTCAGCCGTCAGCCAAAAGCAAGAAACAAAATCCGTCTGCCTCGATCTATCTTCCCCCGACGCTTTCAAGATATCCGAACAGCAGGGCGAAGTAGAGCTTGAAACCGCTTCTCTCCAATGCCTCGCCGGGAACCACGCGCGGCAACGTATCCAGGCCGTACGCGATTTCAAAGCTGGCGCGGGTCGGAAACGTGTAGAAGGAGGTCGCGTCGTAGCGGACCTGGATCCCCACGTCGCGTTTCCAGCCGCGGTTCAGCACACTGTCCAGGTCGTCTCCGTCCCAGGCGCGGCCGATACCGGCGAACACGGATCCGAAGAGTTGGTCGGAGTATATGGGTCCGGTCTGCCGATCCATCCGCGTCCGGATGGGAAAGCGGTACGCGGCGCGAAACATGGCTGCCCTGCGCCCCTCGAGGCTATAGAAGGTATAGCCTTTCATGTAGGGCAGGCCGCCCAGGAAAAAATCGAAGTAGTCATCCACTTCGCTGTCGATCAGCCCGCCGTAGAATCGCAGGCCCAGGGAGGCGCGTCCGGGCCCCACGGGCAGGTATTCGCTCCAGCTCAGCGTAAACCGGTTGAAGAAGTAGCGGTCGAACGTCTCGATCAGCAGGGACGTGTCTTCCTTGAACCCGCTGATGAAAAAGTTGAACTGGCGGTCGTAGCGGACCCACATCTCCCGTCCGGCCCGGGGGTTGATTTCCCGGTCTCGGGTTCGGCTGATGTTGCGCAGCGAGTACCTGAACGCGAAATTGAACCCATGGTGCGTGGTGGCGCCCAGGCTCACTTCGCCCATGCCGTTGAAACGGGCGACGTCCTGGTCGGTGGATGACAGATTGTATATGAACCTGGCATCCAGGCGGCTGCCCGTGCCGAGCCTGTGCCTGGCGCCGAATTCAACACCGGAAATCGTGAATGTCTGGCTGAAGATGCGGAAATTCTCGTCACGGTTGAGTACGTCGTCCTCTTCGTGACGCACGGCTCGATAGGCTTCCAGAAAGACCGTCGGGCGCCAGCGGCGGTATTCGTAGACCGCGAAGAGGTCCAGGTCCCTGTCACGGGCGGCCATGGCGCCCACGAGGAGGGACTGTTTGTTGAGGACGTCGTTGGATCCAGCGAAGATGCCCAGTTTCACCTTTCCCGCGTCCACGGCAACGCGCGGAAAGAACGAGGTCGTTGAGAATTCGTTGCCGTAGGTCCGGCTGTTCGGGAAGGTGTCGTCCCCAACGGCGGCGACGGTCGACCGACCGGTCTCCGGTTCAAAGATTCCGGCCGCGACCGGCTCCCATGCGCCCTGTCCCGAGAGGACCCGGATCTCATAGCCGTCGGCGCCGTAATGGGAGAAGGCTATCCGGCGGTCTCCGGGATTGACGTGGGGTTGCAGGGCGCCGCCGAGAACGCGGGTGATACGGTGTACGGACCCGTCTGCAAGGCTGAAATGATAGAGATCGAATATGCCGTCCTGATCCGAGGAAAAGACCAGGCCCGCCCCGTCGGGAGTCCAGCATGGGTCGCGGTCCGTGCCCGCGGAGGCGATGACGGTACTCAGACGCCCCCCGCCCGCGGGAACGACGGCGATATTCCGCGTGTCGTCCGGATGGAAGACCGAGCAGGCGAGTTGCGATCCGTCGGGCGACCAGCGGGGCGTATAGACCTGCGAGCCGTCGTCGAACGACGTGAGCCGGCGGACACTGCCATCCTCAACGTCCATCACAGCCAGGTTTGTCGAGCCGCGGCCGTTAACGACGAAGGCGATCCGTTTTCCATCGGGCGAGTACGCCGGGTGGCTGGCGCGGAGTCCATGGGTCAGACGAGTCTGGTTGGGCGGCAGTTTCAGTGATAGACCGAGCGTCGCTCTGGTCTTCTGGAACAGCCCGTGTCCCCGCGACGCGGTTGGGTCCACCGTGTATAGATCCCAGAACCTGGAGCCGTGTCTGTCCGGCGGACTGCGTCGCGCGAAAATCAGGCCGGAGCCGTCGGGCGACCAGTCCGGAGCGGTTTCGGCGCCGCCGGCGAGCGTCTCCGAGGAACTGTCGGAAAAGGTATGAACAACCAGGGCGGTGCGCCCGAAGTCGCCGCCCCGATTGGACAGGTAAGCCAGCTGACGACCGTCCGGCGACCAGCGGGGGTGGAGGTTGAAGTACCCCTTGCCGTACAGGATTTCGCCGTCCACCAGGCGTCCCTCGAGTTGGGCCTGTTGCGCCTCGTACCTCTCTTCGAGGGCGGCGACCCAGCGCCGATGGAGTTCGCGTCCCGAAATGCCGAGCGCGCCACGGACGGCTGAATCGAAGTCTGTCCGCCAGAGCGCGGTCATATTGTCATAGATCTTCGGCAATTTGTCCTCGCCGAAGTTGTTGACGATAAACAGGGTCAGGGCATAGCCGTGGTCGTAGACCTTTTCGAGTCCCAGACCGGTTTTGGAGCCGAACACGCCCATTTCGTCGTACGTGAGGAGTCGATTCTTCAACGTGGCCATGCGTAGAATCATGTCGCGGTGGGAGTCCCAGCGGTCGTAATGGACGCCCGGCGCCATGAATTGCGCGGTGCCTTCGGCAAACCAGGGCGGCACGATGGTAAGGGGAATGGCGTATGATGCAAAAACATCGGGGTAACCCGTGAGAATGTCGTCCCGGCGCTCCTCATTCTGGTACCCCAGATAGTGGAAGTAAACGGCGGGGAGGCGCCGCGGTCCCTTACGCGCCGTCTGCAGCGCAACGATATGGGTGAATTCGTGCGCGATCACGTTCTGGAGCCAGTTGGTGTCGCCGCGCAGTTCGAACTCCAGGCTGGACGCCCAGATTTCCATGGTGTTGTGGTAATAGAAGGCCGCGCCGTTGGCGTAGTCGTCCGTGTCTTTCAGAATCAGCCGTATTTTTTCGTCGGGCGTGAAGTCATAGAACGTCGTGACCGGACCGTACACGGTTTCAGCGGCCCTCGCGGCGCGGCGGGCAAAGTCCGCGAGGCCCTGGTGGTAATATATCTTGAAATGGGCGGTCTCCAGCACCTCCCAGCGCAGTTCGGGGTGGTTGGCGTCGAACTGGGCGCCGGCCGGCGGGGACGCCGCAAGCAGCAGGGCAAGGCAGATCCCGAAGATCCCGCCCGACCGGCGAACCGTCGGTCCGCCACCGTGCGCGTTCCATGTACCCATCGCATTCATCACAGGTCTATTTGATAATCGCGGCTTTGACGAAGCGTACTTCGGATCGCTCTTCCGAGATGGCCTCCACCCGGCAAACGTAGAACCCACTGGCATACGCGACCGTGTTCCAGCGGAGTTCGTTGTCCGTACGGGGCGTCGGATTCTCCATGGTCATACGTTCGACGATTTCTCCAAGCGCGTTGAATACGGCAACCTGGATACGGGCGCTCCGCCCCAGGAAGAACCGTATCGTGGCCGACGTCCCGCGTACGGGATTGGGGTAGCAGTAGACCTGGTCCGGCGGCAGCAGCAGCGACGTGGTCTCCGGCGGCGGGTCGCCGGGCAGCGTAAGCAGGCGACTCGCGTTGCCCGGCCCGCCTCCCGCCTGGCCCCAGACAAGATGATTTCCCGTAAAATGGGCATCGAAGTTTTCGAGATGCCAGAGATGCGCCGCTCCCTCAGTCGTGAAGACAACCAGTTCGAGGGCGCCGTCGCCGTCCAGGTCGTCGACCAGGGGCGAGGCGCCTACCGGACCCGATACGGGAAGGGGAAAAGACGGCAGGGTTGAGCCGTCGGCGCCAAGGCCGTAGACCAACCCACCCTCCGTGGCCACGAAAATGTCCGGATCGCCATCCAGGTTGACGTCGGCAAGCACGGGCGGCGCGGATATCAGACCGGTCTCATCCTTGAGCGGAAACGCGAGAGGCGTATCGGCCTGATGTACGCCGTTGAAGCGCACCACCCAAAGGCGACCCTCGCCGCCGAAGAGCACCTCGATGTAGCCGTCCTCGTCGAGGTCGCCCAGCACGGGCGCGGATCCCGCGCCCCCGGGCACCGGCACGCTCTCCGCCGTCTTGCGCCCGCCGGAAAAGATGGTGACCACGCCGTCCGCGTCCAGCGTGACGATTT
Organism: Gemmatimonadota bacterium; assembly: GCA_028873695.1. Lineage (GTDB taxonomy): Bacteria > Latescibacterota > UBA2968 > UBA2968 > JAAXHE01. The sequence goes on along the minus strand of JAPPNU010000001.1, from coordinate 70,066 downwards.
CATCTCCGCCGTCCCGGTCGAGGTCGCCCAGTACGGGGGCTCCCACAACGGGTCCGGAGAGATCGGCCAACTGTTCGACGCGTCCGTCGGCTTCCGCAATGAAGAGCCCGCCCCGCCCCGCCAGCGCGACGAGTTCGTTTTCCGGGTCGTCGTCCACGTTTCCCGCCGCAAGGCCGGCAACGGGCTCCGCTCCCAATCGCGCGATGCCTGCGTTCGCTCCCGCCAGGTTGCCCCACGTGACGTCGCCGTTCGACCATCCCCAGACGTCCACCCGCGCGTCGCCGAAGCTGGCAACGAGGGGCGGGCAGGTGATCTCGCGCGGCGGGCCTGCCGGGGAGGCGTCGGTATTGCCGCGGCTCCACAGGACCGGCGTGTCGCCCCTCGCGAAGATGAAATCGTCTTCGCCGTCGCCGTTGACGTCGCCCACGGCGGGGGTGAAGGACGTGAAGAACGGGAACGCGGCGCCCGCCGGGGGTATGACCGGATTCCCGGAGAGAGACAGCGGCAGGCCGTTTCCGTCCGGTGTCGTTTCGACGGCGCCTCCGCTGCGGAGTATTTCCCTGACGCCGTCGCCGTTCAGGTCGATCGCGCGCGGGGCCTGCAGCCCCACGTTCGGCAGCCCGGTCGCGGGCCAGGCGTCCTGCTGGTAATCGAAGGTGATCACGACGTCCATGGTATCGGCTGGCTGGCTGAGAATCTGAATGGTAATGCCGTTGGGATAGTTCAGGTTGCTGTGGGTCGCGGGAACGGTTTCCGGCCCGAAACGGGTGGCGTTTCCGGCGTAAAACGGATCCCGGGCGCCGCCTTCGATGGCATCCAGGCTGATGATGCCTGCCTGCACGACCCGGTCGGCGGCGTTATTGCCGATGTCCTCCAGGCCGTCCGCCTCCTCCAGAGAGATGCCGCGCCTGTATTGCCCCGGGCTGATGAGGTAGTGGGGATTGCTGTTGACCGCCGCGTCGTCGCCGCTGGCCTGGATGACGGCGTCGTCGACATGCCAGATCAGGATGCCGGAACCGGGAATGAAGGCATCGTAGTCGTCCACGGAGAGCCAGACCCGTTGTCCCGCCCCGAACGCTATGTTCGGCTTCCGCCCGTATACCGCCAGCCGGGATATGCGGTTTTCCAGAAGAAAGTACTCGGTGGCGCTGAGGGGGACCTTGACCGCGCGCGCCAGGTCGGAATCCTCAACGTGCGGCGCAACCAGCCGCACGGTGTCGTTCCGCGTGACGACCGTCGGCTCGAGCCATCCGAGCCGGATGCGGGACCACGCCAGGAGGCGGCTCGGGACGAATCCGATGAGCAGGCTGTCGGCAGGTTCTCCGGTCAGCGGATGAAGGTCCAGACGGGCCGCCGAGGCCACGGCGCCCGGACCGCCGGTATCCAGCGGACTCCAGTCTCCCACTGCGGGAAGTTCATCTTCGAAATTGGACAGCCCGGGCAGCCCGAGCTGGTGGGCGAAGAAACGAACGAGCGTGCCGTTCAGACCGCCCCTTCCATCCGTGCTGACGGCCTCGGGAAGCAACATGCCGTTGCGGACGACCGTCGCACCGTCGTCTACCGCGATCGGTCCGTCCACAAAACGGTCGAGGTCATTTTCGGACACGAATGCGGACGGAACGTCGTTGATGGCCTGCCCGCCGGCCTCCGCGCCAAGCCCGGCGTGAAAGACCACGTACGCCCGGTACGCGGAAAAGTCCAGGTTCGCTCCCTCCGCGGCGTCGGCGGCCGCGATGCCGTCGTGAAAGAGCCGGGTGATTCGCTGGGCGATTTCGGTCCGGGTACGTCCGTTGCCGTATTCCTTGAGGGGTCTGTCGATGACGTAGCTTCCATCGGCTTCTTCGGGGAACACGGTGTAGTCGATTTCAAGCTGGCCGTCGGATATTTCCAGATAGTAGTTGCGCAGGGCCTGGAGATGGGCTTCGAAGAAGGATCTGTCGTGCGGGGGCGCGTCGAAGGGGAAGGTATAATCGTCGCGGACCGAATCGAAAGGCCGGAGGTCGAAAGCGCCGTTACCGCTGGTGGTCTCGTCGTCGGGATCTTCCACGGAGAATGAGACCCGGACGGCCAAAATGCGCCAGGTTTCCTCAGCGGCCTGAACCGCAGGCGTAGGCAAAGCAAGACCGCAAAAGCAAACGGCGAGAAGGTACGACAACGTCGTCCGCTTCTGCGCGATCTGCAAAACGTGTTCGGGTTCAACCCGCCGCAACCACACGATGGTTATCGACCCCGTGAGATGTCAAACGAGAAATCGCAGGAGGCAACGCCGCCGGACGGAATAAATCGGCGGACGAGTGGTGACAGGTTTCCGGGAATGACACCCTGCCTCGCCTGCCTGCCAAAGCTTCACCGGGAGGCCCGCAAAGCGACGTTGTCAACGGACGGCTAGAAGGAGAATCCGCCTGTGAAGCGAAAGACGTTTCGGAGGGCGGAGTTGCTCCTGGCGAAATACGAGAGATCGAACGACGCCCAGTTGTATTTGAGGCCCAGGCCGAAGGTCGGGCTCTTCCGGTCGCCGTCCTGATCGTGGAAATATCCGGTTCGCAGGGCGAAGGCGGATTCTTCGGAAAGGTTATAATTCCATTCAACGCCGGTATGGTAGTCCATATCCTCGAGTTCCTCACTGCCGTTGCGGTCGCTCCAACCCGTGACAAATGAAAAGAAGCCCCTGTCGGCAAGGGGTTTATAGATGTCGGCAGCGAATAGTACCGTTGAGTTCCCTCGCTGCAGCGCTGTATATGCAATTCCGATTGTGAAATTCTGTGGCAGCGGATCGGCCTGGTCCGCGTCGATAAACGTAATATTCGGCCCGACGTTACGCAACGCCCACGCGAGCGTGAACCGATCGGAAGTTTTCCACATAAAACCCAGGTCGCCCGCGAACGATGTACCGGCGCCTTTGCCCTTCTCGATGCCGGCGCCCTGACTGGCCAGTTTTTCATGGATGAACTTCATGGTTGCGCCAACGGAGACGTTCTTGACCACGTAGGTTCCGTACGAGACCGCGACCGCCAGGCCGAAGCTCGTGAACTTGCCAAGGTCCTGCCCCTGCGAGTCGGTACGGTGCTGCGACCCGAGCGACGTGTAGATCAGGCTGAAGCCCAGGTTGCCCACGCCTTCCACGGGTTGCGTGTACGCGCCGAACGAGGTGAAGATATCGCTGGCCAGTGAGGGAACGGGCTTGTACATCGTCGTGCTCATGTGCCTGTTCGTGTCGTCCGCCAGGCCTGCCGGATTGTAATAGGTGGCATTGGCGCCGTCGGCTATGGCAATATAGGCTTCGCCCATTCCAGCCGAACGCGCGCTGGGCTGGAACAGTAGAAACGGCGCCGCGGCCTGGCTCTCGGGCGTCGCCCACAACGGGCCGGGAAACGTGAATGCTGCGGCCATCATGATGACCATCAGGCACACGCACATCAGGTTGTTTTTCATCGGGTTCGGCTCCTTGAGGTGTAACGGTTTTCCATTCGGGCTGCCAAGCCAGGCGGGAATTGCCGAGGCGACAGGACACAAAAAACCGGGTGCGGAGAGGAGCACAACGGATTGCGCCACTCTTTTGCCCGACGACCCGGGTACTTTCTGAATCGGCATGCGCACGCACTCCACTCGCCACAGGTTTTGACAACAAGTCCACAACGCGACGAACGCCCCTTGAGGCGAAGGCGGCAATGAGCGCCTTGTCGACAGGTTCTCTTGTGGAACGGAATTGTGGAACCGGGAAGCCGTTTTAAAATTACCGGCGCTTTTGCAGCCGTGCGAAGACCGCTGGGAATTTTAAGGCAGCTTCTCAGGGCAAAACACGTCAGCGAATGTTTGGAATAGGCGCTCCAGCCGGAAAAAACTTGTTCGACAACCGCTTGTTTTATATTTTCTCTCAAACTGAATGCCGCACAGATCGAACTCCGCGAATCCGGCGCTTGTACTTGTATCTGAAAGGGGCTCAGGAGTGATCGACAGGGAACTTCTCGATATTCTGGCCTGTCCCGAAAACAAATCACCGGTGCGTCCGGCAGGTCGGGAACTGATCGATAAAGTCAACGATCTTATCGAAAATGGCGAGTTGTGCAACCGGGGGGGGACCCCCGTTGAGAAACCCGTTGACGGAGGCCTTGTTCGCGAGGACGGCGCTTACATGTACCCGATTGAAGACAACATTCCCATAATGCTGATGGAAGAGGCGATACCGCTTGCGAAGATCCGGTGAAGTTCCGGAACCTGTCTCCGTCTCTAACTTTCCCTGTAAGTCTTTGTGCAGCTTTGGGTTCCGGTTGAACGGCCCGTTGCCGGCGGCACCCCGAGAAAGGTCAGGTCCGGAGCGTGTCACAGCGGGAAAATTTCGTTAATCGCGATTGAATTGTCAAGTCTTTTCGTCGATTTCAAGATATAAACGCATCTGGCGCACCGTGGTTCCCGACTTTTGGTTTCGGCCGTCAGGTTTTCCCTGCCGGTGTCCCGATAAGAAGCTGTTTTAATATTCCCGGTGAGTTCCCGACCGGCGCTTTTGCAGCCGCGCAAAGACCGCTGGGGATTTTAATACGGCTTCTAATGGGAAGACAGGCGGCCATTCCCATTGAACAACGATACACGACTGGAAACGGCGTCGGACGCGACGCAACGAGCTGCCATGGTCGGACTGTCCGCTCTCGATTTTCGGCGGTTTTCTCATCGTGCGTCCCGCCGTCGTCCCGGGGGTCCCTCGTGCCTCATGGGTCTCGCGTCTGGCGTCTTCATTTGCGTCCGGCCTTCGCGCTGTTGGCGTTGAGTTCCGGGTTTGCCGGCTGTGAGCGGGTACCGGAGGTATCTGCGTTTTCCGAGCTGTCCGCGCCGCCTCCCGGAAGGGTGACCTGGAAGGCATGGTCCGATCGGGATTCCGCGCGCGTGCTCAATCGTCCGCTGTTCCTCTATCTTTATTCCAGCAGGTCCTACTGGTGCCGGGACATGGCAAGCCGCAGTTTCGAAGACCCGGGGTTGGCGGTGGCGATCGGCCGAGGCACCTGGCCGGTACGGGTGGACGTGGACCGGCGCCCCGATCTGGCGGAACGATTCGGAATGGGCGGCTGGCCGTCAACGGCGATCCTGACGCCCGATGGCGACTGGATGACCGGTTCCACGTATTTGGATCCGGAGGACCTGCGGGAGTTGCTGCGCCGGGTATGGGTCTATTACAATAACCCGAAGCGTTGGACTGATTTCGAACGCGAGCGGCGGAATCTGGCGCTGTGGACGGCGAGAGAAGCCCGGCCAATCTCTCGCGCCGAGGTGTCTTCCGGCCTGCTGCAGGCGTATACAGACAGCACGGCCAATGCGCTGAAACGCGGAGCGCATCCGGGCCCGGAGGCGTTTCTCGTACTCCTCGACGGCGATGACGCCGCGGCCCGGGCCCTCGCGCTGGAACGACTGAAAACGGTCGTCTCAAGTTCGCTGCGCGATTCCGACGGTACATTCTTCCAGCGGCAGCTCACGCCGGATGGCGTGGTGCTGGACACCGAGAAGACGCTGGCGTCGAACGCGGGCTGGCTTGCGGTTCTGGCCCGGACGGACACGGCGGCGGCAATTGATCTGGGCAACGCGCTGATCCGCGGGCCGTTCGCGCCGCGGAACGGCTTTTTTGCCGCGGGATTCGCGGGCTTTTCCGAAGCATCCGGCGGCGCGGTTTTGCTGGAGGCGGGTCGCGCGGCCCCCAGAGATCCTGCGGTCTACGCCTCGTGGAACGCCCTGGCCGTTACCGGGCTTGCGGCGCTTTATCAGGCTTCTTCAAGAACGGCCTACCTGGATCTGGCCCGTGAGGTTCTGGCGTCCATCCGCACGAGGCTGACGCATCCTGAGGGCGGCATACGACATGCGCTTGAGGGGTCGGAGCCGCCGGTCTTTCTGCTTGCCGATCAGGCCCTGGTCGCGAGGGCCGCGCTGGATGTATACGGCGCGGGCGGCGACAGCGCCGCATTCCGGCTCGCGTTGGAACTCACGGACGTGATGCTGGAGCGGCTTCTCGATGACAGCGGCGCACTGCGCGACCGCTGGCCGGAGCCGGACGCGGCCGTTATCCACGCCGTGGACCGCCTGGTTCCGTCGGGTAACGGGGCGGCTGTTCAGGTACTTGCGAGGCTATACCTGCTGACGGGGCATCGGCGCTATATGGAAACGGCCGGCGAGATACTCGCGGCGCTGGCGAATTCGCATCTGGCGCGCGCCGCCGGCGCGGGCGCGTTGTGCAGAGGTATGGCAATGTACCTGCGCCTGGAGACCGGGCGAGCGACGTCCGTTCCGCCAGACCGCGGGGCCAATTGACAGGTCCGGGTGGCGCCAATGGGTGATGGATCAGAGGTGAAAGTATTGATCGTCGGGGCCTCCGGATTTCTGGGGAGGGCGCTGTGCGACGTGCCGGTCCGGGGCCTGCATCGGGTTCCCGCGGCGCGCAATCCCCGGCCGCCGTTTCCGGGGTCGGACTGTATCCGGGTCGACGTCACGGATGCGGCGTCAGTCGCCGGGGTGGTATCACGGGTACGGCCCGACTGGGTTATCAACGCGGCCGCGGAAGCGGGCGTGGACCAATGTGAGCGCAATCCGGACCTGGCGCGCCGCGTGAACGTGTGCGGAACCCGGAACCTGATTCGGGCGTGTGAAAGCGCGGGCGCCGGCCTGGTGACCGTTTCGACGAACTACGTCTTCGACGGTCAGGCGGGGCCCTACGCCGAGACGGATTGCACCAATCCGCTAAACGTCTACGGACGGACCAAGTTGGAAGCCGAGGCCATCGTTCTGGCCTCCCCTTGCCATGGACTGGTGGTCCGAACGGCGGTACTCTACGGCTATCGTTCGGGTTGCCGACCCAATTTCGTGACGTGGGCGCTGGAATCCCTCCGTCGCGGCGAGACCATCCGGGTGGTTACCGACGAATGGGCGAATCCCACCAGCGTGGATGAACTCGCCGTGTTTCTCCTTGGACTGTGCCGCCGGGAGTTCCGGGGCGTGATCCACTTTGCGGGATTGGAATTCATGAGCCGTTATGAAATGGTCCGGCGGATCTGCCGATGTTTCGATCTCAACGCCGATCTGGTGGTGCCGGTGACTTCCGAGGCGTTGGGACAGACCGCGCCCAGACCTCCCGGTGCGGGCCTGAAACTCGACCTCGCGCGCAAGCTGTTCAATCCGGCACTGAGATCTTTTTCCGAGAACCTGAAGCGCATGGGCGCGGAAATGCGAGGCGCGGCCGGGTAATCGATACGTCTCGCACGGGTTGCGGCTGATTCCGGTCTCTGCGTCGAGCGCCATCGTTGCGATCCGCACGCGCGCCCCTTTCTCAAGAGGTGATCGGCATGGGTGAAACACCGTTGCGCGTCTCTCTGATTACGCCCACCTACAATGAGCGCCCGAATATTTCGCTTCTGGCGGAAGAGGTTTTCGCGGCGGTCGAACCATACCCGGAGATTGATCTCGAACTGATCGTAGTCGACGATAACTCTCCGGACGGTACCGGTGAGGAAGCGGAGCGGCTTGGAGACCGGTATCCCGTTCAGGTGGTGCATCGGCCCGGCAAACTCGGGCTGGGCAGCGCGGTCATGGAGGGATTCCGGAGGTCGGACCGCGACTGCCTGGGCGTGATCGACGCGGACCTTAGCCATGATCCTTCGGTCCTGCCCGGACTGATTCTCGGGCTTCGGGAGCACGACGTCGCGCTTGGCAGCCGCTATAACCCCGAAAGCCGCGTGGAGAGGTGGCCCTGGTACCGAAAGCTGATCTCCCAGGCCGGCGTGCTGGCCGCGAGGCAGTTGACCGGCGTACAGGATCCGCTCAGCGGATATTTTTTTCTGCATCGCCGTGTGCTTCATGGCGTGACGCTGACCTCCCCCGGCTACAAGATACTGCTGGAGATTCTGGTCAAGGGAACCTGGTCGACGTTCATCGAGGTGCCCTACGTGTTCCGCAACCGGCAGTACAGCACCAGCAAGCTGAATCTCAAGGAGTATTATCTCTTTTCCAAGCAGCTGCTCGTGTTTTCCCTGACCAGGTCGAAAGAAAAGACCTCCGGATCCTGATGCGACCCCGCGGACGTGGTTTCTCCTTGACATCTCCCACCGGCGTCGTTATGTTGAAACGTTTTTTGGCGGTCTGAATCGATGTCGCCTGACTTGCGAAAGGTCTGTATGTCCGTCGTATTTCGGATTGTTTCCTTACTGATCCTGGTGTGGGCGGCGGGTCCTCCGGTGACGGCCGGGGCGGATCCCCCGCCTCGCGTGAACACGGCGATGCAGGCGCATACCCTGGATCAACTGGCCGACCTGGTGCGCCGCCAGTACTATGAATCCACCGATCCGGTTGAGTTGTATCACGGTGCGATTGAAGGCTATCTTTCCCGGCTGGACCCCCATTCAACCTATATTTCTCCGGAGGAACTCCAGGACACCCAGGACAAGATGCAGGGCTCGTTTGAGGGAATCGGGATTTATTTCGACATCATCGCGGGCCAGCTGACGGTTCTGTCTCCTATTGTCGGATCTCCCGCCTATGAGGCCGGCCTCCAGGCAGGCGACCGCATCGTAAAGATCGATGGGGTCCCGGTGGTCGGGGTTCGGAAGACCGATGAGGTGAAACGCCGGCTCAAGGGCCCCAAGGGCAGCCGGGTGTTCGTTCTGGTACATCGTTCGGGCGTGGCCGACCCCCTCCGCATTGAAATCATCCGCGACAAGATAGAAGTGCCGAGCGTGCCGTATGCGTTCAAAATCAGTTCGGACGTGGGTTACGTGAAGGTCGACCGGTTCTCGAATCGCACGTCCAGCGAGCTGCAGGTCGCTCTCGAAGGATTGTTCGATTCGGGCGCGAAGAAACTGATCCTCGACCTGCGCGGCAACGGCGGCGGATACCTTGAGCAGGCGGTTGCGGTGGCGGACCAGTTCCTCGAAAAAGACCGTCTCCTGGTGTACACCGAAGGCCGAAGGAGCGGTTCACGGGAAGATCATTTCGCGGATCGCGATCCGGTAGTGCCTCTGGATTTTCCCTTGACCGTGCTTGTCGACAACTACAGCGCCAGCGCGTCGGAAATCGTGGCGGGCGCTGTTCAGGACTATGACCGGGGGCTCGTCGTCGGCAGGACCACGTTCGGCAAAGGGCTGGTTCAAAAGCAGTATCCGTTGAAGAACGGCGGCGCCGTCCTGCTCACGGTGGCGCGCTATTTCACGCCCAGCGAGCGCCCGATCCAGCGTCCTTATTCGGGCGACAGGCGCGCCTATCATCAGGAGGCGCACGACGGATACGATCCCAATGCCGATCCTGACAGCGTTCTCTCTCAACCGGTCTATTTTACGCAGATATTGAACCGGAAGGTTTACGGCAGCGGCGGGATCACACCCGACGTGGAGTTGGAATCGCCGCGTCCGGGGGATTTTGAACGGCGGCTCACCCGGCGGCACTTCTTTGAATTCGCCAGTCGACGGGGGTCTGAGTTCACCGCCGCGTACACGGATTTCGGCGCCTATCTCCATCAATACGCGCCTGGCGCGCGCGAGATAACGGAATTCAAGGCATTCCTCAAGGCGTGGGAAACGGATCTTACGTTTACGGATGCGGATTTCGAATCGGGCATCGATTTGGTCAAGCGGCAGTTGAAACGCTATTTCGCGAAATTCCGTTGGGGAGACCGGGAGGCGGGCAGGGTCGCCGTGAGTCAGGACCCGGACGTCGTTCAGACGCTGGCGTTGTTCGAACGGGCGGGAAAGCTGTTGGCGGATCGGGCGTATTATTCGACGCGCCAGAGGCGCACCCACGTCCCCGAGATGCGCGATGGTGACGTCAGATAGGGCACGCGCACCGGCGACGGTACAGGGGAAACGCCCGGAAGATTCCGGCAACGAGCAGGTTCATTCAAACGTCGCGTCGTACGTTACAGATTGTTGTTGGAGGCGTTCATGGCGGAAAGTTATTCGTCGCCTGCCCGCCGGGAGATCGGCACGCAGGTCAAACTTCCGGTCAAAAAGGCCGTCGAAATCAGTTTCAACAGCGTGAAGATCCGGTTCGGACGGTCGTTGATCACGGTAAGCAGCATTATTCTGGCCATCGCGTTTCTGATGTCCATCTGGACCACCAGTTCTATCGTCAACAGTCTTCGCGACGCCAACGACCCGAAGATGAACCTCATTCTCCAGCAGAAGGGAATCGACATCAGTCAGGAGAGTGAGGCCAATCGACAGGAGGAGGCCAAGAACACCTGGCTGGTTGTGCTTTCGCTTCTGGTCTGTCTGGTGGGGATTACGAATGCGATGCTGATGTCCGTCACCGAGCGTTTCCGGGAGATCGGCACCATGAAGTGCATGGGAGCGCTGGACGGATTCATTGTCAAGCTGTTCATCCTTGAGTCCGCCTTTATGGGCATGGCCGGCACGGTGCTGGGCGCGGGAGTTGGCTTTCTGCTGTCCATTCTGATGTCCTGGGTCGGCTATGGCACAGGCGTCATCGGTCACGTGCCGTGGCCCACCATTCTGGAGCGCGGCCTGATGGCGATCGTGCTTGGTTCCTTTCTCTCCCTGATGGGCGGAATTCTACCGGCCTATCGCGCCGCCAAGATGGAGCCCGTAGACGCAATGCGTCTGGAAGTATAGCGCAGGCTCAGATGTCCGGTTCGGATCGCAAACCCCGATCCGTAATTCATAAAGAGGTCGCCGATGGCCGTCGTACGAACGCAGGACGTGAAGAAAGTCTACGAGATGGGCGACGTGCAGGTGTCCGCGCTCAAAGGGGTGGACATCGAGATCGAACAGGGCGAGTACATCTCCATCATGGGTCCGTCGGGCTCCGGTAAAACAACCCTGTTCAATATGGTCGGCGGTCTGGACAAACCCAGCGACGGCAAGGTGTACATAGACGACGTGGACGTCGCGCAGCTCGACGCCTATGAACTGGCGTGGTTGCGTTGCCGGAAGATCGGATATATTTTCCAGACGTTCAATCTGATTCCGGTGATGACGGCGCTGGAAAACGTGACGCTGCCCATGGTGTTTGCGGGATTGACCAGCGACGAGGCCAGGGACAAGGGAGTGGAACTGCTGAAAAAGGTGGGTCTGGGCGACCGGGTATCTCACAAGCCCTTCGAGCTGTCGGGCGGACAACAGCAGCGTGTGGCGGTCGCCCGGGCGTTCGCCAACGATCCGGCCCTGATTCTGGCCGACGAACCCACCGGAAACCTCGATCTGCGCACCGGTACGGAGATTATCGAACTTCTTCGTCAGATGAATAAAGATTCGGGTGTAACCGTGGTTTCGGCCACGCACGACCACAAGATGCTGAGCGTTTCCGACAGGGTGGTGTGGGTCCGAGACGGGCGCGTTGACCGTGTGGTGAACCGGGATGAACTGAAGATTCAGGTGGGCACGATCGACGGCAGGACCGCGTAGCATCAATCGCATCAGGACACGTGCCGGCGATTCGATTCTTTCGTGGCGTCGCCGGCAGGGATGGTTTCAACAGGCCCGGGAATATGACTCCGGGCCTTTTTTAAGTACGGCGCCGGTAGGGGCGACCGGCCGGACGCCCTTACGCCGAAATGCACTGAACTCCGGTGATGATGTCTGCCGCCTTTGCTTTCGCCGTTTTTTTTCCCTCTTCCTTTTTCCTTCTTCCTTCTCACCGCTTTTGGAGGATCTTCCATATGTCCGGATGGTTACCGATCGCCGCGTTATTCGCCCTCACCGGCACGGCGTTCGCGCAGAGGGATTTTTCCGCGGTGGAGATCAAGTCCACCAGGCTGACCGACAGTGTCTATATGCTGGAAGGAAGCGGCGGTAATATCGGCGTTTCCGTGGGGGCGGACGGCGTCCTGATCGTGGACGATCAGTTCGCGCCGCTTGCCGGCAAGATCCGCGCCGCCATTGGCGAGTTGGGCGGCGGAGACCCGACGTTCGTCCTGAATACCCATTACCATGGCGATCATACCGGCGGGAACGCGCATTTCGGGGAGAAAGGCGTCATCGTCGCGCACCGGAACGTCCGCAGCCGCCTGGCGGCAAGGCGTATCGACGACAGGCCTCTGCCCAAAGCCGCCCTGCCCGAAATCACATTCGACAGTGGGCTGTCGATTCACTTCAACGGCGAGGAACTGCGCGTGGTCCACTTTCCGAACGCCCACACGGACGGCGACGGCGTGGTCTTCTTTACCGGCTCCAACGTCGTCCATACCGGAGACCTCTTCTTTAACGGCAGATTTCCATACGTCGACCTTCGCGGCGGCGGAGACGTCCAGGGTTATATCGAGGCCGTGCGGTCTCTCCTGAAACAAATCCCGCCGGATGCGCGTATAATCCCCGGTCACGGACCGCTCGCCGTGCCGGACGATCTGAGGACTGCGCTCGAGATGCTTGAAACGTGCGCGGACCTTGTCAGGAGGTCCATCGCGGCAGGAAAGACGCTGGAAGAAATCCAGGCCGCCGGGGTACCTGAGAAATGGCAATCCTGGGGGCAGGGCTGGATGAGCACCGACCGCTGGCTCGCCATCGTCTACAGCAGCTACAAATGACCATGATTCGTATGTCTCAGTGGACGTTAAATCGAACATATGCGAATTGATAAAGGCGATTTAATTTCGGATTACCAGGATACTTCAGGTCTCTGGACGTGAAGCGAAAGGATTTCTTTTGATACGACGTCTACGTCCCCATTCGGAAGGATCTGTCGTGGCGCCGTGTTGCTGTTTTCTTGAATTGGGATAACCATTGAAATGGAGTCCCGCACCATATGACGGCCGGCGGGAGATACGGCCGTCAGCCGTCCATTTAATGCAAGGAGGCACACCGATGATTATGACCACCACCCCCGCTATCGAAGGCAAGACGATCCGCGAATACAAGGGCATCGTCACCGGCGAGGCGATCCTGGGCGCGAACATCTTCAAGGACTTCTTCGCCGGTATTCGCGACATCGTCGGCGGTCGCTCTGCAGCGTATGAAAAGGAACTGAAGCAGGCCCGCGAGATCGCATTCTCTGAAATGGAGGAAGCCGCCCGGCAGGAGGGCGCCAATGCCGTTGTCGGCATCGACCTGGACTACGAAGTCGTCGGGGACGGCAGCATGCTCATGGTCTCGGTCAGCGGCACGGCCGTGTCGACCGGTTGATCGGCGCCGCCGTTGAGGTAGCCGGTGTGAGGGTGGGGCGGACATTCCTGTCTGCCCACGTAAGTCAGGCCGAAACGTCGGGGTCCTGTGTCCGGGCAGGCGCCGGGTCCTGTGGAAACCGCGCAATCTGTCGGACAGGCGCCTCAAGCGTGCAGGGGCGACCGGCCGGTCACTCCTGGATTATCATCGCGTCTTGCATTGTATGTGGTAATTCGCTATGATTTGATGAATCCAGGAGTGAAACCTGTTCACAGGGAGAACGGTCGATGGGCGCGACGTATGTTGACGTAACCATCCGCAACCCCGCGGACCCGGAACGCAGCTGGACGGGGAAGTTCCTCGTCGATACAGGCGCATTCGACTCGCTCGTACCCAGGGCTCGGCTCGAAGCGCTCGGACTCACGTCAAGGGGCCGCCGCGAATATGTACTTGCGGATGGAAAGCCCATTTCCATGGACATAACGATTGCCGAACTGGAGTTCGAAGGAGAAGTCGTGGGCGGGACCGTCGTCTACGGCGATGAAGGCGCCGAACCGTTGCTCGGCGTCACCGCATTGGAGTCCGGCGGCTTCGAGGTCGACCCTCGCAATGAACAGCTTAAGCGGCTGCCGGCGGTTCTGTTGACGGCGTGTGGAGGAATATGGTGAGAGCAGGTCTCGAATCAACTACTCCGGACTCGCATCAATGACGATATTTCCTTCCATCTCGTCTTCGTCGGTCGATACCGACTGCCTGCATCCTCCACGACCGGCTTTTCCATCCAGCGTCGGTAGTACTGAATCCTGCCTCACTTGTAGGAATTCGGCTTGACAATGACATCGGATACGTTAGATTTCTTCAGTAACGGAGCATGCGGCAAGTCCATCCTTCGGAGTGTAACGTGAACGGTAAAATCCTCAATGAAGACAATCTTCGATTTGCCATTTTTCTGCTGGCTCTATGGGGATCTCTATGGAGTTTCTCGTCTGGAATCAATCAACGAATAGATAGATTGGAAGATCGACTGACTCAAAGAATCGCGAAATTGGAAGATAAAATGGAAACCAAGTTTGATGCAATTGATTCACGATTGGATTCGTTCGGCGAGCGCATTGCCGCAAACGAGGCAAAAATAAGCGTCAAATAGTCAACACCCCCGTCCGACAATCTCGTCAACAACTCGCCTGCCAGTGTGTCCCATTGGCAGGCTTTATTCTGTCACTCCCCCTTAAAAAAGCTACTTAATCCCTGACGCGCCCGGTCAGCCAGACGCGACGTTTGTCGTTGTAGGGGCAACCCTTGTGGTTGCCCATTTTGACGGGTATGCTTCGTTGACGTGATGCCGCCAGGTTTCGTCGAAGGCAGGTGGACGCAGCGTGGCCGTCTTCCTTCTACAAAACTCGCCGGATCCCGAACACATCCACGTTCTGGAAACGCTCACGCGCGCCTGGTCAGAACGCAGGCAGGTGCGGATCGTCTACCACAACCCGCAGACCGGCGAAACCACCAGACGTACGATCGATCCCTCTGACGCGGTCGAGGCAGACAGATCCCGCCCGCATTGCGCCGTTTCCTATCCGCCATGACCTGACGCTGACGTCACCTGATCGGGATTTCGCCTTTTGTTTCTGACCGTTCGGTGAGTTCCGAAGCGTTTCACCGTTCCGTCCCCCGTATCCGCAGGGGCGACCGGCCGGTCGCCGGTAAACCGAATTGACCGCGAGTTCCGTTCCTGCGGCTTGCTGTTCTCCACCGTAAATTTCCAACCGAATTGCACCTTTCCTTCCCCGCGGACCGCCGGTTGACTTCCCGTTGATTGTCTGAACCGCACTTCGACAGACAGCTGTGAATTTCGTCTCTTGTTGCACAATCGCGACCTTTCTGACGCAAAATGCGTCTTTTTCAGCGTAAAATCAGCAAATCAGCCCAAAAATTCAGCACAAGTTCAACAAAAATTCCTTATCATGCACTTGCATGAACATTGCGACTGAATGGCGAGACCAAAACCCGGTTTACAAATCAATCCGGTTGATGATGCCGTCAGCAGCGACGTCTGAAATGTCGGCGTGGAGGATTTAATGAAACGAGCCGAAATCATCGCGCGCCGCCGCGAATTCGTGATTGCCGGATACGAGCGCAAATACAAGACGCTCGCCGACGTCGGGTTCGACGGCGAGTGGGTTACGTCCTACCAGATCGTGTCGAACTCCGAGACGGGTCCGGTGCTGGTCGCACACTACTGGCTGGACGCCCCACAGGTCGACAAACATCGCCAGGTGCTGAAGGAGCAGGGCTGGCTGCCGGGTATTCCCTTCAACAAAGTACTGACGTTGGCCCTCGATCGGGCGAACCTGACCCGCGCGGACATCTATGTCACGCAGGCGTTTCATCTGTTGCCGTACAAGCAGTGGCCGCCGTTCCGTATACGACATATCGACGAGTCCTTTGACAGAATCACGCGGCACGAGTGCGCGGGTCGGACGGTCATCGCACTCGGCACGGTCGCAAAACGCGCCTGTCGCCGCGCCGGTGTCGAGGCCATCGAATGTATCAGCCCAAGCGCCCGCATGAGTTGGGAGTACAAGGTGGATGAACTGACCGAGGCGCTCGAAGCGGCGATCGCCCGGATCGGATGAGAAATGAGGTTACAAGGACGATCGAGATGAGTGAGTGGATTCGGGAATGCGGGCCATAGTGCGAGGCGCGGGCGCCGGAGGAACTGAGACAGAAGATTGCCGAGGAAATGGTTGTGGCGGGGAGGATGTATAAGACGAGCAGCGCCCCGACGTGAAACGGACAATCACACGGTCGTTCTCGTATCGCTGTCGCATTTTGCGACACCTGAGATCAAGGGCATCCAGCCCTCGCCGCGGGGTTTGCATTTGTGGAAGCCTGCCTGCTGACGAGGGCGAGGCAGGCAACCCTTGTGGCTGCCCGCGTAGAGGCGCAGACACAGATAGACGACCGCGGCGGTGTCTATCGATTAATGGATGTCGCTTCTTGCCCTGCCGTCAAACAACCAATTCGTTCCGATTATCGTGTAGGGGCGACCGGCCGGTCGCCCGCACACAATCAACGCCATCGCGAGGTTCCGGGTGTGGACGGCCCTCTTGTCTCTTCCGCCTTGTCTCTTGCTGGCAGCCTGGGATCGGTTGTGTGCAACATCGTTCCTTACCCGTGTGCCGAGAGTTGACTTACCATTGATTGTCCGAACCGCATTTCGATAGACTGCTGAGAATTCAGCATTGAATTAACAAAAAATCATTATCATGCACTCGCATGAACATCGCGACTGAATGGCAAGACCAAAATCCGGTTTACGTATCAATCTGGATACGAGTGGCGATTGAGTTCCACGCCGTACCAGGGATCTTGACCGGAATGAAACTGTCGACCCTGCCACATGCCGAACGTTCAGATAACCTCGCGTGATCGTAGGCGGACAAACAATGAAGATCATCTTCAGCCGCAAGGGATCTGACTCGAGTTCTGGTGGCAAGCCGAGCCCCATTTTTCCGGACGGCACCGCCCTATCACTACCAATTCCGTATCTCAGAAGTCCAACGCGATTCAGTGACGTTCGGTGGCATAACACGTCTGTTGGCTCTATTGTGGAATGTTTGACCAACGGTCGAGTGAAGGGACGCAACAGGTGCCATCTGGATCCGGATCTGAACGCCGACGCCCTTCCGCGTTTACCCGGCTGGCGGCCGGCTTTCGGGCAGGTCGAGAAGGCTCAAAGCCATCTGGAAAACCAGGGAGTTGGGCCCGGGGACCTATTCCTGTTCTTCGGCTGGTTTCGTGCTGTGGAACGTGCGAATGGCGCAACGTGGAGGTACGTCCCAAACGCTCCTGACCGGCACGTGTTGTTCGGTTGGCTACAGGTTTTCGACGTCGTACCCATCGTGGGTACTCTGAAGAGCGCCCGTTCCGAGCGTTCATGGCTGTCCAGGCATCCGCACGTGAATAGGCATTGGGACAACAACACTGTCTACGTTGCACGCGAGACCCTCAGCATAAAGGGGCTCACTTCGCGGCGCGGCGCCGGGCTATTTGGCGGAACCGGAGAACGTCTCACATTGACGCCGCCGCGATCGGCGAAACGCAGCGAATGGCGGCTGCCTTCGTGGTTTTTTCCCAAAGGCCGTCGGCCATTGCTGAGTTACCATCATGAAAGGAAACATTGGCGAGGCCGCGAACCGTGGGTATACTTCAAAACAGTCGGCCGTGGGCAGGAGTTCGTAGTTGACGTCGGCGGAATTCCGGAAGCCAACGCTTGGCTGCGCGAACTGTTCGAGACGTGATCGGCCAAAGGTCAATCAGCGTACATGACAGATACGAGGTTGCCTTTTGCCCACCAAATGACATATATTTAAACGATAGTCGTGTCAAGTTTGTATGGAGAGATCCTCTGGTTTCAGACGTGCATTGAAGTTTCGTGCATAAATCGAGTTTTCCAACGTATAGGGTCTGGCATTGCTTGACCTTGGCTTGGCATTAAATCGTAGCTAATGCGTTATTCTCCTACGGTTTGTCCTCTGTGACCGGGTAAATGGTAGATTATCGCTGTGGTCGGGCCAATAGCGTCGATTATCTGTCCTGATTTTTTGGGGAAATTGAAAGTGTGCGGCTCTCTGCGTTAAGGATATAGATAGTGGCAGCGAAAGTTCTCGCATTTATCAATTACAAGGGTGGTGTAGCAAAGACGACTTCAGCCTACCATGTCGGGTGTTGGTTGGCTGGACTAAAAAACAAGCGAGTCTTGCTGATCGACATCGATCCACAGACGAACCTGACGTTTCTATGCGCATCTACCGAAGACTGGCAAAGGCGCAAAGACAGAGTCGGTACGATTGCCACCATGTATAAGAGATATTTGGACGGGAATCCTATTGACACGAAAAGATACTTGTGGGAAAACCCGATCCGATTGCGGGACGGTCGTCGTCATCCCAGGCTTGATCTGGTCCCATGCGATATAGAATTGATAGGGGAGGATATTGCCGTTGGCCAGATTGCCGGCGTGTATCCGAGTTTGGAAATGTTAAGGAAGAACGCACGGCAATTTCTCCGTGATCGGGACTTTCTTGTTAAGGCTATCCATGAAGTACAAGACAAATACGATTACGTTCTCATAGACTGCCCGCCAAACCTCTATCTTATGACGCAGAACGCGCTCGTTGCAAGTCACCATTATATCGTGACTGCGATACCAGACCATCTATCTACTATAGGTTTAAACATCCTGATAAGAAAGGTTAACGAAATCGGCGAGCTGATGACTTCCGCGGCTGGCTTCGCTGGCCGACCGGCAGATAACCATCGGGTTGCGGAGTTGGGCGCCGTTCTTTTCGTGCGGGTACGAATCGGCGGTGCAATGCAAACAATCGCACATGCCAGTAAGATGGAGGAGGTCCGATCGACGTTGGGTACACGCAAATGCTTCGATACCCATACAACCGAGTTGATCGGTTACACTGAAGCCGCCGAATACAGGCTTCCTATATGGTTTCATGATTCCGATAATGCCAGACGGGCTTCGCAAAAGCAGGAGTATCCCAACATCGTCGACGAAATTCTGGAGATGTTTTGAAAATGAACAATACAGTAAAGTTGACAGGAAGAAAATTGGACAGTTTCTTGAGTCGGCTGTCCGATTTGGTTGACGCCTTGCCCACGGAGGAAACAAAACATAGGCTGGACCGAGAACTCGAAGCCCTGATTGGTTTTCTTCAAGATTTCCAAATGAGGCTGAGGTCGCTTCCTGCGGGGGAGGACGTTGAAGGCGTCACATCAAACATAGAGACGATAAAGGACTATGTACGTGTGGCTGAGTCAGATCCTGTGCTTTCGTCTGTTCTCGGCCTTTCATCGCGTAACCGAACGATGAGTAAGTCTCCCCGTGCAGCCTATACAGCACAGAATCGCTCGGATGCAAAGGGAGTAGCTGAGGAATTGAAGGGAATGTCGTCGGCAGAGATCGAACGGATGTTGGCGGATCGAAAGAAGTATAATGTCGCAATGCTGAGGCAAATTGGAGACGAGTTGGGTCTGAATCTTCCTTCCAGGTCTACTCGACTGTCGATAATTGAAAAAATCGTCAAGAAGACCGCCAATCTTCGTGGGTACAACTATCTAAGGCAAGGATCCGATGAGAAAGTCAACATGTCATAATCTGGTAGGCGCCACTTTAATGGTTGTTTACGGGTCTGAATTTCGGTAGGGCAATATATATCGACTTCCAAAAGGAGACACAGATCCCTGTCCTTCGGGCGGGGATGCTTTTTTATGGCGAATACGCCCGATAGTGATCAGAACAAGTTTATTCGTGAGGGAGCCAACGGTATAGGAATGGACGCTTTAAGGCGGGCGCAGAGGGCGATCGTATGATCAAGGCGGTGAGCTGGAACATCGCCAAAAGGGTTAAGCCTTGGCGCGAACTGGTTCGGATGGCGAAAGTCGAAGATGTCGATCTGGCTTTTCTGCAGGAAGCGAGTAGGCTACCCGGCGACCTGGCGCATCTGGTCGAATACGAAGACGCGGTGTTCTGGGACAGGCAGCTCTACGACCGCTGGCCGCTGGTCGTGAAGTTATCCGATCGAATCAACGTCGAACATTTTCGGCAGACGCCGCCGATCAGTGACCTCGGGGACAACGATATCGGCGTCAGTGGAATCGGGACTATCGCCGCCGCAAAGGTGATCCCGGTCGACAGTCCGAAAGAGGCCTTCGTTGCAGTCTCCATGTATGGGCGCTGGCTGAAGCCTCAACCGAGTACCAAAAGCGGGTGGATCTACGCAGATGCTTCGGCCCATCGAATCGTCTCAGACCTGTCGGCGTTCATCGGACACGAGGACCCGGCCACACACAGGATACTTGCTGCGGGCGACCTCAACATTCTTTACCGCTACGGAGATGCCGGCAGTGCCTACTGGGCGGGACGTTACGAGACCGTGTTTACGAGAATGAAGGCGTTAGGGCTGTCCTTTATTGGGCCTCAGGCGCCCAACGGACGCCAAGCATGTCCCTGGCCGACGGAGCTACCCGACGACAGCAAGAATGTGCCGACGTATTTCCCGGCCGGCCAGACGCCAGCCAAGGCGTCACGCCAGCTGGACTACGCATTCGCGTCGCGCGGCTTCCACGAGCGGGTTTCGGTGAAGGCGATGAACGAGGTCAACGAATGGGGTCCAAGCGACCACAGCCGCCTGATCATAGAGGTGGAGACTAGCGCTGGATCCGGGGCTGGTTTTGGAGCAACGCAGAAGGGCCGGCTGTAAATCTTCCTTCAAAACGAGGAATGAAACGTGAAGCGCACACGGACGCGTGCGATCGTCGGGTCGTTCGTCTTCTTCTGGCTCGCACCGGCTGTCGTTTTCGGCGTCATCCCGTACGCACTGGTTGGCTGGACGATGCAGCAACCGCTGCTCGGGCTGCCCGGCGAGCGGGTAGTGGGGGCGGCAGCGGTCGTGGCGGGTCTCGCCTGCCTGCTGGACTGCTTCGCCCGTTTCGCCCTCGAGGGGCGCGGCACACCGGCTCCGGTGGCGCAGACCGAAGTTCTGATCGCTACCGGCCTCTATCGGTTCGTGCGAAACCCGATGTATATCTCCATGTTGACCATCATTTCCGGGCAGACGCTACTCTTTGGCCAGGCACGGCTGATGGCGTACGCCGGGGTGGTGTTCGCCGCGTTTCACCTGAACGTGCTGCTCCATGAGGAGCCGCAACTTCGTCGTAGATTAGGACGGTCGTACGAGACCTACTGCCTGCACGTGGGTCGCTGGTGGCCACGCCTGACGCCGTGGCGCGGGTCAGGTATGCAAACCCGCTGACGACACCGGCAGATCAAATGTGCCTCTGGATAAATTAAGTCTCTGAACAACGGGAAGCTGAAGCATGTCGGACCGTCCACTCCGGAACAAGGTGGCCGTCGTCGTCGGTCCGGATCCTGTCAGGGGGACGATCACGCTTCCGGGATCGTTAAGGCCCCCGTCGTCAGGCTTACGCCTCGTTGTAAATCCGAGCCCGCTTCAGGTCCACACTTCGCTGGACAACGCTACTCATTTTTAAGGAGGAACAAGATGCTCAGGAACATTCTCGCCGCCGTCGTCGGTTACATTGCCATGGCCGCCGTTCTCTTCGTTCTCTTCTCGCTTCTGTGGTTGACGCTGGGGCCCTCGCGCGCCTTCCAGCCGGGTTCGTGGGAGGTATCCGGCGGCTGGGCACTCGGCTCACTCGTGCTAGGGCTCGTGGGCGCGTACATCGGCGGACGAGTCTGTGCCAGTGTGGCGCACGATGCCAGGGCCGCCACGATTCTGATCGCCGTCGTACTCGTTCTCGGGGTGGTGACGGCCCTGATGCCGGTGGATATGTCGGCCGGACCGCGCCCCGACGACGTGTCGATGATGGAGGCGACCGCAGGCGCTCGCCAGCCGGCATGGTTCAACTGGCTCAACCCGCTGATCGGGGTCGTGGGCGTCTGGCTCGGATCGCGGAAGTTGCGCGCGTAGCAGTCCATTCCCGGGGCGGACGTTATCAGATAGGGTTTTTGATTCAATCCGACAGCTTTTCTCCCGGTGTCGCAATTCCTGCGACAGATCCCGTTTATCTTGATATAGAATGAGGATCATCGGTGGGAAGATCGCTGAGATGTACGGCTCTTTCTGTAACGGGCGAGAACATAACGGGATTGAACGATGTGATGATGCGAGCACATCCGCATCACGGGTTGCGGCAGGCGGCGCGGAAGAACAACCGGGAGGAGGGCTGAGCGATGCCAAACGGAGGATCCGACTGTTGCGGGACCTGCTGGTTCAATCGAAGGAATCAGGGCGAGCGCGACTGGTTGGTGCACGCAGACGAGAACATACCGCCCTATTGCGAGATCAGGAAAATCGCGATCGAGGACCCCTTTTACACCTACTGTGCGAACCATCCGCATCGCCGGCCCGATCGAGATCCAATTCCGATCGGGCCGGTAATGCGCCACGGCGGCTGGAAAGAGGAACGGCGGGTCGAAAACGGTCAAACCATTTTGACGAGCTGGGAGAATCCTCGTTACGTATGGAAACCCTCACCGGACTCGGAGGAGATTCGCCAACACCTGCTGAATCTGCTGAATAGCATTTTCGAGCATATGTCCAGGGACCGATATCCTATAGGCGCCGGTCTGGGGGAGACGATCATCCGGCAGCTCGGTGAGTTTCGGGAGGAACGGTCGGTGAGGTATCTCGAATGGATACGCGACAATCTCGAAGATTCTGTGGGATTTATGGCAGACGCGGCGAGGGACGCGCTGGCCAGGATCCGGGGAAATGAATGAGTAGGGGGGGCCCGCCGGGCGCCCCCCCCGCGCCCCCCCCCCCATTGGGGTGGAGAATATAATAGTAAAACCCAAATAAGGGAGAATGGTTTTTGTTAGGAGGTTAAAACGCCGTG
>JAPPNU010000001.1:0-47542 GCA_028873695.1 Gemmatimonadota bacterium | reverse complement strand
CCGCCGCCGAGGGCATCCTCCGGGGCTGCGTTTTTTTTTTTTTTTTTTTTTTTTTTTCGGGCGGGGGGGGGGGGGGCGGGGGGGGCGTTGTGGGTTTTTATTTTTTGTGGGGGGGGCCGGGGCGGGCCCCCCCTACTGCGCATCCACGAGCTTTCCGTTCTCGAATATCAGCTTCAAGCCATCATAGGCGAGAATGGTTTTGGATCCGAGTTCAACACGCGTTCCGGGTTTGCCCTTTCGCGCGATCACTTCTTCAATGGTCATGTTCATATTGAGCAGCACGGTTTCGTCCGACCCTGCCAACTCAGCTTCGCTTGCTGCAAAGGCCACGTTGAAGAGGCGATCGACTTCGGCTATTGTGTAATTGTCTCGATTGACCTTAAGGCGAACCGCATGGCGGGCGCCTGACAGCTTGTCGAGTTCAATATAGACCTCTTTTTCCTTCGCCTCGGCTTTTCGGATGACGGCTTTTGCGCCCCTTTGAATCACCCGCACGCTCCACCCGTGAAGTTTATTCCCCTACAATTAGGGAATTATAGCTAAGAGTCAGATCCCAAGACTTCGAATCTATCTGCTTTGATCCTTCTCCCATTCTCCTGGCTCTCGCCACCTCATTACCCTTGGCGCACTACCCAAGAAACTGGTATCTAGCAGAAACACAACAAACCCTCCTGGCGGATATTCCCATTGTTCCCAAAATCTGTTTTCAACAACACCCCCCTCAACATCAGTCGCCTCAGAAACCGCTACCGCCAGCGGATCACCCAGAATTCTCTTTACCTCTGCCTTCGACATCCCGGGCTTTAAACTCCGCCACGCCTCAACACTTCCAATTTCAAACGCAATCGGTGCCCGACTTGCTCCGCCGCCGGTAGCGCATGCATATGCACATGCCAGAACCGCTATCAATCCAAGAGCCCTTATCGCATCTCCCGTTCCTCAATTTGCAATCGATGTGCATCGTCCGAATTCCTACCGCTTCTTTTTCGGGTCAAATCCAATTGTCTCCTTTGTTCCTTCCGTTTGTTCTTCTCCAGAAACCGCTCTGTGCGTTCCCTTAAGCCCTCAGAACCGTCTTACCCGACTTTGTCCCCAAGCCAGTCCATCTCGACATGACGATAGCAGCGTCAACTTCCGGAATATGGATCTACGGAATCTCCCTCATGTCCCATTCGTCAGCTGACTGAGACACATCATCCAGTAGTTTGTCGTCCCCATTTTCCCGCATACGACGAAAGGCGTCCTCCCAACCGCTTCGGGGATTCGAAGTTGGACGAATAATCAAATGATCACCGTGGTCTTCAAGCTCCACTACGTCCGGAAGTTGGCACTGCTGCAGAAACGACCTGGGAATAAGGATACCGCGTGAATCTCCGATCTGTACGAGAGTGGTTTTCACCAGAAGCCTCCATTTTCAGTTGATAGCCTGCATTATTACTACCAGATATAACGTGAGATGTCAACTTTTTCTCCTATGATACAATTTCGTTGTGTGAGTCCGGTCCATGGCCGTACAGGAGCGACGCCGAAATCGTGGCGCGGGTATTGCTGGCGTAGGGGCGACCGGCCGGTCGCCC
Organism: Gemmatimonadota bacterium; assembly: GCA_028873695.1. Taxonomy (GTDB): domain Bacteria; phylum Latescibacterota; class UBA2968; order UBA2968; genus JAAXHE01. The sequence continues at coordinate 45,965 of JAPPNU010000001.1, read as the reverse complement.
TGCGCCGATTCTGACCGACCGCGCCAGATGGTTTCAAGATTTCATTTCTATACCTTCCGAAATATAGGGGGAACGGGTTGAGTCCCGCGTCCCCCTTTCGTATATTCGTACCGTAGCGGTGGGTAGGTATCGGTTCGACGAATGGGAACGAATCCCGATGTGATTTGATGGAAATGTCGCCGGAAAAACCGCACGATGAATGGCGCGAATCCACAGCCGAAGATCCTGCTGACCGGCGCGACGGGTTGCATCGGCGGGCGGTTGCTCGAGGCACTCGAGGCGGCGGGACGCCCGGTCCGTTGCATGACCCGTCGACCGGACGCGCTCGAAGGAAGGGTCGGACCGCAAAGCGGCGTGGTCCGCGGCGACTGTCTGGATCCGGATTCGCTACAGGGTGCATTCGCCGGAATCGACACCGCATATTACATGGTTCATTCGATGGGCGGAAGCGCCGATTTCGAAGCCAGGGACCGCGAGGCGGCGCGCAACTTCGGAGAGGCGGCTCGCGCCGCCGGCGTGTCGCGTATCGTCTACGTGGGCGGCCTCGGCGCCGCCGAGGGGCTCTCCAGACACCTGCGCAGCCGCCATGAAACGGGAGAGGTATTGCGGGCGTCCGGCGTGCCTGTGGTCGAGTTCCGCAGCGGGATCGTGCTTGGCGCCGGCAGCCTTTCGTTCGAACTCATCCGCGCCCTGGTGGAACGCCTGCCGGTGATGGTCTGCCCGTCGTGGGTGCGTACGCCCACCCAACCGATCGCGCTTGCCGACCTGATCGCGTATCTTGTCGCGGCGCTCGACCTTCCTCATGGAGAAAGCCGGCTGTTCGAGATTGGCGGAGCAGACGCAGTTTCATACCGCGAGATTATGCGGGAGTACGCACGGCAGCGCGGCCTCCGACGCCTGCTGATTCCCGTACCGCTGCTGACGCCGCGTCTGTCCAGCCTCTGGCTGGGGCTGACAACGCCGGTCTACGCGCGGGTCGGACGTGAACTGGTCGACGGCCTTCGCACGGCGACCGTCGTTAACGATACAACGGCGAAAACCGTGTTTCCGATCCGTCCACTGGGGCTGCGCGAGGCCATCGCACGGGCCGTCGAGGACGAGGACGCGGCTTTCGCCGATACGCCGTGGTCGAAGGACGCGCTGGCGCCCGCAACAGTCCTGCGCTGGGGCGGCGTCCGTATTCGAAGCCGGTTGATCCACTCGGCAGCCGTGGATTTGCAGGTCGGTCCCGAGGCAGCGTTCGTACCCATCCGTTGCATCGGCGGGGTCAACGGCTGGTACTACGGCGACTGGATGTGGCGCCTGCGCGGTCTGGTCGATCGGGCACTGGGCGGCGTGGGCATGAACCGCGGCCGCCGGGACCCTGAGAACCTGGCCGCAGGCGACGTTCTGGATTGCTGGCGGGTGGATGTCTGCAAGCCAAACGTTCGTATGAGGCTTGCGGCCGAGATGAAGTTGCCCGGGCGGGGCTGGCTCGAATTCGACGTCAAACCGCGGGGTGGAGGCGCGTCCAGGGTACGCCAGACCGCCGTCTTCGACCCGTCGGGCCTGTGGGGGCGCTTCTATTGGCACGCCCTTTATCCGGTCCACGTCCTGTTGTTCGGCGGGCTTCTTCGGAGCATCGCCCGACGAGCAATCGCGACCGAGCCTTAACCGACAGGAGGATACGATGCGCTTCAATGCCGAGGCTCAGCTGAACGCCGCAACACGCCGCGTGTCGACGCTGCAGCGCGATGGAGAATCCGCTCACGCGGTCACCGTTGTCCGCGTCTATCCCACGACGGTCGAAGACCTGTGGGACGCCGTGACGAACGGCCGGAGAATCTCGCGCTGGTTTCTCCCGGTCAGTGGCGAACTGCAACTGGACGGTCGTTTTCAGCTGGAGGGCAACGCGGGCGGGGCGATCACAGCGTGCCGGCGTCCGTCTCACTTCGAGGTCACCTGGGAGTTCGGCGGGGACGTCAGCTGGGTGGAAGTAAGTATCTCGGAGGACGGCAACGGCAACGCGCGATTGAGACTCACGCACACCGCTCGCCATTCGCCGCACTGGGACGAGTATGGTCCGGGAGCGGCAGGCGTCGGCTGGGAAATGGGACTTATGGGACTGTCCATCCACGTCACGCAACCGGAAGAACCGCTGCAGGACGAAGCCGAGTTCGCCGTTTCTCCCGAGGGCAGGTCGTTTATCGCAGGTAGCAGCAAAGGATGGGAAAAGGCGGCCGTTGCCGCCGGAACGGACCCCGTCGCGGCACGCGCGGCGGCGGAGCGCACTGCCGCATTCTATACCGGCGAATCGGCTTGAACCCGCGTCGAAACGTAATACGCGATTGAGGCGCGGCCTGGCGATGTCAAAACGCGGATTCCTGTATCTGCAGGCGGGACCGGCCGGTCGCCCCTACGCGGGGTATTGTGTCCGGTTTGGAAATTGGCTATTATTTCCTGTATGGGAAGCGTTGCGGCGGCGGCACTGAAGAGACGTGCGCAATTCAGATCAAGGGAGGCTGCCATGGTGTATCGTATCTGCCTCGCGCTGACGTGTGTGTTTGCACTTGCCGGGTGTTATACGCAGATTCGGCCCCCCGAATATGAACCGGGAGGCCGCGTGGGTTCCGCTTCGCCCGCGGATATCGACACTGTTGTCGTCTACAGACAGTATGTGTATAACAGTTTCGATTCGTACGGGTGGGTCGTAGCGCCGTATTACGAACCGTATTTTCCCCGTTATCCGTCGTGGGCGAGACGCGGTTTCCAATGGCGACATTCCTACTGGACCGCGGCATACGGACCCTGGTGGATGGGGTGGATGCGGCGGGTTCTCTCGCGCGGACGATTGCCCGCACCCACGTACAGGTATCGCCCGGTCGACGCGGATCCGATCGACCTTCACGAACCGCGCCTGCGCATCAGATATACGGGATTGCGGGGTGGGGAGCACGCACCTGCCGGTACGGTCCGGAAGGGCAAGATAAAAAAGACGACGCGGAGACGGCGGGCGCCCGTGGCAAGCGCCGTCCGGACCGGTTCGAACACGGAAAGATCGGGCAGCACGTCGAGAACCGCCTCGAAACCACGCGATTCGGGCGGCAGTCAATCGTCTAAACCGAAAGAAGACGAGAAGCAGCAGGAAAAGCGCGAGGAGAAGCGCGAGGGCCAGCGGCGCAGAGGGGGCATGCGATGAAGCAGGCCCTTCCCATGGTTTCGACGCTGGCGATATGCGCCTGGACGGCAGCCCTTTGCGCGCAGGAGGTCGCGCTGGACGGGTTTTCCGGAATCGGCGCGCGTGCGATGGGGATGGGGGGCGCGTACGTCACGGTATCGGATGACTTCTCCGGTCTCTTCTGGAACCCGGCAGGATTGGCGCGTGCCCGGCAGGGGTCCGTCTCCTGGGGGATGTCCCACGACCGCTATCGGAACGAGTCGCAGTTCTTCAGCCAGACGTCGGCGTTTGTACTAAACAGCACGCGCTTCGCAACGGGAGGTATCGTCTACCCCATTCCGGTCTATCGGGGAAGCCTGGTTGTTGCGGGGGGATTCGGGCGCGTCCGGCACTTCGACGGCGGATTGCGCATCGACGCGTACGATGAAGTCGCCGAATTCGACAAGTCGGGTTTCTCGGAAGACAGGGGTACCTTCGGCGCCTGGACGATGGGCGCTGCCATCGACCTGGCGCCGCGCCTGTCCGCGGGGGTATCGTTTTACAGATGGCGCGGAACCAACCGGTTCATGCAGGAACTGACGCTTGACGACGTCCGGCAGGTCCACGTGGATACGGTTCGCATCTTCCAGCGTTTCGAATCCGACGACAGCTTCTCCGCGTTGGGCCTTCAGGGCGGCATCCGCTACTGGCATCCGTCCGGTTTTCGGCTTGGCTTCACGGTTTCCGCGGCCACCCCGATTAAAGTTTCGGCTGAGCTGGCTGATGAATTCGAAGATACGTTCGACGATCGCAAGGAGTTCTATCCACGCGACAACTACGCGGACAGATATGAGATACGGCAGCCGGTTTCACTGGGATTCGGTCTTGGATGGTCCTCGAAGGGCTTGACGTTGAGCGGCGACCTGCACTATGGGGATTTGCAGGAAGCAACCTACAGCGTCCTGGCCCGGAATATCACGCCGTACGTCGACGATTTCCGCCGGCAATACCGAAGTGCGGTACGCGTCCATCTGGGCGGCGAGTACGCCATACCCGGCCGGGGTGTGGCCGTCAGGGGCGGATATTATAGGGACCCTGTTCAATACGTGGGAGGCGGTCCGGTACCGGAGGTGCGCATCGAGACGGACCGGGACGCGTGGACGCTGGGGATCGGCGCCGAGCTGGACCGGTATTTTGCGCTGGACCTTGCCGCCGTGATCGGCGGGTACACACAGACGGAAGGGAATCGCCAGGACAGGGTGCGCACCGTACGCGCACTGGTTTCCATGCGCGTGAATTTCGACGCTGAAGCCAACTGGTAGCGCGGATTATTGAAACAGATTGATCAGCCACAAAAACAGCCGCCGGTTGCCTGCAACCGGCGGCTTTTGCCGTTCAACTGAAGAGACGAATGCGCGTCGTCCATTTGGAGCTACGTCCCTGCGGCGGCGTGTATATTCGCTCGCGTTCCGGAGATATCGAAACAGGCATACTGGTTCGCACGCATGATGCGGGTCGCAACGTCGATGGCCTGTTTTTCGTTCATATACCCGTCCGCGATCTCTGCTTCCAGCGCGCGGCCAATTTCATTTCGCGCCTGAATGGAATACGCGAGCGCGCCCGTCGGCCATCCGGTGTCGCCCCCGAACGCAAACAGCTTGTTGGCGGGGACGGCATGCAGGAAACGGCGCAGAAAGTCTCTGGAGCTGTACGGGTCGATGCTCCACGCCCAGCAGAGATCCACCCAGATATTGCGGTAGTGCTTGGCTAAAGCAACGAGTTCGTCGCTATACGGATAGGCGATGTGCATCAGGACGAAACGGGCATCGGGATAACGTGCGAACAGCGCGCACATATTCCCGGCGGCGATCCGGCTTACCGGCATGCGGTCGTTCCCCGCGTAGTATCCCGTGTGGATCTTGAACGGCAGATTGTGTTCGATCGAGAGTTCCAGGCCGCGCGCCCAGCACCAGTCTCCCAGGCAGAGCCGCGTCTGTTCCGGGACCTCGTCGTCAGGCCCCCGCAGAATCCGTTCGAGCGCGCGGGCCGCGTCCGCGTCGTTCCGTTCGGTCCAGCTCAATGTGCGGTTGTACGCGTGCTGCGCCTTCACCGCGATCGCGCAGCCGGCGTATTTCGAAAAGATGCCCTCCATCGCCCGCCTGAGGGAGTCGAGCCCCGTCACCTCGACGTTCGTCTCAGCGTGAATCTGCTCCATATCGATCTGCCCGTTGCAGAATCCCGCCCAGGATAGATCATAGAGGAAAAAATCGGGACCGGACGGATCTGGGAGGCAAGCCCACTGGAAGTCGTCCGTCTGAACGTGGTCCAGGTTGGCCGCATCGCGAAGCAGGCGAAGTCGCTTACCGGGTTGCCTCAGTGCGTGTGTCTTATCCTGCGCGGCCGCTATGGCGTCGGCGTTAAGGTGGTCGATGCCGTACACATGTTTGGCGATCAGCCGTACCGCTTCCCCGTATCCGGTAAACTGCGTCGCCTCCCAGGCTTCCCGGATGCCCTCGAATCGCCCGGCGACGTCTGCGTCCGATCCATCCATCAGCCGCTTCATGGCGGCAGGAGGCGCGCCGGCCGTGTGAAGATCGGCCGGGACGTAATTTCCGAACAGGTCCTGCAGAATGTCCGGGCCGTCGTTCACCCATTCCGGTTCTTTCCGCAGGTGCTCGTGCGTGTCGACCAGTGCGGTGTTCTCTATATGATGTCTCAGGTCGGTGTTCATTCGATCGTCTCCACGCCGCTGCCGACGAGTCGTCAAGTCCCGGTCCAGGGCGGAAAGAGGTCGTGGTCGATGCCCAGCAGATTCAGGATCCGCCCGGCGACGAAATCCGCCAGGTCGTCAAAGGTCTCGGGCTTCTGGTAGAACGCCGGCATGGCCGGCACGATGGCGGCCCCCGCTTCCGCGGCGGCGGTCATGTTGCGGAGGTGGATCAGGTTCATCGGCGTTTCACGCGGAACCAGGATCAGCGGACGCCGCTCCTTGAGCGTGACGTCCGCCGCCCGTTCGATCAGGTTTCCGGATGCGCCGTGGGCGATATTCGCCAGGTATTTCATTGAACACGGCACGACAACCATGCCGCGCAGGCCCACGGACCCGCTCGCGACGGGCGCCGCCATATTGCCGATCTGGTGAACGATCACGCGCCCGTTCGAAACAGCGGCGCCATATCGATCGGCAAGGAAGTCCCCCAGTTCGGACTGTTTTCCCTCGAATCCGCCTTCTTCTCTGAGCAGCATCCACCCGAACCCGGATACGATGAGATGCACCTCGTCGCCGTTCATCAGCAGCGCGCGCAGGGTGCGCAACGCATAGATCGCCCCACTGGCGCCGGTAACCGCAACCGCGATACGGTTTACCGCCACAGCACGTCTCCGAGTGTAAAGGCGAAATAGACCGTGCTTATCGCGGCATTCACGTTCATGAACGCGACGCCCAGTTTCGAAAAATCATCCGGCTTCACCAGCGAGTGCTCGTAGATAATCAATCCGCCGACGACAGCCAACCCGATCGCGTAAACGACGCCCAGTCCAAAACGCACGCCCACCATCGCCATTAGAAGAAACGAAACCGCGTGCAATACCCTCGCGACGACCAGCCCGCCGCGCGCGCCGAAGCGCTGCGGGATCGAATAGATCCCGTGGCCGCGGTCAAACGCCAGGTCCTGGCAGGCATAGATGATATCGAATCCGGAAACCCACGCCAACACGGCGCTGGCCAGAAGCAGGATCTCCGGGTCCAGGCTTCCGGTAATCGCAATCCAGGCGCCGATCGGGGCAACCGACAGCGCAAGACCGAGAAAGAACTGAGTGGTCCACGTGAATCGTTTGGTGTATGAATAGAAAAACACAATGCACAGGGCCACCGGCGACAGCGCGAAACACAGCGGGTTCAGTTTCCACGCCGCCAGTATAAGCGCCGCGGACGAAATCGCGATCAACCCGCGCACGGCGCCCGGCGAGATCCGTCCGCTCGGTAACTCACGCGCGGCGGTCCTGGGATTCGCCGCGTCCGTGTCCCGGTCCACCAGCCGGTTGAACCCCATCGCGGCGCTTCTTGCGCCGACCATCGCCACGGCGATCCAGAACACCTGGGTCGGGCTGACGTCAAACTCCAGAGCCGCCAGCGCCGCGCCGCTGAACGCAAACGGCAGGGCGAACACGCTGTGCGAAAACTTGATCATCCGCCCGTAGGTTACAATCCGTTCAACGAGCATGCGTGGGTCCCAACCTGTACTGGTCGAATTCAGAAAGGATCCGTTGTCGCGATCAGGTTACCCCGCGAGCGCAGCATCGACGGTCTCGTCGATTCGCGCCATCTCGTCGTCCGTCAGTTGCACGCCGGCCGCTTTCACGTTGTCCTCCAGATGCCTCAACGCCGTTACGCCGGCGATTACGGACGGCACCTGCTCGTTGGCCAGCAGCCACGCGATGGCGAGTTGGGCCAGGGAAATCCCCTTCGCTTCAGCAACCGCGAGCAGCCCTTCAACGGCCTTCAGGTAGGGTTCCGTCAAAAACTCGGCCTGGTCGCCGTCGTCTATAATCCGTCCACTCGCGTCGTCCAGCCTGCCCTTGCGGTACCTGCCCGTAAGCAGGCCGCTCGCAAGCGGATAATAGGGTATCACGCCCACTTCGGCCCTGGCAGCCGCCTTAAGGAAGTCCGCAGCCCTGCCGCCCGCCTCGGACGCCAGCGCATCCTGCTGCACGAGATTGTACCGGTTCTGCACGGCCACGATCCTTCGGGAGACGTCCTTGCCCACCTTTTCCAGCGTCGCGGCCACGTTGGCCATCTGCTTTGCCGAATGATTGGATACGGCCAGATAACGCACCTTTCCCTGCGTGACGAGATCGTCGAACGCGCCCCAGGTTTCCTCGATGGGTACGCGGTAATCTCCCTCGTCGTCGGTCCCGCTCTGGTGCAGGTAGAGCAGGTCGATATAGTCCGTCTGCATCCGCTCCAGACACTTGTCCACGCCGAAATGGATGTACGTCCGGGAGGCGCCGAGCTGATTGGGCGTAAAATCGGCATCCATGGCGTGTTCCGGGCGCACCGGGTTGTGAATCTTGGTTGCCATCACCACCTGTTCCCTGACCGACCGTGGGCGAGAGGCGAAATATCGGCCGAGCAGGCGTTCCGAGTTTCCCGATGCCAGGTTGTAGGAGCACGCCGTATCCCAGTGAAAGACACCCAGTTCGAGAGAACGGTCCAGGACCTCGAAGCCCTCATGATCTCCAATGCGGGACCCGTCGTACACGGGGTCGCCCCACTTCCACATGCCCAGCCCCACAACGGACACGAACAGACCGGAGTTCCCAACCCGCCGGCACGGCATGCCTCTGAATTCCTCTGCCATCTGTCAGACCTCCAATGATTGGAATTGTCGTCAAACATCCATCGCCACTGTGAACCGATATCGGCCGGATCACGGCGTTACAACACATCCCGTTCAGTACCTGTACTTTTGTGTCTTTTGTGCTTTTTGTGGTAAGTCTTGCCGTTGCCTTTTTTAGCATTAAGGTAAAGCGGAGAGGATATGCGGATGTCGATTGTGCCATTCCGTCGCCTGCTCGTATGCCAGGCCGGCGGCCAGAACGGTCGCTTCGTCGTAGAGGTTTCCGATCAGCGTCAATCCCAGGGGCATCCCGTCCGCGAAACCGCACTTCAGCGTCAGGGCCGGATGTCCGGTGAGATTGGTTGTGGCGAGACTCGCCCCGGCTCTGCCGGGCGCCAGAAGCACGTCCCAATTCCCCATCAGCTCCTCCATGTCGCGAATCATGAGGGAACGCACCTGTTGCGCCCGCAGATATTCGACCGCCGGCACCATCCGAAAGCTGCGGAATACCGTGGGCCAGGAACTCTTGTCCGCATCGATCATGGCGTCCAGTTCGCCTGCCCGCGTCGCACTGTCGAACGCGGCCGCCGCTTCCACGCACAGCATCATCGACACCGCGCCGTGCGGACACGCCGGAAGCGTCACCGGCTCTACACGAAGTCCCAGTTCCTCAAACCTGCAAAACGCCTCCTGGTAGACGGCTCGGTCGCAGGACGACGCGATTGCATCGAATTCAGGTTTGATATAACCGATTCGGAGCCCCTTCGCGTCCGGCGCAGCGGGCCAGTTGAACGGCGCGTCCACCACGGATCGGTCTCTCCCGTCCGGCCCGTGGATCGCGCTGAAGACGGCCGCGCAATCTTCTACCCCGCGGCACATGGGGCCGAGTTTATCCATGGTCCACGCAAGCGCCATCGCGCCGTATCGGCTCACACGGCCATAGGTCGGCCGCAGCCCCGTCACGCCGCAGGTGTGGCTCGGACCCACGATGGAGCCCAGCGTTTCCGATCCGATGCTGAAGCCGACGAGGCCCGCGGCGGTGGCCGCGCCGGGGCCGGCCGAGGACCCGCTCGAGCCGGTTTCCGTATTCCAGGGGTTCCGGGTCATTCCGCCAAACCAGTGCGGTCCGTTGGCGAGGGCTCCCGTTGAGAGTTTGGCCACGAGAACCGCGCCCGCGTCCCGAAGCCGCTCCACGACGGCCGCGTCGGTTTCACCCGTTTGTTCCCTGAAGGGGGTGGCGCCCCACGTGGTCCGGATTCCCTTTGTGGCCAGCAGGTCCTTCGCGCCCCAGGGAATCCCGTGCAGCGGCCCCCTGTATCTGCCGGCCATGATCTCCGCTTCCGCGGCCTTCGCCTGCGCCATCGCCAGGTCTTCGGTGAGCGACACCACGCAATGCAAAGCTTCCCCGTACGCGTCCAGCCGGTCCAGGTACAGCCGGGTGATTTCCGTGGGAGACACCTGCCGCGTTTCCACCAGGCGGGCGAGCGCACTCACCGGCAGAAAGGCCAGGTCCTCCCGGGACTCCGGTCGCTCGACCGAGGAAGCGGTCAATCTGAACGCTCGCCGTTCTCCGGACGGGGGCGGCTTCACGCCGGGCAGGAATATCGAGGCCGGGCTCACGTCGTAGCCCACGTCCACCTCGCGAAGTTCCCGATAGCGGAGACGGTATTGCTCCACGTCCCGCCTCATCTTCCCGCGCTGTTCGTCCGTAAAGCGGATTCCGCTCAACTGCTCCGAGCCAGCGACCCGGGCGTCTGCCACGCCCGCTTCCGCCTCCGCGATGCCATTGAGCGAGACGTACCGGATCTCCGTATCGATATCCGGGCTGCATCCCTCGCCGGCGTGTCCGTGCGTATAGACCAGACGCGGTACGTCCACCCGGTTGTGACCCGTATGCCGCTCGAGGGCCGGCAACCAGTTGGATACGTCCGGTTCGTCGGTCGATATCCGGTAGCCCGAAAACGTCTCCCCGCCGTCCCGTGACGTAAACAGCGCAATCTCGTTGGTGGAATCCGCCCAGTCGCCGCCGCGCCGGCAAACCGGACCCGCCGCATAGATGACGCCGTCGTCCGCGATGCTGAGCGCGCACACGTCCGACATCTCACAGTCGCCGAACAGCTCCTCCGCCCGGGGCATCAGCGAGACCACGCGCCAGTCGTTCTTTCTCCTGGTGTAGACGAACGTCTCCGCCGCGCCGTTCTCGCGGCGATTCAGCGTGAAGCAGAGCGTACCCCTGCCGCCGGTTGCGACGTTGCCCATCCGGACGTCGAGACCTTCGTCGAATTCGATGACGCAGGGTGAAGCCGGGGTTGTGGGGAGTTCGAGCGCGGTTCCGTCCACGGTCTGCCAGTTCTCGCCTCCGTCGCAAGAACGCATCACGCCGAATCCTCTGCCGCGCGTGTCGCCGTAGTCCGCTTCGGTCGCCCGCACGATGTGATAGGCAAGGTAGAGCGCTCCGCTCCGATCCATGTGGAGCGCGTTCTCGAATTGCGTGTACGCGGGCGGTCCCTCGGGGTCCACGAGCTTGACCGGGTCCGTCCATTCGCCGCCGCCGGTTTTTTTCTGATACACCAGCGACCAGGGCCGTTCCGCGGCGTACGACCCGCGGTAACAGGCATGCAGCGTATCCTCCGCGTCGCAGACCAGGCTCGGATAGGTGGCCGTGGTTCCTCCGAACGAGGGTTGTTCCACCCACGACGTCGAAGTATTGGGACGTCTGCTCACCACGTGACGGATCGGATTGTGATGAGGTCCGAACGCCAGGTGCAGGTATCCGCGGGAATCCATCGCAAAAGCCGCCCCGGCGTGGTTGTCGTCCCCGGTTCCCACGCAGACCGGCCGGCCCCAGCGCCTGGTCCTGTGGTGGTGGGTCCGCACGTAGATTCTGCAGATCTGATCCAGCCACGCCACGTGGGTCTTTCCCGCGTGGGTCAGGATCTTGTTGCTCATCGTGTACGCGGTTCCCCGCGTCGATCCCGTAACGGACAGCGCCTTGTGCTTCATCATACTCACCCGTCTTGCGGATTCGCCGCAACAACCCGCGTTACGCGTCCGCCCGGATTCTTGCCACCCATCCCGACGCGGCGTCGCAATAAAGGAACCCGCCATCGTAACGCGATAGCCCATGCGGCTCCGGATCGGCCGGCGGGATGGGGATGCGATCCAGCTGGTCGCCCGTGCGCGGATCGAGTTTTACGATCACACGATCCGAAGTGTGTACCACCCACACGCCGTCCTGAACGCGAACAACGCCGTGCGCCCGCCCGTACGGAAGGCGAAACACGCGCCGGATCGTCCAGTCCGATATTCGCACCTGCGTCAACGTCTGGTCCTTCAAAGTGGTCAGCCACAATGTCCCGGACTCGAACGAATCGTACTCCAGACCGTGCGTGCCGCCGCCGCCCGGCAGCGGCCATCGCCCCAACGTGATTCCCGTCGTGGGATCCACACGCAGGACTTCACCAGAATCCGCGTCCGTGTCCCGGGGCTGTCTCCACTTCTCCGCCGGACCGTTGGCCGCCAGCCATAGCGATCCGTCGCCCCATGCCAACCCGCTGGTATTGGACGACTCGGTGGGCACTTCGAACCGCATCCGCAGCATCCCGTACTCGTCCGCATCCGCGACGTCCAGGAGTGCCGCGCGATCCGTTACCTGGTCGACCACCCATATGCCGTCGCCGGTTGCCTGCACGCCATTGGGCATCCCGTAGGGCGCTCTGAACCAGCGTTCGATTTTCGTTCCCATGTCAGATGCTTTCCGATGGTGCGTCGTGAGCCTGCGTACACCCGGAGATTCAAAACCTGCGGCTGCCGGCGAAATCCTTCAGGCGACACGCCGGCCCCGGACCTCGAACACCGGATACTCCACCCACTCGTGCTCGCAGCACGGACCCCTGGCAAACCACGCCCGCCCGTTTGCCGGCTCGAGAACGATGCCGCAGATCGTCTGGCCGCAGCCGTCCACGCTGTGCCTGCAGATCGAAACGGGGCTGTTCACGTGGTCCCTCAACGCCGACTTGATCGTCTCCGCATCCGGATCGGCAGACCTGCGCAGAAGCCGCGTCGCCCGGCCCCAGCGCGCGAGGCTCTGGCCTCGCTGATCGTTTGCGCGGCGTTCGAGCGGTCTCAGGCGGTCCGCCAGATAATGATTGGAGTGCGCCATGGGCCCGTCGAACGGGCTGGTGGCCTCGTAGTCGGCGGCTGTGGTTTCCAGGTTGTAGATCTCTCCGTGGCGGTCGCACAGAACATAGTTCATGCCGGACGCGCGGCGATAGGAGACCACGGCGTCGATGGCGTCTCCGATCTGAGTGGCGGCGAGAATCCGCCGGATCACGAATGGGTAGGGCACGCCGGGCCCGGCGTCTCCGGGGACGAGGTTGTTGATGACCACGCCGATGCCTTCGCTGTTCATGCCCGCGCACCCCAGCATCCCCGCCGTCGTGTACATCAACGCGTCCGGACCCGCACCGATGACCTTCAGCAGTACCGCGGCGGGCTGGAAGATGTCCGCCAGGTCGTAATTCTGGCCGATGGCGGCGCTCGCCGTGCCTTCCATGTCCGGGGCCATAAACGTCGTACAGCCCGCACTGATAAAGTTCGGTGAGAGGTGGTCGAAAATGTCAAGGAAGCCGTTGAGCGCCATGATCTCCTCGAACGGGACGCCGGCGCCTGCGGCGATTCCCCTGGCCTCTTCCACCAGGTCCGGGGCGTATGCTTCCGCGGGTTTCGCGTAGGTCCCCGAGATTTCAAGCACCCGCGTCTTGAGCAACGCCGGAACGCCCTGGCTCCGGCTCGTCCGCTCCAATTGGTCAAAATAGGCCGGAAGCAGCGCGCGAATCTCCTTACGGAACACCTCGCCGTGCGCCTGCCCGCGATTCAAGGGCGGCCCTGATACTTCGAGAATCGGCAATCCATCGTTCATCGGCAGTCTCCTCGTGGGTAAGCCGGCGGCGTTCCGCCTACTGCGTTCCTCCGTCCGTTTCGTCGTTCTCATCGGCGTCCTTCGCCTGGAGTTTCCGCGCGGTGCTCGGAGACCCGATGTAGAGGGCGTCATAGGCCGCTTTCGAACTCGGAAAGGGGCCTTCGTGCCGGGTGCCGTGCCACTGCAGATTCGTGAACATCGGATTGGTCAGGCCCGTTTCCTCCTCGCGTTTCGCAATCCAGGCGTCCATGCGGTTCAGGAGCATCCGCACAACACCGGGTTCCTCATCCGCAAGATTCACGTTCTCCTCAGGGTCCGTCACCAGGTTGTAGAGCTCCACCTCCGGCTTCCCGTGGAAATCGGGCTCAAGCGCCACGATCAGCTTCCACTCGGGCGTACGCCACCCGTGCTTGCGCATCCAGGTGGCCTCCGTGATATAGAATTCAGACCGGTTCGACGCACGCTGTCCGTGAATGAGCGGCAAGAGGCTGTCGCCGTCGAATTCGATGCTTGTCTTCACATCCAAAAGCTCCAGGATGGTCGGCGCGAGATCCGGATGGCTCGTATAGCCGTTCACGCGTAGCCCTTCCGGCAGCACGCCCGGCAGACGCAGTATCAGCGGCACGTGCAGGGTGCAGTCGTACATGCCGTGATGATCGAAATAACAGTCGTGATCGGCGAGCGTCTCCCCGTGGTCGCCGTTGAACACGACCAGCGTCTCTTCGGCCAGACCGAGTTCTTCCAATCGGGTGAGGATTCTCTGGATACAGGCATCCATATACGCAACCTCGCCGTCGTACTGCGCGATCACGTAGTCCGCGTCGGTAATGCCGGGCGGCATCCAGCTGAGATGAAAGTCCCGAAACGGCTTGAAATTCCGCACGGGCTCCATCGACGTTTTGGCGGGATCGCACGGGTCGCCGCTGTAGAACATCGAATCGTACGGCGGCGGCGGCAGATAAGGCGCGTGCGGGTCCATGTGCCGCAAAAACAGAAAGAAGGGCCGGTCTGCCGCGGCGAGCCGCTCCAGTTCCGGAATCGTGACGTCGTTCAACCACTCGGCCTTGCGAAGGGGCCGTTGCTCCCAGGACCCCCAGGCCTCGTAGCTGAGGTACCTGTCGAACCCGCGCGAACCCGGGTTGCCCGTGAAACCGACGCACGTCGTATCGTATCCCGCGTCACGAAGAATCTCGGGAAGACTCGTCACCTCGGGCCTCAGTCCGCCCTGGTGGCGCAGCGCGACGACCTGCGTGGTAAAACAATCCATGCCCGTCAGCATCGACGCATAGGCGGAGGTGGTTGGAATATGTGGGCTGTAGTTTTTCTCGAACAGCACCCCCTGCGTGGCCAGCCGGTCCGCGTACGGCGTCGTCAGCCGGTCGTACCCGTAGCAACTCATGTGGTCGGCCCAGAGGCTGTCCACCCCGAAAAACAACAGATTCCGTCCTGGCATGGTCTGTGGATCCTTTCCGTCCGGCGAACGCGGCGGCGGCAGGGACGGGCAAGTCGCCGGACCCCCGTCGCCCGTTGCGGAATCAGTCCTGCGTCAGCGGGAGTTTCACAGGCTGCCCGGTCTCGTAACACTGCAATGCCGCAAACGCGATCTCGTGCGTGACTATCGCGTCGTCCAGGTTACAGTGCGACTCCGTGTCTGTCTGAATACACTCGACGAAATGGTCCATCTGCCCCTGGAACGGGTGGTGGGTCACGTCGGCGCTGTCCGGAAGGATGGCCGGAATCTCCACCCAGCTGTTCTGCCCCGGATACTTGTGTGACCAGACCTTGTTGTCCTTCACGGTTCCCTTGTTTCCGAAGATCTCGACAGGGAACGTGTACGGCATAATGCATCCGTAGTTCACGGAGACCTTACCAACGGCGCCGTTGGAGAACTTCACCAGGGCGACTTCCAGGTCGTCATACTCCAGCGGCAGGCCGTCCACCCACTTGTTGGCCAGATAGTCGAACTCTTTCTTGAGACCCTTCCGGTACCCGCCGGAATACGCGAATACCTCCACGGGTTGGGCCGCCTCGAACTCGCCCTGGGCCGCGAACCAGCGCAGCGAGTCGATGGCATGGCACCCGCCGGTCAGAAAGGCGCTCACGCCGGTGCTGGTCTTCCTCGCCTCGTCCCAGCCCGTCCACCAGCTTGCGATATCGTGCTGGTAGTCCGTCTCCACGTAGAAGACGTCTCCGAGAGCGTCGTCGGCAACCATGGCCTTGATGGTTTCGAACAGTGGGTTCCACCGCAGCACGAAGCTCACCACCGTCCGCACGCCGGCTTTGTGTACGGCCTCGCGCATGGCCCTCATCTCGTCCGTGCTGTTGGCAATGGGTTTCTCGATGACGACGTGCTTGCCGCCCTCCGCCGCGGCGATGGTATTCTGGGCGTGAAGGCGCTGCGGCGTGCAGACGCACACGATGTCAACACCGTCGTGCGACAGGGCTTGATCATAGTCGTCGTACAGCCCGATGCCCTCCAGACCGGCCTCTTCGGCACGCGTCCGCGCGCTTGACAGCTTCCGGCTGGACACGGCCACCACTTCGGTATGCGGGTTGTTGGTGAAGGCCATGATGTGCTGGGTGGAAACCCAGCCCGCGCCGTGTACCAGAACCCCCAGTTTCTCGGCCATCTCAAACCTCCTTGGCGTGTTTGCCGGGCGGCGGGCGGCTTCGCTTCCTGCCGGATTCACCCGCGACCCGGTTTTACCATTACAATCGCGACTGATCGAATAGCGGTACGTGTGACAGGGCCGCTTCGCCGACTTCCAGCGAGCCGCCGGTCACCGGTTTGTTTTTCCGAATATACGCCATGAGCAGGTCGTGATATTCCCTGGCGACGTCGGGATGGTCTCTCACCACGTTGTCCAGTTCATCGGGATCCGACGTCAGATCGTACAACTCCGGCGGCGCCAGCGGCTGCGTGTTTCCGTCCGCCGACGCGGGGTTGTTCCTGACCCAGGGCGTCTGGTAGTTCCATTTCCTGCCGCGTACGCTGGCGTAGTTGCCGAACGCGGTGATCACGTGGTCCGGCCCGCCCTCGATCTCTCCGGTGAGGAGATCCTTGCCCAGACATCGATCGGGCGCATCGATCCCCATCAGTCCCAGAAGGGTGGGCATCAGGTCCTGGTGTTGCACAAAGTCATCCACGGCTCGGCCGCCAAAGGCGTCCACGTCCGGATGCCGGATGATCAGAGGCACCTGCGTGCATTGCCAGCGCAGCCGGCTGGGGCCCTTGTGGAGTTGCCCCTGTTCTCCCATCATCGTGCCATGGTCCGACAGGAAGACGACGATCGAGTCTTCCAGCAGCCCGAGCGCTTCCGCGGTTTCCATCAGCCGGCCGAACCACCGATCGACCAGCGCACACAGGCCCCGGGAGTGCGCACGCACCCGGTGCACCTGGTTTTCGCTCATCCCGTCCGTGCCGGAAGGCGGAAATATCCACTCGACGCCGTCGTGGCCGTCCCCCTCGTAATGCTGTTCCACCAGTTCAGGAGGGGCATACCACGGTTCGTGCGGAAAAAAGCACTCCAGCCAGAGCATGAACGGCTGCTGGCGGGCGTTTTCCCTCAGGAAATCGATGCCCTTCCGAAGCACCCGCACGCTGCACCAGTCCGTCTCGTCTTTCCAATCCCGGCTGTTCATCAGAAACTGCGTCAGCACGGGCGAGCCGCGGCCGGTGGGATCGAATCCGTCAACAGGAACGGCGTCCCGGGGCCCGGCCACAACGTAGTCCATTTCCTGTCCGCGTTCCCAGTTGAACTGAACGAACCCCCGGTGGAAATTCTTTCCGGGCTTGAACTGGTGCGGCAGATCGCTGATCAGCCCGGTGACGTATCCGCGTTCGACCAGCCATTCCGCCAGGGTCACGTCCTCGTGGAACAGGGGATGCCATCCGGCAAGCTGCACCCGGTCCCACTTCTGTGGCGCCCACAGGAATGGAAAAATCGGCCGTCCCGTATAGAGCACCCGGCGGGCGGGCAGGGTGGGAATGCCTTCGCCGAACGCTGAATCGAACCGCACGCCTTCCGCTGACAGGCGGTCGATATTGGGCGTATGGACAGGAGAATCGTCCCGGAAACAGCTCAGGTGGTCCACTCGAAAGGTGTCGCTGCACAATACGATCAGATTCACCGGACCCCCGGTACGTTTCGCGAAAGAGAATGACGCCGCTGCCGGGACCGTTCGCGGCGGGTCCCGGGCGTTCTGAAGCGCTCAGTCGAGTACGTTCCGGCCGCCGTCGTCCAGGTTTTCGGGACGTCGCCAGTATGAGAATTGGGGCGTCCAGTCCGCTTCTCCGAGACCGGCCAGGCCCAGCAGCGTCCACATCGCGCAGTAGATGTCTCCCGGCCCGAACACGCACGCGTTCTTGCGGAGTATCGTGTCTCCGGCGCGCTCGTAAACGACCGCACCGGGGAAGTTGTCATCCCCGTCCATGACGGACTGCTCGCGGATGTATTCCCCGCCGCCGTGGGAAGCCAGTTGAAACCGCCAACCGCGGGCGTTCGCGAAACGGCGCTGGGTTTCTGGCGGGTCTTTCGAAAGCAGCGCCACGGCGAGCGCCGACTCCAGATGCGGGAGCAGCCCGTTGAAGCCGTCCGCCCAGAGCGTGCAATAGCGGCATCCCTGGCCCATGTTGTGGATGGCCAGAAGCTGGTCCCGGTCGCCGAACAGGTCCAACAGCGTTGTTTGCCCGGACGTCGTGTCGAACGTGTAATTGGGGACCGGCGTTGCCGGATTTTCTTTCTGCAGGCCGTGGAGTTCCGCCATCAGTTCGCCGATCTGACGCTCGAGTTCTACGATCCTGTCGTTCGACATATCCAGCCTCTTGCAAGGGTCAGACGGCGCATTCCGATGCGTGAGGATACGCTCGCTTCAGGAGCCTGCAATTCGCCGTTCCGTATGATCCGCAAGCGGTCACATAACCTAATGCCTGAGCCCGAACGCCGCAAGCGGAATAGATATCGTCGAAGATAACTACCGGTTGGCAAGAAGGAAGAAGGAAGAAGGAAGAAGGAAGAAGGTAGAAGTGAGAAAATCGGGTAGACGGGAGAGGGAAGACGGTTGAAGAAATCCTTGCCCGACATTCCATTCCTTTAGGAGAGAGGGCCGGGGAGAGAGGTCTGCGGGGGGTAGGGAGGGGCCGTTTTTGGTTTTAGCTGACGGCTGAAGGCTGACGGCCGGTAGCTTGGTCTGAGGGGGCTGGGGGAAGGGTACGTTGGCCGAATCGCCGTTGACATCGCCGGATATAGCGGATATTTTGAAACGAACGTTCATTTCCGGATCATCCAAACCATCTGCCAGGAATCCGCCATGCTGCCGAGCGTACTTCCTCTGAAACCGTATCTCAGGGAGATGATCTGGGGCGGCCGCGGGCTGCGGGAGCAGTTCGACAAACCCCTGACGCCCGGCCGGCTCTACGGGGAGTCCTGGGAAGTCTCCGCGTACCCGAACATGGAGAGCATGGTTGCTGCCGGCCCGTTCTCCGGACGGTCCGTTCGCGACCTGGTTGAATCGCACGGCCGCGACTTACTCGGCGCGGAGGTCTTCGACCGCTACGGCGGCGAATTTCCCCTGCTGGTCAAGCTGCTCGACGCACGGCAGGACCTTTCCATTCAGGTACATCCGGACGACGCTTACGCCCGGATGAAACGTCCTGGAGAATTCGGGAAAATGGAAGCCTGGTACGTGCTCCGGTCCGAAAACGGCCGCATCGCGTGCGGCCTGAAACCCGGCGTCGACCGGTCCGCGTTCGTGGATGCCGTCGACAACAACCGCGTCTCGGATGCGGTCGAGTTCTTCGACGCCCGCCCAGGGGACGTCGTCTTCATCCCGCCGGGGACGGTCCACGCCCTCTGCGCCGGGGTCATGGTGTACGAGGTTCAGCAGTCCAGCGACGTCACCTTCCGCATTTTCGACTACAACCGCCCGGGCGCCGACGGGAAGCCCAGGGAATTGCATCTTGACGACGCCCTGGCGGTCATCAATTTCGAAGGTCCGCGCCGGACACCCGTCGCATCGGCAACGCTACACTCGACAAGCCCCGGCCACACCCTCCTGGTCGAGGCCGAACACTTCCTGCTTGAACGCTTTACGCCCTCCGGAAGCGGAGCCGGTCACCCACCTCGCGCTTCGGTGTCAGCGGTCACGTTTATTCAGGGAAGCGTCGTGATCCAGGGCGGCGGCGACGCCTACCGCGCGGGTAAAGGCGATACCTTTCTCATCCCCACGGGCCGCGACTTTGCCGTCGTCAGCCGCGACGATTCCGCCGCCGAGTACCTGGTTGCTTCAGTCCCATGAGCCGTCCACGTTTTCGCCAAAACAAAGCCCTGGGGAAGCGATTCTCCGGGGCTTTTCGAAGGAGGTCTTTGTGTGACTGTCGTCCTATCCTACAGCCGCTCTCTCCTGTATTGCTTCATCATGTTTTCCAATCTGGGCATGATTCTCGCCATTTTGGGATGGTCGCCAATACCCAGAATAACCACCCTCTTCTCTCTATCGCCTTGAAAAATAAACGCAATTCGAATACTGTCGTTCAATCGGTATTTCAAGACGCCGCCTTGTCGGGCGATATTTTCGCCTTTCAGGGAGATCCTTCCAAGACGTAAATCATCCAGGAATTCGACGTATCGAGTACGCGTAGGTTCACTGAATTTCTCTACATCCTTTTTTACGTTAGAATCAAAGAAGTATATCTTTTCTACGACTGGTAGAAATGCTGTTTCACCACTACCCACCGTCACCATCTCCCCTCTGGCACTACTCTACCAATACAAACTGTGTTTCATCAAGATTATCTGCCTTATGCAACATTGATAAACTCCAACTCACCTCGCGCAAGAGCGTTTCAAAAGCCATAAGATTGTCATCCACTATCTTGAATTTTGCATGAAGTTCGGGAAAACTCCGTTTCGTGTCTTCACCTAGGCTGATCCAATTGGGTTTTCGAACGGATCGTCCAAAATACTCCAGACCCTTAATCGTGCGTTCTACGTCTCCATTTGGGCACATTTTGACGTAATTTTCCGGCTCTTGCTCGAGCAACTCCAGGAATTCATACCATTCGGCTGTCGTTGCCAACACGACAGCATTCGTCTCTTCCAGGTTACGAAAAGCCTCCTCCTCTGCCGTCTGTTGTTGGTTTTGTTGTATCAGTGCCTTGTTCTGTTCAGCGGAATGAAAAATGTGAGTTCCCATCTTTCGTGCGACCGGCACTCCCATAACGGCAATTCCCATGGATTCATCCTTTGCGAATTATGGAGAAGTTGCAATCAGCGTAGACTCGACCTTGTTCATTGCTCTTTCTTTAACGACAAGAGCGACATATACCCAATCTTCTTCTTCATTTTCGTTCCTGGGCAAAAAGTAACGTGAAACGACCTCATAAATCGTTCGGTTCTTTGGGTCTTTTCGATCAAGACTGGGCAACACCCAGGGACTAATGATATAATCACCGGCTTTCGGTATATCACCAAGCGCAGTTAAAGTGTACTCTTCAACTAAGTCGATTAACTCCTCGTCCTCGTACATATGCAAACGAAATACAATTTCCTTTTCCAACAGATCTCCCACAACCGACTCTCCTGCTGAAAGATAAACCAACCAGTCGAAGGACTTCAGACAATCGAAATATAACCGTATAACGTCCCTGACACAATCCGTTTTCCGTCAAAAGATTGGTAACAGTGTCAGATTGTTCAGAAGGGAGACTCTCGGGATTTGATCCGCGGTGTGCATTGCCCGACGCAATAACCATAAACTCGATCACGAATACCAGGCTGTTGTTGCCACTGGTTTAATGCCGCCGCTATGTCAACAATTGGTAAAACTCTCCCCTGTCAGTTGAATCAGATGGTCCAGTTCTTCAGGCGCGTATACCGGGATCGTTGCACGTTTGAAATCGCCGATGTTTCTGGTTACGATTCCGTCCGCATCCACGTTCAGGGCCGCATGATACATTACGGCATCTTCGAAGTCCGCGAATTTCGACTGGAGGGCTCCATCCAGAACGGCACGATTTACCGATGCGACGTCAAACAGCTCCAGCAAGCTTCCGATTCCGCGGCGCGCGCGCCGGTCTCCAACCGTCCTGTGGGCGAGATCGTGAACGGTTGTCACCGTCGTCGCACTGACGTACCCGTTCAGGGTGCCGTCGTCGACCCTGGAAAAAAGCCGGGCGGCGATAATTGAAAACGGCTCGCGATCCAGCAGAAGGTCCAGCACCACGTTGGTATCGAAGAGAATCTTCAAAGATATTTGTCCTCGAGATACCTCCGGTAATCCTCCGCGTTGACGCCTCGCAACGAGCCCCTCATCGTTCGCACCGTGGGACTGATATCAGGTTCATCACGTCCACGTCCCAGCAGTGCGAAATAGTCGGCGACGATCCTGGAGACGGATTTCCCTCTGGACCTCGCGAATTCTTTGGCGACGCCGATGAGTTCTTCTTCCAGCCGAAGTGTGAGTTTGGTCTGCATTTCGTTCCTTCGATTGGGTTGACGTATTAATCTGCAAAAAGTATACGTCATTCCAGCTGCGATGTCAAGAATTGGGTTCTCAAAAAAAAAACGAGGGCGCCGGCAAAGCAACGCCCTTATCAAATTACCCGGGTAATCCGAACCGATGTCCGCCTTGTCGCGTCTACTCCTCGCCGTCGTAGTAATCCGCATCGGTCATGCGGCCCAGCTTACCCGGCGGCCGGATTGCCCATTTGTCCGAATCCGGATAGTAGCATGGATCGCACACGGGATTGTCGGCAATGACGTAGTAGACCATGTCCTCGTCCTCGCTGGGATTGCGGATGTGGTGCGCCGTGCCGGGCGGCTGGACGAATACGTCGCCGGCCTCCACCTCGAACGTACGGTCGTTCCTCCGGACGACACCGCGGCCGCTGACGACGATATAGAACTCCCACTGGACCTGGTGCGCGTGATACGGGAAATTGGTCATGCCGGCGGGAAGCCGCACCCAGTCGACCTCGAACGGCTGCCCTTCGGTTCCCAGGGCGCCTGAAATGTCCTTTCGCGACACGCAGAAATTACCGCGGGGCGAACGATTCAACCTTTCCTCCAAATCGGGTTCGTGAATCTTTTCAATCATGCGGTATTCCTCCCAAAAATCCGTGAATGGTCCTTCAGTGGCCCCGCATCCACGTACCGGCCACCCTGGCAAGTTCCTCCAGAACGGGTTCGTCGGTATTCCTTCGTTTCAGTACCTTGAACCCGTGATCGGCTGTATCCACAACGTGGAGCGTCGCACTGTTCAGCCCGCGAATGACGGGCTCGAGCAGCTTCATATCCGCCATCTTGTCCCGCTGTCCCGACAGAAACAGCATCGGTACTGCTACTTCCTGCAGATGGACGGCGCGCTCTGTATTCGGTTTTCCCGCGTGAAGGGGAAATGCGAAAAACACGATGCCCTTCAACCCATCCATCGGCTCCTGCGAACAGGCCATGGAGACCATGCGACCGCTCATGGAATGCCCGCCCGCAAAGACAGGAAGGCCGTCCGCGTGATCCAACGCGGTCGCGACGGCGGCGCGCACCGTGACCAGGCGCACCTTCTCTCCGTCCATGCCCCCGCCCCTTTCGGAGTAGGGATAGTTGAATCGAAATGTGGCGATGCCCGCGTCGTTTAACGCATCGCTCAGATCCTGCATGAACGCGTGACGCATATTGGTGCCGGCGCCGTGGCCCAGAACGAGCAGCGCATCCGCCCCGTCCGGCTTCGCGATCAACGCAGACACCTCGCCCTTTTCTTCCGTCGCCAGAAACTTCAAATCTACGGTTTCAACGGGCATGAGTTTTCCTTCTTGATTGACCTGTATTGTGGTTGCTGGCACTGTTTCACAATTCGTCAGTCTGTGGCATCTGATCTACCGACTCCGTATCCCCTTCATTCACCGATACCTGTAGGGGCGTCCCTTGTGGGCGCCCGGCCCATTGCGGAATTCCGAAGGGTTCCGCGCGTCGGTGTCGCCGTATTCTTTCACGGGACCGAGGGCATCCTGCCCTCGAAGCCCGGCGTCAGTTTCTCTCAAATTCAGGTCAATTCGCAGACGTCTTGTGTTTCATTCTCCCCTCCTGCTGGGACTGTTGCAGCAACTCTGTCCGTTTCTTCCAGAAAACCAGTTGTTCTTCCATCGTCATGCCCGCGGTCAGACTCTGGATTCGTTCAGCGCCGCGGCGTTTCATTTCAACACAATCAAACGTCTTCTTCGTCTTCATAATAAATCGTCTCCTGAGGGAAATGAATCGCGTTATTCGTGCATCTGTAGACGATGTCTACCGACCCCACGCGATTCGCGATTCGTCCGGCGTACCGCACGCCGGGCCGCCGTGGTCGTCGGTTAGTTTTAGCCTTACGACGATCGGTTCGTCCGTCTCGAGCGCCTGTCCGATCTCGGGCCACTCCAGGTGCGTGAGGCGGATCTTGAGCCGCCGGAACATGTTGAATCGATCGGACCGCTTCACGCCCCAGGAGAGATAGAAGAACCGGTCCCTCGGCCTGCCCTGCGCGAACGGGCCCAGGAAATTAGGGGACCCGTCAGGTTGCTTCCCGATACGGAACTCAGCATGAAACACCACTCGATGCCGGTCGGCGGGGACCTGTTCGATAACCTCGGTCCCGCGCTGGATTCCGAGATACACGGGTTCCTTGACCCGGGGTTCGTGTTTGTAAGGGTCCTCGAATCGGAGCCCCGGCAATCGCGAGCACATGACTTTCAATTTCAGCTGTCTATCTGACATCACACATGTCCAGGATCGTTTTTTCCAACCGCTATCACGACATGATCCACCTGTAACCGGAGCGAGGGCATCCTGCCCTCGAACTTCACGTCGCCTACCGCTATTCGCGTAGAGTAACTGATGGGCCATTCAATCCGACACCGGGTCACGGAAAACACCGTGTGCGACGAGTTACCCGACGTCGAGGGCAGGATGCCCTCGCTCCCGGGAACGCCGACCCCACCGGCCCCGCCGCATCTACCATGTTACGATAAGCGACCCTCGCGGGATTTCCAATCCATTATTCGACCCTGGCGACTGTCGACGGCTCGCCACAGGCGTGCATCGCGCCCACGCCTATCCCGGTAGATGGCAGGCGCAACATGTGTCTTAGCCACGGTTTACCGACGCTGATACACTTTTTCAGATAACAAATAACTGATTGATATTATTATATATAAATTCAATTTCGAGCTAAGTGGCTACAGGAAAATATGTCCCCGGGGAATCTTGGCACGCTTCTTGATCTTAATACCTCCGCGTGAAATTCATCGTGCGGAGGGACGGTATGCGGCGCGCTATCGGTTTCACGGTCGTTTTCTTCCTGGCGGCTGGTACGTCATATGCCCAGGAGTTGGGAGCGAGTTTCTCCGGCGGTTATTCCATTCCTGGGGTTAGTCGTCTCGTCTGCGGCGGTGTTCGGCCCGGAGATCGGGACCTGCGAGAGTTGCGGATCAATTGGCTCTACTGTGGTAGAGAAAGCGATGCGGATCAGCTGACCGGTCGAATGAACTTCCATCAGATGCAGGCAGAGTTTGTTCGTGCCGGGGACCTGTTCTTGCGCATCGATCAGTTGGATATGGGAATCGGAACCGCCATGTTTTCCAAAGGCGGGTTATCCGGCTCGTTAATCTCTACGAACACCCGCAAGGAGACAGTCGGAGCGACGGATTTCACCAGGTCTTTCCGAGCGGTGTTTGTATTTGTCCGGGGACGTGCGACGACGGACTCCACGATAACGCCCGCTCTTGGATTCGGTATCGGCACATTCGGGCTGCGGGAAAGTGAACCCTACGAGCATACCGATTGGGAAAAGGGTCCGTTTATTCAACTCTTCGCAGGCGGCGAAACCCGGATACGGAACGGTTCTTCCAGAGTTTTCGCGGAAATCCGGTTAAATATAGCCGAATTCGACTATATTACGGAACCCGGCCGGGATATAATCAGAAGTTATGGATGGAACCAGACCTACGTATCGTGGACTCTTGCCATCGGCCTGAGGTTCGCCCACTAGGCTGAGTCATCGTCTATATCCGTTCCGGTCCCCAGTATGCCTGCTTAAGTAACACCGGATTGATCTGAAAAATCGCTTGAAAGATGAAGCCTTGTTGAATATAGTTGATTCATCAGGTGTCCTGGCCGTAACAACGGCGTATTTTGTTTTGGAGGCAATAGACGCGATGGGCGCAATAACTGAATGGGTAAAGGCGAGAAATTTAAAGAAGGGCGTGGAAAAGGGCCGTCTTGAGGTGCAACAACAGGTTGAAAAATGGATTGCTGAGGAAACGGCAAGGGGGACACAATTCCAGACGCCGCCGCCTTTCAACACAGACGGTGAGCCTCCGCCGAAATAAAATCCTATACATTGCCAGTCGCTAACCGTCCCTGAAACAAAGATGCCCGTGCGGTCTTCCGTACGGGCATGATTGCTTCCGTCCACAATATTGATCGATTCGACCGTCCGGCGAATCGCTGGTCCTATCCGAAGCCGCCTCAGCCACCACGCCTCGCCCTGGGCGGTTTCCCTCTCTTCTGCATCCGCGCCCAGGTATCGCGCAGCGTGATCGTGCGATTGAAGACGAGCTTTTCGGGCGTCGAATCCGGGTCCACGCAGAAATATCCCAACCGCTCGAACTGGTAACGGCTTTCGGGTCTGGCGCTTTTCAGTCCCGGCTCCACGTAACACTTCGGCCGCACAACCAGCGAATCCGGGTTCAGCGCGGCTTCGAAGTCCCCGCCATCGGTAATCTCCTGCGGATCTTTCACCCTGAACAATCTGTCGTACAGCCGGACCTCCGCCTCGACAGCGTGCCTGACCGAAACCCAGTGCAGGGTGCCGCGTACCCTGCGCCCGTCCGGTGACGACCCGCCCCGGCTTTCCGGGTCGAACGTGCATCGAAGTTCAACAACACTTCCATCCTCGTCCTTTATCACGTCCGTACACGTGATAAAGCAAGCCGCGCGCAGCCGCACCTCCCGGCCCGGTGCGAGGCGATGGAATCTTCGGGGTGGATCCTCCATGAAGTCCTCACGCTCGATGTAAACCTCCCGCGAGAACGGCACCGCTCGAGTCCCCGCGGACGGGTCCTCCGGATTGATCTGCGCCTCGAACGTCTCTTCCATGTCTTCGGGATAATTCTCGATGACCACCTTGAGCGGGTCGATCACGCCCATGACGCGAGGTGAGGTCCTGTTCAGGTGTTCGCGCACGTACGATTCAAAAAGCTCTATCTCGGCCACGGTGGAACGGCGGTTCATACCGGTTCGGCGGATGAAGTCCCGAATCGCCCCTGGCGGTACTCCTGCCCGGCGCTTGGCTCTCAGCGTGGGCATGCGAGGATCGTCCCAGCCGCGCACGTGACCTTCGTGTACCAGTCGCCGCAGATGCCGCTTGCTTACAATCGTATACGTCAAAAACAGACGGGAGAACTCGATCTGTCTCGAAGGGAAAATATCCAGTTCGCCGATATACCAGTCATAAAGCGGACGATGGTCGACAAACTCGATGCTGCAGAGCGAATGGGTGACCCCCTCGATCGCGTCCGACTGCCCGTGGGCCCAGTCGTACGTGGGATAGATGCACCACGCATTGCCGGTCCGGTGATGTTCCGCATGGAGAATCCGGTACATCACCGGGTCGCGCATGTTGATATTCGGCGACGCCATGTCGATTTTCGCACGCAGTGTTCTCGAACCCTCCTGAAATTCCCCGGCTTTCATCCGGGCGAACAGGTCCAGGTTCTCCTCGGTCGCCCGATCGCGAAAGGGGCTGTTCCTTCCGGGCGCGTTCAGGGTGCCCCGGTATTCCCGGACTTCCTCTGCGCTCAGATCGCAAACGTAGGCGCTGCCCTTCTCGATTAAACTGACGGCTAAGTCATAGAGATCATTGAAGTAATCCGAAGCGAAATACAGACGGTCCCCCCAGTCGAATCCCATCCACTTGATGTCTTCCTTGATGGATTCGACGAATTCCGTCTCTTCCTTCACCGGGTTGGTATCGTCGAAGCGCAGATTACACACGCCGCCAAACTCGTCGGCCACTTCGAAATTCAGGCAAAACCCGAAGGCATTTCCGATATGCATATAACCGTTCGGCTCCGGAGGAAAGCGGGTCATCAGGCCTTCGTACCGGCCGGCGGCCAGGTCCTCCCGAATCGCGTCGCGGATGAAATCGGACGGAGCGTTCTCGTCGGCGTCAGCCCGGCTGGCGTCGGCTTCGTTCATGCGATTACACCTCGAAAAAAGACCGAATGCAACGGGTAAATTACAAGGACCACAAGATCGAATGCAAGGGATGTACCGCCGCGTGCCCGTCAGGAAGAACGAGTGTCCTCTTCCACGATCCATTCCGGTTCGGTGAACAGGCTGCTGACCGACTCGCCGTTGTGAATTCTGCGAACGGCTTCCGCCAGCAGCGGCGCCACGGACAACGTCACGAGGTTCGGTTGGGACTGAATCGACGAGGGCAGGGGCACCGTATCCGTTGTCACAACTTCCTTCACCTCGTCGAACGCACAGAAGCGCTCAAGCGCGTTACTCGTAAACAGGCCGTGCGTGCACGCGATGGTGATTTCGCTGACACGCCGGTCCCTGAGGCGGCGGATCAATTCGACAAGTGTGCCGCCGGTGGCGACCTCGTCGTCCAGGACGATGACCTTCCTGTCGTCGACGTCACCCACGATCGCGTCGATCACCACCTCTGTGTCGGAGATGCGCCGCTTGCTGCCCGCGGCCACGGGCAGTTTCAGCATCCTTGCGAACTGGGCGGCCTCTTTCGCCCTGCCCAGGTCGGGCGAGACCACCACCGTATTGTCCAGATCGCGGTCCAGAAAGTGGCCAGCGAGAATCTGGAGCGCATTGAGGTGGTCCACGGGCACGCTGAAGAAGCCATGCACCTGCGCCGCGTGGAGCGTCATCGTGAGGACGCGGCTGGCGCCGGCCGTATAGAGCAGGTCCGCGACGAGCCGGGCCGCAATTGAGATCCGGGGCGCGTCTTTCTTGTCCGAACGCGCGTAGCCGAAATAGGGAATGACGGCCGTCGTACGTGCCGCGGATGCGCCCCTGGCCGCATCCAGCATCTGCAGGAGTTCCATCAGGTGATCGTGAACCGGCATCACCATGGGCTGTATGAGAAATACGTCGGCTTCCCTGCAGTTGGCCTCGAGTTGCACCTGAATGCAGCCGTTGCTGAAACGATTGACCGTGCTGCGGCTGGGTTCGACCCCAACGTGGCTGCAGATGTTCTCCGCCAGTTCAGGGTGCGCCGTGCCGCCGAACATCACGATTTCACGCATGGGTTGAACTCCGCGCAGGGGTATTGCATTCGCTGCAAACTGTATCCAACAGCCCGTTGAAAAAGTCCATCCGGGCTGCGGCCGGCCCTTGCGGTCGAAAACCGGCGTTGCGCTCCCTCGCCGAATCGAAGGATGGGACTCGGTTCCGCGCCTTGTCTTCGACCACAATGGCAAGTGTTCCGACCCGGAAATAGATTGCCGAAATTCGACCGCCGAGTCGCCCGGCTGGCAAGGCGCCTGAGCGAGGCGACCTGCTCACGGTCACCGAGCGAAGGCAACGCCGCCAGACGGGATGAATCGGCGGATGAATGGTGACATATTTCCGGGACGGGACACCAAGCCTCGCCTGCAGAGCGACTTTCTCAACGGACTGCTAAGCGTGACCTGGCGGCGGTGTGCCGTTTAGGGATCGTGTAAGCCGACAAAGCCGGGAAAGCCGTCAGGATCGCGTGGCGAGAGACGCGGCTCGAATCTCATCCAGTTCTTCGGCGCTGAATACTCCCGCCTCGTACAGGTTCAGGTACTCCTGTGAGACGCTCTGCCCGAAGATTAATGGATCGTCCGTATTCACGGTTACCTCCACGCCGTGATCGAAGAGAACGCGGATCGGATGCGACGAAAGGGAGTCCACGGCGCCCAGCATGACGTTGCTGGACGGGCAGACGTGAAGCCGAATCCGGTTTTCCGACAGCCATTGCATCACCCCGGGCGATTCAGCAGCCGCGATGCCGTGTTGTATCTCATCCAGCTCCAGGGCGTCCGCCGTTACCCGAACGCGTTCGGGTCCGCCGAATTCTCCAACGTGCGCCTTCAGTTTCATTCCGGCAGACCCTGCAGTTCTGTAGATGGGAATCACGGCGTCGACGGAACACGCGTTTTCGTCGGCATAGAGGTCGATCGAAAGGAAAACGCCGGACTCGATTCCCGCATGGATGCGACGGGCCATCCCCCTGTCGGCGACGATCTCCCGCGGGATGCCGAGTTCCGGCCTGAGATCGATCCGGTCGCGATAGCGCTCCCTCAGTTTCTGAATGGTGGACGCAAATTCCGCGAAACCGCCCTCGAAATGACTGGCAGACCGCACGTCGAAGCTCATCTCCAGGCATCGAACGCCGTCTTCAATCGAGTCGTCGATCGCCGCCTCGGCCGTGAATTCGAAAGCCTCCCGAGAACTGATGTGGGGACCCAGAACCCTGGCGGCGTAGTCATCCAGGGCCTTAATACCGGGCATGGGAAAAGCCGGCCGTTCCAGCCGGTAACCGAGCCAGCGCTCCACGTTCTCGATTCGCGTTCCGAAGAAGGCGTGTCGGTGGAAGTCGGCTTTCGGCGCGCGCAAGATTGACGACATGTCGCCCGACTCGAGGGCCTGCGCGAAGGGTAGGTTCATTGTACGACCATCAAATATACAAACCTGCGCTATCGTATTTGATTTTCAATTCCCGGGTTTTTCATTTTTCCGGGCAGAAGGGAATGATATCCAATCCACCTGTCGCACTTAAAAACAAATTTTGGCTGCCCCCCAGGGATTCGAACCCCGATACTACGGTCCAGAGCCGCATGTCTTGCCATTAGACGAGGGGGCAGCCATATCCGTTTCAGGTATCGTCGGTTTATCGAGCGACCGTCTCCTTTCGTCCCAGGCGTTCCAAGCCGGTCTTCATCCGCCGGATGCAGGTTTCCTGTCCCAGTACATCCATCATTTCGAACAGTCCCGGCCCCGTGTTCGTGCCGCTGAGTGCGAGGCGGGTGGGATGGATCAGCTTTCCGGTGGAGATACCCAACTGTCCGGATAGCGTGCGGGTGGCGCCTTCGATTTCCCGTTCGCTGAAGTCGGGCAGCGCTTCCAGCCTGTCGATCAGCAGTTCCAGCCGGGACGGGCTGTCGACCTTCCAGTGTTTCTTGCGGGCTTTTTCCTCGTATATTTCAGGATCGTTGAAGAAGTACTCGAAATTCAGGAAATCCCGCGCTGTCCGGATGCGCGGCTGCATCAGTCGTACGGCCCTGAGCAGACTCGACCGTCGTGCTTCCGCTTCTTCCGCCGTTATCCATCCCGCGTCAATCCACAGATTCAGCGCCGTCCGCAGGAGTTCGGATACCGGTTTCAACCTCAGATGTTCGCCGTTCAGCCAGGCCAGCTTCCGTTCGTCGAAAACTGCGTTCTTGCTGAGCATTCCCTCAACGGTAAACGCCTCGACCAGTTCCTCTCTTGTGAAGACCTCCCGGTCGTCCCCGGGAGACCAGCCCTGAAGCGCCAGGAAATTGAACAACGCCTCGGGCAGGAGGCCCTGATTCCGGTATTCCGTTACGGTCGTCGCGCCAAGGCGCTTGCTCAGCTTTCTCCCGTCCGGGCCCATCAGCAACGTCGTGTGCGCGTACGCCGGGACCGCCCAACCCAGCGCTTGAAAGAGCATCACCTGCTTGGGCGTATTGGAGAGGTGTTCCGCGCCCCGGATCACCAGCGTCACGCCCAGATCGCAGTCATCGACGACCACTGCCAGATGGTAGATCGGGGAACCGTCCGCCCGCAGGATGATGAAGTCCTCGACTTCGACGTTGTCCCATCGTTGTGTGCCCCGGATGGGATCCTGCCAGACCGTCTCGCCTTCGGGGACCCGGAAGCGCACCGTCTTCGGCCGCCCCTCGGCTTCGAAAGCCGCACGACGCTCCGGTGTCAAGTTCCTGGTGTACCGGACCCGCCGCCCCTCGGCCTGCGCCTGCTGCTGCATGGCTCGCACCTCTTCCGGGGTCTCGTAGGCGTAATACGCGTGTCCGGTTTCCAGCAGCCGGTCAACCGCTTTTCGGTGCGCATCGGCGTTTTGGGACTGAAAAATCGGCTGGCCGTGAAAAGCAATCCCCAGCCAGTCCAGTCCTTCCCGGATGGTCTTGAGAGCGGCCTCAGTGGACCGGTCCCGATCCGTATCTTCAATCCGCAGGTGCAGCCGCCCCCCGTAATGCCGGACGTAGAGAAAGTTGAAGAGCGCAGTACGGGCGTTGCCCACGTGAAAACCGCCAGTGGGCGACGGCGCGAATCGAAGAACGGGTTTGGACATTAAGAGTCGGTGAGACGTGAGAGGTAAGACGTGAGACGAGAACAGCGGTATCCACGCCATTGTTGTACTGGTAGTGAGCGTTCTGCGAATCGCCCACGTGCCGGCACTGAAACGGGTGCTATAGGCATCCCGCGGTCGGCAACCTGACGCGAGAAACAGGAAGCACGAAATGTCGCTGAATCATCGGGGCGAGGGTGGTGGCCCTCTTCCTTTTTCCTTCTTCTTTCTCAGTGCCGCTTGTTTTCTTGGCGGAGAGGGAGGGATTCGAACCCTCGGTAGAGAATTATCCCTACAACGGCTTAGCAGGCCGCCCTGTTCAGCCAGCTCCAGCACCTCTCCGCATAAAGGATTCAGAGAAATCTAATTTTACCAAAACGTGCCAGCAAAATCAAGGAAAACCTGTGATGCTGAGACGATTTCGCCAGGCGTTGGGGAACCGGCGCAGTCTAATACGAAAAGGCCCAAAAGCCCTGCCTGTACATCGGATTCGGCCGCCCCTTCACCTCGGGCCGTCTGCGTTTAACCCAGGGTCTCTAGTTGCCGGTCGTCGGCCGGAGCGAGCAGCCCGCCGTGAACCGCCAGTGCGTATCGCGGCGAATTTCACCAATCATCAAGGACTCAATGAATCCAACTGGAAATTCAACATCAGGTCGTTATATTTCGTACCCATTATAAACCGATACCGGAAAGGCTGAGAGCGATGCGTACTGCCGTTCTGTTCGATCTCGATGACACGCTGATCGACCTCCAATACTCTCGTCGCCATGGGCTGCGCGCGGTTCAGGAGATTCTGACCGGCCTCAAGCGGGTCTCGCTGGAGGAACTCGAACTTGCTCACGACGAGGAGTTGAACCTGACCTATCCGCGTACGCTCGACGGCAGCCTGTCCGCCGAGGAAGCGGGCCGTTTACACATACACGGCATCTGCCGGCGTTACAACCAGGAAACAACCCGTGTGGCAGAGGCTGCAGCGGCTTACGCGAGGGCGCAGCAGTCCAACCCCAGGCTTGTGCCTGGTGTCGAGGGGTTGTTCGATGCCCTGCGGGGACGGGCGAAGATCGGGGTCGTCACGAACGGCTGTCCGCTTCAGCGATTCAAGCTGGAACTGTTCGACCTTTTTCCCCTGGACGCGCTGGCGATATCGGAGGAGGTGGGAGCGGAAAAACCTTCCCCGGCGATCTTCCGTTACGCGCTTGATGAGCTTGGGATGAAGAAGGCGACAATGATAGGTGATTCGTGGGACAATGACGTTCTTGGAGCGGTAGGATGCGGTTTGACCGCGATCTGGCTGAATCGTTACCGTCGAACCTGTCCCGTTCCTTTACTTGCCGTTGAAATCAGTGGATTCGAGCCCGTGGAAGATGTTCTGAACGTCCTGAATCTTTAGCCAATCGTCACACAAAACCCTGGAATGGAGGCGAAAGATGACGGTAACCGTACACATCCCGGAGCCACTGCAGAAGTGGACGAACAATCAAGCCACGGTCGAGGTCGCCGATGTCATCTCCGTAGACGACGTGATTGACAGCCTGGAAAGGGAACATCCGGGTATCAGGGACAAGCTGGTTGAGAATGGAGAGATTCGAAAATACCTCAATATCTTCCTCAATGATGAAGATATCCGATTCATGCAAGACGAAGACATCCATCTCAGAAACGGAGACAGCGTGTTCATCGTACCGTCCATAGCAGGAGGCATCTGATGGACAGGCGCGGTTCTCTGACTCGTGGTTCCGCTCCGGCAGAAGCAGCGTATCCATGGGCGGAAGACGGACACCTATCCCGCCGTACTGACCGGCGTCTTGGAGGGCGTCAGTAGTGTCCGTGCTTCCCGTCATCTTCCATAACCTGCTTCGATACGACACGCTGACGTATAGCGACAACCTGTCCGCCGCTTTTACTATCGGATACAGACTTGAAGATCGCCCCGACGACGCGTGGAGCGTCCGGTTTACGAAATTCAAATTCGATCCTGACGACGCGTCGACCCGGGGCGGTGTGAGGCTCATGGCGCACGCCGCAGGCATTCTTGTTCAAAGTCTCGAATTAAAGCCTGCCAGGACGGTCTTCGCGCCAGCTCTGCGCTCCTCAGAGAAAACCGCGGATACTGAGGGATCGATCGCGATGCTCGCAAGTCGGTGCGCCGGAGCCTGCCGTTACGAGCCGGGGTTGTTGCGGAAGGAAGTCCATCCGCCCACGGGCAGAGGAGGACTCTATCCTGAATTCAGGGCCTTGCTGGTTGAGCAGGCCGACTATCGCTCGGCTTTCGTGGATGCCGACACGGTCTTTATCGTGGACGACTTCGTCGCCACGGGAATGACGCTGTCCCTCGCCGCTACCGCGATTCTGAAGCGCAACCCGGACGTGACCGTGTACGGATTCGCCCTGGCGAAACCGGAATGGCACAAAATGTTCCTCGATTGGCATGGCGTGGATCTCAGCAACAGCCACATACCATCTCACTGGTTTTCGATATGGTCTGCGGCCCCGTGAAAAAAGAACCCGTCTGAAAACCCCGCAAGCCATATGATCATGGCGTATCGGGTGTTTCCGGACGGGTTCTCAGGAGAATACGTCCCGCACGCAATCGTCTCGCGCTACTTGAGGTATAGCAGCCGTAGCGTCTGCACACCGCCAGGGTAGCTCAGACGGGCGATATATACACCCGTCGACAGCAACACGCCGCCCTCGTCGCGCGCATCCCATCTGACCTGGTAGCTGCCCGCGGCGCGAGACTCATCCACCAGCGTCCGTACGGGCTGCCCCAGCACATTGTAGATCACCAGCTTTACCGGACCCGCACCGGACAGATGGTACGTGATCAGCGTGGCGCTGTTGAACGGGTTCGGCACATTCGGCGACAGACCGCTGGCTTCCGGCACGGACCCGCCGGCGAACGCCGGCTTGGCCGCGGACACCGGTCCGGCTGTGGCCAACTGTTGCACGCGAACGACCCTGGCGCCACCACCCAGCGTCAGTTCCAGGGCCTGGCGCCGGCCTTCGTTCAGAGGTATGCTGCTCCATTGACCAACAACCTCGCCATCGGCGCTGGTGGCCCGGGCCCGATAGTAACCACTCACTCCATCCGCGCTGGAGATGGTCAGCGACAGAAGGCCGGCAGCATCGGTGACGGTACTCCAGGCGTAGTCGGACTGGCGCCCGGCGATGGCTCGCGAAAACTCGACGTCCAGCCCCTCGACGGACTCACCCAGCACCGTGGCCTCCACGACCGTGCTGGGCTCCGTCGTGACAACTTCGGCTGCGCGTCCATAGAAACCCGACCCAATAATGAAGTTGTACGGGACGACCCTTCCGCCCAACTCGGTTTGCGTTTTGAACTCGCGAGCGTATCCCACCTTTGGGATATCGGCGCTATCGGTGTCGTCATTGGGATCGTCAAAGTAATACTCCACGAAGCCGCCCTCCGGATCACTTTTCGCCGCTTCGATGACCTGCGGCAGTATGAGTTTACCGGTAACCGCGTCTCGGACGGTCGGTATCAGAGGTCGAAGCTCGTATCGGTTCGGAAATGCAGCGTGTATCTGGATGACGTTGCTCGTCGTATCCAGGACGTAGATGTACACAGAACCGTGTCTCCAGGGCCCGTCCGGATCCCGAAGTGCGATCCTGGCTATCCCACCCGGGAAATTGCCGGTTTTCCGAAGTTCGATACAGTACTCCCCGGCTGCCGTGACGAAGGCTTTCAGGGTTTCTCGATCCACCACGTCCCTGGCGGTAACGGCCGGGGTTATGTGATCGATCTCTTCTTCAATTACGTGAGTTTCATTGAGCTCGAAACCGGCGATCATCACAAGCGGGCCTCTAAAAAAGTCCGAAAAATATGCGGCGGCATAGCCGGAGGCGCCCGGTATGCCAGGTCGCAGGCCTGGTAGAGGGGCCGTCGCGTCGAATGCGGCATCCGGTCCTTGCGTCAATACATTAACCACGTCTGCATTTGCTTTGGCGGCAATAGCAGAATCGTGAGACGTCAGGTTGGCCAGAACGGTTGAGGGTACTCCCAGGGAAGAAAGGATCTCGGCATAAATAAGGGGGTTGAGTCGCCTGCTCGACAATGCCATGTCCTTTGCGTGAATCAAAACACTGCCATCGGCCCTCATAACCACGATGTAGGTGGAACCGGAATGCCAATAGCTCCCTTCTTCCCGAAAGAGACATCCATAGTAGACCACTTGTCCCAGATTCTCGGCCGTCTGGAGCTGCATAACGAATTGTTCCCTTGCGGCCAGCGTGAAGTCCTTCAGACTGCCGCTGCCGTCTTCCACCTGTTGCGCGGTCACACTCGGCGCCACAGGGGAAGTCACGCCGGGAGGGGGTGGACAATCTGCCAGGGCGGGAGGTGCGTTGGCAAAGACGGCGGCCAGCAGGAGCATACCGGCTGCAGGAATCAGGCATGCCGGAGTGGACAGTGTTCGAGCGTTCATCATGACGGTTCTCCTTCCCGTAGTAACCGGCTCAGTCGCGGGACTACGGCTCACTATGCTCGTTCTGAAAAAATAAGGCTGGCGTCAAGGACCGAATCTGCAGGCGCGCATGTTAAGTGAACTCTATCCGTTTTGCAAATATAAAGTACCGACCGGGTATAGTTTAACCTCAATTCCGCAAAAGCTGCAACGCGGCACCGCGACGAAACCTTTCGATAGGGGCCGAAATGGTCGTCATGAAGGACATTTTTTCAGTTCACGTACAGTGTCCAGGTGTATCCTGGTAATCAGCAGTCTAATCGCCTTTATTCACTTGCGTATATTCGAATTTACGTCCCTGAAAAATGACGAATCCTGATTGAATTGGCGGTGGGGGTGGGATTCGAACCCACGGATCCGGTTAGGATCAACGGTTTTCAAGACCGCCACGTTCGACCACTCCGTCACCCCACCGTCACCATTGACAGGATCCAGACATCCGCGGCGGTTCCGTGAAAAAACTATAGAAAACGGGTGTTCTCTGTCAAGACCTTTGTCTCTCTAATTTACTCTCGGGTTGCCGCCCGGACATCCCCGCTTTTGCCCGATGAAGGCGTCTATTTCCGCCGGCTTCAGCTGTACAAATTTGGTGTTGCGCCGTCCGGGCGATTCCTGTATCATTTAGAAGCCGTCTAAAAATTCCCAGCGGTCTTCGCACGGCTGCAAAAGCGCCGGTCGGCGTTGGTCAAACCCACCCGTCATACGAGATCGAGGCTGCGCTTGCTCGCCTCTCATAGCCGGATTTTCACGCCTTGACCGCCACTTTTTCGCTCGTGCTCGGGAACTCACCGGTAATTTTAAAGCGGCTTCTTAGTCAAGTTTGAGGCGTTCTAGTGTTCTGTCCCGGAAATAAGTTGCCGAAATTCGACCGCCGAGTCGCCCGGCTCGCAAGGCGCCAGAGCGCAGGCGACCTGCGTAAGGTCGGCGAGCGAAGGGAACGTAGCGAAACGGGATGAATCGGCGGTCGAATGGTGAGGAATTTTTGGGACAGGACACCAAGGTGGTCCGGATTCTGTCGGCATTTGAGGCCGCACGATGACCGCTGGGGGTTTTCAGACAGCATCCCACGGAGGCCCGGTGCCCCAGGTTCATGCCAGGCTCGTAACCGGCGCACAGATGGCCCGCATCGACCGCGGAGCCATCGAACGCGGGGTTTCCGGCATCCGGCTGATGGAGAATGCGGGACGCTGCGCCGCACGGGTACTCAGCGACCTCATCGGCGGCTTTCACGGCAAACGAATCGTCGTCCTTTGCGGCAAGGGCAACAACGGCGGTGACGGATTCGTCATCGCCAACCTGGCCGCGGCTGCCGGCGCTTCGGTTTCCGCCTTTCTGCTGGCACGGGAAGTCCAGGTCACGGGCGACGCGCGCCACCATCTGGATCGAGCCCGGACGAACGGCCTTGTAATCGAAGAAATCCTTGAATTTAAAAATCTTGCACCAATCCGGTCCGCGCTTGCCGAATCGTCCGCGGCGGTAGACGCCCTTCTTGGTACCGGGATCCGGGGCGGCCCCCGCGGGGTCATTGCCGGTGCAATCGAAACGCTTCGGGACGCTGCCTGTCCCATTTTGGCCGTGGACGTCCCGTCCGGCCTGGATGTGGACACCGGCCGCGCGGATGGGCCCTGCGCCGCCGCAGCGCGCACGGTTACCTTCGGATTCCCGAAAATCGGGCAGTTTCGCTTTCCGGGCCGGTCCCTTTGCGGAAGCCTGTCTTGCGCGGACATCGGACTGCCCCACGCGGCTGTCGCCGCCGAAAAAGTCGACGTTCAGCTCATCGCGGCGCACGGAGGCGCGGCCTTGCTGCCGCGACGCCCGCCGGACGCCCACAAGGGCGATCTTGGCAGGGTGGTCATCATCGCCGGTTCAACGGGTTTCACGGGCGCCGCGGCGCTATCTGCTCAAGGGGCGCTCAGGTCCGGCGCGGGTCTGGTTCAGGTCGGCGTGCCGGAGAGCCTGAACGATATCCTTGAAGTCAAGGTCACTGAAGCGATGACGCGTCCGCTTCCCGAGGTCCGGAAACACCGCTGCCTTGCCCTTCGCGCCCGGGGCGACGTTCAGAG
This sequence comes from Gemmatimonadota bacterium, assembly GCA_028873695.1. Taxonomy (GTDB): domain Bacteria; phylum Latescibacterota; class UBA2968; order UBA2968; genus JAAXHE01. The sequence continues at coordinate 7,677 of JAPPNU010000001.1, read as the reverse complement.
GCTGGTCGAGGCGGCCGACTGCGTTGCGTTGGGACCCGGGCTGGGCACGCACCGCGAAACCGTCGAACTGGTTCGGCGGATCGTTCACGATATCCAGGCGCCGCTCGTACTGGACGCGGACGGTATCAACGCGCTCGCCGGCGCGCCGGAAAACCTGAGAATGAGGACGGCGCCGACCGTAGTGACGCCCCATCCGGGGGAATTCGCGCGTCTCACCGGTCTCGGCAAAGAGGCCGTTCGTTCGGATCCCGTCGGCTCGGCGCAGGCGCTTGCAGGCGAGGCCGGCGTCATCGTCGTCCTGAAGGGCGCACCCACCGTCGTTGCTGTGCCCGGCGGACGCGCGTACGTCAATCCCAGCGGGAATGCCGGCATGGCTTCCGGCGGATCCGGAGACGTACTTACCGGGATGCTCGCGGCTCTGATCGGCCAGGGCCTGGACGCGGAAACAGCGGCTTGTCTGGGTGTCTACCTGCACGGTCTGGCCGGGGACCTGTGCGCAGAACGAACAGGCCAGGCCGGACTGATCGCGGGCGACGTCGCGGCGGCGCTGCCGGGCGCCGGCCGTGTCATCGAAACAGGTGCGGACAAAGACCGATATCTTCAATTCCATACGTTAAACTGAGAACCAGACCCATGCCGGATATCCGCGAAAGCATCGACGAGATGATCGAGGAGTCCTATCTCTCCGGTCTTACGGAAGGTGAAATCAGGGCCGACATGGAACGCTTCGTGAGCATCTGCGGCAGGGTTATTCGCGAAAACGTACACGACAGGAAACAAACCCGCAGACTCACCGAGCAACTCGCCAGAGCCAGGGCGCTCAGTCTGGTTGAAGACACTTCGGGGTCGAGGGACGACACGGACCTTCTTATCTCCAATGCAGGGGCCCGATCATCTCTCAAGGGGGGGTACGCGGAAAGGGCGGCCCGAAACAAGCGCCTCATTCTCAGGGTTATCCGGGAATGCGATCCGAAACTTGAGCAACTCATCGAACAGGAGCGGTTTTCGGGGACGCTTCCGGAACCATCCTCGCCTGCGCTGCCCATCGGAGTCGACGCGCCCCGGAACAGGGTAAAGGATTTTTTCCTGAAGACATGCTTTGCCGTCACGCTGCTCCTCATACTCCTGCTGGTCTACCTGGTTCTGCTGCAAAATGTCTGAGACGCAGTCCGCCATACGTTTCCACGCCGCCTGCGAGCATCCTCCTTTTTCAAGGACAGCCGCAGGCTTTTTTTTAAGAAAATGACCGGCCGCCCGTGACCGTTTCCATTTCATAGACGGAGTCCCCTCCCGCAACGATGCCCAGACGCAACGACATTCAGAAAATCATGCTCATCGGTTCCGGGCCGATCGTCATCGGCCAGGCCTGTGAGTTCGACTATTCCGGCGCGCAGGCATGCAAGGCCCTGAAGGAAGAGGGGTATACGGTCGTCCTGCTGAACAGCAATCCGGCTACGATCATGACGGATCCGGAGATGGCGGACCGGACCTACGTGGAACCGGTTGCGCCGGAAGTATGCGCGGCCATAATTGAACGGGAGCGTCCCGAAGCGCTTCTTCCCACGCTTGGCGGACAGACCGGACTGAACGTGGCGATGGCGCTCTACAACAGCGGCGTCCTCGATGAATATAACGTGGAGATGATCGGCGCGAATGCCGAAGCGATCGAGAAGGCCGAAAACAGGGAACGCTTCCAGGTCGCAATGGCAGGTATCGGCGTGGAATTCCCGAAAGGAAGATTTGCGCACAGCGCGGAAGAAGCCCGCGATATCGTCGACGAAATCGGCTATCCCGCCATTATTCGGCCATCCTATACGCTTGGAGGCACCGGCGGGGGCACGGCCTACAACGCCGAAGAGTACGAACGTCTCGCGGTTCGGGGGCTGGACCTCTCGCCCACAACGGAAATCCTGGTCGAAGAGTCCATCATCGGGTGGAAAGAGTTCGAGTTGGAGGTCATGCGCGATCTGAACGACAACGTGGTTATCATCTGTTCCATAGAGAATTTCGATCCCATGGGAATCCACACGGGAGACTCCATTACGGTCGCGCCGGCGCAGACCCTGACCGACAAAGAGTATCAGGCCATGAGGGACGCATCCATCACCGTTATCCGGGAAATCGGCGTGGAAACCGGCGGATCCAATATTCAGTTCGCGCTGAATCCGCTGGACGGACGCATCGTCATCATAGAAATGAATCCGCGGGTGTCCCGTAGTTCGGCGCTGGCCTCGAAGGCCACGGGGTTCCCCATCGCGAAGATCGCAGCCAAACTCGCCGTGGGATACACCCTGGACGAAATCCGGAACGACATCACCCGGGAAACGCCCGCGTCATTTGAGCCGACGATCGACTACTGCGTGGTCAAGATTCCGCGGTGGACCTTCGAAAAGTTCCCACAGACGGAAGACCTCCTTGGCACGCAAATGAAATCGGTGGGTGAAACCATGGCCATCGGCCGGACCTTCAAGGAGGCCTTTCAGAAGGGCCTGCGTTCCCTCGAAATCGGCCGCGCCGGATTCGGGGGCGACGGGAAGGACCTGGCACTCGCCGAGCTTGACCGCGCCGTGATCGAACACAGGCTGCGAGTACCCAATTCCCAGAGACTGTTCTATCTCAAAGCCGCACTGGATGCGGGTTGGCCCGTATCCGAACTGTACGACCTGACGGGTATCGACCCGTGGTTCCTCGACAACCTGCGGCAGATCACCGAATTCGAAAATGAACTCGCGGGACTCGTCGCGTGAATTTCAAGACAGCTTCTCAGGAGTCTGACAGCCGTATGCACCGGAAACAACGAACCCTGGAAGACCTCCGGGCCCGAATCGGCCGCGACCATCTCATGAAGGCCAAACAATACGGTTTCAGTGACCGGCAGCTTGCCCACCTCTGGAACGCCAGTGAATGGACCGTAAGGGCCCTCCGTAGAGAACTGAAGGTCCAGGCGGTATATAAAACCATCGACACGTGCGCCGCCGAGTTCGAAGCGTATACGCCTTACCATTATTCGACTTACGAAGACGAAAACGAGGCCATCCGCTCGGAACGGCCCAAAATCATGATCCTGGGCGGCGGCCCGAACCGCATCGGGCAGGGCATCGAGTTCGACTACTGTTGTGTACACGCGGCTTTCGCGCTGAAGGAAGACGGCTACGAGACGATAATGGTCAATTCGAACCCCGAAACCGTCAGTACCGATTACGACACCTCCGACAAACTCTATTTCGAGCCGCTCACGGCCGAAGACGTACTGAACATAGCGCATCTGGAAGCACCCGACGGGGTCATCGTACAGCTCGGCGGGCAGACGCCGCTGAACCTCGCTCGCGACCTGGAGCGCGGAGGCGTCAACATTATCGGGACGTCTCCGGACAGCATCGATCTGGCCGAAGACCGCAAGCGATTCGGCGCGCTGATCCGGCGACTCGGCATTTCCCAACCGGAAAACGGAACGGCCACGAGTGTGGACGAAGCCGTCGCCGTGGCCGATGCCATCGGCTATCCGGTGCTTGTCCGGCCCTCGTATGTCCTCGGCGGGCGGGCCATGGTAATCGTCTACGAACGCAATGCGCTTCTTGATTACATGGAGAAGGCGATCCAGGCATCGCCCGAGCATCCCATCCTCATCGACCGTTTTCTCGAAGACGCGCATGAGTTCGACGTGGACGCCGTGGCGGACGATACATCGGTGGTGATCGGCGGCATCATGCAGCATATAGAAAGCGCCGGCGTGCATTCGGGCGACAGCGCCTGCGTGCTGCCGCCGTACGACATTTCCGGGGAGCACCTCGATGAACTCCGTGCCCATACCCATGCGCTGGCCGGCGCACTGAACGTCGTGGGGTTGATGAACGTGCAGTTCGCCCTGCAGGACAATCAGGTCTATATTATCGAGGTCAACCCGCGCGCCAGCCGGACGGTGCCCTTTGTATCGAAAACAATCGGCGTTCCCCTGGCCAAGGTGGCTGCGCGCGCCATGGTCGGCCGTTCCCTGAAGGAACAGGGGCTGACCGGAGAAATCTCCTTCGATCACATCGCCGTCAAGGAAGCCGTATTGCCATTCGCCAAGTTCCCGGGCGTGGACACCCTCCTGGGTCCCGAGATGAAGTCCACGGGCGAAGTGATGGGTATCGACACCGACTTCGGTCTGAGCTTCCACAAGGCTCAGTTCGGCGCGGGCGTGCGGCTGCCCACCTCCGGCGCCGTTTTCATCTCTGTCAACGACCGGGACAAGGAGGCCGTGATCCCCGTCGCCCGCCGGCTGTCGGAGCTTGGATTCCGGATTGTCGCGACCCGCGGCACCCACGCCCGGCTCAAGGCGCACAATATTTTCGCGGAGTCCATTCTCAAAATCCAGCAGGGCCGTCCCAATATCCTGGACGCCATTAAGAACAGGTCGATCGTCCTGATGGTGAACACGCCGGCCGGTGAGGCGGCGCAAGCGGACGATCACCGGATTCGCCAGGCCACGCTTCAATACGGCATCCCGTACACGACCACGCTGGCGGGGGCATCGGCTGCGGTGGCCGGCATCGAATCCCTCAAGAAAAACGGCACGGTCAGAATTCGTTCACTCCAGGAATTCCACGGGAAGGAAAGGCGAGAAAACGCATGAAATCCAACTGGAAGATCCTCATGCCCGGCGTCGTCCTGATTGCCGGAACCCTGTTTTCAGGGTGTGTCTACTACAACACCTTCTACAACGCCCGAAAACAGTACCAGGAGGCCGAACGCAAGAGAGAGGAAGCCGAGAACGTGTCCGCCACCGGCCACAAAAGCCGACAAATGGTGTTCCAGTACCGCGATTTTTATATGCGTGCCATACGCAAGGCGTCCATTGTCCTCGACCGGCATCCCGACAGCAAGTGGGTGGACGACAGCCTCCTTCTGATCGGTAAGGCCTTCTACTGGCGCGGCAGCTACCGCGACGCGCTGCTGAAGTTCCAGGAACTGCAGGACAATTTCCCGGAAAGCCTGTTGCTCACCGAAGCCCTCTACTGGAAAGGATTGTCGCTCTGGGCGGCGGGACGGGCCGAAGAAGCGCGCCCGATACTGGCCAACGTCAGTGAGAGCGCCGATCCTGACTTTACAGGGAAAGCCCGGCTCGCGCTGGCCGAACTCGAAGCCGAAGCCGGCGATTACGCCGCCGCCATTAACGCGTATCAGAAGCTGCTGGAGACAAGGCCCAGGGGACTCGCCACGAAGATCTGGGCAGGTATCGGCAACGCCAGGTTTAACCTGGAACAGTATGAAGACGCGCTGCTGGCCTATCGCCGCGTCCTGAAGTCGAAACCGAAGAACAGGATCAATTTCGAAACCCGCCTCCGGATCGGCGGCATTCTCGAACTTCAGGGGAAACATGAAGAAGTCCTGGCCACGTACAACCGCATACTTAAGGTCAAGAGCCTGAAATCATATGAGCCCGAAGTCCATCTCAAACGGGCCAATTTGTACCAACTCATGGGCAACCGGGAAATCGCCGACGAGATCTATAATGAAGTCATCGAGCGCAATCCGAAGACCGAACACAGCGCCGAAGCCTACTACCGGTTGGCCATGGTGGCGCAAACGTCCCTTAGAGACATGGAAAAGGCGAAAGAGCTCTTCGCCAGCGCTCGAAAGGAAAACCCGGGTTCCGACGCGGGAAGGGCGGCCAGAGACCGGGAAAAGGACCTGGGCAAGCTGGAGCGGTATCAAAAGTCGGCCGCCAAGGGCAAGAAAAAGGGTCTCAAGGCGCTATTCAACGTGGCGGAGATGTATCTGTTCAACTTCTCGGAAACGGATTCCGCGCTCGCCACCTATCGCAAGGCATACGAAATCGCCGACAGCCTGGATTCCGAACTGGCGCCAAAGGCCCTGTACGCCATTGGCCTGATCTACGCGGACAGTCTGAAGAACCGGGAAGCGGCCGAGAAGACGTTCCGGAAACTGATCGACGCGTACCCCGTCAACCCCTTCGCCGTGAGTGCCCGTCAGCGGCTTGCGAACGCCCTCGAGGACGACGGGAGGGCGGAAGCGCGGTTTCGCGAGGCCGAATCGCTGATGGCCGGCGGCGTCCATCCGTCCGGCTACCTGGATATTCTCGGACAACTGTCACTGGAATATCCGAAGAGCCCTTTTGCGGCCAGAGCCCTCTATACTATCGCGTGGACCTTTGCGAACCGCCTGGAGAACCCCGATTCCGCCCGGGTCTATTACCAGAAACTCGTCGACGGCTATCCGCTCACGGAATTCGCGGAACTCGCGTCGAAGAGCCTCAAGGGCGATTTTTTGAAAGCCATCGCGCAATCCGACACGGACGCGGAAACGGCCGGTCGAAACGACAGTTCAACGGGAGCGGATCGGAGAAATGATCAAGGCCGGAGGGATTCCGAAAGCAGGCGCGGGAATTAGACTACGAGACTGCGAGACTGCGAGGCTACGAAAAGACGAGACTACGAGAATACGAAACGACGAGACTACGAGACTACGAAAGACGAGACTACGAGAATACGAAACGACGAGAATACGAAAGACGAGACTACGAGACTGCGAGACTACGAGAATACGAAACTACGAAAGACGAAACGACGAGACTGCGAAACGACGCGAAACTACGAAATACGTGAAGAATCAGTGGCTGGGATCCATTGCCACAAGAGGCGCAAAACCACAATGTTGCACGTCAGCAGTGCGAAGACCGCTCGGAATTTCAAGTCCGCTTCCAGGTAGCTTCTTAAGACGTTTCGGCTAGCTCGGGTGACGCTTTCGTCCAATGATTCCCCATTTCTACCAGGAAGACGCAGAAGTCCTCTACAGCGGGCAGATCGCGCGAAACGTCTACCTGATGCGCCTGCGCGCACCGGAAATCGCCCGCACGTGCCGTCCCGCCCAATTCGTGCAGGTCCGCACCGACGTGGGCGGGTCGCCGTATCTTCGACGTCCGTTCAGCGCACTTCGCGCGGACCCTGAAGCGGGATGGATAGAGGTGGTCTACGACGCCGTCGGTGCGGGCACGCGACGAATGGCTGACGCCGGGCCCGGTCATCGCCTCAACCTCCTCGGCCCGCTCGGACGGCCCTTTGTCCCGCCCGCCGCCGGCCGCCTGTTGATGGTCGCCGGAGGGGTCGGTCTGGTTCCGCTTGCCTTCATGGCCTGGTTCCACAGCGAACGCCGGGATGCCATGGTATTCCTGATGGGCGCGGCGAGCAAAGAGCGGATGCCCGAGATGGATCGTGTGATTCCTTCCGATCTGTGTCGGCGGCTGGCCACGGACGACGGCAGCCTCGGGCACAAGGGCCCGGTGACGGACCTGATTCCGGACCATGTGCTGCAGGACGACACCCAGGTGCTTACCTGCGGTCCACACGCCATGATGGCGCGTGTAGCCGGGATCGCGGCAGAACGTCGTCTGCCGTGCATGGCATCCCTGGAAAACCATATGGCATGTGGATTCGGCGCGTGCGTCGGCTGTGTGGTGGCATACCGGGAAGCGGAAAGGGAAGACCATCGATATAGACGGGTCTGCATTGAAGGACCGGTGGTGGATGCCCACGCGATCGTCTGGTAGAAGGCGCCCGACCCGCCCGTCGGGGAGCACCCCCGTCGTCACGCGATGCCGCCTGCGGAATCCCGTCCCTTAACAGCCCGTTGAAAAAGCCCATCCGGGCTGCGGCCGGCCCTTGCGGTCGAAATACT
>JAPPNU010000043.1 GCA_028873695.1 Gemmatimonadota bacterium | reverse complement strand
CCTCACACCCCCCACCCCCCCACCCCCTCCCGCCGCCGGGGGGGGGCCGGGGGCCGGGGGGGGGGTTGGCGGGGGCGCCGCCCCCCCCGCCGCCGGGCCGGCCCCCCCCCCCCCCGCGTCGTGTCTTCGGATGCATTGAGTCGGCCTCGCCTGCAGAGCGACGTTATCAACGGACTGCTCGCCGCGTCTTCCGCGGTGCAATTTCAAATTCCCGCTGAAAGTATCGCCTGAAATTCAATGCCTCAATGAAACCACTCGAGTCCGGGTGAGTGTGGTTTCGCGTTCGCGCAGCCGCGTCTTGCCGGAACGGAGGTGAACCGTTTTGACGGGATTGTTGAGACTCATCGGAATATGCCTGATCCAATTTCCCCGCGTCGCCGGAGCCGGGGCGCCGGACCTGGAGGTATTGATCGACTCGGCGCTCGCGAGGAATTCCGGATTGAAGGTCCTTGAACACCGGTTGGCCGCGTTTGAAGCTCGGGTGCCCCTGGCCGGCGCGCTTGAAGATCCCATGCTGGGACTGGATCTGCGAAACCTGCCGACCAACAGCTTTGATTTCAACAGTACGCATATGTCCGGCAAGCAGTTGACGGTCAGCCAGCGGATACCGCTTCCAGGCCTGTTGCGCGCGAAAGAGCAGGCGGCTGAATTCGCCGCCGGCGCTGCCAGGGAAGTCCTTGCGGACCGGACCGGAACGATCGTCAATCTCGTGAAGCAGGGATATTATTCGCTGGCGTTCCTGGACCGGGCAATTGAAGTAACGGAAAGGAACCGGGCGCTCCTCCGGGACCTGGTTCGAATCGCAGAGAAGAAATACGTAGTCGGTCGCGGACTTCAACAGGACGTCCTGAAGGCCCAGGTATCGCTTTCCGAGCTGCGGGATCGTCTGATCGGGCTGAATACGGACCGCAGGCTCGCGGAGGCCCGGCTCAACCGGGTCTTGAACCGGCCGATGGAGACCGCCGTGAGTGCAACCGGCGAGGTGACGGCGACGCCATTCGACCTGTCGGCAGAGGACGTCAGGCGTATGGCCCTGGCGCACCGCCCGCTGCTGAAGGAAATCGGTCATACCGTTTCCAGGTGGGTGGCAGCGGAACAGGCGGCTCGACGGTCCGGACGGCCCGAATTGACGTTTCGTCTCGGCTACGTGCAGCGCGCCCACGTGGCGCCGGATCCCGTGCGAGGCAGCGACTTTCTGTCGTTCGGCGTGAGCATGAACCTGCCCATCTTCAACGGACGGAAACGGGACAATCAGATTGCCGAGGCGCGCGCAAACATCAGAATGGTCGAGGCGCAGAAGGAGGACGTCAGCCGGGAAATACAGTTTCGTGTACAGGAGGTCTGCCTTGAAGTCGACCGGCACTGGAACGAAGCAGAACTGTTCCGCAGTGCAATACTGCCTCAGGCGCAGCAGTCTCTCGAATCGGCAATGGCGGGATATCAGGTCGATAAAGTGGACTTTCTGACGCTTTTGAACAACCAGGTCTCCCTTCTCCAGTTTGAAATCGAATATTACAGGCACGTAATCGAACGCGAAAAGGAACTGGCGAAACTGGAAGCGATTGTCGGAAAGCGACTGTTTTAGTGATTGCACCTCCGAATCAGAGCCATTGCGCGTTGATAAACAGAAAGGTCGCGTCATGAATACAAAGCACGTCATTGCGGCGGTTCTCGCGCTCGGCGCGGGAATCGTCCTGGGGATATGGCTCGGCGGCGGGGAGGGTACCGCGCCCCCGGAGACGGGACCTGCCGTTTACCGGTGTCCGATGCATCCGACCGTGGTTTCGGACCGGCCCGCAGGCTGTCCCGTTTGCGGCATGGACCTGGTGATGGACCGGCCGGAGAGGTCGGGACACGAGGACGGCCACGGGGAGGAATCCGGTGAGGTCAGAATCGATCCGTCCACCGTTCAGAATATGGGGGTCAGGACCCGAGTCGTGGAGCGGATGCCCGTAGGCAGGACAGTCCGCACCATGGGCCGCGTGGACTATGACGAAACCCGGATGACCGACGTGAATACCAAGGTAACCGGATGGGTGGAAGGGCTGTTCGTGGACTTTACCGGACAGGAAGTAAAGAAAGGGCAGCCCCTGCTGGAGATTTACAGTCCCGAACTGGTGGCCGCGCAGGAGGAATACCTCACCGCGCTGGATTATGTCCGGCGGCTCGAGGACGGCGGGTCCGTCGAGGCGCTCGAGGGAGCGAAGGCGCTCCTGGCCGCGGCCCGGCAGCGTCTGATGTACTGGGATATCGCGGAGGCGCAGATCGTAGCGCTGGAGCAGACGCGGAAGGCGAAGCGGACGATGACGATCCATTCTCCCCAGGAGGGCGTGGTCGTACACCGGGCGGTATACGACGGAGCCCATATCAAGGCCGGAGAACACCTCTATCGCATCGCCGATCTCTCAAGCGTATGGATCCATGCGGATATCTACGAGTACGAGTTGCCGTGGATCATGCAGGGACAGTCGGCGGAGGTTACGCTAGCCTATGCGCCGGGTCGGGTGTTCGAAGGGGTGGTGAGCTACATATATCCCTTCCTGGAGCCAAAAACCCGCACCGCGAAGGTACGGATGATATTTGACAACCCGGAGCTGGAATTGAAGCCCGAAATGTACGCAACCGTGAAAATCCGGTCCGAGATGGCGAACGAGGCCGTGGTCGTGCCGGTCCAGGCCGTTATCCGGTCCGGAGCGCGAAGCGTGGTGATTCTGGATCTCGGTGAAGGTCGTTTCGCGCCGCGCGAAGTGGAACTCGGGGTGGAGGCGGACAGCGTCTACGAGGTGACTCAGGGGCTCAGCGGGGGCGAGCGAATTGTCACGTCGGCACAGTTTCTGATCGACTCGGAGAGCAACCTGAAGGCGGCGCTGCGGACCATGGGCGGGCATCACGGGGCAATGGGGTCGGAGGGTCATCAACACTAGAGATCCTGAAGAAAGTCGCCGTTTTCGCGGCGGGTCGTACTGAACCGCTGCGTCGCCTGCGCTGTCTGTGCCGCGTGCTGTGAGCTTGTCGACGTGCCCGCATTGCGCCCGTTCCGACCCCGACTCTTCACAGCGCAGACGTCAATTGATCGGGTTTTTGATTCAAGCTGACGGCTTAGAGCCGATGGCTGTCCTTGCTGCTTCTTGCCGGCGGTGTCCAGGCTACCTGACTCACGAACCGAACAACAGCAGGAGTTTCTCGTATGGTTGGTCAGATCATCGAACTCAGTCTTCGGAACCGTATCCTGGTCATCATGGCCACGGTCTTTGCAATTGCCTGGGGCGTCTACGCGATGTTGAACACGCCCCTGGATGCGATCCCGGACCTGTCGGACGTGCAGGTGATCGTGATGACAGATTTTCAGGGACAGGCGCCGCGCGTGGTGGAAGACCAGGTGACCTATCCGCTCACTTCAGCGATGCTGGCCGTGCCGAAGGCAAGCGTCGTCCGGGGGTATTCTTTCTTCGGACTGTCGTTCGTCTACGTGATCTTCGAGGATGGCACGGATATCTACTGGGCCAGAAGCCGGGTTCTGGAAGCGCTCGACACCGTCTCAAACCGGCTGCCCGCCGGTGTCTCGCCACGTCTCGGCCCGGATGCAACCGGGGTCGGATGGGTGTACGAGTACGTGCTGGTTGACAGCACGGGGCGCCGCGACCTCTCGGAACTTCGGTCAATCCAGGACTGGTACCTGCGCTACGAACTCAGCAGCGTGCAGGGCGTAGCGGAGGTGGCCGCGGTGGGCGGGTACGTGAAACAGTACCAGGTGACCGTGGACCCCAACCGGCTGCTGGCCTACAATATTCCGTTGCAGAAGGTCCGGTCGGCAATCCGGCGGAGCAACAACGACGTGGGCGGTCGCATCGTGGAATTCGGTGAAACGGAGTTTATGGTTCGCGGGTTGGGGTATCTGCGTTCGACGGAGGATATTCGAAACGTCGCCGTGGGAGTCGACGCGCGGGGTACGCCGGTCAGGGTTGGCGATATCGCCGCGGTTCAGCTGGGTCCCGAACTGCGGCGGGGCCTGGCGGAATGGAACGGCGAGGGCGAGGTCGTGGGCGGAATCGTCGTCATGCGATACGGCGAAAACGCGCTGGCCGTTATCGATCGGGTCAAGGAGAAGATCGAGTCGCTCAAGCCCGGTTTGCCCGAAGGCGTTGAAATAAAGACGGCGTACGACCGGTCTGCGCTCATTCGCCGCGCCATCGACAATCTGCGTAACAAGCTCATCGAGGAGATGTCGGTGGTTGCGCTTGTCTGCGTTGTGTTTCTGCTGCACTTTCGCAGCGCGTTCGTGGCGATCTTCGCGCTTTCCACCGGGGTGCTGATTTCATTCGGCATGATGTATTCGCAGGACGTGAGTTCCAATATCATGTCGCTGGGCGGAATTGCGGTCGCCATCGGCGCGATGGTCGATGCGTCGATCGTGATGATTGAAAACGCGCACAAACACCTCGAGCAGGACAAAGGGAAGCGAAGCCATCTCGAGATCGTCGCTCGCGCGTCACGGGAGGTGGGGCCCGCCCTCTTCTATTCGCTTCTGTTGATCACGGTGTCCTTCCTTCCCGTGTTCACGCTTCAGGCCCAGGAGGGGCGTTTGTTCAAGCCCCTGGCCTATACGAAAACGTACGCGATGGGCGGGGCGGCGTTGCTCTCCATCACGGTCGTTCCCGTTCTGGTGAGCATTTTCGTCCGGGGCAGAATCCGGCCGGAGGCGCGGAATCCCGGCAGCCGGTTCTTCATCTGGACCTACCGACCGGTGATCGAATGGGTCTTGAGGCACAGGGTCGCCACGGTTCTGCTGGCGGCGGCAGTAATGTTCGTGACGCTCTTTCCGTTCAGGAGCACGGTACTCGAGCGGTTCTCGGATACGCCGCGCAGCGTGGCGTATCGCGCGCTTGTGAGGCTGGACCGGCTGTTTCCACTGGAGAAGATCGGATCCGAATTCATGCCGCCTCTGTACGAGGGAGACCTTCTCTATATGCCCACCACCCTGCCTGGAATCTCCGTGACCCGCGCACGTGAATTGCTGCAGCAGACGGACAAGATCATCAAGGCGTTCCCGGAGGTCCAGGACGTATTCGGAAAGATCGGGCGCGCCGAGACCGCAACCGATCCCGCGCCGCTTTCAATGATCGAGACCACCATTACGCTGAAGCCGGAAAGCGAATGGCGCCCGGGCATGACGCCGGAAAAGCTGATCGACCGGTTGAACCGGGCGATTCAATTCCCCGGCCTGACCAATTCGTGGACGATGCCCATCAAGACAAGAATCGACATGCTGTCGACCGGTATCAAGACCCCGGTCGGCGTGAAAGTCGCGGGTGAGGACCTGGAGGTGTTGCAGCGCCTGGGCGAGCGAATCGAAGGGGTGGTCCGCGATCTGCCGGGCACTCTGAGCGTGTTTGCCGAACGCGTCGTGGGCGGAAACTACCTGGATTTCGAAATCGACAGGGCAGAAGCCGCGCGCTACGGGCTCACGGTTGGAGACGTACAGGACGTAATCATGTTCGCCGTCGGCGGGATGAATATTACGACGACCGTTGAAGGCCTGGAGCGCTATCCCGTCAATCTGCGTTATGACAGGGAACTGCGCGACAACCTGCCCGCACTGCGCCGGGTGCTCGTGCCCACGCCCACCGGCGCGCAGATTCCCATCCAGCAACTCGCGGACATCCGGATCAGGAAAGGACCGCCGGGGATCAAGAGCGAGAACGCGCGCCTGAACGCCTGGGTGTACGTGGATATCCAGGGTATCGACGTCGGCACCTACGTGAAACGCGCCCAACAGGCGGTGCTGGAGAGGGTGTCGCTTCCGCCCGGCTATTCGATAACCTGGAGCGGCCAGTACGAGTATATGCAGCGGGCGGAAAAGCGCTTGAGGCTGGTTGTGCCACTCACCCTGGGCATTATATTCCTGTTGTTGTATCTCAACTTCAGAAATATCTTCGAAAGCCTGCTCGTCATGCTGTCCCTGCCGTTCGCGATGGTGGGCGGGATCTGGTTGATGTATCTGCTGGACTACAACATGAGCGTAGCGGTGGGCGTCGGATTCATCGCGCTGGGCGGACTGGCGGCCGAGACAGGCGTGGTCATGCTGGTCTACCTCGACCAGGCGTACGATCGCATCCGCAGGACGCGTGGTGACGCTATGAATATGGGCGATCTCCGCGCGGCGGTGGTTTCCGGCGCGGTGGAGCGCGTCCGGCCCAAAATGATGACCGTGCTGACAACGCTGCTGGGGTTGTTGCCGATCATGTGGGGACACGGCATCGGGTCGCAGACCATGAAGCGCATTGCCGCGCCTATGGTGGGCGGGGTCGCTTCCTCCGCGTTGCTCACGCTAATCGTGATTCCCGCAATATACGCGTTGTGGAAGGGCCGATCGTTGAAAGATGGGAATTGATTATCAACGGGCGTTGTCATATATTCGGAGTTAATGGCATCAGACTGAGGGAAAGCCCCGAGCCTTCCCTTTCTTCAAAGGAGACAGACCCATGCGCAAGTCCGTTGCTGTTCTGCTATCCGGTGTGTTCGCGTTCTCCCTTATTGCCGTCTCCGGCTGTTCCACGGCCGAGACGCGTACGGCCAGGATCAACGTCCCCACGGCACAGTGCATGATGTGCGCGAACAATATAGAAAAGGCATTGAAAAAGGTGGACGGCGTATCTGAGGTGGACGTTGACATGGATGTCAAGGTTGTCAACGTGACTTACGATGCGACGCGTACCGAGTTGGCGGCGTTGGAAAAGGCAATCACGGGGGCGGGCTATCAGGCGAATCAGGCTGCTGCCGACAGCACGGTCTACGCGAATCTGCCGGAATGCTGCAAGGTTCCTCAGCCCCAATAGGCGCCGGGTTCCAGCGATCCGCGCGTCGGATCTGCATGCCGGTACGTGTTCGGGCCCGCCGTTGGCGCCCGGGGACGCCTCCAGCCAAAAAATCGGGGGAGTTGATGTTTAGCAAGGAAATTCAATCGGCGCTGAACGAACAGATCAACAGCGAGTTCCTCGCCTGGTACACCTACCTGGCCATGTCCTCCTATTTCAAATCGGTCAATCTGAACGGATTTGCAAGGTGGATGGGAAAGCAGGCCCAGCGCGAGATGGCGCATGCAATGAAGATCTACGAGTTCCTGCACGAGCGGGAGGCGCCGGTCGGGTTCAATTCGATTTCCGAACCAGCCGTGGATTGGCGTTCTCCGCTGGATGCGATCTCGGAGGCCTACCGGCGCGAACAGGAATCCAGCGGTCGGATCAACGACCTGGTCGATCTGGCCATGAAGAACCGCGCCCATGCGACCAATACGTTCCTGCAGTGGTTCGTGAACGAACAGGTGGAGGAGGAGGCGCGGCTTCGCGCTATCGTAAAGAAGCTGGAACTGGTGGGTGACGATCGATACGGGCTGTTCCTGATCGATCGCGATCTGCGCTGAATCCCGCGGGCGTCGTTGGCAGTCGCGAACTGAATTCGGCCGCTTCCGGATTGGGTACCGGGGCGGCCATTTTTCTATTCGGAGTTGCGCGCGGATGGTTTGCGTCGAAGACCTGTGGAAGAAATACCCGGGTGCATGGGCGCTCAGGGGCGTGTCGCTGACTGTGGCGCGCGGCAGGGTGCTGGGCGTGCTTGGAGAAAACGGAAGCGGAAAAAGTACGTTATTCCGCATTCTGGCCGGCCTGACGCGGTCCACCCGGGGGCAGGCGCGGATCGGCGAGACCCCGACGGGATTCGCCACAAAGCCGGTGGTGGCCTATCTCCCCGAGGTCGATCCGTTCTATCCCCGGATGGGCGTGGGAGAACAACTCGCTTTCCTTTCCGCGTTCCACGCCACGTGGAACGCGGAAAGGGCAAGGCGGTTGCTGGAATTCATGAATCTGCCCGAAGACCGCAGGGTGGGCGCCCTCTCCCGAGGGCAGCGGGCAAGGCTGAAAGTCGTCTCCGCATTCTCCTGGTCTTCCGAAGTGGTGCTGATGGACGAACCCCTGGGGGGTATCGATCCGCCGTCACGCAGGCGCATCCTGAACAGCCTCTTCGGCGAGTTTCGGAATCCGGAGCAGACAATATTGATTTCAACCCACCTGGTATCCGAAGTGGAGCCGTTTATCGAAGACGTGCTGCTTCTGCGCGACGGTGAGGTATTTGTCGCGGGTCAGAAGGACCGATTGCAAGAGGAACACGGGAAGTCTCTCTCTGAGATCTTCGAAACCGCAGTCGCCTGACGCATTGGGGTACCCGGGAATGAAGATGTTCATTACGCTGTATTTAAAGGAGTTAAGGGATGCGAGAAATCTATCCTGCATCCTTGCCATCGGCACCCTGGTGCTGCAGGGCTGGGTCCTGCTGTCCGTTGAGACGCAGATTTGGGCCCTGTTGTTCTCGTCTTTACCTCTGTGGGCGATCATGTGTGTCCTGCCTTTCCTGCTGGCTTCCTCGTTCAACGGCGAATGGCGGGGCAATACAATTTATCTGCTGTTCGCGCTTCCCGTCCGTGCGGCGGTTGTGTGCCTCTGCAAATTCGCCGCGATTCTGAGTATGGGCCTCTTCCTGTTCGCGATTGCGGGCGCAGGCGTCTACGCCGTGGTCGCACGCGCCCCCGGGGAAGAGGTATCTCAGATCCTGGGTTTTCTTGGCGTCACGCCGGCGTCGGTTTTCGGGTACGCCGCGGGGTTTCTGGGATCCTGCGCGCTCCTGTCCCTCGGCATCGTTACGGCCGTGGAGGGCGCGAAGTACACGGCGTCGCGCCTGAGAGGCCTCGTGACGGCCGCTTCGTTCGTGTCGTGCGTAATCGTCTATCTGATGATGGCAGGTTATTTCGTGTACGGCCCGCTGGAAAGTCTTCCAACCGGCACGGCATTGATCGCGTACACGTTTCTCTCCGCCCTGGTTTTTCTGTTGATCGGGCTCTTCCTGTTTGAAAAGTTCGTTGAGATATAATGTCGCGTCACGGCGTTATTGCCGCGGGACGGAACACCTCGCCGACTTCGCGACGGATAGACGGGATTTTGAGCGTCTGTCGACAATTGAAGGATTCGAAAGGACGAAGCCATGCCGGATACGAAAGGTTTACCCGGAAGTTTGAAACGGCCCAAGAGGCGCTACCCGG
Source organism: Gemmatimonadota bacterium (assembly GCA_028873695.1). Classification (GTDB taxonomy): domain Bacteria; phylum Latescibacterota; class UBA2968; order UBA2968; genus JAAXHE01. The sequence continues at coordinate 62,853 of JAPPNU010000043.1, read as the reverse complement.
ATACCGTGCTGGTGGACCGAGGCAGACCCGCGTCGGCCATCGTCTCTCCCGACCAGCCGCGCTACCGGGCGCTGGCATCCGAATTGCAGGCGAATATCCGCGATCTTTCCGGCGCCGATGTCCCCATCGTGACCGAAACGACCGCGCCGCCGGACCGGAATCTCATTCTGCTGGGAAACGTGAATACGAACCCCGCGGTGTGCCGTCTCTACGGATACAACTATACCCCCGCGGATGACCTGTATCCGGGGCGCGGGGGATACCTCGTTCAGACCATGCACGACCCCTGGGGAAACGGCGCAAACGCGGTGGGGCTCCTGGGCAGCGACCTGGAAGGGGTACGCGCGGCGGTGGGGCGGTTTTTGGCGGGTATGGAAGCGGGGGAGACGCTTTCGACGGGTCCTCTGTTCGAGGTCAGGTTCGGGGCCGACGCGCTGCAGATTCCCGGCCTCGAGGACGAACCCGACGTGGATTCGGAGATGGAGGCCGCGGAGGAGGCGTTGCGTCGCGGAGAACATACGGGCCTATGGGGCCGGATCGGCGAGCGGGGGCTGCTGTACGGGCTTACCGGCAAAGACGTACACGCCGAGCTATATAAACGCCTCGTGTACCGGATGTACCGGCATGCGATGTCCGATCCGGACAACTACGGCGGCATCTGGGGATTCGACGCGGATTTTGCGCTGCATAAAGTGATGCCGGGGTGGGACCTCGTAGAGGAAAGCCCGGTGATCTCGGAGGACGACCGGTTGCGGATTACACGGATCCTGTTCGAGTTCATCAGCGACTGCGTGTCTCACGTGGGTGATATGGAAATTCCCCACGTGAGGCACAACCACACCACGTTTGCCGCATTGGGGCTGCACTACGCGGGCACGTATTTCCGAAAGTATTACGGAATTCCGGAAGCGGACGCGTGGCTGGCGCTGTCCGACGCGTGTTTCCGGTTCCAGGCAAAGGCGTTCAAGCCCCACGAAGATTGCAGCGGATACCAGTGGCTGACGCATTACCATTTGACCAGGTATTCGCTGTCCAGTGGAGATATGACGTTCTTCGAGAACGGGTGCGCCCGGAAGGCGGCGGACTACGCCGTCCTGACATCGGACAATCTGGGCTATGCGCTGCCCTATGGCGACAATGCCTCGCCCTTCGGGTGGTGGAGCGAACTGCCCTACCTGCGGGCTGCCGTCTTTGCGATGGGCGACGGTCGATATCAGTGGATGCTCGATAAGAAGACGGCCGTCGAGCCTCAGTTCGCGGCTTACGAATACCACCGGCGGGTCGCCCCGGTCGAGCCTTCGGATCTGGACGGCACACAGGTATTTCCGGTGGATCCGCTGTATTACGCGTCGAATACGGGGAAAGACCATCTGCCATTGAATAAGACCGTCGATAAAGTGGTGTTCCGGGACGGCTATGATCCGATGGCGCAGTATCTGTTCCTGGACGGGCTCTCGAACGGAGGGCACAAACATTACGACGGGAATTCGATTTCCCGCATTACTCAGCGGCGGCGGATCTGGCTGGCCGATTGCGATTATATCAAGTCGTTACCCAAGTTTCACAACGGCGTGCTGGTTTTCAGGAACGGACAGTCCGCCGAGATCCCGCCGTTCGCGGAGCTCGAGCGCGCCGGGAACTTCGACGGATCGGGCTTCTCGGAGACCACGCTGCGCAACTACAGCGGGGTGGACTGGCACCGGAACATCCTCTGGAGCCGGGGCAGGTTCTTCCTGGTGATCGATGAGATGGAAGCCCTGTCGGACGACGACTTCGGTTTCAGAGCGATCTGGCAGACGCTGGGCGACGTGGCATTGCGCGGCGGCGGCCTGATAGTGGAACAGGACGGAGAGCGGTTTTTCATCCAGGGATTGAAGGGACCTTCGCTGAAGCTGGAGGACGACGAGGAAACGGGCAGAAACTGGACGGACTATCCGCACGCGGAACCGGTGGTGCGGGTCCTTCAGCAGATCGTGGATGTGCGATTGAAGACGCGTGAGACCTATCGGTTCTTCAACCTTCTTTATTGCGGCGGTGAACCGGCCACGCGGAGTTTGAAAATGACGCGGCTGACGGATGGTGCCGTCCGGGTCGACGGCGGCGAGGAGGTCGTCTACGCCGGCGTGGGGGAAGCCGATGTCCCGGTCGAGATTCCGGGCGGTCCAACCGTGGCCGCGGCGCAGTTCATGGTCTCTCCGTCGCGGATCGCGGTCGTCGACGGGACCCGGGTTGCGTGGGGAGGGGTACAGTTGCGTTCGGATCAGCCGGTGTCCGTGGAGTACGATCCGGTTCGGGGTGAGGGTCGGGCGTCCGCCCGTCAGGGCGCCGGGCTGTGCCTGTGGTCGGACGGTCGTTCGGGCGTAACTGTCGACGGAAAGGCCGTGGATGCGTCCGTTTCCTGTGACATGGTGTCTTTTGCATTGCCCGCGGGCGACCGTCGATTCCGGGTGGTGCCGGACGCCGTATTGTCACTGCGCAGGGCGGCAACCGTTGCGGCGCGCTCGAACGTTTCACAGCCCGCATTGATCCGACCGGGCCGGGGCCGTGCCGGTCGATTGAAGACGCTGTGGACCTTTGGAGAAGAAGGTCCGTTTCTCTCGTTGTACGCGGCAGACCTTATGAGGGATGGATCGGACGTCCTGGTGGCGGGCGGCCGGGGCGCGTCGGTCTGTGCGTTGAGGGATGGCGCCGCGCTCTGGCGTTTCCGCACCGGTGGCGAGGTGAGATCCGTGTGGGCCGCGGACCTGGCGGGTGACGGCAGGACACGGGTAATTGCAGGGTCCGCAGATACGAAGGTCTACGTGCTCAGCGCCGAGGGAGACGTGAAATGGGACTACGAGATCCCGCTCTACTACCGAAAGCCAATGCTGAAGACCGTATTTGCAGGCGACATCAACGGGGACGGCAAACTGGAAGTGATTGCGGGAGCCGAGTCGTGGCGCTACTACGCGTTCACCCACGAGGGAAAGCTGCTGTGGTATCAGATGACCGTGCACTCATCCACCCACGGCTGCGCGGCGGATATCGATGGTGACGGCAGGGACGAGGTCATTGCCGGAACGGAATACCACCGCTGGCACTGCATTGACGGCAGCGGAGCGATCCGGTGGTCGTACCATCCCAGGACCGGACCGCGGACCAATTCCACCGCTGCGGGTGATCTGGATGGGGACGGCATGCGGGAAGTGGTCTTCGCGGGGGCCGATACGCATATTCACACCCTTGACGCAACCGGCAGGCTCCTCTGGCAGTTCAATACGGGAGATGAGGTGACGCAGGTCCTCACGGCCGATATGGATGGCGACGGGCTGGACGAGGTGGTGGCGTCTTCGATGAGTTTCAACGTATACGTGGTAAAGGGCGACGGGCGGACCGTTGTATGGCGGGCGGACCTCGGGGAGGTCGTGCGTTGTATTTCGGTTGGCGATTTCGACGGCGACGGCAGACTCGAGGTCGCTGCGGGGACCGAGGACGGTGTCGTGCATCTCCTCGCCAACGAAGACGGACGGACGCTGGCGCGGTTCAAAACCGGCGGCGCACTGCTGACCATTGCCGCGGCGGACGTGGACGGCGACGGTGTTCCGGAAATTGCGGCGGCGTGCGGCGACGGGGTGCTATACGTTTTGAAGCGGTAGGCGGACGGCGCCGGGGCGGGGATCGACGCGGTCGGGATCCCACAGGGGGCGCGATTCTAGAGTTCCAGTTCGTGCGCGATGCCGGCCATTGCATCACGCACGAACGCGATGTGTTCGTCGAGATCCACACCGAGTTCCGATGCCCCCGTGAGGATGTCGTCCCGGCTGACGGACCGCGCGAATCCTTTCTGTTTCATCTTCCTGCGTACGGACGAGGTTTTCAGGTCCGCCAGTTTCCTGGAAGGTTGTACCAGCGTAACGGCTACGATGAAGCCGCTGAGTTCATCCACGGCGAACAGGACCCTGTCGAGCAGGCTGTCCCTGGGCACGCCTAGGTACGTGGCGTGAGATCTGATGGCGTGGATGACGTCCGCGGGATATCCTTTTTCGGTAAGGATGCGGACGCCGACCATCGGGTGCTCGTCCGGGCCGGGGTGTTTTTCGTAGTCGAAATCGTGAAGCAACCCGGTAATGCCCCACAGATCCTCGTCCTGTCCGAGTTTGCGGGCGTAGGCCCGCATTACCGCCTCGACCGCCAGCATATGCTTGACGAGGTTCGGATTCTTCGTGTGTTCGCACAACAGTTGAAAGGCCTCTTCCCTGTCCGGTAGTGACATCAGGGCTCCTGTTTAATTTGATGTGGACGATGCCCAGGATCTTCCGTTTACCCTTATGGAGAGTCTTTGCGGCGGTTTAGAAGCTGTCTTAAAATTACCGGTGAGTTCCCGAGCGCGAGCGAAAAAGTGGCGGTCAAGGCGGGCAAATCCGCCCATATTTGTCTATACGGGTGGGTTTGACCAACGCCGACCGGCGCTTTTGCAGCCGCGCGAAGACCGCAGGGAATTTTAAGACAGCTTCTTAAAGATTGGCGCCGGTCAGCGTTTCGAACAGTTTCCGCGTGGCCATGGAGTGACTGCGGCCCTTTCGTTGAAGGACGCCCAGCGTGCGTATCAACGGCTCGCCGCGAAGCGGAATCGCTTTGAGGGTATCTTTGAACCGGCCCTGTCGCAGCGCCGATGAAGGCACCAGGGAGATTCCGATATCGACCTCCACGGCGTGGATCACGGTAGCGATATGGTCCAGTTCCATGACCGGTCGGACGGTCGCGCCGTGTTTCCGGAAGTAACGGTCGACGGCCGTCCTGGTCGGGAATTCAGGTGTGAACAGGATGAGCGGCTGTTCGGCCAGTTCACCCGGGCTGACGTCGGGCTGCACGCTGAGCGGGTTGGACACAGCGCAAATTACCACCATCGGGTCTTTAGAAAACGGGACCGCGTCCACGTTTCGCCGGGAACCGGGAAAGGCGACGAGCCCCAGATCGATCTGACCGCTTGCCACGTTGTCGTAAATATTCCTTGCCTGAGCATATGACAACCGCAGATTGACTTTGGGATGGGTCTTGATGAACGTCTTCAGAAACGGGGCCAGTTCCATCATGCCCACGCTGTAAATGGTGGAAAGGCTTACGGTACCGGAAACCTCTCCGCTTAACGCCTGCAAGCGGTGCTGCATTTCATCGAAGCGACGGACGATGTCCCGCGCATAGTCGTAGAAGATTTCGCCTTCCGCGGTAAGGGAAAGGCGTCTCTTTTCCCGCTGCACGAGTTGCCGACCCTGTCTTTTTTCGATGCTCTTGAGTTGCTGGCTGACGGCGGACTGGCTGACGTCGTTGAGCAGGGCAGTCTTGGAGAAGCTCTGGGTTTCTATGAGGTCGCAGAAGACCTTGAGGCTTTCTGTCAGCACGAAATGGTTTCCAATTCGGAGTGGGTGACTTTTTCCGTACCCGAGGCGATTGCGATCGTAAGCGGCGGCGTTCAGAGACGGGGTTCCGCAGGCGCGGGAACGGATGGTCGTTCAGCAACGTCAACCGGCAGATCGCGATGGGAAAACTATAAGATGCACGAAAGCAAGTCAACAGAAAATCTATATGACCTGGCAGCGATCACGGGCGAGTAACGAGGCGCAAACCGTACACGATCCGCGCCGGAACGTAAACGCGGGTCCGGGCAAGCGATCCGTCTAACTGCCTGCTATGTATTAATTTTCTTGTGTCAATCCGGCAATGGGAGTATATTTCGCGTTCCGCCTCAGTCGGTTACGGCGGTGCGGAAAGAGGTAAACGCAACGGATATTAAAGGATACGTGACTGTGAATTGGTTTGACCGATTGAAGTCCGGGATCCAGACGCTTGTCCGCCGGACGATGCCCGACAATCTCTGGATCAAGTGCGAACGGTGCCATCAGACGCTTTACAGCAAGCAGGTACGGCAGGCATTCGGGATATGTCCTCACTGCGGCGCACATTTCAGGATCGGGTACAGGGAGTACCTGGACCATATCCTCGACGAAGGCTCCTTCAGTGAGATCGCCACGGAGGTAAAGTCCGCCGATCCGCTGCAATTCGAAGATCGCAAGCGTTATGCCGATCGGATCCGGGAGGGTCGCAAGGCCACGGGCATGGACGCGGCGGTCAGCGTGGGCATCGGCAAGATCGATGGCTGGCGCGTCGGCGTGGGGATCCACGAACCCGCGTTCATCATGGGTACGTTGTCGTCGGCGGAGGGCGAGCGGTTTTGCCGGCTGATCGATCGGTGTATTACGGAGCGTCTGCCCCTCCTCCTGATCTGCCGATCGGGGGGCGCCCGGATGCAGGAAAGCGCTCTCTCTCTGATGCAACTCGCCAAGATCAATGCCAGGCTCGCGCGGTTCGCGGACGAGGGGTTGCTGTTCATTTCCATTCTGACGGACCCCACGACCGCCGGTGTGTCCGCCAGTTATGCCCTGATCGGTGATATCAATATCGCGGAGCCCAACGCGTTGATCGGCTTTACGGGCGAGCGGATTACCGGTAGTTCGGTGGGCGAGGAGGAACTGGAGGCGCTCCGTCGCGCACAGCGCGCCGAAAAGGTCCTTGAGCACGGATTCGTCGACATGATCGTGCCACGCAACGAGATGCGGCAGACGCTGGCCAGGCTGTATTCACTGCTGTTGAACTCGCGATCCGGCGCGGAGGTGCGGGTATGACCACGGATCCCGCCTGAGTTGGCGCGCGGCCGGGGACCCTGTCGCCCCGCCGTTCGATTTCCGGGCGGCGAACACATGAGGGGCTGACGTGAGTGCGGGTCTGAACGTCTACGTAGCGGTTTTTCTGTTTCGGAAAAACCGTGTTTTATTACTTGAGCGCGGGTCCCGCAAGAGGTTCGCGCCGGGCCGGTGGACGGGGGTCGGGGGCCGGGCGGAAGCCGGCGAGATAAACGATCTGGAAACGGCGGCGTTCCGCGAGGTAAGCGAGGAAGCCGGCATCGAAGCGGAAGATATAGAGAACCTCGAGATCCGCGTCGTTCTGACCCGGTTCGAAGACGGCGACGTCACGACCGTCGTATTTTTCTCCGGGCATACCGATCGCGAGTCCCTGCAGGAATGTAACGAAGGGCGGCTGCGGTGGATCGAGTTGGATCGCGTGGATGACCTGGACCTCGTCGAAAACGCCAGATATGCGTTGAATCTGGCCCTGAAGGCGGAGGAATCCGCGTGCCCGGGCCTGTTTCTTGCGGTGGAAGACGCGGCGTGCGGCGGCGCCATCCGTGCAGTGAGAGTGAATCCTACGGTATCCGGGAATTCGGCAGGAACACGGGAAACGCAATGAAATTCGTCATTCGGGCCGGCGGCTTCGGTACCCGCCTGTGGCCTTACAGCCGGACGTCGCGGCCGAAGCAGTTCCACAGGATGGTGGGGGAACGCACCATGCTGCAGGAGGCTGTGCACCGGATCCGGCCGCTGGTGGACGTGCGCAACCTCCACGTTTCAACCGGAAGCGACCTGGTGGGGCTGGTACGTGAACAGCTCCCCGAACTGCCCGGGACGGGGTTGATCGTCGAGCCGGCGCTGCGCAATACCGGACCGGCCGTGGGACTCGAATGCGTACTTCTCGAAAGCAGGTACCCCGGCTGTACCGTGGCCAGCCTGGGCTCCGACCACCATATCGGCAGGCCCGGTGAGTTCCGCCGGCTGCTTCGCGTGGCCGAAGAAGCCGTGGAGGAAGATCCCGACGCCCTCTTTACGCTCGGGGTGAAACCCACCCGCGTGGAGACCGGGTACGGCTACATCCGGAAGGGCGGCGTTGCCAGGCGGGTAAACGGGGAGCCGGTCTACAGCGTGGCGCGGTTCAGGGAGAAACCCGATGAGCCGACGGCGAGGCAATACGTTGAGAGCGGCGACTTCCTCTGGAACAGCAACATGTTTGTCTGGAAGGCGCGTACGGTCCTGGCGTTGTTCGAGCAGTTTGAGCCGGAACTCCACAGCGTCCTGATGCGCATCCAGGCAGCGGTGGGGACCGGGTCGGAACAGGATGTCATCGCGCGGGAATACCCCCGGATGACGGAGGTGGCCATAGACAATGCCGTCATTGAACGAGCGCCCCGGGTGGCCACCCTGGAGGCGGATATCGACTGGAGCGATATCGGCAGTTGGGGCGCGCTGACGGATATCCTTCCCGTGGACACCGAGGGCAATCTGGTCTCCGGCGAGGTGTTGAATCTGAATTCACGGGACAACACGGCGTACGGCGTCGAGGGCAAGCTGATCGCCCTGGTGGACGTGGAGGGATTGATCGTCGTCGATACGCCCGACGCGCTGTTGATCTGCCGGCGCGACCGGGCGCAGCGCGTGAGAGACGTTGTCGCGGCATTGCGGGATGACCGCGCGGGATATCTCTAGCCGCAACGGATTCCGAATTGACGGCGCCGCCTGCGGTTCGGACGGTCCGGCGGGTCCTGTTCCGTGAACCGCGAGCGTATGCGAACACGCGGCGTTTCGGATTGCAGACGGAGAAATCGACATGAAAATACTCGTGCTCCAGGGACCTAACCTGAATATGCTTGGGAAGCGGAAGGCAGACCACTATGGTCTCGTTTCGCTGGACGAGATCCACACCAGGCTCGAGGAACGCGCCAGTGAGGTGGGCTGCGAGCTGGAGTTCCTGCAGTCCAACCACGAGGGCGTTCTCGTCGACAGGGTCCACGAGGCGCGGGATCGCGTCCGGGGAATCATCCTCAATCCGGCGGGTCTGACGGGGTTCGGCTATTCTCTGCGCGATGCGGTCGAAGACAGCCGGCTGCCGACGGTTGAGGTGCATCTGTCAAATATACACGCGAGGGAAGCGTTCCGGCGGCATTCCTGCTTTTCGGCGATCGTGGTTGGACAGATTGCCGGATTCAAGTGGCGGGGATATATCGCGGCGCTGGAAATGCTGGTGGATATGCTCAGAGACGAAGGATAGCGAAGGGCAGGTTGACTGAACAGCAAAACGCCCCGGAGGGATCCCCGGGGCATCTTTGTGCGTTGTGCACCGCTTTCCGGCCGGGTGCGGTCAGTTTCGCCTCGCCTTCATCGTATACCGCATGGCTTCGGCGACGATGCTGGCGGCGCCTTCGATTCCGGTTTGCCGGGAATTGAGGGTCAGGTGATAATTTTCGGATGAGTGCCAGGCGATTCCGTAGTGTCGCTTGAGATAACGTTTCCGGTTTTCGTCCATCTTGCGGATGCGTTTTGCAGCGGCGTCTGATGCCAGGTCTTCCCGATCCATGACCACCTGAATCCGGTAATCGATGGGAGCAACCACCCGCAGATGCAGCGTGTCCGGCCGATCTCTCAGCAGCGCCTGCCCGCCCCGACCCACCAGAACCACGTTGTCACGATCGGCCAGCCGCGTAACGACTTCACGAGTAATGTTGACAAAGGCCTCCTCGTCCGGCAAGTGCGGAACGGTAACGCTTCGCCCGGTCAGTTCGGGCACCGTGGCGGTCGCCCACCATTCGTACTCCGAAAGGCCGGTAATGGCTTCCGGATGTCCCGGTGTGAGGAACTTCCGAACCACTCGCATGGCGGGATGTTCAGGGCGTTCGTCGAAGCGTTCGGCTTCTGACACCGGGACCTGCGCTTCGTTGGCCACTTCCACCAGCAGGTCTTTGTTCATGCAGAGATAACCCAACCGATCAGCTGCCTTCTGAGCGACCGATCGTCCGTCGCTGCCGTATTCTCTTGACACGGTAATAACACCCATGGGGGCCTCCCTGATGTGAATCGTCAGCATCGAGCGGAAGGTGACGTGAGTCGAATATCGGCGTAAGTTAGTGAACATTTATGATTTGTCAACCGGTTTGGCGGTCCGCTGATTAAGTTGCTCCGCAGCCCGGATGGGCTTTTTTAGTGGGTTGTCAAGGGTGGGGCGACTCGCGTGCGGGCAAGCATTCCACGTAACAGAAAGGGTTTCGGCGGGTAGCGCCGCCTACGAGGGACGGCCGATGGAAAATCAGGTGTGGATGTACAGGCATGACGAGATCCAAACCGGAAGACCGTTCGGAGTTGACGTTGACGGATCGGATTGGCTATGGGAGGGCTGTGGCCGCAACCGATTGACGGGTCATAATTTACGTACGGCGGAGACGGTTCAGATTCCGATCGCCGATATGGCGGGTCGGTCGATCATCCAGGTTATCGCGTGGGAAGGCAAGCTGTTGCTCACCCTGGGAGACCTGCCGTACTACCTGGTATTCGATCCGGAGCGTCGGGCGTGCGAAAAGCGGCGGATCCCCGGCGCCCGGCCCATCGTCTGGTACGGACTCAAGACGCCTTGCGGAAAGGTGCTGCTCTTCGAGCGCTCGGAATCCAGGGTTCTGGTTCTGGATGGTCCGCTGGCGGAGGCGCGTGTCGTGGACTGTCCGTTCGAAGGGCAACTGGCGGGCGGATGGTGTATTGAGGAGATGGTCTGGTCGCCAATGACCGACCCTTCCAGAATTGTCAGGTTCGATCCCGGTGAGGAACGATTCGTGGACGAGCGCCCCGGTCCCTATCCGGAAGCCTCGCTATCCGGGCACCTCATGCATCGCGGCATGCTTTACGCGTGGGATGTGTCAAGGGGCCGGATCCTGCCGCTGGACCCGGTCCGCGGCCGTTGGGAAGAACCGATCCCCGCGCCCGACCACGGCAGTGTGTACGGATTCATGGGTGGAGGGTTCGGCTTCGGGGGCCGTGCCTATATCTGTCTGAGTACCTATATGCATCCGAGCCGGCTCGATCCGAAAACGGGCCGGATCGTGATTCCCGCCGGGCCTCTGACCATCGACGGGAATCCTCCCCGGTTTCTGGACCGTTTTCTGGTATTCGACCCGGATACGGCAGCCTTCGACTACCTGACGGCGCCCGAACAGCCGGACGGAGTCCCGCTGCTGTGTTATCACTGGACGGACGGCGAACGGTTCGCCATTACGGGTACGACGATACCCTGCACGAAACCCGGGCATCCGGGAAAGGGTATCGGTTCCTGGATTGTACTGCAGAGCGAACCGGCGGCGCAGGAACCGGGTTTCGGCAATCATGACACGGCCTTTGACAGGGGTGCGCATCTGAACCGGTACCGCCGCACGTACGGTGCGGAAAGGTCGCTCTTTCTGCCGCATCCGCCGTGGACGCCGCCCATCGTGAATATGGAGGGTCCGGCAACGGACTATCCGCCGGGGATGGAGGCCGAGTTGATTCGCCGCGCCGCGAGAACCGGCAAGGCGGAGTACCTCGGGCACCTCGCCGAGACCATTACGGATGACGCCTCTTCGGACGCGGCGGCGGTAAAAAAGGTTACGGGGTACGTGAATCGGGCGCTGTATTACAATCCAGTCCAGATTCCTGAAACACGGGATCCGGTGGCCATCCTGGAGGGGCACGATGCGCGGTGCGGACAGGGGGTTGCGGTCACGGTGGCGCTACTGGACGCGCTGGGCATTCCGGTGCGGACGGTAGGACTCTCTCACCACGTCGTCGCGGAGGCCACGTACGACGGCGGCGACCATATTGTGGACGCGCTGTTTTTCGGCGCCAATCAGCCGCACAGGGAGGGACGCGTGTTGTCCGTGGCCGAACTGAAGGCGGATGTCTATTTCGCCGATGGCTTTGCCCAGGAGTGTTTCGCGTACGATCCCGAGTTGCTCGAGAGCGAAGACCGGTTCTGGATTCTGGGTTACGTATTCGGCATCTGGGGGTCGGAGCCGTATTACTCGTACTATCTGGGGGCCGATAAGGCGCATCCACCGACGTTTCCCCTGCCGTTGCCGGCGCAGCGGGTCGGCGGGAGCGAGGTCCGTTTGAACTGGGCGCGGGCGATAAAGATGGGCGGCGGCAGGATCGAATACGACGTGCGGGTTTTCCGTGATCGAGCCTGTCGTGAGGAAGCGATGGCCGAAACGACGGGAGACGCGTCAATCGTCTGGAGGGTGCCTGAGGCCAACAGAATGTACTTTGTGGAAGTGCGCGCCGTGGACGATCACCGGGAGCGGAATCCGAACACCTGGTATCCCGCGGCGCGGTCCAATTTCGTGCTGGTTCCCGAAGACCAGTACGGCTGGTACGGCGTCATGTAGAACCGAAACCCCCGAAATCAGCCGTGAGACGTTGCCGCTATGTGTCGGCGGGACTGCTCCGGACCACCGGCACGTGGATCAGCGCAGGCCGGTCGGCGGCCAGGCCGTCCCGCAGCGCGGGCAGGATCTGGCCGGCGCTTTCAATGCGGGCGCCCCCGGCGCCGAAGGCCTTCGCCATCCGCGCGTAGTCGATCGGACCCAGTTCGGAGGTGATCCCGCGGCCGTAACGCGCCTCGTGCCCGGTGAGTGTGATGCCCCACGCTTCATCGTCAGCCAGAAGGACCACGAAGGGCAGTCCCTGTCGGGCGGCGGCTTCGAATTCGGCAACGGTGAACGTGAGCGCGCCGTCGCCCGAAATGAGGATGACGTGCCGGTCCGGATACAGGAGGCGCGCGGCCATCGCGGCAGGGATGCCATAGCCGACAACGCCGCTTGCGCCGCACGTGAGCCAGTGGCCGGGATAACGGTCGCAGAGGACCTGGTGGGCCCACTGTCCGATGTTGCCGCCGTCGATGATCACAATCGTGTCGTCTGTCAGGACCTCCTGGACCGCGTGGATGATATCGAGCGCGTGCAGGCCGTTTTCCCTCCGGGCAGCCAGACACCGACGGCGAAACGCGTCCCGGCGCCCTGCGGCTTCCTCGAGCCAGGCCGTCCTGGGCGCGATCCTTCGTGATTTCGCGGATTCGGTCAACTGGCGTAACGCCGATCCCGGATCGGCCGCAACGCAAAGGTGGCCGCCCGCGCCCCGGTTGAGCTGGAAGGCATCCGCGTGGATGCGAACGACGGTCGCATCGGGATGCACGGCGGGCGGTTGAAGGTAGCCGACCCGGTAGTCGCAGGCCGCGCCCGCCAGCAGAACCAGGTCTGCATCGGGCAGGAGCCGGGGGCCGCCGCTTGCCGCGCCGACAACGCCCATAAAGGTCTCGATGGGCCGCGGGACGGCGCCCCGGTCCCAGATCGGAACAACCACGGGAACAGCCAGGAATCGGGTGAACGCCGCCAGCGCCTCGCCGCCGTCCGCATAGTGTGTCCCGCTGCCGGCAACCAGAAGCGGACGGGCCGACTGTGAGATCAGATCGGCGATACGGTCGATTTCTCCGGGATGTCCCGATGTGATGGTGGGTGCGGGATGGCCGGCGTCGTGAACCCGGACGACGGCATCGGCGCGGATTTCGGCGCCAAGGACGTCCTGGGGTACGGTCAGGTGTACGGGGCCGGGCCTGCCGGACATCGCAGCTTCGAAGGCCTCGTGCAGAATCTGCGGGATTCGCTCCGGATGGTGGACGGTCTCCGCGTACTTGCACAGGGGCGCCGCAATGGCAACCTGATCCAGGTCCTGGAAGTGACCGAGTCCAGCCGTGCCGGACGATCCGCTCCCCGTGGTAAGCAGCATCGGCGCGCCATCGAAATGCGCGTTGCAGACACCGGTGAGCGCGTTCACGTGAGCCACGCCGCTGCTTGAGGCGCATACGCCCACGGTGCGGCTCAGGCGTCCAACGGCTTCGGCGATATATCCCGCGGCCTGTTCGTTGCGCACGTCCACAAGCCGCAGTCCCGCCCGGTCGCAGGCGTCGTCCAGGTCGTCCAGGCCATGCCCGCACAGGGTTGCAATGAAGGCGATGCCTTTTTTCTGAAGTTCCGCTACCAGCAGGTCCGCGCCGTTCATCCGAGCCTCCTTTGGAACTTTCGAAGGTCTTTCCGGGTCAATAGTTAACAGGGTTTACCTGCGCTGGAAGTACGTCCGTCGCCGCTGTCTCGCGCATGCAGTAGCGTCAGTCGCGGTACAGGTCCAGCGCATCCATGGCCTCCGCAATGCGGGTCGGTACGAGGTGGCCGACCGCTGCGCCCCTCTTCCTGAGGGCCCGGACCTGTGTGGAGGAAATCCGCGAATGAGCGCGGTCCAGCCCGATGAACCGGATTCTGTCCGAAAAAGCGGCGAATTCCGGGCCCTTCACCAGCTTTCGCATGGCCTCAGCATCGATATCGTCACGGTTGGCAGCGATCACGCAGGCGCAGTCGAAAAGTGCAGCGAGTTCGTCCTCGAAGTTGGAATAGTATCGAGGATCGAAGATTCTCAGTAGCGTGTCGTAGCCGACCACGAAGTACAAACCGGTTGATTCGGGATAGAGAGGACGCAGGGCAATGGCTTTATCGACGAATCTGGCGTGGCTGCACCCGACGACCGAGACGTTCGGAAAGGGTTTTGCATAGTAATCGAGCATGGCCAGGCGCTGTGGCAGCGATGCCCCGTAGACGGCCTTGTCGACGTTCGCGTGTGACAGCATGAGCAGCGCTTCGCCTGCCCGGAACGATTCCGACGCCCGAAACAGCATGGCTTCGTGAGCCACGGTCATCGGGTTGAAAGAAGCATCCATGACAACCAGGCTGCCACACGGTCGGCTCAGTCCCTCCGCCGCTCTGCGCAAAAAGGCCGCCCGTGGAGGCCCCCCGGGTTCGAGCGCGTCCATGAAGCTGTGCAGTTCCAGGAGTTTCCCAGGGCTGATATCCATCGGCGCCGCGGTAGATGAGGTTCCGTTTCAGTTGGCTGGATATGGTAGGCCGGGTTGCGGAGTAAGTCAATCGAATTATCGGGGGGATTTTGGGCTTGACATCTGCCAACCCGGTCTTACCATTGGACTGGGATCGGGCTGGGTTGACCGTCTATTTGTCGCGAGAGGGAATTGAATGGCTGGGCTGCCGTTTCGTGGGGTGTTCGTTATCCTGGCAACGCCGTTTTCGGACGATGGTTCGCTGGATGAGGACGGGTTGCAGTCCGTGGTGGAGTTTTCAATCGCGGCGGGCGCACACGGTCTGGTCTCGCCCGCAAATGCCAGCGAATTCAGCGCGTTGTCCGACCCGGAACGGCTTCGGGTGATCGAGGTCATTGCCAGGGCGGCGCGGGGCCGGCTGCCCTTCGTCGCCGGCGTGTCCGGGGTGAGCGCCCAGGTGGCCGTGTGGCTGGCGAAACACGCGGCCGACGCGGGCGCCGATGCCGTGATCGCCATGCCTCCCTATGTCGCCAAGCCGCCGGTCGATGGCGTTAGGGCGTATTACGATGCGCTTTCCCGGGCGACGGAACTGCCGATATTCGTGCAGAATTATCCGCTGCCGATCGGCGTGCCGATGTCCGCCGCGCTGCTGGGTCAGCTTGCGCTGGAGATTGAACGTGTGATCTACATCAAGGAGGAAGTCCCTCCGGTGACGCATTCTGTTTCAGCGGATATCGAAGCCTGCGGGGATTCGGTGGCGGGTGTGTTCGGAGGCGCGGCAGGCCGGTTCATGTTGGACGAAATGCGTCGGGGCGCTACCGGAACGATGCCGGCCTGCGACGTCCCGGACGTGCACGCCGCGGTATGGGATGCGTGGCAGGCGGGCGACGCTGCCGGCGCCCGCGAGGTATTCAACCGCCTGTTGCCGCTGTTGAATTTCGAAATGCTTTACAGCGTGACCGGATACAAGGAGGTGCTCCGCCGCCGCGGGGTGATCCGATCGGCCCGTGTAAGGACCGCCGCGACCGGTCCGCTGGATGCGCACGATCACGCTGAACTCGATGCGATCCTTGCCGATATTCGCGATCTCTGGTCGGTGTAGAAATGTGCTTCGCGCCGGACGCAGCCGGTCGATTCTATCACGATTTTCACGGAGGATGACATGCACGTTGGGATGCGGATACCGCCCATGGGCAGGGAGTTGGGTCTCGAGGGCGTTGTGGCGTGGGCGAGCGAATGCGGTTTCGGATCCGTCGACGTCCCGGAAGTCGACGCCGGGATTCGCGGAATCTTCGATAGAGCGGGTCTGGCGATCGGTACCGTCGACTGGGGGGTGGGCGGCGCCCTGCTGAGTCAGGACGCCCAGGCGCGGCGGGGGGCGGTCGCGGCGATGAAGCGGCGCATTCACGATACGGGCGTCCACGGCTCCGGCGTGGTTTTTCTCTGCCTGGCCCCGGACAACGGCATGCAGTCACGGGCCGATAGTTTCGAGATCTTCAAGGAGGTATATCCCGAAATCGTGGATTATGCGGAACAGCAGGACGTCAATCTCGCCATCGAACCCTATCCCGGAGGTGCGCCGGGCTACGGCAATCTGGGATGTACACCGGAGACGCTACGGGCGGTATTCGAGGCTGTGCCGTCGCCTCATCTTGGGATCTGCTACGATCCGTCCCATTTCATCCGGATCGGCGTGGATTATCAGCGTCTGTTGATGGAATTCGGAGACCGCGTCCGGCACGTGCACGCGAAGGATACGGAATTGCTGTCGGACGGACTGTACCTGTACGGCAGCCTCGGCCAGAGCTTCGGCAGGCGATACGGACACGGTGAGGGCTGGTGGCGGTATTGCATTCCCGGATGGGGCGACGCCGACTGGATCTGGATTGTGGCGCGCCTCGAAGAATTCGGCTACGACGGGCCGCTTGCAATCGAGCTGGAAGACGACCGCTATATGGGCAGCACCGCTTTGAACCAGGAGGGGCTGCTTACGGCCAGGGCGTATCTGGAGGACATCATTCGCTAGAAGCTGTACTGAGTTCCATCTATAACAGCCGGGTCCGGAGGTACGCGATGAGAAGATTCAAACCGTTTACGGTTGTCGTGGCACTGCTTTTCATGTCCTGCGGAGAAGATAATCCGCTGAACTACGATACGCTTGCAGGTACCTATACGCTGCGGGAGATTCAACTGACGGGTGGAACGCAGACACAGACACTCCGGCCGCCCGAAGCAACCGGCACGCTCGTTCTGTCGACAGCGGGAGATTTTTCGATGAGTCTGAGTGTCCCGTTGCTTGGAATGGAAGATCGGTACTCCGACGGTACCTACGCCATAGAAGGATCGAGTATCATATTTCAGGAAGCAGCGACACTGGGTCTGATCGGAACCAACGCCACCGTGAACGGGAGTGAGCTGACGTTGACTTCCAGCCTCGGCGAATCCCAGGTTACGATGGTCTTCGTAAAGGTCTGATCCTTCCTGCCGGGGGTTGTCATCCGGGCGAATAAGCGGGAGAAACGTGTCGCAGGGGAGCGATGCAGATGGTAAAGGTGGCAGATGCCGTGGTGATCGGCGGGGGAATCATGGGGGCCAGCGCGGCCCATTTTCTCGCGAAGAAGGGTCTGGGCGCCGTCGTGCTCCTGGAAAAGCGTTCGCTGGCCGCCGTGAGCACGGGTCATTCGGCCGCCGTGATCCGCACGTTCTACTCGAATGACCTGACCATCCGGTTGTCCATGAAGGCGCTGGAGATGTTCGCGAACGGACGGGAGGCGCTGGGGGGAGATTGCGGCTTTCGCAATACGGGTTATATCTGTCTTCTGGGCGAGCATACCGCGGCTGCCGGCCTGGCGGTGCTGGAGGCGGAACAGCGGAATCACACCCGGGCCGTGGAAGTTGAAACGGATCAGATCGCGGAACTCGTCCCCGGGGTGAACACTGACGGGATCGTCTCAGGCATTTATGAGCCCTTGTCGGGGTATGCAGACCCTGTAAAGACGGTCCGGAACCTGGTGACGCGTGCTGCAGAATGGGGTTTGACGTGTTTTGAGGGCGTGGGGGTAACGCGAATCCGCCTGTCCGGAGACCGTGTGACCGGGGTGGAGACGGACGCGGGCGAAATTCAGACGGACCTGGTGATCAACGCGGCAGGTCCCTGGGGCCGGCGGATGGGGTTGTCCGCGGGCCTTAACTATTCTCTGCGATGGAGCCGGGAGAGCGATCTGGTTTTGCGATTGCCCGAGGGATTCGGTCGGTTTCCTGTGGTCTCCGATCCCAATCTCCGGATCTATTTCCGTCCCGACGGCGAAAACGGGGTGCTTGCCGGACTGAGTTTTCCCAAAGAGGTGGAGCCGATGGACGTGGACGCGTACGATCCGGACCTGGACGAGCCCACGCGACGGCGCATCGAGTCGGGGACTTTCGAACGGGTGCCGCCGTTCCGGCGGGGCGAATACCTGAAGGGCTGGGCGTCGGTCTATACGATCACGGACGACTGGCATCCCCTCGTCGGCCCCGAGCCCGGGCTGGAGGGCTACTATGCCTTCTTCGGCGGCAGTGGGCACGGGTTCAAGCTCGGCCCTCCGATCGCCGATTCGTTGAGCGACGTGATCCTCGGCCGGACACCGGCGTTCGATCTGCACCCGTTCCGCCCCAGCCGGTTCCTGGAGGGCGAACAGTTCTCTTCCGCGTGGGGAGGAGGAAACCGGGGGTGAGTGGAGCGGCGGAGTTCTTCGACCGAGGCGACGCCCCACGGGTGATTCGCCTTTCTCTCTTGTAGGGGCGACCGGCCGGTCGCCCTCCAGGGAATCCCGATGACAACCAACGCTAATCTGAACTGGATCGCGAATTATATCTGGGGAATCGCCGATGACGTCCTCCGCGACCTGTACGTCCGCGGCAAGTACCGCGACGTGATCCTGCCGATGACCGTACTGCGCCGGCTCGACGCGGTACTGGAGGATAACAAGCAGTCGGTTCTGGACATGCAGGCTAACCTCAACAAGATCGGTCTGGTTGACCAGGAGGAGCCGCTAAGGCAGGCGGCGGGACAGGACTTCTACAATACCTCCAGATTTACCCTGCGCGACCTGCGAGCCCGCGCAAACCGCCAGCAGCTCGAGGCCGACTTCAGGGCGTGGCTGGACGGGTTCTCGCCGAATGTTCAAGACATCCTTGAAAACTTCGAGTTTCGAAACCAGGTCTCCCGGCTATCCAGGGCCGATGCATTGGGTACGCTGATTGAAAAGCTCACGTCACCTGACGTCAACCTGAGCCCGGATCCGGTACACAACGGCGACGGATCAGTCAGACACCCCGGCCTGGACAACCACGGCATGGGCACGATCTTCGAGGAGCTCATCCGGCGCTTCAACGAGGAGAATAACGAAGAGGCGGGAGAACACTGGACCCCGCGCGACGCCGTGACGCTGATGGCGAAGCTGGTCTTCCTGCCCGTCGCAGACGAGATAACATCCAGTACGTACCTGATCTACGACGGCGCGTGCGGTACAGGCGGCATGTTGACCGTGGCCGAAGAGGTACTCCAACAACTCGCCTCCGAGCGCGGCGAGCACGTCTCCACCCACCTGTACGGGCAGGAAATCAACGCGGAGACCTACGCCATCTGCAAGGCCGACCTGCTGCTGAAGGGTGAAGGAGACGCGGCGGACAACATCGTGGGCGGCCCGGAGCATTCCACCCTTGCCAACGACGCATTCCCGTCCCGCGAGTTCGACTTCATGCTCTCCAATCCGCCCTACGGGAAGAGTTGGAAGACCGATTTGGAGCGCATGGGCGGCAAGAAGGAGATGCGGGACCCGCGATTCGTGATCGAGCACGCGGACGATCCCGAGTATTCGCTGGTTACCCGATCAAGTGACGGGCAAATGCTCTTTCTGGCAAACAAATTGTCCAAGATGAAGGAGGGCGGCAGCCGAATCGCCGAGGTACACAACGGCAGTTCTCTATTCACCGGGGACGCCGGGCAGGGGGAGAGCAATATCCGCCGGTGGATAATCGAGAACGACTGGCTGGAGGCAATCGTCGCGCTGCCGCTCAATGTGTTCTACAACACCGGCATCGCGACCTACGTGTGGGTGATCACCAACCGGAAACCGGAGCATCGCCGGGGAAAGGTGCAGCTGATAGATGCGACCGAATGGTTCCGGCCGCTCCGCAAGAACCTGGGTAAGAAGAACTGCGAACTCGGCGCGGAGGACATCCAGCGCATCTGCGACACTTTTCTGGCCTTCGAGGAAACCGAGCAGAGCAAGATCTTCGACAATGCAGCGTTCGGCTATTGGAAGGTGACGGTCGAGCGGCCGCTGCGGCTCGAAGGGATTGACCCCAACCGCGCCTATAAGGCCACCGAAATCAAGAAGTTAAAGGAGAGCTGTGAACGAAGCGAAACCGCGCCGCCCGTCATCAGGAAGATCCACAAGAGAGGCACGGAAGCCGACCCCCTGCGCGGCCGGTTTGAGACTACCGTCGACGGCAGGCCCGTCGTGGTCGAGTACGAACCGGATACCGACCTGCGCGACACCGAGCAGATTCCACTACAGGAAGAAGGCGGCATCGAAGCGTTTCTGCAGCGAGAAGTCTTGCCATACGCCTCTGACGCCTGGTATCAAGCGGACAGCGTAAAAGTCGGCTATGAGATCAGCTTCACGCGATACTTCTACAAACCCCAGCCCATGCGGACCCTGGAGGAAATCGGGGCGGATATTCTGGCGCTGGAGAAAGAGACTGAGGGGCTGCTCGGCGATCTTCCGCTGGTGCGCGAACCGCCGCCTGTATATGGCAAGCCGCGCATCTACGTGGATACCTCGGTAATCGGCGGGTGCCTGGATGATGAATTCCGCGAACAATCGACGCGGTTGTTCGAGGTTTTCCGCCAGGGGGTCGCCACGATGCTCATCTCGAACATCACGCTGGATGAACTCGCGGATGCTTCGCCCCCCGTCCGGCAGGCAACCAGCGCCGTCCCCTCGGAACACACGGAAACACTCGCCGTTTCAAGAGAAGCAAGAGAGCTTGCCGATGCCTACATAACGGCTGGCGCCATAGGTGGGGCCAACCGAGCCGACGCGCTGCACATTGCCATCGCGACTCTGGCCGGAGCCGATGTCCTGGTTAGCTGGAATTCCAGGCACATGGTGAATTGGCGGCGCATCAAAGCCTACAACGAGGTCAATCGACAAAACGGATACCCCGCGATTGACATTCGCACGCCGGAGGAAGTCGTCCATGACTGAGTACACCCAAGAGAAAAAGAAATTCGACTGTGTCGAATTCATGCGCCAGGCCCGTGCCCGCATTACCGCCGAAATCGCCGGCATGACTGCCGAGGAAATGGTCGAGTGGTTCAATTCCAAACGGTATTCCGACCCTGTGCTGGAAGCAATGGCCGCGCGGATACGCAAATCGAATGAGGACAGGGCAACAGACAATCCCGACGGCTGAACCGAAGCGAGACTGAAGCGCATCGGTTCCACCCGGTGGACACGCGCAGCCCGGCGGAGCATGAAAATGAAGAAGCGTGAGAGCAGCGGAGAGAAATTCGACTGCGTAAAGTGGACGCGCGAGGTCCGGGACAGGATCAACGCGGAACTGGCGGGAATGACCCCTGAAGAGCGGCGCCTGCGGCTCAATGCGGCTGTCGACAAGGATCCCTACTTCGCGCGCATTCCGAAGTCCAGGGTTGTACGACCCTGGCAGGACGATGGGGCAAGCGACGGCGGTCGATCCGGCGCCGAGGGCGATTGATGATGAAGACCGGGAAGTGGACGAAGGCTTTCGGCGTAAGTTGGAATTTCAGGCACATGGTGAATTGGCGGCGTATCAGAGCATACAACGAGGTCAACCGTCAAAACGGATACCCCGTTATTGACATTCGCACGCCGGAGGAAGTTGTCCATGACTGATGACACCCAAAAGAAAAAGAATTTCGACTGTGTCGAATTTATGCGCCGGGCCCGCGCCCGCATAACCGCCGAAATCGCCGGCATGACTGCGGAGGAAACGGTGGAGTGGTTCAATTCCAAACAGTATTCCGACCCCGTGCTGGAAGCAATGGCCGCACGGATCCGCAAATCGACGCAGGACAGGCCAACTGACAGTTCCGACGGCTGAACCGAAGGGAAACTGAAGCGCAGGGGAGAGCGATGCCCTGCATATGGCCTCGGCAAACGTGGCCGGGGTCGACGTGCTGGGAAACTGGAACTTCCGACACATGGTGAACTGGCGGCGGATTCGGCGATACACCGCATGTAGCCTGGCCAGATGGTCGGAAGGCTGGGAGAATTCTGTCGTTTGGGATGACCAGGATCCCATGGACGTAGGGGCGACCGGCCGGTCGCCCGTATGTGTGAATCCGCAACAAATCCACATTGTGTCGGATTCGGCAATACATCGCGGATAACCTGGCCGGACGGTCTGAAGACCCGGAGAATCCTGACGCTAAGAATAGCCAAGACACATGGAGGATATACAGATGAGACAGAGCGAGATCATCTTCGAGGTAACTGAAGCGGTTGAAGGCGGATACGACGCCAGAGCGCTCGGCCACAGCATCTTCACGCAGGGAGAAGACTGGAACGACCTGAAGGCTATGGTACGAGACGCGGTGCGTTGTCATTTTGACGACGAGAACCTGCCACGAGTGATCAGACTTCATCTGGTCAGAGTGGAGGCAATCGCGGTATGAAACTGCCCCGCGACCTCGCAGGAAACGAGGTTGCCAAGCTGCTGACGCGTCACTATGGCTACCGCGTGACGCGAACCAAAGGCAGCCACATGACTGTGACGTTGACAATCGACGGCAACCGCCACAGCGTGACCGTGCCGGGACATCGGGATGTGCGAGTCGGGACGCTCGACGGAATCATTGCTGACGTAGCGGAGTTTCTTGGTCTGTCCAAACGCGAAGTACGAGAGACTCTTTTTGGTTGACCCCCTGATCCCCTGCCTGAAGCCTTATCCCGCATAGAAAGATTCCGGCGCGTGGCCTGCAACGAGGTCAATCGTCAGAACGGATACCCTGCCATCGACATTCGCGCGCCGGAGGAAATCGTCCATGACTGAAGACACCCGCCGCAGAAAGAAATTCGACTGTGTCGAATTCATGCGCCAGGCCCGCGCCCGCATTACCGCCGAAACCGCCAACATGACTGCTGAGGAACGGGTAGAATGGTTTAATTCGAGGCGGTATTCCGACCCCGTGCTGGAAGCAATGGCCGCACGAATACGCAAATCAACACAGGACAGGCCAACTGACAGTTCGGACAACTGAACCGAAGGGAAACTGACCAGGATTCGGCAATACATCGCGGACAACCCGGCCGGATGGTCTGAAGACCCGGAGAATGCTGCCGATTGGGATGGTGAGGATCCCGTGGCCGTAGGGGCGACCGGCCGGTCGCCCGCGTCTGCATTGACGCCGCAACGGGCGCTGAACTAAGGAGGAAATGGAAATGACAACGGAAACTCTGAATCAGCATATCGAGATCACCCCGGGCATTTCAGGCGGTAAACCACGTATTGCAGGTCGTCGAATTGCCGTGGAGAATATCGTCATCTGGCACGAGCGCCTGGGCAAGAGCGCTGACGAAATCGCCAATGACTACGATATTACTCTTGCGGATGTGTACGCAGCACTGGCTTACTATTTCGATCATCAGAATGAGATTGACCAATCGCTTGAGGAGAGTCGAGCATTTGTAGATTCCTTGCGACAGAAATTCTCTTCGAAGCTTCCTCAAGAGACGCAATAGTCGAAAACCTGTAGAACACATCGAAGTCCTGGCAAATTCAAACCCATTGGTTGCCGATGGCGCGAGTGTCCGGCGTCTGGCGCTGACGCCTGGTACCAAACGGACAACGCAAGAATCGGTTACGAGATCAGCTTCATGCGATATTCCCACAAACCTGAGGCCATGCGTACGTTGGAGCAGTTCAGGGCCGACATCCTGGCTCTAATAGAGGAGGCGGAAGGACTGCTTCGAGATATAATAGGGAGACGTGCATCGTGAAAGCCACCGAAGCCAACTTTCTGAGATTCCTCAAGGAATCGGACCAGTTCGTAATCCCAATCTATCAACGAACCTACAGTTGGACGGAAAGGGAATGCAAACAACTTTGGGAGGACATTTTGCGTACGGGTAGCAATGATTCCATTTCGGCTCATTTCACCGGTTCCATTGTCTACATTCAGGAAGGCCTTTATCATGTATCAAGCCACTCGCCACTACTTGTCATCGACGGACAGCAGCGACTGACGACAGTAATGCTCATTCTTGAAGCGCTGGCATGGCGTGTCGGAAACGAGGAGCCCATGGATGGTTTCTCAGCCAGGAAGCTCCGCAGAAATTACCTCCGCAATCCAGACGAAGACGGTGAGCGTAGTTGTAAACTCCTACTTACACAGACGGACAAACAAAGCCTCCTCGCCATACTTCAACAAATGCCTGATCCGATCGAATCCTCGTTCCGCATAAGGGAGAACTTCGCTTTGTTCGAGAAAAGGATCCAAGAGCTAGGGGTCGATCTAATTCCGTTGTGCAAGGGACTTGCGAAGCTGACAATTGTCGACGTCTCGCTCACTCGTGGTCAGGACAATCCACAGCTCATCTTCGAAAGCATGAATTCGACCGGTCGCGAATTAAGTCAAGCCGACCTGATCCGCAACTACGTCCTTATGGGTCTGGATTCTGATCAGCAGACACGTTTATACAATACTTATTGGCGGCCGATGGAGGTAGCTTTCGGACAAGAGGCCTACAGTACACAGTTCGACGGATTTATGCGGCACTACCTGACTATTAAAAACGACGGTGAGATTCCAAACATTCGGGCTGTCTATGACGGATTCAAGATTCACGCTTGTTCGCCCGAGATAGTGACGTCAGGCATGGAGAACCTCGTAAGTGAGATCCGTAAGTACGCTGGCTATTATTGTGCCATTGCGCTGGACAAGGAAGTAGATAAAGATCTAGCGAAAGCGTTCCAAGATTTGCGCGAACTGAAAGTAGACGTAGCCTATCCTTTCCTCTTAGAGCTTTATGGCGACTACGCAGTGGGCAAACTATCGAAAGACGATTTTCTCCTAGCAGTGCGACTCGTCGAAGCTTACGTATTCCGGCGTGCAGTATGCGCGATCCCTACGAATTCTTTGAACAAGACGTTCGCCACGTTCGCACGCGCCTTAAAAAAGGATCGATATTTCGAAAGCATTCAGGCCCACCTGCTGACGCTTCCATCATACCGACGTTTTCCCAGTGACGAAGAGTTCGAGCGTGAACTCAAGGTGCGCGACCTATACAATTTCCCGCGTCGTAGCTACTTGCTGGCACACCTTGAGAACCATGGGCGCAAAGAGCCAGTGCCGGTGCAAGATTACACGATTGAACACATCCTGCCGCAGAACGAGGACCTTTCCGTGGAGTGGCGCAATGCCCTCGGTCTTGAGTGGGAAAAAGTGCAGGAGAAGTGGCTACATACACTCGGCAACCTGACGCTAACAGGCTATAATTCGGAGTACAGTGATCGTCCCTTTACTGAGAAACGTGACATGCCGGGCGGTTTTCGAGAGAGCCCGTTGCGGCTGAATTCCAGTCTCGGCAAACTGGATACTTGGGACGAAGCGGCCATTTGGGAAAGAGCGGAACGACTTTCTACAGAAGCGGTCAACATTTGGGCGTCACCGACGCTGCAGGACGACATACTTTCAGCCTATCGTCCTAAGACTGGGCGTAACGTTGACTATTCGTTAGACGATCATCCGCATCTAACTCAAAATAGCCCAATGCGGCCAGTGTTTGACATCTTGCGCCAAGAGGTCCTGTCGCTCAACCGTTGCGTCAGCGAGGAGATTCTGAAGCTTTATGTTGCGTACAAGGCAGAGACGAACTTCGTGGATGTAATACCACAGAAGGGTCGGCTACTGCTTTCCATCAACGTACCATTTCACGAACTAGACGATCCACGTGGCTTGGCCAGAGATGTGACGAACCTCGGTCGATGGGGAAATGGGTTTGCCGAAACTTCACTTCGCACCGTGGAAGAACTGCCCTATGCAGTAGGGCTCGTACGGCAGGCCTTTGAGAGCCAGATTGGCGACGGACAGTCTGACCTATGATGGTCGATCTCAATTCCTATCCTGACTATATGGACACCGGCGTCGATTGGCTTGGGGAGGTGCCCAAGCATTGGGATCTTAGGAGAACGAAGAGTCTTCTTGTCCAGCGAAGCGAAAAGGGATTCCCTAACGAGCCATTACTGGCAGCTACACAGACCAAAGGAGTTGTGCGAAAGGAGAAGTACGAGAATCGCACGGTGCTTGCATTGAAGGATCTCGAATTGCTCAAGATTGTACGCGTCGGCGACTTTGTAATTAGCTTGAGATCGTTTCAGGGAGGTATCGAGTTTGCGCGAGAACAAGGAATAATCAGCCCTGCATACACGATTCTATATCCACGTGTTCCAGATCACCACGCTTATCTTGCCAGAGTGTTTAAATCACGTCCGTACATCGAGAATCTGTCGCTATTCGTCACAGGTATTCGTCAGGGCCAAAACATAGACTACGAAAGTCTCGCCCGTTCGTACCTGCCACTCCCACCCCTCACCGAACAAGCCGCCATCGTCCGCTTCCTTGACCACGCCGACCGGCGTATCAAGCGCTACATCCGCGCCAAGCAGAAGCTGATTGCGCTGCTGGAGGAGCAGAAGCAGGCCATTATCCACCAAGCCGTTACAGGCCAGATCGACGTCCGAACGGGCTGGCCCTACCCGGCCTATAAGGACTCCGGAGTGGAATGGCTGGGAGAGGTGCCGGAGCACTGGAGGATCGCGAGACTCAAAGTTGTCTTGTCAGAGCCAACCCAAAACGGGATATTCAAGAAGAAGGATCAATTCGGGTCTGGCGTGCCCTTGATCAACGTAGCCGACGTTTACCGAGAACGTCTTGATGTCGACCCATCCACCCTTCAGCGTGTAGAAACCACTCCAGACGAATCTCGACGCTTCAATGTCCAAGATGGCGACATCTTTTTTGTGAGATCGTCACTGAAATTAGAGGGTACCGGTCGGTCAGCAATCGCCATGAATTGCTCGCCAGATACGGTATTCGAGTGCCATCTCGTTCAGGCAAGGCCTGACGGTCGTCAGGTCAACGCCCGGTACCTCGTTATTCAACTAAACTCATTTGTTTTCCGACATTTTCTCATTTCACGAGCCAATATGGTGACTATGGCCACCATTGCTCAGGATACAATTTCATCGTGTCCAGTGTTGATGCCACCACGTAAAGAGCAAGAAACAATCGTTAACTGGCTTGATGCCCAGTGGAACCGAATAACCCATTCCATCGAACGCGAGAATCGGGAAATTGACCTCATCCAAGAATACCGCACCCGCCTGATCGCCGATGTAGTCACCGGCAAGCTTGACGTGCGGGAGGCGGCGGCTGGACTGTCGGAGGAAGACGAATCGACAAATAAGCACTCTTGCGAGCAACCAGTCACGTAGGGGCGACCGGCCGGTCGCCCCTACCGGGCTTCCCACACCGCCGCAGGCGTTGTCCATCGATCAGCAATTGCTTATATTGTGTCACGCAGAAACTGTGAGGCTGTGATTGTGAGGAATACTACCGTATCCGTCGACGAGACGACACACTCGTGGCGATTTTGTACGGGATTGACCCGGACAACGGAGACCAGGTTGCCATTGGTTCGCGTTTATAGACGATTTTTACATCCATATATTTCGCGACTTTCGTAGTTAATCAAACCCGTGTTTGGACCGGTGTGATCACGGCCAACGGCGGCCGATTCAGTTGTGGTGAACCACAACACGTTTACGGTTTGATCGCAGACACATGACGGACGATGAAGAACCTGCAGATGAGCGCACAGTTGCAGCGGAGGTGAGAATATGATTGACTGGTCGAAATGCCCGGTGGTGGAGAGCGTGCCTGGAAAGGTGAGTGGGGCATGGGTGTTCAAGGGGACCCGGCTGCCGCTGTACGTCCTCTTCGAGAACCTCGCGGCGGGCGCGACCATCCACGACTTCATCGAGTGGTTCGGAGGAGTGGATGAATCGGAAGTGAAGGCCGTGCTGGAGCATGTGGCACAGGAGCTCCGTACCAGGGTCGTTCATGCGCATCCTGTTCGATAACGGGACACCCAGGCAGTTGCGCGTCCGGCTCTTCGGCCATGTCGTCGAAGAAGCCAGGGAACGCGGATGGGACGGTTTGGCCAACGGAGACTTGCTGGACCGTGCTGAAGAATTCGGCTTCGATGTCTTGATCACGACCGACCAAAGCATCCAATATCAACAGAACATGCCAGACAGACAGGTGGCCGTGGTCGTCTTGATGCAAACCGCTTGGCCGCGCATCTCGCAGAGAACGGAAGCCATCCGCGTTGCATTGGACGAAATCCGGCCCGGCGAGGTCCGGGAAGTCCACATCCGTGCGATAGGCGAAACATAGCGCGGATCACCGACACCAGCAAGAAAGGGCTGGAGCGTCCTGTACGAACGGCCCTGGTCGGCAATCGCTGCAATCGCTTCCGGGGTCCGATTATAGGGGACAGGTTTCGAAGGTGCATTTACAAGGTCAAAGTGGTAACCCGCCTAGCCGCAGGTCTTGTCCGTGGGCCGGTTGATGACTATACTGTGCTACACAGAAACTGTGAGGCTGTGACTATGAGGAATATTACCGTATCCGTCGACGAAGAGACACATCGGCTTGCGCGTATCCTTGCGGCAGAGTTGGACACGTCGGTATCGGCACTCGTGCGAGACTTCCTGAAGCGTCTTGCATCGGACCGCGCCAGCGCAGTGGCCAGCGGGGTAGACGTAGAGAAGGCGGTCGAACATGGTCGCAGGACGTAGCATGTGGTCTTTGAGAAGCGCACGGCCAACGGCGGACTCGGTTGTGGTGAAAGACGACACGGTTACGGTTTGATCGCAGGCGTGTGGCGGACACCGAAGAATCGGTAGAAGAGTGATCGATCGAAAAGGAGGTGACCGCATGACGGACTGGAGCAAGTGTCCCGCGGTGGAGAGCGTGCCTGGCAAAGTGAGTGGGGCTTGGGTGTTCACCGGGACCCGTTTGCCTGTGTCAGCCCTTTTCGGCAACCTTGCGGAGGGCGCAACGGTCCAGGACTTTATCGAATGGTTCGGCGGGGTAGACGAAGCACAGGTGCGGGCGGTTCTGGAGTTTGTAGTTGAAGACCTTGATGCCAGGGTAGCCAGGGTTTCGCATGTGAATCCTGTGTGACGAAAGACCTCTGGCGGACGTTTAAGAACCTGCAGAAGAGCGCACAGTTGCAGCGGAGGTGAGAACATGATTGACTGGTCGAAGTGCCCTGGAGTGGAGAGCGTGCCTGGTAAGGTGAGTGGGGCATGGGTGTTCAAGGGGACCCGGCTGCCGCTGTACGTCCTCTTCGAGAACCTTGCGGCGGGCGCGACCATCCACGACTTCATCGAGTGGTTCGGAGGTGTGGATGAATCGGAGGTGAAGGCAGTGCTGGAGCACGTGGCACAGGAGCTCCGTACCAGGGTGGTTCATGCCCATCCTGTTCGATAACGGGACACCCAGGCAGTTGCGCGTCCGGCTCTTTGTCCATCTCGTCGAAGAGGCCAGGGAACGCGGGTGAGACCGGTTGGCCAACGGAGACCTGATGGACAGCGCCGATCAGGATGGCCGTCGGTCCGCTTGTATTGCCCATCGGCCGACAAATGCATACATTGTGCCACACAGAAACTGTAAGGCTGTGACTATGAGGAATATTACCGTATCCGTTGACGAAGAGACACATCGGCTCGCGCGCATCCGTGCGGCAGAGTTGGACACGTCGGTATCGGCACTTGTACGAGACTACCTGAAGAGTATGGCAGCGGACCCTGATGTGGATGGCGAAGCCGGCTCCGGGTCTGTCGAAACCGTCTATCAGCGTCGGTGCAGGCTGCTGCGGGAAGTACTCGCGGACTTCGATAGACAGGGTATCGGGTTGCGGATGTCCGACAATCTGCCCAGAGAGGCCTTGTACGACCGCGACGCCGCAAGGGCTGAGGCTGTGGCCGAACGTGAGAGGCGGCGAAGCATCTCTGAAGCACTCGGAACCTCGCCATGCGATTCGTAGATACCAACATTCTGCTGTATGCCGTTAGCGAGATCCCTGAGGAGGCCGACAAGCGCGCGCGGGCGGCGGAAGTCCTGACGGAACCCGACCTCGCTGCGTCCGTTCAGGTGCTGCAGGAGTTCTACCACCAAGCCACCCGGCCGACTCGAATCGGCAGTCTTTCTGGCAATAAAGCATTGCAATTCCTGGAGCCGATTCTGCTTTTCCGGATTCAGACCATGACGATGGACGTTTTTCTCGATGCCATTTCCATCAGTCAACGTTTTCGCCTGTCCTATTGGGACGCTGCAATTCTCGCCGCAGCCCGTGCCCTGGGCTGCGATGCCGTGTACACCGAGGACTTGAGTACGGAACAGTACTACGACGGCCTCCAGGTCATCAATCCGTTCATGGGCCAGCAGGCTTCGCAGTAAACACGGGCACTGCCGAATGCCTCATCAAGGTTGATGTGACACGAAGAATCATCATTAAGTCCCTCATTTACAATAGGTTTTGAAAAAGATGAGCCAATCGACTCCACGCTGGAAGTACCGTTTCTCCAACTACAAGCGAGCCTTCACGCTGCTGCGGGAGGCAATTGAGACGATGAGTGAGTCGGGACTGAGCCAACTTGAAAAGGAAGGAACCATCCAAAGGTTCGAATACACGATGGAACTTGCGTGGAACGTGATGAAGGACAATCTGGAGCATGAGGGCGTCGTCTTTGACCAGACCACTCCGAGGAGCGTCATCAGAAAGGCCTTCGAGACCGGCCTGACCCAACACGGGAGGGTGTGGATGGACGCACTCGATGCTCGGAACAAGATGTCCCACACCTACAATTTCCAGCAATTTGAAGAGGTAATAGAGAGCATTCGCAGCCGATATCTGGCCGCCATGGAAGACCTTTACATGGTTCTTTTGGAGAAGGAGGCGGACGTTGACTGACCACGGACTTTACGACGAGGATCTCGAGACGATTCGTGCCGTTTTGGCCAACTTCGCCGATGAGATAATACAGGTTGACCTGTTCGGATCCAGGGCCACGGGAAACCACCGAAGGAATTCCGACGTCGACCTCGTCATTCACGGAGACGTCAGGGAGGCCAGCATCGCCAGAATGTGGACGCTGTTCAACGAAAGCAATCTGCCTTTCTCGGTTGACGTTACCAGTTATGAACGCCTGACACATCGCCCTCTGAAGGAGCACATTGACGCTGTTGGGAGATGCCTGTTTTCGGCTCAGGAGATCCGGAAGGGCAGGAAAACGCGAGGCACATAGACGCCCCAAAACGCGTTTCAGTTATCCTCTAACGGCGTTCGCTTTTGTGACGATTATGCATGGCTTGGGAATATCTGGGATCAAGTATTGACGGAATGCTGAAGGGTGCCTTCGGCAGGATTGACGTTGTATGATCGCTACAGATACCACCGAAAGCGGGCTTGAACGCCTGATTTGCTCAGCCCTGACGGGCCAGGGCTGCGACCCCCCTGTTTCAGGCACCGTGGGAGAACCACCCGCGGGATATGGCGGTGTCGGCTGGAGTTGCGGCAATCACCGCGACTATAACCGTGAGTTCTGCGTCGACCTGGTGCAACTGGCTGCATTCCTGACCCGGCTCCAGGGTGAAATCAGCAAACGCGGCACCATCGACGTGCTGCGTAACGGGATCAAGCACGGGGCATTGAATCTGGATCTGTTCTACGGCACGCCCTCGGCCGGCAACCCGCGGGCCAAGGAATTGTTCGAGCTGAACCGTTTTACCGTTACCCGGCAGCTTCGCTACAGCCGTGACGAGGCGCAGCGGGCGCTGGACATCGGGCTGTTCGTCAACGGGCTGCCGGTGTTTACGTTCGAGTTGAAGAACAGCCTCACCAAGCAGACGGTGGACGACGCGGTGTGGCAATACAAGAAGGATCGGAACCCGCGTGAAAAGCTGTTTGAGTTCGGGCGGTGCATCGCGCACTTCGCGTTGGACGAACGCGAGGTGCGTTTTTGTACGCACCTGAAGGGAAAGGCCTCCTGGTTTCTTCCCTTCAACCGCGGTTGGAACGACGGCGCGGGCAACCCGCCCAATCCGGACGGTCTTTCAATCGCCTATCTTTGGCGCGAAGTCCTCACCCGGGAGAGTCTTACCAACATTCACGAAAATTACGCGCAGGTCGTGGCGTCGAAGGACGAAGAGAGCGGAAGGAGTCGAAAAACACAGATCTGGCCGCGCTACCATCAACTCGACGCGGTGCGCCGCCTGCTGGCCGACGCAGGCGACCGTGGCGCCGGACAGCGCTACCTGATCCAGCACTCCGCCGGCAGCGGCAAGAGCAACTCCATCGCCTGGCTCGCCCACCAGTTGATCGGGTTGGAGAAGGACGACGCTCCGGTCTTCGACTCGATCATCGTTGTCACCGACCGGGTCATCCTGGACCGTCAGATCCGCGACACCATCAGGCAGTATGCCCAGGTGGCGGCGACGGTCGGACACGCCGACCGCTCGGGCGATCTGCGTGATTTCATCGAGAGTGGTAAGAAGATCATCATTTCCACCGTCCAGAAGTTCCCGTTCATTCTGGACGAGATCGGCAACGAACAGCGGGGGAAGCGCTTCGCGATCATCATCGACGAAGCCCACTCGAGCCAGGGGGGTCGTACCAGCGCCGCGATGGCTCAGGCGCTGTCGGAGGCGGGCGAAGAGGACGATCATGATACCTTCGAGGACCGGATCAACCGCCTGATGGAGTCGCGCAAGCTCCTGCCCAACGCCAGCTACTTCGCGTTCACTGCCACGCCGAAGAACAAGACGCTCGAGATCTTCGGCGCTCCGGAGACGCAGCCGGACGGTTCGGTGAGGCATCGCGCGTTCCACAGCTACACCATGAAGCAGGCGATCCAGGAAGGATTCATTCTGGACGTACTGTCGCATTACACGCCGGTGGCAAGCTACTACAAGCTTGCGAAGACGGTCGAAGACGACCCCGAATTCGACGCTCGCAAGGCGCAGAAGAAGCTACGGCGTTTCGTGGAGGGCAGCGACCACGCGATCCGCCTCAAGGCCGAGATCATGGTCGACCACTTCCACGATCAGGTGTTGAAGCAGGGAAAGATTGGCGGCGCGGCGCGGGCGATGGTGGTCACGAACGGCATCGAGCGTGCGATTCAGTACTATCATGCCATCCGCGACTATCTCAAGGAGCGCAAGAGTCAATACGAGGCGCTGGTCGCGTTCTCCGGCGAACACGAGTTCGGCGGCGCCAGGGTAAGCGAGGCGTCGTTGAACGGGCTGCCTTCCTCCCAGATCGCCAGGCGGTTTCAGGAGGATCCGTACCGGTTCCTGGTGTGCGCGGACAAGTTTCAGACCGGCTACGACGAGCCCCTGCTGCACACAATGTACGTGGACAAGACGCTGTCCGGCATCAAGGCCGTGCAGACGCTGTCACGCCTCAACCGGGCCCACCCGAAGAAACACGACGTGTTCGTTTTCGACTTTCTCAACGACACCGATACGATTCGTGACGCGTTCTCGGACTTCTACCGGACGACGATCCTGGCGGACGAGACCGACCCGAACAGGCTGCACGACCTGCAGGCGGAACTGGAAAACGCCCAGGTCTATTCGGAAACGCAGATCGACGAGTTCGTGCGGCTCTATCTGGATGGGGTCGAACGCGACAGGCTCGATCCGATCCTGGACGCTTGTGTCGCGGTCTATCGACACGACCTGGACGAAGACGGCCAGGTCGCATTCAAGGGCAATGCCAAAGCATTTGTGCGTACGTACGCCTTTCTCTCATCCGTCCTTCCGTACAATGTTGTCGAATGGGAAAAGCGTTCAATCTTCCTGAACTTCCTGGTGCCGAAGTTGCCGGCGCCCGAGGAAGAGGACCTCTCCAAGGGAATCCTGGACGCGATCGATCTGGACAGTTATCGGGTGGAGAAGCGGGCGATGCAGCGGATCCTGTTGGAGGACGAAGATGCCGAGATTGATCCGGTACCGGGTTCAGGGGGAGGGCATCAACCGGAGCTGGAATTGGATCGACTCTCCAACATCCTTCGCGTGTTCAACGAGCATTTCGGGGATATCGAATGGGAGGATGAAGACCGAGTTAAGCAGCTAATCACAGAGACCATTCCGGCACGCGTCGCCGCCGACACCGCGTTCCGAAACGCCCGGGTGAACTCCGACCGCCAGAATGCGCGGATCGAACACGACAAAGCCCTGCTGCGCGTGATGACCGGAGTGATGAAGGATGACACCGAACTGTTCAAGCGGTATATGGACGACAAGGACTTCAAGCGCACGATGACCGACGCCGTGTTCAACGTCGCCTACGAAGCGGCTGCCGCGCCCTAACGCAGGCATGTTTGAAATGGAGCAGCGACATTGCGATGTCGGGCGTTAAAGGTAACGGATGGTGGACGTAGCCATTTTCTGTCGATCATCGTAAGTTGAGACCACATATCGCTCCGAGATACGCATTTCGTTCAACGATCCATTGCCGTGTTTTTCTCGCGCGTCGACCTTGGAGCAAGGAGCCGATTCTGAGTTTGCTCCCGCTGTCGCAGAAATCGTGAAACAGTTGTAAGTGGCCAAAACTTCCGAGAATGCGTATAGTATGTAAAACGTAGGGGACTTCAATGCGGGGGTTAACAAAAGAGGAACGTCGAGCATACATCCATAGACGATGCTATGAATTAGCACGTACCGGGAAATTCTCTAAATGGATTGACATCGAATTTTATCTTCGTTTTGAAGAAGACTTGCCCGAAGCCCCCGTCAAGAACTTGACAAGCCATACATACGAAAGCAACTTGACGAAATTTGTGAGGTTCACAGGATAAATTATGAACTCTCATTAGCAAACTGCCCAGGGTGACATACCCTTATAGGCCAGCAAGAAACCACCTGCCTTATTTTCTGTATCAGGTCTCCAGATGCCTCCCCCGGTTATGCTGCAATCTGTACAGGCGGATAACGTCAAATGCCCTTGACTGATGTTGAATTT
Source organism: Gemmatimonadota bacterium (assembly GCA_028873695.1). Taxonomy (GTDB): domain Bacteria; phylum Latescibacterota; class UBA2968; order UBA2968; genus JAAXHE01. The sequence goes on along the minus strand of JAPPNU010000043.1, from coordinate 28,189 downwards.
GCTTCCATCCTGGAGGACGATACGAAGCGGATCGTAGATGACATTGTCTGGACCGAGGACGAGGATCATTCGCCGGCATTGGAATTCCGCGTAAACGTCACTTCGGAGAGTGGTTGGCCGTTGTTTGTAAAGGGACGTTTTAACTCGGCTGCTCGGACGTTAAATTATGCGCTCATTTTGACGACGGAAGGCCGCATATATGGCCTCGACCTTGGAAAGGATCATCACAATCCACAGTGTGACCAGGTTGGGGAGAAGCACAAACATACGTGGTCAGAACGTTACAGCGATAAAGAAGCATATGTGCTGGACGACATAGATGCACATCTCTTGGATCCGGTGTCAGTTTGGACGGAGTTCTGCGTGGAAGCAGGCATTCAACACGATGGCAAGATGAACGTGCCGCCTGCTATTCAGGGGGAACTATGGTAATGGACAGCGAAGAATTGTGTCGGAACTTGGAGAGGGAAATCGGATCCTTGTTCACGTGTACTGAACAAGGTGAGTATCAGCGAATTCGCACTCCCTATCTATATCCGGATGGCGACAATATTGATCTCTTCTGTAGGGCATCTGGTGACGTCATGACGGTAACCGACCTTGCGGAGACGACAGGTTGGCTGCGCATGCAGTCACCGTCTCTACGTCGTTCGCCGAAGCAGAGACGGCTGATAGAAGATGCCTGTGTGACGCATGGCATCGAGTTTTACCGCGGGATGCTTCAGGCGCGATGTCGTGAGAGTGATCAATTGGCGAATGTCGTTACACGGGTTGCTCAGGCTGCACTTCGGGTATCCGACCTGTGGTTCACTTTCCGAACTCAGTCGGTCCAATCCATCACGGATGAAGTAGCTGATTTTCTCTCGGAGCGAGAGTTGGGCTTCGAGCGTTCCGAGAGGCTTGCGGGCCGATCAGGACGCGGTTGGACGGTCGATTTTCACGTCAGGGCGAAGTTAAAAAGCTCGTTGGTACAGGTACTTAGCACTGGGAATCGCGCGGCAGCGCATAGAGTCTCCGAGCACGTTTTGGCCGCTTGGCATGATCTGAATCACCTTGCGGTGGGACCGGAGGCGTTGACTTTCGTCTCCCTGTTCGATGATACTGCGGATGTCTGGGCAGATGAGGACTTTCGGCTCGTCGAGCCGCTATCCCTGGTTTCTCGCTGGTCGAGGCCGGATGAGTTTGCCACTGTTGTTAGTGGAGGGTCGCGAGGGATTTCATAACTCAGTTTACGTGCTTGAACGCCCAATCTCCTTGAAGGGAATTGCAACCGAAAAGGGCCGCGGAACGGAGTGGATTTTCCCATGTCATTGCGCGGTTTTCTTTATGTCCGGGTTGACAGGACCTGGTTTTCGTAGGCTTCCATTTCGGGAACCCAGGCGGCGGCGGGGGGGACGCCGGTTTTGAGGCAGGTCATGTCCCAGACGGCGGAAAAGGGCATGGTTTTCATGTCTTCCATCAGGGCGAGCTTCTGCGCGAGTTTGCCTTCCCGTTCCAGATCCTGCAGTTGCCGGGTGGGATCCAGCAGCGCGTAGAGGATGGCCTTCCGCGTCGCCCGGGCGCCGATCACGTAGGCGCCGATACGGTTGATGCTGGCGTCAAAGAAGTCCAGGGCCACGTACACGCGGTCCAGGGCGTTGCAGCGGACAATCTCGAGAAAGACGTTTCGTACATCGTCCCCGAACAGAACGACGTGGTCCGAGTCCCAGCGGATGGGCCGGCTGGTGTGGATGAGCAGCCTGTCGTGGAACGGCAGGTGTGCGGAGATCTTGTCCGCGATGGATTCCGTCGGGTGGAAGTGGCCCATGTCCAGGCAGAGAACCGCGCCCCGTGAAAGCGCGTAGTTCGCGTAGAAGTCATTGGAGCCCGCGGTGTAGTCTTCCACGCCCAGGCCGAAGAGCTTGCCCTCGACGGCGTCCACGCAGGCCGGTCCGATGCCCAGCGAGGGATCCAGGACGGCGTCCAGGGATTCCACGAGGCGTTCGCGGGGTCCGATTCGGTCCGCCGGATGGTCCTTGGCGCCGTCGGGAATCCAGTGGTTGTTCACGCACACGTCGTCCAGCGCAAGCCCCATCGCTTCCGCGATCCGCCGGCTGGCCACGCCGTGGCGGACCCAGAATTCCCGGATTTCCCGGTCCGGATGGGCAAGCGTGTACCCGTCATTCGCCTTCGGATGGGCGAAATACGTGGGGTTGAAGTCCAGCCCGACGCCGTTTTCCTTCGCCCACGTTATCCAGCCAGCGAAGTGTTCGGGTTCGAGCCTGTCCCGGTCCACAACCTTACCGCCCGTGTCGCCGTAGGAAGCGTGGACATTCGCGCGGTGCCTCCCCGGCAACAGGTCGATCGCCTGCTTCAGATCGGCGCGCAGTTCACCCCCATTTCGTGCCCGGCCCGGGTAGTTCCCGGTGGCCATGATACCGCCGCCCTCCACGGCTTCGTCCTTCGTCTCGAACCCCGCCACGTCGTCGGCCTGCCAGCAGTGAAGCGAGATGGGCACGCCCGCTGCCTTCTCCACGGCTTCGTGCGCGTTCACGCCAAAGGCGGCATACTGTTCGGCGGCCTCCTGAAAGGCGGCCTCGATCTGCGCGTCGGTCCGCGTCGTCTGGTATTGCATCCGGATTCTCCCTGACGGTTTACCGGGAAACTGAAGGGTTCCCTGGTCCCTGCCGATCTTCGCTCGATTCCCGCTTGGAGCTCATGTATCGCAACTTCGTCTCGTGTGGTCGATGGCTACCGGACGCCGGGCAGCGCTGCAACCTTATCCTGTAGCCACGTCTTCAGCTCGGCGAATCGGAATGACCCGGCTTCCAGGTTGCCGACGATGAATGCGTATGCCTCATCGTCGTCACAGTCGATAAAGTGATGGTTCAGACGCAGGAAGGTATCGGTGACGAAGAAGGCCACCCGTTTGTTGCCGTCCAAGAAGGGATGATTGTTGGCGAGGCTCTCCATGAGGGCGGCGGCCTGATCGATGAGGCTTTCATAGTACCCAAGCTGCGGCCGCATGAGTGCCGACGCGAGCGCGCCTTCATCACGTATTCCCGGTGCCCCGCCAAACGTGTTGATCAGGACGTCGTGCAGGACGATGACTTCCTGCAGGGTGGGGAAGTCATGGGTCATCTGGCAAGCATTTCACCCAGACGACGGTTTCTTTCCACGCTGGCCTGAAAGTGCGCCATGACCTGCGCGCGCGGCTTCTCCCGGTTGCGGTTTTCAATGTATTCCCGCATGGCTTCTTCCAGCACTGCCTGAAAGTGACGCCCTTCCTTGCGGGCAATCTCCCACATGGCGTCCAACAGCTCGGGCGCAACCTGGCTGGAGAATTTCTCTCGTGGCGTGTTCATAGCAGAACGACCCCGTTTTTTTCATCAATAATGCCAATTTGAAGTCAGCTGTCAAGATTTATCTTGATAAAAATGGATGACTGATTCACGCTGCCGGTCCGGAGCCTGTTCTCTGTCGGATCCAATGCCGTGGTTCACGCTCCCGTTTGTTTCCAGGTTTGGATTGACCTGCGATCCGTCAGTCGAACATCGCCTGCAATTCGGGCAGGAGGTAGGCGAGTGCGATGCTGACGAGCAGCCCGCCGGTGATTTTCGCGAAATCCGTCGCAACCAGCCGCGTTACTTCCTTGCGGTTGCGGTGCCGCTGATTCCACGCAACGGCGATTTCACGTCCGGCCAGAAGGCCGACGAAGACCCAGGTTGTGCTCATCGGCAGCTCGCTGACTTCTTTAAAGAGTAACAATACGATGCCGTATATCAGGTCGACGAAAGTGGCCGACCGGATGTCGGTCGTGTTGGTCTTGGTGAGCACCACTTTCTGGATTGCGCCGCCGTGGTTGTAGAAGATAATGGCGTGCAGGGCCAGCATGACCACCATCGAAAGAAAGAACCATTCCGCGGTCAGACTGCGCGGAAGGAAAACGAAGATATTGGCCAGGTCCTGTATCAGCCACTGGCTCCACAAGAAACCGGTCGAACACCACTGCGCCACGACCCACCAGCCGCTCGTGGGACCCTCTGTCTTGTGGAAGCGGGACTCGATCGCCCCGGTGACCCATCGATAGATCAGAATTGCCGCGATGAAGGCCGTTGCATACCCGGCGAGTGATTTGACCAGCATCGCCGGCAGCGCCTTTGGCGCAAAGATCGTCAGGGTGAGAAACGTGGTGCTTACGGGAATGCCCCAACGTGTCAGGAGGAGCAGGACGAACGGAGGGACGCAGTAGATCCAGGTCCATTGTTCGGGTTCGGGGATCTTCTCCAGCCTGCCGTAGGAGACGTCGTCGTGCATCCACCACCCGTAGACGAGGACGACGATCAGAATACTGCATGCAAAGATCCAGAGTACCCACCAGGGGCGTCTGGCATTGGAACTGAGAAAGGTCCCGAGGGTCTGGATTGCGTCGTTTCCAACAATGGAATAGGCGCCAAGCAAGAATCCGACAACCATGATTACTTCCTGACTCAAAGCGGTTCTCCTCCGTTCGAAAAGGTTTTGCAGGCGACAATTGTGGACCGGGCATATTGTCTCCTGCCTGTCGACGGAGACGGTGTCCGGATCTGACGCCTGCGGTAAATCCGGACGTCAAAGTAAGGTGTGTCGAAAGATCGTTTACCATGGGAATCACGCTGTTCGCCGGCTGATATTGCCGGCGACTGATTTCGAATCAATTCGGGCAGTCCTGACCCACAAGTTCGCCTGATTTCACAGTGGCCAGCGGTTCCCAGGAGCCGCCGGGACGTTCAACGCCGAGCACGTCGGAAAGGCGTCCGTCAGTGTTCCGCTGCAGCACCGCGATATCGGCGCACGCGCCGGGCGCCAGCGTACCGACCTCGCCCTTCAGCCCCAATATATCGGCGGGCCTGGCCGTCGCCCGCGCGAAGACTTCCGCTTCGGGCATGCCCGCGGCGATATACTTGGACATCGTCCTGGGCAGGTGGTGGGGCGGGTCGGCGTCAACGTGAGCGATGTATTGGTCGGTGGAGATCGTATCCGGGTAGAATCCCTCGGCGATGGCCTGCTCCACGTGCGGAAAGCTGAAAGACTGCATCCCGTGGCAGCCGTCGAAAAGGACCCCCCGGTCTCTGGCCTCCCATACGGGGCGCCGCACACTTCTGCCTGCGATGATGTTGTCCGGACGGGGGCTGAACGTGTACGTGAACAGGTCTCCCGCGCGCAGGAGCGCCAGTTGTTCACCGAGCGGAAAGTCGACGTTGAAGCGCGGTCCGTAGAGGATGGGGCGCCCGCTGCGTTCCGCCGCTTCGACGCCGCGGCGCATGATCTCTCGAGGGTCGTGGGCGAGACGAGGTTCGAGTAACGTGTTGAAGGCGATGCCCCAGACGTCCTCGCCCGCTTCAGCGACGGTTTCCACGCACAGGTCGACGTCGGCGTTCTCGAGGCGCTCGAAACAGTGGTCCGGCGGCGCTTCGCCGGTTTTCGAAAGATGCAGCGCAAGCCGCACCCGCGTTCGGCAACCGTGGATGACCTCTTTGCGATAGGCCGGCCAGTTGAGGGCCCCGGCGTCGCCTTGCGACAAGCACGTCGTTACCCCGCGTGGCAGAAAGTGCGTATCGGGATCGACGCCGAACCGGGAACCGCCCCTTGCCGGATGGGCGTGGATGTCCACCAGACCCGGAAGAAGCAGCGCGTCCGGGTAGTCGAGCGTCAGCCCCGCGGTTCCGCTCACGTCCGGGCCGGAGGCGACGATGCGGTCACCCCGTACCGCGACGGCGCCCGGGCCGTCCAGGCCGGCGTCCGCACAGAAAACGCGTCCGGCCCTGATCAGAAGGTCATAGGCATCGGCTGTTTCGGACATCGATCGGTCCCTTTCGGAGGAAGCAACGTGGGCGAGAACCGGTTATGACTCGCGCGGCCGGTCAGGAGAGGGGTACGGAATCGCACCCGGCCTCGGAACTCCGGGTCCAGTGGTTCTGTCGAACCTGCGGCAGATGGTATCCTTCCAGGGGCTTTATCTTCGCCATATATTCGTCCGGCTGACTCCGGTGCTGTGCCCAACGCCGCGCCCGGCCGCCGCTCGCATGCCGGATCCTCAACAGTGCGCTTTCAAACGCATCCTGCCAATCTTCAGGATGCCCCCGCCGGTGTGCGTACACTCAATTGAGATATTCACCTGAGAGGCTCCGTCCGGGATCCCCACCGTCGCGCGCTGTTCCGTCCATTCGGGGTTTTTCACCGAAAACGCGAGCGTCTCCGTCGTTTCGACCTCGAAGAACCCGAACGTTGCCTCAATGGAATCCCCTGGTTGCCCGGATATCCAGACTGAAAAGGTGTTCGCGCCTTTTTCCAGACCACCCAATCTATCTACTTTGCAGATTGTCCCGGCATTCTGTACCGACAGGAACGCACCGTTCGCATCGGGGACGCCGCTACTCTGAACCAGTTCCGCCGACCGTATATCGTAACCGTCCGGAACACCGTCACCATTCAGATCGACGTTCAATTCGGGAATCACATTCACGTTGGGGTCCGGTGTCGATCGATAGAGGACCTCCGCCCACTTCGAGTAGGTCCTCACCGGCACCCTGTTGGCCTTGCACCAGGCCAGGATTCCGTCGACCCGTTCAAGATAACCTTCCCAGTCGTCCGGCATGACGTGTTCCCAGAAGTGGCTGTGACCGATGAGCACGCGATGCCCGGCGATCCCGTCAGCAATTCGTTTCAGGTTCCAGTCCAGATCCCGCGCCTCGTCATTGAAGTCGCCCCACTGCATACCGAAGCACTTGTCTCCGCCGGGATCATCCTCGTTAAAGCACTTCAATGACCGGTCGGGATAGGTTGCCGCGGCCACGTATCCGTACAAGTCTCCGAAACAGGACTTGACGTCTCCACGCCAGAAATCGGAGCACCCTCCCGATCCGGGCTGTATCCACGTCAGGGGTCGATCAAGACCAAGGTTCTCGAACAGTTTCAGCGACGATTCGGCCAGAAGCCTGCGGGCGTCCAGTGTCATCCGGACGTCCGCCTTGCTCAGCTTGTGGTAGGCCACGTCCCGCAACTCACCCAGATCGACGTTGTCTTCGTCCCAGAAACTGCGCAACGCCAATACGACGTCGCCCGATCGTTCGATCTGTCTGAACCGAAACACGCTGCCTGTTTGGGGTAGGTAGACGGCGATGAATCTCGTCTGGTTGGCGTCGTTCAGGTCTTGAGGCGTCCGCGCCGTCATCAGGTTGCCCGAAACATCCGCGCGATACTCCGTAAGGGATGCCGCGTGGATCGGGGCGTAGGTCAGATAGACGCGCGTTGCATCCACGTGGTCGACCCCCGGCATCGCGCGCCAGGCATCGGCGTCGGCGCCTTGAGGGAGCGGGAGCTTGTCAACGCTGTGAAGGGGCGTGTGGTCCATGATTTCGTGCCCCCGGTCCTGCAACGATCTGACCAGGCTCGTATAGTCTTCGTCGCCGGCCATTCTCCCCGGACACAACGCGGCGCAGAACTTGAATCCGTACCGGTCGAACACCTCCGCGAACTCGACCCACTGTCGAATCGGCTTGTTGTCGTCCACCCGGAAGCAGATGCCTCCGCGTTTGTCTGTTCTCACGTTCCTGGAATCCATGTAGGCCCTCCGGCAACCGGCTATCGCTCAATTGGAGTATTGCCCTGGCATCAGTCGAGTCTCAATTGAAAGAACGCGCATGCCTGCTTTTTCGAATTCCACGTTCATCCAATGCACACAGGCCGGGTGTGGCGCCTCTTTCGATCCGGCCGAATTCTTCTTACCATGACATGTCATACGGATTCCATTCCAGGCAGGTTTGATTCAGGATCCTTTAGAAATCGTTTTAAAATTACCGGTGCGTTCCCGAGCGCGAGCGAAAAAGTGGCGGTCAAGGCGGAAAAACCCGCCTAAGAGAGGCGAGGGGCGCGCAGCCTCGATACATTGGATACGGGTGGGTTTGACCAACGCCGACCGGCGCTTTTGCAGCCGTGCGAAGACCGCAGGGAATTTTAAGACGGCTTCTTACACCAGGGAGCGTTCCGATGATCTACGAACACCGCATCTACAGAGTTCCGGAAGGCCGGATGCCGGATATCCTCAGCCGGTTTGAAAACATCACGTTCGACCTATTCGACCGTCACGGCATCAAAGTCTCCGGTTTCTGGACGCGTAAGGATGCCAATGAACTGATCTACCTCTGTGAATTTGAAAGCGAAGAGGCGATGGAAGCCGCGTGGGATGCTTTCCGCGCCGACCCCGACTGGATCGCGGCGCGGGAGCGGACGGAAGCCAACGGGCCCATCGTGGACGAGGTTATCTCCGACGTCCTCATTCCAACCTCCTTCTCGCCGATGCAATAGGGGAGCGACTCTTCCGCGAATTCGGTTGAAGCCACGTACCGTCATTTTGGTAGAAGCGAACGGACGTAGTCGACGGCTCTGTACACCCAGTCCGTCAGGTCTTCGTCCGATACGAACCCGGGCGCCTCAACCAGCGCCCATCCCGTCATGACGCGGCCCGTAACGTCGAACGGCCTCGTGTGCGGCTCGGCAAGTGTCCTCTCGTGGTGCGCCCTGCTGAGTCGAACGATCAGGGACCCCTTCCACGATCCCACGCACATATTGCCGTCTATCATATAGCAGACCCCGCCGAACATCCTCTTCTCGGAGAACCCGTCCTCGTCAGCAAGGACCGCCCGTATCCGGCCGTCGAGTTCCTCGTCGCCCGCCATTCTCTATATTTCCTCGAACAGTTGTCTCAATCTGAATACCGTGTTGTGATTCCGGGCGGTGAGCTTCTGATACTCCCGCGACGCCGGAAGCTTGACCCACGTGGACCGGGTCGGTCGTGCCCTGGATACCGACCAGTAGATCACGCCGGGACCTGGCGTAACGGTCTCCCACTCCAGCCGCGGCGACGGGAGCAGGGCGAGGATGCCCTTCGGGTCGGCTCCGGCCAGCGTGAAGAGCGCATGGTGCATCCGCTCATCGTCTTGCCCCCAATCCCCGGGCGCCGCGTCAACCGCGGTTCGATATGACTTTCTGGACAGGACGACGGCGCGTGCCTTGTATGAGAAGCGTCCCGAAAGGGCGCGTTCGATTGCTTCCGTCAGCGCCGGCACGTCGGTATCTTTCGACCGAAACAAAATGTTGCCGCTCTGGATGTAGGTGCGGACGCTGGAGAATCCCATGTCCTCGAAGCAGCCACGGAGCGCGTCCTTGGGAACGATATTCTTCCCGCCGACGTTTATACCCCGCAGGAGCGCCAGGAATCGGGGATGCGTTTCCTCTTCGCGTGACATCTGCAAAACACTCCCGTTGACGAAGAAAAGTAAATCTACCGGGCGCCCCGGCTCCGGAGCAGCCGCGCGATATCCTCGTGACCCCGTCGTTTTGCCCACGCCAGCGGCGTCGCCCATCCGGCGCCGGCCGCGTTGGGGTCGGCGCCGCTGTCCAGCAGCAGCCCGACAAGCTCCGCGTTGCCTTCGCGTGCGGCGATGCCCAGCGGCGTCGAGCGGTCCTCCTCGTCGATTGCGTTGACGTCAGCCCCGAATTCGAGGAACATGCGCACCATTTCGGCGGCGTCGGACACGGCGCGGTTGGGGCGGCAGAGGTCGTGCAACGGGGTCCGTCGCTGCCAGTCGTGAAGATTCGGGTCCAGGCCGTTTTCGAGCAGACGCCTCGTCATGCGGGGCACGTGGTAGAGGTAGGTCTTGCACGCCGTCAGCACACGGGGCATCGGGTGTTTGCGCTGCAGGAACATATTGAACATTGCCTCGTGGGCGTCCGTTGACTCTCCCCGGTCCTCCATCCGTCCGCAGCCGCTGATCACGGCCGTGTAGGGCGTGGTCAGGTATTCGCTCTCTTCGCCAGTAAACGGATCGTCCGTGTAGCGCAGGATCGCGGCCACCGTTTCGAAATCACCGCGCTGCACGTAGCCCCACGCTCCGGATGCGCGTCCGCCGTAGCCGTAGAGCAGGCCCCGCATGGCGTCCGAACGGGCGCGGATCGCGGGGGAACCGGAGGAGTCCACGTGCCCGTTCGGATCGGCTCCGGCTTCGAGAAGCCATCTGGCGACTTCGAGGTCGTCCTGCACGGTCGCGGTCATCAGCGATGCCCCGTAGGGGCACAGTCGGCTTTCCGGCAGACCGGGGTCCGCCCCGTTATCCAGCAGAAAGCGGACAATGTCACGGTGGCCGCGTTCCACCGCGGCCGACAGCGGGCGTTTCTGAAGATTCTCGCCGTCGTTCACGGCGGAGGGGTCCGCGGCGACAAACGCCTTGACGGCATCCAGGTCTCCCCTCGCGGCAGCGAGTGCGGGGCTGTCGCGGGCCCCGGCGTTCAGCAGAAGTCCCGCCAGATCGGGACTCGCTTTCGACCGGTGCCACATCAGGTCCTTCCAGTACGTGTAGTGTATTGCGCGGAAACCGGCGTGGTCGGCGGCATCCACGTCGACGTCGCTGTCGAGGAGCGCCCTTAATGCAGCCCGGTTATTCGCGATGACGGCGAGATGGAGCGCGGTCCTGCCCTCCGCGTCGCGCGGGGATTCAATGCCGTCCGTGTCTTCAAGCAGGCGTTCGACCTCCGCGTGGTCTCCGTCTTTCACCGCTTCGTGGAGACGTATGTCCGGTCCTTCCGTGACCTCCCCGACGGCCTTGCGCAGATAATCGGCGACCGACGTATGGCCACGGTCGTCGGCCATGGCAATCAGATCGCTCACCTCGTCGTGCGCGTAGGCTTCCCACAACACTTTCGTCGCGTCGAGACTGCCCTCCCTCACCGCGAAGTGGATCGGCGGGGTGTACCAGAACTGCAGCCTGGCGCAGTCCGGATCTTCGCGAAGGTGTTCGCGCAGGACGGCGGCACTATTCCGGATCGCGGCGCCGATCAGGTCCCAGTAAAGGCGCCCCTCGGCCGTGTTCACGCACCATGACGGGCGGTGCATGGCGTCGATGATGTCCTGCGGCGTTCGTTCCGATTCGCCTTGTTTTTCGGTGGCCATTCCGGTCCTTTCCGTTGCTTTGCGTTGACTTCGGTTTGTTCGTTCCTCCTTCACGATTCTCTGCTCGAAGCTGAACACGTTCTCGCTGGCGGGATCCACCGTGACCTCGATCCAGTGAACGTCCGACGCGCCGAACGTCTCCACGCGCGTGAAATTCGAGAGACGCCTGCCCGGTCCCTTGCGCCGGAGCGGCTTGTCGATCCTGAAATAGTGCGAGTCGCCGTTCGCAAGGACGACGGGCCGTCCGAATCGCTCCGTTTCCTCGCGCAACACGTCGAGGACCGCCTGAAAATGGGGCGGGTCCGGTGCCGGCTTCTGCTTCAGTCCCATCGCCGCGTGCAGGGCCAGAAAGAGTCCTTTGCCGGACTCACCGGCGACTGCAAACGCGTGTCGAATCCACGCGATCCCCGCCCGGGTACGCCGCTCCACGGCCGCATCATGCCGTTCCGTCCTCACCGGGACCGCGCCGACCTCGGTCGAATCCCGACGTTGAAAGGCCGCCAGCCCGTTTCTGCTGCCAACAATGTGGATGGTTGCGAAGTGAACCCCGGCCCGTTCCCATCGGACGTTCTCGACAAACTCGCTGTATTCGGGCAGCGACGCCTGGGATTCAACCCGCATGGCCCGCTTGCGGAGCGTCATCCCGGCACGGGGGTAGAAAAGGGATCGCAGTTTCCGCAGGCGTTCCAAGGGATCGAAACGGCCGGCGGTCTTGCGATGACAGTCCGTCCAATCGTTGTCGCCCGGCGTAAGAATGAACGGGTCATCGAAGCGGTTGAACCTTTCCAGACGACCTTCCAGAACCGCGTCCGTGCAGGGTTGTCCGCCACGTTTGATGTCGCCCGCGTGGATGACCCATTGTACGTCGTCGTCCTCGTTGACCCTGTCGATCAACCTTGCGAACCGGATACTGTCGGCATCGGCGTAGGGCACGTCTCCGATGAGGGCGAACGAGAAGGTGCTGGCGCCGGCCGCGCCAGGAAGGGACACAAGGGCGGCCACGACAAGACCCGTTGCGAGCCTGACGCTCGTCCGAACCATCCGTCCGATTACGACCGCATGTCTGTCCGGATTCATCGTACGTCTCCGTTCAGTCGTGATGTCCCGTCAGTCCCCAAATGTATACGTCCGCCCCGTTTCGCCGCTTCCTCGGCGCCGAGCCCGATGCGAACGGCTTCGAGGGCCGTATCCAGGTCCGATCGCCAATCATCCCTTCTGCCGTGCACTTCCTCAAGAAAGAGGCTTTCCAGAGACGTCCCCGGTGCCGAGGGCGGCAGCGAAAACTCTTTGCCGTCGGCGGACGAGAGCCGCCAGCCCGCATCCATTTGGATCAGCGTTCCTCCCTCCAGCACGAACCGCTGAACCTGTTCGGCATTACCGATTGAAATCCCGCCCGCCCAGGTCCATTCGGCCGTCCCTCCGCCAGTGAAGCCCACGGCGACCCGGTTGACGAAGCGTTCGTAGGTTCCGGCGTTGTCCATGCCGTCATAGTGGGCGTACCCTTCCACCCAGGACGCCGGGCCGAACAGGTCAACCAGCGGGAACACCTGGTAGACGAAGAAGAGACTCGGCGGCCCCGACGCGTGGATGTTGAACAACACCTCCGGCCGCGCCCCTCGCCCCGGCGTCAGCCGAACGAACAGCGCCAGCAACAGGCCGCCCAGCGAACCGACGGCCTCCCTGAGTTGCCGGTGTGCGCCCGACACGACTTCGGGATGCGCCACGCGCAGCACCGTGCCGGTCGAACGCGCCAGTTCGACCAGGGCGGTCCCGTCGTCAACGTGTCGCGCGAGAGGGTATTCCAGAAAGACGGGCTTGCCGGCCTCCAGAGACGCACGGGCGATGGGCCCATGGCTGTCGTTGCTGGTGCAGACCACAACCGCGTCAACGTCGGAACGGCCGACCAGATCCTCCCAGCCACCCAGCAGTGGCAGACAGTATTGACGGGCAAGTTCCGCGCCCGTGCGCGGGTTCCTGGCGGCCAGTGCGGTTAGCCTGCATCCCTGCAATTCTGAGAATGCGCCCGCGCGGCTACGCGCCATGCCTCCCGAACCGACCAGGCCCAATCGAATTGAGTCCATAATTACAAATCCTGGTTTTTCAGTTACTTATCAGTTTTTCTCGCTATTGTCGAATCGTTGTAGCAAGTCGCCGATGTCGTCCAGCGTCACCACGTCAACGTCGCCGCGGGTCTGCCGAAACGAACCCGCGTAGACAAGTCCCCTGTCGGAGACCTGCGGCAGGAGCCTGGCGATCCGGTTCAGTCCATCGAAGTAATCCGATGCCACGGTGGCGCCGGATTTGATCTCGATAGCGCCGATACGATTGCCGATTTCATAGAAAAGGTCGCACTCGAGGCCGCGTGTATCGCGGAAGAAAGACAGACGGGGCCGGCGGCCGCGATTGAACAGGTACTTTATTGCTTCGGCAACAACGGCATTCTCGAACAATGCGCCGCGCAGCGGATGGGTTGCAATCTGACCGGCGTGTTCGATTCCGATCAGATAACTCGCCAATCCCACGTCGTAAAAGTAGAGTTTGGGCGATTTTATCAGGCGCTTGCGAATATTCGCGAAGAAGGGCGGGAGTTGGAAGACAACGTAGCTGGCTTCCAGAATTGACAGCCACTCACGCGCGGTGGTATGGGAAACGCCCGCGTCGGCGCCCAATGATGAGACATTCAGCAGTTGCCCCACACGCCCGGCGCACAGGCGTGCGAATCGACGAAAACTGGTGAGGTTGCGGATCTCGCCGAGGCGACGCACGTCTCGCTCGACGTAGGTTTCGAAATAATCTCCAAGCGCCTGTCGCGGCTCCAGATTCTGATCGTGGATTCGTGGATAAAACCCGGAGTACAGGACGTCGTCGATGCTGCCGCCGGCGCCCGCACGACACCGTTCGTCAAGGGTGAACGGCAGAAGGCACAGCAGCGCCGTACGTCCTGCCAGGGACTGGCTGATGGAATCTGAGAGCCTGAACTGCTCGCTGCCCGTGAGAACGAAGAGGCTGTTTACGCCTCTCTCGTCGGCCAGAACCTGAAGGTAGGAAAGGAGTTGCGGGACCCGCTGGATTTCATCCAGAATGACGCCGTCGCCGTACTGCGAGAGAAATCCGCGAGGGTCGGTTTCGGCGAAAAGGCGCTGATCGGGCGCTTCCAGGTTGACGTATTTGAGATGGGGAAACGCGGCGCGACAGAGCGTCGTCTTGCCGGACTGCCGTGGGCCCGTCACGGTAACAAAAGGATACTGCTTGAACAACGCAACCAGTCTGTCTGTGATCTCGCGAGTAATCATAGCTATTGCCAAGTGTACTGAAATTGTGACATATTTGCAAGTATTACTTTCAAATTTACAAACCAGACAACGATGTGTCCAATAATACTCCCGCTTCAACCGCGTTCTCCGGTTGTCATCCTGTCCATCCATGTTTCCTCTACCACGAAAATCCCAAACAATAGTGTTGCCAACGCATCGGCCGGAACGTAATTTAGGTGCGTTTCGAAGGAATCCTACAAGCGGTCAATTGACTTTGCCGTTTCGACAACCTGTCATCGAGGGAAGGGAAATGACTTACGTCGTGGAGCGCCCCGCGGGCGCGGACCAGATCGATCACGAGATGCCGTTGACGTCGTTCGACCCGGATCGCATTCTTGAAAAACTGGATCTGACGACGGCGGGGTTGGAAGCCGTGAAACGTGCGTCCGACGCCGGCGACAGGACGGGCGCCCTTGCGGCCCTGCGCGACTATTACAGGGCGAAATTTCCGCTGGGGGAGGCCGATGAAGAGGGTGATCATACAGAGGCGGACAAGATCTGCCGGCGTATCATCCAATGGGGGCCGTACGACGAGGCGCAATATGGCGACGATTTCGACTGGGAGTGGGACCCGCCCGGGGATATCGAGTGGGTATGCGTCGTCTATCGCTTTTACTGGGCCTCGCCACTGGTGGCGGCCTACGGGTCAACGCGCGATGAAAAGTACGCGCAGGCATTCGTCGATCTGGCGTCCGACTGGATATCGAAACATCCGCTCGAAAAACACACGAGAACCCATCCCGTGTACAAGTCGTGGAAGGGGTTCGCATGGCTGGACCTGCAGACGGGCATCCGTGCCACGAACATCTGCGCGGCTTTTCGCGGGCTGATCCAGTCCGAGGCGTTCGCTCCGGAGTTTCTGGGCGTGCTGCTCGCGAGTGTGTACGATCATCAGACAAAGACGACGCTGATTCCCATGGGCCTCATCCACAACAAGGCGGTGTTCGAACAGCGCGGGTTCATCAACGTCGCCTATACGTTCAGCGAGTTCAGGGAAGCGCGCGACTGGATGGAACTGGGGCTGGCCCGCGTGGAGGAAAACATCCTGGCGCAGACAACGACCGACGGCGTCCAGCGGGAGTGGTCGTTCGGATATCACCAGGGCGTCCTGCGCGATGCCGTGGAAATCCTGTCGCGCCTCGAGACGTTCGACATCGAGGCTTCGCCGGAATTCCTGGAGCGCGTGCGGAGGATGTACGACTACATCTTCTGGATCGCGTCGCCGGATCTGACGCCGCCGATGTTCGGAGACGGCTCCCGCCCGATGGTCGCCACCGACGACCGGTCAACGTGGCCGCTCTACGGTGAGTTGATGGACGCGTCGAAATTGTTCGGAGATCCGAAATACGCGGCAAGGGCGAATCTGGATCGCAAGGCCCTGCCGGACCGGAAGAGCCGCGCGTTCCGGGAGGCCGGCTTCTACGTCATGCGCGACGACTGGGGTCCCGATCAGATTCACCTGGCGCTGCACTGTTCCCCTCCGGCGATTTCCAGTCACGACCAGCCGGATAACGGGACATTCGAATTGTACGCCTATGGACGCTGGCTGATGAACGATACGGGCTTCTATACCTATGGTCGAGACAAGGAAGCCCGGGCCTGGCATCGGCAAACCTCGGTACATCAGACGCTGACGCTGGACGGCCGGGACATCGCCGACGACGCGCGCGATCTGATGTGGGTTTCGGAGGGGGCGGACACAGACGTGCTGGTGGTCGAAAACGGGTCCTATCCCGGTCTGATCCACCGTCGATCGGTCTGGTTCGTCGACCGGAGTTTCTTCGTTCTGCTCGACGAGGCGATCGGCATCGCGCCCGGTCAGCTGGACCTGCACTTCCAGTTTGCGCCCGGCGACGTCACGTTCGACAACGCGGAAAACAGGGCGTTCACGCGATTTGACGATGCCAACGTCCTGGTACAGGCGGCGGCCGGGTCACCGGCGTCGATGGTCGAAGAAACGGGCTGGTTTGCGTGGGTGTACGGCCATCGCACGCCGCGAAAGGCGTTCCGGTTCGGGCTCGACAACCAGGCGCCTGCGGTTTTCGGCGCCATGATCATACCCTATCGGGGTACCCGTACGCCGGCAGTGTCGGCTGAATTGCCCGCCGGGTTGGAGGCGGGGGACGACCGTGCGGAGATGACCGTCAACGCGTTTGGTAAGACGTGGCGGGTGGGACGAGACCTGGATTCAGGCGAGGGATGGGCGCGTTGACCGGCGGATTCCAGACGTTCGGCACCCCGCACCTCGTGGCGATGGCGTTGACGCTGGTCCTGCCGATTCTGCTCTCGCTGGCCGCAAAACGGGCCGGCTCACGCGCCGCGGCAGTCACGGGCTTTGTGCTGGCGGGCATCCTCCTCGGCAACGAATTGATCCACTGGGGCTTCCGGATCTCCGGGTACGGCCCGGTCGTCTTTCTGCGATACTTCCTTCCCCTCCACCTCTGCGGCGTCTCGATCTTTCTGACCTCCCTTGCCCTGACGTTTCGGAATCAGAAATTCTATGAAGTCGCTTACTTCTGGGGTCTCGTCGGATCTGCGAACGCGGTCATCACGCCCGGTAATCTTGCAGTTGACTATCCACAATATCGGTTCTTCCAGTATTTCTTCTCACATTCGGGCATCGTAGCCGGGGTCCTGTACGCCACCTGGGGCCTGAAGATGCGTCCGACGCTGGCCGGGCTCTTCCGTGCGTTTCTCTGGCTGCACGTCCTGGCTGCGTTTGCCGCGGCTGTCAACCTGCTTTGCGACGCGAACTACATGTACCTCTCCTCACCGCCGTGGGGGACGGTATCGCCCTTCTTCTTTCTGCCATGGCCGTGGTACCTCGTCTTTCTGGACGTCATCGGTCTGGCCATGTTTTTTCTCGTCTACGCGCCTGTCCCCATCGCCGGGTGGTGGAAATCTCGCGAGTCGCCCTGACATCCCGCAGGTTTACACGCGGGGGGAATCGCGGTCAATCCGGCCCTCGGGGAACGCGCTTCCGAACCCTTGAACAGGACAGTTTGAAACTTCTAAATTGACCCCTGGTCCCGCAGAATCCGGGCGATCTCAGGATGGCCTTTCTTCTCTGCCCAGGCGATGGGCCTCGCCCAGGGATGTTCGTGTGGCAGGCCGGCGTCCGCACCCCTTGCGAGGAGAAACTCGACCATCGGCGCATGCCCCGCCCGGCACGCCAGTCCGAGGGGCGTCGAACAGTACTCGGGCTCTATCGCGTCGATCTCAGCGCCGTAATCCAGAAGAAGACCGGCTTTCCGGACGTCTCCCTCGTGCGCGATGTTGTGGAGCGAAGAAATCCCCTGCCAGTTCCGGTAATTTGGATTCGCCCCGTTTTCAAGCAGGAATTTCGCCGTTTCGTAGACCCGGAAGAACGAGCTGTGGTTCTTGTTCGTCATGGCAGCGCCGTGCTTCAGGAGCAGCTTTACCATTTCCAGCCTGCCGCGGCGCGCAGGGTTGCCCAGTTTCGCGTTCGCGATCTCTTCGGGGTTTTGCGTCAGTATTTCGTCAACCCCCTCCAGGTCGTTGGCGTTGACCGCGGCGCTGATCGGGGGGATGATATCCACTCTGCCGCCGTACGATTTCATCAATTCGTAGAGTTCAGGGTTCTTTCTGGCATGGTGAAATGCCGTGCCGGTGGAGTCCACGTTGCCATTTGGGTCGGCGCCGTGCTGAAGCAGCAATTCGGCGGTAGCGGTGTGTCCATGGAATACCGCCTCGAGCAGGGCCTTGCCGCGAGGCGCGTCCGGTTCCGGTGCGTTGGGATCTGCGCCATTTTCAAGCAGAAGCTCCACAATATCGTGGTGGCCCCGGCCCGCCGCGATGGAAATAGGCAGCCTGTCGCACGTATCGCGGAAGTTTGCCAGCGATGGTTCCACGTCCAGGTACTCCCGGAAGCGCCGGACGTCGCCGAACGCGGAGGCCACGAGGATATTGTAGTCCGCGCCCCGGGCGACCAGGTACCCCGCCAGCGCCGCCTTCTTCCGTATGAGAATCCGGTCCCGCCATCCGGCGTAGAGCGCGATATGGATGGGCTTCTGCCCGATGCTGAAGCCCGTGCCGGCCTGCGCCTGAATATCGGCGCCATTGTCCAGTAGCAGCCGGGTCAGGTAGAAGTCGCCGATCGAAACCGCCTCGTGAAGGGCCGTGGTCCCGTTCGCGTTGCTTAGTTTGACCCGTTCAGGAGCGTTTCGGACAATGCGTGCCGTTTTCTCGTAGTCGCTCGCGTGAACGGCATCGATGAGCTCGTTCGCAAGGGGTTCCGTTTCCCGTGTGTACCCGCCGCTCCGTTCGCTGATGGCCGCTTCAAGGATTCTCACGATCTCCTCGTGTTCGCGGTCGGCCGCCAGATTGACCAGCGAATCGTGGAAGATTCGTGTCCGGTAGAAAGGACTGGCTCCCTTTTTCAGCAAGTAACGGACGACCTCCGCGTGACCCTCGCGGACAGCGAACTTAATGGGTTGAGTGTAGTAATGTATACAATGGACAAGTTCAGGATTGCGTACGGCAAGCTTCTGAACCGCTTCCAGGTCGCCCCGTATCGTCGCACAGAACATGTCCCAGACTTCGGGGCCTTTCCCCTTGCTATTCGCAATATACCCGGGATTCGCCAGTTCCGCCGGTCTGACCATGCGTGAAATCACCCAGTCGGCGTGGTCGCTATCCAAATTCCTGGCATCGCTTGTCATTCAAGGTCTCCTCGTCTGGCATCTCACGCGAGGTGCGTCCGTCACTCGTTCGCCTGAACCGGAGCACAATCGTATCCCTCCCCTTTGAGGGGCAGTCGCAGAAACGCGCATTGATAGTGGGGCGGACACTCCTGTCTGCCTGCCTCTGGTTTGGTTCGTCCGTACAGGAGACACTTGAAGCGCTCCCGGACCGGATGTCGCGTCAAGAGTTCATTCAGTGTTCGTCTACGCGATCTCTACGGTCCGCAATTCCGGAACAAGCGTTTCCTGAGGAGTAACCGTAATGTAGCCCATCGATACCGGAAGCCGGAACCGGCGCGGCCCGATGCTGCCCGGATTGAGACAGCAGGTCGACCCGATCGCGCTTATTTTCGGTACGTGGGAATGGCCGCACACCACGAGATCGAAACCTGTGACGTCCGCGTCTTCGAGGATGTGCGTCACGAGAATCCGTCGCCCGCCGGCGTGTAGCACAAGGCGTTCAGGCAGGTCGCTGCAGGGCGGAACCAGGTCCACGTTTCCGCGGACCGCGTACACCGGCGCGATAGATTCCAATTGCTCAAGTACCGAGATCTTTCCAACGTCGCCGGCATGGATGATTGCCCGGACGCCGTGCAGGAGCGCCGTGACCTGCGGCCTAAGGAGTCCGTGGGAGTCCGAGACGACACCCAGTCGATCGCCTGCACGGAATTGAGGCGCGTCTTGCCGGGTCGGTTGCGTACGGCGTTCCCGGAAGGACGCGGACGGTCTACTTCGCATAATGAGCCTGGTAGAGCTGAATTTCAAAACCGCCTGGGGCCTCGAATTACGTCACGAGTCCGTAGCCGTGGTCCCCGGTCCCGCTGGCAAAGTTAACTTGACAATAATCTGTTTCGCTGCTGACGAAAACTATGGTCGTCGCGATCGCGTGTCCAGCTTTTTTTGTATACCCACAGATCGCAGTCCGTTATATTATAGCAAGTTACGGGAGACCTGAATTCATGCCCCAGAACGTCCTCATGCAGCGTGCGCTGGAGGTTTTCGCGCGCGGATATTCGTTTACGAGGAGCTTTACGCACCCATATCCTGCAAGCCGGGAGGGCGGGATCTGGGTGGTGCGGGATGCGCCCAGAAAACGCGGCAAGTACCGCCGGGAGGAATGGATTGCCCATGGCGTTGACGCGGAAGAGATCCATCGGACGGCCATGAAGAACACCCGGGGACAGTTCGGTATCTGCGCAATCTGTGCGACAGGGGAGTCCGATGCCGGTATGCGCGCGGATTTCAAGGCGCTCAACTATCGACTGAATTCCACGGAGCCCGTCATGGTGCACCGGCTGCGGCGGATCCCGCGTCTGGCCGATCCCCTGCCCATCGAACGTGTCCTCACTGCCGAAACGGCAGACGTGTTGAACCGGACGACGCGGATCAGACAGATTCTGCCGGAACATCTCTCTCCTGACGCACCGCTGAGGCAATACGTCGCACTCGAGAACGACGCGCCCGTGGGGTGGGTCCAAAGCATTGAGGTGGATGCGTCAACGTGGTGTTCGAACATGCACGTGGCGCCTGCCGCCCGGCGTCGGGGGATTGGAAGGGCGTTGATGTGCAGGATGCTCCGCGACGACCGGTCGCATGGTTCGCAACTGGCCGTCCTGACCGCGACGCACACCGGCGCGTTGCTGTATTCTGCCGTCGGGTACGTGCAGATTGGCACGCTGCTGTTCTATACGCCGAAGAAGCGGTAGCGGGCGACAGACTGTGAGGAGTCCAATGTCTGGTAAGCAGAGAATCGCACGGTTGCTGGACGAGGCATGGAAGACGAGGGGCGCGTCGGATTACGCACGGGGCAGACGTCTCGTGGCCGAGGCGGAGGAGCTTTGCCGGGATGACGACCACGAGTCCCTGGGAAGGGTGGCGCACGTATACGGGCAGTTCGAGAGGGACAACGGCAACCGGGAGCAGGCTCTCGACTTTTACCTGAATGGATACAACCACTACGCGGCCGGACGTCATGTCGAAAAGATGGCCCACGCGCTGCGTCACGTTGCGGACGTTCGCCGGGACCTCGGCGACCGGGAGGGATCGGAGCGTGATTACAGATCGGCGATCGAGATGTACCGGAATCTCGACACGACGCCCGCGCATTCGCTGGCAAATGCGTTACGCGGATTTGCCATGCTGCTCGAGCGTACCGGAAAACGCGGTGAGGCGCTTAACGTGTTCGAAGAAGCGCACCGGTTGTACGTGCAGGTCGGCAACGCCCCGGGCATCGAGGAGATGGGGAGGAAAGTGAAGGAAATTCGTGGTTAGACATTTGTCCAAATCTATCCTGAGCCGCTCCCTGAGCTTGTCGAAGGGTCGGCGAAGGATTTTCCATCGGCACCAAGAACCCACCATAGGTCCTCTCCCTTACCTAATCTAGAGGTCTTGAAACGCGGGCATTTCGACAAGCTCAATGCAGGCATGCTCAATGACCACGTTTCGCCGCCATCCCTAGATCACCGACTGTTTCCACACGCCCTTCCGATAGCGGGTCCAGGCCAGAAGGCCCTGGGCGACGCCGGCGATGAACCACGCAATCCAGATCCCGGTGGCATCCATATTCAGGGTAAACGCCATTACGTAGGACAGCGGCAGCATCAAAAGCCACTGTGCCACAATGGTATAGTAGAGCAGGGGCCTGGTCTCGCCACCGCCCGCCAGGACGCCTCCAACGACGATGGACAGTGCGGAAAAGACCTGGGCGGCTGTAAAGTACAGGAGCATCACGTATCCCATGTCGATCACTGCCGCGGCGTTTGTGAAGAGATCGACGATCTCCCTTGCGAAAACGCAGATGGCGATGGCGCTGACTGTGATGAACGCCATGCCCAGCCGGATGGTGCTGGCTGCAAAGCGCTCCGCGTCGCGTATCTGTCTCGCCCCAAGCCTTTGTCCCACCAGCGCGGTTGCCGCCACGGAAAACGCCAGGGCCGGCATGATGCCGATCATCCGCATCTGCAATCCGATGGTCAGCGCGGCCGTCGCGGCGGTGGGACGGCTCGTCCATCCCACCACGCGATAGATCAGAATCCTTGCGCCGTTGCGGAAGAAACCCTGTATCCCCGTCGGCACACCGATTCGCATCATTCTCCCGATAATTTCCCGGTTGAACGGAAGCCGCCAGTTCCAACGCATATGCACCCTGGAACGGCCAGACGTGAGCAGATAGACCCCAACGGCGCAGCCCACCGCTCTCGATACGACGCTGCCCAGCGCCGCTCCGGTCACGCCCAATTGGGGCAGACCCCACGCCCCGAAGATCAGGCCGTAGGTGAGCGGGATTTTCAGACAGATGATGAGACACGAGATCTTCAACGGCGTCCGTGTATCCCCGGTGCCGCCGAAAATCCCGCCGATGATGAAATTGGGCATCATGAAGACGATACCGGCAAAGTAGACGCGCATAAACGGCACGGCGTGCGCCAGCACGTCTTCCTGTGCGCCGAGCAGGACCAGGGCCGGCCTGGCGATCGCGCTTCCGGCAAGGGCCAGTCCGGCCGACAGCAGGACCCCCATGAGGATAGCCTGCTGCGCGGTATGGCTGAGCTCCTCCCGGCGTCCGGCCCCGTAGAATTGCGCGACGAGGGTCCGCGATCCGGTGCTGACCGATATCGCCATGACCATGATTACGAACAGGACCTGCCGGCTGAGTCCCACCGCGGAAATCGCGGCCGGACCCAGTTGCCCCACCATGGAGATGTCGACAAGCCCTTCCAGCGCGTCCAGCATCGACGCGGCCACGACGGGCCACGCGATGGCCCAGACCTGGCGCAGGACCGGCGTCTGGTCGGAGGGGTTGGGATCGGAGTCGGAGGGCGCTAAAGGGCGGGTCATAGGTGGGTTAGAGTGCGCCTATTCGATGGTACTCTCAGTGGTCAGCACGTGAATTTCGACTTCAGGCCAGTGTTTCTCAAGGATTTCGATAATGCGTTCCTTGGGTCCGTAAAACATCGTGACGAGATTTCGTTCGACGAAATATTCCTTGAGAAACGACCGTATCTCGGCATCAGTTACGGTTTTGATGCCGTCTTTACGACTCGGAAAGTCGTAGAGGGCTTGATCGACCTCACGTGACAGTCTACGCTGCGGCGTCCGTTCACCGTGTGTATGGGCGTCGATCACGTCGGGGTTTTCGCGTAACTCACCGATTGCCGCCCAGAAATCCGGGTTGTCGGCGAGGCCCGCGATGAATGCATGCATTTTTGTCATCAACGCCTCGCTGTTCTCGATTCGCGGATCAGCATAGATTTCCAGGATCCTGACATCAGCTTCTCTTCGAAAGGAGCAGGAATTGCCGTAAACCAGTCCCGACTTTTCTCGGAAATATTCAAAGAGCAAGCCGCGACCGGTACCGCGCCCAAGCGTCCACGATACCATATTCGGTACATAATTGTCCTCGCCGACGGTTCCAATTGGGATGAGCCAATGGCAGTAGACGTTTTTCAAATTGGAGTAATGCTCGAAGACGAATGCGGTGTGCCCTGGAAGGCGGTTCATTCTCCGGGTCGCCGGCGTCCAGTCGAAGCCCCCTTTCCTGCGGTCGTTCGTGATTGGCAGGAGCCACTCCGCCACCTCCGTCGAGTCCAAATCCGAGATCGCCTTGAAGAAGACCACTTCCGCGCTCAGAAGTCCTGCGATATTACGCCTGACTTCCTCTATGGTGATCTGCTTCATTGCTTCGCGTGAGAACCATCTCCCTACGCCTATTGTTCGCGAAAGCGCGAAGTTCCGCTGAATATCGTGGTCGCCGGATTCGACTGCCTTTTCGTAGGATTCCAGTAACTTGGTCTTTGACTCTTCAAGGGCGAGATCGATAACTGTCATGCTGCGCATCAGGTCGTTCACGATTCTAACGGATGCTGCAAAATTCGCGGTCAGGCTGGTTATCGAAATTGTCTGGTATTCAAAGTATGTATCGAAGTCGATATCCGTGCCCAATGCTTCCATTCGAGCCGTGTATCCATGCTTTTTCGCATAGTCCTCCATGAGTCTGGCGACGGTAACCGCAAGTCCGGTCATTGAAGTCTTGTCGCGGATGCTTCCGCCGCCGGGAAAGACTATGTCCAGCATGGTCAACGGCGCACGGTTGTCATACTGATAGAATAAGCGGTGATTGGGAATCTGCGCGGAAGCCGGCAGCGCGCAAATGACACAGAAGACCGCAGCCTTAATAGCCGTATTTACGGGTTTCTTCATTGTCAGCGACATTGCTGATCGGATCTTGGTTCCGCCTCCTGACCGCCCGGAATATGGCATAAAGTGGCGCCCCACATCCTATTATTACGATTGCAATCACGATAAAATCCGGGCCGGTCAAGATGGGCTCCTTTATCGTCCAGGTAAGTGTAATGGCGTTATCTTCGATGAGGTGTTCACGGACGATCCGCGGAATATCGCCGGCACTCACCCGCTGGATTTGGTTGATTGTCCTCGGATAAAGTAAGGGGTCGCCGGCGTGCGCGAATGCCTGGCCGAATCTATATGCCATATCAGACCGATCGAAAAACTCGGAATACCGGCGTCGCAGCTGCGAGTTTCGGGCGGCTGAAAGCTCGTTTTCGGAGACGCCGTGAGCCTTTATATCTTCCAATCTTGCGAGTACGGCATTCTCTACGACCTTAGCTGATGAAACCGGGTCCATCTCGGCGACAAAGCTGATCAGGCCGAACCCCTTGTAGCCGTTTATCCATACGCTAAACGAATTCACTGTCTGAGAGTCAAGCAGTGATGACCGTAGCGAGTTCGAGCGTCTGACCAGGATTGACGCCAGAACAAGGTAACCCGCATGGTCCGGATGGCCAGGGCCTGGTATGTGCCAGGCCTTTCTGAACCTGGACTTGCTCAGGTTTTCGAATTTTGTCTGATACCTCTCGCCAAGCGCATCGGGATTGGGAAACCGTGACAAGGGCGATCGATCTTCTCTTTGACGGTCCCCGCCTGGGAACGCTTCGGCCAATTTCGTGAGGACATCTTCTTCATCAACGTCGCCGATGACGACAACCAGGCGTCTCTTCCGTCGCAAGACATTGTGAAAGAGCTGTTTCAGATCCCCAGGTTTGACCTTTTCGATAAACGAAGCTTTGCCAACCCCTTCGAATCCATCTTTTCCGTAGACCAGCGAGAAAAAATGACCGGAGAATCTCCGCCCTGAACGAGTGCTTTTGCCACTGACTTCCGTTAATACAACCTGCCTTTCCTTTTCTACAAATTCGCTGTCAAATAACGTACCGTAAAAACTGTCGCGGTCTATTTCCACGGCGAGCGCCAGTTTGTCACTTGGGAATCTCATCGCAAAAAAAGTCACGTGTAATCCGGTGGCTGCGTCAGATTTCCCGCCGTTGCCGGCAATCAGTCGATTGAGTTCTCCCGGTGGAAGGCTTCCTGTGCCCGCGATGATATGCTCGAGAAAGTGTAGTTTTCCCTGCTGTCCTTCCGGTTCATCCGCGGAACCCATTGCATAGAAGATCTGATATTCGAAGGTTGGGATCGTCCGGTCCACCACGATGACGGCGTCAAGTCTGTCATTGATGGTATAGTGACGGGCGACGAGGGCGTCAGACAGGGATTCCGATCCAACGAGCCGGTACGCGAGGCACGTGTTGGCACACAAGCAGAGAATTATTGCCGTAAGGACGAAGATTCTTGACGATTCTTGCATTGACGGAGGTCGCGAAAGGGACATGACGGGTCCGCCGTAAGGATTCGGCAGGATCTTGGGTCAGAAGGATTCTACGGACGCCGAGTGAGGAGCATCGGAAGATCGTGGGAGAGACCCGCAGGAACGCGCTGGGCGAATCTCCGACTAAGGGTCGTCAGGTCAGGGATGTGGGTGGTGGGGTAGTGTGACGATACGCCGGGTTATTTCGATCTACGTGACGATTGCGTTCTGGTGAAGATCGCTTAAGGCGAATCGTTCGTTGTATTTTTCGCCAATTATGAAATTCAGCAATTTTGTGCCGGTGTCCTTGAATTTTTGGCCTGAGTGTATCTCGTATATTGCACAGAGATACTTATAGACCGGCAGCGACCACCGAAGTTGCTCCTCTGGCTTGCCGTCCCCGTAGATCGTCTTTTTCAATTCGATAAATACAGCCAGGTCTCTACTTTCTTCGTCGCAGATCAAGAGGTAATCGCAGGCCTGTTTCCATTCGCCGCCCCTTACTCCCGACAAACTGCCGATCCTATGTAGGTTTATTGCTGCGATCTGCAACGGTGTCTCATTTACTTTTATGCTCATCACTTTCTTCTCTCGAAGGACGATTGTTCCGTCGTCCGACCTCAACACAAGAGCCTTACAGTGAAGAATGTCCCTCAGAAATGCGGCGAAACTCACTTCATTCCTCCGAGTCTTCCGAAATTCGAGACGCCAACTCATTTGCGACCTTGTTTATATCGTCGATGGTTTTGTCGAAAACCGGCATATCAATGCCAAATTCATCAATATCGCACATTTTCAGGCCGTTTTCTTCAGCTATGTACGCGCGAATGGATTCCGGTTCCAGCGCATCGTCCGGTCGATATTTTAGTTTTTTCACAACCGATTCTTTTTTGGCGAACGTGCTGTTTAACATGACCAGATTGTTGATTTCCTTGATCAAATAGTCACTGTGGGTCGTAATTAACACTTTCAAGCCGGCGCGTACGAATCGGGCCAACAAACGTGCGAGTAGAATCTGGTTGGCGGTGTCGAGATGGCTTTCCGGCTCGTCAATGATGAGAAGGTGGCCGCTCCTTGCAACGTGACGCAGGAAAAAGTAGAAATCTGATAGACCTCGGGCGGACGACGAGGCGTTGTGCAGCGGAATGTTGAAGCTGCGTCCCTTTCCCCGGGCCTTGGATATAAACCGTATCTCGTCTTCAGACGCGCGGTAATAACCGCCCATCATGTCCTTGATTCTGTCATATAGCTTGTATGCTTGAAGTTCGCTTTCCTTTGCACGTAAGTCCGGAATGCTTCGAGTGTAGTCGATGTTGTGTTTAATCGGAAGCGCGTATCGGCTGGTGGCGCCATCAATGAACATGAACCTGGAACTCCTGCCCCACGCTTTGTCGTCGCCCATCTTTTGCAGGAGATCGACCAACTGATTCTTAGTGAAGTCAAGTTCTCTGTAGAACAGTGAGATACCAAAACGCTCCGAGGAAAGTATAAAAGTCTCGGACGGGATTTCAGGAAACAAGAATCGAAGATATAGGTGCGAAAGCGCTTCGTCGATATCTGACCGGAGGTAGGGCTGTTTACCTTCTTCGATATACAGACTGGCTTTTTCTCCGTCGTAATTCAGCGATAGGATTGCACCGTCAGAGCGGATAGTCTCGTAGAGTCGCTTGCGGTTAGGGAGATCGCGCGAGAGTTCGACATCAAGTCTGGCGCCGTCAAAAACGCCGGTAGGTGAACTGAACACTCTTGACAGACGAGTATCCGAAAACGTGCGGGTCATATCGTCCATTAACGAAGACCGCATTTCGTTTCGGGTTGTCCAATTAATCGGTAGTTCAGCCTGGAGGATCTCTCGCATCCTGATTGCAAGCATCTCCTTGATGGAGTGAGTCGTGCCTGATACGCTATCTGCGTCTACAATTAGCTCAGGCCACTCCTCGTACATTTTCAGAAACGCATATAGTGTATACGCTACGTAAGTCTTGCCGGTATTGTTTCGGCCTGCGATTATCGTTAGTTCTCCCAATTCCAGTTTGGCATCCTTGATGGGTCCGATGTTGCTGAACCGAAACGTCGCTGGTTTCATTTTGGAATTTGCGATATTCCGTCTATCGGCTGATTCCATGGTTATGCCTCTATGATGGATGCGAGGACGTCCGCAATATGCCGGCAATGTACACTGTGGTATCAGTTGACGTATAGTCCATGAGTCTACATTCACTGGCCTCGTGAGGCAGTGGGATCCGATGCCGAGAAAGGCCTGACATAAACCCGATTCGAAATCTTGAATGCCACCAGTTGGTTACGGCAATCGCCGTATTATTGATTATATACAATCCATTGCGTTTCGGGTCAACCCGAAACAAGAATAGAGGTCTGTACTGACGTCCATTGCTCCATTGGTTATATAGTTGATATTTCGTGTCTTACGTGACACATCCTCATTCAGCGTTTCCGTCCGGACCGCTTGCGATCTCCGTCTTGCCTAGACTCAAATTAAGCGAGTATTTTCAGATTTAAATGTACAAAAGTACCGGAAAGACTT
>JAPPNU010000068.1 GCA_028873695.1 Gemmatimonadota bacterium | reverse complement strand
CACCTTCGCCCGGCCTTTTCTGTGTCCGGCTTCGTCACTCTCGTATATAATCCCCATTTCAATATCCTCTAAATTGACGGATGGTTGTTCGAATAGGCCCCAATGAACATAGCACATGACGAGATCGCCACGATGCCCTTCTCGTGCGGACCTCGTTAGCACGAGAACTTGCGGCCCAAGGAATGCGATCGCAAGCCGCCCAATTCCTTTCTCCCCCATTATGGCGCGCTCTGGCTTGTCAGCCGGCCGGAATTCCGTACTCTGGGGCGATCTGACCTTACTATCTGTTCCAAGCACCAACCACTTCGACTCGAATTCCTCACGCGACATGCCAACTCCATCGTCGCGAATTACCAAGAGGGAATCAGAACCGAAAAAATCCACTTCAACATGATCTGCGTACGCATCGTGTGCATTCTTGAATAACTCGTTAATGGCGGTAGATGCATCGGCAATTTGTTGTCTTCCCAGCATATCAACCGCGCGCGCTTTTGTTCGAAATCTAGCCATTTAGTTGATCCGCTGTATTGACGTGGTTGTTGAAATGTAGGCCGAATGCTTTCGCGACAGGTACGGGCACCGCATTGCCAATTTGACGCGCCATGGATGCCAGTGAACCTGTAAACTCAAAGCTATCCGGAAATCCCTGAAGGCGCGCTGCCTCTCGCACCGATAGGGCACGGTCTTGCTTTGGATGGCCGAATCTTCCGTTTGAATAACTGATGCAGCGAGTCGTCAAGCCGGGCGCTGGCTCATCCCACGCGAGCCGTGTGTAACAGTCGGAATGACCATTGTAGCGCTCGCCGTTTTCCTTTGCGGTATAGCATTTCGGCAGGAGCGAGTCGGGCCAGTCCCGACGCCCATTCTTACGGGTTTTCCTGATTCGCTTCAGATTTAGTTCAGAGAGTGCCGCAGCACGATGATTTGGATATTGCAGTTTATCTCGATGCTCCGTCCCTTGTTCGATCGGCGGAAGGTCAGCAATCGCATCCCGCACTGTATTGTAAGCTGCGGGTCGATTTGGTCC
Source organism: Gemmatimonadota bacterium (assembly GCA_028873695.1). Lineage (GTDB taxonomy): Bacteria > Latescibacterota > UBA2968 > UBA2968 > JAAXHE01. The sequence continues at coordinate 9,118 of JAPPNU010000068.1, read as the reverse complement.
GTGAGTTGCCTTAGGAAGTGCGATCTCTCCAAGACGACTAGCCACGAGAACCAGCCGTCTCCGAACCTGTGGTACTCCATAATCCTGTGCGTAAATCACACCATGGTCGGAAAAATAGTCGTCCTGGTCCAGTTGATCGATCAATGCAGAAAGCGGAGTCTGTCCCTCGATTGTTACATTAAGAATGCCAGGGACGTTTTCAACGAATACCAAGTCTGGCAAGCATTTATGTACGATTGATGAGAAATGTCCCAACAAGCCATGACGATTGTCTTCGGATGATTTCTGGCTTGAATTCGTCTTTTGTTTGGTAAAAGGTTGGCAGGGAGCGCAACCACAGAACAGTCTCACCTCAGGATCACTGCTAAAGTGCGATCTTACGTCTTCTTCAGCTACAGTCTCAATCGGCTCGTTGATTACCGAAGCACCTGTAAAGTTCTTCTTGAACGTACCGATAGCATCAGGGCACGAATCAACTGCAAGCGCGTGTTCAATTCCGGATTCGTGAAAACCTAAGCTAGTTCCGCCGCAACCGGAAAAGAAGTCGAATACTCGAATGGGTTTAATAGGGGGCATTTTCGAGCTTGTCACACTGATTCCTGCCTTTAGGGCAGTTGAGCGGGCATCGGACCAGAGATTTCAATTGACTCACGGGTCGACCTTACAAATCGACCAAGCCGAAGGCACACTCGACCAAGAGCGTCTTGTCGGTCGATTCCTGGTCTGCGCACAGAACATTCCCAGATGATAGCAATGCGCCAGCCAAGGCATCGTAGTTCTGAAATTGACCTTAGATCCCGTGTCCGATTGTCTTCGAGTTTCTTACGCCACCATTTTGCTCGGGTTTGCGGTATCCTGGATCTCGCACACCCGTGATTGTGCCAAAAGCAGCCGTTAACGAATATGATCACCGAGTACTTTGGCAGAACTATGTCCGGCTTTCCGGGCAAATCTCCGCGATGCAGCCGGTAGCGAAAGCCTTGTGCAAAGAGACTCCGCCGTACCTCAGTTTCAAGCTTGCTATTCTTGCCACCAACCGCCGACATCATCCTACTTCGAGTTTGCTTGTCAACAAAGTCAGTCAATTCGGTGGCCCTTCAATTCTTGTACTTTGATTGTCGAGTGATCCAAAATCAACGCAAATAAAGGAATGGTAAACAGTTGGACCGAAACGATCCCTACACCTTTCCCAGCGGAAGCACACACTACGTAAGTGTCGAAACAAACACTCTTGCTACGCCGAAATACCCGGATCGAAGTTCTCAACTATCGAACTCTTGTTTGCCCGTTATTTTATTTTTAATTCGAATGCCAACGGTTCCAATTTGTCTGGCTGGATTGTCCACGGATCTACAAACACGAGGTTTCCGCCCCTTCCGATCGGTGGATCGGTACTTCGCTTTAGTTCTATGTCAGACACGACTGCAAGTAGTGTATTCGGCGATTTCGCACGGGCGAGTGCGACCTCGTTTCTTGTCACGATGACCTTGTCGCCTTTCCCGGTCGTACCCTTTACCTCGACATAGAGCTTGCGATTGTTGGAGCTGCAGATAAAGTCACACGATTCGGTTGCCGAAACGTCTTTCACGCTGGGCCAATTGATCGACAGGTGATCTTGAACCACGTGCATTGCTCGCAACTCGATCGCCCGACGTTCTTGCGTATTGAGATGGCGGCCCTGTCCTTGGCTCTTGCGAAGTGGGCGCACGGCAGGGCTAATGTCCTCATCAGAAACTGAGTTGATTGGATGTCGGGATAAAATCGATGCAGCATCATATACATCCGCGGTTAGGCCAGAAACATACAGCCGCATTCGCTTGGTATTGTTTCCGGAACCTGTTGCACCCGGTCTTCGGCCAATTGGTCGCTGTGCCCTGCACAGTTCGTTTCGGAACGATGTCAAATCGACTGAGCGAAGGTCAATCGGAAACGGACTGACATACAGGCGCCTTTGTTCACGGGATAAGCTCATACGCTGAGTCGCCCTTGTGTCTACAACCGCATCCACGAGCCTGCAGTTGTTTTCAGCGAGGCGACCGAGAAGTAACTCAACACCCAAACTATACTGGACGTTTCTCTCATTCGGCGCACCTATCGAACCCCCTCGAGATTCTACTACAACGGACGTCTCTCCGTCTGCAAACTCAACCGAAAACTGCGCCTTTATCGGATTTCCGATTTTGTCGCAGATCTTTTGGAGGCCGCTTGTCATATTACGGGGAGCGTTAAATAGTTGACACTATTAGAGGACGGAGTAGCGTACGGTCGGGACCTGAGAGTAGCGTTTTGTTACCAAGAGCGGCAAATGGTTGACGTCTATGCCCGGCTACACGAGATTACGGAGGACGTAAACTATAATATGCTCCCTGTAATAATTGTCTTTCTCGGCTATCTATACAATCCAAATGTTCCGTCCACAGCGCAGGAATTGTTACGATCCTGATGTAATCGAAAAGGATACTATCTGCGGAGTTCTTGGTGAGGGTCTTTCTTTTCGTGATATCAAATAATAATATATACTATCGATAGGAGATTGTAGATGAAATATGTGAACAGGATTCCAAAGGGTTGGGACGAGAACCGTGTTCGCCGCCTTCAGGAACATTACGAATCACAGACAGAAGACGAAGCTGTGGAAGAAGATGAAGCGGTATTGGAGGATCCAGGCCATACGCTGATGGCAATACCCACGGCTCTGGTTCCTTCAGTACAAGCACTTCTGGCGCAACGCGACGAGTGAACTCACGTGACATTCTCGATCTCGTCTTTCCCGCCAATCAACCTCCCGTACCGTCGGACAATCGCTGTCTGTATCTGATTAAATCCTGACGGGTTATGGCGTCCGGCGGCACCAATTGATACTGCTTTTCCGTGACGATTCGAATATCGTCCCCGTCTTCCTCGAACTCCATAAGAGAGATGACATCCTGCTCCATAAATTGCGCGCCTATAGGGCGGCAAATCAGGTCTGGCAGTTTTCCAGCGCAGAGGGCGATGTCCTGCTCGATCTGGACCCTGCTGAGTTTGTCACTGCCACCCTTGGCCTGTACCGGAATAACATAGTGGGAGCCGCTCTTATCGACTCCAACGTAAATCTCGTCGGTTTCGACCTGTCCCATTTCATGCACTGTTGTCCGGAGGTGATTTTGCAGAGAGTAGCAGGCGATGCCGAGAAAAATGTCGATTAAACGGTTGTAACGAACCCGCGCCAGCAAAGCCTGCTCGTCGCTGAACGCATATTTCGCGATGATTCCCGGTGTGGAGTCCGGCACTTTGGTCACCGAGAGATTCGGATTCGGCGTCAGCGGAATATCGCTGACGAGTTCAAACCTGTATCTACTTCTGCCCGCGCCCCTTATGATCCACGTCTCTTTGTCCGGCGCCGTATTCCGAATACTGTCGGGGAGCTGCGTTCTGTAGCGGAAACTGTAGATCACGTCGCCGAGATTCCTCGGCAGATCAATGTTGAGTTCGGACGCAGCCGTCTCAATGTCCTCTCGTTCAAAATCAACTTCACGTTGTCCCGGCTGATACCTGGCATGGAATATCGCCTCTATGATGGCTGAATAGCGGTTTGTGGTGGCGATAATTTACTCCTCTCCTTTCAGTCGCCCGGCCATTCCAGCGTCACAACCTCTTCCCTGAGCTGTTCGCCCGTCACCGTTGACGGCCTGGTTCGAAACAGATCGATCCCGGTGACGTTATAGCCCTGGGATTTGGCGATGCCGGCCAGGAGTTCGCCCGTTCTGATCATCACCCGAAGATACGATGCCTGGTCGCCAACCACGTAAGCGAGTCTTGCGCCAGGTTTGAGAGCAGGCCGAAGTGACGCGAGATGTTTCGCCATTCCCCCGAAGTATAGCAGAGTGACACGGGAGTACTGTCGTTCGAAGCCGGATGTTTTTCCTAGAGCGATACGGCGTTTTTCAATTTCATCCGCCAGATTGCGTATTGTCGAATTGTCCGCGATCTCCCGGTCGTCTGTGTCGGCCTTGTAGACTCCGCGTGTGTTCGATCTAACCAGGTTCTGTTTCAGCATCCTCAATTCGTGCCTGTTCTTTATCAGGCCGAGGATGACGGACTCAAGTCGGGTCGTCCTCGTGTAATCCTTCTCGTTGGGATACGGCGGGGAGGTGATGACGAAATCGACCGAACCCGGTTTCAGGATGTCTTCGACGCTGCGGGCATCTGCGTGTATAATCCGGCTTCCGATCCGTGCCCGGCCACGGTATCGGCGAATGTCGCGGACAGTCGTTCGAATGCATTCCAGCCAGGCCTCCACGACCGGTGCATCATCTTTAATTTTCCCTACCCCGACTTCCGGCCCGAATTTGAGATTGCTGATGCGGTTCACAAGCGCGTTGGCTAGACTGAGGCGGCCGTATCGCTGAAAATGAGGATCCCCTTGCCGGTCAATCGCGTCGAGTAGTACGAGTGCCTTGTGCAGGGGACGGGGGCTGATGGAGTTCTTCAAGAGAATTTTCGACCGTTCATCAGGAAGTTGCTTCAGTACTGTTTTCGAGTTTCCATTTTCGGCGAATAGCGGAAGGTCTTCCCATTCACCGAAGCCATTTTCGTCCAGTGTCTTCTTGGTGGATAGCGCTACCTCTTCCGCGTACTCAAGCAATTCCTTGTAATCCACGTCCCAGTCGACCTTTACCGAACTTGCGAAATATGCCATCGGGTTCGGCTCGATTCCGATGCTGCCGATTCCAAGTTTTTTGCACTCAACCGTCGTGGTCCCCGTACCGCAGAATGGGTCCAGAACGGTGTGGAAAGGTCGGACATCGAACCGTTCCAGGTAGTCTCGAACCAGATGAGGCGGAAATGACAGGACGAACCGGTACCAGTCATGAACTGCTCTGTCTTCGGTTCGGAGCTTGTTCAGATCCTTCATTGTCGTTACGCCGCCGTTACTATTGGTTTGGATGTAATTTATTATATTTAAGTAATATAACCCGACTAAACGTCTTCGATTCGGCACCCTGTTTCAGTCTTGATTCCTCGTGCTGCTGCTAATATAGTCAGTATTAATCGTGATTGCAAGATCGTGACACGAGCGTTTGGAGGTTTCAGGCTGTCATCTGCGGCTGGCGCCCTGTATGTGCGGTAGATTTCCCTTGACTCGAAGCGGATCTTGGATTTCCTTCTCTGTCTGGCAAACGCAAGTCCGGCAGTGCGGTTTGCGGTTGGAATCGGGTATTGAGTCTTGGCGAAATCGAAACGTCCCGTTCACTCCACCTCCCGGGGCGAGGAAGGCATTGTGCGGCAAAAGCTCCTTCCGCACTCACGCGTTTGAGATTCGAGGTCGAGGCAACGGGTTTTTTGTCCAATTCGGGATGTTATGCGGTCCATTGCGAAGTATCTGAGCGGCAAGACGCTTTTTGTGACTGGCGCGACGGGATTCCTGGCGAAGGGGTTCGTGGAGAAGATCCTGTATTCCGCGCCCGAGGTGGCGCGGATCTATCTCCTGATCCGTCCACGGTCGCGCTCTAACGGTCAGATCGTTTCAGAAAAGGAACGCCTCGAGTCCGAGATCTTTCAGTCCCGCGCGTTCGAAAGGTTGCGCGCGAGATGGGACGGAGCGTATCCGTCTGTCATGTCAGAGAAGGTTGTCGCGGTTGCCGGCGATCTGACCGAAGACGGACTGGGGATTTCCGCCGAACAGCGCGAGCGACTCGTCGTGGACGTCGATTTCGTCGTCAATTTCGCCGGGACCGTGGTTTTCGACGAGCCCATAGACAGCGCCCTGGAACAGAATACGCTGGGCGCCGCCCGCGTGGTGGCCTTCGCGAAGACCTGCCGCAAAGCCGCGCTCGTTCACGTATCAACCGCGTACGTGAGCGGCAAGCGCACCGGCCGGATACCCGAGGCCCCGTTTCCCCAGGACCGGAGCGTTTCAGACCTTATCAACGGGAGCGCCGACGGGTTCGACCCGCAGGGCGAGATCGACGCCATCCGGGCTCTCGTCCGGGAAGTCGAGGACGCATCCGTAGAGCCGGGCCTCGAGGCAGCGTTCCATAGGCAACTACGCCGGCAGAATCGCGGCAAACGCGTGACCGACTACCGGAAGGCCCACCAGGTCGAGGCCCTCCGGCAGCGCTGGGTCCGGAAGCAACTTGTGGACGAAGGGATGCGGCGGGCGAAGCGCCATGGCTGGAACGACACGTACACGTTTACCAAGGCGATGGGCGAACAGTTGGTCCTGAAATCACGCGGCGACCTTCCAACGGCTATCGTCCGGCCGGCAATCGTGGAAAGCAGCCTCGAGGACCCGGAGCCGGGCTGGGTGGAGGACCTGAAAGTCGCCGACCCGCTGATCGTCCACTATGGCAAGGGAAGGCTGTCGAATTTCCCGATCGATCCCGGGATTGTGCTGGACATAATACCCGTGGACATATTGAACAACGCCGTCACCGCGGTCCTTCCGCAGGTACACGGGTCGGAGGAGATGAAGGTCTACCACGTGGCCTCGGGCTCGCAGAATCCGGTGCGGGCCAGTGAAATGGTCGAACTGGTTTACGGATATTTCAAGACTTCGCCCATGCAGGACCGAAATGGGCGGCCCATTGACGTCAGGCCCTGGCAGTTCATCAGCCAGCGGCGGTTCCGTTGTCTGGTCGCACTGAAGTACAAGCTTCCGCTGAGCCTGTTGAAGGCGGCCGTGGACTATCTGCCCGCCCGATGGGTTTCGCGCTACAGGCGCCGGGTGTCCGGCATGGAGGCCGTACTGGAGCGGCTCGAATCGCTGGTCGATACCTATTGCGGATACACCCATCTCGATTGCGAATTTGAAACGGAGAATACCCGCAGGCTGTTTCAGGCGCTGAATCCCGAAGATCAGAAGGTGTTCAACTTTGACGTGACGCGCATCAACTGGCGGGAATACATCCAGGAGATCCACATTCCGGGATTGAAACACCATGTGCTGAAAGAGGGGGACGGGGCGGTTTCAGTGATGACGGCCGAGGCCGATTGACCGCCATCGGGAGGTGCGAAGTTCAGGTGGGAATTTTAAGACAGTTTCTCAGGACTGGCAACAAATGGATCGAAACAAGACGGTCCCGGTGCACCAGATGCTGTTGCAGGAACCGGACAGGCTGCGCGCAGCTTACGACCAGGCTGCCTCGGAGTTGATCGAAGCGGTGCGTCCCGAGGGCTATTTCGAGGGCTGGTCGGCACAGGAGCTGACGTGGCCGTCCGGCAGCGCGGATCAGGTCGGCGAGAAAGGCCTGCTTGAGCGCGCGCGTATCGTGGACGCGATTTACAACGGCGTTCCTGCGCTGCGGGACCGGCGTCTGAAAGAGGCCCACGACCAGTTCGTCGAACTGACGCCGGCGTACCACGAGGGGAACCGGATTTACCTGCGGCTGAGGGATGAATTCGTCGGCAGCGGCGCCGGAACGGGCCAGGATTTCCTGAAACTATACCAGTCCCTGTACGTTGAGGCGCTGGCAAAAGGGGACGATTTCTCGCCCGACCTGGCCGAGACGGCGCTGGCGCAGGCCAGGATCTCGAGGGTACCGCTGTCCCACGCCAGGACGGTAGCGGAAGCCCTGCCCAGCGTTGCCACCCGCGAAGATCCACGTTGGCAGGTCGAATACGCCTGCGAGGTCGATGGGGATACCTGGCGCGGAACCCTCCGTGAACTCCTGGAAGCCGTGGCGCAGCGGACCTTGCAACTGATTGCCGCCGGAGAGCTACTCGCCACGCGTTACAACACGTACAATAACCTGGGATGGTTCGGCAGTTCGGTCTGGAAGGTGGTCGCGGACGCCGACGTGCGGCTGTATGGGACGGATGACTCGGACGCGGAGCAAATGACGGCCCTGAAGGCCGACGTGGACCTGTGCCGGAGTATGCTCGTGGAGTTTCTCGCGGCGCACCGGGAGGACCCCGCCCGTTTGAGGCCCGACAACTATTGGTACGGGCAGCCGTACAGTTATCTGACACGGGATATGATCGATCTGAGCGTCCGGATTGTGGATGCGGTGAATTCGTCGGTTCGAAACGGGGGAGGATTGACGGAAGTGGTGTTGCCTCCACTCCTCGCCGGTTCTCATACGGGTCGATTTCTGGACTATGCTCACGTCGGTGTGACCGAAGAATTGACGTCCTTCCAACGCAAGATCCGGATGTTGCGGTGGGCAAGGCGCTGCTGGCGGGTCGGGCGGCGCCGGAAACGCATCGCGGAGGAGGAACTCACGCCGTCTATGCGGCATGAGCGGGCGTGGCAAGTCTGGCTGGATTGGTCCCGGGACACGATGAACGCCTTCGGCATCCGCCTGGAAGTGTCGATAGACCCGATATTCCGGACGCTTGTCCGGGAAATGGACCTCTCCGAGGGCGATCACAAGATTCTGTTCCTGCCTTCCCACCAGAGCATGCTGGAGCATTTCGTCGTGTTTTCGGTTTTCAACGACCCGGTATTTCTGGATGCGATGGGGTGGGACCGTTCCCGTCCGGTGGTCCAGCTGGCTCGCACGGGACTGGCGAAGTCGACGTCGGTGAAGATCGGATCCCGCGAGATCAGCATATTCGGAATGTCTCCGGACAAATTCGACAGAATGTTCGAAACCGTCGACGGCTTCATCACCAGAGACAGCGTGGATATCTCGTCCCATACGATTCCGCGCATCCTGCAGGAGATGGAGCGCCGCCCGGGCGTGATCTATCCGATGGGCACAACGGCTTCCTTCGACGTACAGCTGTTCCCACTCCAGCACGCACTGTTCGCGAAACTCCCCGCGGACGTGGTGATGATTCCCATCGTCTTTCGGGGCAGCCACTCGCTCTGGCCGAAGTGTCCCGCGCGCAATCTGAATATCAATCCGGGTGTTATCGAAGCGGTGATCCTGCCCCCTATGCCGGGCGAGACGACGTTGCTGCCCCGCCGCCGGTCGCTGCGAATCCAGCTTGAAGCCGCCAATCTGCTTCAGGCGGTGCATATTTCCAGTCTGCTGAATCCGGAACCCTCGCAGTGATACGCAGGTCCGGGCTGTCCCGGGCAATCCTCATGGCGCTGTTTGGCCGCATTCGTAAATGGCACGGCAGTTTGTGGTAAGAAGCTGTTTTAAAATTACCGGTGAGTTCCCGAGCGCGAGCGAAAAAGTGGCGG
>JAPPNU010000037.1 GCA_028873695.1 Gemmatimonadota bacterium | reverse complement strand
AAGCTCTTTCTGCTTCCTTAAAATGCATCTTCTCACGATTCATGAATTAATCGGGCTAGATTCGTCATCTGTCGGGGACGTTAAATCGAATATACGGAGGTGAAAAAAGGCGAGTTGACGGCGGATTGCCAGGATACTTCACGACACTGGACGTGAACGGAAAAAACGTCCTTCCGGACGACCGTATCGGACCATTCCGGAAGCATTCGTCGCGGCGCCGCGTTGCCGTTTTCCCGATCCGGGGCAAACACGTGGATCGGCTCCGCCCGGGCTTCGCCGCGCCATTGACAAAGCCTGAACGGAACACCAGTTCTAACTCCCTGGCCTCTATTGGGTTCCATCATACGTTCGGGACTCAGCGCGAACGCCGGCGTCGAATCCGTGCGGCATGCTGAGGACACCGTCTGCATTCAACAGTCCGCTGCAGGGAAGCTCAGTTGCTTTCCGTCAACAGCAGTTTCACGTCGGGCAGCAGTTTCTTCGCCAGGCCGGGATCCGTCCCGTCGTAGAAGGCCCGGACCCGCCCCTTCCTGTCCACCAGCGCAAAGCGCAGGCTGTGTATGATCTGGTCCGTTCCTTCCTCCACGTCGCCCACGCCCAGTTGAAAGCCATTGCGAATGACGTTGTACACACCGGGCTTCTCACCCGTCAGAAACAGCCAGCGATCCTGATCCGCCTGATAGCGGTCCGCATACCCGGAAAGTACCTCGGGGGTATCCCGTTCCGGATCCACCGAAAAAGACACCAGCCGCGCGTCCGGATGTTTCCTCAGCGGGGCCTGAAGCGCCTGCATCTGCGCCGAAAGCAACGGGCAGGGACCGGCGCAGTGCGTGAAGATGAAGTCCGCAACCCAGACGTGGCCGAGCAGGTCCGATAGTCCAGTCTCCCTGCCGCTGCGTTCCAGGAGCGAAAACTCCGGCACCTCGCTCAGAACCGGCAGGCGCTGCGACTTGGCCCTGATGGCCTTGACTTCGCGCAGGAACAGGAACGCGCCCACCGTCAGCATCAATAACGTCGCGCCTGCCAGCACCAGCCAAAAAACGCGAACCTGTCTGGTTACGCCCATCGTGTCTATCGCACTCCTTCCCGCCGCCTGATCACAAACAGGGAAATGCCCAGCGTCAATACAACGAACAGGCCCGTCACAAGAATACACGCCTCGATGGACGGCACCCGCCCAGCCAGTTCAGGCGCCTCCAGGTACAGCGTATGCCTCACGCCTGCAACGCCATAGGTCAATGGATTGATCCGCATCACCCACGCGAGCCAGTCCGGCGCACCGGAAAGCGGGAATAACGCCCCGGAAAGCGCCCACATCGGCAACAGGAACAGGTTCATGATTGCATGGAACCCGGCCGTGGACGCCATCCGCCAGGCAATTGCGAAACCCAGGCCCGTGAGCGCCAGGCCCACCAGAAACAGAAACGCCACCGTTGCGGCGAGAGAAACAGGGGTGACCGGAATGTCAAGCCGGTACACGAACAGCAGGAAAACCGCCCCTTCCAGCACGGCCAGCGTCGTGCCCCCCATCACCTTGCCGATCACCACGCCGCCCGGGGAAACCGGAGCGACCAGCACGGATTGCATAAACCCTTCTCTCCGGTCCTCAACCACGGAAATTGTGGAGAAGATGGCCGTGAAGAGCAGAACCATCAGGAGCGCGCCGGGGTAGATGTATTCCAGGTAACTCATCGAACCCGAAATGCCGGCGGGTGTGAAAGACGCGCTCATTCCAATGCCCAGCAGCAGCCAGAACACGAACGGCTGCAGGATCGCGCCAATCAGCCGGTGCCGGTCTCTCGCGAATCGCACGAGTTCCCGCTTCCACAGCGTTGCCGCCGGGAGAACGAACCCTTCGCCGCGCGGTACGTCAACCGGCATTTCCGCCCTCCGCCGTCTCGAACGGACGCCCCGTCTCCCGGATGAACACATCCTCCAATGTGGGCCGCCCGAGTCTGATTGCGGAAATCCGTTCCCGGAAACCGGCGTACAGTGAAGCCATCATCGCCTGCCCGTCGTCGCACTCGATCCGAACGGTACCGTCAACAAGCGCCGTTGCAGCGCTCACCTTCGCTTCGATTTCGGCTCTCAGCGCCTCCGTATGTTCGGCTTCGATCACGAGGACGTCCTTGTCCATCGAACGCTTGAGCGCGTCCGGCGCACCCTGGGTGACAAGCCGTCCCCGGTCCAGAATGCCCACGCGGTCGCATCGCTCCGCTTCCTCGATGAAATGCGTGGCCAGCAGGACGGTGACGCCCTGTTCCTCGCGAAGTCTCTGCAAGTCGTCCCACAGCGTTCTGCGGGCGAGTGGATCCAACCCGCTGGAGGGTTCGTCGAACAACAACAGCTCCGGCCGGTGCAGCAGCCCTTTTGCCAGGTCCACCCGCCTTCGAAGTCCGCCTGAAAGCGCTTCCGTCCGGTCGTTTTTGCGATCCGTGAGGCCGACGCTCCCGAGAATCGATTCGATCCGCTCCTTCAATGCGTGCCCGCGCAGACCATACAGATGGCCCTGATGGCGGAGGTTCTCAAGAACCGTCAGCTTGAGGTCCAGGCTGGCATGCTGAAACACCACCCCGATTCGGGCGCGTATTTCCGCGGTATCCCGAAGCGGGTCACGGTCCAATAGTCGAACCGTTCCCTCGGAGGGTTCGAGAAGCGTGCTCAGGATGCGAAACAGGGTCGTCTTCCCGCCGCCGTTCGGGCCCAGCAGGCCATAGACTTCGCCCCTCTCGACATTGAGGTCGATTCCGTCGAGCGCGCTCCGGTTTCCGTAATGATGGCGCAACCCTGCAACTGTGATGGCAAACGACAAAAAGTCTCCCCGGAAGCGGTCTCGAGACCGCCTGGATGCCGTAACGGCGGCGCGAGGCCGATGCGGACGTCATGACAGCAGAATGGCGGAAAACGGCGCCATCCGAAAAGAGAAAGGTGATAAGGCAACCCCTATCACCCGGCAATACCTGGTTTTCGGCGCCCGATATAATTACAGGAACGTATCGAACAACAAGGCGATCCAGAGCAGAGGCAGATAAACCAGCGTCGAGCGCAGCAGCCGTCTCGCGTTCTCCAGTGTTCGAACTTTGACGAACACAATTGCGCAATACAGGAGGCAGATCCCTGCCGCGGCTGCCACGGCCGCGTAGAGCAATCCGGTCAATCCCGCAAGCCACGGCAGAAAGGAAAAAGCCAGCAGGATGGCGCTGTATACGCCGATCTGCGTTGCTGTCCTGCGCCCGGCCGGATCGTCGATGGATATCATCTTGAATCCGCCGCGGGCGTAGTCGTCCCGGTAGATCCACGCGATAGAGAAAAAGTGCGGAAACTGCCAGAGGAACAAAATGCCGAACAACAGCCACGCGCCTCCGCCGATCTCGCCCTGCGCCGCGGCCCAGCCTCCCATTGGCGGCAGGGCGCCGGCAACGGCGCCGACGGCGGTGTTGTGCGTCGACCTCCGCTTCAACGGCGTATACAGGAACAGATAGATGACCGTTGTCAGCCCTGCCAGAAAACCCGCCAGCCAGTTGATCTGCAGACCCATATACAGGATTCCGGCGCCGGAAAGAAGCAGCCCGAACAGATAGGCCTCTTCATTATGCAGACGGCCGGCCGGCAGGGGCCGGTTCGCTGTACGCGACATCCGGGCGTCCGTATTCCGTTCCAGAAACTGGTTCAGCACGGCCGATCCGCTCGCAACCAGGACCGTCGCCAGCAGCGTATGAAGGAGCCGGGCGGTCTCGAAGACGCCGGTCGCACCCACAACGAACCCAACCGTTGTACTCAGGACAACGAAGACGGTAATCCTTGGCTTGGTGAGGGCCAGATAATCCATCAGGCGCGCCCACGACAAAGCCACGTCCACAGCCCCGGCTTCAACCCTCGGTTTCATTAAACAGGAGACCTCCAATGCTCGGTAATCAGATTACACAGAGACGCCACCGGGTTTTGCAGCACCACATATCCGCCATACGCGCAGCGTCAGCACGAGGCTGGCGGCAAGCGCCATCGCGCCCACGACCACGTGCAGCGTCGTTATTGAGACCGCCTTTCCGGTCCAGATCACCAGGGCCCCCAGCGTCAGTTGAACAAGAAGCAGCGCAAATAATACCACGGAGGGCCTCGTCAGTTCGGGCCGGTTCCGGTGCATGCGCAGGACGCGGTACGCGGTCCAGACGAGAAAGCCGGACACGACAACCGCCCACGCCCGATGGGCGAAGTGAATGGCGACCCGCGCCCGGAACGTCTCGATTGAAATGGGAAACGGGTCCGTGGCGTCCACGGTCAGTTCGGAAAACGGCGGAATCAGACGGCCGAAGGAAAGCGGGAAATCGGGAATGGCCAAGCCGGACTCGGTATGCCGCATCAGCGCGCCGAGGACAAGCTGGACGAAAACCACCGCCGTGCCGGCCGCGGCCAGCCATTTCAGCGGCGCCCCACCCGTCTCCGGCATCGGTTCCGCCGCCGCCTGCCAGCCGGCCGACGTAAACAGCGCAATACCCACGGTAAGACAGAAAAAGGCCTGCGCCAGGCATGCGTGACTTACGGAAATCCAGGTGGGCAGTAGATAAAGCACCGTCAACCCGCCCAGCAGACCCTGGAGGACAACTGCGGCCAGGGCCGCCACACCCAGGTTGCGCAACCACCGCCGTTCCTCACGCCGCCACAACCAGACGGCGAGAACCGTCGTCAGGATTCCCACGAACGCCGCCACCATCCGGTGGCCGTGCTCGTAGAAGATTCCGCCGACCATGGGCGGAAACAGCATTCCATACGAAAGCGGCCAGTCCGGAACCGCCAGCCCCGAACCCGTGCTGCTGACCATCGCGCCGGCGAAAATTAAAAAAAGGGTCGCGCCGGCCGTGAACACGGAGAACCGGTGCAGCCAGCGATACCCCTGAGACGTCGCGATTTCCATTTCCGTGCGGCTCACCCGCCAGCCCGCCTATTCCGCGTCGGCGGCAAGCCATCTGCCGTTCATTCCGAGCATTCCAGGGCGGCGGCGTGAATCGAAGCGCGCGTTCCCGATACGCCGCGCCCGGCGCACCCAGAAAATCGTCACGCCCACAATCCCGCCCAGCACGGAAACGACAATGCCCATCAGCACCAGTACTCCGGCCGCAGCGCCCTTCGCCATATCGGATTCCGGATCCCCGTAACACACCGCGCAGGCCTGGACCATCTCAGGCAGCATGGCGCCTATGGCCGCGGCCGCGGCAACGCAGACGCGTCTCACAGATAACTCCATCCCTTGAGCTTTTTGAGAAACCACAGACCGTACCAGACGAGGATGCCGCACCCCGCGAATGAGGCCACGCCCAGAACGAGATTCGTTCCGTTGCCCGTTGCGACATAGTCCTGAACCGCCCAGATGCCGAAACCCAGACAGCACAGAATGGACACGGTGACAAAGACCACGTGGAACGCTTTCAGCGACATCGCGTTCTCCTAACCGTCCAGGTCGCCCACGCCGGAGAATTCCGTAATGGACGGAAGCAGCATCAGCGCCGCAAAAAACACCACCGTCAGCGCCAACACCCAGTAGATGATCTGTTTTTCGGACACCAGGTGCATGAAATAACCGGCCACCAGCCCGCCCTTGATACTCGCGATGAACAGCGCGATCAGGACCGTGGCCGCTACCGACTCGAGATGCAGATACGAGACGGCGACCGTCACGACCGTCAGCACGGCCAATGCGGCAAACACCAGAATATAGACCCGAACGTGCTTCCTGATCTCTTCAGCGCTTTCAGCCATAAAACGCTCCTTACAGCAGATAAAGAATCGGGAACAGAAAGATCCAGACCAGATCCACGAAGTGCCAGTAGAGTCCGGCGCATTCGATCCGGTTGGCAAACTGCTCCGGCGCCGTATGCCACATTTTGCTTCCGGGGAACAGCAGGTAGAGATTCACCACGATCCCGCCGACCACGTGCAACCCGTGCAGGCCGGTCATTGTAAAGTACGTGGCGTAAAACGTACTCGTGGACGGATAGATGCCAAGATGAAACTTGTGGGTGTATTCGAAGTACTTCACAACCAGGAACACGAACGCCAGCAGGACCGTCAGCCCAAGATAGAGCTTGAACCTGCCGAAATTGTCCAATTTCAGGGATGCCCAGGCCATCACCATGGTCACGCTCGAGGCGATGAGCACGAACGTATTCAGCGTGGCCAGCGGCACGTTGAGCAACTCCCAGCCGTGAGGCCAACTCGGCGCGCCCACCCTGAGCAGGACCAGCGTTGAAAACAGCGCTCCGAACAACATCACCTCGGACGCCAGGAACAGCCAGATCCCGAACTTCCCGTTATACACCCCCGTTATCGGATGCGGTTCCACCGTGTGGGGAATTTCTTCAACGGACACCGTTTGTCTCCTTTGACCAGGATTCGTTTGGTTTCGTGGTCGTTAAATCGAATATCTGCAAGTTGATAAAGGCGATTAAACTGCGGATTACCAGGATTCACCCGGTCACTGTACGTGAACGGAACCATGTCCTTCCGACCGACCTATATACCCCGTTTTGCACCGGTCCCTTCTGTGCTTTTTGTGGCCAATCTGACTGTTGTCTTTTTTCGAATTGAGGTCAATCGTCGTCCGCCGGCGTGGGCGCCGGGGCGGGTTCGGGCTGATCCACCTGCCCGTTTTCAGACGCGTGCTGCGGCGTGAAATCGCTCGAAACGCCAGGCACGCTGTATTCGTAGGGCCCCCGGTAGACTCTGGGCGTCACCGCGAAATTCCCGTGCGGCGGGGGCGTGGGCGTGGCCCACTCGAGCGTGGTGGCCTGCCATGGATTGTCCGACGCCACCTTTTTGCCCTTCCGGATACTCATGAAGAAGTTGATGATGAAGAAAATCTGCACCAGCCCCAGCAACCACGCGGACCAGGAACTCATCGCTGTCAGCCCCTGCACCTGCGCCCCGTAAGCGTACTGCGTCTGGTCGTACAGACGTCTGGAAACCCCGGCCATTCCCACGAACAACATCGGCATGAACACACCGTTCATGAAAATCAGGCTGGTCCAGAAATGCAGCTTGCCCAGCGCGTCGTTCATCATGCGGCCCGTGACCTTGGGGAACCAGTAATAGACCCCGGCGAACAGCGCGAAAATCGTGCCCGGCGCTACAACGTAGTGGAAATGGCCGATCACGTAATAGGTATCGTGCAGATGCAGGTCCGAAGCCGTGAGGCCCAGCGGCAGCCCCGTCAGCCCGCCGATGGCGAACATGGGAATGAACGCCAGGCAGAACAGCATGGGCACCGTAAACCGGATGGACCCGCCGTGCAGACTCAACGCGAACGCCGTCAGGATGATGACCGAGGGAATGGAGATGATCATCGTCGTGGCCTGGAAGAAGGTACTGATTGTGGTTCCCATCCCCGTCATGAACATATGGTGCGCCCACACGATAAACGACATGAACCCGAGAAAGATGATCGAGTAGACCAGCGTGCGATATCCCCAGAGCGGCCGGCGCGTGTTGTTGGCCACAATCTCGCCGACGATGCCCATTGCCGGAAGAATCAGTACGTAGACTTCAGGGTGCGCGAGAAACCAGAACAGGTGCTGCCACAGCAGCGGGCTGCCGCCGCCGCTCACCTCCAGCGGCTGCCCCGTAACGACCAGTCCGCTCGGCATGAAGAAGCTGGTGCCCGCGATCCGGTCCATAAGCTGCATGACACCCGCGGCCTCGAGCGGCGGAAACGCCAGCAGCAGCAGAAACGCCGTCACGAACTGCGCCCACACGAAAAAGGGCAGCCGGAAGAATGAAAGCCCCTCGGCCCTCATCTGCACCGTGGTCACGATGAAATTCACCGAACCCAGTAGAGAGGACGTGATCAGGGCAACCATGCCCCACAGCCACCAGGTCTGCCCCGTCGGTGCGATATTGGCCAGCGGCGGATAGGAGGTCCAGCCTGACTGCGCGGCGCCTTCGGGAACGAAAAAGCTGGCCAGCATAATGATGCCGCCCAGGACGAATACCCAGTAACTCGCCATATTCAATTTGGGAAACGCCATATCGGGCGCGCCGATCTGCAGCGGCAGCACGTAGTTGCCGAAGCCGCCGACAGCAAGCGGGACCACGCCCAAAAAGACCATGATCGTGCCGTGCATGGCGCCCAACTGGTTGTAGAACTCGGGCACCATGATGCCTTCCGGCATGTTTATCTCGCCGAACAAACCCCCGATCCAGGGCATCGGCTGTCCGGGGTAGGCCAGTTGCCACCGCATCATCATCATCAGGCAGAACCCGAAGAACAGGAAAAACAGGGCCGTTACCGCGTACTGGATTCCGATGACCTTGTGATCGGTGGAGAATACGTACTTTTGCCAGAAAGGCAACTTGTGGTGTCCATGGTCACCGTGTTCGTGCTCGGCCATAAAAGGGACTCCTTAAAAGGAAAACTCGTCTTCTTCATCGGCTGCGCCGGACTGCTCGTCGAACCAGGCCTGAAACGCCTCTTCAGACTCGACCGTCAGCTGCCCGCGCATACGGTAATGTCCCAGACCGCACAACTGGGCGCAGGCGATGTCGAACGTGCCGGCTTTGGTTGCCTGGAACCAGATCCTGATGTCCTGTCCGGGAATCGCATCCTGCGTGAGGCGCATCACGGGGATCTTGAAGCTGTGAATGACGTCCTTCGACGAAATATGAGCGATGACGGGTTTGTCCTTCACAATATGCAGGTTGTTGATGGAGTTGAAATCGTCACTGCCTTCGGGATCGTCGGGATCCAGGCCCAGGAGATTCTCGGCGCTGATAAACTCGGGCGCCGTCCGTCCGAATTTCCCGTCCTTCCCAGAGTAGTGGATATTCCAGGCAAACTGTTCGGGCACCACCCGCACGACAAGCGCGTCGGATTCGTTTGGAAATGCGTGTTTGAAGTCCGCCCAGAGCGGCATGGACAGTCCCACGAGCAGCACGGCCTCGACGACGATCACGCCGTACTCAACGTATTTGGCGACTTTACCCTTTATGGGGGCGTAGGTCGCGTCAGGATTCGACCGTCTCCGGTAGCGGACGAGGCAATAGACGAAGAAGACACCCCAGCCCAGAAACAACGCAATCATAAACACATGCAGCCAATTAATCAGCCAATCCACGGTTGCGCCGTGGGTTGAGATATCAATTGGAAGCCAGTAACCGTACACCTTTTCTTGCATTCGGGACCCCTCCAGTATTTATGCGGGGCGGACCCGAAATCCCACCCCGCATGGTCGATCCTGAGGAATGCGCCTGCTACTTCTTTCTCGGCTTTATCTTGAACGTGAAGTCGAGGGACCTGGATTCGCCGTCGGCGACGGTAACTTCCTGCGTCATCGTGCCGAGCCGCTTGCTTTCGTGCCACGCCTCGATCGTGTACGTGCCCGCCGGCAATCCCTTGATCTCGAATTTGCCGCCCTCCCCGGTGACGGCGAAGAACGGGTGTTCCATCACACCGATATAGGATTGCATCCAGGGATGCACGTCGCACTTGACCGGCACCATCACTTCCGAATTCGCGAACGAAATCGTGGTCTTCTTCATGAACTTCGGCATCGCTTTGTTGATTTCCGCGGAGTTCTGCGGCTTCGGGTGGATATTGTGAAGGGTTCCGTCGCTGTTGAGCACCGTGATCGGCTGGCCGGCCCTTACGCCCATAACGCGCGGTTTGTAGATGCATCCTTTCTGATCGAGTACAGCGGGTTCGGACGGCGCGTCGAATGTTTTCCCCTCAAGGCCGCTCTTGACGTAGACGAACACGTTATGGAGGCCCCCGTCGTCGTCAACCAGGACGACCTCGCTCAACGTCGCACCGCCGGCGTGTTTTCCCGCACATACCGGGTCGGCCGCCATCTGGATCTTCTTGCGGCCCGGTTTCTTGCCGCCTGGCAGTTCGAGCTTGATGGTCCCGGATACCGTTGCGCCCGCAACCGCGTCGCCGGACGCATAACAAGCGAAGCTCAGCGCTGCGATTGCTGCGACGAAAACGTGTCGTTTCATCTTTCAATCCCCTCTCTTCTCCTTAGAAGCCGTCTTAAAACTCCCAGCGGTCTTCGCGCGGCTGCAAAAGCGCCGGTCGGCGTTGGTCAAACCCACCCGTCGTACGAGATCGAGGCTGCGCTTGCTCGCCTCTCATAGCCGGATTTGCCCGCCTTGACCGACACTT
>JAPPNU010000071.1 GCA_028873695.1 Gemmatimonadota bacterium | reverse complement strand
ATCGAGAATACGGGAGATTCTTCGCTGCGCTGTGATTGACATATTTTGCGATAACGATTGGCGAAACGCTGAACTCAGTCCTTTGCAGAACATGTCATCCTGAGGAGGCCAGCGCGCTCAGAATGACAAGTTTTACGATTGTCATGCATATGGCTTCCCGCAGTCATCCAGAAGAGGCCGCCCAGGCCGACGAAGGATCTACTGCAGCATCGGATCATACCATTGCGATTTTCACGTGTCGATACCTGAGAGGCAGCACGTCCGCCTGCAGTGCGGAACGGAATCGGCGAAAAACGTACAGCGTCAAACGGCGGATTTGCTAAACTGGATAATCGCCAGCTTTTCTCTTTTCCGAGGGCCTGAAATCCGGGACTTCCAGACACGCGTTCCCCTGTTCTACGGACTGAACGGCCACGATCGCCGGCGCCGTCAGATCCGCCGACCGGTACACGTTCAGCGGCGGGTCCGAATCGTTCAGGATGGCGTCCAGAAACGAGGACAGCGCGAAATAGTCCATATTTCCGTGCCCGCTGCCCCGGGCCTCCTCGGGCAGATCTTCCGGAGAATATCTCCATTCCGCCTCACGCATGGATTCCTCTCCGGAACTCTCCAGCCAGATCTTCGGCGTGTCCACCCCCTGTGGGCCGCCGTATATCTCCGCGGAGCGGGCGGTCTCAACCTTTCCCTTCGTCCCTTCCAGGTGCCACCAGTGATGGTCCCGGGGCGTCGCATACGTGAATCCGACCGCCATCCGGATGATCGTATCGTTTTCCGTTTGCATCAGCGCCACCTGGATATCCGAGGCCGGAATGCCTTCGTAATAATAGCTCTGCGGACGCGTCGCCATGCAGGTCACCTTCGTCACCCGGTCATGCAGCACCGTCAGGATGGGGCCCAGGTCGGTGGCCATGTAAAGAATCGGATGGGGGAACCAGTTCCACATTCTGCTCTTCGCGGCCCTCGGATGATCCCCGGCATCGTCCAGGTGGATGCGGTCGCCCGTCCCGGAATCGACCCAGAACCGGTCCGGCGTCATCCCGTGAAGATACTGCCCCTGGGCGAAGATGACGTGGCCGAGTTCGCCGCCTTCGACCAACTGCCGCCATGCCTTCACAAATGGATGGTACATCACCTGTTCGGCCATCTGAAACTTCAGGCCGCTACGCTCCACCGCCACTACGACACGCCATAAGTCATCCATATCGTACGTCAGCGACACCTCGCAGCAAGCGTGTTTCCCCGCCTCCATCGCGCGGCAGATCAGATCCGGCTGATCGTGCGGCGCCGTCACGATCGCCACCGCGTCGACGTCGGCCTTCGCCAGCATCTCGCTATAGTCGGTAAAGCACGCGATATCCGGATCGCCGGCCTCCCGGTACGCCTGCCCCACAAGCGCCTCGACCCTGTCGCACAGGGCCCCCACGCGGCACGTCCTGATGCGCAGCAGGTTCTTCATCCACGACAGCCTGCCCCGCGGCCCCAGGCCAACGATTCCTATCTTTACCTGTTTCTGATTTGGCATGAGACGTGTCTTTCATTGAATCACGGCATAACGGGTGTAATGCATAAAACGGGGCCGGACCTACCCCCTAACCCCCTTCTCAATCAGGATTACTCAGGATTAGAGGCGGATTAAGCAGGATTACAACCGACTGCGATTCAAAGTGATCGTAAATTATAATGATTTCCAGTCTGAATGAAGAGCGGCGAGAGGGTGAGGGCGGACAATTGCTCTCTGGAGTGCCTTTCCGGCGAATCAATCATTACTTCTCGAACTTCCTTTTAGCGTTTCCTGTCAATCATAGTGTCTATAGATGAACGGCTCGCGAAATCTGGTTTTCCTCCCTCTTTCCTTTAGGAGAGAGGGCCGGGGAGAGAGGTCTGGGCGGCCGGGGATAAAAGCCCCCGGAGCGAGGGCATCCTGCCCTCGATGCGCCCCTTCCGGTCCTGCCGCTTAATGGCGCAGACGTCAACGGATTTGGCTCTTGATTCAAGCTGACCGCTGATGGCTGAGAGCTGACAGCTGCCTTTGCTGGTTCTGGCAATCGAGGCTGATGTCAGCAGCGCCAGGTGATCCCGAAACAGAAACGGCAGCCGAATACGAGGCTGCCACTTTACTAAAACGCCTGCAGTCTCCTGATTCTAGGGACGTTCTGGTCTTTCCCACCAGACAGGCGCGGACGATCCCGTCAATCCGGCGGCCCAATCAGCCAGACCGTTTCGTTCGAGAGGACCTCGGCAAAACGGCCTCTCCCGTCAAGCAATGTCTGCCATTCGTCAGCAGTGTAGACAATCAGATCGGTGGGTACAGCCAGGGTATGAGTCGGCCAGGTCCGTGCGCGCTCTAGGTATGGCGTGGAACTGCTCTCCACCACCGCAACCAGGTCGAGATCGCTGCCGAACGCCTCGTCCCCGCGCGCGTACGAACCAAAATACCCAAGCGCGACAATGTCCGTACGTCTCTCATTCTGATGGGCGCACCAGCGGCGAAGGCCGTCAATTACAGTTTCAGTCGTCGGCCAACGCTTGACGGACGAACTTAATGACGTCACCGGCATAGCACAGACCCTGATCGCTTTGAAGGGCTCCGTAATGTACGAAGGCCGCGCCTTGCAGATGCCCATTGGGGTAACGTGTCCCCACATAGAAGCTGTCGAGCGCCCGTCCTTTATCGATGAGATCCTCTGGCGGCGTCTCCGGGAGTTCGGTCAGGAGGCGGGCTATAACGTTGCTTGTCTGCCTCTTTCCACCGGCAACATGGAGCGCCTTGACGGCCTTCTCGGCCGCCTGGTGCGAAGCGAAGCAGGCCCAGGCGTGACGCCCGCCGTTCTTTGAGGCAACAGCCTGCTCCAAATCGTACTCCGCCTGGTCAAGCCAATCTCTCCATCGCTGCGTCATCCTGTTACCCAACCGTGTCCAAGTCCCGACATCGATACCACTAAATCCTGCCATCATTTCGCCTTGAATGCCGGCGATTTCTTTGACCCATAATGGGGAAAGTTAAAATATCCCTAATTCCATACTTAAGCAAGGGGAAATGGCGGCGTGGGCAGCGTTTGCCTTAGCAGGAACTTGCGCCTACTCTTCCGGCTCTCTCGCCCGGCATGGCACTCTTCGACAGATAAAACATTGACGGCGCGTTTTCCAATTTGTACTTTATTCTCAAGGATCAGACAGGACACCATGCTCACGGGACTCCGTGCGCCGCCAGCTTCCGGGCAGGGGCCATAGAAAACGCAAGGATATAGGTCATGAAGTCGTTCGAGAAAATCACCATTGATCCCGATGTCATGGCCGGCAAGGCGTGCATTCGCGGTCTGCGCGTCGCGGTTGGTACCGTTGTCGGGCTTTTGGCAGCCGGACGCACACGTGACGAAGTCCTCAGAGCATATCCATACCTCGAACGAGAGGACATCGACCAATCCCTGGCCTACGCCGCGTGGCGTCTCGAGGAAGGGGAGGTACCGCTCCCTACATCATGAGACCGTTGCTCCTGCTTGACATGAACCCTTCGCCAGCGTGGGTGGAGGTGCTGAAGTAAGCGTCTACCGGGATTCAACGCAATACGTGTTGATCGAGCGCGAAGTGCTCAGAGTTTTCAAGCAGTCCAGGCCGGCCATTTTTTCGACGTAGCAGAACGAGGTACCCAATCAATGGAACAGATTTCGCTCAGGAACTTTCGCTGCTTCCGTGAAAAGCAAACCGCCCGCCTTGCGCCGCTGACGCTGCTTGTCGGCGAGAATAGCACGGGCAAGACTTCCTTCATGGCGATGATCCGGGGAATATGGGACGTCGCCTATGGGCAAGGGGTGCCGGATTTCAAAGAAGAACCGTACGACCTGGGAAGTTTTGACGAAATCGCCCACTACCGGGGAGGCAGAGGCGGTCGGGCCGACACCTTCGAAGTGGGGTTCAAAGTCACCCCGAATGCCAACGGGAATGGACGAGCCGTGGGCGCCAACAGCCAACCTTACCATTTCGACGCGGTTTTCGGTAAGAAGGGCGCCGTGCCCAATCCGGTTAAGATACGGCTTTCAGATGAGGACGTCTGGTGCGAACTGCGTCTCGAGGACCAGTCCTGGCACGGCCTGTACGGAACCTCGAACGGAGGGCAGCGTTCTTTCGATGCCTTTCCGCACCTCTATGAAGGCGATTTCAACCCGATGTTTCTGTTTGATTACAGCTCTACGCGCCGGCAGATGACCGAAGTTCGAGAAGCCGGAATACAATCAGATGTTTTTCAACGCTCTTCGCCGCCTGACGACAGAGCGCGGAAGCATTTTGATCAACTTATCGAGACGCACAGACGGGTAAGCCGAAACTATGCAGGGCAGCGCCCGTACGCCATTGCTCCGTTGCGCTCCAGGCCGCGCAGAACCTACGATCCTGCACGCGGTTTACCGGATTCCGAAGGTGACTACTTACCTATGTATCTCGCCAGTCTGTATTTCCGGGACAGACGCAACTGGACGAGACTCAAAAACTCCCTGGAGAGCGTTGGGCAGGCCGCCGGTCTTTTCGATGAGATTTCCATTAAACCGCTTGGAAGAAGGGAAAGTGAGCCCTTTCAGGTGCAGGTCAGGAAATACAGTGGCAGACTGAAGGGTCCGAAACGTAACCTGATTGACGCAGGCTACGGCGTAAGTCAGGTACTGCCAGTAATAACCGAGATGTTACGCCCGGATGCACCGCCCATGTTCCTGTTACAGCAACCGGAGGTTCATCTCCATCCCAGCGCTCAGGCGGCTCTTGGCAGCATATTCTGTCAGGTTGCGGCACCGGATCGACAACTGATAATCGAAATGCATAGCGACCATCTGCTTGACCGCGTGCGGATGGACGTCCGAGACGGGAAAACAACCTTGAAACCTGAAGATGTTTCGATCCTGTACTTCGAACGCGGCAATTTGAACGTTTATATCCACTCGATAGGACTGGATGAATTGGGAAACGTCCTTGGCGCGCCACCCAGCTACGGGAGCTTTTTCATGGAAGAGACCCGGCGATCTCTGGGAGTCTGAATATGTGTGCGATAGTCGACGCAAACGTCGTTCACGAATTGTTCGGTCGCAACTGTACTGAGGCCGGAACGAGGTTCGTTGAGTGGGTGGACGCCGGGAGCGGGCGTCTGGTGGTCGGTGGAAAACTCCTTAAGGAACTTTACAGTGGCAGCCAGGCATTCATGATTTGGCAAAAGACAGCGGCGAAATACGGAAAGGTAAGATTCGAAGATGATGGCGAAGTCAATGCCAGAACAGACCAGATTCGGAGAGGTGGATTGTGCAAATCAGACGATCCGCATGTGATTGCTTTAGCCAATGTGAGCGGCGCCCGGTTGCTGTACTCAAACGATGGCAGCTTGCAGACGGATTTTAAGAATAAGAGACTGATTGACGGTCCACGAGGGAAGGTCTATTCGACGAGTGGGGTCGGGAACTTCCAGCAGAGGCACGACAGGTTGTTAAAAAACCGCAATCTGTGCCATTGGCCGCGTGAAGGCAGAAGGTAAAAGGAGGAACATAAAAGAAGAATTACGATTTTCTCAAAATTCGTATCTCTTGCATTTTCCTTTTTCCTTTTGCCTTCATACTCTTTCCTTTGCTCACGCCGGTGCATCAGCGGACATTACTCGCCGTGACCGACCAGTATACGGAACAAGATACGGGACAAGATACAGGACAAGATAAGTCATTGAAAATTATTGGGAAAGGTCACGACACCCCACAAGATACCCCACAAGACACCCAACAAGATACCCCACAAGATACAGACCAGGTCACCGACCAGGTCGAGCAACTGTTGGCTGTCCTCACGGGAGAGATGAGCCGCGCTAGTATCCAGGCAGGATTGGAACTCAAAGACCGACCCTATTTCATCGAAACGTACCTGAAGCCTGCCCTGGAGGCCGGGTTGATTGAAATGACCATCCCGGACAAGCCCACGAGCCGCCACCAGCGCTACCGCCGGACTGCTAGAGGCGAGGCATTCGTGGAACAAATTAAGGGCAAGAACGACGCGAAATGAAAACCGCGCCGATCGTCTACAAAGTAAGGAAGAAGGAGGATGAGAGAGTGCCTATAGCTACCTGCGCTCACGAGACACAAGACCCCGACGAACATCTCATCGGGGTTTTTCTTGCAAACGATGCGGCGCGACTGTCGCAAAATGCGACGCATGATGAGGCGATAGCCGCGCAAGTGCAACCGTAGAACAAATAGGACAATGCGGGCGACAGATCACGGAATCCCAGCGACGGACCACGCGATTACCCTGCCGATATTTCTTCCTTTTTCCTTCTTCCTTCTGCCTTTATTCGCGAATTGACAATTCTCTATTGCTTGCCTGAAAAGGTTCCTGTATCTTATGGAAAAGCGGAAGTTTATCACTTTCCCCTCATCGGTTGAAACACCTGGGAGAGGCGCATGTCCGCCACAGTCTTTACTGTTTTGTGTGTTCAAAAATCTGGCTATTGGTTTGCCCAGTGTTTGGATCACAATATCGCAGCAGAAGGTTCAACCCTGGAAGAAGCCAGAGAAAACTGGGCCAGGCTATTCGAAAGTCATTTGCGTGTTGCTAAGAAATTAAAACAGAAGCCGTTCACAAATATCGGGGAAGTTCCGGATAAATATATAGACCTTATGTATTGACGTTGCAGTGAAAGACCTCCTCGGATCTCGGATTTACGGGGGTTATCTTTGGGAAGAGGAAGTATCCACCAAAGACCTATCCCCAGCGAGAAGGAGGAGGCCATGGGTAAATCTACGAAATATGTGGCGTTGGACATGCACAAAGATTCGATCACGGTAGCGGTCGCGAGTAAGGGTCAAAGGACGCCTCGGGCATTATGGCGCGATCCCGGCGACGGAAGAAGCGTTGGGCAAGCTTTGTAACAACCTGGCCGGACCAGAGACGTCGTTGCGGTTTTGCTACGAGGCTGGACCGTGCGGATACGGCGTGCATCGACAGTTGGGGGCGTTGGGTCACGAATGCGTTGTGGTGGCGCCCTCGCTGATTCCGCGACGGCCAGGGGACCACATCAAGACGGATCGTCGGGATGCGTTTTCTCTGGCGCGGCTTTTCAAGAACGGGGAGTTGACGCCCGTGTGGGTGCCCGACGAAGCGCAGGAGGCGATGCGGGATCTGGAGCGGTGCCGAGAAGACTTCAAGCGTGCTGAGGGTCGTGTGCGACAGCGCCTGACCAGCTTCTTGCTGCGTCATGGTCGACACTACGGGGGTCGCAGTCGCTGGAGTCAAGCCCACTTTCGCTGGCTGGAGACGCAACGCTTCGATCATCCGGCGCAGCAGATCGTCTTTCAGGAATACGTGGACGCGGTGCAGGAAGCGCAGGGACGCATCAAGGGGCTGGATCAGGCACTGCTGCACACGCTTGAGCAGTGGTCTCGGGAGGAAGAGACGCGCGGGTTGATGGCGCTGCGGGGCGTGAACACGCTGACCGCCATCACGACGTTGGCGGAACTGGGGGACCTCACGCGGTTTGACTCGCCGCGGCAGTTGATGGCCTTCGTGGGCCTGGTGCCCAGCGAGCATTCCAGCGGCAGTCGTCAACAACGTGGCGCGATTACCAAGGCGGGCAATGCCCACGTGCGACGCGTGCTTGTCGAATCCGCCTGGTGTTACCGGTTCCCAGCCAGAAAGACGGCGGTCCTGCAAAGACGGGCCGAAAAGACCACGCCCGCCATACAGGCCATCGCGTGGAAGGCGCAGAAACGCCTGTGTGGACGGTATCGTCGTCTCAGTGCCCGCGGGATGCCCAAGAACAAGGTGTGCACCGCCATCGCGCGGGAACTGCTGGGCTTCATCTGGGCGATCGCCTGGGAGCATAAACACCCCGGAAGCATGGTAAGAAAAGCGGCATAACACGTTCACGGTCTCAATATCAACGTCGGCAAACACACACAGAACAAACCGGGACAGAAGGGACCGGTCAGGAGAACCCTCGAAGACTCTATGAGGCAACCCCCAGTGGGTTGACCCTCGACTTTAGACCGAGGCCGCTCCGCGACGAATCATGGACAGGCGGTAACCAACCCGCGAATATCAGTCGGATCAACCGTCGCTACAGCGTCTCTTCTGTCCCGGAACCACCTTATGTGATGACTTCACCCAAAAGAACCCCCTTACGGAGCCCTTGACAGGGGTCAATACATATCAGAGTTGTATAAGGAAAAATGTGAAGTCGAAAAACAGGAACCTGTTCCCTTGCAAATGACTGTAACTGACCATAAGGATGTAAACACAATAAATGCAGCAAGGGCGGTGTTTGTTTGAGAATTCAGTGCGGGTTTTATGTTCTTTTCATTTTACAAATCCACCATCCGATTTTAACTGACCGTTGAGTGTTGTTCGTACTGCCGTACCCAACCCCGATGAACATCTCATCGGGGTTTTTCTTGCAAACGATGCGGCGTGACTGTCGCAAGATGCTACATGTGATGAGGGACTGGCAACGTAGGGGCAATAGGTAGAGAGAAAAGGAGAATGCGGGCGACAGGTCAGCAGGTGATTTGGGCCAGATTTCTTCCTTTTTCCTTTATTCGCGTCTTCCCGAGCGGAACGGGTCTCAAGTCACGGGCAACTCCACACACATCGTGAATCCCGGCGGCAGTCCACGCGATTTTCCTGCTTGTATTTCTTCCTTTTTCCTTCTTCCTTTTTCCTTTTGTTTTTGTGGTTGCCCTCGTCCTGATTGGAGGTGGTCGTGCCCAGAGTCAACGCAAAGCGACAGATAACGCTACCGGCTGATCAGTGCCGTATAGCCGGCATCGAGCCAGGCGACGAGTGCCTGAGTTTCGTGGCCGATGGCCGAATCACCATCGTCCGCCAGGAGCCCGGCAGTGCCTGGGGATGCCTGGCGCATCTTGGAGGAGACCCGACCGTTTCAGACGAGGCGTCGCGCCAGGACGCCATGGAAAGAAAGCGGGACCGAACGCCTTGATCGCAATCGACATCAATGTACTGCTGCGGTATTTGCTGAGAGACGACGTAGCGCAGGCTGACACAAGGCAAGGAAGAAGGAGAAAGGAAAAACGAAGAATGGTGATTTTTCGAATAGGCAGGTAATCGCACACATCGTGAATCCCGGCGGCCGACCACGCGTCCATCCTGCCTTTATTTCTTCCTTCTTCCTTTTTCCTTTTTCCTTTTTCCTTTATTTCGCGTCTTCCACGCGGACCGAGGCTCAAGTTACAGCCACGGATTCTCAAACAGATTGAATCCCGGCGGTCCTGCTGCGCTATCTCCTGAGAGACGACGAAGCGCATGCTGACGTAAGGCAAGGAAGAAGGAAAAAGGCAGAACGAAGAATGCGTGATTGATGAGTTCTACCGTCTTCTTGCTGGGTTGGTACCCGCTTGCCATAACCTCAACATCCTGCCTCTGCTTCCGCTCATCATTCTTCCTCAGCTTACCTCTCTTCATACTCGCTGCAATTCCCCCAAATTTCATCATATGCACTTGACAGGACAAATCCGATTGGGTACTTTTTCCAAAATAGTGGGTTTATAAAAAACCCACGTTGGCCACCGTACTTTGTCGTACCGAGTTACCTTACTTTTCCGCAAAAGACAACTTGCGGAACACACAATGACATGGTTCAGAGAAAATGCGCACGACGCACTCTTGTATCAAGAAAATAAGGGGAAATCATGAGTAACAGCCTATGGTCCAAATGGGGGGATGCGATAAAAGTAGCTGTTTCCTTTGGCAGTGTCCTTGTTTTTTTAGTCGGTGTCAACCTTGCCGTTGTGCAATGGATGGTGAGCGCTTCGGAATCTCGATTAATGGCAGAAATTAAAGAGAATAAAGAGACAATCAAACAGGTTGAATTTCGATTGTTGCGAGCGATTGAACGCATAGACGGAAGGCTTGACATCTTTGGGGAGCGTATCGCAAAAAACGAAACGCGGTTGAACAGCAATTGATTTCCTGACGGTACAGTCATTGTTGTATAGCCCCTTTTCTCTTCTTCCTTTCTCCTTCCGCCTCTCGCCTTTTTCCTTCTCCATTTATTCGCCTTTATTCCGGTCTTCGTAAGCGGATCGAGGCCCAAATAACCGCCAATCATTCGCAGACAGCTTGAATCCCGGCGACAGACCACGCGCCTATCCTGTTTCTTTTTCTTCCTTCTGCCTTCTTCCATTTTCCTTTTGTTTTTTTCTGATTGCCCTCGTCGTGGCGCGTATATCGAAGATTGACTTCGCCAGGACGTAGCGCTATCCGGTTTTGACTGACGGCTGCGTGCTGCTCTCGATGCGTGATAGATGGCCCCGATGAACGATCTCATCGGGGTTTTTTCTGTGTCGCAAAACGTCGCAAAATGCGTCACTTCTTGTTGTGGCCTAATCGAAGATTTCCATATATTGCGTGTTCTGTGGGATAACACATGTAGTGCGATCGAATTGTGCGAATCAACGAAACAGGACCTTCGGTAGGCCTCTTGAGAGTTGTGATCAAGTTTGAGGTGTTTGCGTAGGGCAAGTCTTAGTGTGGGAAGGAAACGGTATCTCAAATACTCGACCAACTTCAGCAGGGCGGTCCCGTAGATTGAGGAGGCGTTTTCGTGAAAAAGACGTGGCCGCATTTCGCACACGCCGTCGTCACCGTCCTTCTGGCTGTGGCCCTGATCTGGCAGTGGCGCGCCGCGAATGCCGAGCGTGCGGGGCTGAAGGCGGAGCTGACGAAGAAGATCGAAAAGGTCGATCACCATTTGGGCTACCGCACACAGGACATCCGGGAGATTTACACCCGCTTGCGGAACTTGGAGGCCGAGTAACGTGGTCCAGCGGGCGGTCATCACTTCACAAGGAGACGATCAATGACTCCATTCGAACAGTAACTATTGAACGTAATACGAAAGATCCTGTCGCCCTACAGCGCATAGCGAACCAGATATAATTCACGCCGTAAGTCGGGCGTAGGTCAGGCGCTTGCCGACCATGCCCTTGACGATTCGCGCTTTTGCAATCATTATCCCTCGCGGTTAACCTGCTTTTTTTGCCTTCTGCTTTCTTCCTTTGCCTCCCATGATTGCCCTTGTTATAGCGCGCATATCGCCGTTTGACTTCGCCTTGAAATAGCGCTATCGGTTTTAGACTGACGGCCGCGTGCTACACCTGATGTATGACAGCTTACCCCGATGAACGATCTCATCGGGGTTTTTTCTATGTCGCATATTGCGACGACAGCGTCGCAATATGCGTCACTTTCTGTTGGGGGCTTATTGAGGATTTTCATATATTGCGTTCTTTATAGGATAACATATGTAGTGCGATCGAATTGTGCCAATTTACGAAACAGGACGTTCGTAGTGACTGACATTTACCGCACTCCGGAACAATAGGCGCGTGACAAGATCGACGCGACCCGAAACCCCGTCGCGGGAGATATTCAATTTCCCTCGGCCGGAATCCCTTCGCGAATGGAACACAAATGACGATTCGCTTCGGCCTTCGCCATTTTTCAGGTAGGACGGTCCACGCATTGCCCGTTTCGAGGCGTGCTCGACGTTCACTCGTGTTCCGGCCCGCATGTTTGGTGAACCGCTTTCAGTGGCCCGTTGGCAGGGGCTTCATACCATATGGTTACTTCCATAATCCGCCCAGGCCGCTACCAACCGGAGCGACATTTATTGGACGGGTTTCGCACCCGTTGGAAGAAGGCGCATTTCCACAGCGCGCTGTGTAAATGCCGGCATGAGAATAAGGTAGTGTTGCACGAGGGATACGTGGAGGCGGAAGCGTGAGACGGACCAGAAGATGAAACAAGAGAAGATCACCCTCGCCCAGCTTGAGTCCTTCCTCCTGAAGGCCGCCGACATCCTGCGAGGCAAGATGGATGCCTCGGAATTCAAGGAATTTATCTTCGGCATGCTGTTCCTGAAGCGGTTGTCCGACGAGTTCGACCGCAAACGCGAGCAGCTCCGCAAGGAGACCTACGCACACCTCAAAGACCAGCCGGATCTCGTCGCCGAGTTGCTCGAAGACAAGACATCCTACGGCGAGACTTTCTTTGTTCCCGTCAGAGCCCGCTGGCACGAGTCTTGGAAAGATGACAGCGGCGCACTCGTGCCGGCCCTGAAGGACCTCAAGCACGACATCGGCAACATGCTCAATAAAGCCATCGCGGCCATCGAGGACGACAACGGTTCGCTCGCCAATGTACTGAAGAACAACATCGACTTCAACGCAGTGAAGGGCAGGACCAAGATCCCCGACCAGAAGTGGAAAGACCTACTCGACCACTTCAGTCAGCCCGGGTTCGTCCTCGTCAACGACAACTTCGAATTCCCTGATTTGCTCGGTGCCGCCTACGAGTACCTCATCAAGTTCTTCGCCGACAGCGCCGGCAAGAAGGGTGGTGAGTTCTACACCCCGGGTGAGGTCGTCCGCCTCCTCGTTCAGCTCACCCAGCCGGAGGCCGGCAACACAATCTACGACCCTACGGTCGGTTCCGGCGGCTTCCTCATTCAATCCCACCAGTACATGGAAGAGCAGGGTCAGAACGCCGACGACCTCGCCCTCTACGGCCAAGACACCAACGGCACGGTCTGGTCGATCTGCATAATGAACATGATCCTCCACAACATCACCCGATCCACCATTGAGAACGGTGACACGTTGGAGGACCCGCTCATCCTCGACAACGGGCAGATCCGTAAGTTCGACCGGGTACTCGCAAACCCGCCGTTCTCGCAGAACTACAGCCGCGCGAGCATGAAGTTTACTAACCGCTTCCGAGAGTGGTGTCCGGAGACCGGCAAGAAGGCCGACCTCATGTTCGTGCAGCACATGCTCGCCAGCCTCAAGCCCAACGGCCGGATGGCAACGATCATGCCGCACGGGGTCCTGTTCCGCGGTGGTAAGGAAAAGCTTATCCGCGAGCTTTTCATCAACGACGACTGTATAGAGGCGATCGTCAGCCTGCCGCCCGGCCTTTTCTACGGTACGGGCATCCCCGCCTGCGTTCTGGTCTGCAACAATAGCAAACCCGACGCACTCAAGGACAAGGTCCTCTTCATCAACGCCGATCGCGAATACGCCGCGGGCAAGAACCAGAACCAGCTTCGCCCCGAAGACATCGAGAAGATCGATTTCGTCTTCACCAACAAGCGCGAGCTGTCCAAGTACTCGCGCCTCGTGACTAAGTCCGAGATCGTGGACACCCACGACTACAACCTCAACATCCGCCGCTACGTGGACAACACGCCCGACCCAGAGCCTGAGGATGTCCAGGCGCACCTCATCGGCGGCATCCCTGAGCCGGAGGTCGCTGCGCTCGCGGACGACTTCGCCAAGTTCGGCGTTAGCCCGGATTTGCTCTTCGAGCCGGAACGTCCCGCCTACCTCGCCTTTCGCGAGTCTATCAACGCCAAGTCCGCCATCGGGGCTGTGCTCGAAGCGGATCCGGCACTGCTACGAACCCTCACCCTGCACCACGACGTGCTCGAAGCCTGGTGGGCTGTCGCCAGGGACGACTTTGCCCAGCTAGAGCAAGCTGGCAACGGCGGCAAAAAGATGCCCGAGGTTCGCCACGAACTGCTAACCACCTTCAAAGCCAAGCTCGTGCCACTGGGCGTTCTCGACGAGTTCAAGAGTGCCGGCGTCTTTGTCAACTGGTGGCAGCAGATCCGCTACGACCTCAAGACAATCGTCTCCACCGGCTGGCACCACACGCTAATCCCGGATGAATATCTCACCGCCGACTATTTTCAGGTCG
Source organism: Gemmatimonadota bacterium (assembly GCA_028873695.1). Classification (GTDB taxonomy): domain Bacteria; phylum Latescibacterota; class UBA2968; order UBA2968; genus JAAXHE01. The sequence continues at coordinate 229,537 of JAPPNU010000071.1, read as the reverse complement.
AGGCCGACGCCATCGAGGCGCTTGAGGCAACCATCGCTGAAGCCCAACGTGAGCTGGCCGAGGCCGTCGAGACCGCCCAGGACGTAAGCGGCTACGAGCCCGACGAGGACGAGAAGGTCACCGCAGCCGCCATCAAGAGGGCTCTCAAAGCGCTCATGGACGACCTGAAAGGTACCACCGGCGCCTCTGCGAGAAAGGAGCTCAGGGACCTCACCGACCAGGACAAGGCCATCAAGTCGATCGAGAAGCGCATCAAAAACGCCAAGGCGACGCTCAAAGAGAAGGCGGCGGAGCTTGAGTTTAAATTCGAACTCAAGCGCCTCGGGGCCGATGACTTCAAGACCGGCGCACAGACGCTGCTCACGCAGGCCGACGTCCGTCTCGCAGAGCTGGACCCCGAGAAAAAAGCCGAAAAGAAGACCATCACCGCACTCAACAAGGACAAGGATGCACTGAACGCCCGCATGGACCGGACCGATGCGGTCCTTGAGGCGATCGGCGGCCAGATCAGCGAGACCGATGCCCGCTGCCTGATCCTGAAGAAGATCTACAACATCGCCTGCGTCGAGTTGGACCGCTACCTTAATGCGGAGAAGCGGGTACTTCTGCGAGTCGTCGAAAACCTATGGGAGAAGTACGCCATCTCCGCGGGCAATTTGGAGAGTGATCGAGCGACCACGCTCGACACGATGGGCGGTTCCCTGACAAGATTGGGGTACTTGGCATGACGCTTCCTGATGGGTGGAAACAGGGTCGCCTCGGCAAACTCTGTTCCATTGAGATCGGAGGGACGCCGTCACGGGGCGTTGCGGCGTATTGGGACTCCGCCCACGACACGTCAAATGTATGGGTCTCGATCAGAGACATGCGGCAACGTTTAATCACAGCATCGGCTGAGCAGATCTCTGATCTGGGCGTCAAGAAATCCAACGTCAAGCTCCTGCAGCCTGACACGGTGCTCCTTAGCTTCAAACTGTCCATCGGTCGCGTTGCAATTGCTGCTGTTCCTCTCTTCACGAACGAAGCAATCGCCGGGCTTTCTCCAAATGGCCTGACGCGGGATTTTCTGTTTCAAGGCCTCCAAGGTTGGGACCTTCTTCAGGGCGTGGATCAGGCAATCAAGGGCGCGACTCTCAACAAGCGCAAGCTCAAGAAGATTCTGTTTGAATACCCCGAGTCGGAACGCGAGCAAGCCAAGATCGCCGAGGTGCTCTCAACGGTAGATCGGGCGATCCAGCAAACCGAGGCGCTAATTGCCAAACAGCAGCGTATCAAGACAGGCCTGATGCAGGACCTGCTCACCCGTGGCATAGACGAGCATGGCAACCTCCGCTCCGAACAGACTCACGAGTTCAAGGACTCCCCACTCGGCCGGATTCCGGTGGAGTGGAGCGCAGTGAAGCTTGACCGGCTCGCATCTCGCGTTGGCAGCGGGGTTACTCCAACGGGTGGTGAGAGTGTATACACGCCGGAGGGCGTACTGTTTATCCGAAGTCAAAACGTCCATTTCAATGGACTGCGGCTCAATGATGTGGCGTATATCCCCGAACGAATCCATCTTTCTATGCTTCGAAGCGAAGTGTTCGAAAACGATGTCTTACTGAACATTACCGGGGCATCGATTGGCCGCTGTTGCCGGATGCCTGAAATTGATGGCCGCGCGAACGTAAACCAGCACGTTTGCGCTATCCGGCTATTTGGCTCTTCCGAGGCAACTGCGGGCGTCCTTGCTGCGGTACTGGAATCCCATATCGGACAGCATCAGATTACGCAACTGAATGCTGGCGGCAATCGGGAAGGCCTTAACTACCAGCAAGTTCGCAGTCTGGCCCTCCCATGGCCCGGCGATGATTCGGAGTTCGCGCGAATCTACTCCGGGATTCGACAAATAGCCGACCGTCTGGCCGCCTCCCAGTTCTCACTCGATAAGCTGCGCCGTCTGAAGACCGGCCTAATGCAGGACCTGCTAACAGGCGATCGCCGCGTTACCGCGCTGCTCAGACAAGGCGACAGGGCGACATCATGAGTTCCCCCAATGGGCACCGAGCATGAAGCAGATCCTCAATCCAACCCTGGATGACCTCCGTCTTGAATGCGTACTCATGCAGGCGTGGAAAAAGACGTCTTCATATCTGCGCACGCACAGCTGGTATGCGGATACGCTCGGTATCGACTATCAGTCCCTGCGCATCCCGACCTTTCTTGCAGAGATCCAGGAGGCGATCGATTCGTATGCCACTTGGACGCCCGAATTGCTGGAACTGGTTCCGGCTCCGAAAACGCAACGATGGTACTTCGATGACAGTGGAAACTGGATTCCGCGGCCGAATCAGGATTATCAGAAGAAGCTCCGTCCGCTTGCACATGTAGGACTGCGAGATCAAGTGGTGGCGACAGCCATCATGCTCTGCTTGGCCGACCGCATCGAAACTCGGATGAGTGACCCTCGGCTGTCGATCGACTCGGATGAGAATCGGCGGCGCGTCCTCGCTTACGGCCACCGGCTCCTCTGCGATGACTCCGAGGACGGCGGACTTCGGCACCGTTGGGGTAGCTCCAAGTTGTATCGGCAGTATTTCGAGGACTATCAGACCTTTCTTCGTCGGCCACGAGTTGTAGCGGGGAACCTGGACTCGGACGCGCCGGAGTTTGAGGTGGCGATCGTTAAGACCGATCTTTCGAAGTTCTACGACCGCGTCCATCCGGACTTGCTCCGCCAGAAGATCGAGGAACTCAGACGAGAAGGTGATGATACAAGGTTTTTTGAGTTCGCAGGCCGTGTCTTCGATTGGCGTTGGGCAGACACGACGCGCGCGTCCCGCCATTCCCGCGATCACGGCCTTGACGGCTTTATGAACGTGGCGCTCCCTCAGGGGCTGGTCGCATCAGGGTTCTTCGCGAATGTCGTAATGCAGGACTTTGAGACGAGACTCCGCGATGCGATCGGCCATGTCATCGATGAAGCTCTGGGCATCACGTTGCTGGATGCGGCCTACTACGTAGACGACTTCCATTTGGTTGTGCAGATTCCCCGTTCCAAACCCGGCCTCCCAGAGAGTGAAGTTGGGGACGCCCTATGTGTCTGGTTCCAGCGCCAGCTTGATACAACGGCTCCGGGGCTCGCGGTCGAACAGGCCAAGACGACGGTGACGGTGGAAGGACGTGACCGGCGATTCCTCGTACCGCAGTCACGTGCCGCCCAACGCATTCAGAGCGACGTATCAGGCGTGTTTGACATGCTCCACGGCACCGAATTGATCGGTGCCATCGAGGGGTTCTTCCACACTCAGAAGAGGTACTCTACCGAAAGGGAGCCCGAGGAAGTCGGCAGAACGGGGCTGCTGGTGGGTCTGTCCGACATGCGTGACGAAACGGCTGCCCGATTCGCGGCGGGCCGTTTCCGCCGGACATTCCGTTCTTTACGCCCCATACTTCAGAACGACAGTCAGGATATCGTACGGGAAGTAGCGCATACGGAAGAAGAACCGAACGACGAAGGGAGCGAGCACAGCCTAGTGCTATCGAAGGTACAGCTTGACGAGCGTGCCAAGCTCTTCGCGGCGCTGCTCATCGACGAGTGGACTCTCAACCCGTCAAATGTGCGTCTGCTGCGTGTGGCTCTAGATATGTACCCGGACCATCAGTTCTTGGAGGAAGTTCTCCGCGTGCTTAATCCAGGGTGGGTGCCCGATGGCTCCAGGGGAGCCCGCCGCGAGATCCGCCTGTATTGCCTGGCCGAACTATTCCGGGCCGGAGCAATTGAAACGGGGATGGTGTCGGATGACGAATGTCTACCGCAGGGCATTGACGTAGAACGCTACCACCAGCGACTACTCCGTGAGGCCCAGAGCATCTTCAACCAGTTCGTGAGTAGCCAATCGAGCAACTCTCGTCTGCCGTGGTACCTCATGCAGCAGGTGTTTCTCTATATTGCAGCGCGAGACGCGTTTTCTGAGGGATTGAACCAGTTGGGCGCGAAAGGTGGCCCATCACTTGCGCTGTATCGGCGGTTTGCCAAGTTCGTCAGTGGAGACTGGCCAGCGGGGTTGGACGAGCGATCTAGTTTCCTTGTCATTGCTCGGACGGGTTTCGCGCTTGATGGATTGGTTGACCGAATCGCGCAGCAAGGGGTTTCGCCGGAGTTTCTGTCACGCGTTGAGGCATGCTCCCCGGGCACTGCCACTGCGTTGTGGGAAGCTGCGAGACCTGAGGCGGGGAATGCGCTCACTCAGTTGGCCGAGCGGCTGGGGTTGCAGCCGCGTCCGACGGCAGATACCGCTGTTTCTCTGCCAGATCTAGCCAGACGGGAACTCAATCCCTTCTTTACCGAACCAAACCTCCTGCACTTAGCGAAGTGGTTATTTGGGCTGCCCGCAGACACTTTCGACACACCGCTCACACCTTGGCAGATCGAGTGCGGACTCATGTCCGATGACCAAGGTGACCAGTTCGGGCGCATCGACCCGGACACGTTCAGGATTCGCAGATCCGTAAGCACAGGGGCACGCCTGTTCGCGCCCCCCGAATGGTGTGAGACGCCTCAAGAACGCCAGCGCTACCAGATTGGCGCTCTCTTACGATTCGCGATCCGTGGGACAACTGACTTCTTTGCCGGAGCCCCCAGTTCCGTGCGCAATGTCGCGCCACGGTACGCTCGCTCCATCTCGCACTGGGAACAGCAAAGGTACTCAGGGTTCCAAGGACGCAGCGCATTTGGCCCGCCGTGGCTCCCGATCTCGTCATTCATGGAAGATCTGCTCTATGACCTTCTCCGGTGGCCTGGGTCCGGCATCTGGTCTCCCGGTCGCAGCCTCATCGAGACCAAAGCAGCAGTTGAGTCCCGCGAAAACGCACTCACAGAGCGGCATGGGGACCATAGCGGAGCGATCTTCTTGGAGCAGTCTGCCCCCCATTTATACCGACCGAAGCATGCCACTAGTTGGCAGCGGCTACTGCGAATCGGAGTTGTCCAGACCGTGATTCCGGACCTTGAGGACTACTGCAACTACGCTACTGCTCCTGACCTTAGCGGCGACCCTGCGTTTCGACGCAGGCATCGAGCGCACCTTGTGGCGGCACTTGAGGGAGTCAATCAGATGCGGCGGCTGCGAGACACGCACCGCGACGTAGCCGCTGACGACGGCCAGACAATTGACCTCTTGGTCTTCCCAGAATTGGCCGTACACCCCGATGACGTTCGGCCACTCTTGGTTCCCTTTGCCCGGAAGTACCGGTGCATCCTCCTTTTCGGCATGGTGTATCACACTGAGCCCCGGTTGGCGGGGTCGCCGCTCATCAACTCCTGCCAGTGGCTTATTCCAGAGTTGACCAAGACCAGGGGTTTCCAATTGCGAGACGTCGAACAGGGCAAACTGCACCTCATCGAATCCGAACAGTCACTCAAGCCAGCGCCTCTGGGATTCCGGCCCGCCCAATGGCTCGTAGAGTACGAGTGGAGTTCAGATCCCGATCTTCGCCCATTGACCATCACTGCATCGGTGTGCTACGACGCGACGGACCTGACACTCGTAGCTGACCTTCGCTCACGAAGTGATCTCTACATCATCTGCGCGCTCAATCGAGATGTCGGGACCTTCGACAGGATGTCGGCGGCACTACACTACCACATGTATCAGGGAGTACTCTTGGTGAATAACGGCCAGTTTGGCGGAAGCTCGTTCTTCATGCCATTCGATAAGCCTTTTCATCGCCAAGTCTTTCATTTCCATGGTCAGCCTCAAGCGGCGATAGCGTTTGCAGAAATCTCACCCGAGAAACTAGTCAACAGACCAAATCCCTACGCCGCACTACCAGATGGAACTTGGAAAACACCGCCGGCCGGCTGGTGAATTGTACGCCACCGATATAAACCGCAGGACACAACCACTTCCAGCCCCGCACGATCACGTGAGCCTCGCCGCCTCGACGAGTGCAACCACATCGAGAGGACGCTGCTCGACCGGAGCATTCGATTGATTGGATACATTGAGAAGCGCTGGGACACCCCTTTCGAGGATGACCAGGCACGAGGGAAGCTTCGGTTTATTGGAAGTGTCGATGGAGAAGACTCCGATGGAGAAGGCTCTGGGTGAGCTCCCAAAACAAAACACCGAAGCAGATCAAACTGAACGAACGCAACCACGTCGAGAAGCCGCTGCTTGACCAGCTCGCGGGCTTGGGCTGGGAGGTCATCGACCTCACGGGCAGAAAGCAGACCCCGGCCGACACCCATCGGGAGAGCTATATTTGGGTCATGATGCCGCAGGTGCTGCGCGAGCGGCGCCGGGTCACCAATTCGCTCAAAGACAATCACGTCAAGTGGCGTCACGCCATTGCGTGGATGAGCCAGACTTACCGAGGAGCATACATTGGACGAACCCAGATCACTCGATAGCCTCTTCACGGAGAAGCTGTTCCGCATTCCCGACTACCAACGGGGATACGCCTGGAGAAGAGAGCACTTGGACGCCTTCTGGGAGGATCTCATCAATCTGCCCGATGGTCGCTCACACTATACCGGAGTGCTGACTCTGAACGAGATTCCGTCCACCGACGTTCAGCAGCATGACAAGGAGTTCTGGCTGGTGGATGACCATTCGTACAAGCTATACCACATCGTCGACGGCCAGCAGCGCCTGACGACCTTCACGTTGTTTCTGCAAGCCTTCATCGAGGTTCTTCGCAGCTTGCCCGAAAACGAGGGTCAGGCGGATGACGCGATCTACCTGACCGAGACGCTCAGCATCGCAGCCGTCGAAAGAAAGTTTCTGTTCGAGGTGAAGCCGCCCGGAAAAGCCTTTCGCACCTACAAGTTCGGTTATGCGGTTGACAACCCAAGTGACAAGTATATGCGGTACCGGATTCTGGGGGAGGAGGGTGGAGGCATGGTTTTCGAGACGTTCTATACGCTCAACCTTAGCAATGGGAAGCGCTACTTCAAAGAGCAACTGCGAGCATTACACGAAGAAAAAGGGGTCTCAGGGCTCCAAAGCATGTACCGCACGCTGACCAAACGATTCCTGTTCAACGAGTACATAATCAAGGACGAGTTTGACGTTTTCGTCGCATTCGAGACGATGAACAACCGCGGAAAGACGCTTTCGGATCTGGAATTGCTCAAGAATCGCTTGATCTACCTGACGACCCTCTATATCGATGCGGAGTTGGATCCTGCGGAGCGCAAAAATCTCCGTGTATTGATCAACGACGCTTGGAAGGAGGTTTACTTCCAGTTGGGGCGCAACAAGTCGAAGCCGCTGAATGACGACGAGTTTCTGCGGGCCCACTGGATGATGTATTTCAAGTTCTCGCGGCAGACGGGGCGAGACTACATCAAGTTTCTGCTGGATCAGCAATTCGCCCCGCAGCGTGTCCATCGCAAGATTGTTCAGCCGGTGGCACTGGAGGAAGCCGAGGAGCAGACATCTGACGCGGATTTGGAAGCGGACGAAGAGAATGGACTGGACGAGGTCGAAAGCGTGGAGCCGAAAGTGGCAGAGTTGCGGCCGAACGAGATTCGCGAATACGTCAAGAGCCTCAAGGTGTCTTCGGGTCAGTGGTTCTGCACGTACTACCCAGAGATGTGCGACGATCTCACACCTGAAGAAACGGAATGGATTCAACGCCTGAATCGGCTGGGTATGGCGTATTTCCGACCACTCCTGATGGCGATTCTGAAGAAGTGTGACAATCCCGGCCAGCGAGTCGACATCTTCAAGGAGATCGAGCGATTCGTCTTTGTTGTGTTCCGATTGACTCAATCCCGTTCGAACTATGGCAGTTCGGAGTTTAGTAACGCTGTCCGAGCGATCAACCGTGGCGACATGGATCTTGCGGACTTGAAGAGGCGGCTGCGGAACTGGATGAGTTTTACGGTCACGGACGAGGGCCATTTCGCGACCGACCACTTTTATCTGTTGATTCAGAAGAAATTTGAGAATGGCCAAGGCTACTACGGCTGGCCTGGCCTGCGGTATTTCCTCTACGAATACGAGCTGGGGTTGATGTCCAGCAGTCGGCAAAAGAAGGTCGACTGGGCGGATTTGCTCAAGACGCCGAGGGACAAAATCTCCATTGAGCACATCTATCCGCAATCCGAGACAGCAGCGTGGAAGCCGGCCTTCAAAGGCATCAGAAAAGGAGAACGGGAGGCGTTCCGCAATAGCCTCGGGAACCTGTTACTCCTCTCTTCCTCGATCAACTCGTCGCTGCAGAACGACGCCTTTGCCGAAAAGAAAAAGCCCAAGTACAGCCGCGATGGCAGTAAGCTCCGCAACGGTTACGCAGACGGATCGCACTCGGAGATTGAAGTCTCGGTTTTCGAAGATTGGGGGCCCGCTGAGATTCGCGAGCGCGGCATTGGGTTGATTAGATTCATGGAGATGCGATGGGACATCCATTTCGCAGATGATCAGGCAAGGGAGAAGATGCTGTTTATCGGAAGCGTCGATGGAGATGGGTCCGGTGGAGAAGTCTCAGAATGAGCTCCTCAGGCAAAACGCCGCAGCACATCAAGCTGGACGAACGCAACCACGTTGAGAAGCCGCTGCTCGACCAGCTTGCGGGCTTGGGCTGGGATATCATCGACCTGACTGATATGAACCAGACCCCGACCGACACCGATCGGGAGAGCTTCACCGAGGTCGTGATGACGCCTGTGCTGCGCGAGCGGCTCAAGGTCATCAACCCCTGGCTTGAGGACGATCAGATCGAGGAGGTCGTCAAGCGGCTCACCGCGAACTTCCCAAGCGCCGGCTTGCTGGAGAACAATAGGCACGTGTTCCAGCTCCTTATGGAAAACACCAGCGTCAGCGAGAATCGCCAGAGCGGCGAGAGGAGCCCGACTGTCCGGTTCGTGGACTTTACAACCCGCGACAACAACCGCTTCGTCGCGATTTGCCAATTCAAAGTCCGCGTCCTCGGTACCGAGCACCACATCATTCCCGACATCGTGCTGTTCCTCAACGGCATGCCGGTAGTGGTGATCGAGTGCAAATCGCCCAAGGTCAAGGACGCGATTCCCGAGGCAATCGATCAGCTATTCCGCTACAGCGAGCAGCGCGGGGCCAAAGGGGAAGGGAATGCGCCGCTCTTCTATTACAACCAATTCGTCGTGGCGACCTGCCGGCACGAAGCCAAGTTCGGTACTATCTCCACGTACACGGAGAAGTACTTCTACCGCTGGGCCGACCCGTATCCTCGGACCGTGGACGAGATGGATCACGGCTCAGGCAGCCCCAACGACCAGCAACGTCTCGTCGCCGGTATGCTCGACCGGGACAACCTGCTCGACCTGATTCGGACGTTTACGCTGTTCTCGACGAATGACAAGGGCCAGACGATCAAGATCGTGGGCCGCTACCAACAGTTCCGCGCGGTGAAGCTGGCGGTGAAGCGCCTGCTCAAAGGCCGTAATCCTCGCGAGCGCAGCGGGATCATCTGGCACACCCAGGGGTCCGGCAAGTCGCTCACCATGATGTTCATGGTTCGGGAGATGTACCGTCACGCGCAGCTCTCGAACTGGAAGGTTGTCTTCATCACTGACCGTACCCAGTTGGAACAGCAACTCTCCGAGACCAGTCAAAGCATCGGCTTCACGGTGAAACTGGCCGACAGCATCGAGACGCTCAAGAAACTACTAAGGGCAGACACCTCCGATTTGGTGATGGGGATGATCCACAAGTTCCGCGAGGCGGATCTTACCGAGAGCTTCCTGGAGCTGAACGCCAGCCCTAACATCCTCGTCATGACCGACGAAGCCCACCGGTCGCAGTACAGGCTGCTTGGGGCCAACCTCGACAAGGGCATTCCCAACGCCGCCAAGATCGGTTACACGGGAACGCCGATCGACAAGACCGAGCAAGTGTTCGGCGACTACATAGACAAGTACACGATGCGCCAGTCCATTGTGGACGGCGTGACGCTGGAGATCGTCTACGAGGGCCGCACGCACAAAGCCGAGGTACCGAAACGGGCCGACTTGGACACGGCATTCGAGGATGTATTCAGCGACTACAACATCACGCAGCGTCTGGACATCCTTGGGTATGGATCGCAAAAGGCCTATCTCGAAGCAGAGCCCACCATCAAGGCTAAGGCCCAAGACATGGTGACGCACTACCTTGCGCATGTGTTCCCCAACGGCTACAAGGCGCAGGTGGTGGCGACGTCACGCGAGGCGGCGGTGCGCTACAAGAAACACCTGGACGCCGCGCTCGCGACGGCAGTCGGAAAGCTGGAGCAGGCCAACACGGGCAACCTGGACTTGGACCGGCTCAAGGCGATGAAGACGGACGTCGTGATCTCCGGAACCCACAATGACCTGCCCCACCTCAAGGAGCATTCCGACTCAACACGGCACGATGCGAGCATCAAAAGTTTCAAGCTGTCGTTCGGCGGTCAAGAGGACGGTGTCAACGGAGACATGGGTATCCTGATCGTCAACAATATGCTGCTAACCGGCTTCGATGCGCCCGTCGAGCAGGTGATGTATCTGGACAAGGTCGTGGTTGCCCATAACCTGCTTCAGGCCATCGCCCGTGTAAACCGAGTGAGTGGAGAATCCAAGGAGAAGGGCTTCGTGGTGGACTATGTTGGCATTGGCCACCGTCTCAAGAGAGCGATCGACACCTACGACGAGCGCGAGCAGAAGGAGATCATCGAGGCCCTGAGTTTCCCCGATGACGAATTGCGGGAACTCAAGGATGCCCATGCCGACGTGATGACCCTGCTCCTGGAGCATGGACTTACGGACATGACCGATCACGACGCCTTCTACGATGTGTTCTACGACGAGGACCTGCGCTTTGACTTCCTGTTGGCGTTCAAACGGTTGACCAAGGCGCTCAATCTTCTGTTCCCGGCCCGCCAGGCCCTCGAGTTCATGGGCGACTACAAAGCGCTCGCCGAGACAAATGTGCTCGCCGGAAAGCACTTCCGCGACCAGCGCCTGAGCATGAAGGGTATTCCGGCAAAGCTCCGTGCGATTACGGATGCCCACCTTGAGTCCCGGGGCATCGATGTCAAGGTTCCGCCAATCTCGATCCTTGACGAGGATTTCGAGAAGGGCGTCGGCGAGCACCACCGGACCAAGACCAAGGCGGCTGAGATCGAACACGCGATCCGCCACCACCTCGACGTAGACCTGGACGATGATCCGGACCTGCGAGCCTCCTTCGCAGAAGCCCTGGCGGTCATCTTCGAGCAATTCCGGGACAATTGGAATAGGATCTACGAAGAACTAGAGAAGCTGCGGACACGCATCATCAATGCCAGCAACGAGCCGACATACGGATTACATCGAAAGAAGCAAATGCCATTCTTTCGAATGTTCCAGCGTGAGTTGTTCGGTGCAGGTGAGCCGACTGTGGATCAGTCTCGGGTGGATGAGGAACAGGCAGTTAATCGGGTCGACGACGAAGACCGAATCAGCTATCTAGTGAATTTGACGCAGCAGATCACTCAGGTTGTCGAGAGAGAGTTGAGATTGGCAGGATTCTGGGAAAGCATCCCGGCCCGCAACAAGCTAAAAGCGGAAATCCAACAGATCCTGCTCGCGTCTGAGTTTGCCAGCGTGCCCAACCTCATCAAGAATCGTGCCCACATCATTAGCCGAATTATGGAAATCGCTGAAAAAAACAACGACATTATTCTCTTTGCGGACGAGTGACGATGGATATTTCCTACTCGGTAAAAAGATCTTCTAAACGAACGAAAGTTACGATCACTATCGAGCGTGACAGAAGCGTTGTTGTCCACGCTCCGAATCAGGCGTCCGACGAAGCAATAGCGCGGATAGTCGAAGCCAAACGGCAATGGATCTACGAAAAAACACGTCATAGCCAGAAATACACTAGCCTCCCCCATCCTCCCGGCAAAGAGCTCGTAAATGGTGAGTCTGCACTATACCTTGGCCGGAGTTATCGTATCGAAATCGTAAACAAAGAAACGGAGTGTATCCGGTTTGACCAGCGCTTTCTGATACCTGCGTCGCGTGTGCCTGATAAGAACGGTGCCATGCGTGAGTGGTACATTGAGCGAGCAAAGAAAAAAATCCTCCCTCGCGTGGTGAAGCAGGCTCGGGAGCTTGGTGTTTCCTTTGGGCAGACGCGCATTGTTGATAATCGATATCGGTGGGGTTCATGCACAGTTCGTGACAACGTCAACCTGAACTGGCGGTTGATTAAGGCGCCGATCTTTGTCATCGATTACGTTATCGCCCATGAACTCGCCCACCTTTTGGAACCGAACCATACGTCGCGATTCTGGAACATAGTGAAGACACAAGCACCAACCATGAACAGAGCGCGTGACTGGCTACGAGAAAACGGCCAACTTCTCGAGGAAGAGGTTTAGCCGGCGGGTATTGTACGGTGTCCATGGTGAGAGTCCTGGGGGCAATAAGCATCACTTCGAACCTAATTTGAATTTCCAGCATCAGGCGACTGATACCGTCTGCGACCTATTTTGCGGGTCCGATTTCACGGTCACGCGGGATGCAGAGCGCACTCGTGTGTGCTCTGCTTAGGCGAATCGCCGGTTCGCTGCGAAGTAGCGACCAGTTTCAGCGATTTACCCACAGCTGCAGGTTGATGACGCCCGGTCCGAATCGAACCGGCTTTCGAACACTATCGGGGCAGATGTCTAATTTGGATCTCGAACAACCCGGCTTCCTGCAAAGTGTAACTAACCTATTGTAATGAAGGTGTTTGACTTCCATATACAATTTCAACCGTAAAGGGAGTACGAGGATGAGACCCAAGCCGGAGGTAGTACGGGTGCTGGAGAATTACACGGACGGTGCAATGATTGATGAGTTGGCTGAAGTGATGAAGTTGACAGAGCGACAAGTGCGCGGATGTATAGACCGTGCCCGTATTCCAGGTGGATGGAATATTGTTAATGTGTCACGGCGGGTGTTCAAGTTAGAGAAAGGAACCTGGCGCGGTGTTTGAGATCGATTGTTCCGACGCCGCCTCATCGCCTGTAGACGCACGAAAGTAGCCGGCCGCGCGTTGTTTCGGATGCTCGCCGGTTCAGGTTGGAGTCGGGACGGGAACACCGAAAAAGGCTGCCAGGCCCAGGTACAGGGAACCGATCTTTTCTAGGTAGGGCTCAACAATTACAGTGTCCAGATCATTTGGATCCTTATCGGGTCCCGGAACGTGAAACACGGAGTTCCGGAACTCGCGCAGTGTAATCAACTTATCACCAATAAATGCGGACAGTGTGTCGTCGTGTACCGAGCGGTCTTTCTGCTTCAGTTCGGAGTAATAGAGAATGGCAAAATCACAAACTGCTGCAGAACTTAAACAATGGCATTTGAGAGTTTTAGGAGATGATCTCGGTTCTGTATTCCATGCACTTTATGGTGAGGTCATTTGGCTTCATATAAAGCAAGCCTTACTCACTAAACTTTATGCCTATTCCGAAGAACGAACAAAGTTAATGAAAAAAGTAGCTCCCTTATTCTTTGATAATTTGAATCATATTTTGGTAAATGATATTTTGTTACATCTGGTTAAATTGACAGATGATCCCGGAACTGGAGCTAGACAAAATCTCACAATGTGGAGATTACCAGATTTAATCGACGATGATCAATTGAGGCGATTGGTATCGGAGGATTTAAATCTTATTGAGAAACAGAGAACCTTTGTTTTAAAATTGCGAAACAAACACCTTGCGCATTTTGACCTTAATTATGTCTTGTCAGATTATACTTTTGATGATGGTTCTAAGACGGGCGTGTCAAATGTCGAGGCCATAATTAGACGAATTGATACAATATTGAACCGTATATATGAAGCTAAGGCTAACCATAAAATGTATTTCGACGCGGTTCCGTTGGAAGATGATACTGATGATCTTATGGTTTATTTAGAAAAGGGGTTAAAGGCAGATGAGGATGAACTATATGAATAAATGTAGGAGATTTGACATTAACACAAGTGCTAAGCCCATGGATGTGATGTCCCTTTGGGCTATTTTGATGAAACCCTTAAATCAGGTTAAGCCGACGGGAAATTAAATGCGTAGGTGCTTTTAAAAAAGACGATTTCGGACAGGTGTAACGGCTCAGGTATATGGGTGGGCCGCCCTCGCCTGAGGGATTCGGCATCTGAACTGACTTCTGCCTGCATCCGGCATGTTCTTCAATCCCCCCACCGCATCAGCCTTCGCCGGCCCTTCGACCCTTCGACAGGCTCAGGGACCACAAGCTCAGGGGACGGCTCGGCTTCTGCGACTCCCCCTCAAGAGGGAATGATTGGTGATGGTGGCTGTAGACAGGTACGAATTGACAACTGCGGAAGGCGATCCACATATGATTGACGGACAAAATAAGCTTGCGATTTGGCTGTACTCGGCCTTCGAGGATGAGCCTTTTGAGAACGGAATGGACCACCCGGCTGATCCGATAATCGAAAATGAGCTTCATTCCGCCAGAGACGAACGCATTCTTGAGCAATTTGGCGCCTTGTGCCTGGACATTGAGTGCCCAGATTTCGCGTCGTCGATTCTCCGCTGTCTTGGGCGTCAAACTGATATAGGCAATGCGAAATGGCGCGCCGGAATCGTGCGCGACGCGCTGGCAACGGATGATATTGAAATTAGGGACGCGGCGGTTCATGCGGCTGAATTCTGGGGCGGGACAGAGATTGTCGATACTCTGATTTCCCACAGTGAGCCGGTGCCCTGGCTTCGAGATTACATCCGGGAAGTCATTGACGACTTACCGGAGTAGGTCATTTTCCAGGCGCACAATGTCACGTACCCCGGGTTGAGATGCAAGGAAGGGTTTGCTGTAGCAACATCCACTTTCACGCCAGAGCCGGGTATCCAATTTCGTCTCTATTGCTCTGGTTAGATTGGGACCAATTCGAATGGCGCATATGCCAGTACAACAGCCAAAGCAAGCAAGTTTTCCGCGCCTGTACAGCCGTCAACGCCTTCTACTCGGATTGCTCGACGCGATTGGTGGGGATGTGAGCAATACGGACTTTCAAAAGCTCTTATTTCTCTACTGTAAAGAGCGTTCGGCACACCGGGAAACTGAATCCTCTCAAGGACTGTACGACTTTGTGCCCTTCAGATTTGGCGCATTCTCGTTTACATGCTATGCCGACCGCCCCCGCTTGGCGAAATGGGGGCTGATTGCGGAGGACGACCAGAAATGGGTCCTGACTGAAGACGGTAGCAATCTCGCGCGAGAATCAGAAAACACCTCGATTCGCGCGTTCGCTAATCGCTATCGCAGCCTGCGAGGGAATGCGCTCGTTGCGAATACCTATCGGCGGTATCCGTATTATGCAATACACAGTGAAATCGCAGAGCAGGTATTGCAGGACGATCGGCGGACAATTGAGCGAATTGAATCCAATCGAACCAAAGCAACTCCGTCGAGGCTTTTCACGATCGGTTACGAAGGGCGAACGTTGGAATCCTATCTCAATCTGCTTATTCGTGAAGGCGCGACCCTCTTGTGCGATGTCAGGCGGAACGCGATCAGCCGCAAGTACGGCTTTTCAAAGACCGCGCTTGAACGGTCTTGCGCTGGCGTAGGAATTCGATACGAACATCTTCCGGACCTTGGAATCGAGTCCAGTCTTCGCCGAGGTCTCAAGTCGGAAGCGGATTTCAAGAATCTGTTCAAGACCTATGAACAGACGATCCTGCCAAACCAAGGCGATGCACTGGAAAAAATCCGCGCCTGGTTGCGGTCCGGCGAATCGGTAGCACTCACCTGTTTCGAACTCAAGGCCGGCCTTTGTCATCGGCACTGCGTCGCCAATGCGCTCGAAAAAATCACCAATCAGGTCCACTCTGCAGATCCAGACGTTGGTCCCCTCCTCCCCAACGGCGTAAAACACCTTTGACCGATAAAACCAAGCAACGTATCCTGGTTACTGTAAAGACCTACCCGACGCTTTCGAGGAAATACGGCGAAACGGTCTGACTACGGACGTTTTGCTGTAAACATCGGGAATTTCGAGACCCCAAACGCGATCTTTTCGGGGTCTTTTGCAATTCCAGGGGCGAACTCACAAGCATCGGCGACCTGATTTGTATCTGGAAACGCTTGAGATCCCTCAACCGCATCAGGCGTCGCCGGTCCCTTCGACAGGTTCAGGGACCGACTCGGCTTCTGCGACTCCCACTCAAGGGTGGAGCGATTGCGATGTTAGCGCGCGATCAGCGGAATAGAAGGCCTTCATCTGACAGAATCATGGAGAGGCGTCGCAGTCTTCTCCGACTCAACAGCCAGACTCGTCTCTTGATTCTCGCGACCCAATTCCTTAGATTGACACATTGCTGAGACTCGACAAACTGACACAAACAGTGCCCTTTTCCCCGCTCACTGGAACCCGTCATCCTGATGGCTTCGGTCAACATGCCGGCAGTCCGTCTGCTCGGACCGCGGCTAAAACGGGGAGTTTTGCCCGTACGGCAGCCCGCGCCCGACCGTACTTTGATCAGCCTAGACGAGCATAAGTACTACCAGACAGCCAGGTCCAATCCGACCGGTTTCGTCGCCAGTCGACCGCAAGCAGTGACACTGGAGTATCACTGTGCGGTAAATGTACGGAGCAATCGGCGTCGTTAGGCGTTCAAGCCTTATGAAGAATTAAAAACCCATTCGCGGAGACAATGCGATGAACCAACGACGTCGCTACAGGAATCCGCCGATCGAGGAAGCGCTCTGTGAGTTTCGCTTCCTGGCGGATCAGGATTGGGACCCAACCATTCCAGGTAAACTCTATGCCGAACTTGGCGAAGAGTATAGGGGCAAACCTCAGGGGCAAAAGGTCATGAACGTTACACTGAATGCTCAAGAGGGACAGCCGTCGAGACTCAGCTATGAAGAAGGGTTCGCAAAAACCCAACTCGTTACAGAAGATGGTAAGCGGCAGGTCGGTGTCGGCAAAGACGTGCTTAGCGTACATATGCTGCGTCCATATCAAGATCCTCTTCATCCAAAACAAAGTGGATGGGATGAGTTCCAACCTCGGATCGATAGGGCGCTCGATGCGTACTGGAACGTGATTCGGCCGAAAGGCGTCAATAGGGTCGGCATTCGTTACATAAACAAGATTGTCATCCCTCAGAGAGAGGTAAGTGTCGAGAAATATCTCAAATGTGCCCTAACTGAGGTCAGCGGACTACCGAATCTCCAAAGGAATTTTATGTGCCGCATTGAGTATGATTATGAAGACGAGGTGCGTCTTGTCTTGTCTCAGGGGACGACGGATGCTCCGGAGGCGCATGTCGGCTTGCTTCTTGATCTCGATGTCATCTGGGAGACCGCCGAGAGCGTTGCGCAGGATCAAGCATTGGCGAAAGTCGACGATTTGCGTTTGCGCGAACGAGAAGCATTCGAAACAGTCATCACTGATAAAGCAAGGGAGCTCTTCGATGCAGATTGATACTCACTCACCTGTACGGTCCACGCCTTCGGTCTCCGGCCCCATTATCTTAGCTCCGATAGATCCATCGAGCGGATCCTTTTTCGCTACACGATGGATTGCCAATGGAAAGGAGTCGCTTGCGACATCCTCTGACACGGCGTCGTTGCAAAAGGCAATGATGGAGCTTGCGTGTAACCTGTACCTCGAACGGCTGACGGTGGATGCACCTAGTGTGTCTCTGTGTCCTCAGCTTTTTCCTATGCTCGTGGATGAAACCTGCTTCGTACCTGCCAAATCATCAATAGCCGAGGATCGAGCAAGAGCGCGACTTGCTACTAATTTGTACGCAGCCTTCGAGGACGAGGCACTAGAGGACGGCATGTATCATCCAGCCGAACGAATTATCGAAGAAGCGTTGCAGTCCACGGAACGCGAACGTGTACTAGAGTCGCTTAGAGAACTCTCGTTAGATGCCACTAATCCCAGCTTGTCCGCAGATGTACTGCGATGTCTGGCTCGTCAGGAGCATCCGGGGTCAGCGTTATGGCGCACCGAACTCGTGCGCGACGGGTTGGCGATGGACAGCGCGGAGATTCGAGACGCTGCAGTACAAGCGGTAGAATGGTGGGGCGACCGAGATTTGCGGGACGTTTTGCAGTCGCATAACGAGCCGGTCCACTGGCTGCGGGACTACATTCGGGAAGTTATCGAAGACTTTGGGGAGTAGGCGATGTTCCTGGCGCGCAAGGTCACGCTCTCCAAGTGGGAACCTAAGCAGGGACTGTCATTGGGAGAGATCTCGGCCGATGCGTTGACGAGCGACCTTAGGACAAAGAGCAACTCGTTGTCCTTCTGGCAATGCGGCGTGGGAAAACGAGCCGATGTCGAAGAGGCAATACTGGCGATGGCAGCGGCGCGCGATCACGTCGATAAGTTCGATGTTGTTTGGGTGGATGACGATGAGCTACTTACAGACGGGCAGACCTTGAACAACACTAAAGGTCGAACACCTGTCCAGGGATTGGTTGACCTCCATGTTGATGTTTGCCGATTAGACTACGTTCGGCTTGGAAGAGTTGCCCACCGCGTTGTATCTGCAATTGAGGAGGAACGGTTCTTTCGACTAAGGAAGTCAGGGGTTAAAGCACTGTTGGTGAAGGCAGTGAGACAAGAACGCGTTATGCTTAGTGACCTCAAAAAAAATGTTCAGGCCGAGGTTCAAAAGTCGCTAGACGCAGCAGGATGAGACCTTTATTTGAACCAATGCTCGAATTCCATGTTCGAGAGATTGATCCACCTCGCCCACATAGCCAAACACTATCGCTCAAAGCGAGACTCCGAAACGTGAACCCTTCGGGGTCTCTTTCATTTCCAGGATCGGCGTCAGATGCATTCGCGACCTGTGCCATGAACACCGCGTGTCAAAGCCACTGATCGATGTGTCAGACTCGTGGGTGAGGACAACGCTGCACACGCCGACCTCAGAATTGGGAACCCGCACCGGGCTAAAGCAAGAGTAAGGCAAGGGTCGGGCAAGAGTGGGGCAAGAGTCAAGGCACCAGGTCGGCACCGGGTAGGAACCCTCCGTAACTGCCTGACAGAAAAGGCGATACGGACGTTAATGACGTCATTCATCAGAACGGACTGAACCAAATTCAGGAACCAGGTCCTTAAACCCCTATTGGAAGCCGGACGGCTGGAAATGACCATTCCGGACAAACCGACCAGCGGCAAGCAGAAATAACGGCTGACGGACAAGGGACGGCAGCTTCTGGCGGAGTTGGGAGGGGACGAAGACTGAAGACCGTGCATGGAATGACACGCTGGCCGAAGAAAAGGTGACCTTCCACATTGAGTTGGATGAGCAACTTTTCCTGATCGTAAACGTCCCCGCTCGAGTCAACGTCGAGACGGGCGACAAGCACTTCTCACCTGAGACCGTTGAGCGCTTGCAGCAAGTGGTGTGGGAGCGATGCGACCCCGTTCGTACTATCGAGACCCTGGTGTACGAGTATGAATCCCTCGCCTGAAAGTATCGGCATCCGATAAGCTGTTAATGATCGCCTTACTGCGGCCAATGGGGGATCGGCCTAATCAGACCAGTTGAAGATCGCACGCGTTGGTAGACGGAAAAATCCGTTCGGTGCACAGTGCAGGACAGATATCAGGTTGATGATCCGAAACGACATTTCTAACTTGCCATGTGATTGGCGTTACGGATTTTGTTTTCTTAGGCACGACCCACAAAAAGAGTCGAAAAATCAATAATTTAGATTGTTTTTTGCATAAGAATGAAGTTTGTTTTCTGCAAGCCCTTGACTTCCGAGTGCGAAGTGAGTATATCCAACGATGCGGATAGATTAGGACCACGAAATTCTGAGGGTGGAGAGGACAACTCAGAAAAGGAATTCGAAGACTGATTCTCCAAAGAATCCATGTCACGCTCGGGGAGGGAATCCAGCGCCGAATTGCGGTGGAATTCAAGCCCAACTGTTAAGCTAAATCCCTGATGACGGCCTCGCTCACTGCTGCCTGCCGAGGCCGTCCTTCTTTTCCCGGTCCTCAGGGAGGTCGACCGGATCAACGATTGCCTGTAAGGTCATTCGATGATCGGTGACACCGGTCAGTTTCTGTTGCCCTGCCTCCAAGCAATCCACCCACTCATACGAGGTCGTTTACGGCAGGAGCCCCTGTGCATACAATTGTGAGACGATTCCGGTCTACCAATTGGACAGCGATATAGTGGTCAAAGGTGCTCCGAACCGCCGAAATTCGCGTATTGGAAATGTTACTGATCAGATTCATTCTTAATTGATGGATAGATCGATGAACAGCGGTCCAAATCAACACTACATACCCAGGTTTGTCCAAAAACCCTTTGGCATTCCGCCAAAGCGGAATCAGATCTGGTACTTTGAGCGTGGCAGTTCGCCGCAAGAAAGGGCGATCAAGCGTACAGGGTCTCAATCCCACTTCTATTCCGGCGCGGCCGAAACTGGAAATTCTACATTAGATGATGAGATCACCAAGGCAGAAAGTCAACTGTCGTCAGTTCTCCGAACCATCCGATCTGTACCGATTGGCGATACAGTAGAGCCTGCAGGCGCTGCCGCCATTGTCGCTCATTTGGCTCCACGTACGGCACATCTCAGGGATAGCCTCAAACACGGTTTGGCACAAGTCGTCGACGGCGC
The DNA here is from genome assembly GCA_028873695.1 of Gemmatimonadota bacterium. Classification (GTDB taxonomy): domain Bacteria; phylum Latescibacterota; class UBA2968; order UBA2968; genus JAAXHE01. The sequence continues at coordinate 208,938 of JAPPNU010000071.1, read as the reverse complement.
AGCTGCATCGTTCACCGATACAGGCAATGTGCGAGCATCTGTTGGACTTGATCAGCCGATACCCAATGACAGGTTTCGCGAGTACGTACTTTCTGACTTAAAAGACCTGCCTGAATTATCTGAGCTGAACCTACCAGCGCATGTTCGTGAACGTGTTGCATTTTATATTTCGAAGGAGAATGCGGACGAGTTTCTCGATAATTTCACTTCTCTTTTCCGTCTTGTTCTAAATGGGCTTTTGTCGCGTTCAGATATGCTCGTACGCGACAGCCACAACAAAGGACTGAAGGAAATCTTCAAGTCCAATCACCGTGAAATTTTCCTGAGAACGCTGGATTGGACAATAAAGAGTGCGCCTACTGTTGGAGCGATCCTTCCGGACTGCGTTGTGATAGCGATCAACAAAGAAGCTGAAATCGCGCCTCTTATGTTGGCAGGGCACGATGACATTAGTGCCGTTGTCATGCCCGTTTCTCCAGGGAAGTTGCTAGTCGGCATTACGGATGGGTGCGCCCTCCCACGGTCATTCAACTACAACGCAGAAGCTGCTCGTGCAAGCTACAGCTTTTTCCTGTCTTCACGTAACAATGCAGAGATCCTCAGCTTGTGCCCGGTGATCGCAGAACGCTCGATTTTCGTCCTGGATGAAGAGGTCACGAGCGGGATTCAGGACGTTTTTCCTCAAAGTCTTCCTTCACGCTTGGAAGACGATTTGGTGAAGCCGGGGCCCACCTATCGTCCCATCGACCCCGACTTGAGCAAATTTCAGAGTAACCCGTCGTTCGATGGAGGTGAAGACAGGAAAGCAATCCAAGGACAGATTAAACAACTTCGGACCATCGAGTCGGCGCTTTCACGGGCACTCCCGCTTAGCCGGCTAGACGGCATCACTTTCGTAGGAGACTTACCTGCGGTACTCCGAAATCTCGATCGCGATTTCGACAATGCCCCACCCATTGAATCGGACTCTCGGGAGTTCGGCATGCGCGCTGCGCAGATGTTACGGGTCGTGCAATCCGGCAAAATTAAAGGCCACATTCTAATGTCCAGTGCCGTCGCCCGCGCTCTGAAATCCAGCGACGGCGCAGAAAAGGAGTTCGGTATTTACACCGTCGTCAGAGAACTTGCACTTGTTGCAACGATCGAGTACGTCGAGTTCGCACTGCCGGGAGCCCTGCTCAGCCCCATCGAGGGTGAACTCGACCCCTGGCTTTACCGAAATGTCGACGCCGCGCTTCATGGGTATGTTGCCTCTTACATCGCAGCACGATACATTGATGAACAAGAAATGGTCGAAGCCAAACGCCACCTCTTGGCCGACTGCATTAATCGAATGAGAATTGACGTACTAAGTGAAAGGCTATCGTACCGCGACCACGGAGATCTCGAAGAGCTCCTTAATGTCACCCTGCCTGCTATACGTTATGTCTTGTTATTTGCCGCAGATCTTCTTGGCCACAACGCGGTTTCAGGCCGTTCTGCCTTTCGAGAAACAGACGAACTGCATAATTCGCTTGAGGAGGCGGGGCTCACGAACTGGTTGGAGGCGTACAGAGTCGATCTCATGAAATTCCACAAACAGCTTGGGCGTTGGGGTTCGTTCGATGAGTTTCTGTCTTTCAACGTCCATGTTGAGCGGCTGCTTTGGCAGTTCGGCATGTTCCCTTGGGAAAAACCAGAAGGAATATGGGTCGAGGTCCGGTAAGGCCGATAACCGCCTTCGGTACAAACTGCACAGTCAATCGGCCTGGCGACGCATCCAATCCATCGGCGATCTGCGCAACGACGCGGCCCACGGCAAGGCTTCGAACATTACCGCCGAGGATGTGAATGATGCTCACAACTTCGTACAAAGATTCATCACCGATCACCCGGCGTGAAAACTGAAAATGATCAATATTGACGAAAAACATCTCTCTGACCTGACCGCTCTTGGCGAAGGCTATACCATTGAGTTCAAGCGCTCGGGCACTTCCGATCTCGGACGTGAGATATGCGCCTTTGCCAATGCCACGGGAGGCGTGATCCTGATCGGCATTGCCGACGACGGCGGAATCTGCGGTGTTTCGAACCACAACCGCTTGAAGTCCCAGGTCCAGACGATTGCCCGTAGCGCTGAGCCGCCCATCGCGGTGGAGATCGAAAGCGTGGATGCCGTACTCTGTGTAACCGTACCCGCGCAGCACAGCAAGCCCTACTCTTTCGGCGGGAAGTTTTTCGTCCGCGAAGGGGCGAGCAGTCAGCAGATGTCGCGCGAGGAAATCCGGGAGTTTTTCTATAAAGAAGGGCTGATCCATTTCGATGAAACCGTGTGCGACAAGTTTTCATTGGATAGAGACCTTGATGAAGAGAACTGGTCGCTATTTCAGCGCCGCGCCAGGATTCCCGAGGATATGGATCCGGAGACCGCGCTCCGTAACCTGCACCTGATGGATGAAGATGGCCGCATGACACACGCCGGCGCCTGGTTGCTGGCCCGCGACATCCGAAAGTTCAACGTCAGCGCCGACGTCGCGTGCGCCCTGTTCATGGGCACCGACAAGGTGCGCATTCTGGACAGGCGCGACTTCCACGGTGACGTCTATTCGATGATAGAAGACGTGATGACCTGGATTCTCTCCAAAATTAACGTGGAGTACATCATTAAGCGCGTTAGGAGGGAGGAGCGCCCGGAATTGCCCGAAGAGGCCATTCGCGAGGCGGTAGTCAACGCTTTGGCCCATCGCGACTACAGATCCACCGCCAATGTACAGATTTACCTGTTCAGCGACCGGCTGGACATCGTAAGCCCGGGTGGGTTGCCCGCCGGCATGACGGAAGCGGATTTGGGTGTGAAGCGTATTCCACGTAATCCACTGCTGTTCGGCATCCTGCACCGCATAGACGCGGTGGAGAGGATCGGTTCCGGCATCCGGCGTATCCGGGACCTGTGCCGCGAACACGGTGTGGCTGAACCGCTGATCGACGTGTCCGAGTCGTGGGTGACGACGACCTTCAGGCGGCCGGTGACCGAGTCCCTGCAGGTGGCTGATGACAGGTCTGCACCAGGTCTGTACCAGGTCGGCGCCAGGCCGGCACCAGGTCGGCGCCACGTCACCGCACAAGTTGACAGAAATCTGCAAGAAGACTCTAACACACTTTCGGACAATATGTTACATATACTTTCGGACGCCCTGGAGGACCTGACCGCACAAGTCACCGCACAAGTTGTCTGGCATTGCAGGCGATCCCGCTTTGCGAATGAGATTATGGAGTTCCTTGAATTGAAACACCGGAAGACTTTCCGGGCAAACTACCTTAAGCCACTAATGGAAGCGGGTTGGCTGGAAATGACCGTGCCGGACAAACCGACCAGCAGCAAGCAGAAATACCGGTTGACGGACAAGGGACGGCAGCTTCTGGCGGAGTTGGGAGAGCGATGACTGACGACAGCAGATGGAACGAGACGCTGGTCGAAGAAAAGGTACCCTATCACATCGAATTCGATGGGCGGCTCTTCCTGATCGAAAACGTCCCTGCGCGAGTCAACGTCGAGACAGGCGAGAAGCACTTCTCACCTGAGACCGTCGAGCGCTTACAGCAAGTGGTGTGGGAACGCTGTCGTCCCGTTCGAACCATTGAGACCCTGGTTTACGAGTTTTCCGCCCTCGCCTGAAGGTTCCGGCATCCGACCTGACTGTTGTATGCATACTGTGTGGTTTTGCAATCCCGCCACCGCATCAGCCTTCGCCGGGCCCCTTCGGCAACCCTTCGACAGGCTCAGGGCGGCGGCTCAGGGCAGCGCCTTCGACATTTCGGCAAGCTCAAAGCAAGCAGGCCCAGGGACCGGCACTGGGCAGGTTATGGGTCTCCCAACGGCGGTTTAATGACGTCCAATGACCCCAAAAACGCGTGGTCATTGAGCTTGTCGAAATGCCCGCTATACAGCAGCACTTCGACCCATCGCCGGACTCTTCGAAAAGCTTGCTTCGACAGGCCACTTCGACAAGCTCAGTGCAGGCAGCGCAAGCAGAGGACGGCTCGGCTTCTGCGACTCCCCCTCAAGGGGGGAGTGATTGGCCCATTGAACGGGCTGGCGCGTTGACTTTCATCCATTTGGTTGCGGTTGAATACAGCGAAGCCGCGCCAGGGAGTTCCCTCGAAGACTGGCAATGGAGCAGTCGTGCGAATCGGAGTTCCCGGGAGCGAGGGCATCCTGCCCTCGACGGCTGATTCGCGAGGCCCTGGCGCCTTCATTTCTGATATGATTTCGAATGCAAAGCAAGCAACAATCCCCTCGTGCGGACATTGACGGGTGAGGCGTGGTTCGAGGGCAGGATGCCCTCGCTCCGGATGTTGGTGGATCACGTCGCGATCGAGGGCAGATTGCCTTCGGTCGCAGGGCGCTCGTGGCCGGTGTCGTGATATCCGGGTTTTACCAGGTTCTGCGACTCCCCTCAAGGCGGGAGTGATTGCGCGACAGCCGGTATCGAATGCCTCCGCCAGGCGGCTTGATCTCGGTTTGTCGTTGGACGGCGCTTCTTCATTGAAAACGTCCCGACGCGGTGGGGGTTCGACGCGGCAGGCGCCATCGCGGGGCATGTCGGAGCGGTAGTCAGAAAGAAAGGACAGCCCATGGATATCGCGTGGATTCGCAGCCAGATACCGGGCCTGAAACACGGCGTTTACCTGAACACCGCTGGAATCGGACTGTCGCCGGCCAGCGTGAACAAGGCGGTCGCCGAGGGCTATCAGCAGTTGCGCAGCGGCAGTGTCAGTACGGGCGACTGGTACACCGCAATGGCAGAGGTAGAGGACGAATTGCCGGCCAAAATCGCCGGCTTCTTCGGAGCCGATGCAGGGGAAATCGCATTGACGATGAGCACCGGCGAGGGTTACGGTATGGTACTCGGTGGGCTGCGGTGGCAACCGGGAGACGAGGTTCTCATTACCAATGAGGAACATCCGGTACCCCGTGACGCCGCCCAGGGTCTGGCGGACCGTGAAGGGGCGATCGTCAAAGTGGTCGAAATCGACCCGGATAAAGACCTATTTCTGCACCGTGTGGAACAAGCGATCACCCCGCGTACCCGCCTGATCTGTTTCAGTCATGTCACGACGGATTGGGGGACCCGGTTGCCCGCCCGCGAGATCTGCGGGCTGGCGCGGGCCCGCGGCATTTTCACGCTCTGGGATGGCTGCCAGGCCCTCGGGCAGTTTCCGGTGGACCTGCATGAAATCGGCTGCGACTTCTACGCCACCAACGGCTACAAGTGGTTGCTCTCGCCGAAAGGTACCGGCTTTCTCTATGTGAGGAGGGACGCGCAGCAATTCTTGAAGCCGCTGCGGCGACCGCACGCGCCCGATGGCACGGCCCGGCAGTACGAGATGGGAACGCCGGCGAGCGTGCTCTACCTGGGTCTCGGCGCGGGTCTCGATTTCCTGGCCGGCATCGGCGGGCCGCAGCCCATCGCCGCGGAGGCGGGACGAAAGGCGGAATCGCTGCGCGAACGCCTGGACGCCATTCCCGGCGTGCGGATTATCGGCTCGCGCCACGCCGAAACCCGGACCTGCATCGTCGCATTCTCTGTCGAGGGAATGGAAGGGAACGAAGTCTCTGACGCCCTCCGGAACCGCTGGCAAATCGCCCAGCGGGCGACCAACATCAACGAACCTTCCGGCGTGCGGATTTCGGTGGCGTTCTACACCAGCGACCCGGAGCTGGATACGCTGGTTGAAGCGGTCGCGATCATAGCAGCCCGTTGAAAAAGTCCATCCGGGCTACGGCTGGCCGTTGCGCTAAACGAAGTTATGCCGGCACGCCGCGTCGAGGTCAGCCGGAGGGCGACGTAGACAGACACTTTTCTTGACGGTTACGATTGTCTCCCGCTTGCGGACAAGCGCATGCTCGCGGTGCCGCTGAGCGAATTGTGGGAGCGATTGGGATTCACCGTTCGCAGTCATTCGACAAATGGACGCTCTCTTAACCGACAATTGGACGCACCTTTAACCAACAATCGGCCGCTAACGAAACCTGCAGATGAACGCAAATCGTTCCCTGCTTCCCCGCCCGCCGGATCCTGCCTACCCCTTATCCCAAATTCAACATATGCACTTGACAAGATGAATCCTGTTGTGTACTGTTTACGAATATTTGGAGCTCAAGGACATGTTCTACGGACAAGCAATGAAACAGATAGGACGGGAGGAAAGGGACCGGGAAATAGGTCAGATACTCGATGCCGCACTTAAGGAAGACCCACCTCCCACCGCAGAGGAACTTGCTCAAAGAGTGTATGCAAGCAGGAAAGAATCTCACAACAAAACGACGGAAAACTCGAACAGCAATAGTTCTTAGCATCAATAATGTTTTCAACAGCCTGCCAGAACAGCAATTCGACAGGTCTTGTCGTACTTTGCCGCCCCTCGCCTCCTGCTTCCCCTCCCCAAAGACTTCTCCAAGCGCCATTGATCCTTGCGACCCGATCCTGCTATACTACCACGTCGCAGCTATTCGCCAAGTGGACGCTGGTTGTTCCTGTTCAATCTTCGCCAGCGACCGTAAGCTCGGGAATCATGCACGGGCGGTTCGCAAACCGCCCCTACATCAAAGGACCGTACGCAGTTCCGCGCAATGAGGATGTTCAACGGATCAGCGATTGTGTCGCGAACTACCAGTTCGCGTTACGGGATCAAGCAGTTCGCGGTGCCGGATCAAGCAGCTTCAATTTTGATTCACGCCACACCACGATGTAGGGGCGTCCCTTGTGGGCGCCCGTCCGATGGCGAATGGAGTCGGCTGACGGGTGAACGCTGACTGTTGATTGTTTATCTATGGAGTCCTCTATGAAATCTGTTCTCGATCGCCGGCCGTGCGTTCTCGTCGTGGCCGGTGTCCTATGTCTTTCCGCCGTTCCCTGCGAAGCGGGTCCGGCGGACGGGTCCCGGTTGACGCTGGAAGCGTGTCTCAGGCAGGCCCTCTCGGCCAACCGCCAGTTGCAGGCCGCCAGGTTTGCGGCGGAACAGGCGAACTGGGACCGCCGGAACGCGTGGTCGCAGTTCGCGCCACGGTTCAGCTTCAACACCGAGGTCACCCGGATTGACGAGCAGACGCTGGCGGAGCGGGACTTTTCCAGGTATTTCCCACCGGAGATCCCCGTGCCGAGGGTGGCGTTCCGCACCTCCTATTACTCGTCGTTCCAGGCGCATATTCCCATCTTCGACGCGGAGCTGATCAACGGCGTATCCGTTGCAACCACCGGACAGGCCGCGGCCGAACGGACCCGGGAGGCCATACGAAACCGGATCCTGCTCCAGGTCACTTCAGGTTACCTGGAAGTGTTGAAACGCGGCGCGATGCTCGAACTGCAGCGTGAATTCCTCGTCCTGGCCGGGCTGAACGTCGAGCGGGCCGAGAGAATGCACCTCGCGGGCAGATATTCGAAGCTGGACCTGCTGCGATGGCAGGTGGAACACCAGCAGAAGAAGAGCAGCGTGGCCGCGGGCGAGTCCGCGTTGCAGGATGCGACGGTCCGCCTGCGCCGGCTGCTCAACCTCCGCACGCTGCACGCCGATGCGCTGGTCGACCGGGTCCCCGACCGGATCGGGGCGGAGGTGACGCGGGTGGCAGGCCTGTCCGAAGCGGAAATCCGGGGGCTCGCGGGCGTGGACAGCCGGACGCTGGTGAACGGAAACGCCATGCTTGCGGCGGCCGAACAGGACCGCGAACGCAGCCGGCTGGTCTACCGCGGGCAGTATTCCAGCTATCTGCCCGACGTGTCCCTCAGCTTCTCCACGGCCTGGCGGAGAAACGATACGCTGGCGCTGGACGACTACAGACCTTCGACGGTTATGCTCAATCTGTCGTTACCGCTCTTCACGGGGTTCCGCAATCTGTCGCGACTGAAGTCCGCGCAATTCAGTTACCACGCCCAGGACACACGCTTCTCCGACCTGGTCGACGAAACGCGGCAGGCGCTCGGCGAGACGGTCAATCGGATCGTCAATCTGAAGACCCAGCGTGAACTGATCGGAACCAGCCTGGCGTTCAACGAGAACAACTACCGGATCGTCTCACGGGAGAAGGAACTCGGGCGGGTATCGAACCTGGACGTCATCGATGCGAAGCTGAACCTGCAGAATGCCAGATTGCAGGAGATCACGACGCAGTTCGACCTCACCTCGGCGGTGATCGAGTTGCGCTACCTGATGGGCGGCCTCGACGATCTGGTCGAGGAACTCGTGGAGTCAAGATGAGATACAGGGATACAGCGGTTTTCGCCATGCTCGCGCTTTGCTTCTTCGTGATTTCGTGTGGGCCGCGGGAGGACTCCGATGCGGGCGGGTCGACCGAAACGGACGCGGATTCGCTGCGGACGGTTCCGGTGCGGGCCAGGGTCGTGCGTCAGGAACACGTGGAGGAGGCGATCGAGGTTACGGGCGTGATCGCGCCGCACCGGTCGGTGGACGTGGTTGCCGAAACCGGCGGCCGCCTGGTCCGCGTACGGGCCAACGTCGGGCATCGTGTGTCGGCGGGCGATACCCTCGCCGTGATCGACGACCGCGTGGCCGCAAGCCGGTTGGAACACGCGAAGGCGCAGGTCCTCTCCGCCCGGAACAAACTGAAGATCGCGCGCCTGAATTTCGAGAGCGACGGTCAACTCCTCGACGCGGGGGACATTTCAAAGCTGGCGTTCGAGACCTCGCGGTTCGCCGTCAAATCCGCTGAAGCCGAACTGAAATCGAACCAGGCGGAACTGAGCCGCGCCCGGAAGGGATTCGAAGACACGCGGCTGACCAGCCCGATCGACGGACGGATATCCAGGAAGCACGTCGAACTGGGCGCGATGACGTCGGTGGGTAAGGCCGCCTACCGGGTGGTCGATCTGACGACGATGAAGATCAAGCTCGGCATCCCGCAGCCGGCCATCGGGCGCGTCACGCCGGGCGGATCCGTACGCATCACCGTCGACGCGCTGGGTGGCCTCACGTTCGATGGGTACGTCCGTTACGTTTCCCCCCAGGCCGAAGAGGCCACGGGCGCGTTCCCCGTGGAAGTCCACCTGGCCAATACGCCCGGCATGACGATTCGCGGGGGAATGGCGGCCCGTTGCCGCGTGATTCTGAGGGGCTCGGGTCTGCAGTTCGTCGTTCCCGGAAACGCGGTGGTCGCCAGGGAAGACAAGGAGTACATCTATCGGATCCGGGACGGCATCGCGCGGCTCAGCGAGGTGAAAACGCGGGATACCTTCGGCGCCCACGTCGCGGTGGAAGCGGGCATCGAGGAGGGGGATTCGATTGTCGTGGCGGGCATGAACCGCCTGGGTACGGCAACCCGCGTGACCGTTCGCGCCGCGAGGTGACAGTCTGGGCCGTCAGAAAGTGTTGATACGTGAGGCATTCCTGATATGTCGATAGCGAGATTCTCTGTCCGAAATCCGGTTTTCGTGAACCTGGTCATGGTCGGACTGTTCTGCTTTGGCGCCATGAGTCTCGTCAGCATGCCGCAGGAACTGAACCCGCAGATTGACTTCAACTGGGTGATCGTCTCGATTCCGTACCCGGGCGCGAGTCCTGAAGAGGTGGAGAGCCTGATCGTAGAACCCGTCGAAGCGGAGATCCACGATCTGGACAAGCTCGATGAACTGCAGTCCTCGGCCGGCGAAGGGCTGGCCCTGTTCCTGATCAAGTTCGAAGACATGTCGGAGTCGGAATTCAGGGAGATCTACACGGACCTCAAGGCGCGTATCGACCGGGTGGATCTTCCTGAAGAGGCCGAGGACCCGGACGTGGACGACTTCGACAGCGGCGATTTCCTGCCCATCCTCACGGTCAACATGGCCTATACGATTCCGGAAGAGAACGCGCAGATTGTCGCTGAGGATCTCGAAGAGGACCTGAAGAACATATCGGGGGTCGCCAGGAGCCAAGTTTCCGGACTTCCCGAGCGTGAAATCTGGATCGAGGTGGACCCCACCAGGCTGACTGCCCGCGGTCTGTCGGTCCTGGACGTGGTGCGGGCGCTGCAGGCCAGAAACCTGAACGTGCCCGGTGGCACCCTCACCTACCGTGCGAAGGAATACGCGATCCGTTCGCTGGCCGAGTACCGGAGCGTGGATGAGATTCGCGAAACCATCATCCGGGCGGCGCCGCGCGGGGAGACCGTTCGAATCCGTGACGTCGCGAGGGTCAAGGACCGCCGCGAAGAGCCCAGGGTCCTATCCCGGCTGAACGGCGAACCTTCAATCACGTTCTCCCTGTCGAAGACGACCGACGCGAATACGAACGACGTCATCCTGGCCGTCAAGGAAACGGTCAGCCGCTATGAGGAGCGGGTACCGGACGGCATCAGCTTCAGCTTTACCGACGACAACTCCGTCTACATCAACCGCGTGATCGATGCGCTCCGGAACAACGCAGTCACCGGGATGATCCTCATTTCACTCGTTCTGTGGCTCTTCCTGGGGTCCTGGAACGCCTTCCTCGCCACGCTCGGCATCCCCATCTCCTTCTTCATTACCTTCATCCTGTTGAGTTTTTCCGGTTACACCATCAACGGGAGCACGCTGTTCGCCATGGTGATGGTGCTGGGCATCATCGTGGATGACGCCATCATCGTGATCGAGAACTGTCACCGGTACCGGCTGCGGGGCCGCAGCGCCAGCGAGTCCGCGATCCTCGGTACGGACGAAGTGACAAAGCCGATCCTCAGTTCGGTAGGCACCAACGTTGCCGCTTTTCTTCCATTGATCCTTCTGCCGGACGTGATGGGCAAGTTCATGCGGGTCATCCCGCTGACCTTCGCGCTGGCGCTGGCCGCGTCCGTTTTCGAGGCGTTCGTCCTGCTGCCGTCTCACTATGCGGAATGGACCCGGCGGTCCAATGCGCACAAGCGGGGCGAACAGCCATTCTTCAGGAGACTCCGCAGGATCTACGGTCGTCTGCTGGTCCGCACGCTGCGGCGGCGCTACTGGGTCATCGGATGCCTTGTCGCCGTGCTGGCCGGGGCTGTGATGCTCATTCCGCTTCTCGGCGTGGATTTCTATTCCGGCGAGGAATTCGACGCGTTCAAGGTGCTCATCAAGTTCCCTGAAGGCACGAGCCTGGACGAGTCGGACCGCGTCACCCGAGCCTACGAGGCCGAGGCGCTCCGGCTTTCCGATGAGGACGTCGCGGGCGTGGTCACCAACGTCGGCCTGCTGCAGAGCAACACCGAGTGGGTGACCCGAAAGAACGTCTCCCAGGTCATCGTTCAGTTGAAGCCCAGGGAAGCGCGCACAAGGATGTCGGACGACCTGATCGCCGTGCTCCGGGAGCGCACGGAGCACATCGCCGGACCCACGTCGGTTGTCTTCGAGAAATTCACCGGCGGGCCCCCTGAAGGCAAACCCATCTCGGTGAAGGTCCAGGGCCGCTATCTCGATCGGATGAAGGAAGCGGCGCTTGCGCTGCAGGACTCGCTGCGCCGGATCCCGGGCACGCTCGAGGTCACCGACGATTTCCCGCCGGGCAAGGACGCGATCCGAATCGAAGTGGACGAAGTGCGCGCGGCCCTGTACGGGTTCTCGGCGCAGGAGGTCGCCCTGAACGTTCGATACGCGTTCGACGGCGTGGAGGCGACGAAATTCAGGGACGGAGACGAAGAGGTGGGCGTCATCGTGCAGTACGACCGGAAGGATCGGTCGGCTGTAGAAGACGTGCTGAACGTGCAGGTGACGAACTCGAGCGGCAGCACGGTGGCGCTGCGGGACATGGTCTCGTTCTCGATCGGTCCGGGCCGGACGCAGATTCAGCGCTTCGATCAGAAGCGGACCATTTTCGTCACTGGAGAAATCGACGAGTCCGAAACGTCACTGGACCGGATCAACGCCAGAATGCTCGAAATCTTTCCATCGATCGAAGCGCATTACTCCGACGTGAGCTTCGTGATCGGCGGCGAGTTCACGGATTTCATGGAAGCGTTCGAAGATATCGCGGCTCTCTTCGCCATCAGCCTGATCCTGATGTTTGTGATTCTCGGGTCGCAGTTCAACTCGTACGCGCAGCCGCTGGTCATCCTGACCGCCGTGCCGTTCGCGATCATCGGCGCGCTGCTCGGCCTGCTGATTTCGAGGAACCCGTTCAGTCTGACCGCCCTGTTCGGGTTTGTCGGGCTGGCGGGTATCGTCGTCAACGACGCCATTGTCATGGTCGCCTTCATCAACAGGCGGCGCCGCAGGGACGGCTCCGTGACGAACATCTGGCGGAGCATCGTGAACGCGGGACGGCTGCGGCTGCGACCGATCATCCTGACGTCGGTAACGACGATATCCGGCCTGCTGCCCATGGCGATCGGCATCGGAGGGAAGTCGGCCCTCTGGTCGCCGCTGGCGAACGTCATCCTTTTCGGTTTGCTGGTTTCGACAATCCTGACGTTATTTGTCATCCCGTGCTTCATGGCGGCGCTGGACGATATCAAACGGGAACGAAAGAAGGCGCGGCGTCGAGAGCCCGTGAAATCTACGATGCCGATTGATTACCGTTGACCGCGGGCGCGATAGATGCAAAGGAGACACAAATGGCACTGACAGAAGCGGAACTGAGACAATACGAGGAACAGGGCGCCGTCACGGTCGACAGCCCGTTTACAACCGCCGAACTGGACCGCGCCGAAGCCGCGTGGGACCGGCTGACGGAGAGCGGCCGTCCTTTCTACGAAGAACCGGACTACCTTGACGTCTTCCAGCACCCCTACTTCGAGGAAGTGGCCAGGGACGTGCTGCGCGCGGATGGCGTGCATCTGTGGTGGGGCGTGTCCCCCCATGGCCGGCATCCGTCGAATGCGCCCTTTGGGAGCGTACGCGACCAGTGGGCCGGCGGATGCCACACCGACATCCAGGCCACCTTGGACGACTTCCAGGCCACGCCCCGAAGGATGCGCGCGGAGCTCTGGTTCTGGCTCAACGACGTGCCGGAGCATCGCGGCGCGATGCGCGTCATTCCCGGAAGTCATCGCCCCATTATGGAATACTGGAGCCGCGTCCTGACGCCGGAGCACAAGGCCATGCTGCCTCGCGTCCACGGCGTGCGCCCGGATCCGAAGGAAGGCGCACCGGCCTATCCGGAGCATGTCCCCGACCTGGCGGATTCGCCCTGGCTTGAGCAGGAACCGACACCCATGGTGGCGCGCCGGGGGCAGATGCTGATCCTGTGCAGTTCCGGCCTGCACTCGGCCTGGCAGAACGAGGACACGGTTCCCCGGAAAGCGATGCTTTCGGCCTATGCGGCTTCAGGCGTTTCGTGCGGACTCCCGAAGGGCCAGCGCGACGCGCTGATGAGCTTCTTCCCGAAGCTGCGCCGGAGACTCCGCCCCGACCGGGCGCACATCGTTCCCGAGGACTTCGACTGGCTCTTCGAGAGCAATTACGAGCCGAAGTGGCCCGAGACGTTTATCGGGACTTAGTCACAAATCCAAACTTACATGGATGGACAGGATAGACAGGATGAAAGTCAAAACCGATCAGGATACTCTGGATTAACAGGATTAAGCGGGATTAGAAAACAAGAGCAAGATCAAAACCTGCTGCAGGAAAAGGGCCAGGAGCAGGACAAATGCTCACGGGCTAGAGCGATGAATCTGGAGGAAGTACGATGCAGGAAGTCGATCGCGAACGATTCCTGGAAGAGGGCTACCTGGTGGTAAAGGAAGCCATTCCCCGGGAAAAACTGCAGGACGTCCGCCGGGCTTACGAAACGCTCGTGAACCGGCAGCGGGAGTACTGGAAGGCCATGCGGCAGGAAGGAGACCCGCCCGGAGGCCAGTGGGAGACCAGCCCGCAGCCCCGACTGATGCTGAACCGGCCGCCGCTGGTCAGCGAAATCAGCGAGGAGACGGCCCCGGCCGCAGAGGTGTGGCTCGAGCCGAACATTCACGGCATCAGCTCACGGCTTCTGGGCGTTGCAGACGCGTCGGTAACCGAAATGATGATGATGTGCAATCCGGTCCGGGACCACGGCCCCGCGAAGTGGCATCGCGACCACCACCCGATCGACACCGCCCCGCTCCAGGGGTACATCGATGACATCCTCGAAGGGGGCCCCCGTTACGTTCAGTGGAACATACCCCTTTACGACGACAGCGTCCTGTGGGTCGTCCCGGGCAGCCACGTCCGGCTCAACACGAAAGAGGAAAACGAGTACCTGCTGGCCGATCCGTGCCAGCCATTGCCCAACGGCGTCCGGACCCACCTTGAAGGGGGCGACGGCGTTGTCTACATCCTCCCGATTCTCCACTGGGGCAGCAACTACAGCCCCAGGTTGAGACGGACCGTTCACGGCGGATTCTCCACGCACACGTCGATCGACGACCTTTCCTTTGTGGAGCACCTTTCGGCGGGGGCGTCCGCCGCGTTCGGGCGATGGAACGACCGGAGCCGGGAAATGAAGAGGCACTCGGAGGAAGCGCTAAGGGCAGTCGTGGAACGCGACGGAGAGGCGTACATCGATGCGTTGAACCGGCTTCATCCGGACAGAGGCGAAAAGGGAAGGTTGCTCTCCACCGTCTTCCTGTGCAAGTCGGCCCTGGCGATCCGGCTTGCCAAGAATGCCCCGTACCCCGACGTTCCGGACGAACTCTCCCGCCGGCTTCGGGGCGCACATCCGATCACCCTGAGTTGGGGTCCCGAATTCGCCGGAAGATTCACCGGGTCGGAGGCGGAGACGTTGTGGAGACGGTTCGAACCGCTTGACCGGATGCTCCGGTCGGAGGCGGAGCATTTCGTGCCGGGATTCCAGTCAGGGCCGATGAAATACCACTTCAACGAGATGCCGGAGAATTACACGACCTCGGACTTCATTGCGGGATGGGCTTCGTAGCCGCGCCACGTCTCGCATACATCTAATACACAAAAATGTCCTCCAGGCCGACCTCGCTGACGGAACCGTATTTTTCCAGCGCCGCGAGGTCGATTTTTTCCCGGTCCCCCACGATGGATATCAGTTTCACCCGGTCCTTCAGGTTCTGGCCGTAGAACGCCAGCATGTCGTCCATCTCGGCGGCCTGGATTCTCTCGAATCGCGACTTGCGGGGATCCACCGGAATGCCCAGCCGTTCCCAGGAACGTACGGATCCCAGTACCCGTCGAAAGCTGATTTTGTTGGTGCGATAACGGTTCAGAATGGAGGTACGGGCTTCTTCGAATCGCTCTGGCGTGACCGGCATATTGTCCATCAGGCCTATAAATGCTTCGACGGCTTCGATCGTCTTGTCGGGCTGGCAGGCGATGGATCCCGCCAGGAGGTTCTGGTCTCCCTTCCGGTTACCATTGAAGTATCGCGCCCATGCCGAGTAGGCCAGCGCGCGGGCTTCCCGGAGTTCCTGGAAGACGATTCCGCTCATCCCGCCGCCGAAATAGCTGTTATAGAGTTCAGTAGCGGGAACGGAAGCCTCGTTGAAATCCCTGTCGCCGAACTCAATGTAGACGAGCGCCTGGGCAAGGGGCTTATGGAAGAAGCGTATGTCGGTCCGTTCGGGCGTCCGCGCCTTGTAGAACGTGTACGGCGGCGGTTCCTCGAGCGCTCCCCGGATTGGATGGTGTTTCTTAAGGACTGCCAGGACCCGTTGCAAAGGAAGAGAACCGGTATAGGCGATGGTGTGATTGTGTCTGAACAGGTTGCGGACCAGCCCCTGGAGTTCCTCCAGGGTGAGTTCCCGCAGGGCTTCGTTCGGCAACGCGCGCAGATAGCGGGAGTCCTTGCCGTGTCTGTTGAACAGAACGACGCCGCCCTGAATGGTGCGGTGATTCTTTTTCGCGTCTTCGCGCTCCGCAAGGACGATCTTCACGAGTTCGTCAAGGGTCGATTTGTCCGCGGAGGGATTGTTGACGAGTTCTGCCATCAGGGCAAGCGAAGCCTCGATGTTTTCATCCAGCCCGGAGAGGGTGACGCGCGCTTCGTTGTTGGCAGCCGACATGGAGAACTCGGTACCGAGCTTGTACCACTCCTTCTTGAGGGCTTCGGAGGCAAGACGTCCGGTACCGGACTTGTCGAGAAGCCGTGCGGCCATTCCCATCCTGTTGTCCTGGTTGTTGCCCAGGTCCACGGTGAAGGTCAGGGAGAAGAGATCGTTGATGGGGTTCCGGGAGTAGTAGAGCCGGACGTCATCGTGATATTCGGCAATCTGGTAGTCTTTGCCCGGATCGACGAAGGAGGGTTCGATTTCCTCTGCCGGCATGGCAAGCACCTTGCCGGCGAAAACCGACTGGCGGGTGGCGTCGATATCGATCTTGTCGATCTGCGGCTTCTGGATCTTCGGGATGTCGTGCTGTTCGTCGATCCTGTATCCCGCGACGTAATTGCCCGTGAAATATTCCCGCGCGACACGGACCACGTCGTCTTTGGTGACCCGTTCCAGCCGGCCGATCTCACCGGTTGTACGTTTCCAGTCCTGGAGTGAAAGGAACGAATTCCGTATCCGGCGCACGCGGGCGTTGTCCGATTCCATTTCTCTCTTTTCGTTCTTTTTGAAGTCGGTAACGATGGCGGGCAGTATCCAGTCCTCAAATTGGCCGCTCTTGATGATCTCGATCTGGTCGAGCAGCAGTTGTTCCACGGCTTCAAGGGTCTGGTCCTTCTTTGGAATGCCCCAGAGATACTGCGCCCCACCGTCGTTGTACAGCGAGGGATACGATCCCGCCCGCCGGACCTTCTGTTTCTGGTTGAGATTCAGGTTGATCAGACCGGCGGTGGCGTTGTCCAGAATCATATCCAGGAGTTTGAGCGCGTCCGCGTCCCGATGATTCCTGGATGCCGTCCTGAACGCCAGAAGCACGTATTCCTCGCCCTGGAACCCCACCTTTACGCGCTCGGCGCCGTTGAGGGGCGCCTCATTCCAGTCTGGCAACCGCGGCAAAGCCCCGGACTCCCACCCCGAGAAGTGCTCATCGATCAGCTTTATGGTTTCTTCGATCCGGATATCGCCCGAAATCGCGATCGCCATATTGTTCGGGACGTAATAGGTATTGTAGAACCAGTACATGTTTTTCAACGACGGATTCTTCAGGTGTTCCACTTTCCCGATTGTGGTCTGCTGGCCGTAGGGATGCACCTTGAAGAGCTGATCAGCGACGGCGTAGACGATCGCCCGGTCCTTGTTGTCCATGGACCGGTTCTTTTCTTCGTAAACCGTTTCGAGCTCGGACTGAAAGAGCCGGAAGACGGCGTTCCTGAAGCGTTCGGATTCGATGACCGCCCAGTGGCGCAACCGGTTGGCGGGCAGATTGATTCTGTACACGGTCTCCTCATGCCAGGTGTGCGCGTTGAGACCGGTGCCGCCCATGGCCTTGTAGAGCTTGTCGATTTCATTGGGAATGGCGTATTGCGCGGCAAGCTGGGATTCCTTGTTGATCTCTGCGTAGATGGCTTTCCGTTTTTCAGGATCGGTTTCGCCGAAATGCTCCTCGTACAGACGGGTGATGTTGTCGAGGTGCGCTTTCTCCTTCTCGTAATCCATGGAACCGATGCGCTTCGTGCCCTTGAACAGCATATGTTCCAGGTAGTGCGCCAGGCCCGTGGATTCCGCCGGGTCGTGCTTGCTGCCCGCCCGAACGATGATCTCCGCGTAGAACCGGGGCGTCTGACGGTTTTCCGTGAGGTAGACCGTGAGGCCGTTGTCCAGGCGGAAGATATGGACCGCCATCGGATCGTCGGCGCCCGGTTCGTTGATGCGTGTGTATGCGCCGTCTGCGCCGGAAGCGAAAATACCCAGAATGGCGATGAAGACCATGGCGGACGACGCGGTTCGCAGATTGTGCATGGATGAATCTCCCTCTTGTAAATCGGAATGGGCGATTGGCGGAATATTGGCATCGGCAGCTAAACGGCGCGATCACCGAATAGGCAATATAACAAGAGTGCCGGTCGAATTCAATCCCCCGCGGCCATTTCAGGATGGACCGGTACCCGGCGACCGGTCGCACCCGCGGCGTACAAGGCGCTTTGTGCAACAGAAAAACGGCCGGCGTTATGCCGGCCGTCCGGTTCCATATTCACAAGCGGTCCGATCTGGAGAACACTGCGCTCCAAACGGATCCGCGGTCTACTGAAGTTCCGCGGCCTGCGTAACCACCTTTCGGAAAGCCTCCGCGTGTTCCCTGATGATTTCCGGGCGATAGTGTTTGAACCACGGGATGGAAAACAGGCGTTCCGACATCCGCTCCGTCTGCGGCAGGCTGCCCTCGCCCTGGCGCACGTCGGCGTCGGAATGCGCGACGCGCGTGGGTTCGCCATGACCGTACACGTCGGCGTCGTTCAAGACGGGATGCAGATGCATCAGCAGGTTGGCCCCCGCGCCGCAGGAGGTCCCTTCGGCCCGCACCGCCTCGCAGAACTTCCGCAAGGGCAGCCCCCCGAGTTCCTCGGGCACGTAGATGCCGTGCGCGGCGTACCAACCGCCCATTGTACTGCCTGAGCCTTTCGGAGGCCTGTGGGCGCGCAGCCCGGGCGCGCCTTCAAGCAGGTCCCAGAAGCCGTTCATCGCCCTGTCGATTTCTTCCATCCGTTCGCGGTAGTGCCTCAGCTGGACCCGCCCCACGGCCGACGACAACTGGTGCATTCTGTATTTGAACCCGCCCAGAGGCAGGCCGGCGAATTTCTTCAACTCGGGGTTTTCGATCTGGCCCGTCCGCTCGTAATGGCCGAATGCAACCGCGCGCTCATAGATCTCCTGGTCGTCCGTGACCAGCATGCCCGCCTCGCCGATGGCCAGCGACTTTCCGGCCATGCAGGACATGGCGCCCACGTGACCGATCCCGCCCGTGAGTCGACCCTTGTATTCCGCGCCGTGCGCGTGCGAGACGTCTTCGATGACCTTGATGTCCCGGGCGTTGGCGATTTCCATGATCGCATCCATGTCCGTCGGATGGCCGAAATAGTGGACCGCCACGATCGCCTTGGTCCGGTCCGTAATCTTCCGTTCCACGTCCGCCGGGTCGAGGGTGATGGTATCCGGATCGATATCCGCGTAGACGATGGTCGCGCCCAGATTCATCGCCTGAAGCACGGATGCCCAGAACGTCATGCTCTGGCAGATGATCTCATCCCCCACGCCCACGCCGCAACCGAACATCGCCGAATGGATGGACGACGTGCCCGTGTTGTGCGCCAGCGCGTACTTCGTGCCGAACCAGTCGGCGTATTCCTTTTCGAACTGCACCGTGACGTCCGTGCCGGACATGGCCCCGCGCCGCAGCACCTCCAACGCGGCCTCCTCGTCCTCCTCGGTGATGATCGGCCAGGTGAACATATCTCCCGCGTCGGTCTGCACCGCCTTCGATCCACCCAGAATCGCCAGTTTGTCCATCGTCGCTCCTCCTCGGATGCGTTCCACCCTCGCGTACAGGTTATTCGACGAAAAATTCTGCAGTTCAACAGTCGACTAAATAGCAAAAAAAGGACGAATCCGCAAGGTAAATATCCGGCTGTCAGCCTTTGGCGATTACCCTTGATTTTGCGGCGTGAATTAGCCTCTTTTATACAAAAACCCAAACTCACATGGATGGACAGGATAGGCAGGATTAGAAACCAGGAGCAGGATCAACACCAATCATAAAGGGATTAAAAGCCAGGAGTGCGATCACACCTGTCCAAAATCGTCGTTTCCGAGCTATTCCATATTGATATCGGATACCCCCCACCGCATCAGCCGTCGCCGGCCCTTCGACAATCCTTCGGCTGGCTCAGTACAACGGCTCAAGGGGCGGCTCGGCTTCTGCGACGCCCCTCAAGGGGGGAGTGATTCGTCCGCCACAGGACACGCTGCAAATGAACTTGTAGTGGCAAACCTTGTGGTTGTCCACGTGGCTGTGGAGCCATCGGTGATTCCCGACGCTTATCCTTAACAGGAACCACCCTTGGCTGATGGGTGAAAGCTGCTCCAACCCCGGAAACCACACCGTGTACAGACGCGAAGTCTCTCGCGAGCACTCCCAGAGCAGGGCGCGCTGTTCCGTCCAGCAACGATTTACGGTAACCTCCGGAGTTGGCAGGCCAGCGTATCACGTGAGTCCTGTGACGGTATTCGCGCCATGCATAAGGCAGGCCCCGCGCCCAGCGGCGACTTTTGGTTCCTTTTGGTCGCTTCAAAAGGAACACGCCGTAGGCATGATTTGGAAGGGCAAGGCAAACGACGATTTTTGGCATGTGCATGCCGGCATTTTTCTCATAAATCCTTTGTTTTTCTATCATTTACGTCCTTTTTCTAATTCACGCGGTTCGGCAGGGGGCCGGTTTTTCCGTGAATCACTCCGGAGGCGTAAATGGGAATAGGTGGCCTGCAAGCTTCTGGAGAGTACCAATACGAAAGCGATGTACGGATAAGCACGGAAAAACCCCCCAAACCCCCGGTCGCCAGATGTGAAATGCACGAATTGGGCGAAACCTGCCTTTCTCCCTCTTTCCTTTAGGAGAGAGGGCCGGGGAGAGAGGTCTGGGCGGCCGGGAGGGTTTGCTTTTGATCTTGCCTTACGTTCTTTTCTTTTGCCGAGAACCGACTGCTGATGGCCGACAACCGAACACTGATTGCCGCCTTTCCCTTTGTGTCTTCGTTTCTCCGTGTGAACCGAATCGTGGTCGTCTACTCTCGGCACAGAACACCACTATCTCGGGTGCAGTCGAACTCCAAATCCAATTACCATGTCCGTTCTCATCACCGGCATTACAGGAAGAATCGGCGCCAATCTGGCCGCCACGCTCGTTGATCGGGGGCATGCCGTTCGCGGCCTCGTCTGGCCTCGAGACCCCCGCATCGACAAACTGAACGGCCTGGACGTCGAGCTTGTCCACGGCAGCCTTACGAATCCTCGAGACGTTCTGGCTGCCGTAAACGGGGCAGAGGCGGTTTACCACCTGGGCGCGGCCTTCCAGGGCGGCGGACCCTTTTCCGAAACCGACTATTTCGACATCAACGTTCGGGGCACGTTCAACATGCTGGAGGCGGCCAGGGCGCAGGACAGACCCCCAAGGCTCGTCTATGCGGGCACCGACGCCATTTACGAAAAGTACGTCGCCGGCGGGCTGACCGAACCGATCCGTGAAGATCGAACGCCCCGGCGTTGCCGCGGATGGTACGCGCTGTCCAAATCGCTGGGCGAAGAGCTCTGCACCGGGTACTGGCACAGTTACGAGCTTTCCACAGTCGTCCTTCGCTTCTGCATGGTCTTCGGCGCGGGCGAGATTCTGGACTTTCCGCAATTCCGCCTGAGCGGATTGAAAGGCCGTTCCGAATTCACGGAGACGCGGCAGAGCAGAGAACGTCTGGTGGTACTCAGGGACGAGAAGGGCAGACCCTACAAGAAACACGTCGCCGACGTTCGGGATATTGTCCAGGGCTGCCGGCTGGCGATGGACGCGAAGGACGTTTCCGGCCGGACCATCCAGCTCGCCGGCCCCGCGCCGTTTTCCTGGGATGAAGCCGTCCCCCATCTTTCGGAGCGTCTGGGTATCCCGTACGTCGAAACACGCCTGACGGGCAATCCCACGTTCTACGAATTCGACCTGTCGAGGGCCCGGAAACTGCTGGGCTTCAAACCCGAGTACGATATCCGGCGGATGATCGACGACGCTCTGGCCTTCCGCCGCGGCGGGGACATCGGCGTCCTCCCGACGGACTAGAAGAGGAAATCATGCCCCCTCACCGATCCTTCTGGCCTGAAGACTTCCACGGCGCCGTGAGTCTCACCTTCGACGACGGCCTCGATACGCAGTTGGACAACGCGATTCCGTGCCTGGACGACTGTGACCTCAAGGGGACGTTCTACGTCAACCCGGGCCGGTCGGAAGCCTGGAAATCGCAGGTTCCCCGCTGGCAAAAGGCCGGCAGGAACGGGCACGAACTCGGCAATCACACCTCCATGCATCCCTGCTCCTGCAATTTCGGATTCCGCGACGACGGATACTGTCTGGAAAAACTGGGACTGGACGACGTCGCGCGGACCATCGACGAAGCGACTGAAGACCTGGACCGCCTGTTTCCCGAACAGGGCGGCGAACGGACGTTCTGTTATCCCTGTTACCAGACGTACGTCGGAGCCGGCGAGAACCGGCAGTCCTACGTCCCGCTCGTCGCCCGCCGCTTCAAGGCCGCAAGGGGCTGGGGCGAGCGCGCCAACCATCCGGAACGGATCGACCTGGCCTGCACATGGTCCCTGGCCGTGGACGGCCATTCGGGGGATGAGATCGTCGCATATATCGAAAACGCCGTCAACGACGGCCTCTGGGCGGTCGTCTGCATGCACGGCATCGGAGGCCAGCATCTCTCCATCTCTTCAGCGGCACTGAGAGAAGTCGCCCGGTTTCTGTTTGATAACCGGGACCGGATCTGGACGGCCACGATGATCGACGTCGCCAACCATATCATCCGGCAGCGGCGCTGACGGGACCGTTAACGGAACCATCCGGCGCGCGCGTCCTGTTGCCGAAAAACCCGAAACCCGGGGATCCCGCATGATCGTACAGACACATCTCATCGGTTGCCGCAAGGAAGACCTGGACACTCCGGCGCTCCTGGTGGACCTGCCCACGCTGGAACGCAATACGCGGAAGATGGCGGATACCATTATCCGGCAGGCGGGCGTCCAGTGGCGGCCCCACACGAAGGGCATGAAGACGCCCGCGCTCGCGCACCGGCTGCTGGACGCCGGCGCGATCGGGATCACCTGCGCGAAACTCGGCGAGGCCGAAGTGATGGCCGCGGGCGGCGTCAGGGATATCCTCATTGCCAACCAGGTCGTGGGCTCCCGGAAGATCGCCCGCCTGGTCAACCTCCGCAGGCATGCCGACGTCATGGTCTGCGTGGACAACGAGAACAACGTTCGCCAACTCAGTCTCGCCGCCGCAGAAAAAGGGGTCCGCGTCCGGGTGCTGATCGAGGTCAACGTGGGCATGAACCGCGCCGGCGTTGCGCCGGGCGAGCCCGTTCTTTCGCTTGCGCAGACAGTGGCAGAATGCCCGGGCCTGCAATTCTCAGGCCTGATGACGTGGGAAGCGCACACCCTGGCCATTGAAGACATCGACGAAAAGCGACGGCTTATCGCGGAATCCCTGTCCTTACTCACGGACAGCGCGGACCTGTGCCGGCGCAACGGTTTCCAGGTCGGCATCGTCAGTTGCGGCGGTACCGGCACCTACTGGATCAGCGCCTTCCATCCCGGCATCACCGAAATCGAAGCCGGCGGCGGCATCTTCGGCGATATCCGTTACCGCAACGTTTTCGGCGTGAAACACGAATATGCGCTTACGGTCCTTTCCACGGTCACCAGCCGGCCCACGCCCGCACGCATCATCTGCGACGCGGGGAAGAAAACCATGAGCAGCGACGCGTCCGTGCCGGAGCCCATGGGCATTCCCAACGTCAATCTGGTTGCCCTGTCGGCCGAGCACGGGAAGATCGAACTGGATGCGCCTGCCGAGACGCCGCGAGTCGGTGACACCATTGAATTCGTGGCGGGCTACTCCGACACCACCGTTGTCCTTCACGACGAACTCTATGGAATCCGTGACGGCGTGGTTGAAGCCGTCTGGCCGCTTCCTGCCCGCGGCCGCCTGCAGTGACAGGTCCCGTTGGGTGGCGAATCCGGGGGCTCCCGAAAGCCACCGCGAAGGGACCGGAATCCGCCTGACCGCATCCACAGACCTCTATCGCGGACGCGACCCCCGCTTCGCCGAGTAAAATGTTGACGGATTTCGCTTAAATCGTTATAATAAACGCTCTTTGCGAACGAACCGAACGCGATTCACCCGCGCCTTCAGGGGACATAAATGGACATACCGATTCACGACGTGCTTCTTGTAGGGGGCGGCGCCGCGGGTCTGCGCGCCGCCATCGCCGCGGCCGAGGCCGATTCCGGTCTGAACGTCGCTGTCGTCTCCAAGGTCTACCCCATGCGCAGCCACACCGTCTCTGCCGAGGGCGGCGCGGCGGCCGTCATGCGTGAATACGACAATCTGGATCTGCACTCGTTCGACACCATACGGGGCAGCGACTACCTGGCCGACCAGGACGTCGTCGAAGCCTTTGTAAAGGAAGCGCAGGACGAATCCATTCAACTGGAACACTGGGGCTGCCCCTGGAGCCGGGATGAGGACGGTCGCGTGAGCGTACGGGCTTTCGGCGGCATGAGCGTGAAGCGAACGCTATACGCGGCGGACAAGACCGGATTCCACATGCTGCATGCCCTGTTTCAGACCTCCCTCAAATACAACGCGGTCACCCGGTACGACGAGTGGTTCGTCACCTCCCTTCTTGTTGACGACGGCAGGGTCTGCGGTGTCACCGCGCTGAACATGCGCTCGGGCGGCATCCACGCGATCGGCGCGAAGACCGTCATCATCTGTACCGGCGGCGGCGGCAAGATCTTTCCGTTTACCACGAATGCCGCCATAAAGAACGGCGACGGCATGGCCCTGGCCTACCGCATCGGGTGTCCATTGAAGGACATGGAGTTCGTTCAGTATCATCCCACCGGCCTTCCGGGTACCGGCATCCTGATGACGGAAGCCTCAAGAGGCGAAGGCGGCTATCTGGTCAACAACAAGGGCGAGCGCTACCTGAGCGAATACATACCCGGCAAGATGGAACTGGGGCCGCGTGATATCCTGTCCCGCGCCTTCATGTATGAGATGCGGGAGGGCCGCGTCTTCGACGGCCCCTATGGCAACTACGTCCACCTGGACCTGAGGCACCTTGGCGAGAAAGTCATCGACGAGAAGCTCCCGTTTGTCCGGGAACTGGCCCGAAACTACGTTGGGATCGATCCGGTTCAGGAGCCCATCCCCGTCCGCCCCGTCGTCCACTATATGATGGGCGGCGTGCATACGGACATCAACGGCGCCACGCCCGTTCCGGGGCTCTACGCCGCCGGCGAGGCCGCGTGCGTGAGTCTCAACGGCGCAAACCGGCTGGGCTCGAATTCCCTCACGGAGTGCCTCGTCTTCGGCGCGCGCGCGGGGGCGGTCGCCGCGGAGTACGCCAACAGCCGGGAAGCCCCCGGCCCGGACACCCTCGAAAATCTCACCCGCGACGAGCGTCGGCGCATCGAACAGACGTACCTGCAGCCGCGCAACGGCAGGGAGCGCGTCGCGGACATTCGTACCGAGATGCAGGCGGCCATGGAACGCGGCGCCGGCATCTTCCGCGATGAAGAGACGATGAAGGAAACCTGCGAAACACTGAAAAACCTTCAGGAGCGCTTCCGGAACGTCGGCCTGGACGACACCTCCAGCGTATTCAACACCGAACTCACGGCGGCGCTGGAACTGGGATTCATGCTGGATGCGGCTGAAGCGCTTGCGCACGCCGCCCTGGATCGCAAGGAATCCAGGGGCTCTCATTCCCGCTCGGATTTCGAGGACCGCGACGATGAGGAATACCTGAAACACTCATTGACGTACAGGACGGAAGCCGGCCCACGTACTGAATACCTTCCCGTGACCATCACGCGCTGGCAGCCCGAAGAGCGCAAATATTGATGTCGAATCCCGCGCAGGGGGAATTTCATGAGTAATGGCAAGAACATCACAATCACCGTTACCCGCTATCGCCCGGAACAGGAAGACGAACCCGTCGAACAGTCTTACGATATCGAATTTCAGGACGACTGGGTGGTGCTGGACGGCCTGAACCATATCAAGGATCACATCGACGGATCCCTCTCCTTCCGCTGGTCATGCCGGATGGGCGTCTGCGGGAGTTGCGGCATGACGGTCAATGGCGAGCCCAAGCTCTCCTGCGCCGCGTTCCTGCGCGACTATTACCCCGGGGAAGTCCACGTGGAACCCTTGCAGAACTTCCCCATCGTCCGGGACCTGATCATCGACATGACCGACTTTATGGACAAACTCAAAGCGGTGCAGCCCTGGATCATGCGGGAGGAAGAGAAACCCGTTTCGGAAGGGGAATACCTGCAGACGCCCGAAGAACTGAAGGAATACAAGCAGTTCAGCATGTGCATCAATTGCATGCTGTGTTACGCCGCCTGTCCCGTATACGGACTGGAGACCGAGTTTATCGGCCCCGCCGCCATTGCCTTGGGGCACCGGTACAACCTGGACTCCCGCGACGAGGGGCAGGAACGGCGACAACATGTGATTGCAAGCACCGAGGGCATCTGGGAGTGTACCTACATTGGAGAGTGCTCCGTGGTCTGTCCCAAAGACGTGGATCCCGCAGTCGCCATCCAGCGAAACAAGGTGGCCACCACCGGCGGCTGGTTCAAATCCGTACTCCTGCCCTGGGGGAAGAAGTAACATGACGCGCGAAAACGAACACAAGGCCTATGTGCGCCCCGTACCGATCACGTGGTGGCTGCATAACCGCCGCTACTTCCTGTTCATGATCAGGGAATCGACCAGCGTGTTTATCGCCCTGTTTGTTCTGGTACACCTGTACCAGCTGTTTCTCGTCTCCAGAGGCGCGGAGGTCCACGATATGTTCCAGGAATCGCTACGGACCGTACCGTTTGTCGTGGGTTATGCCATCGTCCTCCTGTTCGCGCTGTACCACAGCATCACATGGCTGGGTCTGGTCTCCAGGATCCAGATCATTCGAATCGGACGCCTGACGGTGCCGCCCTTTCTCGTGGGTCTGGGCGCCTACATTTCGTGGATCGTCGCATCGGCCGTCGTCGCCTGCCTGTTTCTGACCCTGGCAGTCCGCTGATAAAGTAGGGGGAATCCGTGTACAAGGAAGACAGAACCGAACCCTTCTGGTGGGGTATGTTCTCGATGGGCGGCGTGGTTGCCGCGCTGCTGATACCCGTCCACGTCTTTTTCATCGGGCTGGCCGTGCCGCTCGGCCTGATCGACAAGAATCTGCTCGAATTCAGCCGGATGAAATCCCTGCTCGCGAATCCGCTTGTCAAGATCTACCTGTTTGTCCTTATTGTCCCTCCGCTTTTTCACGCCGCCCACCGCATTCGTTTCTCGCTGCACGAAATGGGCATCCGGAAACTGCTGCTCTCGCTGGACGTCCTCTGTTATGGCGGCGCCCTTCTCGGTACGGCCGTTACACTGTACGTTCTGTTGGTGATTTGACAGTCCGAACGGGGACAATCCGGACTACAGACCGTGAACACCGGACGTAACGAATTTCGAGGCCGCCTATGAAACCGGCGTCAGTCATCCTGTCATCGGCCGCAATATGGATGGCGGTGTTCCCGTGGAAACTCTCCTGTACCGCCGCCCACGCATCGGGAAGTCCGCCGGACGCAGTCTACGGTAAAGTGCGCGCTTCGGTTGTCGTTCTGGACGTCAAAAAAAGGGACGGTTCCCGGATCCGCGGATTGGGCTTTCTCGCCATGGGCAGCAGAATTGCGGTTACAACCCGGGATCTCGTCGACGACGCGGTCGGGGTTGTCGCCCGGTTCGAATCCGGCGAGGAATTCGGGGTCTCGGGTCTGATCGACGAAGACGAAAAGCGAAACGTGGCGCTGATCCGGATCAAAGTCTTCGGCAGGCCGCTGCTTGAACTGGCCGAGGGGGACCCGGTCGAGATTGAGAAGACTTACATCGTCGAGACGGAGCAGGGGGAGGCATTCAATCTCGTCGACGGCAACATGGACCCCGCCGCAGTCGTCGACGGCGTGCGATCCTATCCCCTGGGCGCCGCCGTTTCTGCCGGCGGCAACGGAGGACCGCTTCTGGACGAATCCGGTCGCGTTATCGGCGTTGTATCCATACAAGGGAGCGATGGGCAGATGACCGCCCGCGCCGTTCCGGCGGTATATGCCCTGGGCCTCGACGATACGCTGCCCACCCGGCCCTGGCAGGTAACCCGGCCCGCCCCGGCTTACCCCGGTACGATGCAAGAACCTGTTGCCGAGGAAGAAACGGACCCGAGCGCCATCCGATTTCGCTTCTACCGGGCGGAAGGCCAGCGATTCAGCGACGTCAACCGCAACCTGTGGACGGCGTCCATTCTCTGGTGGGTGGACAATATTCAGAAAAAGTGCGGCGGAAACCCACTGGTCGGCAATACGGAAGACCTCGGCGTCGACGCTGTAGCGATTCCGCCTGAAAAGGCCCGGTTCACGACCCGTACAACGGGGTGGAAATCCTGGGTTCTGGGTAAGGACAGCCTGCGGGAATATATCGCAAGGACGGAACGCCATCGTGATCTTCACATCGGCGTCTTTCAGGAAGTCAGGTACAAAGCATCGCCCGAGGAGAAGTCCCGTGCGGTTGCGGGTGTGCACGTGCCACCGAACGTCCTCGGCCTCTACTTTAAAGCCACCCGGATCAAGGAAGACGAACGCGCACACCTGATCGGCTTCCTATTCGGCCTGGACGGCGACGATGGCGGGGTTATGTCCTCGAGACATCCACGCGGCCCCGGTTCACCCGCCGTCTACGGCAACATGACCGAATGGCCGTCGCACTGGTGCGGTAAAATCGCGGCATATCTGGATCAATAGTACGTATACGGGAATAGCGAGAGTACCCGTTACCGGACGCCAATGCTTCGATCCGGACGCGGTACGCCCGGTCCCGGTCCGAAAGGAAAGACATGCAAAACCTGAAGATCAACATCAGTCACGAACGGGTGGATAACGTGGGGGCGGTTCTGTCTTTCGCTTGTGCGATCCATTGTGTGGCAATGCCGCTTCTGGTAACGGTTCTGCCGTTGCTGGGGCTCGGGATCCTTGCAAGTGAACGTGCGGAATCTGTCATTATCGGGGCCGTTGCGCTCGCGATGGGCAGCGTCGTCTGGGGCGTCAGGCACCACAGACGCTGGAGAGCGTTTCTCATCCTCATCGTGGCTGTCGCGTTTATCGTCGTCGCCCACGTTGCGACGGAGGGAGTCTTTGAAGTCGTCCTCCATGCAACGGGCGGACTCCTGCTTGCAACGGCGCACCTGCTGAACCGGCATCTGTGCAGGACCTGTCCTGCCTGCGGAGACGAACATTCAGGTGAATCTCATTCGCTGCGTCTCTGACAGCCGCCGTCCCACGATGGAACCTCAGACGGCGGCCTGAGCCGTTCGGAAGCCGTCACGGTCGCTCCCGGGCGCCCGGGCATTCAATCTCCATTCTGATTGACGAAAAGAGCCCGGCAGGATTTCTGCCGGGCTCTTTGTAACTGTGTGCTGCCATCCGAAAGCGACGAGTCAGCAGGCCGGTACCGCTCCCGGTCCCCGTCACGCGCCCGGTCCCGTCATCTTCTCCGGCCGGACCGCGGCATCGAACGCCTCCCCGTCCATCATTCCAAGCGCCACCGCGGATTCCCGAAGCGTCAGGTTCTCGTCGAACGCTTTCTTGGCCACCCTTGCCGCGTTATCGTATCCAATGCTGGGATTCAGGGCCGTGACCAGCATGAGCGACCGCTCCAGGTGGTTCCGGATATTCTCCCGGTTCGGTTCAATGCCCACCGCGCAGTGATCGTTGAACGCCGCGCAGGCATCGGCCAGCAGTCGCACCGACTGCAGCAGATTGTAGATGATGAGCGGTTTGAACACGTTCAGTTCGAAATTGCCCGAGGACCCGCCAACGGCAATCGCCATATCGTTCCCGATGACCTGGCCGGCCACCATCGTCATCGCTTCGCACTGCGTGGGGTTCACTTTCCCGGGCATAATCGAACTGCCCGGCTCGTTGGCGGGAAGCGTTAACTCGCCGACGCCGCATCGCGGCCCGGACGCCAGCCACCGGACGTCGTTGGCGATTTTCATCAGCGAGCAAGCCAGCGTCTTCAATGCGCCACTGGTTTCCACCATCGCGTCGTGCGCGGCCAGGGACTCGAACTTGTTGCCGGCGGAAACAAACGGATGGCCGGTCAGCTCCGCAATCCTTGCGGCGACCCGGTCGGCGAATTCCGGATGCGTATTCAGCCCGGTACCGACCGCCGTGCCCCCGAGCGCGAGTTCATTGAGATTGGAAAGGCATCGCTCAACCCGCTCCAGGCCCTTTGTCAATTGCGTCACGTACCCCGAAAACTCCTGGCCGAGCGTCAGCGGAACGGCGTCCATCAGATGCGTACGACCGATCTTGATGATATTGTCGAATTCGTCCGCCTTGCACGCCAGCGTATCCCGCAGTTGCGTGACCATGGGAGTCAACCGCCGGTGAATCTCGCTTACGGCGGCAATATGCATCGCCGCGGGAAAGGTGTCGTTTGAAGACTGCGCCATATTCACGTCGTCGTTCGGATGAATCGGATCCTTGCTGCCCATCCGCCCGCCGGCAATCTGAATGGCCCGGTTGGAAATGACTTCGTTGGCGTTCATGTTCGTCTGCGTGCCGCTCCCCGTCTGCCAGATTCGAAGCGGAAAGTGATCGTTCAACTTACCCGCGATGACTTCATCGGCCGCCTGTACGATAAGGTCCGCCTTGTCCGGCGAGAGCTTTCCCAGTTCACGGTTTACGATTGCCGCCGCTTTTTTCAATATGCCGAACGCTCTGATCAGTTCCCGCGGCATGCGTTCTTCGCCAATATCAAAATGAATCAGCGCCCTGGCCGTCTGGGCGCCGTAGTACCGGTCGTCCGGAACCTGTATCTCTCCCATACTGTCCGTCTCGATCCTGTGTCCCTCCATCTCTCCTTCTCCTGTCGAATGATGCGTCGGTGCGAGTCAGCAGCGCCGGCAGAGTACCTTCATCAACGGACGGTCAAAATTCGCCGGGCATTTCAAGATACAAAAACAGGATATTCCCTGCAACTCCAACCGTTCCATGAAGGGCCTATAACAAAAAACATAACGGTTTATATTATTTACTTGCTTTTAAAATTACTCTTTCTTATCTTTAGCACTTGCCCTGGCGCCGCACCCGGCGTGGCGGCCCTGACCGGATGACCACCTCTGTCGGCTATTCGTTCCAAACCAAGCGTGTTCGAAAGAGTATCCGGCAGAAATCTTCAGAAGGAGACGAGCACGTGTTGATTCAGAGCCTGAAAATCTTCTGCGACCTCATCGATACCCAGAGCTTTTCGAAGACGGCAGTCCTGAACGGCGTCACGCAGTCTGCAGTCAGCCAGCAGATCAAGAGCATTGAACAACGCCAGGGCAAACCGCTGCTGGAACGCCATAAACGAAAGATCGGCCTGACCAAGGAGGGAGAGGTGTTCTACAAGGGCGCCGGCGACATCGTCAGGCGCTACGACGAGATGTTACAACGCGTCGAGGCTCTGGACGGCGTGGTATCGGGCACCGTTCGACTTTCTTCCATTTACAGCGTGGGCATGCGTGAACTCGGACCCTATCTGAAGACCTATCTCAAAGCCTTCCCCAGGGTCAACTTCCGGCTGGACTACAATCACACCCCACGCATCTACGACGACGTCGCCAGCGGCGAGATTGACTTCGGTGTTGTCGCTTTCCCCAGACCCCACCGCAATATCAAGATCATCCCCTTCTCCGAAGACAATATGGTGGTGGCCTGTCCGCCCGCGAATCCGCTCTCGACACAGGACCGCATTGCCGTCAACGACATCGGCGACCATCCGCTCATCCTCTTCTCCCAGGAAACCCATACCCGGCATGCGCTTGACGGGTTCTTCAGGAAACATCGCATCCAGCCGAACATCGTGATGGAATTCGATCACATCGATACCATCAAGGATGCCGTCGAAGTGGACCTCGGCATTTCGATCCTGCCCGAACACTCGGTCGACCTGGAACACAGGGAAGGCAGTCTGAAGGCGCTGACGATCGACGGTGACGTGCTCACCAGACCTCTGGGCATCCTGCACAAGCGGGGACGGACCCTCTCGGTTGCAGCCCGTAAACTCCTCGACGTACTCACGAACGGGAAAGCGCCGGTTGCCGAGTCCCATCTACAGGCCGCCGGTTAACCCGGAACGGCCCGCGCGTCAGTCCGCCATTCTCAGCGGCCATCGCCGGCGACCATCTCCCGTATCAGGAATCGGAGGAACCGAACTCCCGTGCGGAACGACGGCGCCTTCGATTCCCCTCCAACCCGGTTTCCCTCCCGCGTAGGAATTTCCTCGATCCGCATCCTCTGCTTCATCGCACGGATCGTCATCTCGTATTCGATGGTATACCCGACCGATCCGGGATCGAGCTTCAGAAATGCATCCCGCGTAATCCCGCGAAACCCGTTTATCGTGTCCGTCACATAAGATCCCCGATTCCAGATAAAGTTGGCGATCCATGTAAACGCCTGGTTCGTCCACTTTCTCAGCGGCAGCGAATCGTCGTCCTCTTCGTTCCTCGAGCCCGGCAGGAAGCGGGACGCGATCGCCATATCGGCGCCGTTTTCAATCGCCGCAAAGAGCCGGGGAATATCGTTGGGATCTTCGTTCCCGTCGGGGCTGAAGAAAACCAGACACGCTCCGCCCGACGCCCGGACCGCCGCGCGAAACGCCTCGCCCCTCCCCGGCCGTGGCTGGTCCACCAGCCTGACGCGCCGGGATGCCAGGACCTCCCGGGTGCCGTCCGTGGATCCGCCGTCGACTGCGAGTACTTCGTCGGCCATCGCGGAAAGATCGTGTCCGGCTGAAAACAACCACCGGACCCCGTCGACCTCGTTGAGCGTCAGCAGAACAACCGTGCGTCGGGGCATGGGTACCCTGTAGCAAGTAGGGCGACCGGCCGGTCGCACCTACAAAAACCGGTCAACAATACGGCCTGGCGATTTCGATTCGCGAATGCCTGGTAAACGTAGGGGCGACCGGCCGGTCGCCCGCCGTTCCGGCACTACCACAAACCCGGTACATCGAACAGTCACCGTTCTCCCTTCCCTTAAGAAGGGGGTTAGGGGGTAGGTCCGCCCCTGAAGAAACGATCGAACAGTTCCACGATTCGATCCAGGTCGGTTAACGTCAGGTCCTGGTGACAACCGATGTAGAACCCGCTTCTGTTGATCCACTCGGCAACGGGATAATCCGCCTCGCTGATGTCCAGCAGTCTCCGGTAGAGCGGCTGATTGGTCAGAGGCAGCATCTCACGCGTTTCAACCCGGTTCTCTTCCAGGAAATTTACCAGCGCATCCTTCTTCCCGTCCCTCAGCACGATCGGATACATCATGAACGAGTGTTCGCATCCCTGTCGAATACGGGGAAGCTGCAGATACGCGTCGTGCCCGGACAACTTCCGGGTCAGCCAGGCCGCATTCTTCCTCCTGCCGGCGATCATCTCCGGCCACGCCTCCAGTTGCGCCAGTCCCAGAGCGGCCTCCATCTCGGTCAGCCGGAAACTGTATCCGGGACTCACAAAAGAAAATCGCCGGGAGACGATGCTTCGAAGTTCCTCCGGCGACTTCCGGTCGTCGTCGTCTATATTGAGATACGTCGAATCCCGCCCATGGTTGATCAGCGATCTCAGCTTATCGGCATACTCGGGATTGTCGGTCGTATTCAGTCCGCCCACTCCGGTCGTCAGCAGGTGTGCCGCATAGGTGGAAAAACACCCGATTTCGCCGAGACTTCCGACGCTGCGACCCTTGTATCCCGCGAACATGGTCTCCGCCGAATCTTCGATGACCCTGAGACCGTACCGCCGGGCCAGATCGAGGATGGGATCCATGTCGCACGGCTGCCCGAAGACGTGGACGGGAATGACCGCCCTGGTGCGAGACGTGACCGCCTCCTCGATTTTCTCCGGGTCCAGATCGTAGTGGATCGGATCGACGTCCACGAGCACCGGGCGCATTCGTGCGTGGAAGACGATATTCGCCGTCCCCGCGAAGGTCACCGCGGGCAGGATGACTTCGTCGCCGTCATCCCATCCGTGCAATTCCTTCAGCGCCGCCAGGGCGACCAGCAGTGCGCTCGTGCCACTGTTGCTCATCACGCCGGACCGGCACCCGTGCGCGCGTGCGAATCCGGCCTCGAACGCGCGCGTCATCGGACCGTACGACAGCCGATTGCTGTCCAGGACCTCGTTTACCAGCGCCTTCGCACGGGGACTGATATTCATCGTACCGACGCCGATGACCGGCGGCCGTACGTCACGGTCTTCGGACACGTCGAACCCGCCTTCCGTTTTCCGTGTGTTTCTTCAAGATCTGAATGCGTCTACGCCCTATGCGGCTGTTTTTCGTACCACGAAATCATGCGCTGAAGCCCTTCATCCAGCGTCGTTGCGGCTTCGAATCCGAAATGCCGCTTCGCCCGGGTCACGTCCACGCATCGCCTCGGCTGCCCGTTCGGCCTGGTCCGGTCCCAGCGAACCCTGCCGGCGAATCCCGCCAGGCGCCCTATTTTCGCGGCAAGGTCCCGGATTGAGATCTCCACGCCCGATCCCAGGTTGACGGGCTCCGGCAGATCGTAGAACTCGGAAGCGAGCAATATGCCCTCAGCGGCGTCCTCCACGTACAGAAATTCGCGCGTGGGCGAACCGTCTCCCCACAGGATAACGTGATCGTGACGCTGATTCCTGGCATCCACGAATTTCCGCACGATGGACGCGAGCCCGTGGGACGTCTCCGGATCCAGATTTTCTCCCGGCCCGTACAGGTTTGACAGAAGCAGATGAATCGCGTTGTAGCCGTACTCCGCGCGATAGGCCTGGCCCTGGACGAGCATCATTTTCTTGGCCAGGCCATAGGCCGCGTTTGTCGCTTCCGGGTACCCGTCCCACAGGTTTTCCTCCCGGAAGGGTACCGGCGTGGACATGGGATAGGCGCAAACCGACCCGATACCCACGAACTTCGGCACCTCGAACCTGCGGGCCTGCTCGAGAAGATGGGCGCCCATCACCAGATTGTCGTAAAAAAAACGGCCTGGATACCGTTGATTGGCGCCAATGCCGCCGACGGAACCGGCCAGGTGAATCACCAGATCGGGACGCGCGATCTCGTACATGCGCCGTACGGCTTCCTGCTCGCGCAGGTCGTGGTCACGGCTGCGCGGCGCGTAGATCTGACGACAACCCCGTTCGCGCAGTTTCCGAACCACAGCCCTGCCCAGAAACCCGGCGCCGCCGGTAACCGCAACCCGCTTTTCGGTCCAGAAATCCATCGGGTGGGCCTCACGATCTACAAATTGTCCCGGGGTTCGGGGTTGGTGGCGCGCCTCGCGTGCGTACGTCCGCCGACGATTCACGTTTCGCACAATAACCTCTCGGCGGCATTGTAAGGATCGTCCTCTCCCGCGCGGACACGGGCGACGGCGCGATCCAGCGATTCCCGCGCCAGCGCCGCATTCATTCTGAGTGCCAGCCGCCGCTCCACGCGTTCCCGCAGTTCACGCCGGATCTGTCGCTCGCGCAGGACCGCCAGTCTGTGGCCCGATTTCAGATGGCGAGAGAATGCCTCGAGGGACTGATAAAGCGCTTCAAGGCCCTCCCCGTTTGAACCGACCGTACGAACAAGCCGCGTCTCCCAGCCGTCGCGCTCGCCCCTCGCATGGAGGGTTTCTCTCAGTTCTCCCGCAAGTCCGGTCGCCCCGGGACGGTCGGACTTGTTCAGCGCAACGACGTCCGCGATTTCCATCACGCCGGCTTTCAGCAACTGGACCTCGTCGCCAGACTCCGGTACCAGGGTCAGCACCACGGCATCCACACAGTGGGCCACGTCCACGTCGGTCTGCCCGACCCCTGCGGTCTCCACGAGCACCACGTCCTTTCCCATCGCCTCCATTACCCTTACGGCGTCCCGTGCCGCACTGCAGACTCCGCCCGGCTGACCTTCGTTGCCCATGCTACGAATGAACACCCCCGGATCGCTCGCTAGCTCCTGCATCCGGATGCGATCGCCCAGCAGCGCGCCTCCGGAAAACGGGCTCGCGATATCCACGGCCAGAACGCCGACAGCCCGTCCGGCTTCCACAAAGCGCTGCGCGAGACAGCCCGCAAGCGTACTCTTGCCGGCGCCCGGCGGTCCCGTGATACCGATCCGAAAGGCGCCGCCCGTAGAAGGGTACAGGGCTGACAACAGGGAGGCCAGGTTATCGTCACGTCTCTCTATGAGCGAAATGGCCCGTGCGGCGGCACGGATCTCACCCGCGAGGACCCGCCCGGCCAGATCTCTCATTTCACGGCTTCCCGGAGACACGTGATTATATCGCCGGTATGGGTCCCGGGCCCCCAGAAGTATGCAAGCCCTCGGGCCTTGAGCGCCTCCTGGTCCGCGGGTGTCATAATGCCGCCGCCGACCACAAGAATATCATCCGCGCCCCGCGACTCCAGGAGATCCATCACCTTCGGGAAGATCGTCAGATGGGCGCCCGAGAGAGAACTGATACCCAGCACGTCCACGTCTTCCTGGATCGCGGCGTTCACCACCTCATCCGCCGTGCGGTGCAGGCCGGTATAAATGACTTCCATCCCCGCGTCCCGCAGCGCACGCGCCACCACCTTGGCCCCCCGGTCGTGCCCGTCCAGACCGACCTTTGCAATCAGAATTCGTATTCTGCGACCGGACATTTCGACTCCCGAAAGATATAACGCCGAAACTCAACGCGTCCCTGCGTCATCTCCGTTCGCAATGGGCGCCGCGCATATTTCCGAATGGCAATTCGAACATCCCCGTTTGCGAATCAGCGCCGCAGCCTTTATATTGATCTGGAGTCCTCACGCACGCCGCCGGTGCGGAGCGCCATCTGCGATATCCGGGCCCGCATGAAAACCCGATGTATGGAAGAAAGGCCGAAAAATGGAGTTGCCGGAATACCTGGATCCCGATGCGGTTGCCGGTTTTCGCAGGAACGGATACGTCCTGTCGAACAACCTCTTCAGCGAAGGCGAAGTCCGCATCCTGATCGACGCGGTTGAAACGGGGGCGCGCGTAGCGGAGAATACGCGCGCAACGACGGACGCGTCGGGAATGAGTTCAAGGCTCTCGATCTGGCACGAACTTGGAGACGACATCTGGACCGCGGTGTCCACGTGTCCCCGTATTGTCAACAATATCCGCATCCTTCTGGGCGAAGAGGTCGCCTTCTTCCACGGCAAGGTCATGTTCAAAGACGCCCATGAAGGCGGCGCCTGGGAGTGGCACCAGGACTACGGATACTGGTACAACCAGGGGTTCGTCTTTCCCAGGATGATCAGCGCATTTATCGCCCTGGACGAGTGCACGCGGGACAACGGATGCCTGCGGGTCCTTCGCGGCTCCCATCGCCTCGGGAGGCTGGACCACGTCAGGGTTGGCACCCAGACCGGCACGGATCCCGCAAGAATCGCGGATATCGAACCCCTGTTCGATTGCATCCACTGCGAGATGTCGCCGGGTTCGGTCCTCTTCTTCGACTGCAACCTTCTGCATTCCTCAACGCCCAATACGTCCAGCCGCCATCGGCGGTCGTTCATCATCTGCTACAATGCACTGGGCAATCCTCAATTGGGCGAGAGAAAAACCGCCGACCCATACCCCTGTCCGGTGGGGCCCGACGACGCCATCTCCGTTTTTGGTCCGGTCGCACCATAGCCGGTAGCAACCCTATCCACTCAAAACCTCGCGATCACGGTCCTGCCCCGCCAGCGGCAAATCGACCCATGCGGCGTTTCGGGCATGCGAGACGTGAAATCCCACAATCGCCTCCAGCGTCCTGACGGCTTCCGATGCCGCGTACGGAAAGGCCGCTTTCCCGTCCAGCCAGTCCACAATCTCGCTCACCGCACGGTCCATTGAAGAAACAGCGCCCTCGGGATCCGGCCAGGCTTCCCTCCGCCCGTCCCGGAATTCGAGGACCGCGTCCCTGCCGTCGAGTACGGCCGAGCCCTCCGCGCCGTGGACGGAGATCCGCGGCGGCAGCGTCCCATAATCCGCGGCGTCTACCGTGCAGATCAGGCCTCGTTCCAGGCGCAGCATGCCCCAGCCGCCGGGATCGCGGAACTGAGCGCCGCGGCAATCCGGCTTTCCGGACAGGTCCAGCATACCCGACACGGCCTCGACGGCCCGCCCGGTCAGCATCTGCATGGTATCGATGAAATGCGTGCCCACGTTGCCCAGCCGGCCCGTACCCCATTGCATGGAGGCGGACGTCAGTTCTCCAAGCGCGCCACCGGATATGACGTCCCGCAGGCGCCGGGCGTTGGACTGGAATCGCCGGTTGTGGTTCACAACGAGGAGCGCGCCCGCGTCGTTGCACGCCTCCAGCATCCGCTCGGCGTCCGAGACCCGAATCGCGACGGGTTTTTCACAATAGACGGCGCGCACGCCCTGCCTGGCGCACGCGACCGTGACCTCGGCATGAAACGGCGCATACGTCGCCACGCTTACGATATCGAGCGACTCCGCGGCCAGCATCTCGCGCCAATCGGCGTACGCCGGCGCGCCCGTGCGGGCTTCAAATCGCTCCCTGCGCCCCTCGTCCCTGCTGGCCCCGGTCGCGACAGCGACCCGGGGATGCCCCGTCAACGCATCGACGTGGGTCCCGTCCAGGTCGCTCACCACCTGTCCTATTGCGTCGCCCGACACCTGGTCCGCGCCGCCGATGAAACCGAGACCCACGATCCCGGCGCGATAGGTTTTACCTGCCATGAATTCTCCTCTTCCCGTGAGCATTCCTCCCGTTCGGTTGGACGCAATAAGTTCCGGTTTTCGCTACCCGTCGAGTTCCACGGCCCGCCAGAGATACCAGCTCGCCACGGACCGGTACGGCCGCCATCTCTCGCCGCGTTCCAGCAACTCCGCACGGTCGGGCAGGTCGTTCAACCCGTAGGTGAGCATAAACCCCTTTCTCACACCCAGGTCATTGACCGGCAGCACGTCCGCGCGGCCCAGATCGAATATCAGCATCATCTGCACGGTCCACTCGCCCACCCCCCGGACCCGTGTGAAGCGCCTGATGATCTCGTCGTCGGGCATCCCGTTCAGCCGTCGCCCCGCCGGGACCGCGCCTTCGAGCGTCTTCTCGGCAAGGTCTTTCACCGCCGCCACCTTGGCCCGGGACATCCCGGCGCCGCGGAACCCCTCGTCGGGCACAGCCAGGACCTGTTCCGGCTCAGGATGCTCGCACTCAGGAAACAGTTCCAGAACGCGGCCATAGATGGTTCCGGCCGCCTTACCTGAAAGCTGCTGGTAGACGATCGAGCGCATCAACGCGCGAAACGGATGGTACGGCGCCCGCGCTTCCAGGAGGCATGGTCCCGCCCGTTCCATCAGACGTCCCAGCGAGGCGTCGGCCCTTGCTAGCGCCGCAACCGCTTCATCGGGATCGTATGTCAATCCGTTCTCGATATCCGCCTCCGCGTCACAAACCGTTCAGCCCGTCGCCTGGTCTTCGGTCTGCAATGTCGCGGCCAGAGCCACCGCGCCCAACAGACCGGAATTGCCTTTCAGCCGGGCGGGAAGAATCGTGAGGTGGGGCCTGTGAACCGGCATGAGAAAACGGTCAGTCAGTTCCCGCAGCGGTTCCAGCAACGCCCTGCCGGCTTTGGCCACGCTGCCGCCGATCACAATGGCTTCGGGCGCGAGCGCATTCATTGCCGCCGCCACGCCCATGCCCAGGTACCGGCACGTCTCATTCACCAGTTCCAGCGCGAGCCCGTCGCCGGACCGCGCGGCATCGAAGACAGCCCTGGCCGTAACCGGACCTCCCGCGGCCTGACGGATCCCGCCGCCCCTCCACGGTTGTCTGCGCACCGCCTCCTCCCCTCGTCGCCCGATGGCCGTACCTGAGCAAAGGGATTCGAGACAACCCCGATTCCCGCAATCGCAAAGCGGACCATCCGGATTCACCGGCACGTGGCCGAGTTCGCCGGCGTTGCCGTTGGCGCCGCGGTAAATCTCTCCATTGATGATGATTCCGGCCCCGATACCCGTGCCGACGTTGTAGTAGACCAGGTGCCGGCAGCCCCTGCCCGCGCCGAACGTCAATTCGCCCAGCGCGCCCGCGTTGGCATCGTTATCCACAATTGCCGGTATACCGAGGTCTCCTTGAATCGTCTCGGTCAGGGCCAGATTGTCCCAGCCCGACACGTGGGTGGAATTGACGATCCGCTGGGAAGCGAAATCCACCGGACCGCCGAAACTGATTCCGCACGCGGACACCGCTTCGGGGGACGACGCAATCAAACGGCCCCCGCCCTTCAATACCCGTTCAATCATCCATTGAGCGCCGCCGGAGCGATTCGTGGAACCGGTTGTCCGTTTGTGAATACGACCGTCGGACGTTCCCAGTGCGAGACTGTAATTGGTGCCGCCGATATCCACCGCGAGGATCATGGAAACGCCGCCTCAGAAGCTGCTTAGTCCGCCAGCCCGCGGGCCCGAAGGTAGTCCAGCGACTGCTCGATGCGTCGTTCCACGTCGCGCGGCGTCAGAGATTCGCCCTGGATGCCCTCCAGTTCGAGCGTGTAGGGTCCATTGCGCCCGTGGCCGGCGAAGATCTCGAAAATGGAGGGAAAATCCACGACTCCCTCGCCGAGCGCGGGGAAATGCCAGGTCTGAAAGGCGCCGTTCGTATCCTTCAGATGCACGGCCGCCACCGCGTGGGACACCCGGCGAAACTGCTCGACCGCATCCACGCCCTCGTTGTAGTAATGCACGTTGGCCGTATCGAAATTGATCCGGATATTGGGATGATTCACGCTTCGCATCGTCTCCAGCGCCACGTCGGCATTCGTGACCAGGTCCGGGTGCGTTTCCAGGGCCACGACAATCTCCCGTTCTGCCGCGGCGTCACCGATGTCCTGGAGTCTCCCGTAGACGAAATCCCTGTCGATGCCTCCCGTCTTCACGCTCGTGAACACCAGACCGACCCCCATCTCCGCCACGGTATTCAGCGAATGCGTGAACCGCTGGACCGCGTCGTCGGCATGCATCTCACAACGAATGATGAGACTTGACGCGCGCAGTCCGTAACCGTCCAGTTCACG
Source organism: Gemmatimonadota bacterium (assembly GCA_028873695.1). Lineage (GTDB taxonomy): Bacteria > Latescibacterota > UBA2968 > UBA2968 > JAAXHE01. Next base: position 168,212 of record JAPPNU010000071.1, on the reverse strand, counting down.
CTGCACCGCGGCCTTCCGCTCGGGATCGGGACACGGAATCTCCACGTGGGTCAGTCCGATCCGGGCAAGATGTTCGAACGCGCCGTCCCGATACTGTCTGTAGCTGTTCAGGTTGCACGCAATCAGGTTTGCCATTGTACCTCCCTGTAGGCCCTTTGAAAAAGTCCAACCGGGCTGTGGCCCGCCCTTGCGGTCGAAATACTGCGTTGCGCTCCCTCGCCTGCAGTGCGACTCCATCAACGGACTGTTATGGCGGCTATCCGTAACGCACCCACCGGACCATCTCCGCCAGGGTGGCCCGTTTGCCCCTCATCAGAATCCCGATCCGGTAGATCCGCGCGGCCGCCCACGTCACCCCGGCGATCGTGCCGATCAGAATCAGAATGGACGCCGCAATCTCGATCCACGGCGGGGTGAGGACGTTCACCCTGACAATCATGATCATCGGCGCGAAAAACGGAATCAGCGACATCACCACGGACGGGGTGGCGCCGGGCTGCCGGGTGATAAACGTCATTGCGAGCAGCGAGAGGATCATTGGCACGATGACGAGGATCTGCAGGTGCTGCGCGTCCTGTTCGGTGTCGGAGATCGCGCCGATTATTGCGTAGAGCGTGGCATACAGAAAATAACCCAGGACAAAGTAGACGCCGAAGTAGACGACCATACCCGTTTCAATGGCAAAGGGCAGGTTCGGGCCGAACGCCATCCTGCCGTACGCCGTGGCCAGCAGACCCACGCCGATCCAGACCGTGACCTGAACCAGGCTCGCCGCTCCGATACCCAGAATCTTGCCCGCCATCATCTGCAGCGGATCGACCGACGAGAGCATCACCTCCACCATGCGGGTGGATTTCTCTTCCAGGACGCCGCGCATCACCATGATGCCATAGATTATGGTGACCATGTAGAGCAACATGGCAAATGCGAACGAAGTGAAATATTCCCGGGCGAACCCGCTCTGTTTCTCCTTTCCCTTGACGATCTTCAGCGTCTGCAGATGCACTCTGCGGGTCCATTTTCTCACCGATTCCGGGTCCAGCCCCCGCTGCGCGAGCCTGTGGGCAACCACGATCTGACTCAGCGCGCTCCGCAATCGCCCGACCTGACGGATATCGCTCACGTTCTTCCCGTAGAACCCTGCCTCGCCTTTCTCGAAAATGTCGGGAGGCATGATCAGGTAGGCGTCCAGCTTTCCGGCATTGATCTCGGACGTGAGCTGTCGCCGCGTGGCCTCCAGGTCGGGCCCCGGCCGCACTTCCTGCAGCAGATATTCCAGCCGGCCATCCTTCAGCTGTTCGTCCAGGCGGGCTTCGAGCGGCTGGTAGAGAATCCCGGTCCGGTCGACCACCGCAATACGCTTCTGTTTGCCCACGTCGACCCGCGCCAGAAGGACGGGGACGAGGACACTGGCCACGACGAATACCGGCACCAGGAACAGTCCGATCAGAAAACTCTTCTTGCGGACGATCTCTATGAATTCCCGGCGGATGATCGTCAATATCTTATTCATCCTGATTATCTCCGGAATCTTCGCCGCCAACCGCCATTAAAAAGATATCCCTGAGGGACGGCTCCGAGACTTCGAACCGTTGAACCTGGGCATCGGTGAGCGCCTGTCTGAGCAGATCGCCGGGGTCGGCTGCCGGTTGGAGTTCGACCTCCACGTGATTCCCGTGGTTTTCCACGTGCCGGACCAGGTTCGTATCCTTGAGAAAATCGTCGCTCCCATGAAATGCAATACGCAACCGGTTCCTTGTATAGAGGGACTTCAATTCCGTTACCGTGCCTTCCAGGACTTTCCGACCCCGGTTGATCAGACAGATCCGGTCGCAGAGCGCTTCCGCGTCCTCCATCTGATGCGTGGAAAAAATGAGAATCTTGCCCTCGGACGTGAGGGTCTGCATGATCTCCTTCAGGACGGCCACGTTGATCGGATCCAGCCCGCTGAACGGCTCGTCGAGAATCAGGAGATCGGGGTCATGAATGACGGTCGCGATGAATTGCAGCTTCTGCTGCATTCCCTTGGAAAGCTGATCCACGCGCCGGTTCGACCATTCCGAGAGTCCCATCCGTTCAAGCCATTCTCCCGCGCGGCCCGCCGCCTCCGATCGGGAGAGGGACTTGATCTCCCCGAGAAACACCAGCAGGTCCATAACCCGCATCTTGGGATACAGCCCTCGTTCTTCGGGCAGGTAGCCAATCCGGTCCTTCGACAGTCCTGTTCCACCGTTGCCGTAGTCGATACGACCCGAATCCGGCCCATAAATCCCGAGGATTGTGCGGATTGTCGTGGTCTTGCCCGCGCCGTTGGGCCCCAGCAGACCGAAAACCTCACCGGCTGCGACGTCCAGATCCAACCCGTCCACCGCCGTGACGCCGTCGAATGTTTTCGTGACCCGCTGGAGCAGGATTCTGCGCATATGGTTCTCCCGTAGGTATCCGAAGGACTGCGCGAAGCGAGGTCTATCCGTTGCCGGAGGCCGAACGTCTACACCCTGACCGGATATAAAATACGTGCACCGGTATGGGCGCGCAACAGGACTTTCCCGGCGCGGAATGGCATCGTGGCGCTATCGCGGGGAGTCCAAACGGGCTGCCGGGTGTCCGGGAAATTAAAAAAGACGCCGGCCGTACTGGGTACGATCGACGTCTTTCGGGAGGGATGTAGCATGGTTGTAACCGCTTAGACGCATTTCGAACAGGATAGTTTCAGATTCTTCAGCGAAATCGTCCGATATCCATTGCCATTATCCTTCTGCCGTTGTGAGTGCAAGATTGTTCGTTCAGAGGGTCGCTTCAAGGTTGCTGGTCCGCCGCCCTCCACGTTTCGGCTTCACGTCAATCCAGATTGCGTTTCACGAGCCTGCCCGCGTAACTCCCGGTGGCCGTCACCTGTTCCGCCAGCCAATACTGAAGTGCCAGAGGTTTGAGCGGCTGTTCGCTCAGATAGACCTGGTGCCAGCCTTTGCCCAGAACCGCCAGACGAGAGCCCAGGACCGCAAAGCCAATCACGATCGTTGGGACGCAGAGAAACGCCACCACGGGGATCAGCGGCGGAAACGCGATCGCCATCGCGGCAAGGAGCCCCGATACTGCCGCCCCGCTTATTCCAGCCGTTACGACCGACTTGACGATGGCGCGGTACATTCCGCCTTCGGTGATCTCGCCTTTTTGATAAAGGAGACCGTATTCCAACACGGCCACAACCGCCGCCATCGCCGCTGCGACCGAGGCGCCCTTCAAGGCACATCTCGTCGTCTCCAGAAGCGTCGCGCGTAAGGCGTTGCCATTAAGGACACGCTGTGCGGCCTCCAGTTCCGTGGCCGTCATCCGGTCGCTGCCCCGCGCGCGGTTCAGTGAGGCGTTTTCAAAAATGCCGTTTGACGCCGAGTTACTGCCACCCTGGCTATACGCTTTGACGTGACTCCAGTCCATGCCCTCCAGCGCGTTCGTCGTTGCATCGGGACCCGCTACCCGTATCCGATCAGGAATCGTCTCCCAGACCCTCTTTGCTCCTGCCAGATCCCGCGGCTCGCCCCGCGTTCCGGCGTACAAATACTTCGTCGGATCCAGGTCTTTCCAGTCGAGGTTTCGCGAAAATCGGGAAAGGTGGCCATATGTTTCCCAGAACGGCGTCGGGTCGCGAATCACACCCTGCATTTTCTGGAAGGATGCCTTCACCTGTACCTTCCCGCCGACCCAGATAAATGCATCCCTGGTCCCGCCTGTGACGTGTTCCACTCCTCCGCGAGCCCTTTCGGCAGACCACGTAGCTGCATCCTTGGCACTCGAGACAAAGTGAGCCGCCCCAGCCTGTGCCTTTTCAGCGGACCACGTGACAGCGTCCCGGACGCCGTTTGCGACCTGGGTCACACCACCGGTCTTCCGTGTCTTCGATCCGGAATTCGCAGTCGAATTTTCTGAGGTCTCATCCACGTTTGTATATCCCTGGCGCACTCGGCGCCGTACGACCTGACATTAATATTAAAGCCGATGCTCCGGCCCCGGCAGCCTCGCACAGTCGACGACGAGACTCGTGGCGCCTGACTGAAATCGGCTTCTGATGAATATCCCGATACCCGCTGGGTGTGTCAAGGTGAAACGGCGTTCCCCGACTCCGCCCAAACGAAAAGTAATCAAACCGTCGAACGGGCTTCTGCTTTTTCTTGTGTACTGCCTGTGAGGTCTTTCAAGACGATAAACCGCATTGGCATCATCAGTCCTTTCCTCGCAATCAGAATCGCCGTATCTTCAAGCTGAAGGAGATCACCCTGGATTTTGGAGTCCATCCAGGGTAAAATCGCGGCAGGGCGGATCTGATCTTGACGTTTCTGTGAAATTTGTATATGTCGTCGTCAAATTGCTGAGAAAAATGACGACAACATAGTCAAATTGCAATTCCACTATCGGGGATAGTCAGGTTGCACGCACCACCGTGACGGGATATCTGGAGATCCTGGAGGAAACGCTCATGGGTTTTCAACTTCCCACGTACGAGACGCGATTGCGGGTCCGCGAACGCAAATTGCCCAAATGGTATTGGTGCGACCCCGGTCTTGTCCGGGCGATGAAAAAGGTGACGACGCCTCCCGCACCCGAAGAACGCGGCGCTCTATTCGAGGGCATGATTGCGAAGTTGATCCGGGCGTACACGGACTACCGTGATCTGTGCGATGAGTGCTTCTATTGGTCGACCGCCGCGCAGACGCGAACCGAGGTCGACTTCCTGCTCAATCTCGCCGGGGAATTCGTGGCAGTCGAAGTCAAACCCGCCTGGACGTTTGCGGAATCCTGGTGCAAAGCACTGAGGGCCCTGGCCGCGCTGCCGGGGCTTTGCCGCCGGCATGTGGTCTATCCCGAAGGACCCGAATTACGTACCGCGGACAGTATCGAAATCCTTCCGTTTTCGCACTTCTCCAACCCGCTGGCCTCCGATGCGCTGTCGCCGCGAGGGAATTCGCCAAGATGAGTGCCTATCGAAACTTCAAGGACTATCATATTGAGCAGTTGCGCGATCCGGAGGACGCGAAGATATATCTTACAGTCGCGCTCGATGATTATAACAAAAGCGGGGATATTGAAGCGTTCTTGCTGGCAGTTAGAGACGTTGCAGAGGCGCAGGGCGGTATGTCCAGGTTGGCCGAGCGGGTCAGCCTGACTCGTGAGGGACTTTACAAGGCCCTTTCCAAAAATGGGAATCCGCAGCTCAATACGATGGGCGAAATCCTGCATGGATTGGGATTCAGGTTTTCAATAGAAACAAGGGAAAACTGAATACATTACCAGACAAAGGCGAGTCGGTGAGTGCGACTCCAAATCCTTCTATACGTCAATTTGGGTGACAGCGATGCCCGTGGCGCTTGACTGCTATTGGCTTCGCGTGAGAATCGGCAACAGTCACCGCAATGATAACAGGCACCCGCTATTCGCAGGTGCCTGTTTTTGTTATTGAGGAGCCCATTCCCGGCGGTACCGTAACAGGGGCGATCCGATCTTGACGTTCTTGTGAAAATTGTATATATTGTCGTCAAATTGCTGCGAAAAATGACGACAACATAGTCAAATGACAATACCACGCATATTCGACGCCCCCCGGAAGAGCTTTTTTCTCCTGGGACCTCGCGGCGTTGGAAAAAGCACCTATCTGCGATTGGCGTTTCCGGATGCCCACGTCGTCAATCTGCTCGCCGAGGATACGTACCAACGCCTGCTTGCGAATCCGGGTCTCCTTGCCGCGGAACTGCGGGCCGTGCCGGGCGACCGCTGGGTGGTTCTGGATGAAATCCAAAGAATGCCGGCGCTGCTTAACGAAGTGCACCGCTTTATCGAAGAAAGGCGGCTGCGCTTTGTATTATGCGGATCCAGCGCGAGAAAACTCAAACGCGCAGGTGTCAACCTCCTCGCCGGCCGTGCCCTGAATCGCGCGATGCATCCCTTTACTCCCGAGGAGTTGGGAGAACGGTTTGCGCTCCACGATGCCTTGCAACACGGACTGCTGCCCATCGTATGGGATTCGGAGGACAGGGCAGAGACGCTGGTTGCCTATACGCAGATGTATCTTAAAGAAGAGGTACAAGCCGAGGCGCTTGTGCGCAACTTACCCGGATTCGCGCGCTTTCTCCCCGTTGCGGCGCTCTTTCACGGCCAGACCCTTAATGTGACCAACATCGCAAGGGAGGCTCAGGTTGCACGTACCACGGTGACGGGCTACCTGGAGATCCTGGAGGAAACGCTCCTGGGCTTTCAACTTCCTGCGTACGAGACCCGATTGCGGGTACGCGAACGCAAATTGCCCAAATGGTATTGGTGCGACCCGGGTGTTGTACGGGCGATGAAACGGGTGACGACGCCCCCTTCGCCGGAGGAACGCGGCGCTCTATTCGAGGGCCTGATTGCGCAGTTGATCCGGGCGTACACGGACTACCGTGATCTGTGCGATGAGTGCTTCTATTGGTCGACCGCCGCGCAGACGCGAACCGAGGTCGACTTCCTTCTCAAACGCGCCGGGGAATTCGTGGCAGTCGAAGTCAAATCCGGCGGGACGTTCGCGGAATCCTGGTGCAAGGGACTGAGGGCCCTGGCCGCGCTGCCGGGGCTTTGCCGCCGGCTTGTGGTCTATCCCGAAGGACCCGAATTGCGTACCGCGGACGGTATCGAAATCCTTCCGTTTTCGCGCTTCTCCAACCTGCTGGCCGCCGATGCTCTGTGGCCGTGAGCGGTTTCGCTTTGCGAAAACGGAACCCGCGGCGCTTGACTGACATTGGCTTCGCGTGAGAGTCGGCAACCGTTGCCGCAATGATAACAGGCACCCGCTTTTCGCAGGTGCCTGTTTTTGTTCTGGTGCCGAAGGTGGGAGTCGAACCCACACGGGCTTGCGCCCACTGGATTTTGAGTCCAGCGCGTCTACCAATTCCACCACTTCGGCGTTGTTGGATCTACGGCGGCCAAATATCCCAATCGGCACTTGAACTGTCAAGCGAAAACCGGCTTTCGCCGACCCATTCCCGTGTGAATCGAACCTACGGCCGCCGGTCCGCGACGGGCGGTCCCAGAATCTCATTGTAAACGATTGCCTTGCGGACCGTTTTCGGCTTGAAATCGAGCTGGATTCTCCGGCGGCGGGTTCTGCGGCGACGCGGCACGCTCAGCGGTTGGACGTCCGGCAAGCCGTGCCGCTCGCCTTCCGGCGCGGATTCAGTCTCTACGCCGCCTGTCTCGCCGCCGGGCTGCCCGTCCTCCGGCGGCTCGAATCCGGCCGGCCGATATTCATCCCCCGTGTACGTTTCACTCACAGGGCGTGCGCCCCTGACTTCCCGAAACTCTCTCCCGCCTTGAGGTTCGCTGACCGGGCGGGCGCCTCTGATTTCCTGAAACTCCGGTCCCGTTGGCGCCTCGCTCACGCGGCGCGTTCCCCGTACCTCCTGGAATTCCCCGGCCTTTGGCGCCGGCACGGTCGGCGCCGGTTCCGGGAACATGTCGTCTTCCGTGGGATCGACGTCCGGAATGCCCAGCGGGGGCATGTCCAGATCCTCTTCCTCGAGCTCCCGACGACGACGGCCTTCCAGGACCTTGTTGATCAGCGAGGAAATCACGCTCAACACAATGAACAGGATGACAACGAGTTCGAAGCTCATGGTTTACACGTCTCCCCGGTCCGTATCTTCTTCAGGACTGTCCTCGGTGTCGGCGATTCCCTCTCGCATCGAGGTATCCGCCTGGATATTCTGCATCCGGTAATAGTCCATGACGCCCAGATTGCCGCTTCGGAACGCCTCTGCCATAGCCCGGGGAACCTCGGCCTCCGCCTCCACCACCCTGGCGCGCATCTCGACCACGCGCGCGCTCATCTCCTGCTCGTGGGCTACGGCCATCGCCCGCCGTTCTTCCGCCTTGGCCCTGGCGATCTTGAGATCGGCCTCCGCCTGGTCCGTCTGGAGTTTCGCGCCGATATTGTCGCCCACGTCCACGTCGGCGATATCGATCGACAGGATTTCATACGCCGTACCCGAATCCAGCCCCTTACCGAGGACGGTCTTCGAAATCAGATCCGGATTCTCCAGCACCGCCTTGTGGGTTTCCGAGGAGCCGATTGTGGTCACGATCCCCTCGCCGACGCGCGCGACGATCGTCTCTTCTCCGGCCCCGCCCACCAGCCGGTCGATATTGGCGCGCACCGTCACGCGTGACGTGGCCTTGACCTGGATGCCGTCTTTCGCCACGGCCGTGACCATGGGCGTGGAGATCACCTTGGGATTGACGCTGACCTGCACGGCCTCCAGGACGTTGCGGCCGGCAAGGTCGATGGCGGCCGCCCGTTCCGTGGTGAGATTGATCCCGGCCTTGTCCGCCGCAATCAGGGCCGTAACAACGTTCTCCACGTGTCCTCCCGCCAGGTAGTGCGCTTCCAGGAAGGAAGTTGGAATCGCCAGCCCGGCCTTGGTGGCGCTGATCTGAGATCCCAGAATGATTCGCGGCGGAACACGGCGCAGGCGCATCCCGACCAGTTCGCCGATACCGATTCGGACGCGGGCCGCAAGGGCCGAGATCCACAGCCCGACCGGGATGAAATAAAAGAACAGAAACAGTGCAACGATTACCGCGACAACAATGACCAGAAGTAAAACTGCATCGATCATATTTCAGCTCCCCTTCTATCTTCAACTGATTGAATCGATCAGACTCACGTCAGACGATCCTAATTGGCGTCCTCGGCTCTACGTACCACGATCCGGTTGCCTTCAATCTCGATGACCCTGATCCGGCTATCCCTTGCTATAAATTCGCCATCAGCGGCCACGTTGACCCGGCGCCCGTCGAACAGACCCGTACCCGAAGGGCGCAGCGGCGTATAAGCCACCCCCTCTTTTCCCAACAGCGATTCATGTTCTCCGGTGGCAACGTAACCGGCTTCCGCCCTTTCTTCGGCGTGCAGCACAAGCCATCGCCACAACCCAACCGCAATTGCGACGACAAGTACCAATAGAATTGCAATGGCTTCCACCATGCCGCGGCCCCGTCCCCCTTCGGCCAATCCGTCCGAACTCACCAGACCCGAATCGACATGCCCTAACTCGCCTCTCCAGTCTTGCGGACCACAATCCGGTTGCCTTCGACCTCGATCACCGTGATCGGGCTGTTCTTCTCAATGAACTCCCCGTCGGCGGCCACGTTGACCCGGCGCCCTTCGATCAGACCCGTACCGGAGGGGCGCAACGGCGTAAAGGCCACGCCCTCTTTTCCAAGAAGCCCGTCATGCTCACCGGTAGCGATGTAACCCGCATCGCGGCGTTCTTCTTCCTGGAGTACGAGCCACTTCCACGCCGACGTGCGCGGCAGCATTTTCAACATCAGGCCGCCGATCAGAATCGTGGTGATAAACGCCAGCAACAGGGGTCGTGCGCCGTCCGCCACGGATTCCCACGTCCACAGTTCGGACCGTCCCATCAGACTCAGAAAAAGACCGGCAAACATAAGAATGACGCCCGGAATGGCCAGCACTCCGAAACCGGCAATGAAAAAAAGGTCGGCAATCACCATGATTACCCCGACCAGAAAGAGCAGCACTTCCGTCCAGTCGGCCAGCTTCACGAGCATATGGCTGCCGAAGAACAGACCCAGGCAGATCAGGCCGATCGTGCCGCCAACGCCCCAACCCGGGCTCTGGATCTCGAAGATCAGGCCGAGAAAGCCGAGAGACATCAGCAGCGACGCCACAATGGGATGGGTGAGCCAGCGCACGACCTGCTCCGACCAGTTCACCGATTGGCGCGTTACCCGCGCACCTTGCAGTTCATATTGCGCCAGCACAGCCCGAAGTTTATCGCCTTCGCCCGTTACGGTGATCGCGTATTCCGCGATCTTTTCCGCAACCGCTTCGGAGGTGGTGAGGGTGAGCAGCTTTCCCTTCGGCGCCAGATCCTCAATGTCCACGTCTTCGTCGACCATGGCCTCCGCCAGTTCCGGGGGGCGGCCCGTCTTCTCGGCCGTCGCCTTCATCTCGTTGCGAAAATAAGAGATGATCTTTTCGCTGGCTTTCTTGCCCTGCATGTCGACGGCCGTGGCCGCGCCGATCGTTCCGCCTTCCACCATGACGATGTGCCGCGTGGCCAGTGAAATCAGTGCGCCGGCCGAGATCGCGCGGGGGTTGATGAAGGCAATGGTTTTCACGTCGCTGTAAAGGATCGCGTCCCGGATGACCACCGCCGCATCAAGCGCGCCGCCCGGGGTGTCGATCTCAAAAACCACGGCCGACACGCCCTCAGCTTCGGCTTCTTCCATAACCCGGGAAATAAAGGCAGCGAGTCCTCGCTCGATGGTCCCTTCGATCGGCACGACGTAGACCGAACCATCCGCCAGGCACGTGGCCGGCAGCAGCAGGAGAAACGCGAGAACCGCAAGCGTAACGCGCATCACGAAGAACTCCCACGGCGGTTGGGATTCAGGCAGTATGATCTTCTTTATCAGTGTACCGCATTACAGGATAATTGTCAATGGCTTCAAAACGGTCGGTAAGCAGTCCGTTGATAAAGTCGCTCTCGAGCCATTGTGGTCGAAGACAAGGCGCGCAACCGAGTCCCATCCTGCGATTCGGCGAGGGCGCGCAACGCAGTATTTCGACCGCAAGGGCCGGCCGTAGCCCGGATGGACTTTTTCAACGGGTTGTTAGGGTTTGCGATTGGCGTATTCCGGCTTGACATCAACACCGTATCCTTGTATTTTTTGAAACTGCAATGACGGTGGCGGCGTAGCTCAGTTGGCAGAGCAGTGGAATCATAATCCATGGGTCGGGGGTTCAAGTCCCTCCGCCGCTACCAGAATAACTGTCGGCGTCGATATGTGACACAAGCCCCCGTGGTCAGATTCACGGGGGCTTGTATCATTCGGAGTGTCTTCCGGGTGAACGTATTACCGACGTGCAGAAACCTCTACTGTTGACTTTTATTTCGATGAATGACTTCCAGGTCCTGATGGAGATCATCGAGGTCGTACTGGAAAGGTACCTTTGAAACGCGGGCATAGTCCATCATTTCCCATAGGGACACGCCCGCCTCCCGGGCAGCCCGCGCAAGGGTAATCTTACTTTCGCCGTACAGACTGGCGTAATGCTCGAGCTTCCATTGATGAATTGCCTTCGACAACAGCCGGCGGACCGTGGTTGAACGATCGGACTGCTCGACGTTTTCGATCAACTCCAATGCGCGGACCAACTCCGACGGAAGCCTCGTTCCAACCATCTGTTCCATCTTCATCGTTCCACCTCCCTCGCGAGTCTCAATACTTCCGCTACGACAGTTGGTGATAGCCAGAGGATCTGACCCAGGTCACGAATCACAGTCTCCAATTCCGCCAAATTGAGATGTCGTCGCATACAAGCTTCCAAGAAAACGCCTGCTGTACCAATATGTTCGACCGACATCGCCACAGACACGCTTCGAGCCTCTTTGTCGTCCACGATCAACCGCATTCCTCTTCCGTCCGCAACCGCAATTGACTCGGCCTCGCCCCGACCCAGGCGCGACGGCCCGTACAGGCGCAACGCCAGTTCGCGCTCGTCATCCGTCAGCAGAACCTCCTTCAACCAACGGTCTTCTACAGCGGCATCGAGTTGAGCAACACCCGGGTCCCGAATCGCCCTCCCAGCGTCGATTGTTTCCGCTCTCACCGCGGGCGCGATCAGCACGCCGCCGTACAAATCCTCCAGGATGTTCAGGCGCCGGAGCTTGACCAGGGCGATTAACGGGGAGGCATCGGCTACGATCATATGGTATTCCCTGGGACATCATCCATCTTCACAATTTGAAGTTAACAAAATTAAACATTGTTTACAATAGCAATGTGGTGTACCCGCGAAGTTCCTCATTGATCGCATGCAGTCCAACCGGACATGCAAGAATCCGGTCTGTCCGAATTTTCAGCCTGTGTCAACTTCATGTCGGATAAAGGGATGAGAACAGGGATACCCCTCAGTCGCCCACATGGTGCGTTCGGCCGGGCATATGATGATCCCGCTGTCCGTATGCAGACCTCCCTGACCGTGCTGGCAGATCCCCGCCGGCTTATCGTGCATCCGGTACATTTGAGCAAGTCCTTCGAAGCTCCTTTCGACCTCTTTCTCCATTTTCTGCACCAACGATATTCGCGCGTGGCTGTTGTCCAGATACGGCAATGTCGGATCGTCCTTCCCGGCAAGTTCCTTTCCGAGGCAATGGTTGGTCTCCCACACCGCGGCCCCGCGGCCGGATGGGCGCCTGATGGTCTGCCCCGCCACGTGTTTTTCCAGAATCGCTACGTCCCCGGTTGCGTCCCCCATCAGCACGCTCATTCCGTGCATCGGCACGTCGAACCGGGTGAAAAGATCCGCGGCGTCTTCGACCGTGCGGCACCGTTCCGCCAATAGCGGCAGGAGAAACAACACCGGAACGCCAGCCTCACGGCGCTCGCACCCGGTCAATCCGGTCATCCCGAACCCGAATCCCGCCTCGTTGACCGCCGCCGACGTCCAGATCGTCCCAACGAAGTGCATCTGTACGGACCGCAGTTTCCCGGAAGGCGCCGCATGATGGATCGCATTGGCCCCCAGTTCCCTTTTGCCAAGATCGTCGGACTTCCCCAGCCACGCCCGCCCCTCTTCATCGGTGAACCCCATTACGCTGCACGCGGGCGTTGAGGATTCGTCCAGATCGAAAACGAGATTGAGCTCGAACACATCGTCGAACGACAGACCGGCGCCAATGGAGATCCCCTCTATTTCCCGGATCATGTCGGGAAACAACCTGCCGATCCGCTCCGTCCACAGGTCCATCTTCCGCTTCCGCGCATCCGGCGCCAGGCCCGGTCGCCAGCCGCCGGTTCCATCGGCAAAGTCCTCTCTGTACCGATCGATCAACCCTGCGATCCGGTCCGATGCGGCGCGCCCGTGGGCGATACCACGCGCCATCGGATCGCCTTCGGTCCGGAGATAAAACATAGGCACCCCGTTATTTTACTGGAGGTCCCCGCAGGTACGCGGGTGCCCCTGTTTCCCCATCGCCTTCGCCATCGAGCGCACGTGTTCCGGCCCCGCGCCGCAGCAGGACCCCAGGTACCGGATTCCCACCGCCATGGCTTCCTTCGCGAAACGGGCGAACTGCGCCTCCGTGGCCGCGGGCCGGTCCCACCAGGAATGCCACGCCGACGGCTGGCAGCAAATCGGCACGTCCACCGCCTGCCGCATCCGGGCTGCGAGTGCGAGCATTGCCGCGGGCGGGCAGATGCAGTTCAATCCCACCACGTCGGCGCCGGCATCCGCCAGTCGTCTCGCGCATTCGGCCGGCGAAAACCCGTCGAACGTCTCCGCGTTTCCCTTTCCCTCCATGCTGACGGTGACCACCAGCGGAAGTCCCGTTCCCTTTGCGACGTCCAGCGCGAGGAGCGCTTCATCCAGCCATGAAAACGTCTCCAGGATCAGGAAGTCCACGTCCCCGTCGCAAATCCACGGAAGTTGCTCGTCCAGCCAGGCGCGCGTACGGTCCTGCTTCGCGGTGTCGGAGGGGTCGTAGTCCATCAGTGAAATCGTCGGACTGTTCAGATTGCCCGCAACCAGCGCATCGTCGCCCGCAACCTCTCTGGCGATCCGGCAGGCCGTGGCGTTGATCTCCTTCGCACGGTCCCCGAAACCCGCCGGTTTCAGCATGTTCGACGTCCCGAAGAACGTGAGTGTCTGCAGCACCTCGGCCCCGGCGTCCCTGAACTCCTGCGTCAGTTTCCGCACCTCGTCGGGGTGGGTCGCCACCACCTGCGGCGTCATGGCGCCAGTTCTCACGAACCCCCGCATCCGCAGCCCCATCAGGTATCCCCCGTCGCCCAGCACGAAGCCCTTTTCCAGCCGCTGCATCAGGCCTTCGGACATAATTCAATATACCTTTCGTCCGTCAAAAGAATCGTATGGTTGATTGGAGTCGGTAAGAAGGGAGACGTGAGCCGGTAGATGAAGTCTTTGCCCGATGGACTCGTCCTGCCGGCCAGCCGCCTGATCGGAAACACGACAGGGCATGCGATCTCTCACGTCTTACCCTGGGATGGGTGTGACGGGCGGGTGGTCTGATTCTCGCCACGCCTCCTTCAACAACGCAATTGCGGCTTCGCGGATCTGCGCCTCGGATTCCATCTCGAGCGGCGCGAACAACACCTCGCCGTCTCCCTCGATGCGTGCGCGTTCAGTCGGCAGATATCCGACCTCGGGACACGGGTTACACAGAAGCATGACCCTTTCGAACGCGGCGGCCTCACGAATGGCGAACGACGTCTCCACGAAGGGCTCGCCCGGAACGTGGATCAAAGCGCTGTCGCCGAGTACGACCGCGTGAAGATCAAACGCGCAGTTCGGTTGATCCCTGTACGTCCGCGCCAGCCAGTATTCGTATCGCGCGAGCCCCTCCGCGGCGGGAGGATTCGCCTCCCATTCCTTCCGGGCGGCATTGACTTCCGCAACGGGCTGGCGCGCGATCTGAATCGTTCGCTTGAAGCGCCCGAGTTCCACGTCCGCCTGCGGCGCAAGCCCGTCGTAGATCTCCAGCGCCGTTCCGGCCAGTGAGCGTCCGATGCGGCCGCAGGGGTCGTCCGTTTCCCTCACGGGATGCACGTTGCCCAACGCGCCCGGAATGAAGAGCCCGTCGATTCCTCTTTCCGCAAGCTCCCGGGTCACCACGCCCGGGTAATCCGCCGAGACGTTGCCGCGAAAATCCCACAGGGCCAGCGCATGACATCCGAAATTCGTCAGCGCGATCGGCCGCCCGCCGTCCCTGTCGAAGCGCACGACGCCCACCTGGAGATCCACCGCGTCATAGACAAGATCTTCCGGCGGCTTGGGAAACTCCGTCAGCGAAACCATGCGCAGATTGCCGTGCTTGTCGTGCGCCCGGCGGTTGTATTGCAGCCCGTTTTCCGCGCAACCCGTGCCCACCGCCACGCGCGCCGGTGAAACGTCGGCTCTCGCCATTCGCACGGCCTCCGCGGCCGCCTGTGCGTACCGCGCCTCGTTCCCGAATTCCATCAACGCCTCCGTCGGCTGATTCACGTAGAACTGGAACAGCGTGGGACCCGTGCCCATATGGCTGGCGCCGGGGAGGATCCAGGCAGGGTCGACGTCCGTGTCCGCCAGGTCCTCGGCCATCATGTCAAAACAGTAATCATCGAACAGGAACAGGTCCGCCGCCAGAAACGTCACCTGCCGGTCGCCTTGCCGCACGTGGAGCGCCCGAAAGTAGATGGGATCGTAGATTTCAAACGACTCGTGCGCCGCCGGCGAAATATCCACCTTCCCGAAACCCGTCAGTATTTGTCCATCTGGGTTCGATCCGCTCATTAATAACGACCTCCTGACTGAAACCACAGACTCCCCTGCGGTCCGTCCAAGTCCAGGCCCCAATTCCCGGCGGACAGACCAATGCCGACATTGCATCATAATACCTGCATCATTCACTGTCAAGCCGGGATCCGCGGCCGGATTTATGCTGTTCTTAATATCAAGACGGGACAAGACTCCTTTTGGATGTATTGTCCCGTCTTCTATTTTCAGCTTGACATTGGCGTTCGCGACTTATATTTGAGAAACAGAGTGTGGTCTGGCAGCGTGTCGGCCGGATTCGCCGCTATCGCGCGTAACCAGGGCGCGGAATGAAGTGAACCGGAAGGGTAAAGTCAAATGGTTGAGTTCTTCGTCGCAACCATAGAGGTGCAGCAGTGGGTGGCGGGTATCGTCCTCGCCATCATGCTCGGATACCCGCGAACGGCGCATGCCTCGGGTACGCGCACGTACTATACCGATGCCCGGATGGACGTGGTCCGGCACAATCTGGAGCACTATGCCTGGGCACGGGAGCACAAGGCGGAGATTCTGAGCAAGGCGGAGCATTGGGCACGGTACGGTGACGCTAAACTGCGCACCCTCGTTTCACCCCCTGAAGTGCCGCGGGGCTACCAGGTACATAACGACGGGTGCCCTGTACATGGAGTCAAAGTCCATGAACAGGGGCTATACAGGTGGATCATCGACTTTGACCGTCCGTACAAAGTGACATGTCCCGTGGGCGGAGAGACGTATCCGTCGAACGACTTCGAGGCATTCCTGGCCACGGGCATGGAAGACCGGTCCCTGCTGTCCGGACCGTACGCCGACGACGGATGGGGGTGGCATCGTCCGGGAGATCCGGTACCGGCGAACTACTGGTTCGTGGGTTACTATGCACACTGGAGCATGATGCGGTTCCTCATGGAAGCGATCGAAGTCCTGGGCCAGGCAGCCGTGCTGGTCGACGATGAAGATGACAGGAGACGGTACGCCCACAAATGCGCGCTTCTGCTGTGGCAACTGGCCGAGCATTACCCCAACTACGAATACGAGCGGCAGTCCAGGGAATCGAAGGAGCACAATCCCGAATATACCGGCAAGTTGTTCAACAGGATCTGGGAGACGCGTCCCCCGCATACCTGCGCGATCGCTTACGACGCGGTACGGCCCTATCTGAATACTGACACCGAACTCCAGTGTGTCGCGGACAGGACGGGCCCGGAGATCCACGCAACGATTCGGGAACGGTTGCTCCGTGAGGCCGCCAGGTGCATAATGGATGCGGCGGGGGGCCGCATCAGGGGCAACTACGGAATGCACCAGAAAGCGCTGCTGACGCTGGCGCAGGTGCTGGCGACTTCCGAAGGCCGTCCTCGCAGCGAGGAGATGGTTCAATACGTTCTGGCGAATCCGGATCCCGTGATGGCCACCGATATGGGATTACGGGATGCGCTCGAAAACCTGGTCTACCGCGATGGAATGCCCCATGAGTCACTCTCATACAATCGAATCTGGGTGCACGACTTGACGGAACTGGCCGCGTTGATGGTCGAAACCGGCGTGAACCTGTTTGATCACCCACGGTACGAGAAACTGGTAACCTGGGCGTTTGACGTCTGCATCGCCGGAAAATTCACCCCTTCTACCGGAGATTCGGGCGACATGTTCGCGCACGGCGGCGCCTGGCAGCCGGCCGTCTGCCAACTCGCGCTTCCGTATGTGCATGACCCGCGACTCGCGTGGGTGCTGAAGACGCAACCGGACGCCCGTCAGGACCTGTTCGGCACGCCCGTTGAGACGCAGCTTTCGGTACTTCCGGAAGGGGAAGCTCCCGAGATCGGCCTGCGGTCCTTTCACTTTCCCGCCTATGGCATGGCCAATCTGCAATGCGGCGATTATATGAACCGGTCGGCGGTGTCATTCTTCTACGGCGACCACCAGGCCCACCGGCATTTCGACCAGTTGAATATCCTGTTATTCTCCCACCACAATGTGCTGCTGACCGATATCGGATACCCGGAGCAGACGGACGCCTTCAATCATCGGCTCGCGGGATTTTTCACAAATACCGTGGCGCACAATACGGTTGTGGTGGACGAGGTCCGGCAGGGGCGCGGGCCCGGTCGGCTGCACGGGCTGGTTTCAGAGGGATTCGCCCAGGTCGTGGATGCGTCCTGCGAAGGCGCCTATGAGGGTCGGGTCGATCTCTACCGGCGGGTGAATATGCTGGTTGAAGCGTCCCCGGATCGCCACTACCTGTTCGACGTATTCTACGTGAACGGGGGCCGGCAGCACGACTACATGCTGCACGGCAACCAGGCGGAGTTCGCCTGCCGTCCCGCGCTGGGACCGGTCCGGGAAACCGGGACGCTGGCGGGAGTGGACGTGCCATACGAGCAGTTTTACGACGATCCCGAGTTGAAGGACAAGCGATTGTCCAGCGTGCCCTACAGGGGATACCGGGGCAGCGGCTACCAGTTTCTGTACAACGTGCAGGCCGGACGCCTGAACGCGGAGGCGATTGCCGAGTGGCGCCTGACGGAGCCCCTGGAGGGCCAGCCGGAACGCCCCTGGCGCGGCATCGGACTTCGGGCGCACCTGATTGGACGGGACGAGGAACTCTTCGCGTGCGACGGGCCGGTACAGAAATACAAGTACCTGCCCGAGAGCGTAAAATTCCTGGTGCGCAGGCGAGCCGGCGACAATCTGTCCAGCCGGTTCGCGACGGTATTCGAACCATATAAAGACAGGCCAAGGGTCCGGCGTGCGACACAGGTCGAACTGACGCCGGACGGATTCCGAGCGGCCGCCGTCAGGTTGGACCTGGAAGATGGGAGCACCCATTATCTGTTCCACGCCCTGGACGCGGACCGTGTTTATACACTCGAAAACGGAATCAGTATATCCGGTCAGACCGCCTTTCTGGTGCTCGACAGCCACGGTCGTCCCGTCCGGGCGATGTTGTTCAACGGCAGGATGCTGGCGATGGACCGGTTGCGGCTGGAGGGCGAGGGAATGCGTCGCAGCCGGATCGTGGCCGTGGATTACACGCGGGGGACAATCGAGCTTGCCGACGCCGTGATCGAGGATACCATCCAGCCCGGACAGGCCATTCCGGTGGTTTCGGATGGATATTCGGACAGCGTGACGTTGTCGAAAGTGATTGACCGACGTTGTTTTTCAATCGGGGACGAAGACGTAAACGTGGCCGGCGGACCGGTGCTGGAGGTGCGCGCCGACCGCCTTCTCACAAGCGCGTCCAATCCTCACGCGCGGGCGGGAATGATCCTGTTGAACAGCCTGAAGGAACCGCAGGGACGGCTCGCCGGAGAAGTGGACGGCGGGTGGCGGATCGACCGCGAAGGCAGAGGGCCGATGACGATGGGAGACTTCCCCGTGGCGGACGGTGACGCCGGGCCCAGGTATTCGGTCGCCATGGTCGGCGCGGGCGATTGGCTGGAGGTCCCGGACCTGGTGCTGTTTTCAGACGGCGATGGTTCCTGATGGCAGGCAAGCGGAGGACGATCGCCGCGCTCGAGGACGCGATTCGGATGAGGAAGACGCCGGTATGAACCTTGCGTGCTGTGTATGGGCCATCGAGGGTCCGGAAAACGCGATTGCCGCGAAGACAAACGCGCTGGGGTTCGAGTGGATCGACGTAAGGCCGTTCGCTTTTTCTTCGGACGGAGCACGGCAGAAAATCCGGGAGCACGGGCTTTCGGTTTCCTGCATCGCTGCGTCGTTCGGTATGCCGGAAGGCGCCCGGCTGAGCAGTCCCGATATGGGCTCCCGATCTACAGCCGCATCCTATCTCGAACGGACGCTGGCCTTTGGCGCCGCGCTGGGCGCATCAACCGCGTACGTCGTTCCGGATGACGACCCGTCGTCTCTGGACACATATGCGGCGAAATTGAAAAAGCTGGCCGAACATGGAGGCGAACTGGGCGTGCGGGTGTGCGTGGAACATTTCCCGGGTACCGCGCTGCCTACCGCCTCCGGGACGATTGCGTATCTGAGGGAAATTGGGCATCCCAATCTGTTTCTGCTTCTGGATATCGGCCACGCGCAGATGTCCGGCGAAGACGCGACAGAGGTGATTTCGGACGCGGGCCCGCTGCTGGGATACGTCCATCTGGACGACAATGACGGTTCGCGCGACCTGCATCTGGGCCTGACGGACGGCATTCTGACCGAAGCGGCGCTGGCGAATACCATCTCCGCCCTTTCCGATATCGGTTACCGCGGGAATCTGAGCCTGGAGTTACATCCGGATCTGCCCGATCCGCTCAAGCGAAGCCGGGTGATCGTTCTGAACGCGATGGGGTGAGGCGCGGACATCTTGCGAAATCGGCGGCGCGACGTCAACAGCGCATTATCCATACCTGCATATGAACCGCGGCATTGTGCCGCCAATAGAAACGGAGTTACTGAATCAGACCCTGTGTTTGGGAGGACGAGCCGGAACGCCTGCCAGCATGCCCTGAGCGCTTAAATCTTCATCGATGTCGGGCCAGCGGACGCCTATCCCATCGCCGATTATTTCGTAATTGGCGCGTTCCTCCGGTGTGGCTTCCGACAGCCGCCACGACCAGACAAGAGGAACACTGATTGTACGACCGTCAACAAAATCAGCTGTGATGGTGTCATCAGTAACCCGGACAAACTGAATTCTCGGTTCTGAACTACTCGCAATGTTCATCCCAGTTCTCCAGGATCAGAATTATATTTGCTCGGATTGCTCGACGAATTCGGTTGAGTTCATTGGTTGAAAAACCCTGATTCCTGCAAAGACTGATCGGTTCGAGCCAGAATTTGCAGATCCGTTTTTCCCGCTGAACGTGTATATGTTTCGGTTCGTTGCAGTCAAAGCTGAAGAAGAAGAATCGATAGGGACTGGTAATGTCTCTGACGGTTGGCATTCTTTTAGATATCGACCCAACAATGCAAAGATTAGCGAAAATCCGCCACAATGGCAACGGTTCAGTGTTGAGTCGGATTCCCATGACCTGAGACAACCGGTCAGAATTCACGTATGTAACCCCGTGAATATATGCTGAACTATAATTGAAATCAATAGCGTTCAAAGTACCCGATAAGGAACTGCAGATAGAAGCTGTATTAAAATTCCCAGCGGTCTTCGCACGGCTGCAAGAGCGCCGGTCGGCGTTGGGCAAATCCACCCAAGAGTGGCGAGGGGCGCGCAGCCACGATACATTAAATATAGGCGGATTCTCCGCCTTGACCGCCACTTTTTCGCTCGCGCTCGGGAACTCACCGGTAATTTTAATACAGCTTCCAAGCGTGTCTGCCGATATTCAATTGGCGCCGTCGAGGGCAGGCGAGTCAAGTCCAACGAACGATCCACTGTCTCCCCGTACAGGGCAGACGAGTCCATTCATCCACGAGGGGAGAGGCCAGAATGCGAATAGACAGCGAGAGAGTCTACCTGTTTCGAGCCGGGATCGAGGTAAACGAGGCGCCGTTCGAGGCATACAGGGATCTTGCCCATGAGGCATTGCGGCGCGTGGGCCTCGCGCTGCCCGAAGACGGAACCGTACTGCTCAAGCCGAATGCGACGGTCCTGTTTCCCGCGGAGAAACGAATTGTAACCCACCCGGGATTTCTGGCGGGGATGGCCGACGCGCTCGTGGAGAAGGGCGTCGACGCCGGCAGGCTGGTGGTCGCGGACGGACAATCCGGCGAGCAGCCGGAAAACGGGAATACATGGAAGGGCGCCGGGTACACGAGGATGGCGGACAGCCGAAAGTTGACGTTAACCGAGTTGAACGACCGCCCCAGCCGGAATGTTCCGGTGCCCGGGGGGGTTGTATTCGAAGCCTACCCGATCTATCGGGACGTGACGGACTGCGCGTTCTTTTTCAATGTGCCGCTGGCGAAGTGCCACAACCTGGGATGTACGACCCTGGCAATCAAGAACCTGATGGGTATCCTGGCGCGGCCCGAGCGCCACCTGTGTCATATTCAGGAAGTCGACCGGCCACACGAAAACGGGATCTGGCGCCTGACAGACAGCGGCTTGAGTCTGTTCGAAGACCGGTTCTACCACAAATTGTGCGACCTGGTGGCCGCCCTGCGTTCACTGAAAATTCCCCGGCTTTGCATGGTCGACGGGCTGGTTGGCAGAGACGGTACCGCGTTCAACGAGGGCGAGAATTACCCGCTCGGGTGGACCCTGATCGGCGAGAACGAGGTCCACGTGGACGCCGTCGCGACGTACCTGATGGGCCTGGACACCGAGGCGACACCCTATCTCAGATTTGCGGCCATGCGCGGGCTGGGCAGCAACAGGCTGGATGAGATCGAGGTCGTGGATCTGGCGGATGGCGGGACGATGACCCCGCAGGCGCTGGAGGCAGTCCGTTCAAGAAAGACATTGATGCCGATCGCCCGTTATGAGGACGGCTATTATGATCGGTATCGGGCCGACGGTTCCGTGGTTCCCTGGCGGATTGACGATGTCAACAGGCAACGGTCGGCGGACGGATTGGAGCCCGTTGCAATATAGAGTGGGAAACCCGGGATTCCCCTGAATGTCGACGTAACTCGAAGGAAACATGAACCCCACCTCACAAGAACCCGAATACCGGATGCCGCCGGGAGAAATTGCGGCGCTGCTGGACGCGCCAACCACACCGGACATGAGCATCGACCCCAATGGGCGGTGGATCCTTGTGCTCGCGAAACCGGGCCTGCCGCCCATATCCGAGTTGGCCCGGCCGGAGTTGCGCCTGGCGGGCCTTCGCATCGACCCCGATGCCAACGGTCTGAGCCGTACGGGATATTATACGGGACTGACGCTATTGCGGATTTCCGACGGATTGCAGCGCCCGGTGACGGGTCTGCCCGAGGAGGGCCGCATCGGGTCGCCGCAATGGGCGCCGGACGGACGCCGGTTCGCCTTTACGGTACGTGACGGATCGGGAATCCGGCTCTGGCGCGCCGGCGTGGAATCGGGCGTGGCGCGTCAGGTGTCCGACATCAGGCTGAACGGCATTTTCGGCGCGCCGTTCGCCTGGATACCGTCCGCGCCGGACCGCGTCCCGTCGCTCATCGTCCGGGCTGTTCCGGCTGAACGGGGTGAAGTCCCCGAAGCGCCCCGGGTGCCCCGGGGTCCCGAGATCCGGGAAAATACGGGCCGGCCGGCGCCGTCGCGAACCTGGCAGGACCTTTTGAAGGGGGCGCACGACGAAACGCTCTTCGAATACTATGCGACCTCCAGGCTGGTCGTGATCGCACCGGATGGAAGCGAACGGGACGTGGGCGCGCCAGGAATCATCCGGCGGGCGGAGCCGGCGCCGGGAGGCGCCCATCTGCTCGTGGAGACCCTCCATCGGCCATATTCGTACCTGGCGCCGCACGATCGGTTTCCAGTTCGGGTTGAAGTGCGGGATATGTGGGGCCGGGTCGTTCGTGAACTGGTCGATGCGCCGCTGGCGGAGGACGTCCCCATCGCCTTTGATGCCGTACGCGAGGGCCCGCGCTCGTTCCGTTGGCGTAACGACGCGGCGGCAATGGTGTGCTGGGCGGAGGCGCAGGATGGCGGCGATCCGGCCGTTGAGACGGACGTGAGGGATCTCGTGTACGCGCTGTCCGAGCCCTTCGATCGCGCACCGGCGTTGTTGCAGTCGCTTGAGCTCCGGTACGCCGGTCTGACGTGGGGCGACGGCGCGATGGCGCTGGTGACCGAGCGCTGGTGGAAGACCCGCCAAACCAGGACCTGGCGGTTTGCCCCGGACGGAGCATCCAACGACCGTGAATTGCTCTTCGACCGGTCGTGGGAAGACCGGTACGGCGATCCGGGTGTGCCGCTGCTGGCGCCAAATCCCTCAGGACGGAGGGTATTGCTGACGGGTGACGGCGGCCGGCGTCTCTTCCTCGCTGGCGGCGGGGCGTCTCCGGACGGGGATTTCCCTTTCCTGGACAGGCTCGACCTGAAAACGAAGTCGGCGGAAAGGATGTGGCAGTGCGAACCGCCGTATTATGAGCAGCCCGTCAGGTTGATCGATAAGGAAGCCGGCCTGCTGTTGACGTTGCGTGAAACGGCGCAGAGCCCGCCAAACGTGTTCTTACGGGCGCTTGAGACCGGAGACATCCGGCAGTTGACCGCATTTCCCCATCCAGCACCTCAACTGCGGGAAGTGCGGAAGGAAATCATCCATTACCGGCGGGCGGACGGAACCGGCCTGAACGGCACCCTGTATCTGCCGCCAGGGTATAGCGATGACCAGGGTCCGCTGCCCTTGCTGATGTGGGCGTATCCGCGTGAATTCAAAAGCGCCGATGCGGCCGCGCAGGTGACGGGCTCCCGGTACCGATTCACTCGCGTGACCTGGACGTCGCCGCTGCCCTGGTTGACGCAGGGATACGCGGTGCTGGATGGGCCTACCATGCCGATCGTGGGAGAAGACGGCGTGGAAGCCAACGACTCGTACGTGACCCAACTCGTATCCAGCGCCGAATCGGCGGTGGAGGAAGTCGTTCGCCGGGGTGTTGCGGACCGGGACCGCATCGCGATCGGCGGACATTCGTACGGTGGTTTCATGGCGGCGAATCTCCTGGCGCACAGCGATCTGTTCAGGGCGGGAATCGCCCGGAGCGGCGCATACAACCGGACGCTGACGCCGTTCGGCTTTCAGTCGGAAGAGCGCACGCTCTGGCAGGCGCCGGAGGTCTATCATGCCATGTCGGCATTCATGCATGCGGACAGGATCGAGGCGCCGCTGCTGTTGATTCACGGCCAGGCGGACAACAATTCCGGGACGTTTCCCATGCAGAGCGAGCGGCTGTACAACGCGCTGAAGGGTCACGGCGCGACAACCAGACTTGTGATGCTGCCGCACGAGAGCCACGGATACAGCGCGCGTGAATCGGTCATGCACGTGTTCTGGGAAATGACGCAATGGCTGGAACGCCATCTGTGAGTGGCCGCGAGAGCGGCTCGATAGAGGGTTGACGGGAATGACAGACAGCGCCTGCGCGAAAATGCGATCTTCGGCTCCGGATCCGGCGCCGGTCATCGGGGAACTCCGGTCGCTGCTGGGCGACCGGATGAAGACCGACGCGGATATCCGCGAAAGCCACGCTGGGGACGCTTCGTACCATAGGCCCGTGTTGCCGGATGCCGTGGTTTTCCCCGGCTGCAACCAGGAAGTGTCGAAGATCGTGGAATGCTGTGCCCGATTCCGGACACCGGTAGTGCCGTACGGGACGGGAACGGCCGTGGAAGGCGGTATCGTGGCCGTGCGGGGCGGCGTCTGTATCGATCTGAGCCGCATGAATCGTATCTTGAGAATCGGCGCAGCCGACCTGGATGCAACGGTGCAGGCCGGGGTAACCAGGAAGCAGCTTAACCTGCATCTGGCTGACGCGGAGACGGGATTGTATTTTCCGGTGGATCCCGGCGCGGACGCCTCGCTGGGCGGCATGGCCGCGACCCGGGCATCCGGCAGTGCGGCGGTGGGATACGGAACGATGAGGGAAAACGTCCTGGCGCTGAAGGCCGTACTTGCTGACGGCAGCATCGTTCAGGCCGGAGGAAGGGCGAGAAAATCGTCCGCCGGTTACGACCTGGCGCATTTGTTCGTGGGTTCCGAGGGCACTCTGGGCGTCATCACCGAGGTGACGCTTAAGCTGGCGAGGGTCCCTCAGGCGGTATCCGCGGCGGTCTGTGCGTTTCCTGATATATCGTCGGCGGTAAATGCGGTTCTTGAAATGACGGCGGCGGGAATAGAAATGGCGCGAATCGAGCTCCTCGACGACGTTCAGATGGGCGCAATCAACGCCTATTCGGGCTTTGACTACAGGGTGGCGCCAACCCTGTTTTTCGAGTTCCACGGTTCCGAATCGGCCGTTGCCGAGCGTGTCGCGGCGGCCAGACCGGTTGCGGACCGGCACGGCGGCGAAGACTTTCGCAGGGCGAACGGACAACGGGAACGCGACCGGCTCTGGCAGGCGCGGTACGACGCCTATTATGCGTCGCAGGCGATGCGCCCGGGCTCGGTGGGGTACGTGACGGACGTGTGCGTTCCGGTTTCGAGACTGGCGGATTGTATTCTCAGAACCAAAGACGAACTGAAGGCATCGACGCTGATTGCGCCGCTCTTCGGTCACGTCGGCGACGGGAATTTCCACGTCGTTTTCCTGATCGATCCGGATCGCCCCGAAGAGCTCGCCGAGGCGCAAGGATTCGGCGAGCGGATTGTCGAATTCGCCCTCGAAATGGGAGGAACGTGCACGGGTGAACACGGGATCGGCATGGGGAAACTGGCAGCCCTGGAGCAGGAGCATGGCGAGGGCGTAAAGGTCATGCGGGCGATCAAGAAAGCACTCGACCCGCTCAACATAATGAATCCGGGCAAGGTCGTGGAGGTCT
Source organism: Gemmatimonadota bacterium (assembly GCA_028873695.1). GTDB lineage: Bacteria > Latescibacterota > UBA2968 > UBA2968 > JAAXHE01. The sequence continues at coordinate 142,488 of JAPPNU010000071.1, read as the reverse complement.
GAGCTCGAAAATGACCGGCGAAAAATCAGCCAATATGAATAATTATTCTTGACATCCGGATTTTTTTTGCGTATATTCTGAATAATACTCCGAAAACTTGGAATAATATTCCATGAGTGACAAACAAGAACGTCAACGGCGCATTCTCAACGTCGTCGCGTCCCGTTCAATCGGGACTCAGAAGGCATTGTCCGATGCGCTCAGCGCGTCCGGAATATCCTCGACACAATCGACGCTCTCGAAGGACCTGAAACAGCTGGGCATCGTGAAGGCGCCGGACGGTGCGGGAGGTCTCTGCTATCGGGCGCCGACCGACGAATCCCGACAATATGGAAGCGGATCCGATCTGCTCGCGAGGGAGTTGCGGGATTTCGTCGTCGAAACGGGTGGGGCGGGGCATACGCTCGTCGTGAAGACGATTACCGGACATGCGCAGGGCGTGTGCGAAGCGATCGACCGAGCGGGATGGACGGAGGTCGTGGGAACGATCGCCGGAGAGAATACGATATTCATCCTGTGCCAATCCGTGGAAAAACGGGAACGGCTGAAAGAGCGAATTCTTGAGATTTCCCAATGATCGGGCCGGAAGGATCAATCGCATGGCAGGCGATGAGGCAATCCGGATGACAGCGACGTCGAAAGGACCGGGAGCGAAGCGCGAAGCGCGGCCTTGTCCGAGCGTATCGGGATCCCCGACCCTGGCGGGCATATCCGGAGCCGCGGGAGGATTCGCGTGGTCTTGAACGTCGGCATCTACGGCGATACCGGGATGGTCGGTCAGGAGATCGAACGGGTACTGGCGCATCACGATCGGGCCGGGATCGGATTCCGGCAGAATTCCAGGCGCCGGCAGGGCGCCCTGGACGAGTGTCAACTGGTATTCCTGGCTACGAAAGACCCCGAGTCGATGCAGTTCGCGCCTCAGGCGCTGAACGCCGGCGCACGCATTATCGATATGAGCGGCGCATTCCGGTTACCGAGGCGGCTTTTCGAAGCCGGATACGGGATGGACCACCTTGCGCCTGAGCTTCTCGAAGACGCGGTCTACGGATTGCCCGCGCTGTTTGCCGACCAAATTGCCGGCGCGCCCCTGGTCGGTAATCCGGGCTGCTATCCGACCAGCGTTATTCTGGCGTTGAATCCGTTGAAGGGAATGGTACAGGGCGAAGCGACGATCGTGGCGACGTCGGGGAATTCGGGCGCCCGCAGGGAGGTGGAACAGGAGCCCGACGAGGTCACCTACAGTTTCGGCCGGCGGCACAAGCACGTTCCGGAAATGGAGTACTATTCCGGTTTTCGGGTGAACTTCACGCCCATCGTTCTGCGTTCCGTATTCGCGGGCATCAATGCCAACATACGGATCGAGTTGGCCGACGGATTAAAATCGTTTCCGGCGCATGAGGCCGGCAGGCGGCTGATCGAGGCGATCGCGTCCGCGTATACAGATGAGGACCTTGTCTTGCCGGTGGCAGACTCGGAGGACAGGCAGTGGGGCACGCGCGACGTCGTCGGGACGCACAAGCTGGCAATCAAGGTGGGTGTAGACGACGGGTATGCCTATATCTGCGCCATGGAAGACAACCTGGGTAAGGGCGCTGCCAGCCAGGCGGTCGAGAATATGAACCTGATGTTCGGGCTGCCCAGGCTCTACGGAATTGACGGCGCTTACAGTACGGGCTGAACCGCCGGCGGGTACGGACGGTCCGCGGCCGCCCTGCAACGCGGGATTGTGCGATGGAGCAATTCATTCAGAAAGCCGCCACGCTGGTGGAGGCGTTTCCCTACATCCGCTCGTTTCGGGACAAGATCGTCGTCGTGAAATACGGAGGCAGTACACAACCCAAGGACGGCGGATCGGACACGATCCTCGCGGATCTGGTCTTCATGGAAACCGTGGGAATGCGGCCCGTGGTCGTGCACGGCGGCGGCAAGGAAATCAGCAGACGCCTGCAGGAAGCCGGACTGGAATCGAAATGGATCCACGGATTGCGCATCACCGACGCGGATTCGATGCAGGTGGTGGAGGACACACTGTTCGGTGTGGTAAACAGACGAATTGTGGAGGGAATCCGGGCGCTGGACGGTTGCGCGCACGGGATGTCCGCCAGGGAAGCCGGCGTGATGCACGTACGCAAACACTACGCGCTGGCGGCGTCCGACGGAAAGCAGGTGGATATCGGGTTCGTGGGCGACGTAGACCGGGTGGATCCGGAACCGATTCGAAGGGTTTGCGAAGAGGAGACGATTCCGGTGATCGCGCCGATCGGCCTGGGCCCCGACGGCAGGAGTTACAACGTGAACGCGGATACGGCCGCGGGGGAAATCGCGCGGACGCTCGAGGCGGAGAAGCTCGTTTTTCTGACGGACGTAAACGGCATTTTGAGTGACAGCGCCGATCCGGACACCAGGATATCAACGTTGCACGTCAACGACGTGGACAGGCTGATCCGGGTCGGCACGGCAAAGGGAGGGATGATTCCAAAGCTCCGGGCTTGCGTGCGTTCGGTGAGAGGGGGCGTAAACAAGACGCACATTATAGACGGACGGGTCCCGCACGCCCTGCTGCTCGAAGTTTTCACGCGTGAGGGGATCGGCACCGAGATTGTCCAATGAAGCACAGAACGGTTCGGGTTGTGGCTAAGGCACCCAAAAACACGGGGAGTGGATGATGGACACGAAAGAGATAATCGACCTCGAGCAGAACTACATTCTACAGACCTACGCGCGGCCCGACTTCGTCCTGGAGCGGGGGGACGGGGTGCATCTGTTCGACACCGACGGGAAACAGTATCTGGATTTTGTGAGCGGGTTGTCCGTGAACGCGCTGGGATACAACAACCCGACCATTGGGGACGCGATCTCGGCCCAGGCGCGGAAGCTGATCCACGTCTCGAACCTGTACCACACGATTCCCGCGCCCCGGCTGGCGCGCATGCTGTGCGACCGTTCATTCGCGGATCGCGTGTTTTTCTGCAATAGCGGAACCGAGTCCTGGGAAGCCGCGCTGAAGTTCGCTCGAAAATGGGGGTACAGGAACTTCGAGGATCGCGCGAAGTACAAGTTCGTTGCGATGAACAACTCGTTTCATGGACGCACCATGGGGTCGGTCTCCACGACAGGTCAACCGAAGTACCACAAGGGCTTCGGCCCGTTGCTGCCCGGAGTCTCGTTCGCGGAATTCAACGATCTCGAATCGGTGGAGCGTTTGGTGGACGCGGAGACGGTGGCGGTGATTCTGGAGCCGCTCCAGGCCGAGGGCGGTATTCATTCGGGGGAACCGTCGTTTATCGAAGGCCTGCGGCAGTTGTGCGACGAGATGAAAATGCTGCTTGTGTTCGACGAGATTCAGTCCGGACTCTGCAGGACCGGCGCCCTGTTCTGTTACGAGCACTACGGCGTAAAACCGGACATAATGACGCTGGCAAAGCCCCTGGCCGGAGGCCTGCCGATTGGCGCGACACTGATGAGCCAGGACGTTGCCGATGCCGTGGAACCCAGCGACCATGCGGCTACGTTCGGGGCGCATCCGGTCAGCTGCGCCGTGGGCATCGAGGTCTTCAGGCAGCTTTCGGATCCGGGGTTCATTGCGGCTGTAAAGGCTAAGGGGAACCATCTGAACGGCCGGCTGAACGCACTCAGGGAACGGTTTCCCGACAAAATCACCGAAGTGCGCGGCATGGGGCTGATCGCGGGCGCCGTGTTGGCGGACGTTCCTGCCGCCGACGTGATGGGCGCGTTCCGTGAGCGGGGAATCCTGGTATGTGCAGCCGGACCCGACGTTGTGCGATTTCTGCCGCCGCTGGTTGTTGATCAGGCGAATGTCGACCACGTGATGGACGAATTCAACGAAATCCTGAAAGGCTAGCCGGCGGACGAGGGGAAAGGAGCGTCTGTAATGAAATTGGCGGACATTCGGGGCAAGCGGATTGCGCTGGCGGCTTCCGGCGGGCTGGACAGCTGTACGGTTACGCGCTGGCTTGCCGACCAGGGGGTGGAGGTGGTGAGCATGACCGCGGATATCGGGCAGCCGGACGAGGACGATATCGAGGATATCGGCCGGCGGATGCTGGCCTGCGGGGCCGTGGACTCGGTCATCCTGGACATGAAGTCGGAACTGGCCGAGGAGGCAATCACGATGCTCCTCGCCAATGCCGTCTACGAGGGCGGGTACTGGAACACGACCGGTCTTGCCCGGCACGTGACCGCGCGGGGCATCCTCGAGGCGATGAAGGCCCGCGATATAGACGTTCTCGCGCACGGCGCCACGGGCCGAGGGAACGACCAGGTGCGCTTCCAGCTCGTCGCCAATATGCTGTCGCCCGCCGTGCGTGTCTACGCGCCATGGCGCGACGACGCGTTCCTGGAGCATTTCGGCGGACGCAGGGAGATGATCGCCTACTGCCAGGCCCGAAACCTGCCCATTACGGCGACGCAGGACAAGCCGTATTCAACGGATGCGAATCTGCTGGGATTGACGCACGAGGCGGGAAAACTGGAATACCTTGACGTGGCGGCGGATTTTATCGAGCCGGGCATGGGCGTATTCCCGGGTGACGCGCCGGATCGCCCGGAGACGTTCTCCGTCACGCTCGAAGCAGGGCGTCCCGTACTTGTCAACGGGGAGCACGTGGATCCCGTGTCGGCGATCGCCACGGCCAACGACGTTGCCGGGCGTCACGGAGTCGGCATCGGCATCCACACCGTCGAGAATCGCTTCGTGGGCATAAAGTCACGGGGTGTGTACGAAAGCCCGGGGCTCGCATTGTTGGGCGCATGCTACCAGTTCCTGTTGCAGCAGGTGCTCGACAGGCGGGCGCGGCGGTTTTACGATTCGCTCTCCTCGGTGCTTGCCGAGCAGATCTACCAGGGGTATTATTTCGATCTGTCGTCGCAGATGATTCGAGGCGCCCTCTCGCCCGTACGGAAGCTGGCAGAGGGCTCGCTGACCGTTTCGGTGTACAAGGGCTCGGTAACCTATCAATCCTCCGCGGCCGTGGCGCATTCCCTGTATTCCTCGGAACTGTCCTCGATGGAAGCGATCGGCGACTACGACCATCGCGATTCGGAGGGATTTCTGAACGTGCTGAGTGTCGGGGCGAGGGCGTTGAATGCGTCGCGGCAGGTGGATGGTGGGCTGACGGAAAACTGAGAGAAAAGGACCCGGAGTCCCCTTCATGGGATTCGCCGGCTGTTAGAAGTTGTTTTAAAATTACCGGTGCCTTCCCGAGCGAGAGCGAAAAAGTGGCGGTCAAGGCGGGAAAAACCGGCTAAGAGAGGCGAGGGGCGCGCAGCCTCGATACATTGGATACGGGTGGGTTTGACCAACGCCGACCGGCGCTTTTGCAGCCGTGCGAAGACCGCTGGGAATTTTAAGACAGCTTCTTAGGGACAATTCAATGGGTGAACCGGCAAAAAAGCCATGGTCGGGTCGCTTCGACGAGGCGTCGGAAAGCGCAATGGAGCAATTCAACGCGTCCATCGGGTTCGACCGGAGGCTCTACCGGGCCGACGTCGCCGGAAGCAGGGCGCAGGCGAAAGCGCTGGCGAAAATCGACGTCCTGACGGCGCAGGAACTGGACCGCATCCTGAAGGGGCTGGATCAGGTGGAAGCGGAAATTGCCGATGGCCGCCTCGCGCTGGCCGCGCACCTGGAAGACATACACATGGCGGTGGAGGCGCGGCTGATCGAGATCGTGGGCGACGTGGGCGGCAAGCTCCATACGGGCCGCAGCAGGAACGATCAGGTGGCGCTGGATGAGCGGCTGTATCTGAGGGAGGCGGCAGGGGATACCGTTGCCGGCATCGACCGCCTGCAGACCGTCCTGGTGGATTTCGCCGATCGCCACGTCGACGTCCTGATGCCGGGATACACTCATCTGCAGCAGGCGCAACCCGTGCGGCTGTCGCACTACACGATGGCATTGTTCTGGATGCTGGAACGGGACCGCGGACGATTCGCCGGGTGCGCCGATCGGGCGGATGCGATGCCGCTCGGATCGGGCGCCTTCGCCGGCAGCGCCTATCCGGTAGACCGCGAATTCCTTGCGTCGGAACTGGGTTTCTCTCGGATCACCGAAAACAGCATCGACGCGGTCAGCGACCGGGACTATCTCCTGGAGTACATGGCCGCCGCCGCGATTCTCATGGGACACCTCAGCAGGTTCTGCGAAGACCTGATCGTGTGGTCGTCGTCCGAGTTTCGGTTTATCGAACTCGACGACGCGTACAGCACCGGTTCGAGCATGATGCCGCAGAAGAAGAACCCGGATTCGCTGGAACTGGTCCGCGGAAAGACGGGGCGGGTGTATGGCAATCTTATGGCGCTGTTGACCGTGATGAAGGGATTGCCGCTCACCTATTCGAAGGACCTTCAGGAGGACAAGGAGGCGTTCTTTGATACAGTCGATACGATTCATCAGGTGATGGAGGTTTTCGCAGGCGCGTGGCGGACAATGACGGTCCTGACCGATCGGATGCGCGAAGCTCTCGACGGCGCCGTGGTTGCGACGGACCTCGCGGATTATCTCGTGAGTAAAGGACTGCCCTTTCGTGAAACCCATCGGATCGTGGGCAGGCTGGTCCGGACGGCCCTGTCACAGGGGCGGCGCCTCGACGAACTCGACCTGGGGACCCTTCACTCGGAATGCGGCCTGTTCGAGGCGGACGTGGTGGGGTCGCTTCGCGCAGACGCCAGTGTCAACCGGCGGAAACTGAGCGGGGGAACGGGCTACGAATCCGTTGCGGCGCAGATCCGCGACGGCAGGCGGTTACTCGGCCGGAGAACGCGGAGAGCGGAAGGGTGAAGTCCTTCAGTGAGCGCGACGTGCGGCGGCATTACGACCTGCTGCAGCACAGTCCGGAACTCGGACTTACGCATCTCAAGGCGACGGACGGAGACCACGTCATCGGCATCGGGTTGTTCGACAACGAGGCCGATTTCGTTTCGGAGTGCCGGCGGTACAACGGGCTGGGAACGCTTCACGTGGGTGTGAATCCGCGTTCGAATCGCCTGATGGAGGACTACGGCGGATTGCGGAACCGCATGCGCACCCTGTTCATGGACGTGGTTGCGGATGGCGATATCGACTTTGTCACCGGAATGGCCGTGTGCAATCCGGATCAGCTTGTTCGACCCTCCCGACAATTCCTGCGCGACGCCTCGGTGCTTGCGGACGGCGAAGTCTTCTTCCCGCTCGACAAGGCGATGCCGGTATCGCCGGAATCCCTGCAGAACGTCCGGCGACGGCTGGATGTATGGCTCTACGGCGAGGTCGACTCCGATGGAATCGACCTGATGCAATTCGTTAGAGTTGCGGGAACGGCGGCGGCGGACGATGGCTGGTTCAGACGAAGGACGACGTTCAAAAAATATCGCCCGTACATTATGGAAGGGATTACAGCCGGGATCGAGGATCTGAAGGACCAATCGCCGTAGCGTTCCCGGAAACGGAACTTTAGCGCCGATGGGGCGTCTACGGGGCAGTGCAATGCACAGGCTGACTGCTGGTGCGCGGGTCGACGACCCGTTTTTTTCATTATATCGGCTCGCGACCGGGAACCCACCGGTCAACTTAAAACAGCCTCTTATATTGAAGTCGTACCGGGAAATCACCTCAAAACCAGGGAGATGGTCATGTTTCGAAAGTCAATCGCGTTGCTGTGCGCCGGTTGCATGCTGTGGACCAGCCTTGTCGGCGCGAGTCAGACCCGGGCGGCGGATCCTGGCGGCGAAGATGCGGAAACGGGAGAAGAGACCGGCGAAAAACGCCCCAAAACCATCCGGACCATCGAAGCCCTGGAGGATGCAGGCTGGGCCATCGTGGACGTGCGGCAGATCGAGGGCAACCTTGTAGTGCTTAGCCCGCTCGTAGGCCCGGATATCGACCTGGAGGAGAGCAACCGCTACTCCCTGTTCCAGGGGCGCAGCGTCTATAACGAACGGGTTCCGCTGCGACTGCTCGATATGGCTGTCCCAGGCATACAGACGGCCACTTTCCTGAAAAGCGGTGAACGCGTGATGGTAAGGATCCGGTACCGGTCCGGCCCGAAAATCGCCAACAGGACGGTTCCGGTTGGAGACGAGGATGCGCTCAGGCGGCTGCGGGAATACGTCGAACATTTCGACGAGGTCCGGAAGGGTGAGTACAAGATCGGATTTGAATCCAAATTGCCGGAAGATTCCGAATACCCCAGGTATACCGACCGGAAGGTATCCTTCGAAGAGCGGCGTCCACGCGCCGGAATAACGCGCCGGCTTCGAGGCGGGGTGGTCATGAAAGACGGGGAACGGATCGAGGGACAGTTGCTGCCGGAATACGACGACGGTACCATACTGGTACAGTCCGGTCTCGACGCCCGGCGGGTTCCGGTTGAAGATATCGACCGGGTCCTGTTCCTTCGAGGGAAGCGTTCGAAAAAACTCGGCACCGCAATCCGGATGGGCGTCGGAGGCGCAATATCCGGCGCCATTGTGGGTACGTTTGCCGGATGGCAGACGGACTCGCCGGTCAAGGAGACAGCGCTTCTGTTCGGCGCAATATCCGGAGCAATCGGCTTTTTCACGGGTCTGTTCCGCTCCAGCGGCGGTCCCGGCAAACGTGAATTCGTGCTGGGACCTGTACGCGACGGGCGGGATCGAGACTCGGACGGTGATGAAGACAACGAAAGGCGCGGGCCCCGCGGCAGATAGGCTGCTCTGTTTTTCGGTTTTCGTCCAGTGCGGCGGTGATCAGTCGTGAACGTCCGGTCTCCGGACGCCGACTGCAACCGGCAGATATCCGTGAGGTGATATTGGCGAGCTTGGCATATCTGGACGCGCGTCCGGATGTTCATGAATCGGCATTCCTGGCCGACGGTGCGATACTTGTAGGAAAGGTGCGGGTCGCAGCAGAGGCGAGTATCTGGTTCAATGCGGTGTTGCGCGGTGACGAGGAGCCGATCCGGATCGGCAAGGGGTCCAATATCCAGGACGGAGCGGTCCTGCATACCGATCCGGGATGTCCCTGTACCGTGGGCGAGTACGTTACGGTTGGGCATAACGCGATTCTGCACGGCTGTCTGGTCGATCGCGGTGCGACCATCGGAATGGGCGCGACGGTGTTGAATCGGGCACGGGTCGGCGAGGAATCGCTCGTCGCGGCGAACGCGCTGGTTCTCGAACACATGGAAATTCCGCCCCGGACGCTGGCGGCGGGGGTGCCGGCCAGGGTAAGGCGGGAACTGACGGAAGAAGAGATCGCGGATTTCAGAAAGAACACGGACGGGTATGTCAGGAGGAGGGGAATCTATCTGGGACTGGATTCGAGAGGTTAGCTTTGAAACGCGTCGCAAGCGGGCTCTATATGGTTCGGAGCCCGCTTTTTTTTATATTGTCGGTGGAGCCGATGAGGAAGCCAGTGTGAAGGTACTCGATCCGGTATCGCCAACCGGCGGTTTACGGCTGCGAATCAGGGCTGGATACGATGGTACGAGAATCCGACATTACAGAAAGATTCGAACGGGGCATCCGTGAATTCAACGCCGGCGACTTCTACGCGTCTCACGACACGTGGGAGGACGTCTGGATGGATGTGCGGGGATCCGAAAGACCCTTTTTTCAGGGCATGATTCAGGTCGCCGTGGGCTTCTATCACCTGACGTGCGAGAATTACGCGGGCGCGGAACACCTGTTGACCCGCGGCATCCGAAAGCTGGAGGCGTACTGTCCCGGCCACAGGGGCGTCGATACCGAGTGCCTCGTTCGCGAAGCGACGACGGCGTTGGCCGAGGTCCTCGAGGTTCGCGCGGGGAAACGCAAGACGTACTCTTCGGAGACTGCGCCAAGAATCCGACGCGCGTGATCCTGCCGATGGCAAAGTCAACGCAAAGCGACTTTTGGCCCCTATCCTGTCATTCAACGTGAAAGATGGCCGTGCGAGTCGCGGATTGTAAACTGTTCAGGTCGGTCACCAATACCCTGATCCGGCTGAAGCCGGGTTTGAGGTTTCCGGCGTCCAGTTCGAAGTAGATTGCCTCGCTCGCGTCGGCGCCTGTCCGGTCGTAGCTCACAACCACCTCCTCTATTCCGGCTGAAATAATCCTCCGCACCAGCGACGATAACGCGCCGAAGACCCCCTTCCCCATGCGGGCATCCCGCTGAATGGAGTAGGAAACCCGGTATCTGGTTCTTCCGAACGCGTCTGTCTGCAGATTATACAGTTCGTAATAAATATGTATATTCGTGTCCTGCCGGTAGCTCCGGCTTGGCATCGGTACCGCCCAGAGGTTTTCCTTTCTGAATTTTCCTTCCCGCGTCGTCTCCGATATCTTCCAGCACAGCTGAAGATCGCTGACGGAGAGCGAGTCCACAAAATCGGGCACGTTCAAGTCCTGCAGGTACACCCCCCACTTTCCCGAGATCCGGTCCACAAGCTGTACGGCAAGCCGGTAGTCTCCAGGCGCAACCTCAATCCGAATCAGGTCCGGTGCAAAAGTGCCGCGCGCAGCCTGTTCGCCTTGAGGCGCCGGAAAAACCAGGTCTGTCTGCCGTCGGCGGTATACGTCGCCACTCGCGTCCGTTAACGCCGCCACCATCCTGACGTCGGAGAGTTTGCTTCCTGCCGTCTCTTCGCTCTCCACCAGGTCCAAAGGAATGCCGAAATAGACCTCCACCGCCGCGGCGCCACCGTCTGAGCCGCGGAAACTGGCCGTGTCGTAGTAGAACTCGAGGGGGTCCATCCCGGGAGGAACGTCGTAGAAATCCGGCATTGTCTGTGTCGCCTTCCTGTAAACCACAGCCGGACTCAGCGACAATATCCTTGGGGTCAGGCTAATGTCGTTGCCGGGTACGCCAATCAGAAAGTCCCAATCTCCGTCGAACCATTTATCCTTGAAAATCAGTTGCAGGCCGCCTGCGACTTTCGTGTATACCCACTCCTCCTCCTTAGCGGACTTGTCCGTTAGAGTCCATCCCTTGGGCCTCTCCAGATCCGATTTGGTGTCGTAAACGCCGTAGATCTGCTGCCCGTGCACGTCGCGTACCCGCTGGATCGCCAGGCTCGGCGGATACGCGTTGACCCTGTCCGAACGCGCACGATACTCGGGCTCTCCATACCGGATGTACACCTCACCTCGCCGGTCCCACGGGAACACTTTCTCGCCGAAAAACGTCCGGGCATGCCACACCCTCCGGTAGTGCTCCGCCTCCCGCGCCTTCCCCGCCGAAACCAGCGCCATATCGCGTTTCTTCCAGAAATCTCGACGCCACTCCGCCTTTTCCTTGCCTGACTTGGCCGTATAGGTCTCAAGCTCTGCCGGAAAGGTCACGAGGGACAAATCCTCATATAACGCCCTTTCGCTGTCGGGCAATGCGTGAAAATAGTTTTGGAAAAGCTCAACAGCCTGCTCCGGATCGCCCAGCGCTGCATGTGCCTGAGCGGCCAGCGGCAGTAGCCGTGAATCGGATGATGTATCCGTGAGGGCGGGTTCAAGCGCCTTCAACGCTTCTGGATAATTGTGAAGTTCGATGTACGTCATGGCGAGACCTTGATACCCCCGTATTTCTCCGGGCACGATCTCAAGATATCGGTTGTAGAGGGCAATTCTCTTTTCAGGGAAGAGGCTGTCCCTGAACCAGTCCGCCAGCATTAGATAGGCCGGCGCATAGGTCGGATGCGCCTCGATCACGTCCTCCAAAGCATGCTCTGCATTCAGGTCGCCAAGCTGGATATGCAGCCTTGCGATATTCATTCGCGCTTCGAGATAACCCTTGTCGACCCCCAGCGCGCGGCGGAAATACTCGAAGGCCTTCCGTTTGACCGCCTTCGGGTCGCGTCCGTATGCCAGTCCCATCCCATTGTACGCCGCAGCCGCGGAATCTCCTCTCGCGCCTCGCCGAAATGCCTTCCTGGCATCTTCGAAATCACCGCGCTCAAGGTAAGCGTACCCCAGACCGACCCAATCTCGTGCAGCGCGCAGCGCTTCCAGCGAGTCCACGGAATTCGCGATAACACTGTCGCCTAGAGATTGAAATACTGAAAAAAGCACGGCCAACACAGTAAACAGATGTGGTTTTATTGACATTTCTAAACCTTCCAGCAAGAGGACGCCATCCTGACTTTTCTCGCTTTGCATCAGGATCAATAAGATATAAGATCCCTTTGTATACCGGCTGGATTATCGCAGATCATCCGACCCATAAATAAGGACACGGATTTGTCTATTCCGGTTCAGTTATTACGTGTAGAGTCGAATTATTGACAGTCTTTCGTCTGTTACAATGGAGAATGTGAACCATACGGTGCTTCTTGAACCTGAGGTCGTTAGCCGTGCCCGAAGCCGCTCCCTGAGCCTGTCGAAGGGTCGGCGAAGGGCTGTACAATGGCGCCGAACGAGTGCCGAAACGCGGGCACTTCGACAAGCTCAGTGACCACGTTTCGGTAGGCGCGAAGACCGCTTTGACCAGTTGGGTCGCTGCAGTGGCGGATGTAAACTAAAGGGTGTTCAACTCAACAGATGTGTATGTGGAATTGAAGACACTGTCGAATGGACGCAGCATTGTGTCTTCACCGTTTAAAAGTTGGTTTCGTCATTGCAATCCTGCGCAGTCTATGTCTTTCAGAGAGTCCGGTTTCAGATAGTGTTCGTTGACACGAACGGATGGCTCCGGTATATTCGTTCATAGCGGTTAGCCTTGAATTGCAATTACCCGGGGTCCTGAATGTCGATTATATACAGAAGAACAAAAGCGAATTGAAGTCAAGGACCCCAGATACTTGAGGTAACTGGACGTGAACGGAAATTTCATCCATTTGTACGACCTCGATGCCCCGCTCTTGCGCTGATTTCTTCTGTGCCTTTTGTGCTTTTTGTGGTAAGTTTTGCCGTTGCCTTTTTTCGGATTAAGGTTGGCTGCCATTATCTGGCAATGTAGCCGATGGCTAAATCGCAACTTCGAACCGTTGGGGCCAAAGGAGAATTCGATGCGGTTAGCGGGCAAAGTCGCCTGGATTACGGGCGGCGGCGCGGGCATCGGCAAGGCCGTGGCGACGCGGTTCGCAGCGGAAGGCGCGAAAGTGGTTGTACTGGAACTCGATCGGGACCGCGGGGAGGCCGTGGTTGAGACAATCAAAAGGGCCGATGGAGAGGCCGCACTCGTGGTGGGCAGCGCGACCGATGTGACGGACGTAAATCGCGCTTGCGAACGGGCTGCGGGAGCATATGGCGGTCTTGATATTCTGGTCAACAACGCCTATTATTGCCACGGTACCAAAGTCCTGGATATTGATCCGGATTTATGGGACCGGAATATGGAGGGATGCCTGAAGAGCGCCTACCTTTGCAGCCGTGCGGCGCTTCCGCGGATGATCGATCGTGGCGGCGGATCCATCGTGAATATATCGTCCGTCAACGCGATCATGTCGTTTGGAGAGAGCGCATACAGCGCCGCGAAGGCAGGCGTCATTTCGCTTACCAGGACAACGGCGGTAGATTACGGACCACGGGGCGTCAGGGTGAATGCAATCTGCCCCGGCACCGTGAACACGGAAGGTTGGCAGCACGTACTCGAAAAGGACCCGGAAATATTCGAACGTATCGCCGAGGTGTATCCGCTCAAGCGCGTGGGCAGACCTGAGGAAATCGCAAACGTGGCGCTGTTTCTCGCCTCGGATGAGGCGTCGTTCGTCACCGGCGCGGTTGTGGTGGCGGACGGAGGCGTTACGTCGGGAAAACCGACGTTTCTGGATCATGTTGAAGGCAAACTCTCGTGAATGCATCGGTTCAATTGATGGACGGGTCCGTTTCAACACAGGATCTCGCGGAGCTGATGGCGCGATGTGCCGGGGGGGCGGGAGACCTGGCGCCGCCGGCCAGAGAGGTGCTCGAAAGCCTGCGTAACGACGAGATCCTGCTGGCGTCCGACGGATCGACCCCCGTTGGTGTCTGTGCAATGAAGTATACGGACGGAGAACGGGTCGCGACGCTGAGTTTCATTGGGGTACATCCCAACCGCCGGCGCGCGGGATTGGGTCGACGCCTGTTGATGGAAGCGGAAGGGGTTGCCCGCGAAAACGGCTTTCAGGCATTGCGGACCGGCTCGGCTGTCGACAGCGACAATGCGGCCGCAACCGGACTCCTGAAACAGACGGGATGGAAACCCGTGTTCGGCGCGAGCCTGAAGATGTGGCGGGAACTCAAGGACCTTCCCGATGCGAAGCCGCCGGCGGGGTATCGCGTCAGAACCTACCGGCCCGGCGACGACACGGCATTCGTACGGATCAAGAATGCGGCTTTCATGAGCGAGAACGCAGGCGGAAGGGCCTGGACGGAGGCTGACTTCGAAAAGGAGTACCTGAACTCGCCGTATTTCTATCCGGAGCGAGTCCTTTTCGCGGTTTTCGGCGACGAACCGGTTGGCACAACCACAGCCTGGACGGCGACGAATCGGGGGAAGGACGTCGGGCTGATTCACTGGGTAGCGGTTGTACCGGAGCACCGGAAGAAGGGTCTGGGTTGGGTACTGAACGTGCGTGCGTTGCACAAGTTGAAAGCGTTGGGGTACGGGGAAGCCATCCTGAATACCAGCGAAACGCTGGAACCGGCCGTTCGCCTGTACCGCCGTCTGGGTTTTGAGGTGGTCTTGCGGCGGGCAGTGTACGAAAAGCCGCTGGAGGGCGTTCGCAAGCCGTCCGCCATTTCGCAGAATTGATTACTGCAGCGTGGCATCAGGCAGGATGTGAGGATAACAGATATGAAGCGTCGTCTGGGCATGCTCCTGATCCTCTGTATGGGCTGTGGTTCTTCGGACCCCGTGGGGGTCGTCGAACCGGCGCCTGACGCCACGGGCAAGATGTTGTCGGTCGCCGCGTCGGATTTTAACGCGTACCTCGTAGACGTCTCTCGAACCTACCAGACAGTGCACCTGATGAATGCCGAATTCGGTTCCATCACCCAGGGATGGTCGGGGGGCGTGGTTTCAAGGTATTGGATACGGCAATTCACGTCGAATCTGATCGCCCGTCTGGAGACGTTGCAGGTACAGGTACGGAACATCCGGCCGGACGACGGCGAATTGCGACGGATTCACGATTCGTACGAGCACGGGCTGGCCACCTTCCACGAGGCCTTCGTCGCCTTTCTCGGCCAGATCGACTTCCCGACGACGGAGGGGATCGAAGGTGTGAACCTGCTCATTTTCAGAGGCAACCAGCGCATGGATGAGTTCCAATTGTTGTTGAGCAATCTTGCAGGAAGGCAGATTCAATTTTGACGCACAAGAGACAGACGCAGCGTTGACGCCCTGCGACCAAAGTCAATTTGCCCGCTATCACGACGTGATCCACCAGTAACCGGAGCGAGGGCATCCTGCCCTCGCTCCGGGGAACGCCAACTACGCCGGTCACAGATCGGTTCCTTTATTTGGACTGCCGTGGCCACAGGAAGGTGACCCGCAGTGGCATTTCGAAACGACATTCAATAAAACCAGGTACTTTCGCATCCAAGATCGTCTTTTCCAATCTTTCCTGGACAGCGGTGAGTATGTATACAGTCCGTTTCCAAAGAAGGGTCCGTTCAGGGCCCTTCTTTTTGTAGTGTAGACGCCAGTTCTCACGGCCCGACATTCTTTGAGCGCGCGCCTGATTTCGGTCAGAATAGTTGAACCCGAACCCGCCGGGACGTGTCTTACGTTAGTGAACAGAGTCATGACTGACAATGGGATTTGCAATACCGTCTTGTTGTCAGTCAGTAATTGTGTCTCTTCATTGCAGATGACACACTTGCGCGCAAGTCCTGCCCGCGGGTTCGACAGGGAGAACTCTGAGTGGTTCGGATGGCGATAACGATCTGCCTGGTGGCCCTTGGTATCACAAGCGTCGATGCCGGACGGTCCGATCCTGCCAGTGTGGACTCGCTGCTGGCTGCCGCGGCGGATACGCTTCTGGATCGCGACCGGCGCGAAGCCCTGATGAAACGCGCGCTGCGGTATGACCGGTCAGGGAAGACGATGCACGCTCTGGCGCGGTTTTACATGGCGGGGGGCACGCCGGTTTCCCGTCAGACAGCCGGCCACTGGCTGTTGCGCGCCGTGATGCGTGAGCGCGAAAACCCGGACTATCAGGCAACCCATGCTGAGTTGTTATGGCGGACATTGCAGCGTCCGGATTCATACCGAAAAGCGCTCCAGGTCCTGGAACTGGACCCGGATCATCTGGAGGGTCTGTTCTGGGCGGGGCGTTTTGCGGTCTGGGCCTGGGAGTGGACCTACTTCACGGACAGGCTCGATGACGACACGGAAGCTGCGATCGGGATGTATTCAATCAGAGGCGGAAAGACACTGACGTTCGTCGAATATCCGGATCTCGGCATCGAAACCGGAATCGGTTATCTCACCCGCGCCATCAGCCTGGACCCCGTCCACTGGCCGTCGCATCAGTATCTCGGGCTGGCCTATTACGCCGCCGAAATGCCCGAGCCGCTGATCGAGCTCTTCGAAGCCTACCGACAGCGGCGGCCGGGAAACTGGAACGCCCACTTTTTCGCCGGCCTGGGCTATCAGTTGAAGGGCGACCTGGAAAGGGCCTATCGCGCCTACGTGGACGGGCTGAACCGGATGACCGAATCGGCACGGAGGTTCATGCAGTCGGTTTTCCTGGTCCGAAACCCTGCAGAAACCGAGGGTGAACCGCCCCCGAGCGACGAGGAAATTCGGAACTTCTGGCTGGGAAAGGACCCGATCTACCTGACGTCGGTCAACGAACGCCTGCTGGAACAGTGCCGGCGCGTGGCCTACGCGAACCTGCGCTTCTCCGATCCCACGCTCGGGCGGGAAGGATGGCAGACCGACATGGGACAGGTCTACATACGGTACGGAGACCCCCGCGTCCGGTACATGGACGGTCCCGGGCGGGGCAGGAAGGACGTTTGGGACTACGGCCCGTTTACAGCGATATTCGTTCCTACGGTTACCTGGGACTCCTGGCGGTTCGTAACGGCCAGGCGGGGCAATAAACGCCTGAAACTCGAACAACTGGTAAAGGCGGTACCAGACCTATATCAGCATCCTCTGCAGTATGATGCGCCATGCCAGACTGCGCAGTTCCGGCACGACAACGGCAATACGCGCATCGAGGTATATTACGCGCTTCCGCAAGAAAACGTGCGGCATACCGTGTCGGGGGACGATGGAAACGCCGGAGTGGACGCCAGGCAGGCGCTCTTTCTCTTCGACACCGATTGGGATACCGTCCGGCACAGCGTCTCAAACGTGGAGCGAATGCCGCGGGTCGTCTATGAATCCACGGACGAGCGCTTCCTGTTGGCAGGGGAACGCGTGATCATTGACCCGGGGACCTATTTCCTCGCGGCCGAGGTGGAAGACCGGGGGACGAAGCGAGTGGGCACGTTCCGGGAACGGCTGCGGGTACGATCTTTCGGTCCGGATACGCTGGAGATCAGCGATCTGTTGATGGCGCGACGCATCCGGATGCGGGAGAACGCGCCCTACGGCCGTGAGCAGTTCGCGTTGCTCCCGAATCCGCTGCAGGTGTGCCGCACGAAAGGGCAGGCCTGGTTCTATTTCGAAATCTACAATCTCTCGCGCGACGACTTCGGCGCCACGCACTACCGAATCAGCTATCAGATGCAGTCGCTGCCGGAGGGTATGGGCGACGCCTACCCTGCCGACTGGACGACGGCCGTTTCATACACGTACCGGGGCGCCCGGAATTGGGAGCCGCGCGACCTGCGCGTGGATATGGATGGCGCGTCGCCGGGACCGAGGGCATTTCGAGTTGTGGTGGAGGACCTGCACACGGGCAGAAGGGCGATGGCGGAAACGCGCTTCAGGGTGAGATGGTAACGGAATCCGCTCGTTAAGTCGGGCCGAGGACCTGGATCACGCATGAGAAAGAGGGCCTGAGCATCCGTCTCGGCCCTCTTTACCTCAATCCAAAATAAACAGCAACGCGGCGACGCGATAAAACCCTCCGAAACAGGGCGTTATCTGGAGTCTTCGCTCCGCCGGTCTATTCCAGGACGGCGATATCCCCGGGCGGAATTTGCGTTTCGCCGCCGTCGTGCGTGACCCGGGCCGATGCGGCACCCGTGTTCCTCGCCCAGACCGCCCCGGTTTCAGTCGCGTTGAATTCCAGCGCGCCGTCCGTGTCGACGTTCAGAATCGCTTCCTGCAGGCGGGCTTCGCCCGCACCGAGGTTTCGCTCGAAGGCTACGGTGTCCTCGTCAAGTCGAGTAACGCCCCCGAAGATTGGGACCCCGTTGAGTCCCGAGCGTTGCGCCGTGAAAGTAAACGCGCCGGCTTTCGCGCCAAAGTTGGCCAGGGCAAGGTGACTGTCCGCGAGAAGGCCGATGGCGGAGCGTCCCGATTCCATGGTCACAAAGCCGATACCGGCCGTTTTTCGATGGCTGCAATCCGGGGCGATGAGCGCCGTGAGTTCGGAAATGGTCTTCCCGGCGTTTACGTCGAACGATTCGTCCACCCGGCTGAGGGTAAGGTCGTCCGCAACGGCGCGCCAGACCTCGTAAAAGTGGCGGTTGTGGTAGACGGTTTTCCCGGTGCCCGTGTAGACGATGCCCAGGCGGCTGTCGACGTTGAGCCATGCCGGATGATCGTAGGTCGTGACCACGTCGCTGTCCGGATCCCTGGTGACGTAACTCCTGAAGCGATCCGAACCGTCCGGCGTGTGGACGTCACGATACCCGTTGCAGTTTCCCTTCAAGGCTTTGAAGTCCTCATTGACGATGCGCAGGAAGCCCTGGTCGACGCTCTGAACGGTAATCGTCTCTCTGGCCGTCAGCCGTTCGCAGGAGACGGAGATTCCGGAGGGCAGGCCGGCGAAGAGGACTTCCTGGCGAACCGAACGCTGTGCGCGGTCCAGGATCATCGCGGCAGCGAAGCCTTCCTGGCGTTCGTCCACGCGAACCGAGACCAGGTCGTGGCTGTCGGGACGGTCCTGGACGTCGATGCTGGCCAGAAACGAACCCGATGCCGGTGCGACGGTATATAGGCCGTCCCTGTTCAACGGCATCGCCATAATGTCATTACGCCAGGAAAGCGAGGTCTGACCGGTTCGATGTCTCTGGAAGACGAAACCGGAATGGGGAAAGGCCCTGACGCCCCTCAGGTTGCGTTCAACGCGAGACGCGGGTGTCGGATCCGGCCCGTCCCCGAAGATCCTGTGGAAGAAATAGGTGTGGGCGGGACTGACGATGTTGTGTTCTCGAATGATCAGCGGGTCCTGGGGTCCGTGGACGATCTCGGCGATCTGGCGATCGTGCATTCGCCCGCCGGCGCTGTCGGCGCGTTGTTCAAGGGTCTCGAGCCCCTGGCGCTCGAAATACGCCGCATCCGGGTCGTCCAGTAACAGGGAGGCTGTCGCGTGTGTGAGCGTGCCCGGGTCGGGCGGAAGATAGGGCCAGTCCATGCCCTGGATGGGATGCATCGATCCGGTCCGGTCCGTCGTTCGTTTGAGCTCGTCGTAAATCTCCCTCCGGTTGAACAGGGCGTGGTCCGGTAAATCCGCGCCGAACGTCCCGTAGATGATGCCCAGCCGCCCGCTAAACACGACCGAACTGGCAGTGTAGCTGGGATGCACCATGCCGTGGTTTTCGGCCATATAGTCCGGAAGCGTGGTGAACGTCTGGCCGGTGAGATCCCGAACGGTGCGACCGTCCGAAAAGGGTGCGAGGTTCTTCGTATCCTGCTGGGTTGTGGCTGTGGAGAACATCCAGCGGCGGGCTGATTCGGCCCAGGAATCGACGTGCGGTGAGTTGCACAGGAAACACTCGACCGAGGCCAGACCGCACGACGTCCAGCCGTTTTCTTCCATTTGCGTGTTGGTGTAGACGCCGCTTTTCGGCGCCATGGCCCCAAACCGCTCGGCATAGTCCTCGTGCATGCGGGCGATCATGGTCCACGTCTCGTCGTCCACCAAATCTCCCAGCAGGAGGGCGGTCAGGCCGACGTCGGAAAGATTCGTTCCGCACTGGCTCTCGGGGAAAAACCCCCGGCCGCGCTCACCCCATTTCGTGCCCCAGGTCCTGGGATTGCCGAGGCTCTTCTCGGGCCGGATACAGTCCGCCGGGCCCGTGTCGTGCGTGTAGCAGAGGTAGCGGACCCCCTTGAGCGCAATCTCCCGAAGCTCCTTCTTGGAGCATCCCGTCCGTTTCTCATCGAATTCGGGCGAGTTCGCCAGTGCGGCGAAGACGAACGCCGGCCCGGCCGTGTCGCTGCCGTACCAATGCGCCCCGCCGAAGAAATGCCCGCAGTTGGGCCGCTCCGGCCAGTCTTCGAAATAGCTGAGGCCAATCGGCACCCAGTTTTCCAGTATGCGTTTGTATCGCCTGCTCAACGGGGTTTCCCTTGCCGGCACAGACGTCCGGCGACGGTTGGTCAAGATATCGGGGCGCATGGGTGACTCCAGTTACGTTTGTGCATTGAAATTGACAAGGAACGTGCGCAAATTAGAGTCGAATTGACTTTATGAGTACCCTTACTGCTTCATCCAGTGATGAGAGTGCATGGCCGCAATGCAAGCGACTTGAATCCAGATTCCCATTGGAAGGCGCGACGCCTACAGGCGGATCCTAAAACGGAAGACTCGCGTGATGTAAGTACAAATGGTAGGTTCCTACTCATCGTCGTACCTTAGTCCCCAAATATTGAATAGGTCTCGATATCCCTGCTCGACAGTTTGCGTAAAATCAACCATCTGAAAGGAAGATATCGTCCAAGAAAGCTGTTCGAAGTTGCAGGGTTGATACAAAAGTGGGATGATTCTATTTTCATAACGTCTTTGTTGAAGCGAAAAAATCAACTCTCTCTTTGCCCAAGTGGATTTCACGGCGTTAGGCGATAATACAATTGCAAACCAGTCGCACCGGTTAAGTGCCATGCCAACTTCATCATGCCATTGTTGCCCTCCTTGTATATTGGTTCGACAGTACCAGACTCGCAGGCCATGTCGCCGCGTCACGGTGGCTAAACATTCCACGAAATGCCTATCAAGGTCGGAATGCGAGAGAAAAATCTCGTTTGGCAACATTGATCAGTTGATTGATGCAGACGTAGAAGGAGGGTTTGTAATGTCATTTTCTAGAAGTGTCGTTACGATCTGATTAATGCCTTCTTCTTCCTCGTCATATTCACCCATGTTTATCATCCGCAGTCGTCGAAGAATCCACGGAATGTCTTCTTTATGTAACGCTTCTGGATCGCGTACAAGGACTGGAATCAAACGTCCACGATAACTTTGTTCGCTAAGCGCAAACTCGATTTCTTTAAGTACCCAGCTTGAACGTAGCGCGTCAGCAGTTAGGACGACAACCATAGCATCTGAATCGCTTAACGCTTGCGCAACTTTATCAGGCCAACTATCACCAGGCGAGACGTCTCGTGTTGCATCCCATACTTCAAGGCCGACTCCTTCTAGGGCCGCCGCAACCTTTCTCACAAGTGGCTGGTCTGTGTATGCATGGCTGATGAAGACTTTCATGTTTCAACCATCCCTTCGGTACCCACTGACCAATGAAAAGGATGTGGAAACAACGGTTCCACAATATTCGAGAGTGCCATTATATTTCGCTATCCTTTGAAGTATAATATCCCCGCCAAAAGAATGTAGAGGAGGGCAAAACACCTTGGCACCCACTGCTCCACGCGTGTAAGTGGTCTATATAGTTTCTTGTCCTTGCCCCTGCCGAGCGCAATCCATTCCGCATCGTATGGAGCAACAGGAAGCATTTGCTCAAGCAAATGGACGACCTTGTATTTGCCAGAGTTAAGTTGCCGGTAAGAATGAACCACCCGTTCCCAAACAAAGCAGAACAGCATTAAGGCGAAAAAAGGCGCGATAATAAGCCAGACAGGCTTTACCACATCCTCTTTAATCAGAACTGCAAAAGCGACAATCAATGTTGTATGAACGCCAACGAAAAATGAATTTGCGAGCATTCGCCGCGCACTAACTC
Organism: Gemmatimonadota bacterium; assembly: GCA_028873695.1. Taxonomy (GTDB): domain Bacteria; phylum Latescibacterota; class UBA2968; order UBA2968; genus JAAXHE01. The sequence continues at coordinate 120,525 of JAPPNU010000071.1, read as the reverse complement.
GATCGGCCATTTCGACATACAGTTTATATTGACCAAAGAGATGATTTTCATATTCAGCGCCGTAGGTGTCTCTGTTCTGACGTAGCAAGTTTAGAGCTTTTGTGGTCACCTGGTATAGACCTCCCAAATAGCGAGAAAGTTGCGGTCTCTTGAATATTTGAGCTAAGACGCTAAATAGACCATCTCCGTATGGCAGCCACGATGCTGCTAGTCTGCCAACCGACCATTTCATCCGCAGCATTTTGTATTTGTATAGGTACTCGTTCTTGGCCCCAAGGGATAACGCCAACAATCGGCTTGCTGTAATATTCAGCAATATCGATTTCTTCCTGGATCCAATTTCTGTAATTGACATACATGCCAGCAACCACAAGAAAGCAGTTAATTGGAGCAATTTGCCGATACAGTGCTTGACGTAGTTCATGATCTGTCTTTGTTCCCAATGGATCGTGCTCGGGAACTGAATAATTCCGCCAATAGAAGTATGGCGCTTCGTAGAGAAGATTCGCGAGGCGGTAGTATTCCGAGTTATCGGCGCTTCGCCATACATGGCTCAGAAATAGATCGTAGGTCTTTAGTTGTGGCATACCTTTTACTCCCTGGATTCTTGGGATTGGCGTTGGTCACGTATCTCTACATGCAAGCGCTACCTGAAGACCACCGTGCCGGAAACAACTCGGGTACAAACATAATGAATCCGACTTTCAACTGTCTGTCAAGGGATTTAACACACCCAACAGCCTGCTGGGAACGCCACTGGCTCTCTCAAGTTTCGTCGGCAAGGCCTTTCGTAGGGCCCTACGCCGGTCGGTAACGACACGTTGTCACTGAGGCTCAGTGACATTACTCTTTCCAAGTCGAAGGGTACGCCTCCTGATCCTCGTTTAGGATTCTCGGTTTCGTCTGAAGATCCTATCGAAGATTGACCTCTGTGAAAGCCGTTCGACTTCGACCCGTGTGCTACGGATTTCGGACGAGAGTTCTTCCACAACGCCCAGCTTTTTAGTTAAACGATCGAGCTGTTGCTCGACTTTTAAGAGCTTCTCGCCGATCAATGCCGGGTCGGTGGCCTGTAACGTTTCTACGGCGCTCCGGAACTCGACGAGGACACAGTTCAGCGATTCAATCGCGGTCCTTGCCACGGACGCGAGGTCCAAAATGTTGGCATTGGCTTCGCCGAGCCCAGTTCCCGCTTTCGCCAGTGATTTCTGGAGCTCATCGAATTGCTCCAGCCGACGGACTACCTCCGCGGCGCGTCGTTCCGTTTCGCCAAGCCGTTCCTGTAGTTCTTCCAATATATCCATCTACGCTCCCAATGCCTCCGCCAGACCGGGCGTCTCGTACTGCCGGACTACCCGATCGGACACAGTCTTCAACCGATCGAAAACGTTGCGAATGTTCCACGTCGCGATTACCGCACTGACGCGAGGATCTTCGAGTTCAACCGCCCGCTTAATCCCCTTTTCCGCCACGTATACATAGTCCTGCGACATGTCGGCGAAATCGAGCAGAGCGACGGTAAGGGGCGGGCCGAGATCAACCGCGCGTGTCAAAGCCAGGTCGTACATCTCGTCGATCGAGGCCTCGATATCCGTCCGCTCAATCCCGTATTTCTCGATGCCGGACCGTATCGCGGCGCTGATGCCCCTGGAGCTCACGGTTCCATCATGATCCGTACACATGGCCTCGGAAAGCGCGCGGGCCATTAGAAGCCCAGGATGATCGGGATATGACTCAAGCGCACGAATGCACAGACCGCGAAGCTCACCCGCATCCATGATCGACTGCACTTTGGAAACAAGATCCCACCAGGCAGCCAACTCGACGTCCTCGTTCAGAAGTAGCCCTTCGATGTGTTCAGCGCCAAAACCTTCCTGAAGATAGTCGAGCAGCCTGATGCGAATCTCCGCGTCGTCCCGCGCCTGCCGGGCAAGGAGCAAGGCCTCGCGGATCATGCCCCGCCGCGAACGTTCGACAAGGTCATAGGTAAACTCGATCAGAATCGTAGCAAGCGCAAGCGCCGCATCACGCGGCTGCCCGGTGTCGATCTTGTTGACCTTACGAACGAGCGACTTGATCCGTCCCGGCTGCGCGGCGCGAACGAATTCAAGCAGACTGTCCTTGCATCGATCGAAATCGAACGCGTCTACGTGAAGCACAAACCTGCGCGAACCGAACTCGACTTCATAGTCGTCAATCACGCCAAGTCTCAGTAGCCGGTAGATTGCCTTCTCCGATCTGATGCGGTCATCGCCGTCTTCAAAGGGTCGTTCGACGCGTTGTCTGGACGTGAGATCGCCCAGCGCATTCATCAGATCAGTCACATCAACGACTTCACGGGCCGCACCATTGAATGACCTCAGGTGAAACCACAATGCCCGGGTAAGGTCGTCCGCAGTTCGGTAATTTCCATCGATCACTTCAAATTTTTCGCGAAGCGCCTCAAGATCGAGTTCGGGATCGATCAACTCTGAGGAGCGACTCTGGTCATATTCCGAAAACACGATTGTCGCGCGCGCGGTTTTTTGGTCTCGCCCGGCACGGCCAGCTTCCTGATAGAAGCTCTCAAGCGACATTGGCATTCCAAAATGCACAGTATATCGGATATTCGATTTGTCGATCCCCATGCCGAAAGCCTTGGTCGCGACAAGCACGGGCACTCGATTGGATTTAAAGTCGGCAGCATTTGCACGTTTTCGTGTGTCCCACTTGTCGGCGTCCACAGACGAAGGTGGGCTGCCTGAATAGATGGTGACGTCCGCGCCCGTTGCATGCCGCACCACACTTCGCACATCCTGCACCCCGTAGATACGGGCCTTAACCGTTGGAACGAAAACAATACCTGATGCGGTATCGGCTCCCGACGACCGATAGAACTCCGTCCTCGGCAATCCGAATCTTCCAGGCAGCGCGTTCAGTACGCCGCGCAAGGCCGCTGACGGGTCTTCGACCGGCGAGGTGCGCACGATATCAAAGCGGATTTCAGAACGGTCAAACGAATCCGGACGGATCAATGAATCCGAGCGATTTTTGTCGATGCCGAGGTCGACAAGCATGTCCCGCAGGACGGCCCGCGAGGCAGTTCCTGTAAGCGCAAGGAGCGGAGGCGGATTGGATTCGCCATCTGCCCCGAGCCTTCTCAGATTGTTCGCGAGATTAAGGTACGCGGGCCTGAAGTCGTGGCCCCATTCCGATACGCAGTGCGCTTCGTCGATGACGGCCAAATTGACTAACGTACTCTCCACCAGCGCGCGGAGCGCCGTCCGAAATTGCGGAGACTGCAATCGTTCCGGCGCGTGAAGCACGAACAGGTACTCGCCTCGCTCGACCCGACGAAGCAGACGCTCGCGTTCTTCCCTTCCCGCGAGCAAGCTGGTAACCGATGCCGCCCTGTCGATTCCGTACGACCGTAATCCCTCAATCTGGTCTTCTATCAATGCGGTTATTGGGTCGACTACCAGCGTCACGCCGGGCATCAGCAGACCGGCGAGTTGATAGATGATACTCTTTCCCCCGCCAGTCTGGAGCAGCACAACGCTGTCGGTATGTCGTAGCGTGTTTAAGATAGCCTGTCCCTGCATCGGGCGGAATTCTTTTTTTCGAAATATGTTGCGAAGGAACATCCGTAGCGGTCTGCGAGCCTCTTCGTAGGTAGATACTGTCGCGGCCCGTCTGCGCAGATCGAACGACTGTGCCGCCGCGATCGATGCGGGGACGTAAACGGGGCGAACGACAAAATCCAGTCTTTCATTTGTAATGCCGTGATACGGACTGTATGCTGTTTCGACGCATATTCGCAGCGGTTCTTCGTCCGTCTCGTTTTCGGCGGCCTTGACCCACCGGCCACCACCTTCGTGAATCCAAGCTGCGTTGAATCCGTCATCCGTGCGAACGGAGCAACTAGTCGGGACCGAACAACCGCCATAGAGGACGTCGATGCCTGCCAGAAACCGAAGCGCATCCAGCACACCCGCCACCGCGGGCGTTCCCGCCCCACGGATGTGAATCTCCCAACTTCCGTCAGGCGTCAGCCACCCGTATTCCATGGCACGGGCGACGACAAATTGGACCCTGGCCGCATTCGCGCAGTCGACGGCGAGCGACGCGACAGCCCGCTCCTGACCATTGACCCGGTCGAATGCCGTGAGGGCTTCCTTGCAGCGAACGCGGATTTTATCGAGCATATCGCCACGGCCATTGAGCACTTCCGTGTTGGTGACGCGCAGGACGTCAATCCCGATTGAACGCAATGCTTCATCGCGTGCTTCGTCCACCGCAACCGAGTCATCGTGTTCGGGACCGTCGATCTCTATGGCGAATGGCGAAGCTCCGGGGTGGCAGAAGAGAAAGTCTACGCGACGGGAGCCGTTCCCATATCCGCCCGACGACTCAACCAGTCTGTCGAGCGGCGCCTGCGGGGTAAACCAGTGACCGCCTGCGGGCCCGAGCGCCGCGGGCACCCACTGATTGAGAAACCAGCGTTCCGACTGGCTCTGTAGGAGCGAATCGTCCGACTCGGAATTAAAGTCGAAAGCAGGGTCGAGCATGAACTGGGCTTTTTCGTTTATACTCGAAAGCACGTCTTCGGCAGTGCAATGCACCCTCTCGCCGGGGCGCGGCACCCATCCAACTTCCGCATCGTCCGCGCCTACGACATCCACCTTATTCAATAAGCCGTGAATTCGCAGCGCCTCGCGTTCAACTTCCAATGTCGCCGGGGGCGTATTGCCGCGACGCAGCAACTTGAGAATCAGGCCGGCGGCAAAGCGGACGTACTCGTCGACATCCCCGCGCTCACGGCTGCGGCACGAGAGTACGACGCATTGACTGAGGGCCCGCGCCAGACGTGCGTCCTGTCCGAGCTGATCCTTGAGAATTCCCGGGACTGCGCCTACCGATACGTACTCGGGGATGAAATCCAGACGGCGCACGCCTTCGATCCATTCGACCGGAAGCAGGTCTTGTATCGGTGCAGGCACGTGGCATGAGGATGGCCCTGGCTCTGATTTGTCTTCAAGACGACGAGTCCCCCGGCACCGGGGAAACTTTGTACAACCCCAGAACCGTTGACCCTGATTTCGGCCCTTCTTCGCGGTGCGAAGCGCCATCGGAGCCCCACAGGATGGACATTGTGGGGATTTGCGTTTGGACATCGAGCTGTTCATTTCGAAGTGCGTTCTACGCAATTAAATCCCGCCTGACGACAGGGGGTCTTTTCAGGAATGGTGGCGCCACCTGCTGGATGGGTTTATCGGGCATAATAAATGCCCCTGAGACTTCCTGTCAAGGGGCATAACACAGCTCGACTCTAAAGAGCGCGCTCGTCTTCTCCAACGCGAAGACGCGGTCGCGCGCGGGCCGGTTGACGATCTTCGAATGGTGGTGGACCCTGAGATCGCTTCTACCGAAATCACCGTTTCGAAATCCGGTCCGCGAAATGAGCGAATCGAAGCGTTAGTTTTCCTGGCGGATGGACCAGACCAGATCGCAAGAGCGGTAAGCAACATATCACTCGTTGCTGACCATGGAATTTACGGGCCTTCGAATGTTTCAAAAGCACCTTTCTTATATAGGTCCAAATGTCTTTCGTCCAGAAGAACGTTGTAATCCATGACCTCAAATAGTGAGTATCTCTCGACAAGGCGTTTGAATTTGGCTCCTCTGTCACTCAAGCAGTTGTAGAAGACAACCCCTTGTTCATTACTCGACAAATGACCACGAATAAGATCCGTATAGTGCTTTTTCTCTTCGAATTCCTGCAAGAAAGAGTGTTCGTCAACGAATTTAATGGTATTGTAAAGATGCCGAAAATAGTGGTCTGCGCCCCGCAGATCGTTTTCCGCAAATTCCCTCCAGATCTCGTTGATGTCCCTGTTGGATTCGCTTTCGTACTTCGTCTTCAATCGACTGATGTACGTACCAAAGCACTGACGTCCTGTACGATGAGCTGAATCAGCAGTCTGCAATGAATCAACGATAGCAATGTGTGAACGCAAGAGCTGAAAGAATGAACTCTCGAAATTCTGTTTCTTTGAGGTTTGGTCTTGCGCCAAAAGCTGTTCTCTTTGGAGACCAAGTTCATTCTTCTGAAGGATTATAGCCAAAATTACGCCCGCAAAGGCAAAACCGGCAAATAGCGCATTTATGGCACCGAAGGTATCTCCGAATTGTCCTCGTTCCTCCAAATCTGGAAAGAGACATGAAATTGCCAGCGGATAGAGGATCCACAATCCAATGACAATTGCCGAGAAGATTAACATCCAACTCCATATTCGAGGCTTTTTTGCGGTATTTGTCACCATTGCCTCCATTCAATAGACGTAGAAGTCAATGCGCTGGAACCCCAGTCTTTTCGCCGATCCATTCGATCACAGTGGCGAATGTCGGACACTGCTTCACGATGTCATGTATGTCTGCGTTCCTAAGAATTGCGTCGCTATCCCTAATTTCGCTATAGGATCTCTTCAGATGAATCTGGAATAGTTCTTCGACGATTCGCTTCGGCGGTCTGTCCTGATTCTGTTTTTCCGGAGGTCGCCGCCATCCGCTGGGACTGCTCGACATCTTGAGTCGGGACTGAAGTTGGCCGGTCGCGAGGAGCAGAACTTCCATGTCGTGTCTCATAGCGTTTGCGTGGAATCTGGCGATATGACTTTCGACATCTCTTCGACTCATTCCAGTCTTTTCCAATTCGCCCCGTACCAGCCGGTCTTGCACATCCTGCAATTCTCCCAAATTCCGATGTTTGTAATAGTCGGAAATGCCGCGGTTCGGATAAAGATCTGGCAGGCCAACAACTACATCGCACGGATCGTTTACGAGTTTTTCCGTCGCTCGCGACCCGATTTTTCTGAGAAATTTTGGCTTGTTGTCGAGATGAATTAGCTGAATGCCCTTGCCTTCTTCTCGAAGTTTCTGCCGCCACCCGCCCCACAACGCCTCCAATGCCCCAACGTCAGACCTACCCTCCACAAACACCCACACCTTCATGCCCCGGCCTCCAGTTCTCCGGAGCGGTGGAGGTCGCCCAGGGTCTCACCCGTGACATTCTCCAACATTTCCACAAGCGTCTTCTGGCTCGCCGGACGGTGCCACGCTATCCTTGCGTCGTCTACGCTGCGCGCCATTACGGCTACGTCCGCAATATTGAAGCAATTGAGTAAATCCGGACTGTGCGTCGTCACCAGCACCTGTGTGCGTTCCGAAGCAGCCTTGATCATCTCCGCGACGACAGGCAACAATCCGGGATGTAAGCCCAATTCCGGTTCGTCAATTGCAATTAGCGGCGGAGACGCCGGATTCAAGAGCGCCGCAGCCAGGCACAGGAATCGCAGCATGCCATCCGAAAGGTCCACCGGATACATACATAGGTCGGGACCTGCCCTTCTCGCGCACGCCAACCAGTACCTGCGGTGCGCCGTAGGTTGTCTCACAATGGATTTCTTCAAATGCGGGGTATGCTGCCCGCAGAAAATCGCGTAACTCATCCGCTGTTGACCGGTATTCAAATCGATTTAGTATTTCGTGCAGCACTGTGCCCAGATTGTCGCCATTGGCTGACAATGTTGAGACTGGCACAATATCGGCGGCCTTTGTGCGAAGTGAGGAAGACCGCGTTACATCGAAGCCGGGGTAGAACGCCATATTCGCAAACAAAAAACGTGCCGAAGAAGGTTCGGGAAACTCGTTGAAGAACCGTATCTGTGATAGCAGCAAAGCCGCTTCCTGTTGTGAACTCATTGGCGGACCGCTACGCGTGGCGTTCTGCAAGGAATCTGACTCCCGAACACCATCAGTTGGTGGTTGGGCTTCATCAAATGGTATCAGCTGACGTTGTTTTACATCGAAAATCTGTCGTCGATACGGGGTCACCTCCAGAAACTTGAGCGGATTGTTATATCCTTGACTTGGTTCTTGAGTTCTGAGTATCTCATATTGTGGATTCACCCGGCCGTTGGTATCGGTGTGAAGAACGACCTCGTAAACCAGGGACTCTCCAGCACGTAATGGCAAAGCATCCCACGCGGAGGGATTACGAAACGTGATTTCCCAGTTCAGTCGCCTATTCTCGTTACCCGAGGTTAGAATTGAAGCCGCCCCATAGTGGCATCCGAAAGCGGTATCGAGCGGTACCTCACTGCACTCGGCGATCAGTTGTAAGAAATCAATCAGCGTGCTCTTCCCGACGGCATTAGCGCCGATCACCACGGTTAGCGGTGTCAAGTCCGCCTTGAATTTATCAAGTAGTCGGTAGCCCCCGATCTCGATTTCAGTAATCATAAGAATAGACCTTTCATCTCATTTCCCTGGAGTCTCTCCGTGCTCGCCTCTGATAGTCGACTAATTATCGATAGACTTCTGAATCCATGGCGTCAGTCGTGAGCTCAATACGTCAATTTATCGGACAACTGCCTACAATTAATCCCCTTCTGACGCACTGTCAAGGGGCATTAATCCAGAACGGATCGTGCCGGCACTGCCTGATTTTTTCTCAAGTTACCGAACCGGGATCACCGTACGGATGGTGCGGGCGAAGCGGACGCATTGCCTACTTCAATATGACTTTGGGATCGTCCTCGTACGCCGAGTCAATCTGGACCAGGCGCTCCAGGATCAGACTGAACAACTCGAAGAGATCCTTTAATGCCTCGGTCTCCTTGATAACGCCGGCGCACTCAAAATACAATTCATCGACACCGTCCGGAAAGTCAGTCCCGAACATGCCTTCGTCGTCTTTAATCCGGAGATGTACCTTCGGCTGTTTCCGGATCAACTCGCGTATCCTGTCATCGGCAAGCAGCAGCTTGATCTTTTCCGGACTGTTACCCTTGATCAGGAACCGATCGTCAAAATACCGGTCCCCGATTACGATGTCCTGCATACCGAGCAACTTGCCGATCGAACTGAAGAACCCCTCATTCGAAATAGCGAAATAGAGGCCGTCCCTGTTGATAAACGGCGCCCGCATCCGGGTATACTGCATCGTCATCATCATCGTTCCCGTATGGGTTGTCTCGGTACGGGTATCGAGGATGATCCGCCATTCACCGTGGTTGTACGTAACGGCGTTTTCTTCCCAGAGGCCCCCTTCGATAAATTCACCCTCCAGATCTGACGCAATCTGCATCCAGATTTCGTCCTTTGACGGTCCGAATATGGATCTGCGGATGCTCATTGTTCCTCCTGACCTCAGGTTTTCGGATGCGTAGAACCCGGACCGGTCGCGACTACTCCACGGCAAACAGCCGGTTGCGCGCGGGGAGGCTGACGATCTTCGAATAGTGGTGGACCTTCAGACCGGGACTTGCGGGATCGACGGCGGTGGGCGCTTCGATCACAAAGTCGGCGAAGTGCGGGGTATTGAAGGCCACGAAAGCGAGAGACAGACAGTCGACCAGGCGTTCGGGGCGTTCTGAGAGATCCGGGAAGGCGATCGGACCCGTGTCCACCTGGTAGCGGTCGTCCTCACGGCGGGTGTTCATGGTCTTCACCGGACATTCGATAATGGCGCTGAGACCGGTATCGTCGTTCCGGATCGCGGTCTGCGAGACCAGCGGCGCGAAGCGGTACGTTGCCTCGCGGATGAACGCGTTTGACGGCAGTTCGCGAACACTCGCGCCCTCCACGACGTGCAGGTCATACCCGCCGAACATCTCTACATACGACCGCGTTTCCCGATAGCCGTCGCTCAGACGCGCCGGACGCCGGAAGATGAGACCGTGTTCTGCGCTGAAAATCGGGAGGAAATCGTAATTGTCCTGCTTGAACAGGTCCTTTCTGTGAAACGTGTTCTCGCTCTTGCACGAAGCGGTCTGGTAAAAATCTTCGCACGTGCCCGCGCTTTCGTCCAGGACGCGGGTGCGCGACTCGATCCAGAAGCGCACTTCGTTGGCCGAACCCTTCCCGATGAGGAATGAGCGGCCGTAGTCCATCGGGGTCATTTCGATTCCAGCTACCCTGGTCCCCATGCTATTGCTCCGTTCCAGTTGGGTCCCGCATTCGCCCCGCGAGCAAGTATCGATACAACTTGAAATCGCTGTCAATCCCTGAGCGGCAGCCTGACGGCTTCACGGGTCCGTGAAGACCGGTACGCCGCCAGGGCGATCTCCACCGCCGCTCGCCCGTCTTCTCCGCTGACCGGAGGCGGCGTGTCGTTAACGATGCAGTCGATGAAGTCCCTCACCTCGTCCGCAAACGCCTTCTGCCGCGGATCCTCCACCAGGGCGTGGTCGTACACCGTCTCCCAATCCGATGCGCCATCGCGGACAACCTTGACTTTATTGTACGGGTCCACCTCCATCAGACCCCTGTCTCCGACGAGTTCCGCGGCGCAACTGAAACCCTTCCACCCCGGAGGAGGAAGCGCTTCGGAGTAGATGAGGTGGGCGCTGCCGCCGTTCCGGAAGCCAATCATCACCATGTTGGACGTGACGTCGCCGGGCACCTCGGTGCGGAGCGAATAGGACCTTGCGAAGACATACTCCGCTTCGCTTTCGAACCACCAGCGCAATCTGTCGATGTTGTGCACGCCCCACGCGATCAGGCCGCCCGGCCCGTAGAGGTCCAGGTCCGTGAACCACGCCCGGCGGGGATCGGGCCTGCGGTAGCCGGGCGTGGCCAGCGTATCCCTGCACATGAGCAGCCGGCCGATCGCGCCTTCGTCCAGCAGGCGCCTGGATATGGCGTCGCCCTCCCAGTACCGGTGGCTCTGCGCGACCATGAGCTTTCGGCCCGCGCTTTCCGCGGTCCGGATGATGGCGTCACACCTCTCCAGCGTGATTTCCAGTGGCTTTTCCACGAGGACGTGCTTGCCCGCTTCGAGAGCGGCAATGGCGTGATCGGCGTGAAGGGCGTGGGGCGTCGTTACGATAACGGCGTGGATATCGTCCCTGGAAACGAGAGATTCCAGGCTTTCTTCATAGTCCAGGCCGTACTCGCCGGCCAGCCCGGGTCCGACGTCGGGCAGGTTGGCCGGATCGTTCACGGCAACGGCTTCGCCCATAGCCACGTCCTTGAGGGCGTCGATATGGGTACGCCCCATTTTGCCGGCGCCGACGATGCCAACCCGTACGCGTTCCATGGTATCCTCTCAAGTGTCGTGTAATCCAGGGGAATGGGTTGATTGAATCACATCATGCGTTTGCGCTTGGCCAGGTAGTTGAACAGCACGGTATCGAACGGCTTCGCGGTGTCCAGCAGGACGTAGTCGATCAGACTTTCACGACATTCGCGGCCGAATCGACCGGTGATAGCGTCCATGCGCTCACTGTAATCGGAGGCGACGTGCCAGGGCTCGGTTGTGACGGCGGCGCCGGATTCGAGGTCCACGAATCGGGTTTCGCGGCCGAATTCGAGGTCACGCTCCCTCGGGTCAAGGACGTGGAAGACGATGACTTCGTGCTTGCGGTGGCGGAAGTGTTTCAGTCCGGAAATCAGAGAACGGGGTTCGTCCATCAGATCGGACAGAACCACGATGAGGCCGCGGCGCACGATGCGCTCGGCAAGGCTGTGAAAGGTTGCCGCCAGGTCGGTGTCTTCGCCCTCCGGACCGGTGTTCCGCAGCGTTTCGAGCAGGGCGTGAAGATGCGTGCCCGCGGACCTCGGCGGAAGGTAGGATCGGACGCCCCGGTCGAAGGATACCAGGCCGACGGCGTCGCGCTGGCGCAACATCAGGTACGACAAAGCGGCGGCGGTATACGTCGCGTACCGGAACTTGGTCACGGAACTCGAGCCATAGGCCATTGACGCGCTGGCGTCCAGCAGAATATAGGCCTTCAGGTTCGTTTCCTCTTCGTATTGCTTTACGTAGAGCCTGTCGGTCTTGCCGTAGACCTTCCAGTCGACGTTGCGCGGCGGATCACCCGGTATGTACTGACGATATTCGGAAAACTCAACCGAGAATCCGTGGTACGGGCTCTGGTGCAGACCCGTAATGAAACCTTCGACCACAAGCCGGGCGACCAGGTCGAGGCCGGACAGGCGGGCGACAACTTCGGGCTGGAGGTACGTGCGGAAATCGGGCATGGGCGCAGGGAAACGTGAGATCAGGCCGGGTCTTCCAGAAGGCGTTGCACGAGTTCAAGCGGCGTGACCCCTTCCGCCTCGGCGTTGAAACTGGTGACAATGCGATGGCGAAGCACGGGAACGCCGACAAACTTGACGTCTTCAACCGCGGCGGCGTACCGTCCCTCCAGGATGGCACGGGCCTTGGCGCCCAAAACGAGGAATTGAGAGGCGCGGGGACCCGCGCCCCAGTTTACCATGCGGGAGACGAAATCCGGCGCGCCATCAACTCCGGGCCGGGTCCGGCGCGCGAGGCCTACGGCGTAGTCGATAACGTAGTCGGCCACCGGGACCTTCCGGATAAGCTGCTGCAGTTCGACGATTTCCCGCGCGTCGAATACCGGTTCGACTTCCGCCGCGTAGGCGCTGGTTGTGGTGCGAACGATCTGTTTCTCTTCTTCTTCCGTGGGATAGTCGATCCACAGGTTGAATATGAACCGGTCCAGCTGAGCTTCCGGCAGCGGATAGGTGCCTTCCTGCTCGATCGGGTTCTGCGTTGCAAGCACAAAAAAGGGCTCTTCGAGGCGAAACGTGTCGCCGCCCGCGGTAACTTCGTGCTCCTGCATGGCCTGCAGCAGGGCCGCCTGGGTCTTCGGCGGGGTACGGTTGACCTCGTCCGCCAGGATGATGTTCGCAAAGAGCGGACCCTTTACGAAACGGAAGTTCTTGTGGCCCGTACGCTGGTCTTCCTCGAGTACTTCAGTACCAGTGATATCCGATGGCATCAGGTCCGGCGTGAACTGAATGCGGCTGAAGCTGAGGTCGAGCGCCCTGGCAAGCGTACTGATGAGAAGCGTTTTCGCAAGCCCGGGAACCCCGACGAGCAGACAGTGCCCGCCGCACAGAAGCGCGATGAGCAACTGGTCTACGATCTCGTTCTGACCCACGATAATCTTGCCGATTTCGTCCCGGATACGCGCGTGGGCGGTTTTCAGTCTTTCGACGGCTTCGAGGTCGTCCGGGGGTTTTTCGGCCATGGTCGGGCAGTCCTTCGCGGGGCGGTCGTACCGGTATCCGTCAATTCAACCGGATGCCGTGCGCCGGCCGCCGGGGTTGCGGTCAGGTTTTGCGTTTCTGTTTCCTGGCTGCCGGGAACAGGATGTTGTTCAGAATGAGGCGATATCCGGGAGAGTTCCTGTGCAACGCCAGTTCCGTGGGCGGATCTCCCACGAAGTGGCGATAGTCTTCCGGGTCGTGTCCGGCATAGAAGGTAAACGTGCCCCGGCCGACGTTTCCGTGGATGTATTTGATCTGGTCCGTTCCGCTGACCTCGCCCATGATGGTGACGGACTTCCTGATTCGGCTCCGGCGAAATGCCGTGGTCTGGCCCAGAAACCCCCGGACAACGGGCACGTGGTTCTGGGTGAGCATGGCCGGCACCGGGTCGAACTTCGCCGAGAATTCAAACAGCGTGAATGCGTCCGCGTCCGGTCCGCGCAGTTGCGCCCCGGTGGTTGGCGAGACGTCGATGTCCGCGTGTTCATATTCCATGGGGTCCGTGATCAGGGAAAAGTCCTCGAAGGCGATCGTCCTCGAGTAATCCAATCTCGCCTGCGCGTCAGGGTCGGGCGGGTCCCCGTCGTACACCGTATCCACAATGTCTACGCCTGTCGCGGCCAAAGCAATGTCGAAGGTGTCCGTGGCGGAACACATGGCAAATACGAACCCGCCGCTGGAAATGTAATCCAGAATGGCCCGGGCGACGGCGCCTTTTTCTTCGGAGACCGTTCTGAAACCGAGGCGGTTGGCGAGGCTTTCATACTGGGCCTGCTGGCGCCGGTACCAGAGTTCCCGGCCATGGCTGCGGTAGAATTTCCCGTACTGACCGGTGAAGTCTTCGTGGTGCAGATGCAGCCAGTCGTACTCGGAGAGCTTCCCGGCCAGCACTTCCTCGTCCCACAGAATGTCGTAAGGAATCTCGGCGTAAGACAGGGCAAGCGTGACGGCGTCGTCCCAGGGTTGTTTGTTGGGCGGCGAATAAACTGCGATTTTCGGCGCTTTTTCAAGTCGAACCGCGTTCATGTTGCCCTGCTCGATTTCCGCATAGATTCGAACGGCCTCGGCTCCGTCGATGCGTTCGAAATCCACGTCCCGCAGACGACCCTCCCCGGCCGCCGATTCGACGTACTCCATCATAAAGGCGCCGCCCCGGTAGTTGAGCAGCCACTCCACCTCGATGTTATGTTGGAGCGCCCAGTAGGCAAGCCCGTAGGCCTTGAGATGATTCGCCTGCCGGAGATCCATCGGGACAAGCAGCCTGTCTGCGGCCGCGTTCGAATGGGCGGCGAACAGGCACAGACTCAGGGCCAGCGCCCGGACGAGCGGGCCGGGTGCCGTACGAGGCGCGCCGCTGATATTCCGCGCCCCGCGCGGACGCGCGACAGGTATATCCCGGTATGGACGGACCTGGACGTTCACCTATCCTGGCTCCTTGCGGGTGGTGTCAAGGAATCTGATTTTTTCTCGAAGCGCCCGCGCCTGTTCCCGGGCTTCCTCAGCCTCAAGACTGTGCGGATATGCCGACAGGACGGATTCGTATGTTTTCAAGGCATCCTGGTATTGCCCGAGTCTCAGGTCGTAGATCCTGCCCACGGTCACCATGGCCCCTGGGCACAGCGGGCTCCAGGGGACGCTTTCGAGGAGGCGCCGGGACACCAGAATGGCTTCGTTGTACCTGCCAAGTGTGTCCAGAAGCGCAATCTGACTCGCCAGCGCCCGATCCAAAAGCCGCGACTTCGGATGGGTTGCCGCAAACTCCCGGTACGCGGCCAGGGCGGCGTCCGGTTGCTGCCGGCGAACCAGCTTTGAGGCCGACGCAAAGGATTGCAGCACCGCGTCGCCTTCCTGACTCCCCTGCTCGAGCAGGACCGAGAGCCCCAGCGCATCGTTGAACGAGAATCCGTTTGGAGAACCCGACAACATGCTGTCGATGACGGTGCGGGCGGCGTCGACGTCACCGGACAGGAAATGACACTCGGCAATACCGAAACGAGCGCGGGCGGCGTCTTCCCTGTCCTGCCGTTCGCGCGCAACGCGGACGTAGACCGATCGGGCTTCCGTAAGCCGGTCCGCGACGACCAAAATGTCCGCGATCTCAAAGAGGGCGTGGTAGCGCCAGGAAGTACGCCGCTTCGCGCCGGCGACCGAACGGAACGCGTCCAGCGCGGCCGCGGTATCCCGATAGACCCGTCGCAAGAGCAGACCCAGCCGAAAACCGGCTTCATGGGCATAAAGGGTTTCGGGAAATCCGTCAATCAGGCTCCGGTAGAGGGACGCAGCGGTGTCGGCCCGCGACAGGCCTTCGCTCGCCTTCCCCAGGCCCAGCATCGCTTCCGGTTGACGCGCGATCGCGCTGGGGCCGGCCAGGAGCAGGGCATAGGCCTGGGCCGCCGGCGCAAAACGGCCGGCCTCAAAGGCGTGTTCCCCCACGCGTAACAGGTGCGTCACGTGGTGCGGACCGATGCGTGGAAACGCCGCAAAGACGCGCAGCGCCCGATCCTCAAGACCTGCCGCCAGTGCGTACTCCGTAAACAGCCTCAGGGCAATGTCGTCGTCCGGATGCTCCCGGGCCTCTCGGCCGAGAGTGGCGAGAGTCCGGTCCTGTTGGTCGCCCTCCCGCGCGAAATGCCTGAAGCGCGTTTCGACATGCCCGAGCAATTGCGGCTGTTGGCGAACGAAGACCAGGTACTCGGCCACTGCGTCGGGATATCGCGCGAGCCGTTCCGTGATTTCAGCCATCTGTCCGGCGAACAGATGCGGGTTCTTCAGGATATCGCGTCCCCGCCGGCAAACCGACAGCGCCCGCGACGGGAGGTTGTGTCGCAGGAAGTTGCGCGCGACACGCTCGAACGTACCCGTGTCGGTGGCGTCGGCGACGATACGGTTCCAGTGTGCGATCGCACCGTCCAGGTTGCCCGTTTCGGACTGAATGTCCGCCAGCCGGAAACGGACCGCCGAGTCCCCCGGCCTTTTCTGAAGATGGGACGCCAGGAGGCGAACGGCATCATTGCGGCGCCCCGTGCGGTAGAGGATGGATTCTACGCGAAGGACAAGGTCGGCACGGTCCGGATACCTCTTCAGGAGCTTCCGATAAAGCCGCAGCGCTTCCCGCAAGTCGCCGGAGGCTTCCTTCGCGGTGGCCTGCCGGAGCGTTTCCCGGGCAGTGGCGGCAGACAGAGCCGCCGGAGCGAGCAGGAGAAGGGCCACACTTAAAAGGGCGGCTTTTGACGGGATCCAGTTCATCATCGGGAATCTTCGCGTTTCAGCGCGTCCTGCATCAAAGTCTCGAAGTAGCTGCGGATGAGTCGCCGGTACTCGGCGGCGAAGCCCGCATCGAGCGCATCCCGGAGTCTTCTTCGAAGCGGGTTGTCCGCTTCGCCCAGATTCGGCGGCAACGAGCCCGGACCCCGGTACGCGAGGTCGGCACCTCGCCCGGCGCGTCGTTCGCTGCTTCGGCCGCGTTCGCGAATCGATCGCTGCGCATCGAGCAGGCGTGAGAGAATCCTGCGCTGGCGTTCGAGCGTACGGTTGCCTGCGCGGCGGCTCGTCATCTCCTGAGTCACGGTCTCCATCTCCGAAGCGATATGGTCCAGATCGCCGAGCAGCGCGCGTCGACGGTTGCCCATCTTCCGGCGGATTTCCCGCACCGCCTGCTGTATGGCTCTCTGTCTGGCAGCCATCTGTGCGAGGCTCATTCGCAGACCCTGATCCCCCGGCGACTGACGCGGCGAGCCAAGCGTGGCTTCACTCCTTTCGTTCAGGCCGGACTGCCGGTCGGCCAACTCCTGCATGCGCTGGAGCATTTCTTCCAGGCCCACGGACGAACCGGCAGCGGAGATGTCCCTGATCGCCCTCCGGAGCGCCATCGCGACTTCGTTCAATCCGCCCATCGCGTCCTTGCCCGCGTCGGCAGCCCGGTATCCGGCGCCGGCCTGGATATGACCTGCCGTCTCCCTCACCATGTTGAGCGCACGACCCAGTGCGGCGCCGGTTTCAGGTGTCACGAAATAGGTCCTGTGAGCGGCTTCCATCAGGTGGTTCGCCAGTCGCGTCGCGCCTGCCAGTATACGGGCCTGCTCGACGGCCAGCGGCGCCGGATCGCTCTCGCGGGAGAGGTCTCCGGCCCTGCGCGCGGTCCGTTCCTGCGCGGCTGAAAGTCCCAGCAGGTTGTGCGTCATCTGGTTGAGGCGTCGTATCATCGCTTCTTTCTGGCGGTTGACGAAGGCCTGCCTGGCCGCCTGGAGTTCCTTCGCGAACCTTTCGAGGTCTCCGGTTATCCGTGCGCCGTGCGTTCGAGCCAACCCCGCTGCTCCGTCACTCAGGTGGCGGCTCACGGCCCGCATGCGTCCGGGGATGCGCTGCGCTTCAAACCGGTCCGCCAGGCGTCCAAGTTCGCCCGCCGCTTCGGGGAATTCACCCATTTTACCCGCAGTCTCCGCAAGTTCGTCCTCAAGTGCATCGGTGCGCCGTGCGATCGCGTCCTGCTGCCCTGCCAGGGACGATGAAACGCGCTGATCGCCGAAGTTGTCAACCACGCGACGCTGCTCGCGGGACAGCGCCTCAAGGGTTTGCGCCAGCGCCTCAAGGGCCTGTTCCGCGCGCAGTTGCCGCAGCAGGGCGATCGTCCGCTCCAATGACTTTTGGAACCCTTCCTGTTCGCCGCGAAACGCGTTGAGGGCCTCCTTCACGGCTTCGGAATCGACGCGCTGCATCGCGTCACGGAGTTCCGCCATCGCCTCCTTCAACCGCGGCGACTCGATTTCAGAGAGCAGTTCCTGAATCTGATTCAGTTTCCGGAGGGTTTCGTCGCCCAGAAGTCCGCTCTGTTCCAGCCTGTCGAGGGTTTCTTCGAGCTTCCCGCTGACTTCGTCAAGCTTTTCCGAGGCAGCGGCCTGGTCATCGATCGCGGTTTCCAGCTCCTTACCGTGTTGCCACTGCATCTGTCGTTCCGTCAGCAGCCGTTGTGCGATCTCTTCAAGGCGCTCCCGTACCGCCTCTCCCTCTTCACTGATGGCAGTCATCCGTTCCAGGCCTTCTTCGTGAGCTTGCCGGGCTTGCCGGTGGATTTCCAGCAGAGACGGAAAACGGATGGTAAACGCGGGTGTTTCCGTTGTGCCCGGACCGGAAACCGTGTTGCCGTCATACGCGCGCAGCCGGAAGACCACCCGATCGCCCGGCAGCAGGTCCAGGCCGGAGAGATCCCAGACGTGGGTCTGGGTGAGTTCTCCCGCGCCCGGATTGTCCAGCGGAAAGGAAAGTGCGTCTTCCGCCTCTTCGTCGTTGAGGCGGTAACGGATTTCGATCCTCGAAACACCCAAGTCGTCCCGGGCCTCCACGAACAGGGGAACCCGCATATCTTCCCCCAGTTCGGTGTCTTTACCCGGTCTGAGCAGGCGTATTTCGGGAGGATGGTCCTGAAGCGCCACAACGCGGTATTCTACAGGATTCGCGCTGGCGACGTCGTCCTCATCGCGCAAAGCGATTGTATATCGGCGATTCTGCCCGACGGTCAGATTGAATGAAGCGATACGTCCCTCGACTTGCGCCATTGAAGCCATGCTGTCGTCAAAGACGATTTCAGCCGCGCTCAACGGAAGGCTGGACCGGACGCGAAGCGCGGTCGAAGTTCCGGCGATCGCAACAATGTCACCGCCTTCGACGTCGCGGACTTCCTCGAGTCCCGTATAGGCCGGATAACGGTTGTCGTGGCGAATCCGGACGGCCATCGGCCGGGGCCTGGCGGTGACTTCATAGACAGGGGTGATCGCGTCGTTCGCGCGAAGCCGGTAATGGAACGATCGCGTCACGGCGGGAATCCGGTGTGCGACCCGTCCGTTGCGGACCGCAAGTTCGAGAGGTGTCCACGCGTCGTCTTCCCGCAACAGGATGTGAGCGCGGGCGGGTACGAGACCGGACAGGGCGGCCGTTATTGCGAGGGCCTCGCCCGCGATGATTTCAGCGCTCCCCGGATGGAGGGAAATAAACGTCGCCGGCGGCCGGACGTAGGCCGTCGCCGGCGTAGCAAGCCGGCCGGCAGCCGCTGTAAGCGGACCGGGAAGAATCGCGAAAGCCACGAGAATGACCAGGCCCAGCGCGCCGCAAAGGGCCGCCGCCCGCTGGGGTCTGGAGCGGGGAACCAGGGGATCCAGATTCAGCTTTGCGAGGACCTCATCCGCCTGAATCACGGCGGCATCGACCATCGGAGACGAATAGTTGACGTCTTTATGGGGACTCCGGAGCTGTAACGCGCTGATCAGGCGTTGTTGAAGGCCGCCGAAGGCGTGTTCGACCTGCAAGGCGACGTCTTCCGGCAAAGGCGGATTGAAGAATGGACGAATACAGTACATGGCCGCAAGAAAGGCCACGGCAAGCGCGGCGGCCCCTTCCACGGCCACCTTGACCGACGGCGAAAGATACAGGGCGGTTTCCAGAATCAGCAGAACAAAAAAACAGGAAAGCGCACAGCACAGCGCCAGTGCCGCGCCGTACAGGCTTCGAGCGGCAACCTGCCGCTTTCGAAGCGCGGTCAGCCTGCCTGTCAGGTTCCGGTACGCGTCATTTGCAGATATTCCGGACATAGTTGAGGGAAACGCGGGTAAACAGCCCGTTGAAAAAGCCCGTCCGGGCTACGGCCAAGCCTCGCCTGCAGAGCGACTTTATCAACGGACTGCTAACGCCGCCATCGTCGCACGGGACCGGCGCCGCCGAACCCGCTGTTGGGCGCCCGCCCGGCCATGCGGTCAGTGCGTGAGCGCCCAAACGACGACATTTGTCCCCATCTTCAATGCGGCATCCCGCTTTTCAGGCGGGTCGTTGTGTACCGCGACGTCGTTCCAGCCGTCCCCCAGGTCGCACTCGTAATTGTAAAACACGACAAGCCGCCCCTCGTGAAAGACGCCGAAGGCTTGTGGCCGCTTGCCGTCGTGTTCGTGGATCTTGGGCAGGCCGTCCGGAAACGGGAAGGGGGATTGAAAGATGCCGAATGAAGGCGGCAATTCGACCAGTTCCTTATCGGGGAAGGTCCTTTTGATTTCACGACGAAACGCCTTGTCGAGTCCGTAGTCGTCGTTGGCGAAGAGAAAGCCCCCGTGCTCGAGGTACGTGCGAAGGCGCATGATTTCATCTTCGGTAAATCGGATATTTCCGTGACCGGTGAGATACAGGACGGGATAGGCGAAAAGGTCCTCGTCCATGAGTTCGACCCTGGCTTCCCGTTTTGCCGTATGGATCCTCGTTCGACTTCGAATAAACGCCAGAAGGTTGGGAATCTCGGTGGGCCCGTTGTACCAGTCGCCGCCGCCGCCGAATTTGAGCCGCGCCATTGTGAATGACGCAGGAGGATCCTGCAGTTGTGCCGGACAGCGGGCGGCGCCAACCGTCAGCAGGCACAGCAGAGCGCAGCCTGCGCCCCACCGGGAGGATCGTCCGGCGGCCCTCTTGTGCGTTGCTTCCGTGTCCATATTTCCTGAGTGCTTCCTCCCGCTTAATCGCTACGCGAGCCGGGCGCGGGCACTGTGATAAGCCGCTTCGACAAGCGCAACGCGAACAGCACAAGCAACGCGGCGAGACCGTATGAGTGGCGATATATCTCTGAGACGGGACACGATAGAGGAAGTTCCGGGATTCCGGTCAGTCCGATTGAATCTGAATCAGCGGTTTCGACCGGCCCGGTTCCGGCGCGGGCTTCTCTTCGAAACTGAACGTGCAATCGAAATCAACGTCGGCAAGGCATCTACGGTCGATTGGAAACGCGTTGCACTGGAGCGGCCGGTTCTCGTAGATGCTGCAGACGGAGAATCCATCTTCATGTTTGACGAGGAAGGGACATTTGAACAGGATTTCGCAGCAGTTTCCGCACCGGTTGCATTCACCCGCAAGCAGCGTTGCCTGCCGGGCAACATAGGACTTTCGGAAGTGAACCAGGAAGAAGCGGCGAATTTTTCCCGCGGCCTGTCGGGCCCAGAACCGCAGATTCGTGTACGTTCTGTAATCCATCTGTTCCAGAGAAGAAATCAGGGTACTTCGGGTCTGTCCCCCGATGATTCACGAGCGTCTGAACCCGGATGCTTCGGCACACGGAAGAGTTGCCGGATCTCCTGCCACTCTCCGGATTCAAGGAAATTCCAACCCCACAGAATAAACGGATAGGCCAGCAACAGAATGCAGCGGGTGACAACGCCCGACGGACTGGCATCGGGCGCAAATCCGGATACGCCGACAAAAACGATCCCGCCCGCGAACGCAACTTTGGCGAGCCTGCCGTATTCGTACGCAACCGGGTAGAATCGACGCGTGTGGAGATACAGAAAAACGACCATCACCCCGTAGGCGGCCAGCGTGCTCCAGGCGGCGCCGAGCACACCCATGCGCGGGATGAGCAGGAGGTTGCATCCCACGTTGACCCCCGCGCCCACGCCCACGACAAGCGGCAGCATGCGTGAACGACCCTCCGCGTATACGCCGGCCGTCAGTATAATGTACAAGCCGGATAGCAGGAATGCAAGCGTTACAATGGGAATGACCCCCTGCGCGGGCAGGTAATCGGACGCGTTGTTCCCGCAACCCAGCAAGATGAGATCACGTGCGAAGGTGGAAAGCACCAGAAGCAACAGGGTTGCGCCCGCCGCATAGTAGGTGGTCATCCGGGCCACGACGGCGCGGGCTTCGGCCCGGTCCGGAATGGCCAGGACGCCGGGCGCCCACGCGGAGCGAAAAACACGCGTAAGCATCTGCATGGGAAGGCAGAACCGGAAGAGGATCTGAAGGACGCCGACGGGGTCCTTACCCAGGAAGAACTTCAGCAGCAACCGGTCGGAAAGGTTAATCAGGAGCAACGCCGCGGCCGAGGGAACAAAGGGAAGACCAAAGCGGAGAAGCTCGCGCAAGATCGACGTTGAATAGACCGGCTGAAGGACGCGGAACCCCATATGGCATAGCGCCAGAAAGGCAAAAGCGGAACTGACGAGGTTGCTCCAGAATATGGCGCGCACCCCGTTCCCTTCCCAAACGATCAGGTAAACGGTGAGGCCAAGCTGCAGCGTGTGCTGAACGAAACGTACAGACGCGTAGGTTCCGGATCGCTGCCGCACCCTGCACAACGTGAAGAACGGTTCGGACAGGGTATCCAGCAGGAGAATAACCGCGATAATCCGGAAGATGTCGGCGTAGGACGCGGCATTGAGAAAAACGACGGCCAGGCGAGGCGCAGAATTCCATACCAGTAACGAAAGCAGGACGCCGATTACCAGAAGCGTCCAGTATGCCGTGCTGAATTTGAGGCGTATGTCTTCGGCGCCGCGCTCGACGGAGAGGTGACGGACGAGCGCATGGTTCAGACCCAGGGCGTAGAGGAGAACGCTGAAACTGACAAAGGCGTACGCGAGGGCCATGTCGCCGTTTTCGGAAGGCGAAAGCATGCGAGCGTAGACCGGCACCAGCAGGATGCCGGTCGCCTTTCCGAGCAGGTCGCCCATCCCGTATACGGCAGTATGTTTCGCAAGCGATTTGACGTGTTGGAAGCGCATGGGCGATTCGCGGCCATTCCTCTTCGTCCGCCTAGGGCGCGGCGGCCGCAACTCCGGACCTTCCCGCCAACGTCGAGCGAAGTCGGCTGGATGGCATGTCTACAGCATGGAAACCGGGTCGATGTCCACGTCCAGCGTCACGGCGGCGCGGCGGTTTCGACCGTATTCGTCCATTGCGCGGCGGGCGAGGACGTTCAGGTGTCTGGACGAAGGCGTCTTGAGCACGACCTGCCACCTGAAGCTCCTGCGGATACGGGCAAGCGGCGCCTGCGCCGGTCCCATGACGTCAACGTCCGGCAGCGCCATTGCGCGCAGGGTTTCGGCGCACAGCCCCGCGGTACGGGCAACATCATGCTCATGCCTGCCTTTAAATAGCAGCAGGGCCATACGGCCGAACGGCGGATAGAGCACCCTGCGTCGGCCATCGAGTTCACGTTCGGCAAATCGGTGAAAATCGTGCTTCCGCGCACACCGCACGGCTTCGCCTTCCGGCAGGTACGTCTGTATGACGACCTCACCGGGAGAATGCCCGCGTCCGGCCCGGCCGCTCACCTGCGTGAGCAACTGGAACGTGCGTTCTCCTGCTCTGAAGTCCGGTAGATGGATCCCGGTATCGGCAGAAATGACGCCAACGAGGGTTACCCCCGGAAAATCCAGGCCCTTGGCCACCATCTGCGTGCCCAGCAGGACGTCCGCCTGTCCTTTCCTGAAGGATTCGAGGATTCGGTCGTGCGCCCCTTTTCGGCGTGTGGTGTCGACGTCCATGCGGAGAAGGCGAATCTCGGAAAATTGTTGATTGAGGGCTTCTTCCACGCGCTGGGTGCCCACACCAAGCAGCTTGAGATTGGTTCCCTCACATGCGCGGCATACGGACGGCGCCGGCGTATTGAAGGCACAGTAGTGGCAGACCATCCGCCGGCCCTGGGCGTGGTACGTGAGCGTGACCCGGCAATTCGGACATTGAACGCCTCCGCCGCAATCCAGGCACTGAACGAAAGGCGCGTAACCCCTGCGGTTCTGAAGCAGGATGACCCGCTCTTCTTTTTCCAGGCGGTCCCGTAGCTTTTCGCGCAAGACCCGCGAAAAAAGGCCGCTCTCCTTCCTCATATCCACGAGGGTGACTTCGGGCAGCGGGCGGGAGTCTATCCGTTCCGGCAGCGGGAGCAGATGAAATTTCTCCGTATCAACGTTGTGGTAGGACTCGAGCGCGGGTGTCGCGGAGCCCAGTACAATGGGGATATTCTCCATTTTTGCGCGCATCACCGCGACGTCGCGCGCGTTGTAACGGGGCGCCGGATCCGACTGCTTATATGCGCTATCGTGTTCCTCGTCCACGACGATCAGGCCCAGGTTCGATACCGGCGCAAACACCGCGGAGCGAGCTCCGATGACAATGGTCCGCCTGCCCTCGCGGACGTCCCGCCAGGCATCGTAGCGCTCGCTTTCTGAAAGCGCGCTGTGCATGACGGCAACCCGGTTGCCGAAATGGGACCTGAAGCGGCGTACGGTCTGAGGCGTGAGCGAAATCTCGGGTACCAGGATCAGCGCGCCAAAACCGTACCTCAGAACGCGATCGACGGCCCGGATATAGACCAACGTCTTGCCGCTTCCGGTAACCCCGTGCAGGAGAAAGGAATTGAACCTGGGGGGATTGAGGGAATCCCTGATTTCCTCCAGGGCGCTCCGCTGATGGTCGGTAAGGGTGAGTCGCTCGGGCGCGGTGGATTCCACTTCCGCGTACGGGTCCCTGCGCACCTCCCGGTGGTAAATCCGAACCAGTCTCCGGTCCGCCAGCGCTTTCAGGACGCCATATCCGATCCCCGAGCGATTCAGCGCCGCCGCAGGCATGACGCCGCCGCCTGCCCGAAGGCGCCGGAGACATTCCGCCTGCCGCGGCGCCCGGCGTTCCAGTGCGGGCCATTCGACTTCGAACCACCGGGCATCGGGCACCAGTTGAACCATACGCTCCCGCCTGGGCTTGACGCGCGGGTCTTCCATGGTCTGACAGGTTGTCAGCAGACCCCTTCGTATCAGTCCGTATACGACACTGCGCACCCCGCTCCTGCGCAGGCGGCGCTGCAGTTGGCTCAGGCTGGCCGGACCGCGCGTTTTGAGGTGGTCGAAAACCTGTTGCTGGAAGGGGGTAATCGGACCGGGATCAGCGCCGTTGAGCGCTGTTACCGCGATACGTTGTCCACTGTGCGTATGGATACCGGCGGGAAGCGCGGCCGTAAGCACTTCGGACAGGGTGCAGACATAGTAACCCGCCATCCATCGGCACAGGTCGAGGACGTTCGGCGCAACGACCGAATAGGTGTCAAGCAGAATGCCGATCGACTTGATCTTTTCCAGGTCGGTCCGGTCCTGAAAACCGACGACGATGCCCGTCGTCCACCGCGGACCCAGTGGAACGAGCGCCCTGCTGCCAATTTGAATCCGTCGCTTCAGGTCATCGGGAACCAGATAGGTCATTTCCCGGTCGATCGGCGTGGCGAGGGGGACAATTTGCGCGTAGTTGAAATCCATTGCGGATCAACGTACGGGTGGCGGCGTTTCGGATTCAATCTCTTCAACCCAGACAGTGGATCTGGAGATGAACAGTCGGAGTCTCCGGCCGTGTCTTGTAGATAGGGAAACAGGCTTGTCCTGCAGGAACATGGAGACTGCGGCGGGATTTTCGATTTCCACGCGGAACCTGTCCAGGGCGGTCCAGTTCCGCTGTGTGCCGGAAAGCAGGCGGCTATTGAAGGTGGAGTCACCGTCGCTGAATACGCGAACACGGGTGTCCATCAGCGCATCGATACGCAGGACGATCTCGTCTTCCCAAATGCCCGAGTACTGCTGCGGAAGCGAATAGGCCGACACCACCCGCTCTGCCCGCGCCGTGTCCACGGCGCTGTCCGGATCGCGGGACCCTATACGCGGGAAGTCCGCGGCCGCTGCCTCGCGGGGGCCTTCGGATGCGTCAGTTGCTGCCTCTAAGGAGTCGTCGATTGCAGCAGGAGGGACCTCGGGATCCGGCGCCGGGGAAGGCTGCGGACCGGAATCCGCCGATTGCGCTGCGTATTCAGTCGCCGGCGCCTCCGTCGATACGGGCGCCACAGACGCCGGGTCACGCCGCAGGAACACCCCCGCAATAACGGCAACAAGCGCCAGTACGCAAAGAATCCCCAGGATGCGGCCCATTGGCAGCGAACGTTCCTGCGCCCTGCTCGGAACCCGTTGAGCGGACACAGTGACCGGTCTTGCTCTTTCATAGCCGGCCAGCGTCTCCTCGACGTCCAGGCCGACTTCCTGCGCGTATTTCTTGATAAAGAGGCGGACGTAGATTTCCGGAAGGACGTCGTAGTTGCCGGACTCAATCGCGCGGAGATACTCGGGGTTGATCCGCGTCCGTTCGAATAATTCTTCGAGGGACATTCCGCTGGATTCGCGTTGTGCCCGTAACTCTGATGCGAATTCCCGCATTAAGGGGCTCCGGAATCAGTCCTTGCAATGCCCGGCGGCGTACATCAGCGACGACTGGCCCGCCAGGCGTTCGAGAAGTGTGCAGAATAGCGAAATCGGCAACCCGACAACGTTGTAGAAACATCCCGAGATGGACTGGACGAACGCGGCCGCCCTGCCCTGAACCGCATATGCGCCCGCCTTGTCCATCGGTTCGCCTGACTGGACGTAGAGTTGAATTTCCTGCGGCGAGAGCGGTCTCATGGCGACGGTGGTCACCGCCACGTCCCGAAGCGAGCGCCCGGTCCCGGAGTCGATCAATGTCAGGCCGGTATACACGCGGTGCGTCTTTCCCGAGAGTCTGCTCAGCATGCGAATTGCCTCGTCTTCACCGGCCGGCTTTTCCAGAATATCGCCGCCCAGCACGACCACGGTATCCGCGCCAATTACGATTTCCCCGTTGTACCTCGCGGCAACCGCCCGCGCCTTTCGGCCGGAGATTTCCTGCACGTAGTCTGCGGGTGGAGTCGATCTGTCCAGGCTTTCCGAAACATGGCTCGGTACAACGTCGAAGGACAGTCCGAGCAGGCGCAAGAGGTCGGACCGCCTCGGTGATGCAGAGGCCAGGATGAGTTTTTTCATGGCGGGAAAGGCGTTGCCTGATGCGGCTGCGCGGCGGCGCTGGTACTAGGATTCAACCATCAGGGTAACGGGGCCGTCGTTGTGTATCTCAACCTGCATATCAGCGCCGAACCGCCCCGTCCGCACGGACACACCCTGGCATCGCAACGCATCCACGAACGCGTTATAGTACGCCTCGGCCGTCTCGGGTGGCGCTGCGCCCGAATAGCCGGGACGGCGGCCCTTCCGGGTATCGCCATAGAGCGTGAATTGCGAGACAACCAGAACCTGCCCCCCGGTTTCAGCAAGGGAACGGTTCATCTTGCCCTGTTCGTCTTCAAATATCCGCAGGTGGATGCATTTGCCGGCCACGTACTGAATGGTATCGGGTGTGTCCCGCCGGCCGACGCCCAGAAGGATAAGCATCCCCCGGCCGATTTCGGCGGTAAGTTCCCCGTTGATGAACACGGCGGAACGGCTGACCCGTTGTACAAGCGCACGCACCCTGGATCCTGGAATACTAAGAAGCCGTCTTAAAATGAACGCCGCCAAAATGGCGGGTTGCGGTGGAGATATCCGGCAACAGGCGCAATACACCATGCCGGTCTGTAATTTAGCCGATTCACGAGGTCGGGGCAAGCGAAACAACGGGCCGCGAAACCGGCGATACGACACCGGAACTGAGCAACAGGACACCGTCTCTTCGGGGCGGCGCTCACAGCCCGTAACCTCCCCGGCGATGTTCGACCTTTATCTGGGGAAAGTCCTTGATATTGAGCTTGAAATGGAAGCCCTTGTTGAATCCGGTTGGATACCAGCTGAACGTGGCCTGCCAGCAGTGCAGGTCCCTGTAAACGTAGATCGTCTGGGAGATCAGCCGGGTTTCGATCAGGTCGAAGTTGACCGAATAGTTGAAGCGCCAGGCGCGCGTGGGATTCAATGCGAGGTCCGCCTTTACCCACGAGCGCTTCGATGATCCGAAGCCCGCGGCGAATGACTCCCGATAGCTGAAATAATGTCCCACGTTGAAATGCCACGGCTGGGTGGCATCTCCAAAGTCACGGTAGATGTCGTCTTCAAAGTTGAACCCGGTCCCTGAGACGGGCAGCATGGATCTGTCGTTTCGGATTGGTTCCGATCCCCGATCGGTTCGTCCGCTGAAGCGTAGGCTGGTGTTGACGCTGAGGGTGCGCAGGCGCGGGTGATACAGGTCCGGACGTCCCGACGCGTCGTAGAACGAGTGCGACATATTGAGGCGAACGTCGATCCGACGGGCGGGCTTGATCGATGCTGAAGTGCGCAGGTCTCGCCACCGCCGCATCGGGTTGGCGTCGAAATCGTATCCGGTAGAGAAGCTGGCCGTAGCGAGAGTGGATCGCCGCACTTTGCCGTCCGTCTCGGTCTTGATTTCGACCGTGTTGTTGAGCCGCATGTTAAGCGTGCGCCTGGCGTCGTTCCAGTCCCGGCGGCCGTGGAAGCCCAGGGTTGCGCCATCGACCCTTGCGGTCTGGTAATACCTGAAGTCGAACTGGGGCTGTAACCGGTGGCGGATTCCTCTCAGCCGTCCGATCTGGGGCTTAAAGATACCGTAGAGCGCGGTGCCTGCGGCCAGACTGGCGTTATAGGACTCCCGGCGCGTCCGTGTGTCCGCGTTCGGGCGCGAGGAGTTCTGACTGACGTTGAACCGTTGCGTGAGATCCAGCCATCCGAAGGCCTTGTGCTGGCTGGTCGCCCCCAACCTGGCGTTGAGCGATAGATTGTGGGTGTTGTCGTCCCCGTCCTCGTTGCGCGTAAAGGCATTCGTCAGGCCGCCGGAGGCGTCGTAATAAAAGGCGTGATACCAGAGGGCGTCCCGGTTTGATTCCGGCTGACCGAAAATGCGCCGCCTGCCCTGGCGGAACGAGAGGCGCGGGAAGCCCTGAAACCGGTTCTGGTTCTGATCGAGGTCCCTGTAGTAGTTGAGGTTGATGTCCATGCTTCGCCGGGCTTCCGTCCAGCGCTTGTCCAGGGAAAAAGACGACCGGAGTTGCCGGTTCAGGTACCGATAGAGGGTGCTGGAATTGTGAAGGTCGAAGTTGGAACTGTTCGTGAAATCCCCCCTTGCCCTCATATTGAGCGTCGGGTTCAGCCGGTGCTGGTGGTGGAAGTTCAAACGCCAGTCGCGGCGTGAATCGCCGGACGCCTGTCGACCGCGTTCAAAGGACAGGTTCATATATCCGCTGAGTCGTCTTCTTACCGCGTAGTCGAACCCCGCGTCAATGAGAAAACCATTGCGCTCCCTCAGGGACGTCTTCAACGTGACGTCCCAGTAGTCGCTGGGCGCCCAATAATAACCGATGTTGCTCATGTTGATGCCGTCGCGGCTATTGCTGCCGATCCGCGGCGTAAGAATGCCGGAGCGCCTGCCTTGCGTGAGCGGAAACACGTAGAACGGGAGCCACATCACCGGGACGGGACCCACTCGAAACGTAACGGACCGTGCGATGGCCTTGTCGTCCTGAACCACCTTCAGCGCGCGGCACACAAAGTCGTAATGGGTGTGGTCCCTGTCGCACGACGACATGGATATCGCAAGGGCGTGAAGTTCACGCTGCCGATCCAGCAGGATCTGCTCGCCCCTGTAATAGCGCCTGCCGTGACGCGCTCGGCCACCCTTCACGCGGCCGCGCCCCGTCTCCATGTTGTAAACCATTGACGAGCCGGTGAATCGCTCCATACCGCGAACGAACTCGGGCACTCCAATGGTCTTCCTTCCGGTGGAATCCGGCAGCCCCTCGGCCTCCAGTCGCTTCGCCATCCGGTGGAGGACGATTCGTCCGGCGCGCAGCTCTACGTCCTGATATTTGAGGACGACGTTACCCGTGAAGACGACGCGTCCTGCTGCGATATCATCCTCGACCCGGTCGGCCGCATATTCGTAGAGCAGGGTGTCCCGGGCCGACGTGTCCGGTGGGACGGTACGCGGCCCGGGCTCCATCTGCGCCAGAACCGTATTGACCGGGAACAGCAACAGGAAAGAGAGCGGGCCGGAAACCCGGCGGTACGCCTTCAAGATCGCAGTTGCCGGCTTTGGGTGTATCGAGCGCATATTCCGGGGCCGCCGTCCGTTTTCATGAATGGCCGTGAGAAATCCCGGCGTGTACAACGCCTGTCTATCGGCGGAAGGCTTGTCTCACGTCCGTTTTTCGCCGCGACGAACTGTCGTCGATGTCACGATTCGTACCGCGCCTCCCGAGCATTCTCCAGCGTTCCGCAAGGGACATTTGCAGTTGACTTTTCCGTAATTTTCGCGTTATTTTAGGCTTTATTCCTGAAATGTTTCGCGAGTCCGATCCGACACGGACGTAAGAGGCTCCTGAACTTTTAACTCATTACCATTATTGCGGAAGTGGTGGAATTGGCAGACACGTCAGATTTAGGATCTGGTGGGCATTGCCCGTGGGGGTTCGAATCCCCCCTTCCGCACCAGTGTTGAAGCCGGACGGCGGGCTCCGAAAATCCGCGCCGTGCGCTGCTGTGTTTCCGGCGCACGGCTTTTCCTTTGTACAGGAAACAGACGGCGCTGCCGGTGCTGGATTGCGTAATGAATATTCCGTTTTTCGGAAAGTGAGTCAAGCCGAATTCTGAAAACATGAACCCCATGGAGGGACCATGGAACAGCTTGCGTTCCTGACCGAGGAGAAAATCCGGGAGATCCGGCGCCGGTTTGGCACGCCTGTTTTCGTCTACGACCAGGAAACGCTGGAGGCTCGTGCGCGGGAGGTCCTGGATTTCCCGAACGCGTACGGATTGACCGCCCGATACGCGATGAAAGCCTTGCCCACGGCGGCGGTCGTGAGAATCCTGAACCGGGTGGGCATGCACATCGACGCCAGCAGCGGATACGAAGTGGAACGCGCCATCCGGGCCGGCGTATCTCCGGATCAGATCCAGCTCACCGCACAGCGTACGCCCCCTGATCTGGACTCCCTTGTGAGACAGGGAGTCTTATTCAATGCCTGTTCGCTGCAGCAACTGAGGCACTACGGCGACCTGTTTCCGGGCCATTCCGTAACTGTGCGTATCAACCCCGGTCTTGGATCGGGGCACAGCAAAAGGACCAACGTGGGTGGCCCATCCGCCAGTTTCGGGATCTGGCACGAATATCTGGACGAGGTACTCGCCATTGCCGGTACCCGCAATCTGA
Source organism: Gemmatimonadota bacterium (assembly GCA_028873695.1). Lineage (GTDB taxonomy): Bacteria > Latescibacterota > UBA2968 > UBA2968 > JAAXHE01. The sequence goes on along the minus strand of JAPPNU010000071.1, from coordinate 89,685 downwards.
AGATTTCGAGCATGCATACCCACATCGGTTCGGGCAGCGATCCCGAGGTCTGGGAGCACTGCGCGATGATTTCCCTGCGCATCGCTGCGCAACTGCCGGAGGTGGAGGTGCTGAGCCTCGGGGGCGGGTTCAAGGTAGGGCGTATGGCAGGGGAGGCGTCTACCGACCTGAATCGGATCGGAATGCATGTAATTGAAGCGTTCCGGGCCTTTCGGACCGAACATGGGCGCAGGCTGAGGCTGGAGGTCGAACCGGGCACCTTTCTGGTGGCCAACGCGGGGGCGCTGATCTGTTCGGTTATCGATTGCGTCGATACCGGCAGGAACGGTTACGACTTCCTGAAAGCGGACGCGGGAATGACCGAGCTGTTGCGCATCAGCCTCTATGGCGCACAGCACCCCATCGTGACCGTGCCCGCGCAGCCCGAGACACGGAAGCTGAAGGAATACCTGATTGCCGGCCACTGTTGTGAAAGCGGGGACGTACTGACACCGGCGCCGGGAGATCCGGAAGGATTGCAGCCCCGGCTTCTTGCCGAGGCGAGGATGGGCGATCTGCTGGCGGTGGGCGGGTCCGGCGCGTACTGTTCAGGCATGGCATCGAAGAACTATAACTCGTTTCCCGAGGCCGCCGAGGTGCTGCAGGCCCCCGATGGCACGCTGCACCTGATCCGTAAACGGCAGACACTGGACCAGGTTACGGCAAACGAGGTGATTCCGGACTTCCTTGATACCGGTTCAAACTCGTCCTATTCAGATACTTGATAGCTGTAGAGGTGGGACCCGCTGCCGAAGTAAATCCGGCCGTCCAGGATGTCGCCGCCCGGTCCTACCGGTACGGGCGATTCAGCCAGCATCCGTATTTGGTGTGTGTCGGATTCCACGATGGCAACACCCTTCCTGAAGAGGATGTAGATGGCGCCGTCCGGCGCGGTAACAAAGACCCTTGGACCCTGCTGAGACGTCGTGGGCCCGAATTCGGACTCGAGTTCGCGCTCGTGAATCACCCTTCTGTTTTCGGGGTCAAAGACGAAGAATCGTTTGCGGTCGGCGACGCCGTAGACGAGGTCATCCGGCCCGGAACACATATCGGTATACCCCTGAACGCCCGGGAAGACGACCGCGTGCCAATCGAGCCGCCTCGTTTCCATGTCCATGATATAGAGTTCTGCTTCGTCGGCCTTCTGTTCCCCTCCCGTACCGGCGCTGGTCGTGGTACCCCCGAAAAGCTTGTCGTTGGGCAGGGGAACGAGGCTCATGGTGGACTGGTCGCGCAGGATATCGGTATGTTCGAGCAGCGTGTGCTCACGGGTCTGCCTGTCCCAGATTAACAACCCGCCGCCGGTAAGCCCGTATCCCGGGGTACCGGCGAGTACCACGGTTCTTCCGTCTGGATGGGCAAGCAGCATGTGAGGGCGGTTGATGACCTCGTGGCATTCGTATAGCAGTTCCGGGTTGCAGCCGGTCTTGCCACGCTCGGTCGGTACCCATGGCTCGGCCGGATCCCATTCTTCCAACAGACCGTGTGTATACGCGCCGACAAAGAACATGCCGCCTTCCCTGGCGACGGTATTCCACTGCCCCAGCGCCGGCCGGTTGATCCAGCTGTCGGTTTCCGGGTTGAAGCTGAAAAAGTGCATGGGAAAGGCAGTGCCGCCGCAGATGGTGTTGTCCGGAGCGGTGGCAACGCCCATGATGTGGGCGCCTTCGCTGGTGTATTCGAAGGAGACCTCACGGGTCTCGCCCGTTCCGGGATCCTCGACGGCAAGAGTCCGATCGACGAGGCTGCACGCGGCCATTCGTTTGCCGTCGGGAAATTCGGTGTGGAACAGTCCCTGGCTGCCGGCAATGAAGGGTTTTTCGCGTCTGTCCCCAATCCTGCCAATATCCGCCCGCGTACCGCGGTAGAGTTCCATCCATCCGTCCTCGGAACCGCCGCTGGTATGCCCGTAAACCTTCCCGTTCAGGTCACGGTACACAGGTGCATGGGCCTGGCTCCGTTCGGCTTCCACGAGGAGCGGTTCCGCCCTTCCGCTTTCCGGGTCCAGGGAGATAATCTGACTGGCCGTGCTGCCGATGCCGAAGTAGATCCAGCCGGAATCGTCAGCGGCGATTGCCCGGGGATATTGCCGCCAGTTCTGGTCGTAGAGATTCCCGTAGTCCCTGAATTCCCCGGTGAGGGGGTTATAGGATGCCACGGCGCTGTTGGGATACGTCCCCGACCAGATGCGGCCGTCGTCGTCCTCGGTCATGCTCATAGCCATCTGCGGCACGGTCTTGTGGAAGAAGGTGAATGCGCGCTTCAAGGGGTCGAATTCGACAAAGTGGCTGTTGAAGTGCGTGTAATATCTGTTACGGCTGGACAGAATGGCGGCAAACGGGCAGTCGCCGCCCGGGGGAAAGGGCATCGGGAATTCGTCGGCCTTACCTGTTTCCGCGTCGATCATCAGGAGCGCATATCCGCCCCGGTGGTCGTAAAGCCAGATCAGGACCACGTTGCGGCCTTCGCCGTCCACGGTAACGGCTGTACCACGATGGTTGCTGACCGGCGTGGCGACACCGTGGTGAAAGAAGCCGTTACCCATCGCTTCGGTATTGGAATCAGACATGGGGTTGCCTCCGTCGGTTTTTCGTGAGGGATTCCGGAGCGGTTCGACCGGCCGGCCGGGATCGTTCGATCCGACCAAATATAATATCAGGATACCGACAGAAAAACCGATTTTCGACGACGATTCGCGATGTCCCGCACAGAGATTCGGGCGCCGGTATAAGGATTCCGGACGCGGTACACGGGGGGCAGGTTGCGAACGGCCGGGGACGGCCGCCCGTTAGACCCTGCACGCCGGCAGGTTGTCAGCTGCGACGACACTACCGGGGGAAGCGCAGTCGCGGACAAAGGGACGGATTTGTGTGAGCGCGAGCGTAAGCGCGGCTTCCGGATCGACGGCAGCCAGGAGCCCGCAGGCGTATAGCACGTGCTTTCGATCCAGCATCAACCGCGGCCTTCCCGGATTCAGCGAGAATGGATCACTGGAATCGGCGAGGGCCATTTCGAGGATTTCTTCAGGGTGTTCCGACACGGTCAGAGCGCCTCCCGTACCCACGACGGCGTCGACGTCGGACAGGTCCTTGCCGCGCTGTACGACGGCCGGCCCGTTGACCGTACGGACGGCTTCGACCGAACCGGTATGCCGGCCAACGGCAATGCGCACCGCCGCGCGGGCAAGGGCGTGGTCGACCTTCCGGCTTTCGATGTCGTCCTGCAGCCGTGCCTGGCCCGCGTCAAGCGCGCGAACGTTTGATTGCACCCGGACGGCGGGCAGACCGGCGTCGGCGGCGACGGCCTCGAGGCCCGCGGCCTCCAGCACCGACGTCGCGCTGCGCCGCACGCCCAGGTCGCCCTCTACCGTCCGCTTTGCGCGGGGTTCGGGCAAGGGATCGGCCGAAACACTGCCCAGTGTGGATTCCCCCGTGCAAATGGAGTGGACGTCCGTCGTCGCGCCGCCGACGTCAACCACGACAAGCGTTCCTACCCCGGGACGCCGACCGTCGCCGTCCGCCAGAAGCCGCGCGCCTTCCATGACGGCGGCAGGCGTGGGCATCAGAACCAGATCGAACGTGCCCCGTGCGCGGTCAATCCCCTTTGCTTTGACGATTCGATTGATGAAGATGCGCCGGATTTTATCGCGGGCCGGCTCGACGTTCAGCACGCCGTATGACGGCATTACGTTTTCGGTTACCAGAACCGGCTTACCTGCGTCCGTGAGTAAGTCATTGATCCTGTGGGAGGCGGACCGGTTTCCTGCGACCAGGACCGGACAGCGGATCGGTAGATCTGCCAGCGTCCGCGCATTGGCAACGATAACCTCGCTGTTTCCACCGTCCGTACCGCCGGCAAGCAGGATGATATCCGGCTCGAGGCGCACGATCCTGTCGGCGTTCTTGCGGGTCAGTTCATACGCGAACGTGTCGATCAGTTCGGCCCCCGCGCCCAGTGCCGCCCGGCGCGCCGCCTCGGCTGTCAGTTCTCGAACCAGGCCGACGGCAATCAGCCGGAGGCCGCCGGCCGCGCTGCTGCAGGCCAGTCTGTAGCGGAAGCGCGTCTTTTCACCCAGGAGCCGGTGCAGGGCGTCCAGGGCTTCGGAAAATCCCAGCGCTGCGTCGGTCTCGACCGTGGACGGCGCCTGGCTGGCTGCCAGGAGTCGACCGCCGGTCAGGTCGACGGCCCTCAGTTTGGTATAGGTACTTCCGAAATCGATGAGCAGTGCAACCGGCGCACTCATGGATGGCCCTTGAGAAACCCGCCGGCGCGCGCCAGGAAGTCGGATTCGAGCGCGGAGACGATGTCGTCCGCACCCGTACCGGGAGGAAAAGCCCTGTCGAATCCTAAATTCAGGATTCGTTTTTCCGCGGCGCGCCAGTCATCTGTGCTGTCATTCGGGTTACCGATGAAATAGACCGGAATCTTTCCAATACCCGCTTCGATACAAATCTCACGGAAGCCGTGACAGTCACGTTCGCCTCCTCTGTACAACGAGAAAACGAGGATGCCGCCGGCATTGGTTTCGACAGCGGCATTGACGAAATCGGCGGGCGGTGAAAAGGAGGCAAGGGACACGACGCTGTAGCCCATCGCTTCCAGGGCGTTGCCGGGAATCCGCGTGTCCGCGGTTTGGCGATCCAGTCCCATGGCCGCGGCAACCAGCGTCTTCGAATTCATGGTCTGCAACGTACGCCTCAAGTCGTCTCCCCGCGAAGCCGGATCAAGCCGCGGGGGGACGCGTCATCCGTGCAGCCGCGCCCGTTGACGCACGATGCGGCTCAGGCGGGCAAGGCGGACCCGCCCCACCTGGGGGTATACGGGAAGGAACAGGAGTTGCCGTGCAAGCGCCAGGGCGCAGGTTGGCACCTGAACCGGCAGATCCCGATCGGGCTCGACCACGCAAAGGGACGGCGGCCACAGATGTGCGTCAAGGCCGGCATCCCAGAGCCGCCGGCACACGTCTGCCGCGTTGCGGACCCTGACGACGAAGAGCCAGTAGGAGTGATCCGCGCGTTGGCCCGGGTAGCAGAGATCCGGAACGCTGCGATGAAATGTCAGGGCTTCCGGCCGGCAACCCGTGGGTCTGAGGGCATTGGAATGCAGACGCCGTGAAAGCAGATCCAGGAGGGCGCCGCAGGGCTGGCGGCGGATTTTCCTGAGCAGTTCCAGTCCTCTGAAACCGCGTGTCGCGCGGTATCCCACGGCATCGTGGGACCTGCCCAACAGGCGGCACGCGGCGCAGAGCAGGGTATACGGCCCCGGCCTGTTCAGCAGGAGAACGACGCCGTATTTCGCCAGGCGCAGGAAGAACCACCCCCTGCTCTGCACAGGATAACTGCGATGCAACCGTCTGATTCTGCCGCGAAGGCCGGGATCGCCCACAAAGAGAAGGCCGCCGCCCAACGCCGTATCGTACTTGATCGGCCCGAAACTGAACATACGTACGTCGCTGTCCGGATGACCCGTGAAGCCGTCGCCCCGATGCGCCTGTGCGCAGTCTTCAAACAGAATGAGACCGTGCATTCTGGCAAAGCGAACCAACGGGTCCATCGGGATGCGGGCGCCGAACAGGTGGGTCGCAAGAAGCGCGACGGTTCTGGACGTCAACCCGTTGTGGAGGCTGTCCGGATCGGGCTCGAGCGTCAGTGGATCCAGATCGACCGGAACGGGCACGAGTCCGTGACTCCGGATGATTTCGAGTATATCGGGAATGGTGATGGCGGACACCAGGATTTGCGAACCGCGGGGAAACCGGGCTTCCCGGAGACAGGCATCGAAGCCGCTGCGAAGCGAAAGAAAGAATATGGCCGCGGCGGGGTCTCCGGTACTCTCCCTGCAGGCGGCATGGCCTTCACAGCGCCGGTCGCCCGAGAGACAACGGCGCATGCCGTAAAGGAGATCGCGCCAGCCGATATCGAGTCTTTTTCGAGGAATCATCGCCGATTCACTCATTCGCCGGCGCGGACGGCAACGGTGAAACATTATGGAGGAACTGATTCCGCATCCGGCGAGCGTTTTTTGGGATCGGGCCCGACCTTCCGGGCTCGAAGAATCCCGTTTCCACAACGTCCCTGAACCTACATCATGATTTCCTCCATAATACCCATATGCCGACGCATCCTGCAACACATTCGTTGACTTCGAAATGGCGATGCGGGAATGCCGACGGACGCCGGCAGCGAAGCGGAAAGATTGATGGATAGCGAGCATATCTCCTCAGCCGGTATCTCTTCCACGTATCAGGTACGTAAACGATAGCGCGATCGGAAACTTTCTTTCAATTCTCGCCATCAAACCGGTTCCCGGTCATCAGGCGCAACGGCCTGTTCAGGATCAGAGCAGGGTTCGAGCGGTGTCCCTTCCCGCTTTGCGATCTGATCGAACCACCACAGACCTACCACAGCCAGAATGATACCGCCAGCAAACAGCCACCAGGGAAGAAACTCAACAATATGCCATTCCTCGATCGGTCGGAACCATTCGAAACGGACAGATATCAACGAAAGAAAATTGTTCAGCGCGTGACCGCATAGCGCGGGCAGCAAAGAACCCGTCCGTACGACCCACCAGGCAAATACAAGCCCCACTACCAGGGCTCCCGGGAACTGCCATGGATTCATATGCAATACGCCGAAAAGGACGGCAGACCACAGAATCGCGCGCCCCCGTGTACCGTTGGCTAACAACCCTCCCAGAATGACGCCTCTGCAAAGGACCTCCTCAGTCAGTGGCGCTTGTATCGCCAGAACATAAAACGCAAGACCAAAGGGTGTCTTGCTCGACGCCAGATCAAGGAATACGGCGAGTATTTCTTTGGGGACGGGAAACACATATTGAACGAGGTATGCGATGTTGGACGCAATAAGGCCCAATCCCACGATCGAGACGGCAAGGGGCAGGTACATTTTCCACGGCACTGTTTTGAAAAGCAGGACGTCGGACCACGCCCGACCGGATCGCCGTTGCGCATATAACACCAATAGAGCAATGGCGGGCAGATTTACAATCCAACCCAGGTAATCTGTCGCAGTTTCCGATGAGACGCCGAGGAAATGAAGCACCAACACGAACGCGTTAGTTGCCACAACAAGCAGGACCACCAGCCAAACAGACTGCTTCAGATTCGGATAAGCCATGTATTCCCTTCCTCCTGGACGAGGAGATGCCGGCACAACGAACAATCCGGACGCACGTCGAGTGTCGCCCCAGATGTTGCGGCATCAGACGTGATTCTCTGCTGCCGCCGTTTCGCCCGGCTCCGCATCAGCCGGAAGTTCGAGCGGCGCTCCTTCGCGTTTTGCTATCCGACTGAACCACCACAAACCGGATGCGACGAGGACAATACCGCATACATCAAGCCACCACGGCAAGGACACCAGGTTATTAAAATCATCCATCGGCCCGAAAATCTCGTATCGCGCAACCGTCAACGCCAGGAAATTGTTGATCGCATGCCCCGCAATGGCGGGCAGCAGGGAACCCGTTTGAATCACCCAGAATGCAAACACAAACCCCAATACAAACGCAGCTGGAAATTGCCACGGGTTCAGATGAAATAGAGCGAAAAGCAGTGCGGACCAAAAAACAGCGAGGCTTCGGCGCTGGTTGGCCAACAACCCAATCAGAATGACGCCCCTGAACAACACTTCTTCGATAAGTGGAGGCTGGACCGCCAGGTTATAAAAGGCGAAAGCGTAAGGCGTTTCCTTCCATACCAGATCCCGAAATATCTCCAATATCCATTCCGGCATCGGAATCAGGTAGTTTACACCGCGTTCCAAAATGGATATGGTGATCGACAAACCAACAGTGGAAACCGCGATAGACGGGTACAGTTTCCAGGCTACCGTTCTGAAGAGAAGGATTTCGGACCAGGACCGGTCAATTCGACGCTGGGCGTACGCAATCACGAGAACGAAACTGATCAATGTCACAAGTGTCTGCAGGTACGAATTGGACAACAGATCATAGTTTAGTAAAGTGCCCGGAAATGCGAGCAGAACAAACAGTCCCATCGAGATCAACCAGATTAACGCCACCAGCCACACGGACTGCTTCAGATTCGGATACGCCATGTAATTCCTCCCCTAATTGATTGATCGGACGAAGGTGCGTCGAAAGACCCCGCATACCGGCGGGGGCCGCAGACTTCGTCGAGTTCACGACTCCGAAAAACCCATTGCCGCAATCGCATTCGGTGTACTGTTGAATGTCGAGCAATCCAGGTCTATATGCAAAATACGAGCCAGATTTTAACTAACGAATAACTTGATGTATATTCGTTATTTAATAAAGAGATCGAGGCGCTTTGAAAAGGAGCGGACGTGTAGCGAAATGCGCCTGAACGTCGGACGGAGAATTCCGGTACCCGCACCCGCCGCACCCTATTGTTATATTCCTTCGGTGTTTCCGGACATAACGTGAACGGGCAGTCAGAGAGTGACGTATTCTGCGACGCATGACGCGTTTTGCAACGCCAGGCGCCGGCCGAAGGGCCAGGGCGTCGTGCGCCGATGAAAACTGCCCGGCACGGCGTTGGATAGCGCTGAAACGCGATGGATTTTGGAGAGGGCAACAGGGAAAGAAGAATCCCGCTCGATCCCCCGCCGTTCAGTGATGAACTTCCTGACGGCACCCCGGTTAAAGGGTGCCGGGCAGAGTCACCACTCACGCAGCTTTGAGGATGCGGGAAGGTCCTACGTATTCGCCGGGGACAAGGGAGCTACCCCTGCCCCTGAATGTCGGCTGTTGTATTCGGTAGGCTACCCGACATACGGGTACTGCCCGAGTGGTGACATACCAAATATAGATTTCACGGTTGAGAAAGACAAGTGATAATTCATTCCTGTTCGCAAGCATCGATCGGCGGGAGCATCCGTCTGCGGCGCGCCTAGGGGCGGTCTCTCCCGCCGGCCTCCCAGACCGGATAGTGTATATCGGCCCGTTGCAACTCTCCCTGCAACCACCGGCTGAACAGTATGTCGCGGATTTCGTTCGAGACACGATCGTCGAGGATTGCCGGAAAGTTCCGCTGCAGCATATACAACGCGAAACCGCCCGATGCCTTTTCGGGTCCGAAAACGTCACCCGGTGCGGCGGCGAAGAGGCGCGCCGCAATACCCTTCGGCAACTGCCCGCGTCGAACGCGCCCGACAAACCCGCCGGACGGACGCGTGCGTTCATCCTGTGAGAATTCGCGGGCCAATCTGCAAAAATCAGCGCCTTCTTCCCCGACCTGAAGCCCGATTTCGTCTATCACGCCTTTGTCACGGTGGAAAATCCAGCACACCTCGGCCTCGTCGAAATCCAGCTTGTGCTGCGCGAAGTAGGGTTCGATCCTTCCGTCCACGACCCTGTCGGACAACGCACGCTCCAACCGTTTCGCCTGGGCGTCTTCGGCGACGTCGCCGAGGGTAATGCCTCGGGACAGGAGCCACGATTCCGTGTCTTCAACCCGTTCCAGGCGATGTCGATAGCGCCAATCGTCCACGTCGCGCTGGATGTCTTCGGGCTTCGTGCGGATACCTTCCCGGATTGCAAGCTGACGCGCCAGTTCTCTGCGCGCGAATTCACCGAAGAAATCGAGTTTGTCGGCGACCCCCAGTTGACGTACAACCTGATTCAGCGACACATCGATACCATTGACCCGGACCAGTGGAACACCATGGGCCGAAACCCGGGTCTCGCCCTCACTCGTACGCGGCATCACGTATCCCCCGGCCGAGTGACCGACGATGTCGTTGCGTCATACGCGGCGGACTCGTACAGTTTTCGCAATGGACTCAGGAGCATCAACAGAACGGACTGCCGGTCCGTCATGATCTCCGCGGTGCCCTTCATGCCGAACAGGAGCGGCTTCTCCCGTCCCTTTACGTCCACGGTGGTTTCTTCCAATTCAACGACACCCCTGAAGACCGGTCCAACAGTCTCATCGATGACGGCATCCGGCGAGATCCGTTTGAGCCACCCGCGTTTGATTCCAAAGTCCTGGAACGCAAAGGCGTCGTATTTCAGTTTCACGACCTGCCCTGGTTTCAGCATGCCCACGTCTTTGTTCAATACCGTAAGTTCGGCGACGATCGGGGCGGACGCCGGCGCTACCGAAACCAGCGCCTGCCCTTTGCTGATAATCTGTCCGATCGCATTCACCTCCACCCGCGTTACAATGCCGGATTCCGGCGCCAGGATGAGGTCCGACTCGGCTTCCAGCCGGCGGTCGACGCGTTTGCGCGCCTGCTCCAGCCTCAGCCGCGCGGTTTCGTACGCGTGTTTCGTCTGCGACGCCTCGCGTCCGTGCGCGATTCGCGTCTCCAGAATTTGACGCTTGAGGTCCTGAACGGCCGTCTCGTTCCTGTAGATTTCCGACATGCGTCCCGGAAGCGCTGCAAGCGCGTTCAGGTACCGTACACGCGCCTGATTGATATCGGTCCGGCTGATCAGTTTCCTCCGAAACAGCGTCTTCTGCTGAAGATAGTCCTGCTTCAGGTGATCGATTTCCGCCTGCCTGAAGCCGATCTGCGCCTGCAGCTCCGCATCGGAATTGTTACTTCCGGTTCCTTCTGCATCGCCCGCATCGTCGTGGTAGTCCTTGAGGGCGTTCTGATGCGCCGCCATGAACCGCTGCTGAACGGCCAGTTTCTTTTCGAGCGACACGATCGTCTCCCGGTTCAATGCCGTCCTCCGGGGCAATACCTGTTTGAATTCGTACCCCGCCTGCTGATACGCCATTTCCGCCTGTTCCAGTTCTCGAAGGTCGCCCCAGGTTTCCCACGATTTCAGCTTGAATAGCAACTGGCCCTGGTCGATCCGATCGCCTTCGCTGACGCCGATGTGCTCGATTTCACCGTCTCGTTGCGCCTGGAGCGTCTTAACCTTCCCCAGCGGTACCAATCGAAAAGGCGCCGACGCCACGACGTCCACCTTGCCCCACCACGCCCAGACCACCGCGATTCCGACAAACAGCAGCACGATGTATAGCAGCGCACGTCCCCAAAACGGCCTCAGAGAACCCACGAACGCCTCCATCTCGTCCGCGGCGTCGTCCCGCGCAGGCAGATGTATTGAGGACGAATCCCCCGGCGACTCCAATTGTTGCGGTTTCGGCATCAGACCGGCTCCTCACCAGCCGCTGTCTCAAGCCACCTGCAGCTGCTGGCTGCACATGTGATAGTAGAGACCCCTGCCTGCCATCAGCTCGTCGTGCGTACCCACGTCTACGATATGCCCTTTTTCCATTACAAGGATCGTGTCCGCATCCCTCACGGTGCTCAGTCGATGGGCAATTACGAAGGCGGTCCGGTTTTCCAGGAAGAACGCCAGATTGGACTGGATCGCGCCTTCCGAGTCCGTATCCAACGCATTCGTGGCTTCGTCGAAAATCAGTATTCTTGGATCACGGTACAGGGCCCGCGCGATCGCGACCCGCTGCCGCTGTCCGCCGGACAATCCGATCCCCTGTTCACCTACCTTCGTCTCGTATCCCAAAGGCATCTCGTTCACGAAGTCGTGGACACAGGCCAGCCTCGCGACGTCAAGGAGCCGGTCCATATCCGCGTCCTCTTCACCCACCGCGATGTTCTCCGCAATGGTACCGCTGAAGAGAAAAGAGTCCTGCATGACCATACCCACCTGGCGGCGCAGCCAGTGAGGGTCGAAATCGCGCACGTCCATACCGTCCAGCAGCACACGCCCTTCCGTGGGATCGAAGAGGCGGGGCACGAGCTTGACCAGCGTGGTCTTTCCGGCGCCGCTGCGGCCGACAATGGCAACTTTCCGGCCCGGTTTCAGTTCGAGATCGATATTGTTCAACACGAAGGGTTCATCGGTTCCGACGCCGTACCTGAAGAACACGTTTTCGAATTCCAGACGGCCTTCAACCTGCTTCAGTCTCAGGCCGTGTCCCCGCTGGCGCGCATCCTCCATCTTCGAGTCATAGACGTCATTCAGCCTGTCCAGCGCGACCCGGGCTTCCTGGACCTCCGGCCACACGCCGATCAGTCCCATTATGGGTGACATCACGTTGCCGATGAGCGCGTTGAAAGCCATCAGTTGCCCAACGGACAACTCCCCGTCGATAACCAGGGACGCGCCATACCACAGAATCACCGTGGAACTCAGCAGATTAATCATGCTTCCGCCCGCGCCGAACAACATCTCCATCTTCAACCGCCGGAATCCGATCTGAACTTCCCTGGTAAACTTGCCCTCCCATTGCCATCTCTTAACCCGCTCGACGGCTTCGGCTTTCACAACGTCGATTCCATGGAGCGAATCGATCAGGACGGACGACTGTTCCGCACGAGCGAGAAATGCGCGCTGACTGAAGGACTTCAAAATCGGTGTGTAGATCAGCGTCAACCCTACGGAGAGCGGCACGAAAATCAACATCACGAGCGTCAACTCCCAATTGTAGTAGAACATCAGCCCGAGATAGACGAACAACATGATAAAATCGAGTACCGCTGAAATGGTCGTGTCGGTAAAGAGCCGCTGAATCGTCGCGTTTTCCTTGAACCGCGTGGTCAGATCGCCGGTGCGGCGCAGCGCGAAGAACCGCATGGACAGGCCCAACAGATGCCGGTAGAACCGGGACAACATCGTGAGGCTCAGCCTGGCGCTGATATACCCGATCAGATACGCGCGCAGCGTCGAGGTGCCCATCTGGAAGAGCGCCACGACAACCATCCCCGCCAGCATCAGGTTCAGAAGGTCTTCGTCGTGATGTACCAGCACCTGGTCCACGATCGTCTGCGTAAAGACGGGCGAGGCAAGGCCCAACAAGCTGAGCACCAGGGACGCCAGCAGGACCTCGACCAGAATGGCCGTATAGGGCTTGATTAACGGGAAAAAACGCTTGAAGGAAGATCTGGAGGGTTCATTCTCCGCCACCTGGTCCGTGTATTCAAGGAGCAACGCCATGTTGGTCCAGCTTTTCTCGAACTCGGCACGCGACAGCCGGCGAACCCCCACACCGGGATCGGCGATTTTCACGTCTTTCCTGTTGATCTCGTACAAGACCACGAAATGGTTGCCTTCCCAGTGCAGTATTGCCGGCAGTTCGCTCCTCATCAGCGCTTCGTAACCCGTGCGCACGCCTCGCGTGGCAAATCCAAGCGTTTCGGCCGCCTCTGCGAGTGCCGCCATGGACGTGCCTTCACGCGACACGTTGCACATATCGCGCAGGCGGTTCAGCCCGATCGGCATCTTGTAGTACTTGCAGATCATCCCCAGGCACGCCGCCCCGCAATCAGACTGATCGTGTTGCTTCAGGTACGGAAAACGAAACGAGGTTGGCGTTCGCTGTTCCTTTTCCGATATCCTCGTGTTCAAGCCGTCGGATGGATTGCCAATCGCCTCGACGTTTTCGTCCACTTCCGCCGATTCCGCCCGGACGGGCATTCCGCCCGGCTGAATCTCGTCGGACAACGACGCGTCCGATCCGGGTTTCCGGTACGATTCCCGTGCTGTCACCCTCAAAGGTGTCAATGCAAGGATTGAATGATTCAGGCTTTCCAGGTCGGTTTTATCGAGATAATAGATGACGCAACCGACCTGACTGCGCATCGTCCGTGATTCGCCGTCTGAAGAATCCGCTTCCTCGAAGAAATCCCCAGCGCTTAAACTATACGTGCCGCTATCCTCGGTAATCACTTCCAGTTCGCCGCTGGCCACCACGCAGAACCGGCCTGGCGACCGACCGGATCCCGAGAACGCCGCTCCTTCGGGTATATCCTCTCGCTTCAGGCGACTGAATAACTCCCGCATCCCTTCCGGGGAGACGGACCCCTTCAAATGCCTTGTGAAATCCCGGTACGCTATATTCGCGACCTGATCCCGCAGGTACGCCTCCAGTTCCGGCTCTTTTTTCAATGCATCGAGGAATTCATCCCGCGACACCCTCAGCACCACGGAATCCTCGGCGGCTCGCACTGTCGCCCGATGTCCCCGCCCCGTCAACAGCGCGCCCTCGCCAAAGTGGTCGCCGCCATACAGAAAGCCTACGGTCTCGGGATCGCCGTCCGTTTCCCGCTTGATCACTCGCAGCCTGCCCGATTTTACCATGTAAAACGCGTCGCCAGGCGCCCCTTGTACAATTACGACCTCTCCGAAGCGAAACCGTACGGATTCCGGCTGAATCGACGACTGAGAAAAGTGGGTGAAGACGTCCATTGTTCCTTTCCGGTAAATCGCATGATCATTGGAGTGTCGGGATGATAATCGATTTCCGACCATGCGCGGCTCGCCGGTTACCCGGGCCCCTTCCTGCCGGAGACCCGGGATTTCCCGGCTCGGTCGGGTGATCCTCCGGGCGGCCGACTCTGAATTGCAATGCCCGAAGTCCGCAAATGCTTGCCATTGCATACTATACTTAGCATTAAAACATATTATATATAGTATGTTTCCGCGTATCTTCGACCCATCGCCAGGCTTTAGAATCCCCTGGCCGATGTGACTGCGATGAAGGCCGGGAGCTTTCGATCAATCCCTAAATTGCATCTCCCGCGGCGTCCGCAGGCGGATCCTGACCCTCGGAAATATGCTGCGTGTTGGTCGAAACCCGGTGAAACCACCACAGTCCGAGCGCAGTCAGCGCTACTCCTGATGCGCTCCACCACCAGGGATTGAACGCAACTTCGTTAATGTCTCCTGAAATGTCCAGATGACGCGTGTAAAAATGCAGTATAGTCACAGCAATAAGGTTATTCAGCGCGTGACCGAACAACGCAGGCAACAGTGACCCGGTACGGATCACCCACCAGGCCCAGACCACGCCCGATATGACAATTGGCACAAGTCGCCAGAGGTCGAAATGTATCACGCCAAACAGAACCGACGTCCAGACAACGGCGGAGACTCTTGTATAGTGCGCCAGAAGGCCGCTCAGAAGGATGCCCCTGAAAAGCAGCTCTTCGCTTAGCGGTGCGACGACCACCGCTCCGAACACGGCCGACGGGAACGATGTTCTTCTCAAGATCTCCGAACGATAGATCTCCTGCATCCACTCAGGCACAGCAACGAGGCGAATCACGACTTTCATCAGTTCAGTATCAAGCATCCCCAGGCCCACTACTGAAATCGCAACGCAAGGCCAGACCCGCAAATCAAAATCCGTGTTGAAGAGACGCCGAACGTAATCCCAGTCGAGATCGGTGCGTCGGTACACGTAAACCAGAATTGCGGCGAAACTCGCCAATGACAGGATTCCCAATAGGAAATCGTCCTCGATCTTCAAGCCCGCAATCGTCACAGCCAATGCCAGGACGACGAACGCGAGCATGAGTAGAAACAGTAACCAGATCGATTGCGTCAGGTTTGGATACGCCAATGAAAACTCGTCAGATTTCATGGTCGGCTTCAAATGATTGCAGTCAGTGTGTTCCGGCATGTACGCTCCTGTCTGCTTCATGTATCGTGAGGCCGTCTCATTCTTGCGGGGAATGCCCTTCCGGCCAGACATAGCATCCGACTTCTGACGGGTGATCCTGAACCCACAGGTCGGCGGGGAAATTCTGGACCTTGAATTCGATCAAGACATCCCCCGCACATGCGGAGAAACTCAAGCAGAAAAGCAGGAGCGTCGATAACGACGGGTACAACAGAAGGAAGAGACCGGCAACCGGCACCGTGACCGCGAGAGGCAACAGCAGTAATCTGCGAAAGGCGCCCATCCTCATCGGGCTCGAGCAATGACAGTAGGCAACGAGCCATTTCAAATTGTGCCCGAAACGAATCGAACTGAATGACGCCTTTCCCCATAGTAAAGCGGCGAGGGCATGCAAAGCTTCGTGAACAAACACCAGCAAGACAAGACTTCCCAGAAATAACCACAGATCGAAATCGGCCGTCTGGAAGTCAATATTCCATCCGGACGAGTACCCGTCCGCCACAAGGACCAAGTTTACCGCAACAAAAAACATCGCAAGCGAAAGCAGGAACATCGCCAGCGCGCTCGCCCGGATCGTGAGGACGTCCTGGTAATCCTTATCTGTGATCACTTGTGAATCCATCTTCTCTCTCGTCGCTCCCTTCGGAATCCCGGAACAGCTTCCCCATCACTCTATCAGCCCAATTCCAATACGGCTTCAATATCCTACAGGATACGGCGATCAGTCCTCCGGCCAAACCACCGGTAATGCCGTGGAATCCGTGTCGACTCCATTCTGGAAAGGCATATTCAAGTACTGTAATCAACTGAGGCGCTACGAAAAACGTCCAGCATATGAGCAATAGGACAGAGCCGAACACGGTGCCCTGCCACGTGTCAGAAAGGAAATATCTGCGGTTCATTTTCTACCTCGAAATGGGTTTCCTTTTGCTCAGCCCCAAAAATATGGGCAGCGGTGATCGGACCTGAAATCCTTCCCTTGCATGTGGCCGCAGAGCCTGGCAAAACAGCCAGGTCGCAACACCGGACACAAGCGCCCTGCGATTGGAGGCAATGTGCCCGCTATCACGACGCGATCCACCAATATCCGGAGCGAGGGCATCCTGCCCTCGAACCTCGAGCAACCTGCGAATCCCCACAATAGGGGCCAATTGCTTCCCCTCCATCCGATGCCACATCTGGAATGGCGGCGCCAGGCCCTCGCGAATTGGCCTTCGAGGGCAGGATGCCCTCGCTCCCGGTAACGCCTGCGACACCGGCCCAAATCTGTTCCTGTGCTGGACAGCCGTGGGTTGGAGTCTTACTGCATGAGTCGAGTCAGCGGCATTTCGTCACCGTAATCGCCTGAGGATCGGTAAAGTTTTGGAATCGATTTGCACTCCGAGGTGTGTTTGGATATGTTCCTTAACGCACGGGCGTTTCGCCCGGGGGAAATGTGATGAAACCGACTTCCGACGCGTGATCCTGAATCCAGGCGTCATTGTCATATCGGCGCACCCTGAGAAAAACCATGATATCGCCCGCACCTCCGGCAAACGTAGCACTCAACAGAAAAAGCGACCAGAGCGCGGGGTCCAACAGCAGCACCAATACCGCAATCGGCGTGGTCACGATTATCGGCAAGACGGCGAATGCCCGGAAAGCGCTTCGTGTCATCGGTTTGTCAGCGTGGCAGTATAAGGCCACTAATCGTGTATTGATCCCAAAGTGCAGTGAACTGAATGGTATTTTTCCCCACGCCATCGCGGCAAGACCGTGAAGCGCTTCGTGTCCAATATAGACCGCGAGAAGGAGTCCTACGAATTTGATCAATCCTCCGAGCGACAGTCGTAAATCGAGATCCCACGAGGAAAAAAATCCAACCAACAGGATTGTCATTGCGGCAAGACAGAACATTAAGGCCGACAATGCGTGTACTTCCTCTTTATCGAATATCACTTCATGAGATTTCAGGCCAACACCGCCGTTGGTGTGTTCGATATCCGGCTTTAGCAGTCCACAGACGGCGGACACCATTCCCGCTGCAGTTTCATAGAACTTTCTTCGGAAGATTATAAACAAGACTGCCTGAACAACCAGGACCGCCATCAGGACCGCAAGATCGATTTGAATGACGTATCTGAGAATCAGCATAGCAGGCAAAACGGAAAACAATGCGTACGTTATGGCCGCGAGAATCCAACGACTCCACGTTCCCCCCGAGAGGACATCCTTCATCCGGGACCTCCAGTGTTGTGTCCGTTGTCCTTCCTATGAATCAATGGACGATTTCCTGATTTGTTCGCGTCATGAGTTCCGAAACCGGCGACCTGCGGCTAGTCGCCAACTTCTGGCGTATCACCAGTTTCAATCGTGTTGGAGTTGGCTGATCGATTCTTGTTCGAAATCTGGTGAAACCACCAGAGCCCAAGCGCAGCCAACGCTATCCCGGATGCAGTCCACCACCACGGATTGAATACCACATCATTCAGGTCCTCCGAGACCGCGAAATACGGAACGTCAATGCGCATGAACGTCGTGGATAGCAGGTTGTTCAATGCATGTCCGACAACCGCAGGCCAAAGAGATCCGGTACTAATGGTCCACCAGGCGAACACAAACCCATATAAAAGGGCCGGCGAGAATTGCCAGGGGTTCAGATGACTCAGGCCAAACAGAATCGATGACCAGATGATCGCGCATTTCCTGGAATGGTTCGACAACAAACCGCACAAGATTACGCCTCTAAAGAGAAGCTCTTCGACATACGGTGCGACAATGGCGGCATGAAAAAGGGCTGACGGGTAGGAAGTTTCGCGCCCAACCGTCGATTTGATGAGTTCCTGGAATAATTCAGGCATAGGAATTACGGAAATTACGGCTTTGTTCAATTCAAAGAGAACCAGCGCTGTTCCGGAAATCGATAGTGCGACGCTGGCCCACAGCCGCCAATCGGAACTAGCATTCCCGGGATACAATAGACTTGCCCACCGTCGATCCGCACGACGGGAAATGTACAATAAAACAAGCAGATAAACCGCCAATTTGGTTATGCCTAGCAGGTAGTTGTTATGTTCAAGGGGTTGGCTACTGATGATCCCTGCTGCGTAGATGAGCATTCCGAATCCCATCTCCGTCAGGATCAACAGTGCAAGCAACCAGATGGCCTGCTTCAGGTTCGGATACGCCATTGAGCTCTCGCAAGATTTCTTATTCGGGTTTAACTGATCGCCGTCAGCGCGTTCAAACATGTCTCGTCTCGGTTCCTTTCAGTATCGTCCTGCGACCTCACACTGGAGGGGTTTGCCCTTCAGGCCAGATGTAACATCCAAGTTCTACTGGGTGATCCTGAACCCACAGGTCGCCGGGAAAATCCTGGACCCTGAAATAGATCAATACGTCTCCTGCGCCTCCCGAGAATGTCAAACTGAAAAGACTAAGTGACCACAGAGACGGGTCCAACAGAAGCACAAGACCGGTAGTGGCGGTTGTCACCGTGAGAGGCAGGAGCAAAAAGACACGAAAGACTCCCATTCTCAACGGACTTGCACAATGACAATAAGGTGCAAACCACTTCCACTTGAATCCGAATTGAATCGAACTGAATGGGACATCACCCCACAGCATGGCGGCAAAGCCATGCAACGCTTCGTGCGCCACGACAACCAGAACGAGGCCTCCGAGAAACATCCACCGATCAAGATTATCGAGTTGGAAATCAATCTTCCCCGGAGAGACGCCTTCGAACACAAGGACAATCGTAACGGCAAACCAAAGCATTATAATCGAAAAAACAGTCGCATAGACTTTGCTTACTCGGACATCAATAATCTCGCGCCCGATGCAACTTAGATTCCCATGGTGTTCCGTTTCGACCTAACTTTTCGTTGTCATAAAATCCTCATCGTACATTGTCTGTTTAATATTCGCAACACCAAAGGAATCCTGTGATGTCGAGTTACGGATATACGTTGAACTAAATCCCATCGGAGAAAGCGCTACGAGGACAATTCTAATTGCATCCGTGCATCGACCGGTGCAGGCCCTTGGATGGACCTACACCGGTGTTCCAAACGACACCTGCAGGGCTACGTCTTCAACGCTTCAACCTCCGATATTCGACAGTCCGTCGGCCATCCCGGACATCCAGCCGCCGGCAACGAAGTTTACCGCCGCTTCGCCCTGCTCCACATACCAATTGACGGTTTCGGGTGCCCCTTGAGGATTTGTAACGAGGTTTACAGCAATTCCGACGATTATTCCCAGAACAACCGGATGTAGCCCGCCACATATATCAGTCATAAACTGTTCAGACAGTATTTCTTGTGGCGTCGGCAATACCGAACAGTTCGGGAAGGTGAGACTTCCGTCCATCGCAACTGGATTAGTCAACGCGGCATCCATGGTGTCCTCCATGAGATCGGTTTGAATGTTCAGTCTATTGGCGAGAATGCATGACTCGATTCGCTAGAACAGTTCAGATCCCCAACTGTCCTGGGCTTTGTACTCCGTGGCTGAACCTTACGAAGCGTATCAGTTTGCGCTCGTGTCCACATGGCTTTCGGGCAATTTGGAAACTCTCTACTGATGATCATTTCGCCACAGACGAAATCTCTCTTGCCGTCGTTTCGTTTCCTTTGCCGATAATTTCGGCGAGGCATGGGAAGGTTCCGACTCGCGAAATCTGTGGGCCTTCGGCCACGTATTGAATTGTAGACACGTGAGATACGCCATTCAATATGGCTTTGTATCCAGGCGTACCCGCTATCAGCTTCCGTCGTCGAAGTACTCGACAATAGCCTCAGCGATTTTTTTGGAGATAAACCGGATCATGAAGCTGGGTCCTGGGGGTAACAAGAGACCTCCCAGTGTGTTTGTCATTTCATGGCCCCCCAACACGTTTTCCCGTCCAGGGAGTTGAGCGCAGGCCACAGACGCCGATGCTGATGTTGCAAGGATCTGGTCCGTCATTTCGTCACGTCCTTTCTTTTCTGCATTTTGATGAACAATTGGGTTTTCCTGTCGCCATAACTGCTTGTCGTTCCTCTTGACTTCTACATCAATGGAGCGGCCGTGTTCTCTTCCACCGGATTCGTGCCCAAATCTATGCCGAATAAATCCCTTAAGATTCGCCGCCAACGGATGGCTCCCCCGAAGATTTGCGCGATCTGTACCTCGGTCAAGTCCTCCGTCTGGATGGGCAACCGAGACGGAATTCCGGAAGAGTCTGCCGGGCTTGATGCAATGCGTCTGTTCATGTCTGTCACCTCCTTTCGTAGACATCCCGGCGACAACCGATCAATGCCGTTTCCTCACAAACCGTGTGCCTATGTGTGTCGCCGAAATATCTTGATTTACAAAGGGTTATGTGTGCCATTACGCGGTCTTGGCACACCCCCTTTGGCGCTGCTCTTGATGCGAAACATCGGAGGCATCAACCCATGCGTCACCTGCGGGTAACGTGCCTCCGTCGACGCATTGGACTCGCAAGGATTGTGCCACTCGCGATACCCCGGGACGTAACTGTCTGGAGTGCAAAAGAGAAAAAGTCGGCAGCCTCCCTGCAGGCCGTTTGTCGACGTCCTGTTCCTGAACAATGTGTTCCATTTTGCGTCACCCGGATGAAACCATGTTGCATTCTGCACCCCTCCGAACCGGACGGGAGAAGAATCGTCATCGCACAAAAAAACACCGGTGATAAAAGCCACCGATGTAGGTATTGATAGAAACGGTCGAATGTGCGTTTTCGGCGTGGGTTCGACGGGCGTTCGTCAGATGTCTGCGATGTCAACGTGAAACCCCGCGGGGTAAAATATGCCGCGGGCGTCGTCCCGTTCCTGTTGCCGAGGTGCGTAGATATCGTTAAACTTGGAGAGCGCCGCCGCTGTGCAGGCAGGGAAAGGCACGCCCTATAGGTCTTTTGGGACGCCAGGGATCTCGGGCACATCCCGGACCGCATCGACCTTCCACCCGCCGCTGATCGAAATCCATGCGTCTATTCGGAAAATTCGCGCTCACGGGCCTTGGCGGCGTGGTTGTGAATCTCGGTTCGTTTCAACTGATGCTCACGTCCGGCGTGCATGCGCTGCTGGCATCGCCGATTGCGATCGAACTGTCGATCATCTCCAATTTTCTGCTCAACAACTACTGGACCTTTGGCAGTCGCGAACTGTCCGGAAAGAGGCGGGTTCGGGGGCTGAAGTATCATCTTGTTTCGCTCGCGACGCTGTTTCTGAGCTACGGCACGTTCGTCCTGCTATCCGTACTTTTCCGGGATGTGCCGCTGGTGATCCTGCAGGGATGCGCGATTGCCCCGGCCGGTGTGCTGAACTATTCCGTCAATTCTCTCTGGACGTTTCGCGAAGCGCCTCCCGGGGCTGCGGATGACGTCCAGGACGGTACCGGATGACGCGGGCGCACACCAGGCGCGTATCGATTGAGCCGTTCCGCGACGGCACGGCTCTCGTTGCCTCTATCCTGGCGCCGCTGGTCCTCTACGTGCTGACGATGCCTCGCACCGTCGTGTTGGAAGACGACGGGTTGTTCCTGATGGCCGGCGCGCACCTGGGCGTCGCCCATCCGCCCGGATATCCGCTCTATACGCTGATCGTTCACCTCTTCACGCTGTTACCCTTTGGCAGCGTCGCCTTCCTCGGCCATCTGTCCAGCGCGACGCTGGGCGCCCTCGCGTGCGGATGCGTCTACGTCTGCGGCCGGCTGATCGGCGCCTCGTCCATTCCCGCCCTGACAGCCTCCCTGCTGTTTGCCGTATCGGAGCATTTCTGGTCTCAGGCCATCGTCACCGAAGTCTACACGCTCAATGCGCTGTTTTTCTTCGGCATCTACGCGCTGGTGCTGTGTGGCGTCCGCCACCCTCACCGCCCCGGCATCTGGATCGCCGCCGCCGCAGCCTGCGGATTGAGCCTGGCCAATCACGTGCCGCTCACGGTACTGTCAGCGCCGGGACTCGCGTTGCCGGCCATTTCCGTTCGGCGGAAGCTATACCGAAAGCTCCCGCTGCTCCTCGCCGTTCTCGCGTGCGGCGCGGTTTTGCCGTACGCCTGGATGGTCTGGCGGTCTCACCAGGACATTCTGATCAATTTCTACGGTTCGATCGATTCCCTGAAGGCGTTCTGGTTCTACTTCAGCCGGCAGGGGTATATCGAAGTCGACACCAGCCCAAGCGCCGGATGGAATGACCGATTCATGTTCATGCAGTGGCTCGGAAACGAATTCCTTTGGCAATTGACGCTCCCGGGATTCGCGCTTTCGGCGCTCGGCCTGATGCTCCTGTTTCGAAGGCGCCAAACCGATATTGCGGTATCGGGATTGCTGGTTTTCCTTACAAACAGCATTGTGCTGATCGTCCTGCTGCGCTTCGATTTTGACTATTTCCAGGTCGCGGTCTTCCGCCCGTATTCGATATTGTGTTACGGTCTTCTGGCGTTGTGGCTGGGCATCGGACTACAGTGTGTCTCCCACTGGCTGAAGAAGAGATTCACAGACAAAACGCCGTACGGTCCGAAGGTTGGGATCTCTGCGGCTATACTCGCCGGGGCCTGCCTGGTCTGGTGGTCGGTACAATCCCACTGGAAGCCAAACGACAGAGCGGACAACGACTTCGCCGAGCAGCACGCTGAAATGCAGATGGACCTCCTGCCGGATGACGCTGTCCTGTTCGTCTTCGGAGATACAACCGGGCCGATCGGCTATTATCGATACGTCGAAAACCGCCGTCCGGATGTCACATTGTACAATCTGCAGGGTCTTGTATACGGCGAACGCCTGTTCAACCCGTTCATGTCGACAGAGAAGCGGGATGCGGTCCTCGAACGGTTTATCGATTCGAACGAACGGGCGATCTTCTTGCCCCTGGACGTCGATTTCTATCCCAACCGTGAGTTACGCATCTACGGCTTCCTGATGGAAGCAGTGAGGAGCGGGATCCCGGGGACGATCAAGCTGAAGCGCCATCCTCGCGGCGAAGCATTCTTCGTTCAGCTCATCAACCGGAAACCCACCGACCGCTGGGAGCGGGTCCGCCGGAACGAAATGCTGTTCCACTACGGGCGGTATCTGGGATTGGCGTATTTTACGGGGGACCCGGTATTCGAGCAATTGCAGGAACCGTTCAGGCTCGCACACGGCAGCTATGCGAGCCTTCTGGGTATGGCCTCGGTCGTACTGGACAACGGCAACAGCTCGAACTGGGAGCAGGTTGGAAAGTGGTTGACCAGGGCGGAGACGCTCAGGCATGAAGCGTTGAAGAAGAAGACGCTTGCCGAGCTGTACTATCAGAAGGGAAGGCTGTTTCAGAATCAGGGCCGGACGAACGCCGCCGTCGTGTCCTTCAGAAAGTCACGCGACGTATATCCTCATCCGCGGAACAAGGCGCTCAAGGCCCTCGATCGATACGGGATTGACTTCAAACGGGTCAATCAACCGCTTCGATAGAGTCCCGAGAATCCCCGCTTTCCGCGCCTCGATTATTCCCACTCTTGTCGTCCGATCGCGATCTTAATTCAATCGACGTTACGTACCGCATGCAGGGGAGTCTGCCCGCCGAAGAAAATCACGGGCAGTTGAGTTGTTATCCGAATCTCTCGAGAACGCGGGGAAGGATCGGGAGGCAGCATGTGGCAGTTTTTCTCGCGTCAATACCTTGACACGGTTGGAGAGCGTGGGTATTATCAAGACGTAAGCGATAGACAGACGAACTGGCGTCGCTGATTCAATAATTCATTGGTGCATGCCGCGAGGAGTTACCACCAGTCATTGAGTCAAGGTCCTGACAATGAAAAATGTCGATATAGCGGTGTCCGGCGCGGATGGGAGCCTCCAACTCGTTGTTGAAATCAAGAAGGTACCTGGCTCTTCTGCGGAGTGGGCCACGCTTATGCGGCGAAATCTGCTGGCCCATGCATTCTTGCCGCCGGTTCCATACTTCCTCCTTGTCCTCCCCGACTACCTTTATCTTTGGACGGCGGCATCTACGGCAGATAATCTGGCAAAACCTGACTACAAGATTGATGCTAATGAAATTTTCGCACCATATCTCAAATCAGAACTATCCCTTGATGTTCTAAGCCGGTACGGTCTCGAATTGATAACGATTTCCTGGCTGGGAGATCTGCTTGATATTGACTCGCGTAATGGCTCGGTAGACGGAAATTCCCAGTGGCTCTTTGACTCGGGATTGTCGGAAGCTATCTCAAACGGTTCGATTGAACTCGAAGAAACAACATGATCGTCTATCTGGAGTCAAATTTCGTTCTTGAACTTGCTTTTCTCCAGGCCGAGCATGACCAGTGCTCGGCACTTTTGCGCCTCGCTGAGGTTGGTAGGATCAGAATGGTTTTGCCTGCCTTCAGCATTGGGGAGCCTTATGAAACGTGGGTGCGCCGCACGAAGCGAAGACGACAGATCCACGAGGACCTCACAACGGCCATTCGAGAACTCTCGCGTTCAAGTCCATACGAAGCGGCATCCGAACGTTTCCACGAACTCATCGGCATATTGATCCGTAGCGGAGAAGAGGAAAAGCGCAGGCTGGACGAAACGCTGGAAGGAATTTTGCAGACCGTTGAAGTCATACCGGTAGGATTAAACGTCGTAAGCGCCGCGATAAGTCTTCAAGAAAAGCTCAACCTTTCACCGCAAGATTCGATTGTTTATGCTTCCGTTCTCGACCATCCGAATGCAGAATCCCGGGAGCGCTGCTGTTTCATAACCAGGAATTCCAGGGATTTCGCCCATCCGCATATCGAACACGAACTGAGTTCACGTGATTGCCTGCTGCTGACGAAATTCGCCGACGGCGTGGGATATGTCCGGCGTCATTTGCAGTAATTGCCGCTTCAACACTGAATCGGAAGCTGGTCCGACGCCGGAAGATACGGCACAGTGCATTCTCACGGGTGAATCCCATCCAACTCCGGCAGAAGCCTCACGCTTTCCTGTTCGTTGGGGTCGGTGCGGGCGATGAGGGCGATGCAGGGTTCGGTATCGCTGGCGTTGTAGGGAAGGTGGGGGACGCCCGGCGGGATGTATACGAAATCGCCGCTGTCGACGCGCACGTGCTCCTCCAGATTCTCGCCGTACCACATTCCCGACTTGCCGCTGATGACGTAGACGGCGCTCTCGTGGCCTTCGTGCAGGTGGGGCCTGGCGCGTTCGCCCGGTGGGATGGTCAGCAGGTGCATGCTGAGACCCCGGGAGCCGGTGTTTTCGGCCGTGACACCCTTACGATACGTAAAGGCCTGCTTGCCGGTGAAGACGTCCTGCGAGCGAATCAGCTTGCATGTCCGAGCGGTTGGCGACGGCATAGTCCATCTCTCCGGGGATTGACGACGTTGTTGGTTTGGTTGCTCGCGGGTTTCGCGTTATCGCGGGCGTCTTGTCTTCACGGCTCGACAACAGAAAACCGGCCAATGGAACTCGAAATCATCGTCACCTGAACAGCTTATCCCGAACGCGTTTCTGACCTCCCGCGGCGCGGTGGCGAAGTCCCGATACAATCCGTCCACTGCCTCCGCCGGCGTCCCGGACCTCTCGACCCACTCCCGAAGCGTCATGTCCACCCGCGTGTGTGCGGTATGGGTTATTTCGAATCCGACGTCGTTCAGGCGCCTTCGCCATGCAGCCGGCGTTGGCGCCGTCACATGGGTCGGATCCCGTTCCACTTCGACCCGATGATGCCACGCTGCGACCTCCTGGTCTTCCGACGTCGTCGTATCGCACAAAAGAAAGACGCCCCCTGGTCTCAAGACGCGGTGGACTTCCGATAGAAACAGGCCGATGTTCTGAAAATGGTGCGGCGCCGTCCTGCAGGTGACCAGGTCGATCGACGCGTCCGGGTACGATATATCACTCGCATCGACAGTCTCGAAGCGTACGTTTTTAATGCCCCGCTCTTCAGCGATTTTTCGGGCCTGGGCCAGCATCCCCGGCGCGACGTCCGATGCCACGATCGTGTCGCAGAAACCGGCAACCGCGAATGCCGTGAAACCGGGACCCGTTGCAATATCCAGACCGAGGGCGTAGCGTTCGAGGGACGCCCAGGCCGTGAGGATGCGTAGGCTTTCTCCCGATGCGTGCGCCTCGCTCACGGCATACCTGGCCGCCTGGCGGTTGAACTGCTCTCCGGCTTGATTCAAACTCACTCCCGAAGATGAACCTTCGTACTCAAAATAGGCGCCGATATCACCTGCACGACTGCCGCGGCGACGCAGGTCATGCACGAAAACAACGCGTACCGACGCGCTACCGCACGGGATCGACGTACCACCCGGTCCAGACTCGTTTCCATCGCCGGAACAACGCGATGAAGAGCGGGTTAGTCCATACAATGATCTTCCAGACCGGCCACTTGTCAAATCGCCGGCAGGAAGGTTGTACCCGCGGTTCTCTGACCAAACTGACTTTCCTGCCCGTTGACCTTGCCAGCCTGTTCAGCGTCCAGTAGAAGTCAACGTCCTCGCCCATCCAGACGCTCTCGTCGTAGCCGCCTGTCTGCTCGAAGATGCTCCTGCGACAGAATTGCGCGGCCCCTTGAACGATTCCCGTAACACGACCAAAGAGCCGCCACGCGCCAAGATAGAGCCGCACGCCGAGACGTTGAGGTCGATAGTCTATGTCCACGCCGCCTCCGATGCACTGCGGATCGCCCATCGCATGGTGTATCGTCTGAAGCAGATCGCGCGGAACGAAGACGTCCGAGTCGATAAAGACCAACACATCCCCGGCGGCGTGACGCGCTCCCGTGTTGCGCGCGCGGGAGATGCCTTGCACCGGCTCGAAAACAACCTTCGCCCCACTGGCACGTGCAATGTCGGCGGTTCCATCCACGCTGTTGTTGTCCACGACGATCGTCTCGACGCACGCGTTCGACCCCGTGGCCAGCCGTTCCGCCGCGGCACGGATCGAGTCCAGAGTCGCGGCGAGATACGCCTCCTCATTGAAGGCGGGGATAATTACGGTGAGCCGGAGTCTGGAATCCATCGCTACATTTTCAACCTCATCTCGCGCAGGAAGCGAGTTTTCTCTCAAGACGCGCCCAGGACCTCACGCAGGCGCTCGGCGACGACCGCGACGTCCTCGTCCGTCAGCGTGGGCACCGACACGTGGAGCGCGTTCCCGTAATCCCCCAGCACAATACTCGGCCGGCCCTCCTTGAGTTCGGCCAGAACCTGCGATACGGATTTTCCAGGCGCCTTCTCGTCGATCCGGATCCGCAGCCCGCTGCCGAGCCCGCGTTTCTCCGTCACGTGTTCGACCTCGATCTCCGGAACTCCCTCCAATAGACTGCAGAGTTCTTCGGCCTTGCGGCGGTGATCGGCGAAGCGCGCGTCGTGGTCCATCTCGAACCACTCCTTCAAGGCGGCAGTCACGGCAATCACCTCCTGGCGATCCACCTTCAGGGGGCGGCCCACCGTTCGCCGTTCCTCGGTTTCGAATCCGATAAAGCCCTGCACGAAAGCCGCGTCCACCAGGTCTCTCCGCCCACACATGATGCCCGTGGAGTTGCACGCGCCGAAATATTTCGCACCGTACCCGACCAGGTCCGCGCCCATCCGGGGGTATCGGCGCATGACGTCCAGCGGGAACACCTGAGAGGCCGCATCCACGATCACCGCGACGCCGCGGTCCCTGGCGACGGCTATTGCGTCTTCCAGCGGGACGACGCCCGGCCCCCCGCCCGGGGCGACGTAGAGCAGGCCGGCCGTGCGATCGGTCATCGCCTCCCGCAGTTGACTCGCCGTCGTGCCGTCCACGTCGCCAACCTCCACCAGCTTTCCGCCGTAGACCGTCACGCAGCGTTCGTATTTGTAACGTTGCCTGGACTGAATCAGAAACTCGTCCCGCATCCCCGATGTGTCCGGCAGTTGCTCCATCCTGCCGCGGTCGTTTCCAGTCATGCACGCGACGGACCCCAGCGCCAGCACGGATGCGCATCCGGGCGTGACCAGCGCCGCTTCCGCCCCCAGCGTCCCGGCGATGAATTCGCCCGACCGCTTCAGCAGTTCCTTCATATCCGCAAAATACCGGTTCGCATCCTGCATCGCCCTGAGCACGCCGGGAGACAGGCGCGAACCGCCCAGCACCGTCTGGCTTCCCATCGCATTAATCACCGGGTTCACGCCCAGTTCTTCGTAGATCCGGCGTCCACTCTCGCTGTCCATACGCACCTCGAATCAGTGAATTCAACTGCGCGAAACCTGAATGACGGTCGGCTCCGTTCGACCGGGACGACGCCGACAAGATAGCTTTCTTATATTCGCCGATCAATTCCTTTCTATGCGCGAAAAAAACAGGGCGTCCACAAGGGTCGCCCGTACGATCCAGTCGGAAACAGATCAATGCAGATGAGAAGTCTTCATCTGTTTTTTGCCGTACTTAAATCTCCGTGCCACAACCGTTGCATCTCGTTGCAGCTCTTGAGCAGCACCTCCAATGTTCCCTCCGCGTCAATCCGTCCATCCTTGAGGACGATGATATTGTCCGCACGCCTCAAGGCGGCCCGGCGATGCGATACAACGAGATACGTGCTGACGACACGTCCGGCAGGAGCCATTTCCGACTGTTCAAATACACGACGCCACAGTGTCCGCTCCGTCTCCACGTCGAGGGCGCCGGAAAGATCGTCGAATACGACCAGTTCAGGTTCGCGAACCAACGCCCTCGCCGCCGCCGTTCGCAGTACCTGGCCGCCGGATAGTCTTGCGCCCCTCGGACCGATCCTTGTATCCAGTCCTTCCGCAAGCAACTCCAGGTCGTGTTCCATTACCGCTTTACGTATCGACGCAGACAGGTCGACTCGGTCCTCCGGTAGTCCAAGGAGAATGTTGGCCCGCAGTGTGTCGCTGAAGAGGCTCGGGACCTGCGGCGTATAGGCGCAGCGCGGCGGCACGAGGAACGACGCCGGATCCGAAACCCGTTCGCCGTTCCAGTATATGTCTCCGCCACCGCTGGGAAGGAAACCCAGCAGAGACTCCAGAAGCGTCGTCTTGCCGGAACCGATTCGCCCCGTGATCACCGTTACGGTCCCGGCATCCAGTCGCAGGTCTATTCCTTCAATTCCCCGACCCGTTTCCGGATGAATGAAGCTCAAGCCACCGACCTCCAGTGTCTGCAAACGGTCGGTGCTCCTTTTTTTGTTGAATGGCACGGCCGGGAAGTCACCCCGCAGGTAAACCGGACCGGGACGAACAAGCGATTCCTGAGAGATTCCGGGCAAGAGTTCAAGAAGTCGCCAAATGGAAACGTGAGCCTGCTTGAGCGCGGCCAGCAAGGCTCCCAGGCGGTCTGCAAAAGCCAATACCGTGATCTCGCCCAGGGCGATGTAACTGACAAACAACGCGAAGTCACCAACGGTAAAGTCCCCCGATCGCATCAGTTCAGCGGCAAATATCAGGATGACGCCGGTCGCCAGGGTGACTGTCGTCGAATTCATCGACGCCAGCAGCCGGTTGAACAGGCGTTCCCGGATAGCCGCTCCGCGCCGGTCTTCGTTGAGCCTTTCGAAGTGCAGAACGATGTTCGCCTCGCCACTTGTTGCCTTGACCGTCAGTACCGCCCCGAAGAGGTCGCCAAGGAATCCGGTGACGCGGCCCGTTGTTTTCCGGCTTTCGTGTCGAAAGGACTGAATGCGCCTGCCCATACCGTTCGCAAGGAGTACGATGGCGATCATCGGTATGAATGCAAGAAGCGTGATATAGGGGTTGACAGTCAACAGCACGGCAGTCGCAATGACGGCAGCCGCCGCATGCCCGATCAGGGCCAGAAATATCATTATGGGGGCAATCGTTCCGTCGATATCGTCATCCAGACGATTTACGATTTCTCCCGGACCGTGTACAGCACGGCCATCCGCGTCCTGCAGGAGACGATTGAACAGATTCCCGCGGATGAGTGTTTTGAGTTTGCCTTCGAAATACGCGTACGTCGCGGCGTATCCCTGCTCGAATATCTGTACGGTCAAACGAGTGGCCAGAAAGAGAATAACCAGGGTCGAGATTCCGAAGCGGACATCATCTTCACCTGCTAACGCGTCGAAGAATGCACGCAGGATCAGGCCTACGATCAGCGGGAAACCGTAATACCCCAGTGAGAGAAGGACACCGAGTAAAAACAGCCAGGGATTGAACCTGATCAGCGTCAGGAAATGGCGTGATTTTCCAATGTCGCGACCGACACCGCGGTTCATCGCAGAACGCCTTCCAATCCCGTACGCAACAGGCCGGAGAAGATGGAATCGGGGTCCTTCACCAGATTCGCATGAGTACCATTTTCTATCATCCGTCCTTCTTCGAGAATCATGATTTCGTCGGCACGATTCACCGTCGAAAGACGATGTGCGATGACGATTGCGGTCCGACTAAGGAGGAGGAGGTCCATCGCGCGTTCCAGGCGTCTTTCGGTCGCCGCGTCCAGACGCGACGAGGCTTCGTCCAGAATCAGTAGACCGGGGTTCCTCAAAAAAACCCTCGCAAACGCCACCAGCTGCGCTTCGCCGGCGGAGAGTCCGCTCCCGCCCGGCGGCAGCTGAGTGTCGATACCCTCAGGAAGGGAATCGTACCAGGCGCCAAGTCCCACAACCTGGAGCGCGTCCATCACGCGATGGTCCCCGATCGATTCATCAAAAAGCGTCAGGTTATCCCGGACGGACGCCTGAAACAACTGAACGTCCTGCGTGACCAATCCAATGCGAGTACGAAGGTGGGACAGCCTGGGTTCGCGAATGTCTGTTCCGCCCAGTCGAATGGATCCGGAACCGGCGTCGTAGAGCCGGAACAGCAGACGGGAAAGCGTGGTCTTTCCGCTCCCGGTGCGTCCCAGCAGACCAAGCACTTTGCCAGGTCCCAGTCGAAACGTGAGATCATGCAGTACCTGTTTCTCAGGCTGGTAGGAAAAGCAGAGGCTCCTGCACTCGACGGAAAGCGGTCCCGGCGGAAGGATTGCACCGGGTCCGTCATGAATCTCAGGTCTGATTGTCGTGAGTTCTTCGACGCGCTGGATTCCAACCCGTATGCTTTGAAAGGCCTCTACCTGTCTTTGAATCCTGTTCAGTGGCGTGTGCAGCATCTGAAGATAGTGGATCAGGAGATAGACGGTCCCGATCGTAATGACGTCCGCCCGGAACAGGTATGCGCCGTACGCCATGGCGGCGGAAAAACCGGCCGCAAAGACGATGTTCGAGATCGACCAGCCCACGTCGGTGATGACGTCGGCTTTGAACGCGGTCGCGAATGCCCGCCTTACAGCCTCATGGAAACGTCGCATCGTATAGGCGATTGCGCCGCTGGCCCGAATGTCCCTGATGCCGGAAAGACGCTCTTCGAGGAAACCGGACAGTTCCGCGCCGGCCTGCCGCTCGGCGTGCCAGAAAGGTACAGAGATCATCTGGGCCCGTACGTGAACCGTCAGATAGAACCCTACAAAGGCTGCGAGAATTGCGCCAAGCCGCCATTCTTCGAACATGAGGACGATCAACACGCCAAGAGACAACATGAGGCCGCCAACCAGCTCAATCACGAAATCCGAGAAGAAGGCGGCGAGTCGCCCCACGTCGCCATCGACGCGTTCCATCAGTTCACCGGGCGTGCGGCTATGGTGAAACGACATATCCAGTCTCAGGAGATGACCCGTCAAATCAGACCGCAGACGGTTTGTCGCGCGCCAGCTCACGTCGCTGCAGACGTAGCTCGCGAAGGCAGACACGGCCTGGTGAACCAGCCCCACGCCGATGAACAGCAGGCCCGCGCGGGTAAGTTGCCGCAGCGATCCTACCTCTGTCGCCGTATCGATGAAAAAACGCACAATCAACGGGTTGACCAGCTGCAGACCGATACCGCCGAACAACAACAGCGCCATCGCCAGAACCCGCGGCCACTGCGGCTTGAAGTAGCAGATCAACAATGTGAAATATCGGTTTCGTCGTCTTTTCATCACTGATCTTTGCGTTCCATCGGCGTATCCGGCTGTTCAGTATTGCGAAGGAATTCAACCGATCCTTCGCATTTACACTCTTCAGGATGCACCCTGAAGCGCCTCTTCACAACGCACAACGAAACAGGGCGACCACAAGGGTCGCCCTTACGCTTGACAGGTAACGCGGCCAGATCAGCGGCACGACGTCATCTCTCACCAACAGTTTTCCATCGCCGGCCCGTCGCGCCGATGTATTCCGCCCGCGTGCGCGGTACGTGGGCGAATTGCCGGAGAAAGCCACGTCACTCCTGTATGACGTAAGAAACGGGGATCCCTTTTCCGATGCGCTCGGCGAAATCCCCTGGGTCTTCCCGTTTTCGATTTCCGGTTCGTTACAACCGCGGCCGGCTGCCTGTCCCGTACCCCACGAGTTCGACGTATCCCTGCCCCATTCGCGTCCCGTCAGAACCGGTGATTTCCACGGCGCCCTCCCAGTAGAACATGGATTTGATCAACGCGCTTCGATTCTCCTGGTCCGCCATCACGGGCCGGATCGACATCCGCAGGCCCTCGCCGGGCAGCGCGATCTCCCAGCGCGATGGATACACGGCATCCGTCTCCGGACTCTCCCAGGTCTGCGTCGCACGAATGGAAAACGCTTCGGGCGTCAGATAGCGGGTTTGCCCTGCGGCCGAGACGATTGTTCCGTGCGCAAAGTCCGCGGCGCCCGTGGTATCCCGCAGCACGTACAGCATCACATCGCGGCCGTCGTTGAGCTGGAGGCTGAACCAGTCCCAGCCCGCCTGGTGGGTTTCAAGCTGGTTCGACCCGAACTCCTTGTCCATCCAGCTCCGACCCGTTACCGCCAGCCGCTCGCCGTTCAGCCTGATCTCGCCGGTTGTCGCAAGCCGCGTAAAGCTGTAATACTGGCTGGCCGCGTCCTCCGCGTTCCCCTTCCTGCTGAATCCGTTCGGCCCCTGAAAGATCATCTCTTTTTCGGGCCGGGTCGACAGCGAGAATCCCATGCGCTGCCGGCTGTCGGCCATCGCGAAATCGAACCCGGAGCCGTTCCATCGCACCGTCCACAGCGCATCGGTACCTGCCGGCGCCCGGCTCCACGCGATCAGCGTATCGGGGTATTCGCCAAACCCGCCGAGCAAAGGCGTGATCCGGTAGATCACCTCGCTGAACAGATGCCTGCCAGATTCAGTATCGCCGATGGCCGCGTGGCCCATGATCAGATTGCCGGTGGCCCATTCCGAATCCAGCGCGGGGCGCTGCGGCAACATCCCGACCCTGAAGAAGGTGAACTGGTACCCGAAGCGCCGTCCGTCCTCTGACTTCAGATGCCCCGTAAAATACCACCACTCCGTCTTGTACCCGTCACGCGCCCAGTGGTCGCGCGGAAGGGACCATGGATAGTCCGGCCGCGCGGCCTTCCACTCATCGGCGTGGACCGCGGAGGCGAGCGTGAACAGGAAAAAAACGAGCGCAACCCACATACTGTCCGATAACAGCGAGGCGCGCACCGTTTTCGGGTTCGATTTCACGATTCGAGCGATTCGTCCTCCGAGGGTTCTTCGAGATTTGTCCTTACGACGACGGTGCCCGCGATGAAGTCATGGATCGCCCGGCGCTTGCGGTTCGTTGGCAGGGTGATCGGATCCCCCCGGGCAATGTCGCGAATGAGTGCAGAAGTTCAAACGATCAGATTGTCCTACTTTTTGTCACCTGGTCTCAAGCGACTCCAACATGCCGTGGAGCCTCTTTTCGAGCCCCGTAATAGCGGCCTGAATCGCAGTGACCTCGCGCTCCTCGAAGTATGCCTCACCGCATTGGTCGCATACCCAGGCCGGCACTGTATCGAGTACCAGATGATACCCGTTGCGGTCAACATGGAATGGCGTTATTGAGCGCTGCATCTTCCCACGACAGTGGATACAGTTCATTTTGGTCTTTGCTATACCAGCTCCACGAAGCCTTCCCGCCCCCGGCGGAAGAGTTCCCTGACGTCTTCGCGCTGCCGGTCGGTGTTGTAACGGCCCCAGGTGTCAATCCATTTCAGCGAGTCGTCGATTCCGTCCAGGAAATACCGGGCGGAATCGTTTCGTTCGGCGGGGGGACGGCCGCACGAGAAATAAACCGGGCTGCTGTGCGCGTAGATGGACTGATCGAAACTGTCGCGCCCGTCGCCCCAGAGCCGCGCGGCAATCCACCCGTCCCGGTCGACCTCAACGCGGTGGCGGGCGGCGCCCGTGCGTTTGCCTTCTGCATCGTTCTCGGCGTGGATAACGCGGCCGTTCATAACGATTTCGACGCGATGGACGGGATAGAAGGAATGGAAACTGGTCTCGATATCGATCGCGCCGCCGTTGGGCAGCCGGACCGTGGACCCCATGGGGTGATCGTTGACGGTCAGATCGATGGCCGGACCATTGGTGATGAAGGTGTTGCCCGCCTTCATGCCGGCGATCCAGCTTTCATAGGAAAATCCGTCGCTGGTGTTGACGTATACCCGGTTGTTGGAGCAGACGAACCAGTCCGTGCCGGTGGATGCCGGCAGGCGGATGCCGCAGTTGAGGAGCTTGTACCAGAGATCGTATTCGGGGTCCATCCAGAAGGGATCGAACAGGTTGAAGGCATCCAGTTTCCCGAGCACCGCGGCAACCGGCGCCTCCATGCCCCGGCCGTTGTGGCACCAGATGACGATACCGCCCTGGTCGCGCGCTTCGTCGCAGCAGAAGCAGAGCGGAGGATAGTCCGGGTCGAACTGGGCGGTGAGGATGTGGCCGCGGCTGACGGGCTGGACGATATTGCGGATGTTGAGAAACATCACGTGTCCGTACCCGAAACCCCATGGCGAGTTTTCGCCGTAGTGGCGGTTCTCTTCGCCGATGTCCAGGACGTGATGCGCGGTTGTGAAGTCGTTCATCACGCCGATGGGGTATTTGTTGCTGGCGTATGGGAGTTGCCTCCTGTCCAGGACGCTGACGACGGTCACGTTGTAGCCCTCGACGCTGCAGTCGATGGCCAGCCGGTCGTCCGGCCGGGTCTCCTTTTCATCGTAGTGAATGTGTGTGTTGCCCGGGTACCAGTTGTTCTCCTGCGGGAAATACCATCGCTTGAGCCTGATCTCAACGTCTTTCACGCCGTGTTCGGGCATGTCCACCACCGTGCGCAGGGGTTCGTATTCGGTCCCGCGCTCCACAAGAACGTCGGTGCGCCCACGGCCCCCGTGGATCTCAAAGGAACCGTCGCAGAAGAAGAACGGCGTGCCGGGGCCACGCTTCAGCACGGCCTCCCGCGGATGCGTAAACCGGCCGTCGGAGGTCAGCACGTGGACTTTGGCGTCGATCCGCTCGCCGGTCGCGCCGTCAACAATATGCCCTCGCAGGATGCCCATAAAGAACTCCGGGATAATCGTTTCAAGTCACAAGCGGAGCGACCGGCCGGTCGCCCCTACAAATGCAATGAAGGCGCAACGAGGGCAGGATGCCCTCGAACCGTGGATCTCTCCCCGTCTCTGAAAAAGCTATCAGCTATAAGTGGTCAGCAGTCAGCCAAAACCAAATCGTGCGACGTCAGCGCCATTATTTGAGCGGCTGAGACAGGCGAACCTGCGCCCCGGCTCCGTTTTCTGCGACGAGAGGGCGAAGTACGCCAGCATATCGCATGCACGCCAACCTAACTGCCAAAGGCTTTGGCGAAAACCAGAAAGTCGCCAAAGCCGATGGCGCCGTCCCCGTCCAAATCATATCCTGCGTCATACCCGGCATCGACTTGATTCAACCCGAAGTTCGCGGCGAACTGCAAGAAGTCGGCGAAGTCAACCGCGCCGTTGCCGTCGAAGTCCGCATTGGAGGTTTGGGGTGTGATGTACGGTGACATATCCCACAGCACAATCGTGCCGTCCCGATCCCCACTGGCGAGAATCCTTCCATCCGGTGAGAATGACACGGGAAAGACATAACCCGTATGCCCTCGCAATGTTGTTATTTCCTCTCCGCCGGCCACGTCCCACAATCGAACCGTTTGGTCTTCACCTCCGCTGGCCAGAATACTCCCATCCGGTGAGAATGACACCGAACCGACGTCACCGGAATGCCCGATTAATTCGGCGGTACTCCGACCACTGGCCACGTCCCAGAATCGAACCGTAGCGTCTGCACTGCTGCTGGCAAGAATACTCCCGTCAGGTGAGAACGTCACGGACGTAACCCAATCCTCATGACCCCGCAACCTGGTCAGCTGCCGACCGCTGGCCACGTCCCACAGCCGAATCAATCCGTCATAGCCTCCACTGAAGAGAGTCCTCCCGTCAGGTGAGAACGTCACGAAATGAAGGTTCATAAACTGTCCGTGCAGCCTGGCCTTCTCCTGAAGACTGGCCACATCCCATAATTCAATATTCACACGACTGATTGCGAGTGTACTTCCATCCGGAGAGAACGACAAGGAGACGGAAAGACTTCTGTATCCCTCCAGCACCGCCATCTCCTGAAGGCTGGCCACATCCCACAACCGAACGACTTCCCCTGCACTGGCCAGTATTCTCCCGTCCGGCGAGAACCTCACGGACCTGACCCGACCCTCCTGCCCGGTCAGTCGGACCTTCTCCCGGCCGCTGGCCGCGTCCCACAATCGAATCGTGCTGTCCCAACTCGCACTGGCGAGTGTACTCCCATCCGGTGAGAACGAAAGGGAATAAACCCAACCGGTATGCCCTCGCAGCGAGATTCCGCCTTCGTCCAGGCTGATGGAGTTGTCTTCTTGAGCGAAGCTGTTCTGCGACAACAGGACGCAAACAACAAGGAGGGCAATTCTGAATCTGTAGCTCTTTCTCATCGGATACCCCTTTCTTTAGCGAATGGGATACAGTCGGTATTTCTCTGTTTCCGCGTTCAGCGACCACCCCACGGTATAAGCACTGGGCGAATGACCTCGCAGCCTGGGTTTCTCCCGACGGCTGGCCACGTCCCACAAATGAATGTCCGCCAGACAGGCTGCGAGCGTGCTTCCATCCGGCGAAAACGTCAGGGCAAAAAAGGCTCTCATATGCCCCTCCAGCGGCTCCTTCTCCCGACCGCTGGCCACGTCCCACATTCGAACGTCTTCGTTGCTGCTGGCCAGCGTTTTCCCGTCCGGCGAAAACGTGACGGAATTGACAAGCCCCGCGTGCCCCGTCAATCTGGACTTTTCCCGAAGGGCAACCACGTCCCACAATCGGATCGTCGCGTCATTGCTCCCACTGGCAAGAGTTCGCCCGTCAGGCGAAAACGACAAGGACGAAACCCCCGACGTATGCCCTCGCAGCGTGATGCGGCCTTCGTCCAGACCGACGGGATTGTTTCCTTGCGCGAGGCTGTTCTGCACCAACAGGACGAAGACGAAGAGGACGGCAAGACCGAAACTATAGCTCTTCGTCATAGGCTGACCCTTTTTTAGCAGTTCGAGTGAATCCGTGTTTTCCGTTGAGTAACGCGCTGGGGGCTCAAGAAACCCGAACAAACAAAATATCTGGCGTTGACAAATAGATCAACAACGAATACATTAGCAGCGGTCGGGACACACGAACAGGATTTGGGATCAAACTCAAGAGATGAAGGAAAAATGGAATTCGGCAATTACATGCGTTCGCTCAGAACAAAGAACAATGTAAGCTTACGGTCACTCTCATCCGCCGTAGGGGTTGATCCCGCTCACCTCTCACGAATCGAAGCGGGAAGACTTCTACCTTCTGAATCGCTAATCGTTCGTCTTACCCGGGTTCTGGGTTGCAATCCAGAGGAACTGCTGCTTCTTTCTGGCAGGTTGACGAAGACGATGAAGGAGTTTATAGCTAGGGATCCTCAATATGCTACATCCATCCTGAATCGTGTATCAAAAAAGTCTGTCGCGGAGCCTGTCGTACCGTATGGGTTAAAGGACTTAGTGGAATTCAGTCTTAAGTTGGGTGAGGACACTCTATCTGAACGTCCTCAGGCTCAGCGTAAGGAAGCCGGACAGTTCCTCACGCCCGATCCGGTCGGCCGTTTTATGGCCACGCAGCTCGGACCGTTACGTGACGGGGATAGATTGCTCGACCCGTCCATCGGTTCCGGTGTTCTGGCATGTGCCCTCGTAGAGTGCGCGATAAATGAAGGACGCCCAATAGAACTATGGATCGACGGATATGAAATCGACAACGAGTTATCCGAAATTGCCCGTGAGGCACTCGAATGTGCAGTGAGACGTGCCAAAGAAAAGGGTATTACGGTTCACGCTCAGGTGTACAGTCGGGATTTTATCTTGGATTGCATCCCGTCTTCTCAGCTTGGATTGTTCCAGGTTACCGCATCAGGCAAGGCGAGAAAGCCGTTACTTTACAACAAGATTATCGCAAATCCACCATATTTCAAACTTAATAGAGATGACGCTCGTGTGAAAGCAGTAGCCGGCCAGATAAACGGACATTCGAACATCTACACCCTGTTCATGGCACTCTCGGCGAGAATGCTAGCGCCTAACGGATGCGCATGTTTCATCGTGCCGCGCAGCTTCTGCTCAGGCGCATACTTCACCTCATTCAGGCGAGAGTTTCTGAGCCGAACGCTGCCACTTTCACTTCACCTTTTTGAATCACGACACGAGACGT
Organism: Gemmatimonadota bacterium; assembly: GCA_028873695.1. Taxonomy (GTDB): domain Bacteria; phylum Latescibacterota; class UBA2968; order UBA2968; genus JAAXHE01. Next base: position 50,716 of record JAPPNU010000071.1, on the reverse strand, counting down.
TCAGCAAAGATTCTGTCCTTCAGGAAAATGTCATCATTACATTCCGCATGTTTCAGCACAAAATCGTACCTGAATCTGGGTTTATTAGAATTTCATCTTCGAAAAATGCTCTGGATATTGGCAAATCGAAAGCCCGGATGATATCGATGAAGCATTTCATTCGGGAGTATAAAAATAGGCTCAACTTCAGATTGCCGACCAGCGAGTTCGACGAACAGGTCATTGAAGCTGTGGATAGCTGGCCGGGTACGTTGCAGAGATACGGTTGGGAAGTGTCAACAGGTCCGGTGGTCGCATTCCGCGCTCGACAATTTCTCACAGATGAAGGTGCAGTTGAACAGAAGGAAGCATTCCCGCTTCTTTGGATGCACAACGTCCGAAACGGAATGGTCGAATGGCCGTCGCCAAAAAGCAATAAGCCGCAGGGTCTGTGTCTTGGTGAAGCCGCTCAGGATCTGTCAGTTCCGATTTCCAACTATGTCCTGCTTCGCAGGTTTAGTGCAAAGGAAGAACCACGTCGTCTAATTGCTGCTGCCTTTCTGAGAGACCAATTCACACATCGAAGAGTAGGGCTTGAGAACCATCTCAATTACATTTATAAGAAAGACGGTGAACTGAATGACGACGAGACGCTTGGACTATCAGCAATTCTCAATAGCGCACTATTGGATCGTTACTTCCGTATTTCAAACGGAAATACCCAGGTAAACGCGATGGAATTACGCGCACTGCCACTGCCCAATCGAGCAGTCATCAGGCTAATTGGTGAACGGTATCGGTCAGTCGATCAATCTGAGACTGGAGCGGATATAGATGTCCTGGTGTTTTCCACGTTGCGAGAATCAGGATGTATTCCAGAGGATTTCCCTACAATAAAGGAATCCCGTATGGCGACAGGACGAATACAGGAGGCGCAGGACGTATTGGAATCTTTAGGCCTACCTACTGCACAACAAAACGAGATGTCGGCTCTGACATTACTCGTTTTGGCGCAGCTTTCCGAAGATACACCTTGGGCCGATGCCGAGAGTCGTAGTCTGCGTATACACGATATATTGGAGGAAATCAAGGACAGATACAATCGCGAATATGCGGAGAACACCCGAGAGACAATTCGACGTCAGGTCATACATCAATTCGAGCAAGCAGGCCTTGTTGTTCGGAATCCAGATGATCTTTCACTACCAACAAATAGCCCGCGTACCCATTACGCGTTGTCTAAGTCGGCCGTCCGTACTCTTACCGCGTACGGTACCGAGATGTGGTTACAGGCGATTGCATCTTTCAATGAAAGGAAAGGCGCGCTTTTCGAAATCTATCAGAAACGCCGGGATCAGCACAGGGTGCCTTTGCAATTGCTCAGTGGCGACGAGTTCCATCTATCACCCGGACTACATAACCAACTACAGGCTGCCGTTGTTGAGGAATTCGGCCCGCGATTTGCACCCGGAGCCCAGCTTCTCTACCTTGGCGATACAGAGGATAAGACGTTAATTGTGAATGAGGAGACCTTTCAAGAGCTTGGTTTGCCGGTCCCAAGCCACGAAAAGTTGCCCGATATAGTCTTATTCGAAGAAAAACGGAACCGGCTGATTCTAATTGAGGCCGTCACTTCTCACGGCGCGGTTTCTCCAAAACGCCATCTCGAATTGGAGGAGACGTTCAAAGCCTGCACTGCGAAGCGAGTATACGTCAGTGCGTTTCCCGACTTCAATATCTTCAAGAACTTCATCACCGAAATCGCCTGGGAGACGGAAGTCTGGTTATCCGAAATACCCGACCATCTGATTCACTTCAACGGAGATAGATACCTTGCTTCAGAGTAGAACCTGTTGAAGCCCTCCTTCGGGTCGATCCCACGGGGTTCCAGACTGTGAATAGAAAAAATGTTCGATTCAGCTTGATGCTAAACGCGTCGCGTAGGACTGGTCGAATCCCTTTTTCTGACTGGATGGATTTTTCGGCGTCGGCACTCCGCCTACTCTCGCAGTTTCGGCACTGGGCCTGACCCACTCCAGTTTCCCGTGGAGACAGCTACGATCGTCGTCTACCTTCCTCCACCGTCTCCAGTTATTGTTCTCGCCAACATCTTTTGCTTGCCTCGCCACACTTTTGCTCACCGGTCAGACACGATCTGATCGACGCTTAACCATTCCCGGAATTATTCGGACTTCTGGTTCATTTGGTCGTTAAGGTCCTGAATCTGCTCCTTGGCTGAGAGATCCACCATTCGAACTGGAAAGTCAGTTTCGCCACGCACGCATGCCAATTTCCTTACAGATGGAGACAGAATCGTTTCTTATTTCAAGAAAGAGTACCATCAAGAGTTCCGTAAGAAAGGTTCGGCCTCAAAGTGCTCCTTGCGCGAATAACCAATTGAGTCGGCCGACGAATGGTCAATTTTTAGCCTCATCCCGTGACTCCCCCGCCTCTCCGGTCGCTTCCCGGTATTCGGCGATCCATTTTTCGGCGTCTTCTTCTGTATAGGCCCCGATGACCGCCCCGCTGTGTTCCGGAAGCTCGTAGGACGTACTGTTGCCAACGTGGGGCGTCAGCTTTTCTCGCAGGTCGTTTGCCGTTTCGTGGTGCATCCCGTGCAGAATGGACTCCATCTCCTCGTGCGTCAATCCGCCGCCGAAGACCGCCCCGCTCAGGTCGGTCTCTTCGCCGATGGACTCCTTAATGCGCTGTACGAAAGAATCCGGGTAATCCACGTGACTCCTCACGCCCTGAAACTGCGCCTCGGCAAGGTCCGCACCCTGCAGATGCGCTCCCACGATAAATGCGCCCTGCAGATGCGTTCGGCCCAGTGCTGCGCCGCGCAGCGTCGACCGGGCAAGATCCGCGCCATGCAGGTTGGCCCGGGAAAGGCTCGCGGCGTCGAGTCGCGCCCCCACCAGGTCCGCGCCCTGCAGCCTCGCCCACGAAAGACCGGCCACCTGAAGGTACGCCCATGACAGGTCCGCGCCCTGGAGTTGCGCCCCCACCAGGTCCGCGCCCTGCAGCCTCGCCTCCGCAAGATTGGCGCCGCACAGCGTCGCGGCACACAATGTCGCGCCATTCAGCCAGCTTCCCTGCAGGTCGATTTGAAGCCCATTGAAAATTCCGCGACGGGACGCGAACAGCAGGCTGAGCAGGCTCTGGACCTCCTCCGAGGGATTCGACCTGTACCTTCTTCGATAGGTGTCCTGTCCCGTAGTGCGGCGTATGTGCGAGCAGAGAATGTCCAGCACCGGCTGCCGCAACGATTCGGTGTCCTCAGCGAGGTGGAAGAGTTCATAGGCGCCACCCAGGCGAACGGCTGCCGACTCGTGTCCCAGGTGTTCGACGCCGTTATGCAGGCGCAGATGCCTTCGGCCCTGTTCGGCGTCTCGGCTCGAGCGCGCCTGTTCCGCGGTGGCCCTGGCCTGCTCCACAGCCGCGTTGGCCTGCGCACTCGCAACCGCTTCCATCTGTCTTGCGCGTTTGTAGGACATCAGGGCGTGCAGAGCAACCAGGACGCCGGCAGCGCCTATACCCAGGTATTCAAGCGCATCTGCTTTCTGGTTCACGCCCAGTGCGGATGATATGGAATATGCGGCCCCGGGTATGAACAGGAAGCTGACGAATACCCCAAGCGCAAGCACAAGCAGGGCGATCAGAACAGTCTGCAGAACCAGGAAGAGATTCATGGAGCCCTCCGATTAGAGTGGCGGTATTCAGTATCGGGGATTGTTAAGACTCAGCCATATTGCATTGTACACAGAACCGAATTCTGGAGTCCTGATCTCGACCATTATGAAAATTAAGCGACAATTCGATTAGCCAAAACAAGGCTCGTGGCGAACTCAGTTCTTACACGCCTGCTCGCGAAACCTCGCCGCATACCCAAGATACCAAATCCGACGACGAAGTCTGCCAATCCCGTTCATGTTCAAGGTATTCGAAGTCGTCTGCATAAATCACACCTGTCCAATAACGGGTTTGAAAGGTTTCTGATTAACTACGAAAGTCGCGAAAGTAGGCGACATGTATGGCTGGAAAAATCGTCCACAAAGACTCCACCGATGGCAAGGGGTGTGCGCCTGCCTGCCGCGCTGCACTTGACCTACCTGTTTGCGTACACCGCACAGGCAGGTAGCCCGGATGGAATTTTTCAACGTGCTGCTGGTTGGTAAGGCGGAGAGATGCCAAATGGAAGGTGGGGTGTTTAACGATCTGGTCGTTACGAGAAATCGGAAAGTGAATCACGGTCACCATTTACGGCTTCGTCGTGAACGTGATATCGAAGTCGGGTAGAAATATTCGCGCCAAGAATGCGATTACTACAAATATACCAACGGCGATCCAAAACCGATGTTCAAGATTCCGTACTCTTTTTTCCAGACTTTGCAATACGCTTTCAGCCCGTGCAATTGATTCGAGCTTTTCTTCAAAGCGCGCAGTCCGCTCCTTTAAATCGCCAACATCCATCTGAATATCTTTTAGCTGGTCATGCATTCGGATGAGGCTATGCATGATCCACTCGGTTGTATCGACAGAAGGAGGGGATGGCGATTCTGGTCGTGACGGAGAGCCGAGTTCCTGATCTTGATAGTCGTCTTCGCTGTTGCTCGAATCAGGTGTCATTCTCGTGGATCCTCATCCATTCCCAGAGGTCTTTAGCCGCATAACCGAAGTAATTTGAGACGGGTATGACTATACCAGTACCTGACTCGCCACCAACTAAGCCGACTGTTTCGGCCAACTCACGTGTCGTTCCGTTATACGAAGCGAAATAGGCGATAGGTGCTTCGTGAGTATAGACAGGAAAATCCAAGGCCTCTACTTTTCTGCGGTGTTTTTCTCTGTCGCTTCGCTGAAAAGGAATGATTGCGTAGATCATTATCAGTAGTACCCTCTTCTATCGAAATGTCTTTGGTATGCTTACTCTTTACAAAATTACAGACCGTTTGTCAAGTCGCGAGTCAATAAGTCGCCCCCGTACCAGAGATCGGTGAATTCACAAGTTCGATGCTACCCGCAATTCAGCGAAATTTGAAAAAATCTTTGCCGGAAAGGTCGAACGCAATCAACTTAAAGCTTGTTCTTGTCGATGATTTCAAAATCGCAACTTCACACCAGCAGATCGTCCCGGCCCAGTTCGGTTGCCGGTGTGCGGCTGGCACGCGCTGCCGGGTAGAGACTTGCCAGGAGGGCCGCGCCGAGTATGGCGGCCACCTGCTGGAGGACGGGTCCCCAGGGCCAATAGACCTGTATGGTCCATCCGAAATACGCCCGGTTGATCTCGAAGACAAGCACACCCGCCAGCAGCACGCCACCGAGAAGCCCAAGCACCAATCCCATCAGTCCGAAACCCATGCCCTGGCCCAGAAACACGAGGAAGACCTGGCCGCGCTTCGCACCGACCGCGCGATACAACGCCAGTTCGGTCGCCTGCTCCCGCACGAGTACGAGAAGCATCAGCATGATGCCGCAAACGGCAATCAGCAGACTCATCCCCTGCAGAATCCGGGTGACCAGAAACGTCTGATCGAAAATCCGGAACACCTCGTCTCTGAGCCGGCGATTGCTGCGAATCTGAAGCGGCGCATCCGGATACCGCGCTTTCAGGCGTTCAATTACCGCGTCCGCTTCCCAGCCCGGTTCAAGAAAGAGCGCCGCCCCGTTGACCGGCCCCGGGCCGAAGATGGACTCCAGTGTCTTCAGGTCCATGACAACCGCGCCGCCGCCCGTGTGGTAGTCGTAGTAAACACCCGCAACGGCGAAACGGACCTCACCGTCCGGACCTGAGACCGCGATTTCGTCGCCTGTCCACCGATCTGCACCGCGGGCGAGCGTTTCTCCCACAAGAACCGCGGACTCCTCCCGCACCCGCCGAAACGCTTCATCCGGGTTCCCGTCGAGCAAGGGAAAACGTACCTCGCCTCCCGGAAGCGCCATGTCCACCCCGGCCAGCCCGATCTGCCGGTCGCCCGACCAGCCCGGGAAGCCGCGGAGGCGGTCCACCATCGCTACGCCCGGATGATCCGCCAGATCCGCGACCATTTCGTCATCCAGGGTACCCTCGTTTCCGCGTCCGCGCCAGGAGGCGGGCGAAATATACACGTCCGCCCGGACCGACGCGTCGACCCACACTTCCATTGTCCGCCGGAAGCTTCCGATCATCAGCGTGATGCCCACCAGCATGCTGACCGCTATGGCCAGAGACGCCACCGCGAATGACGTCGTCCGGATGCGGACGGCCAGTGCTCTCAGGCTGTAACCCGGCCCGAATCCCCTTACGCGCACCCGGCCGCAAACCTGGCTGATTGCGAATGGCGCGCACAACGGCAGTCCGATGAGAAGCGCCACGCAAAGCACGAACCCGGCGTGTATCCATTCCCTGCCCCAACCGAGGTACCAGACGCCGGCCGCCGCGATTATGCCCACGCCGGCGAGAAACAGCCGGAGTACCAGCGGACCCGTCCGCTCCTGATGCGGAACCGCCGACAGCAGCGCGCGGGTATCCCGCCTGCTCATGTCCAGCGCCGGCGCCAGTGCGCCTGCAAGGGCCCCGCCCATCCCGATCGCCACACCCAGCCCGTACAGCCATCCCGGCAGCTTAAGGGATGAGATTTCCTCCAGCAGATAGAGGTTGGTGAGCGTCGCGCTCACGACCTCCAGGTTCGCCTCGGCGGCCCAGTACCCCAGCGGCATCCCGAGGAGCACCCCCACCGCCCCCAGAAGCGCCACCTCCCCCAGTATCAGCGCGAGAACCTGGGCCCGCGTGGCGCCGAGCGAGCGCAGCAGTCCGAACTCCGTCCGTCGCCGTATCAGCCCCGCCTGTGTGCTGCTGTAAACCAGAAACAATCCAACGAACAGGCTGATCAGGCTCATCGCCGAGAGATTCAACCTGAATGCTGAGAGCAGACCCTCCGCCTGCTCCGACCGCTGGCCGGGCGTTGCCACGCGCACCCCGGGACCAAGCCTTTCCTGCAATCGCCTTCGGACGCCGGCGGGGTCCGCGCCCCTGGCGACCCGCACGTCAATCTGATGAAGCTGACCCTTCCGCCCCAGCAGCGCCTGCGCCTGCGCGATATCCATGACCACCAGCTTCCGGCTGGCTACCGGGCTCAGCGCCTGGAAGTCCACCAGCGCCCCCACGCTCAGACGCACCCGCCGGACCCCGCTTTGCACTTCGAACGTATCGCCCACGGTCCATCCGAACCGCTCAGCCAGTGCCGGCGTTACCGCGCTCCAGCCGTCTCCCGCGAGCGCAGCGGAGATATCGCCGGGTTCGCCCCGCCACGGGATCCGCATCGGCGTGAAGAAGTCGACCCCAAGCACCTCGAGAAAAAACTTCTCCATCCCCGCCAGCGCCACGTCCGTCCGGTACAAAGGCCAGGCCGCCGCCACACCCTCCACGGACAGCACATCGGAGTACAGACGTTCCGAAAACGCCGGCGTTCTTCCAAGCACGCTCAGGTCCGCCTCCCCGCTTACCGCCCGCACGGTCCCTTCGAACGCGGCCAGCGCGTTGAAGTTCACGATCTGAATGGAGAGCACCGAAGCAACGCCAAGCGCCACGCCGAATACCGTCAGAAAATAGAGGCTGCCTCCCGCGCGCAGTTGGGCGCCAAGCGATTTTGCGAAGTAGCGGATCAACGGAACGGCCCTGATCTCCGAAAAACGGTCAACGTACGAGGCGATCTCCGCCCCGTGCGGGTCACGCGGTCGCCCGCGGCCGGGGCGTATGGCACAGCTCTCCGCTGTGCAGTTCCCAGACGTCATCGGCCAGCGTGGCGAATTCCCGGCTGTGGGTTACGTATACCAGCGTCGCACCCTCATTTTCAACCAGTTCCATCATCAGTTCCATCACCCGCCGTCCGTTATCGTCGTCCAGGTTGCCCGTCGGTTCGTCCGCCAGCAGCAGACCGGGCCGCAGCAGCAGCGCCCGGCATATGGCCACCCGCTGCTGTTCGCCGCCCGACAGCTTCTGCACCGGGTCCCCCGCGCGGTCGCCCAGTTCCACGCGCTCCAGGAGTTCCATAACCCTGGGGCGGTACAACGTCGGCTTTTCCCCGGCGATCATCGCGGGCAACGCGACGTTGTCCGCCACCGGCAGGTGCGGCATCAGATAGAAGAACTGAAAAATGAGTCCGACCTCGTCGCGGCGCAGTTTCGTTCGCGCTTCTTCGGACAGCGCGCTCAGGTCCCGGTCGCCCACCCTCACCGTCCCTCCAGTGGGAACGTCGATGCCGGCCGCAAGGTGCAGCAGGGTGGACTTCCCGCTCCCGCTGCGCCCGACAACCGCCACCCTGCGGGCAGGCTCAACCACAAACGACACGCTGCGCAGCGCATAACGCAATCCCACGCCTGCGTCGTAGGCTTTCGAGACGTTTTCGAACGAGAGCGCGTTTGCTTTTTCGATTTCACCGTTCATCAGTACCGTACCGGGGAAATACAAGAGGGACTTCAGGGGCCGGACACCGGCGCGTGCATATGGATTGAGGTTGCGATCGCGGTTGTTTTCACGTATCTATTTCAGCACAGACCGCGGTGTGCATTATCCTCCGGGAGCATCCATGTGATGTCGTTCATCAGGAAGAAACATACGCTTACAAGCCTGGCGCGGACCTGCGGCTGAGCGGCCAAAGTCAGTCCGGTCGGACTGAAGAACCTTCTGGACGGCCTGCCGCAAAACGCCGATCCGAATCTGATGGTCGGATTTCAGTCCAGCGACGACGCCGGCGTCTACCGGTTGGACGATGAGACCGCCCTCGTGCTCACGGCGGATTTCATCACGCCTCCGGTGGACGATCCGTACGTCTTCGGACAGATCGGCGCGGCCAACGCCCTCAGCGACGTTTACGCCATGGGTGGACGGCCGATCGCGTGCCTGAACCTGATCGGATTCCCATCCCGTCGCCTCGGGCCGGAGGTCCTGGAGGGCATCGTAGAGGGCGCCCTCAGCAAAATCACGGAAGCCGGCGCCGTACTGGCGGGCGGGCACACCACCGACGATGAGGAACCCAAATTCGGCCTGTCCGTGACGGGAGTCGTGCACCCCGAAAGATACTGGCACAACACGGGCGCACGTCCGGGCGACCTGCTCATCCTGACCAAACCCATCGGCAGCGGCGTACTCTTCAACGCCAACCTCAAGGGATGGGTCTCGGACGCAGCGGTGAAGGCGTGCCTCAACACCACAACCGCGCTCAACAAGACCGCGGCGGACGTCATAGCCGGGTTCGACGTCCACGCTGCCACCGACGTGACCGGTTTCGGCCTGGCCGGCCACGCCCTCGAAATCGCCACGGGTTCCGGGCTCACCCTGGAGATCGCCGCGGCGGACGTCCCCGTGATGCCGGAAGCCCGTCAAATGTACGAGAAGGGCGTCGGAACCGGCGCAAACGCCGCGAACAGGGAACTCATCCGGGACGCGACCCGTTTCGACGCGGCGTTGCCGGATCGGCACGACGAGGTATTCGTCGATCCCCAGACCAGCGGCGGTCTGCTGGTCTCGGTTCCGCCGGACCAGGGCCGGAGCCTTCTGACCGCGCTGCACGACGCCGGAGAGGAAGCTGCCCGAATCATCGGTTTCGCAAAGCCCCTCGACGGGAGCGCGCATATCATCTTTGCATAAGCGTCCTGCCCCAAAAATACCTCACCAATCGGCAAATCCGTGCCCGGGACACAACACTAGCGTCCGACCGCGCTTTCAGCCACGCTCAACCCGGGACAGTGCGTCAGCACCATCTCTCCCACCCTGCCCACCGCCTGCTTCACCCCCCACGTGGGCCGCGGCTGCCCCATCGGCGACAGTTTGATCAGCACACGGTTACCGGAGCGCGCCAGAACCAGAATGCCGAAGTGCTGGGAGAATGCGCCTTCCTTCACCATCGCCTCCACCAGGCAGTCCCCGTTCCGGTCGGTATAGATGGCCGCCAGCTTGATCACCACCGTCACCCCGCGATGTTCCGTCCGCAACGAGCACGCCTCGAAATCCGCTGGCAACCGGGCACGGTCGTACTTCCCCCTCAGCAGCATATTCGGCATCGGTCCGACCTCTTCAACGGTTTTCGCCCTGGCGCCGCCGGCTTCGCGCAACCAGACGAAATAGTGGACGGACACGCCGGCGTCCAGTGCCTTGCGTTCGTACTTGGTGGGCTTCCTGTCGTGCAAACGAGGCGCCCACGGTGACTGGAAGCCGGATCGCAGAAGCGGCTGCGCGTCCAGAATCTCCGAAATCCACGACGCGTATTCCGCGTGGTCAGTCGCCACGGTCACCGTCCCGCCCGGCGCCAGACGCTCCGCCAGCACCTGGACGAATGCCGGCTGGATCAGGCGCCTGCCGTGATGCCGCTCCTTGGGCCAGGGATCCGGGAAGTTGATATAGACGTGCGTGATACTTTCCGTCGAAAAGAGGCGTTCCAGCACAAAGTCCGCCCCTCCGTGGACCACCCGCACGTTCTTCGGTTGGTTCCGCTCCAACCGCCTGAACAGCCGCTGAACCGACACCCACGAACGTTCGATCCCTACGAAATTCATCTCCGGATGCGCAAGGGCCCGGTCCACCAGAAACTCGCCCGTGCCGAAGCCGATTTCAACAACCAGCGTGCCCGGCCGGCCGAAGACCGTCCCCCAATCAGGCGGCCAGTCCTCTCGTGTCCAAGGAACCATGTAATTCAGGATGGCTTCGCTCAGCGGCATGGCAGCCATGGCACCGCTCCACGCGAAAGAAACCCTTCGTTGAATTCATCCTCGCCGGCGGCGCCATGCAGCCAATTCTTCTCTCAGGGGCGCCCAGTAACGACGGTCCAGACTACGTTCGCGATCTTCCTCGTCGCGCAGCAGACCCTCGGTGTCTGTATGCCGTCCCACCAAAACACTTCTCAAAAGCGGTCGGCTCCCGACCATGTCGCGGGTCAGACCTGGATATTTGCTCACGATCTCCTGAAGGATGTCCGGCGTCCTGCATTCTGCGAGCCAGAATCGCACGTTTTCTTCAGATGCCGTGGAATGACGCTGATAGTAATCGGCCTCGATCAGGCGACGGATCATCGGCCAGTCCTTGTCACGCTGCGTTTTCTTCGCGCGAACCAGATCTTCCAACGCCATCACCGGTACGGCAGAGACCTCAGGAAGTACGATTTCCGTCCGACGATTCCACAATACATCGAAGTTCGGCAGACCTCTCAGCTTACCCATTACATCAATTCGAAGTCCCTCGACACCGGGAGCGCCGCACCTGAAGTGGCAGGCATGTCCCCGAGCGAGCACTTCCCGGCTCAAATCAGGCACGTACCTCGTTTCGGCCTGCAATTGATCAAGAACAGTCCGCAGGTGATTCAGATTGTCGGCCGATGCCAGTATCGCCAGATCGATGTCCCGGCTGAACTCCGCCGCTCCGTAAAGGATGCAGGCCTGTCCGCCCATCAGCAGCGCCCGGACTCTGGAACCGAATATCGTGGAAAGGGCTTTGGGTATCGGGCTCTGGTTCAAGGTCTCCTCCAAAGAGCAGGAATATCTCCCAGAGTTTCTGAGACTCGACGAAACGCTCCGCGGGGGAACGAGCGTACCAATCCCTGACTTCACCTTCGTACATTGCGTCGGGTTCCTGTAAATTGACGATGTGCGCAGGTCATGTGGTTTCCGGCGAGAGACAGTCTCAATCCCCGCACCGGGGAGCAGGACCGCCGCCCCGTTGAATTTAGGGGATATGAGAACGCGAATCAAGAGGCAGGTTCCGCCAACGCCGACGCCGCGGAAAACCATTGACATCGGAATCCTCGCTACGCATGTTTAGTACGACGTGAGGTTACTGGATAGAAGATGAGTAAAATCAATTAGTTAAGAGATTCATCAGGTTCTACTGACCCCTGTCGGAGGCGAGCCTGGCGCCCATTCGCGATGCCGCGACGCCCCGCATTGACAGCCGTCCGGGTCGCCGCCGCTGAAATCTAAGGGCAACAGTCATCCAGAGGAGGCATAACAATGAACGTATTGATCCTGTCGGGTGGGAATCACGGCTTCGATCAGAGCGCGGGAATGATCCACGGGTTTCTGGACGACCAGTCCGGACTGTCCGTGGAACTGAGCGAGGACAAGGACTTGCTGGCGAGCGGGATGGATCCCTATGACGTCTGTGTGTTCGGAACGGGATTCACGCGCACCGCCAGGCGGGAGGACGGTTCCATTGCGCGCGAACCGGACCTGACGCCCGCGCAGGAAGACGGGCTCTACGGGTTCGTCGCCGGCGGCAAGGGGCTCGTTGGGATACACGGATCGGCGTGGTGGATCGGCGGGCGGGCCGTCGACCTGCTGGGCGGACATGCCAACTGGCACCCGCCCGGGTTGACGTTTACCGTACGGGTGGAAGACGGCGACCATCCTGTGATGGCGGGCATCGAGGATTTCGAAGTGGACGACGAAATCTACATTTCGGCGTATGAACCTCAATTGCGGATTCTCGCCTCCGCGCAATGGCACGGCGGGACGTTTCCCCTTGCGTGGGTGAAAGCGTATGGATCGGGACGGGTCTTCTACACGGCGCTCGGCCACGGTCCGGGGACGTTCGCGAGGCCCCCGGTACAGGCCATGCTCTGCCAGGGCGTGCGCTGGGCCGCAGGTTGAACGTTACACGCTGAAGACGGCGCTTCGAGAGGTCGAAAGCCCGACGCTCAGCCGGACTGCGACCTCGCTCGTTTACCGAAGACACTGTTGATGCCACAGGGTGTCGACTCAAGGAGGGACCGAGATGCTGGAGTTGAATCTGACGGACAAGGTGGCGCTGGTGACAGGGGGCAGCGAGGGCATCGGAAGAGGGATCGCCCTGAAGTTGGCCGGGGAGGGATGCCGGGTTGCGATGTGCGCGCGGCGGGAGGACGTTCTGGCGGACGCGGCGGACGCCATCAGATCGGAATCCGGCGCCGAGGTCCTCGCGGTGGCGGCGGACGTCACGCTGGCGGCGGACGTGGAACGGTTCGTAAATAACGCAGTGTCCGAATTCGGCGGAATCGATATCCTGGTCAACAACGCCGGCCGTTCCGAAGGCCATCACTTCGAAGATACGAACGAGTCCGTCTGGCAGGGAGACTTCGATTTGAAATTCTGGGCCGCGGTCCGCGGTTCACGTCTGGCGGTTCCGCACATGAAGTCGCGTGGCGGGGGCAGCATCGTGAACATCACGCATCCGGGGGGCAAGGCGCCGGGGCCGGGTTCAGTGCCCACGTCGGTGAGCCGCGCGGCGGGGATCGCATTGAGCAAGGCGACGTCGAAGGACCTGGCGCAGCATCGAATTCGCGTCAATACGGTGTGCCTCACGAATATCAGGTCGGCGCAGGCGGAGCGGGCCTGGACGGCCTCCGGCAGCGACATGGATTTCGATGCCTGGTGTGAGAAACTCGGAAAGGACGTGCCGCTGGGCAGGATGGGCGAACCCGCCGAGGTGGCCGATCTGGTCGCGTTTCTGGTGTCCGACCGGGGCGCCTTCATCACCGGCGCCGCGATCAACTTCGACGGCGGGTCGGGTGAAACGGTCTAACCAGTTTATATCGCCAGCTGATGCGCCCGGGTGAAGCAGCGACGGCGGACGACGTGCACGACGATAATCGAGCCGATAGCGGTGGCGGCAACGATCATCAGCATGACGATGATCTGATACTTGATGGCGGTCATCGGATCCGAGCCGGCCAGGATCTGACCCGTCATCATCCCGGGCAGGGAAACGAGGCCGACGGTCATCAGGGCGTTGATTGAAGGGATCATACCGGCCTTGACCACGTCCCGAAGAATCGTTGCCGTGGCTTCCTGGTAGGTGGCGCCGAGGCAAAGGGCGAGTTCGATCTGGTCCCGCTGTTTGCGCAGGTCGGAAAAGAGGCGTTCCAGGGCGATCGTAACCGCGTTCATGGAGTTGCCGACAATCATGCCGCCCAGGGGAATGAAGTACTGCGGGGTGTACCACGGCTCGACCTGAACGACGACGGCCGTTACCAGGATGGACACGGTGGTGTAACTGGCGACCATGGAGATGAAGGTGGGCACAAAATAGGCCACCTCCTTTTCCATTACCCGGCCGCGGATGGCGTGGGCGGCCCAGAAAACCATCCATACGAAGAGGATAAGAATCAGGTACGGGTTGTTGATCTGGAAGATGTACTTGAGAACGTAGCCGACGAGGAAGAGTTGCGCGAAGGTGCGCACGGTTCCCCACGCGAGGTCCTTTTCCAGGTTGAGACGGAAGACAACCGAGCCGGTACCCGCGATCAGGACGAATACGAGGCACAGAAGCAATTGCATGGGAGAGATCTCGATCAGGTTCAAACCGAAACCTCCCTGAGTTCGCCGTCGAGCCGGTATCGCCGCGCCCTGACTCGAACCGGCGTGAAGTCCAGGTGCGTGACCAGAACAATGCCGATGTTCCGTTCAAGCGCGAGTCGTTCCAGCCATGTTTCGACCACGGATTTGGACTCCGGATCGAGGGCGGAAGTGGGTTCGTCACAGAGGAGGACGCGGGGATCGGACAGCAGCGAACGGATCAGCGCCATCCGCTGTTTCTGGCCGACGGATAGGGTATCCGCGTCATCGTCGAGATCCACGTCCTGAAGCAGGAAATCATCCATGAGGTCTCGCAGCCGATCTTCGTCGGGCGGTTGCCTTTCGCGCCAGGACTTGAACGTGAACGACAGGGTCAGGTTGCTACGCACGCTGCCGCCCGCCGTCACGGGCGTCTGCTGGACGTAGCCGACCATTCGACGCAGCTGCGTGACGTTGTGGTGAGTCACTGGCTTGCCGTCGAGAAGGATGTCGCCCGAGGTAGGTTCCTGCAGCCGGTTGGGCAGCCTGAGGAAGCTGGATTTGCCGCTTCCCGACGGCCCGTGGATAAGCACGAAATCCCCGCTGTCAACGGTGAGGTCCACTCGCTGAAACAGCGGTTTTTTTGTGCCGTACCGTAGCGAAAGGTTCCTGATCTCGAGGCGCATGGCTGCCTGTAACGCACAAATGGTTACATGTTTTCGAAGATTTCCAGCACGTCAATGATGCTCAGGCCCGTGTGGTATCCCGGGTCGGCATCCGCGGTGGCGGGAATCACCGGCGCGACACGGCCCGATTCGTCTCGGGTCTGATAGGCCATCAGGTGGAGGTCCGGACGAACGAAGTGCCTTGTTAAGGCGTTGTGGCACGCGCTGAATATGTCGAGGGCGTCCTGTCGCTGTCCCGCGGTACGGGCAATCGAAAAGCAGTACGCGGCGGCGCGCAGCGTTTCGGGCAGGTTCCACCACGGCATGTCGGTGTTGGCGGGTGCGCGGGAAACCAGGTCGAAACCCTTGCAGATCCCGCCGGGACCGGGTTGGAAGCCCGCCGCAAAGGTATGCGAGAGCAGAGCAGGCATAAGGGCTTCGACCTCCGCGATTTCCTTCCGCTGTCCGGTGTCCGCCAGCGCGTTTTCTCTGACTGTCGAGGTGAATTTCAACGTCAGGCCGATAAACTCGAGGACATGGCCGGGATCTGACAGGATCTTTCCGTCATCCTCGCAGGGCGCGCCGTCGTCGTCCACCGCTTCCCAGAAGTCGTACTCCCGGAGCCGCGGGACCCGCCCGTTCAGATTGACGTAGGTCCGCAATTCATGACGGATGAGGCGCAGCCCCATCTCGACGCTGCAGGGAGCGCGGTGTTCGGCCAGCAGAGCGGCGGCGCCGATCTGAATCATGTACGCGCCGTGGGGATGGCGGCCGTGCCGGGGTCCCGCGGGGTTCCCGGGATCCAGCGAAACCTGGTCGGTTACGAAACGACCCTCGTTGATCGCGTCGTCCACGCGGCGGCAATAGTCCATCGCTTCCGCTTCGGCATCCCCCTTCTCGAGGTATCTCGCCGCGGCAACCATGCCCTTGGCGCTGAAGAGGTCGCTGAACCCGTAGCTGGATTCCTCCGTGAGCTTCATCGCCTGGATCCCGCCTTCGTCGTCCAGCGTAAACGGGTCTCCGTCCGCGGTCATGAAAAACGAAAGGCGGCCGGCGTTCCGGGCTCGGATCGCAAGCAGCGCCTCGAGTACCCCGGCCGCGACGGGCTCCAGGCGTTGCCGCAGTTCCGGCGCCAGATGATGGCGGCGCATCCACCGGCAGTGCCCGGCCAGGGATTCGAGACCGCGACCCTGAATCCAGCCGTAGACCGCGTTCGGCCCTCGAACGGGATCGTCAGGTGGGAAGTCCTCTCCGGTGATGAGGTCCAGTTTGGTATCGATGAAGGGGTAGTCAGGCGCGCGTTCATACCGATCCGCAATGGCGGCCATTACCGCAAGCAGCATGGCGCGGTAGTCGGGCAGAACGGACCCGACGTCGATGTGGGTGGGACGTTCGGGTAGCAGTATTCCCCGGTAACTCGATTCCGTCAATCTGGCGACTCCTTAGCCTCAATTCCGCAAAAGCCGCAACGCGGCACTCCGACGAAACCCTTCGAAACAGGCCGAAGTGGTCGTCATGCGCCCATGCGGCCGCGGATTCCTACGACCAGACGTAGACCTCGCCGTCGTCGTCCGACCAGCCGATGAAGACGGCCAGGACGATCCTCGGGTCGGTTCCCGCTACCGCGGGGACCTCGTGGATGCAGCGGGTGTTGAAGAAGTAGAGATCGCCCGGTTCGAGTTCGACGCGGCAGTTGTCGACGTTGTTCAGCCGGGCGTATTCGTGAAACGCATCCGCGGCGATATGGGATTCGACGTTTTCCGTCCACAGGCACCGGTGCAGGATGGCCTGGTTTGCCGGACCGGCCTGGGCGGCATTCTGGAAGCAGACGACGCCGGCGAACTGGTGTTCGAACCGGGAGACCTCGTAGTTGAAGCGTTTCTCGCGCAGCGTGACGTGGTCGATGTGCGGCCGGTAGGTGTGGTGGGTGTAGTGGATGCGAAAGATGGCGGGACCATAGAGTCGGCCGTCGGGTTCGCGGGCCGTCACCACCCGTTTGCCCGCGGCGAGGGCGGTGAGGCTGTTATAGATGACGTCGACGGGGTTGTCGAAGCCGTCGAAGAGGTGTTCGAAGAGGTCGCGGGTCCGGACGGCGTGTTCGAAGAACCCCCGCTGGTCGTTCCCCCTGTTTCCGAGGCTGGTGCCGATGTCGATTCGTGTGCGGGTGTCGCCGGACTCCGTCTCAGCGGGGTCCCGCATCAGGCCGCGTTCTATGAATCGGTGGATGAGGCCCTTACAATGGTCGGGATTGTAGGACCGCCGCAAAAGGATGGCCGGTATCTCGGCCGTTGAAAGGGCGTGGAGCGGATTTTCAAACGTCGCGTTGACGGTTTTCAGGTCCGGCCCAACCGGGAGCCAGGTATCGGAGGCGGGCATATCGGCTTCCCTTCTCATTCTCAGGAGAGGTCTTTGAATTCGATGTGCAGGTATTCCCGGTACCCGGTGAGCCTGCGGTAGACGACTCCGGCGCTGTCGAACATGCGTTTCGAGGCTTTTACGGAATCGGTCTCCGCGTATTTGTCGGCCAGAAAAATGACTTCCCGAATGCCCGACTGGATGATGACCTTCGCGCATTCGTTGCATGGAAAGTGGGTAACGTAGATGGTGCAGTTGTAGAGGTTCGTGTCGATCTTGTTCAGGATCGCATTGAGCTCGGCGTGGCAGATGTACGGATACTTGGTGTCCAGAAAGTCGCCGTCTCTTGCCCACGGATACTCGTCGTCCGAGCAGCCGATGGGCAGGCCGTTGTATCCGATACCCACGATTTTATTTTTCTCGTTGACGATACACGCGCCGACGCGGGTATTGGGGTCCTTGCTCCTCAGGGCGGAAAGCAGGGCGACGCCCATGAAATATTCATCCCAAGAGAGATAGTCTTCGCGTTTGTTCATTTTAACCAGGTAAATTGCCGGAGAGGTGGAAATGCGCGCAAGGCACCGGCGGGGCGCCTGAAGCGGAGATGCTCAGCTTCCGAAGAATCCGAGCCAAAGATCGTACCGGGATGCGGGATCTGCAAAGACAATATGCGGTTCAATGACAGCGTCTGCAACCGTTTCTTTGGCTGTGGGACGTGGCTTACACTCGGATCGGGATTCGTGGTCTGCCCGATTCAGGGCCTTGCCTTCTCGTCCGGACCGACCCGCAGCAATCTGAGGCCGGCATACGCTTTGGCCTGCACACCGTCATCTCCGATCGCCAGTTTTACGTGATTGAGTCCCCTGTGAAGGATGTACACACCTTCCCCGTCGAAAACCTGCGCCAGCCCCGGGAAGGCACGCAGGCCACGACCCTTTGCCGGCACACACAGTTCCCGCGCCTCCAGGCGTTCCACAACCGGCAGCCATGTCCTGGCGCCCGTAGTGAGCCAATCCCCCGCGGGCCAGCGCCCCTTCCCTTCCCTTCGCGGAAACATCTCAAGTCCGAGGCGCGGCCGCAAGCCGCGAGAGGTAGCGTCGAAACAGGGTCGGAAGTACGGGAATAAATCACGCCAGTCGAAAAGGGCGCCCATCACGTTTCGTATCGAACCGGGCCAACCGGTTCGCTCCAGGAAAACCGGCATTTCCTCCAAACTGATGCCGTTGACAATCACCCGCACGGCCCGGAACGAACGGCCGGGCATCGCTCCCACGTGATCCAGCCGGCCCCCGGGCGGAAGCGCGCCGACAATTCGTTCCACAACCCGGCGCTCGCCGGCGTCGTCATTCCATCCTACGGCATTCGTCAGCTCTGCAACCACGCCACCCGGAGACCAGACCTCTGAATCACCCGGCGACGCGGCGGGTCGCAATCCGAGAAACAAACCGGGGTCCGGCGATGCGTGGGACTCGATTCCGGCGATATCGTATTCAAGCATGATATCGTTGAACCTGGCGCTCAAGGCGGACTCGGACGCCGTCTGACGAACCGCGGCCTCTGAAAGGAACCTGCCCAGCGCGGCGGCCGCGGAGTTTTGCCGGGCCGTCTTTCCGCGATTCACGAAGTGGCCCGGCAATCCCGGATGCCCCGGAAGGAGGCGAATAGAAAAATCGGCCACGGGCGCGAGGTCTCCAAGGTCGAATTCGAAGAATATCCTGTACAGGACCGGCCAGCCCGGAAGTTCGCCAACCCGGCGCACCAGGCCGTCCCACCCGAGGCCGGCAACGAGCTCCAACGGAATGAAACGGCGCGATTCCGGTGAGAGTACCCTTAGGCTCTCCGACATCGTCAGCTCCTTCGTCAATCCGCTGCATTCGAACCCTGATGCCATCGCGGAAACGAGCCCGCAGGCCCAACGCACTCGGATCGGAGGGGAAGCCGGCAGGGTTCGCATCGGACCTAAAAAATCCCGGCGCCGCCTTCGGCACCGGGAAGATACGTCGTATTACCATGCGGGATTTCTGATCCCGCCGCCTGACGTCAAGGCGAATCTCCTTAAACGATCAAGGACCTCCCAACGGAACGTGGTATTCGTCGTGATGATCGTGACCCCATTCACAATTCTCTGCCCCTGCACCACCCACAACCGCCGCCAACTCGTCCTCGCTCATCGCCTCCGGTCCGTTTCTCAACGGAAGAACCAGGTGCGCGGTGGTCAGGTTGTCTTCGTGAATTTCAACGGAAAAATTCTCCGGGATCTTCACGCCGAGCTCTTTTTCTATCGAGCCCCTGGGATTCTTCAGCAAACTCGCGCGAAACTCCGCGTCAGACGACGCTTTGAATACGACGTGTTCCTGCATTTCCTGCATGGTCTTCATCGTGGCCTCCCTGGTGTGGAGTAATGAAAGAGTGATCTTCTTATGGCGACAAATAAAAAAATTGCCCTATACGTGATCTCTCTCGGTTAATGTGTTGAGAAATCATGATCTTTTTGTGATAATGGACACAAAGCAAATATAACGAATATCCGTTGAATGTCAACCGCGGCGTACGGACTTCCGGGTGATTTTCAGTGTGTGTCCCCGAGTGATTTACGCACGCGCCGACTGAACCGTCTGGCGCCGCGCGAGCGCGGCAAAGACCCCGTTGCGCTCGATCAGCTGCCGGTAGCTGCCGCTTTCCACGATACGCCCGGCGTCCAGCACGTAAATTCTGTCGACGTCGCGAATCGAGCTCAGCCGATGGGCAATGACCACACGGGTCACCCCGAGCCCCTTCAGAGACGCCTGCACCACCGCCTGGGCCCGGTTGTCCAGGGCGCTGGTGGCCTCGTCGAAAAGCAGAATCCGCGGCTTGCGGGCGAATGCGCGCGCGATCAGCAGCCGCTGCTTCTGTCCTGCCGAAAGACCCACGCCGCCTTCCGGCAGGACGGTATGCATGCCCATCGGCATCGCCCGTATATCGTCTTCAAGCGCCGCGGCTCTGGCGGAAGCCCAGGCCTCTTCATCGCTCAACGGAGACATTCCCGCGATATTCTCGAATATATTCCCCGCGACAATCTGGCCGTTCTGAAGGACAACGCCCATACGCCTGCGAAGGGACGTCAGGTCCAGGCTGGACAGATCGTTACCGTCCAGAAACACCGTGCCCGACTCCGGTTTTTCAAAGCCGAGCAACAAACGGTAGAGGGTTGATTTTCCGCAGCCGGAGGGTCCCACGAACGCGACGTAGTCGCCCTGCCGGATTCGAAAAGATACGCTGTCGATCGCCTTTGACGCTTCCGGACCGTAGCGAAAGTTAACACTCGAGAATTCCAGTTCACCCTTTACGTCCCTCAGCTCGATGCGTCCGTCCGCAGTCTCGGGCGTGCCATCGAAGATCGGACGCGCGCGCTCGAGAAGCGGGATCACGGCGATGACGGTTGCCACGGCGGAGGTGAGCGCAATCACTGCGCCGGTGAGCTGGCCGAATGCGGCATTGAAAGAAAGAAAACCCGCCAGGCCAATTGCCGATCCGTTCTCGTCCAGGACCGCGTGCTGCACGGACTCGAAAATAACGATAAGCGCCAGGGGATGGAACATTCCGATAACGACGTATTGCCCCGCGGTCCACTTCAGCGCGGAGAAGGCGGCCTGCTTCTGCTCGGCGAAACGCCGAGCCCAGCGCGCGAGCGCGAATGTCTCGGAATTGGCCACCCGAAGCTTGGCCAGGCCGGTTATCAGCTGAAATACGAACCCGTTGATCGCTCCCTGAAGGCGAAATACGTCCCGGTAATGACGAAGCTGCCCGCGCGCCAGAAGCCATGTCGCGCCGACCAGGACGAACAGCATGCCGCAGACGTACAGGGCGAGCGACCAGCTGTAGTAGAATAGCAATGCAAGATTGAATACGGAGAAAATTCCGCCCATTGCCGCGCCGACGGCCGCGAAGGAGATGATGCGCCTGATCTCGCTGATTCCGTTCGCGCGGTTTTCGAGATCCCCCACCGTGAAGTCGCGAAAGAACGGTGCGCGAAGTGAAATCAGCCTGCTCCAGATGGCGGACTGCAGGCGCTCGTCGACGCGACCCTCGATCCTCAGCAGGGAGATTCCACGCACAATCTCGAAGACCGCGTTGCCGAAAGCAGCCAATAACAGCGCGATCAGTGCGATGGACCACAGCGACATTTCTGCCCGGGGAATGATGCGCACGAGCATCTCGCCGGTAAGTATCGGCGTCAGCAGCGACGCCATTCCGCCCAGGATGCCCACCAATAGCACCGTACGAAGATCCCTCCCCTGGCGATGCAACGAAAACCGAAGTACCGACCTGCCCGTCTCGATGCGTTCAGGCAGCGGCGCGTAGAAGGCCAGCCCGCCCGGGGCGATTCCCCCCGCGTTGTTTTCGTCGACCACGAAGGATGTACTCGTAACCGGATCAACCGCCCGGTACGTGCCGCGGTTATCGGAAATCAGCGCGAGCGGCCGATCTGTGCCGCCGTCGCCCGCTGTGAAACCCACCAGGGAAGGACCGTCCTGCCGCCACCATCCCGGTTCCAGCGAAATCCATCGCGTCCGAATCCCCGACCTGCGGGCAATCCCCTCCACGGCCCCCACAGACGTCTGTGCTTCCCCGGACGTCGACTGAATCTCGAGGGAGGCCCCGCAGGAAGAAGCCACCATGGCTGCCGCCGTATGTAGCGGCGTACCGTCGCTGAGCGTGGGGGCCCCGTTGTCGCCAGGCCCCGCCAGTATCCTCTCGAATCCACCGAGCGCCCGCGTAACCGATGTACTCCTGGCATCGTGCGCAATGCGGCGTCGGGCCTGAACGTTTTCGACCGATTCGGACTCGGCCAGAATCGCGAATTCCAGGATTCGCGTGCTGAACCCCTCAAACGCTTCCCAGAACCGGTCGGTGAGAAGCGCGGCAGGGGTATAGACTGCGGACACCGTTGTGTCGGCGTCGATCCGCAGCCACGTTCGCTCGGTGACAGGCACGAGCGGACCGCCCGCCGGCACGGCCAGGGCATCGCGTCCCGCGAGGCTCATCGGCGCATTTGCGCCAACCCAGATCACGTCCAGATGCTGGGCGCTGAGGATGCTGCCGGCCGCATAGGAAACGTCCGGCTCTGCCTCAAGCAGTTGCGGGTCTCGGGGCGGGGGCCGATCCTGAACCACGAATTCCGAGATTCTGGAGATCCATTCGTCGATCCAACTGGTCGCGGCAAGATCGAAGTCGTCCGAGGCGACGCCATCCCGCTCCCCCCGGACGATGACCGCGTCGAGTGACGGTACGGCGAGGAATCCGAACGTGCGATGAGGCTGATGTGGGTGCCCTACCGTGCCCGATCCGAAAGCCATTTCTCCGGCCGGTACACGGGCGACGAAGTTCCGGCGGCCCGCGGCTTCGCTGTCCTCGAGTTCCACGGCGAAGACGTCCAGGTATCCCTGTTCAACGAAGTAGACAACGGCCGTGTCGTCCATCGGGAACGGCCGGTGGGCGCCGGTTTCGATCCGGACGCCGCTTATGCGTTCGATGAGCGGTTTTTCAGACATCGTTTCAATCCGACATGACCAGAGTTCTGTAAAGGCCGTCTTCCGCGATCAGGCTGTCGTGGGTGCCGCGCTGGACGATACGGCCCCGGTCCAGAACGACGATATGGTCCGCGTCTCTGATGGTACTCAGCCTGTGGGCAATGATGAGGCAGGTGCATCCGCGACGTCGAATCCGGTCGTCAATCTCGACCTCGGTAATCGGATCCAGCGCCGCGGTGGCCTCGTCGAGTACCAGTACAGCGGGATTCCTCACAAGCGCACGGGCGATTTCCAGACGCTGCCGCTGTCCGCCGCTGAAATTGCGCCCTCCCTCGCTGACGGGGCAATCGTACTTCAGGGGCCTTGTAGAGACGATGTCATGGATGGCGGCATCCCTGAGCGCCTGTACCACGTCGCGTTCTTCAAGGTCGGGATCCCACAGCGTGACGTTTTCCCGTACGCTGGCCTCGAACAGTATAACCTCCTGATCGACGTAGGATACGATTTCGGCAAAACGATAGGGAGGAATGTCCTCGAATGCCTGTCCGTCGACGCGCACGGTTCCGGACCAGGGCGTCAGCAGACCGCAAACGATCCTGGCGACAGTCGACTTTCCGCTTCCCGAAGCACCCACAAGCGCCACGCGGCGTCCCGGCCGGATCGAAAGACTGAAATCCTCGATAAGTGGCGGCTCCGTGGCATTGTAGCCGAACGTCACACCTTCGAGATCGATCGATCCTCGGGGCACGGGTGCGTCCGATACCGGCTCTCCCGTGTTGATGCCCCGGCGTGTTCGCTCGTCGGGGGCGTAGTTCAGAACGTCGTCGAGCCGTCCGATATCAGCCCTGATCAACTGTAGACTGGCGCCGAACCGGACCAGACCTTCAACGGGTCGTGAGAAACTCAGCGTGAGACTCTGAAAGGCGATCAACCCGCCGATGGAAAGCGCCCCGTCGAGGATTCGAATCCCGCCGTATCCCAGTACGATGATGGCCGTAAGCGCCGAGAGAAGAACGGGAGCGACATTCGCAACCGTTGAAACGTAACTGAGGCTCTGTTGGGCGCGGAGCGCATTGGCGTGAATACCGGACCACCGGGCGAAGAAATCGTCCTCGGTGCCGTTGGCCTTGAATGTCTCGATGATCCTGATGCCGTTTATGGACGCGCCGGCAACCCTGCCCCTCTCCTTGAGGAGCCTGCGGTTGGCGTTTTCACGGGCGCGTGCCGCAAAACGCAGCACGATCAGATTTGCGGCAACCATCGCCAATGCGATCAGTGTCAGTGGAACATCGTACGACAACATGACCAACGCATAGAACACCATCGTGAGTATGTTTATCGCACTAACGGCCAGTTCGCCGGAAAGCAACCGCGCGACCGAGTCATTCGACGCCACGCGGCTGGCGATGTCACCGGCATAGCGCTGGCTGAAGAACAGCATCGGCAACGTCGCGACGTGCCAGAAAAAGCGCACGGTCGATATAACGGACAGCTTGGTCTCCATCCGTGCCAGGAGAATACGCTGCAGCCAGGTCAGCGCGCCCTGGGCAACGGCCGCTAAGGCCAGTCCGAAAAGCAGCGGAGACACCCAGGCGCTATTCTGACCGATAAGTACGTCGTCTATGAATACCTTGATCAAAGTCGGGACGGCCACGCCGGGCACGACGAGCGCCAGGGTCGCCAGCGCCGCGAACGCAAACGGACTGCCGGCGTCGCCAAAACGGTCGCGCAGACCCCGAACCAGGTTGGGCTGCGGTCCGCCCGGGCTGAACCGGGGCGAAGGCGCGAAACCGAAGCAGACGCCCGAGAAGCCCTCGGAGAACTCCTGTCTCGTTATCCTTCGAGGGCCCTCGCCGGGGTCGTTGATATAGACTCTGTCGCCCCTGATCCCTTCGAGAACGACGAAGTGGTTGAACTCCCAGAAGACCACCATGGGGAACGGAACGTCGAACAGTTGCTCGTGCTGGCTGCGGAAACCCCGGGCAACAAGGCCGTATTCCCTTGCCGCTTTCAGCATATTGGCGGCATTGGCGCCGTCCCTGGAGACGCCGCAACGTACCCGCAGCGCTTCGAGGGGCACCCATCGGCCGTGATAGGCGAGAATGATGCCCAGACAGGCGGCGGCGCACTCCGTGGTCTCCATTTGCAGGATCGTCGGCGTCCTGAAGCGTCCGCCCCGATCGGATCGCAGGTTCGGGCGCAGTTCCGGATCGCTGCCTAGTGACTCAGTTTTTCTTTGATCCATGGCAGGACAAGCGCGGCTGGCGGTTTGGTGGACGTCCGGATTTCGACGGTTGCAAGCGTTCCGGGAGTGATTTCGACATGAGTGGCTTGCGGCGAGGTCCACGCGAAGCCGCTTTGCGTTGCCGCATCCGGCGTGAGCGCGATTCGCGCCGGATATGGCGGACCGGCTGCGGAGAATATCCCGGCCAGCTCCTGGTTCCGGAGTACGGCGACCATGCCGTTCAGGCTCGCCGGAAATTCGGACACGTGCTCTACGGTTCCAATAATGGAGCCGTACTCCTCGCGTCGGACGGTGGCCGGCGAAACGAGGACGGACATCCCCGCTTTGACGCTCTTGCCATCCAGTGCAGAGATATAAGCCAGCACGTCCAGACCTTCTCCACCGGTCTCAATGCTCAGTACGGACTCGCCGGGGCTGAGCGTTGCGCCAATCTGCGCCTTGATCTCGATGATCCTCCCGGAGACCGGAGCTCGAATTTGCCAGGTTTCGATGAGCGCCCTGAGTTCGCTGAGGTCCAACTCGGCTTTCAAAAGTTCGCCTTTGGCGTGAGAGAGCCGGGAATTGATGCCGCTCCGTCGCCGAACGTCGTCCTCTTCGAGCGCGTCCCGCCGGCGCAGCACTTCGAACAGATTCTGCTGCAAGGCGCTCAGCGCCTGTTCGCTTCGCTCGATGGCCGTCCGATCGATCATACGCTGCGCGAACAGTTTCCGGTCTTCCCGAAGGCGCATGCCGGCTTTTTCCTTCAGCTCCCGGTTGATGCGTACCATCTCTTCCAGGCGGTCTCGCTGCCGGGCCATGTTCTCCGCTGCGAGCCTGTTCTCCTCATTGGTCTCGGCGACGCGATCCCTGAGTTCCTCCTTGTGCTCGGCAACGAGCGCGACGGCGCCCTCCAGGCGTTCACTCGTTTCCGGGTCGAATATCTCTGCGACCACGTCGCCTTCCTGGACCTGCTGGCCGACGGCGGCCGTGATTCGCGCCAGCCTGCCGCCGCCGGCGGACGCCGCGTCAAACACCATGCCCTTGCGACTCAGAAGAATGCCCTCGGCCTCCACGTAGATGGAAATCTCGCCCCAGATACCCCACGCCACAGCAGCGCCGGTCAGCGCCAGCAGGACGCAGAGCCACAGCCATGTCATCGGCGTTGTCACGCACAGCGCACGGTCCAGGTGTTCGGGCGTCCTCAGGCGATCAAGCGCCTCGTTCCGGTCGGGTTCATTCATATTCGAGAGGGTCGGTACGCCGGGCTTGTGGCGTTTCAATAAGCGCCATAGCTACTCGCAAGGTCGGCCGGCGCCGTCAGAATACCGGCCTGCATCGGGACCGCGAGACCGGCGACCGGATTGCGAAATTGTGAACTTCTGCCTTTATATTCAAGATATGTGTGATTTTTTCGTGTTTCCGTTGATGCCAGCAATTTTAGGTACATCGTTCATCGATGTCAATCAGATTTCGCGCCCGTGCCCCGGCTGTTCGATTGATGGACCCCTCAACCGGCACCCATAACAAAAAGACCACCCCGTATGCGGGTGGTCTTCGTCAATCGGCAAACATCCGTTCGAAACGGTGGGCCCGGAGGCGCCTGTTGGTCTCCGTCAGAGACTATACCAGGGACATATTATGACATACAGGCGATAGTTGTAGTCCTTTCAATGACTTATTCATGGTATTCGGCAAAACGCCGCATCGCACAATCCCGCCTCGCATCTGGCGCTTTTGCCGAAACGCTGACTCGTCGCCTGTACCCGCCGACACGCAGCGATCCGGACGGGGAGTCCAGACACCAGCCAGCGTCAGGGCGCATTGAAGGCGGTCGCGGCGGGCTGATTGAAGGGATTCCGGACCCTGCCGCGGAAATCGCCGGCTACATTGACGGCTTCGAGCTATCGCCCGAGTTGCCAGGTTACGGCCAGCTTAAGCCGCCGTCCCTTGGGATCGTGCGTGAATCCGTCGTAGGCCTGCTCGATATTCACAAGGGGTGGCCTGGCGTCCAGCAGATTCATCCCGGACAGCGCGACGTTCAACCCGTTCGGCATGTTCCACAGGAACGTCGCGTCCCAGGTTACATACGGTTCGATCGTACCGAAAATGTTCCGGATATTCGAATTGTCGGAGGCCGTCGATCCCCGGTCCTCGTAAGAAGAGACGTAGTTCAGATAGGTCGCAAAACTGTAGTCCTGCCAGTAATAACTCCCGGATATGCGGCCCTTGAACTTGGGAAGCGACGTCGCGATCGGATTGCCGAAATTCAGGTAGCCGGCGGCATCCGCCCCCTCCTGGAGCTCCAGGCCGCCCAGCATCAATGCCTTTGTCTCGTACGCCAGCGTATACGTGCCTTCCAAACCGGCTGTGAACAGACCCGCGCCCCGCGGAACCCGCGTACCCAGATGCAGATCGATCCCCGACGTCTTTAACCCCGGCCAGTTGACGATATCCACCTGCACCCGCTCGAGTTCCGACGCCGCGCACGTGCCGGTACCGATCCCGTCCGGGCACACGATGAACTGCTTCAGGGCGTCCTTATTGGCTTCGTCCGCGTACAGGGCGGTAATCGCGCCGTGGGGCATGGAGCCGATCACGTCGCTGAAATCGTAACTCCAGTAGTCCAGTGTCGCCTCGAAGCCCGTCTCGGTAACAAGGGCAAGGCCCGCGTTGAACGTGAATGCCCGTTCGGGTTTGAGGTCCTTGCTCCCGATTCTGTCCACCGTCTGATACGTGTCCGTCTCGTTGATCCACTCGAGCGTGGAGAGCGGGCTCTCATTCACATCGTCCAGCGCCGGCGTGCGGAACGTCGTCTGAACGGAACCGCGCAGGAACAGGGATTGGTCCGCTGATTCCATCAGTTGATAGCGCCACCCGAACTTGGGATCGAAGCTGCTCGCCACGTCGTGGAACTCGTAGTTGGCCGCGAGCTGTACGTCGAACGACTCGCCCAGGCTCAGGGGCGTTTCCGCGAAGAAGCGATGCACCGTTTGGGATTCATCGTAAGGGCGATGCACGTTGGTGAACGCATAGGGACCGAATCTGTCCTCAGCCGAGCAGTTCCTGTCGCCCACGACCGGACAGGGGTTGATGGTGACGTCGCCCTTGTCGTTGGGGTCCCCGCTGGCATTGAAAAGCCGGAACTGGTAGCCCGCCGCGTAACTCGCGACGTCCTCGACCCAGGTCCCGGTCAGCGTCGCGTCGGCGACCAGCATGTCAGCCGTACTCTGCATGTCCACCTCCTGATTGAGCCAGAGTCGAAGCGCCTCGCTGTTGGCAAGCGCGGCTCGGTAGGTGGGATTCGCCCGGGTTGCATACGCCGACCCGTACTGGTCCGTGAATTCGATGGCATTGCCGAAGGGATTGTAATACTGGCAGTCACCCTGCCCTGCCACCTGACCGCTCAGAGGGCCGAGGCGCATCCCGGCCAGCGACGATCGGTCCGCGACCACGTCGACGCCGCAGCGCGGCCCTCCGTAGCCCCGGAAGCCGAGGAAAAGCCTTTCGATGTACACGCCGGGCAGGTTGTAGTTGCCCTCGGTCCGGGAATAGGACAGACCCAGGTCAAATTGGTTCTTCCGATCGCCGAATCCCTCGAAGTCTCCATTTATGGAAGCCGCCAGCCGCAACGTGCGAGAGTCACGGTCCAGCGTTCGCCCCGGACCCGAGTTTCCAAACGGACGTCCGTTGAAGTACCAGTTCTCGCCTCCCTGACATGCCTCGTAATATGGATCGGATGGGTCCGCGCCGTAGTCCTCGCAGAATGCCCCCCGGCCCGGATGGTCGGGCGCGACCTCCATAATACTGGTGTCCGTGAGGGGGAACGGCGGATACGAAGGCGTTGTGTACCATTCGGGTATTTTGGCCTGCGCCCACAGGGCCTCAACGTGATACGCCGTGCCATTGTCCAGCGTTCCGTTGATCTCGGCAAAAGCGCGCGCATGATTCATGTCTTCGATCAGATTCTCATATTGTTGATATCGGAACCGGCATGTCCAGGACTCCCGGAAGCCGCCGAATTCCTCACACCTCGGGGCATGAATGGCGGCGGTCCATGGGGCGGGCGCCCCGATGGCGAAGGTGCCGGGATTCCCCAGGCTCGACCATCCCAGTCGCTGCCCCCCGCCGTGCCATGGCTGCAGCAGGTAGTCCCTTTCTGTAGCCGGCAACGCCTGTCGTCCCCTCCATTCCGCGGAGACAACCGCGTGGGCTTCTCCGAGTTTCCCGCCCCAAATCGCGCCGGCGTTGGTATCGCCGGCGCCGGGAAAGTACTCGTGCGCGGCGGAAACCTCGAAACCCTCGAAGTTCCTGCGCGTGAGGAAGTTGGCCACGCCGCCCACAGCATCCGATCCGTATATGGCGGCAGCCCCTTCCTTGAGCACTTCGACGCGCTCGATGGCAATCGAGGGGATCACGTTGACATCAACAAAGCGGCCGCCGATCAATCGGGCCGGGACGTAGGTCTGGCGCCGGCTGTTGATCAGCACGAGGGTGCGCGACGCCCCAAGGCCCCGCAGGTTGACGTTCGCGATGCTTTCCGTGAGGGTGGCGGCCTGCCCTGAATTGTACCAACTGCTGCGCTCCCCGATCACGCCGTGGCTCGCGCCGAGATTCTTGAAGAAATCGACGGCCTGCGGAGATCCCTGCTCCGCCATCTCCTCGCGCCCGACCGCCACAACCGCGTACGTCTTGTTGATGGGGGACTCCTTGAAGGCCGTGCCGGTCACCACGAGTTCGTCCATGTAGAGCAGGGACAGATCCATGCTCAGCGCAACGGCAAGGGTGGCGCCGGCGGTGACCGTGATCGCGCGAGGCTCGGCCGTAAAGCCGATAAGCTGCACGGTCAGTGTGTGCGTGCCGGCCGGTACATCGTGGATGGTAAAGCGTCCCGCCGCGTCCGACGCCTCGACCAGGTTCAGCGCGGCGATGGTCACGTTGGCGCCTTCCAGCGGGTCTCCGCTCTCCGCGTCGACAACGGTCCCGGTTACGGTGCCGGTCGATTGCGCCCGGACCCCATGCGCGGAAAGCAGAATGGCGGCGCATACCACAAACGATAGAACCTTACCTTTGGGCTTCATGTTACCTCCTCGCCTTGAACGATCAGGCATTCGAGAGTGCCGGTAAACCCGCCCGGCCTTGTGCGCAGCGTTCACACGTGTCCCACGTATGTTCCTCCTCATGGCGACTCCCGTACTTCGGCGCGCAACCCTCTCCAGACGCAGAACGCCATTCCCAACAGGACGACGGCGAACGGGAGGCCGGTCGCCAGCGATGCGGCCTGCAAGGCTTCGAGTCCTCCGCCCAGCAGGAGGGCGATCGCCACCAGGCCCTCGATCGTACACCAGAACACACGCTGCGCGACCGGGGCGTCGATCCTGCCGCCTGCCGCAATCGTATCGATAATCAGCGATCCCGAGTCCGAAGACGTCACGAAGAATACGATCGTCAGCAGCATTGCGACAGAAGAAAGCAGTACCGGAGCCGGCAATCTGTCAAGCATTTTGAACAGTGCGATTTCAAGATTCCATGCTTCGACGTTACCGGTAACCCCGGCATAGCCCTCCACGAGGTGCTGATGGAAGGCGGTACCGCCGAACACGCCAAACCACAGGAGACACAGGATTGTGGGCATCAGGAGAACGAAGACAACGAATTCGCGGACCGTGCGCCCCTTCGAAATCCGGGCGATGAACGTCCCCACGAACGGCGCCCACGCGAACCACCATGCCCAGTAAAACGTGGTCCAGTCGCGAAGGAATCCGGTGTCCTCACGCCCAATCCAGTTGCTGAGAGGACCGATCCTCACCAGATAGCCGCCAAGCCCCTGGGCGATGCCGCGGAGAACGTATCCCGTGGGGCCGAGCAGGATCACGGCAAGCAGCAACATCAGCGCCAGGATGACGTTGAACTGGCTGAGGCGCTTGATGCCGACGTCGATACCCGTCAGCACCGAAATCAGGGCAATGGCGGTAATCGCCAGGATCATGACCACCATCGTGGAGACACCGGCCGGAATGTCGAACAGATAGTTGAAGCCGGACGTTACCTGTTGTACCCCGAGGCCGAGGGAGGTCGCCAGACCGAACAACCCGGCAAATATGGCGAACGTGTCGATCACGTGACCGGGCCAACCCCAGACGCGGTCGCCGAACAGGGGATGGAACGCCGAACGGATCGTGAGCGGCAATCCCCTGTTGTACGCGAAGTACCCGAGTGCGAGTCCCACGACGCCGTAGATCGCCCAGCCGTGCAGGCCCCAGTGAAACGTCGTGGCCGCGATTCCGGCAATGGCCGCCGCTTCCGTTCCTGAGGGGATGCCCAGCGGCGGATTCTTCAGGTAGTAGACCGGCTCCGCCACGCCGAAGAACAGAAGACCGATACCCACGCCGGCCGCGAAGAGCATGGCAAGCCAGGTCGTGTTCGTATATTCCGGTTTTGCGTCCGCGCCGCCCAGGCGGACCCGGCCGAGGGGCGATACAGCGACGTAGAGACAGAAGAGTACGACGAGGTTGGCCGCGCTCATGAAAAACCAGTCGAGGTTCGTGGTAAGCCACTCGCGGGTATCTTTGAATACCCCGGTCGCGGCTTCCCTGAAGACAAGCGCGCCCAGGACGAACGCGACGATGGTGATGCTGGAGATTACGAACACAGGGGTCAGGTGGATATCCAGGCCGAACAGCCGGCGGTATTGCGCGCCATCATGTGATTGGGGCGGCGCTCCCGCTGCAGACATCGGGAATTTCCCCCTTCGGTTGGCGTACGAATCGAAATACAACCACGAACCGCCTGTGCCCACTGTACTTTACAGGAGATTGAATGCCCAGTTTCAACCGGCGAGTCCCGGGCTCGCATCCTTCAACGGGCTCAGCACAAGCACCGTAAACAACGCCGTGAGACGGGATGAATGGGCGGGAGAATGCTGAGTTATTCTCGGAACACGATACCGGTCAGTTGCACTCTCTTGATAGTGTATCAAAATGAGACACCGTCATCTATAAGATATGCGGTCTCTCGTTTTCCGCAACCTCTACATTTCCTTTTTTTTCTATATATCGCACTTCAAGACGGGATGATTACGCATATTCAGAATCCGACAGGGTTTCAATCGAGCTTCGCTATTCCGCCTGCCAAACTCCATGCCTGGGGCTTGCATTCGAAATTCCGATCCTCAGAATCTCACTGTCGGATTTCAACCGCGCCCCTCGAACCCGTAATCGTCTGATGCATCGTAATCGCCCATGTAACCGGAAATGGCCGGAGTCAGACTGACCGGGTTTCTCCCGCGCGAACCAGCGCATGCTTCATCGCGATAGGTCCGATCATCTGATTGACCGCGATCACGGCGACGATCACGGTCACAAAGGCGTCGCCCCAGCCTGGAAAACGCCGTGTCACCTCCAGAGCCAGTCCCAGGCTGACGCCGGCCTGCGTGAGATAGGCCAGACCCGCGATGCGGTTGAAGCGCGGGGGGTCGCCGCCAAGACGCCCTCCGGCGTACGCGCTCAGGTAGATGGCGCCCGCTCTCACGGCGACGAGCAGGAGCGCGATGGTCCACGTCTGCATCAGGGCGTCCAGGTTCAGGCCCGCTCCCGCCAGCGTGAAGAACAGCACGTACACGGGAAGACCGACCGACTCGATCGCTTCGATGAAGCGTGAACCCTGACGGGAGACGTTCTGCACGGTGAATCCGGCGGTGACGCAGATCAGCAGGGGCTCCAGGTGGATACCCAGGCCGTAAGCCTCTTTGAGATACGCGGCGAAGCCGTGCGAAATGCTCGTCACCAGCAGGGCCGTACCCAGTAACAGCAGCGGGAGGTTCGCCCGGACCCGATCGATATAGTAGCCCAGCGCCAGCCCGACAACCAGACCCGCGCCGATGCCCAGGAGGACTTCGACGCTCAGACCGGCAATGAATCCCAGGTCCAGGGCGGCCGCGGGTGACATCACGACCTCGCAGAATGAAATCACGGCGCCGAACAGTACGATCACGAAGACATCCAGCGCAACGGTGACGCCGAGCGCGGTTTCCGTGAACGGACCCGTCGCCCGGGTCTCATTTATGATGGCGATGGCGCTGGACGGCGACCTCGCCACCGCGAGCACGCCGAAGAGCATGCCCACCATCAGCGCCTGGAGATTCGAAAAGGATGCCGTGAACGGAAGCAGCGATGCGGCAAGGAACACGAAGACGGTGACAGTGATGAAGACAATGGCAGTCTGGGAGAGGATGGAATGCAGGATGACTCCGGTCCGCTCTCTGAGCTCGGCCACCTTCAGTTCGCCCCCCGCCGCCAGTGCGATGAACGTCACCGCCAGTTCGTTCAGAAATCCCAATTGGTTGACGGCTTCTCCGGTCAGGAAGCCCAGCAGATACGGTCCGGTGAGCATGCCGACGCAGAGGTATCCGGTGATCCGGGGGAGGCGCAGCCGGGAGAGGACGTGGCCCGCCGCGTAACCGGAAAGCAGGAGCAGACCTACAACCAGGGTGGTGTAGGCGCCCGGAGCGTCGCCGGGTGGCGTCGAGCCTGCCCAGGCCATGAGCAGACTCAGGGCGATAAAGACGAGAATCAGCCTCATTGGGTTCGTCCGAGCAAGCGTCGCGTCGAAGCAGGAGCGATGAGTTCGCTGACGATGATGCCCAGCAGCACGACGGAAATCACCGCGTCCGTTACCTCGGAGCGGTGGATCTGGTGAAGGTTGACCACGATGGCCACGGCCATTCCGCCGTGAGACAGCAGACCGAGCCCCAGTCCGCCCAGCGCCCGGGACCGGGGCAGGAACAGGCGAACAGACACGAACCCGCCGAGGGTCTTGCCAAGGGTCCGAACGAGAACATAGACGGGTACCAGAGCCAGTAACCAGACCGATTCGATACGCCATCCTGCGCCCACCAGGATGAGAAAGATGATGTAGATGGAGTGTTCGCCTCTCAGGAGCACGGTGCGAATGCCCGCCCTCGCTCTTCCTCTTGCCATGTTCGCGACAATCACGCCCGCGATAAGGTTGACCAGGAGAGGGGAAAGGCTGAGGTACAGCGCGAGCCCGCCCGAGAAAGTTATGGCGCCCATGACAACCAGCAGCGTTTCGTCGTCCTTGAGGCGGTAGGCGGTGAGGGCGACAATCAGTAAACCGACGGCAAGGCCGAGCCCCACCGAGACGCCGATCCATGCGAAGGTGGACGCGCCGGCGTGCAATACGGCCAGGCAGGAGATGAGACCGAACGCGGTGAGGCCGACCAGGTCGTCGATGTTCGAGACGTTCGTGAGAAGCCGCATCACGGGCCGCGCCGGAGCCGGCGTATTTCGGGAAAACAGCGTGAGACCGCTGGAAGCCGTGCCTGAAGCCGCGGCCGCCAGTGTGACGGCGCCGATCACCAGCAGTTGCGTTTCCTGTGCATAGAGACTCTGAAAAAGCAGCAGGAATGGAACCGCCACTACCACAATGGTGATCAGGCTCTGGACAAGCGCGACGCCGAAGACCCGTCGGGGAATATGACTCAGCCGTCGAAACTCCCACTGAACGCCGAAGAGCATGCCGATCCACGAGAGGCCCATGCCCACGAATGGATAGAGACCGTCAAGGGTCGACGTATCGAGCAGATCGAGTGCGGCGCCGCCGAGGAGAAGGCCGACGAGGACGTATTCAATACCGGTGAGAAAGATATTTCTGACGCCGAGAGGCAGGCGGATATGGACGAAACTCAGGCGGGAACCGATGAAGGCGATAGCGACGATCAGGATGGCGGCAAAGACCAGTTTCATGGAGGTTCCCCGCTCTCCGGTCCAAGACGGAAATCGACGGGCAGCAGAAAGAGTCTGCCCACACCGGGCCGCGTGAAGTCAACGCCGGATTCCCGGAAGAGCCGGATGAGCGGGTCGAGAAGCGACCGGTCCTTCACGGGAGCGACGATAGCGCTGGAACGGCCGGTCCCGGCCGGGAGCAACCCGGCAAAAATGGGCACGTCCTCGGACAGGATCCGCTCCATGGGGGTCCCATCCAGGACCGTTGCGCCCGTGATTTCCATCTCCACGAGACCGGACAGGACCTCGTCCAGCAGGTCCTCGCGGTAGAGTGTAATGAAGAGCAGATGCATTGCGATAGTGTTTTGGCGGGAGACTTCAGACGCCGGACCTCAACGGGGCACCCGTCGCCCGTCCATCCGGTTTCCGCCGTAGTCCCGGCCCGATTGCTAAAACGGCTCCTGTGCGCGGATGGTCGCCAAGACTTCATCGGGAGACGCGGCCCCAAGGACCTGCCGCCGGATTTCTTCGCGGTCGAAGATGCGGGCGGTGCGGCTCAGAACGCTCATATAGGCCGCCATAGATGCTTCGGATGAAAGAATGAGGACGATGATGTGTACGGGCTGCCCGTCCAGGCTTTGAAAGTCGATGCCTTCCCCGGATATGCCCAGCGCCGCGACAACGCCCCGGATTTCGTGCGACCGGGCGTGGGGAATCGCCACGTGCTGGTCCACGCCGGTGGTCTTGATGGCCTCCTGTTCCAGGATGAGACCGAGCAGCGCGTCGGGGTCGGGCAGCCGGACGGAACGGCCGATCATTTCAATCAGTTCGCGAATGGCTCCGTCCCGATCGGGACTGTTCAGGTTGAGTTCGATGCGGTCCCTGGTCAATGCGTCACACAGTTTCATGGGGCTGGATTCCGGTTTACTGGAAGTCTACAGTGGTCGTTCGCCGTTGCGGATCGAACGCAACGTACGTCGCGCCGTTCTCCGCGTAGAAGGTCTGACTTTCGAAGGAGGCCCGCGAATGCGCGCGGGCAACCGGCGTGCCGTCTACGGAAACGGAACTGACGTCTCTACCGGTAATGCGCAGCGTCAATTCCGGCGTGCGCACGGGCAGGTCGAGCGTGACGGCGTTGTCTTCAATTGCGAGTTCCGCCATCTCCCGCATGATGGCGTAGGTGGTAATCTCGCTGCATTTGCGCCATCGGGTGCGTTCCCCGGCGGGATCCCGTTCCTTCAGCCGGCGGACAACGGTCTTGAAGGCGTTGAATCCCCGGCGGTCGGCGTCGTGAAGTCCGTAGAATCCCTGCCAGTGGCTGATGAGGACCGCGGGATCTCCCGCGTCGATGAGAGCAGGCAGGCGCCCTCCCTGAAGGTCGACCGTGATGTATTTGTCGGGGTTCACCTCCCCGTACCCCGTCCAGGACCCCGTCCAGTCGCCCGTTCCGGCGATGATTTCACCCATGGCGGTGCCGGCGTCCCGGTCCGGGTACCAGACCGGGGTCTCCACGGCGCCGTCGGATACGCGCTTGAACAGGTAGGGCGTGGGATTGCCGGTGACGCGGCGGCATGCGGCTTCGGCGCACCGAGCGTAGAAATCGAGCGGATTGCCGAAGCCCCCGGGCGAAGTGACGCCGGCGGGCGTCAGGCCGACGTTCCGGAGAATCTCGCAGGCAAGCGCGATGTAGTCCGTTACCAGTTCCTCCCGGTCGGTGGGCAACTCGTTCCATCCCCACTGTTCCCAGAGGTTCGGATCGACGGGCTTCAACGTCTCCAGGTCCACCACGAACGTGTGGGTCATCATCTCGGGAGTGATGTCGTAGTTGGGAACGATAAACTCCCTGCACATATCCAGCCAGCTGTCCTGCTGGGCCCTGCTGAACAGCGGCAGTCCGTGATCGATCCGTCCAAGCGCCGCCGGGCAGGGTACGACGCTGAATTTCCCCTTGACGCCCTCCTCCAGGCAGTATTCGGCGAATTCACGGGTGAAGGACTCGGGATGGACGACGGGTACGTCCTCCCACCGGCGGCGCTGACCGTCTATGGGATTCCTGTCCCGCATGAAAAAGTAGTTCAGGTTGACCAGCAGCGTGGAGTCATCGAAGATGATCGAGAGGGGGACGCGATCCAGGGCGTGGCGGGCGATTTCGACGCGCATAGGAGTCTCCATTGGGACTCTGAATCGGCAAGACATTCCGTTCGGGATCTATGCTGAATTGATCGGGATTCAACGGTGAATTATTCACGAAGACCGGTGAATGGGTTGTTGCGCGGTCTACAGTGGCAAGGATCTATCGCATTAGCCCTGTAAATTGAGCATTTGTCCTGCTCTTGGCTCTTGATCCTGCCCATCCTGGTCGGCTTTTATCCTGTCTATCCATGTAAGCCTGGATGCCTAAAAGGAAACCCTACTCCGTCAGCGCCTCGTCGAGAACCTGTTTCAAGCGCCGGGCGACGATTTCATCTTCACCGTCTTCCATCATGTAGGGCATGACTTGCACGCCCGTCCCGGTGTGGAAGAGCTCGATGCGCGGATCGGAATCGGAGAGTTGCCGCCTGGCTTCTTCCGGCGTGATGCGGACGGTTTCCGGGTCCCATTCGATGGAAAGGACCGGGGCGACGTTGGACCGGCCGGGTTGAAGGATGCCCGTTGTCAGCGTCGGGATATGCGCGATCGCGTTTGCGATGGTCTCAAGGCGCCGCTCCCATTCCTTCCATTCCGCATCGTGGTCCCGTTCAACCCACTGTTCCACCGCGGCGAGCAGCCCCATCACCTCTTCCTTGCCGGCTTTCATGGGACGCGCGAGCGCGTGATGCGGGGCGCCATTCATGAAGGCGGCGTGCAGGACGTCCTTTCTGCCCAGCACCAGTCCGGACGCCTGCGGGCCCCGAAGGCACTTGCCGCCGCTGTAGGCAACCACGTCCACGCCTTGAGAAAGATAGGGGTTCGGAACGTCCGGCCGCTCCGCGGCGGCGTCGACGAAGGTCGGCACGTCGCATTTGCGAGCGATGTTGACGATCTCGGGCACGGTGATGGTACCGCGGTCGGCCGCGTCGCCGAAGATGGCGATCATGGCTGTGGATTCGTCAACGGCAGCCTCCAATTCACGAGGGGTCTCGACCTCGACGATCTGCACGCCCACCATGCGGATGGCGTGGTCGTAGACGTGCCTGTGGGAGGGCTGCGTGATCACCCGGTTCTTCATCCCGGACGTATCGGGCAAACGTTTCATCTTGTCCGGATCCAGCCCGGTCACGCAGGCCGCCGTGACCTGGCACAGCGCCGCGGCGCAGCCGCTTGTGACCATGCCCGATTCGCATTGCATGAGATCCGCGATCCGGGCGCCCACTTTATCCATCAGCTCGTCCAGATGCACGTACGCCTTCGAGGCTTCATGGATTGCCCTCCGGACCTCCGGCAGCATCAGGGAGCCTGAGATGATGGTGTAGGTCCCCATGCAATTGATCAGGGGACGTACCCCGATGGATTCGTACGTAGGGTGGGACGCGGAGGACATGGACATGTAAGTATCACGTGGAAAGACGATACCGGGAGTGCACGTTATTTGACCGGACCCCAGCACGGACGGGCCTGGCAGCCGATATCAAGAGTCTACAACATGGACGTAGGGATTGCAAGTCCGATGTGGCCTGGAGCCGGCGGGGACGTTGGAAAGGGCGGATCGGCACCTTGGCAACGCTGGGTGGGGAGCAATGCGTGCGCCCACAAGGGACGCCCCTACACGTGCAACGTGTCGGGCGAATGGGTACTGCGAATTGGCGTTTCGCGGCGCAGGCAGATGTGACGCGAATTGTGTCACTGATGTCGCATTTTGCGACAGTGGGAGGGCCAGATTACGCGGTCTGCCCGAACGCACCGGCGAAGATGAGAAAATCGGGGAATTTGACACTGCCGTTTCAGTCCCGGTCGTAGCGCGATTCAAACCAGCGTTGCCGCGGCTGAACCGCAATTTCGCGGCGATTCTCACGAAGCTGCCAGAATCCACCCCGCCGCCGAGAACGCCCGGGAAATTGGGGGCGCCTCATTCGCGCCGGACGCTGAGGAGCCATACCGGATACGGACCAGCGATGTCAAGACGATGTAGCTCTCCAATCCGCGCGCCCGGAAGAGACCGGGAAATCGCTTTACTAGACCGTGTTGGGCATGGGGAAATCTCTATCGGGCGAGAATGAAGCTGGCCTTTTTCCAAGTTGTTTCACCGCTCTTCAAATCGACAACTGAGACGTTCAGGAAATACTTGCCCGCGGGGCGGTTTTCCAGCTTGAGTTCCACGTATTCGACTTCCATGGTATCCTCACCCTCCATTTCGTACGTGACTTCCAGTTCCTCACGTTTGCCTTTCTTCCACCTTATAAGGCTGGTGATGATACCCCGGGGGCTGAAGCCGTCCTCCTTCGTGACCGTGTAGGAAACCCGGTAGTTCGTCAGACCGAATTCATCCTGCGTCAGGTTGTATATTTCGTAGTAGACGAATACATTCTGGCCCACCCTGTAGGTCCGCGTTGGCATCGGAATGACCCACAGCGCGCCTTTGTTGAATTTGTCCTCGTGCTTGCGGCCGGAAATCCGCCAGGCCAGTTCCAGGTCGCTCACCTGGAGGCTGTCCCGTTCATAGGACTCGATTTCAATGTCCTGACGATACCGCCCGTGCTGTACGGACAGGTTGTCCTTTATTTTAACTTCCATCCGGTAGCGCCCGGGGGGCACGTCCATGCGCGCGAGGTCCGGAACGAACGCGCTCCTTCCTCCGGTCACGTTCCCCTTCGCCGCGAAGTGTACCTTGTCCTCGCTCCGGTAGACGGCGCCGGTTGTCGGATTCCGCAGCGCCACGGTCCGGTCGACCCTTATTTCCGTCCGGTCGTCATCGACCATGTAGCGCCCCTGGTGTCGCGGTATCCCCACGTAGACTTCCAGGGCGGTCCGGAAATCCCTTTCACTCCTGAAATCCGCCGAATTGAAATAGAATTCCATCGGCATCGTGTTTTTCGGCGGCACGAAGTAGTTCGGCTGCGCCGCGGCGGCCATGCGATAGACGTTGCGGGGATTGTAGCGGTTCAGCATCGCCTGCTGGCGCGCGGGAATGCGGGCATCCAGCGGTGGGGGGGCGTAGTTATAGGTTCCGTTGTGGAACTCGTCGGTGAAGGTAATCTCGATTCCGCTGCCCACGTTGACGTACGTCCACGTCTCCCACGGGACCAACGAGGCGTCTTCCCCGGAAGTCACCGGCTTGAAGTCCGATAAGATCCCGCTGCCCCTGCCCGCGCCGGATGAAAACTCATCCTGTGCGATGCCCGTGGATTCTGATTGATCTTCTTGCCCGCCCGGTTCTCCGTCATATACCTGTGCCCGAAAGCCCGGCGCCTCACCCACGCCGCCGCGCATGCTGCGCACCGGGTAGACCGGACCAACGTAACTTGCACCCGGGCCGGAGGACTGAATCGGCAGGTCGCCCCAGAGGTGCCCCACCCCGTCGGCGTTGGTTGTGGGCTTCATCAACATGTGCGGCGGCACGGCAACCCCGTACAGCGCCGTGGAAAGCCGTTCC
The DNA here is from genome assembly GCA_028873695.1 of Gemmatimonadota bacterium. GTDB lineage: Bacteria > Latescibacterota > UBA2968 > UBA2968 > JAAXHE01. The sequence goes on along the minus strand of JAPPNU010000071.1, from coordinate 10,391 downwards.
TTGACCCGCTGGACCGCGAGGGATTGCTGGAAATTCATGTCGTCAGAGCGGGCCCTGTGATCGGGCTCGCCAAACCGGACGTAGACCTCGCCGCGCTGGTCCCACGGCTGCTTTCCCTCCGAAAAACTCTGCTGTGCGTACCAGACGCGCCGATAGTGTTCCAGGCGGCGTTCGTTGGCCGCCGTGGTCAGGTCCGGGTCCTGTTCCGACCAGAATTTCTCCACGAACGCGGCTCTGTCGGCCGCCGGGGTTTCGTCAAGTGCCGCGAGAGCCCCCGCGGAGGCGACCAGCCGGATATCTTCATAGTGCGCCCGCACCTGATCGCCGGCGCCGTCAAGGTAGTCCGTGAAAAAGGCGTGAGCCCTGTCATACGCTTCCAGCTTCATGCAGGCCTGAGCTAGAATGGGCAGTACCTCGTCGTCATCCGGATTCTGAACGGCGTATTCCTCCAATACCTCCAGGATGCGGCCGTAGTCCTTCGTTCTCAGGTAGATCCTTCCCAGTCGCTTCCGCCCCTCAGGATCATCGGGCCGCAAGCCCATGTATTGCGCATAGTAGAGCGCGGCTTCCTCGTAGTCCTTCTCGAACTCCTCCACCCATTTCCCCATCAGCAGATAGGCCGGGGGAAACCTGGGGTCTATTGCAAGCACTTTCTTTATTTCTCGCCGCACGTCGTGTTCTTTCAGTTCGTGCCGTATATCGGCAATATTGAACCGGGCTTCCACGTGGTCCCGGTCGTATTGGAGTGCTTTCTGAAAATAGCGGATGGCATCGTACGATCCTCGGGGCCACTTGCGGAAGGTGAGACCCAGGCCGTAGTAGGCCTCGGCCAGCGTGTGGTCGCATTCGATCGCGCGTTCGAACGCATTGACCGCCCGCACCAGCTTCTCGACTTCCAGATAGGCGAACCCGAGCCTGCTGTGCCCGGGGGCGTAATCCTGAGCTACGCCGGCCAGGATTTCGAGGGTTGAGATCGCCCTGAGCGGCTCTCGCCGGGTTAGTTCAGTGCCGAGATTGAGGAGGGAGTCGATCTGCGTTTTGCCCGCACGCCGGTCGACGGTGCGGTAACCCGCGCCGCTGCGGACGGATTCAACCAGGTAACCGCCGTGAAAGAAGCTCGTGACAACGGCCTCGCCGTCCGCTGCGGCAGGCCGGTATCCGTGTGTGTAACTGATCCGGCGGCCTTTTTTGGGATCCATCGCGGAGCGGAACAGCGTTTTCATGACGATAGAGTCCGCGTGCGTCAACGTATGGGTTTCAATCCAGTTCTTGAGCGTCAAGAGGGTGGGCGGCCGCTGGTTTTCGTGTGCATGTTCATAGGCATCAAGGGCGTCACTGATGACGGTCAGGTGGTCCCTGCACACCCAGCGTGCCCCGGGCGCCACGTAGGCACTCCTCGAGGTTAAGGCCAGCGACTTCGCGTAGGACAGGACTGGCTCCGTGTAGAGCCGGTACTTGTCGAATCGCGCAGCCAGGGCCTTCCACGCCCGGGAGGCTCTATGGTACCGGTCCACCGCCCAATGAAATTCCCAGCGGTGTACGGTGGTGTAGGCCAGGGCCGAGGCATTGAATGCGGTCGCCACGCCCCACAACACCGCCTTTGCGGCGGGACTCGGGTCCGGCGGGGCGGCGGGCGCCGCATCCGACGTTGTTCCCGGATCCGTGTCTGCCGCATCGTTCACCCGCGAAATGGAACCATCCCGGATGGCGATTTCCCAGACACTGGACCGGACAATGGGTACGGACCGCTTCGGGAGCATGGTAAGCGTATGCAGGGGGACCCGTAAGGGCGTCTCCCTGTAGCGAAGTCGTTTCCCGCCTGCAATCCATTCCAGTCGTCCGGGTCGGCCGGGAAAGGTGCCGAGATGGCGAGGGGGGCTTGCTTGTTGTACTTCGACCCAGATCTCGGTAATGGCGGACGGCCCGGTTTCAAGCCCAATCGCCCATGCGGTATGGCCACCGCTTGAGGCCGACATCGCAGTTTGACGAATCTGTGCATTGAGACCCTCAAGAGGAAAGGACGTGAAAATCGTCACGGCAGAAAGGAGGATCAATGCCCTCTGATTCATACCCAACAATTGTCCACGTCGCCTCATGTCATCATCCTCTTTCAGACCGAATTACGAGACCCGGGTTTAGCTGACGATGCCAGGTATCGAGACCCCTCAACCGGCCCCTCCCCGACACGGGAAGGGGAGCGGTGCCCAACGTGCCGCCCTTCAGGTATCGACACGTAAAATTCGCGCGCGGTCGATTCCATGCCGCAGTAGATCCTTCGTCAGCCGGCGTGTGATGGATACGTTTCCCAAACGGTTATTGCATAGCATGTCATTCTGAGCGGAGCGAAGCATCTCACGGCAGTTTCGGTGGCAAGATCCAAATCCGGCTCGACGCCCCCACCCGTAGGGGCAGGTTTCAAACCTGCCCTGACTCTCCATGCAGGCAGACAGGAATGTTCGCCCCACCCTCAAACGCCTGCTCAGAGGGATGCCGGGAGGGGATCACCCGCCACCGCCGCCCGACGTATCTCCGCTTCCACCGGACAACGATGCGTCGTGGCTTCCACGCCCGCGGGCGCGGTTAGGAAACAGTGGCTTTGGGTCCCGCACGCCATCACAACTCGCAACCGACAGAAAAATGCCATCAGGGTGCCCGGAGAAACAATGCTGGTTAAGCCGCATCGTAGGCTTCCAGATCTGGATAACAAACGCCTTTTGTTCCAATCACAGAAACCGGCAGTCAACGCCGGCGGGGTCCAGCATTTTTGTTTTCGGTGCATGTTGCGCCAACGCCGGTAATATACAACACTCGTCCTGAGGCCGAATTCGAGCTTCCCGGAATGGAACGAATCCAGACCCGGCGCGCGGCTTTCACTATCGTCAGAGTTGTGGATCACGTGTCGAACGCGTCGCTGAACCTGGAAGACCCCACAGAATTTCTTGTGCCGTCGCCTCAAATCGTCAGACGATGCCGGACCAACATGTTTGCGTTTATATGATATTAAAGTTCATAGTATAACATAGAAATGATATTTTCACAACTTAATTATGATTTAATGCTTTATTGTAGGTATAATATATGAATTTATCGTGACTATTGTATCACACGGTCCAATTGGGATTCGCATTTGTCCGAATGCGCCGGCAAAGATGACGAAGTCGCCGAAGCCTATCGCCCCGTCGCCGTCAAGGTCGTAGCGGACATCATACCCCCCCTCGCCCCGGCAAACACGCTTGCCGGGGTCAAATGCGAAGGGACGGATCGACGTGCAACTGCGATCCGTCCCCCAGTGCGAAGACGTATCGCCGGGAATCGTCCAATGTCACGTCATGGGAATCTGAAAACGACCCTCACGAACCGTGCATGCGGTCTGAAGGTTTCCAAACAGGGAAGCGACAGACTTAACCGCAGCGACGCACCGGCGTTTGCGATGCGATCGTGTGACACTGATCGCCACAGGCAAAGTATAGGTTTTCCGCTGACGCTATACCAGACGCAGCAGAGTTCCGTGAGGTTGGGTCGTGGCGGGGTCGATGGTGAGGGACAGCATGCCGGCTGCTTTGTCCGTTTCGAGTTCGGTCCGCGGGCCGTCTTCGTGCTCGATGAAAGCGCGCCGGCGCGGGGTCCGGATCGAGAGCCGGGCGGGGGTTGTGGTTCTGACCTCGAAGATGTCCTCCGAGGCCTGTTCGATAAAGAACAGCGAGGGAATCTGCCAGGTCGTGCCGGCGTTGAAGGGGAATTCGTCCACGTCGATCCGGTTGGCGGCCGCGGACCTGATGCGGTAGGCCGTCCAGCAGCCCTGATCGGGGTCCTGAACCCGGACGAAGTGATCCGCGAGGGCGCCGGGATACGGAAGGGTTTCGCGGGTCCGGAAACCTTCGCGGTCATGCTCGGCGATAGCGCCCTCAATAGAGGCAACGTCGAGGGCGACCGTCAGGTCGGGCGAGGCGAAGCGGGTCGATTGGGTCAGAAAGAGCGACTGCCGGGCGTCCCGGCGCCGCGTGTACACGGCGGCTCGACCGGCGAAGGCGATATCGCCGAACGCGCGTTCGTTCTGATCGGGGCTATTGACGACGGTGTCGTCGCCCGTCCGGCGGCCGATGCGAAGCGCTACAGGTCCGCCGTCGTTGTCTGGAACAGAAAGCGGCTGGACGTCCAGGATGTCCGGGTCCTTCCTGAAATGGTCGATGACGGCGACAAATGTGTTTCCGGTCCCGGTTTCGGCTTTGCGGGCGAAGAGATAGTCGTTGCGCGCGCCAATTTCAGAATGGCTCCGCTGCCCGGGGCCTTCACCCACGATAATCTCGTCCACGGTTGATACCATTCGCGCTCGCATGGTCATCCCGCTGTCGGTCCACGATGCGGTCCACGAGTCTGAAGGGTTGCCCGTGCGCAGGCTCTCGATATCTTCGCCGAGCACGCCGGGACGTTCCACCATTGGGATCGGCCGATCCTGGGCGGGCGGCGCGCCGATGCGACCCTCCCCGTGGATGGCGTAGTCGTGGACCCTGCCGCCCCGGATGTGGAAGACGTCGACAAGGTACGCGGGTCCCGCACCCCTGTGGATCAGGGCGCAGAAACGGGAGTACGTTTCAGCCTGTTCGTACGCCATACAGTCCGCTTCGATAATCTTCGTGGCGGGCGACGCGGCCAGCAGGCGCAGGTTACCGGGTGGTCTTCGGTCTCGCGGGAGTTGGTTCTCCTCGTCCATAACCACCAGATTGTGCTTGAACGTGCTCCGGATGCTCGCGTTGAGCGGATGGTCGCCGATATATCCCAGATCGGAAAGGACCTCCACCCCCTCCACGTTCATGGCGACGTTGAGGGCGTCCGGGTGGTCGTGGCCATCCGGCTGGTAGAAGTTCATCAGAAGGGTGGCCGCACCGGTGAGATCGGCCTGAAACATGGCGTTGTAGCCGGTGTTGAAGATGGCCAGCAGCCAGCCGGGGAAGAACCGGTCCCGCACGGGCGGTGGCGGCGCGTTTTCGAGTTCCGCCGGTCTATTGAAGAAGGCGAACGCGTCTCCGGTATCCAGTTGTACGAACGGCGTGAAATCCTCCCCCATGCGCACCAGGCCCACGTTGTGAAGCCAGGCCGGATAGGGCCAGTCGGACGGTCCTTCGCGCGCGTCGGCGGTGTGGGGCAGGCGGCCGTCGGGCAGCGTCATCAGCGTCCGCGCGCGCAGGACGGTGTGGTACGGACCGCCTGGCTCATAGAGGTCGAGATTGTCGTAGCAGTCTTTGCCACCGTACAACGGCGGATCGGAATATCCATGAGCGACTTCGGGCAGATTTCGCACGTTGGCCACCGCGTAAAGGTAATAGCTGGAGCCCTCGGCGGTGCTGCCGTCGAACTTGAAGAACCCCTTCAGGTACGGTTCAAAACCCTCGACGCCCCGGTGCACGTATTCAGGGACGCCCAGGAAGCGGCCGAGAGCGACTTCGCCCTCCCGGCAACCCGCGACTTTGTTGTTGATACCCTCCCAGTGCGTGAACGTGAATAGCCCCTCCACGAGGAGGTCTTTGACAACGTGGTCGCGTTCCTGTTCGGTCAGATAGCGGTTGCCACTGCCATCCTCTTCGTCCCAGAGCAGGTCCAGGGCCTCGGCGAGCATGCAGATGTAATGCGCCTCGGCCTGAACGCCGCCGCCCGACAGGCGCCCGCAGCCCCAGAACGTCTGTATGAGTTTTCCGCTCTTCATGGGGGAACGGGCGTTCTGGTCCGGACAGGGGTTGACTTCGTACCGGGCGATTCCCCTGTCCTGCGCCATGAGTTCGCAGGCGTAGAGCGGATCGCAGTCCATGTATGTGTTCCAGTAGTCGCGGAAGAGGTAGGTGGGGTATACGGCGGCAAAGCGTTTCAGGATGGCCGCAGCGGCACGGGCGTAGCGGTCCTCGCCTTCCAGGCGATACAGGATGGCCAGATTGCGCGCGACCGCGGGCATGCGGTGGGCTTTCTGCTGCCGGATGGCGCCGCTGTACGAGGAATGGACCCGGCGACCCGCCCAGATGAAGGCATTGCGGCCGGTCGTGAATTCAGGATCGTTCCTTTCCTCCGGACGAATGTAATAGGTGAGGGTCTGGCCGGAACGCGGCAGTTCCAGTCGTCCCTCTTCGGGATGGGCCTGGTCGGTCATGATGGCGCCGCAGTGGAAGCAGACCAGTTTGTCGGGATCTCGGTCGATCCATCGCATGTTGTAGGTGTTGTCCGCGGCGCAGACCGGGCAGAATGTCCCGTACTGTTGCGCGGGAGTCAGGTCCGGGACCATACGTGCGATCCAGGCATCGGAGCGATCCGTATAGTAATTCCCCGTTTCGAGCAGGTCCTCGTAATGCTTTCTTGCCCAATCGTGGCGCCGCAAGTTCTCGCGGGCGATACCGAGGTTGTCGTCCTTTACTGTCAGGCAAGGGTGTTCCACCTCGCCGGCGCTCCGACACCAGGTCTCCTTCTTTTCTTCGAGTCGACGCCTGCATTCCCGCTCTTCACTGCTGTTCCATGCCGGCATGGGACCTCCATTTCAGGATTGACCTTGCACAGATCGCGCCATCGTTAGCGCGCACGCGGGGAATCCCGTGGGGTGAATTGATGGATACGCGCGGCGTCCCGGGCGTCCGCTTGAACCCGGGTCGTAACGCCTCGACCGCTCGAAAAAACCAAAATGGAGAACGCCTGTGCGCCTGTCAAGGGGAAAGGTCGATTTGTACCGACTCGGGAACCCTGACCTCGTCCGGACCGGAATCGAATGCGGACACCACGAATCAGAGAGTCGTATCTTATTGAAAACAAACAATATGTACAGATTGTTCCGGGCGAGGCGCACAACCGGGAGTAATACGCTGGCGTTCCTTTCCCTGATTCGAAAATACGTACGCAAAAATGGTTCAAAAAAGGTTGACAATTGAATAAAAATGAATTATTATGCATCAAGAGAAGGATGAAGTTTCTGTCTCCTTTGCAGTCCTGTAGTGTGTCTGGCAAGGATCAGAAGTTCCGGTCCTTGCCGTTTTTGGTTTTCGTCGTTTCTAACGCTGAAAGGTGGTGAAGCACGGTGCCAGAAGGTCGCGTGAAGTGGTTCAACGACGCCAAAGGTTACGGCTTTATCGAAAGGGATGAAGGCGAGGATGTCTTTGTGCATTTTTCGGCTATTCAGGGCGAGGGATTCAAGTCGTTGACGGAAGGTGAAGTCGTTTCCTTTGAAGTCGTGCAGGGGCCCAAGGGCTACCAGGCCGCGGACGTCGTGAAGTTGGGGCAGGTCTGACCCTTAGCAGCCCGTTGAAAAAGCCCATCCGGGCTACGGCCGGCCATTGCGGTCGAAATACTGCGTTGCGCGCCCTCGCCGAATCGAAGGATGGGACTCGGTTGCGCGCCTTGTCTTCGACCACAATGGCTCGACCTCGCCTGCAGAGCGACTTTCTCAACGGACTGCCAGCCGCGGTCCGTATTTTCCCTTGTGGGTCCTCAATCGATCCATCCGGAGGGCGTCGATTCAAGAATCGGCGCCTTTTTTTAGACCACAAACAGAGTCGCGCGCTATGGAAAATCACTTCGACGTGATCGTGATCGGCAGCGGACCGGGTGGTGAGGGGGCGGCGATGAAGGCGACCAAGGAGGGGAAGCGGGTCGCCATGGTGGATGACAGGGCTTCGGTGGGCGGAAGCTGCACCCATCAGACCACAATTCCAAGCAAGGCGCTGCGGCACGCCATCCAGAAACTCGTCGATACGGGCCGGTACGGCGACTCCCGGTTTCCCGATCTTCTTCGGGCGGCCGAGGGCGTGATTCGCCAGCAGGTCGACCTGCGAGAGGGATTCTACGCCAGGAATTTCGTCGAGGTCATCCACGGCCGCGCCGCGTTCGAGGACAGCCACCGTATTCAGGTCCGGATGCGGAACGGAGGCGCCCGGCACTATCGCGCGGACGGATTCGTCATCGCCACCGGCGCAAGGCCGTATCACCCGCCGGACGTGGATTTTTCGCATCCCCGAATCGTTGACAGCGATTCGATACTGGAATTGCAGGATCATCCAAGGTCCGTCACGATTTACGGGGCGGGGATCGTCGGCTGCGAGTATGCGTCCATTTTCAGAGGATTGCAGATCAAGGTGAACCTGATCAACAGTCTGGACCGTCTGCTGGCGTTCCTCGACGACGAGATTGTGGACGCGCTGAGCTACCACCTGCGTGAACAGGGGGTGCTGATCAGGCACAACGAGGAATACGAGAGCGTGGAGGCGGGCGATCACGGAGTACGCCTCCATCTCAAGTCCCAGAAGGAAATTCTCAGCGACTGTCTGTTCTGGGCGCAGGGACGGACCGGCAATTCAGACGGTATGGGACTCGAGGAAATCGGTATTCAGACGGACCACAGAGGCGTCGTCGCCGTAAACGACTGCTACCAGACGGCGCAAAGCCACATCTACGCGGTGGGCGACGTGGTGGGGTATCCCAACCTGGCCAGCGCAGCATACGACCAGGGGCGTTTTGCGGCCACCCATCTGATATTCGGCGAGTGCGAGGCCCACCTTGTCAAGGACATCCCCACGGGAATCTACACGCTGCCCGAAATCAGTTCGGTGGGCATGACGGAGCGCGAGTTGACCTCGAACAGGATTCCCTACGAGGTCGGGCACGCGTCTTTCAGGCACCTCGCGAGGGCACAGATTACGGGGCGGACCACGGGGATGCTGAAAATCCTGTTTCATCGGGAGACGCTGGAGATTCTGGGTATCCATTGTTTCGGGTCCGAAGCATCCGAAATCGTCCACATCGGCCAGGCGATCATGGCGCAGAAGGGCGGCGGCAATACCCTAATGTACTTCATCAACACGACGTTCAACTATCCGACAATGGCCGAAGCCTACCGGGTGGCGGCGCTCAACGGGCTGAACCGGGTGAGATAGCGCGGAAATCTGAAGGGCACGCCAATGCATAACCCCGCGAATCTGGATGTCATCTATATAGATAACCACCTGCTTGTGGTCCGGAAACCCGCGGGGATGCTTGTCCAGGGAGACCGCACGGGCGACATTTCACTTCTGGATTACGGCAAGGCGTACGTGAAGGCGGCGTTCAACAAGCCGGGCGACGCGTTTCTGGGGTTGGTGCACCGGCTGGACCGGCCGACGTCAGGCGTCATGGTTTTTGCCCGGACGTCAAAGTCGGCCGCCAGACTGTCGGAACAGTTTCGTATTCAAAAAATCGGAAAGGTATACTGGGCGCTGGTGGAGGGGAAGACGCCCCGTGAAGGCCGGATGGCGGATAAGCTGCTGCGGGCGGGACCTTCCAGCACGGTCTCCAGTAAAGGCCGGGAGGCGGCGCTCGGGTTCCGTCGATTGAGGTTCGAGCGCGGGATTTCGTGGGTGGAGGTCAGGCCGAAAACGGGACGGCATCACCAGATCCGGGTACAGTTCGCGCACCGCGGGCATCCCGTTCTGGGCGATCTGCGGTACGGAGCGAGAATCGGATTTCCGGAAAAAAGCCTTGCGCTTCATGCGCGGGCCCTCACGCTGTCGCACCCCACCCTCAAGGAGGAAATGACGTTCGAGGCGGCACCGGAGGCGTTCTGGCCGAAGCGATTTCGGTAACGCAAACTCGCGGGACAATAGCCACAATAAGCAAAATAGGCACAAGACCTATCGGACGCAGAAAGGAGATTGTTCGTGAACAGGAACGAGCAGCAGCTGAGCGATATACAGGTCGATCGGACCAACCTCTACCGTGAAGAAAACTATACGGACCTGCAGGTGGCGTCCATTCGACGACTGGTACCGGTCAATCCGGACGGATCGCCCGACGGGAGCCGCCGCCAGAAATTTATCGGGCAGACCCATCTGATGTCCCAGGTCGGCCCGCTCCCCGTGCAATGCGAGATCGAAGCCGCGGACCTTGAAGAAGCGCTCCGTAAGTTTCCGCAGGCCATCGCGAAAGCCGTCGAGGATATGATGGAGGACGCCAAGGAGAGGCGGCGCCAGGAATCCTCCCGCATTGTGGTGCCGGGCGCGGGCGGGCTGCCGGGCACCCCGCCGCCCCCTGGCGGGACGATCAATCTGAGTTAGTGTTCTGCCCCGGGAATATCTTACCATTCCCCTGCCCGCGTAGTGCCCTTTGCTGCAGGCAGACCGATTCATCCCGTCTCTCTGCGCCTTTTCCGGTGTTGCCTCTTCACGGCGCTGACGTCAACAGATCGGGTTTCTGATTCAAGCTGACGGCTGAAAGCTGATAGCTGTTTTCGCTGCTTCCGCTCGGCCGAATCCAAGCAGAATGTTTCAGGGAAAGAGCTCAGGCGAACCTGACCTTTTTGGCTTTGAACGGGGCGCATTGCAATGCGCCCCGTTTTTAGAAGCTGTTTTAAAATTACCGGTGAGTTCCCGAGCGCGAGCGAAAAAGTGGCG
>JAPPNU010000019.1 GCA_028873695.1 Gemmatimonadota bacterium | reverse complement strand
TAACAAGGTAGCCGTATCGGAAGGTGCGGCTGGATCACCTCCTTTCTAGGGAGACACGGCATAACGTCGTTTACGACGGTTGTGTCTACTCTAAGGTCAATTGCCGGCGGGACGCTCGTGCACGTTATTTGATTGTTGAAGGACCACGGCGGGTTCAGGGCCTATAGCTCAGTTGGTTAGAGCGCACGCCTGATAAGCGTGAGGTCAGTGGTTCAAATCCACTTAGGCCCACCAATAAGCAACTTTGCAATTTCCGGGGATATAGCTCAGCTGGGAGAGCGCAGCCTTTGCAAGGCTGAGGTCACCGGTTCGATCCCGGTTATCTCCACCAAAGACACAAGAAAAACGGGTGACGAACGTCACCGCTGTTCTTTGACAACCGAATACGGAATACGAAAGGCCGTATGGAACGTGTTGTTTCCATATGGACTTTTGTGGGTATGCTGCAATTTAGCATAGCCGATCTCGTTCAGGAAGCTGTCCTGAAGTTCGTTTTGGGCCCGAGCGGGCGGTGGAAGTCATTTCCGCCGGCTTCGCTTTACGGCGCAGCGAATCCGGGAACGGCTTCCGTGGATTGGGCAGAACACACGAGTGATCTGCCGAGAACCTGTTTTGATCAAGCTATGAAGGGCATACAGCGGATGCCTTGGCACAGAAAGGCGATGAAGGACGTGGTAAGCTGCGATAAGCCTCGGGTAGGTGCAAACAACCTTTGATCCGGGGATTTCCGAATGGGGAAACCCGATGCGGGTAATGCCGCATCATCCCCGAGTGAATACATAGCTCGGGAGAGGCAAACGGGGCGAACTGAAACATCTCAGTAACCCCAGGAACAGAAAGCAACCGCGATTTCCTCAGTAGCGGCGAGCGAACGGGAAACAGCCCAAACCGGTTCGTACGTTAAAGCCTGCATGCGTTGTACGACCGGGGTCGTGGGACGAAATCCGATGGAAATGCAGATCCGTCAGGGAGTTACAAATTCGCGCCGTAGTGGAACAGTTCTGGAACGACTGGCCATAGAGGGTGAAAGCCCCGTCTGCGAAACGGTTCGGACTCCTGTGATTTTGTTCCCAAGTACCGCGGGACACGTGAAATCCTGTGGGAATTCGGGAGGACCACCTTCCAAGGCTAAATACTCTTCTGTGACCGATAGTGAACTAGTACCGTGAGGGAAAGGTGAAAAGTACTCCTGCTAGGAGAGTGAAACAGTACCTGAAACTGTATGCCTACAAGCGGTCGGAGGGCAACCTCGAACCTCCGGGTTCGAGGACGACCTGACGGCGTGCCTTTTGCATAATGAGCCGGCGAGTTACCATGCGTTGCAAGGTTAACCCACTCTGTGGGGGAGCCGAAGCGAAAGCGAGTCTGAACAGGGCGACCAAGTAGCGTGGGGTAGACCCGAAGCCAGGTGATCTATCCATGGCCAGGATGAAGCGCGACTAATCTCGCGTGGAGGTCCGAACCCACCAATGTTGAAAAATTGGGGGATGAGCTGTGGATAGGGGTGAAAGGCCAATCAAACCTGGAGATAGCTGGTTCTCCCCGAAATAGTTTTAGGACTAGCCTTCTGTTATAGAGTTGCGGAGGTAGAGCACTGGATAGGCTCGGGCCTTCACCAGGGTACCAACCCTAACCAAACTCCGAATGCCGTAAACTCGTTGCAGGGGAGTCAGTCTGCGGGGGATAAGCTCCGTAGGCAAAAGGGAAACAACCCAGATCGCCAGCTAAGGCCCCCAAGTATGAGCTAAGTGAGAAAGGATGTGGGAGCGCTGAGACAGCTAGGATGTTGGCTTAGAAGCAGCCATTCATTTAAAGAGTGCGTAACAGCTCACTAGTCAAGTGATCCTGCGCCGACAATGATCGGGACTCAAGCTCATCGCCGAAGCTGCGGGTTTCAGTCTTTCAGACTGGAGCGGTAGGGGAGCATTCTATGGTAGGCCGAAGGCGAACCGTAAGGTTTGCTGGACGAAATAGAAGAGACGATGCCGGCATGAGTAGCGACAAAACAGGTGAGAATCCTGTTCACCGAAAGTCTAAGGTTTCCTGGGGAAGGTTCGTCCGCCCAGGGTCAGTCGGGTCCTAAGCCGAGGCCGAAAGGCGTAGGCGATGGGAAACAGGTTAATATTCCTGTACCACCTTAGAGATGTTCGAGCTATGGGGTGACGCAGAAGTGGCGGCCAGCCCGCGACTGGAAATGCGGGTCCAAGCCTGTAGGGGGACCGTCCAGGCAAATCCGGACGGTTGTCAACCCTGAGGGGTTATGGGGAAACGAGCCTTCGGGCAAGCCAACTGGCCTTAATCATACTGCCAAGAAAAACCTCTGTGCGAGTCTCTCGGGTGTCCGTACCGCAAACCGACACAGGTAGACGGGGAGAGAATCCCAAGGTGCGCGAGAGAACCTCCGTTAAGGAACTAGGCAAATTGGCTCCGTAACTTCGGGAGAAGGAGCACCTCCAAGTAGGTGATCGGACTCGCTCCGTGAGCCGAAGGAGGTCGCAGAGAAACGGCCTGGGCGACTGTTTACTAAAAACACAGGTCTCTGCAAAGTCGCAAGACGACGTATAGGGACTGACACCTGCCCGGTGCCAGCCGGTTAAGAGGAGGGGTCAGCCTTCGGGCGAAGCTCTGAATCGAAGCTCTGGTAAACGGCGGCCGTAACTATAACGGTAGGATCGGGAGTGGTTTCCCGAAAGGGCCGTGGATAAATTCGGCTATATGCTGGAACAGCTCATGTATCCCATGCTACCGAGGAGGTGAAAACGTCATGGGTGGAGCCGATCAGCAGGAAAGGCTTTCGCATACGAAAGATTCAAGGTGGTTTCTTGCAGGTTTCATCGAAGGGGAAGGTTGTCTGACCGTCAGCGTCAAGAGTCATCCGGGCGCCCGCTTTGGCTATTATGTGGATCCGGAATTCTTTCTGTATCAACATAAGAGCGGTCGCCGGCTTCTTGAGTTGGCCAGGGAAATCTTCCAGACGGGACGCATTTACCCCAAACCGGGGAATTCGAACGTGCTGGTTTTTGCAATTACGGCTCGGCGCAGCCTGGAGGAAAAGGTGGTGCCGTTTTTCGAACGCTACGTCGTTCCATACAGCTGTAAATGCGAAACTTTCAGGCGCTTTCGAGAAATCCTCGGAAGGATGAAGCGCAAGGAACACCTCAGCCCCGACGGTCTGGCTCGCGTTGTCGAGAAGGCATACGCGATGAATCCGGCCGGCAAGGGACGTCAGCGGCTTCGGCCACTGGCGGAAGTACGCGAAAGAATCCTCAGAGGCCATACGCCGAACATCCCGATATCGGGATGAAGATATGGTCCAGTCCGTGTGGCGACACAGGGTTAAACTGCCTAAGGTAGCGAAATTCCTCGTCGGTTAATTGCCGACCTGCACGAATGGTGTAACGGCTTGGGCGCTGTCTCAACGGGGGACTCGGCGAAATTGTAGTTCCGGTGAAGATGCCGGATACCCGCGGCGGGACGGAAAGACCCCGTGAACCTTTACTCCAGCCTGACACTGGGTTTCGGCACAGTATGTGTAGGATAGGTGGGAGGCTACGAAGTGGGGGCGCCAGCCCTCATGGAGCCGTCCTTGAAATACCACTCTTATTCTGCTGGAATTCTAACCTGGGCCCTTGAATCAGGGTCGGGAACACTGTCAGGTGGGAAGTTTGGCTGGGGCGGTCACCTCCTAAAGTGTAACGGAGGCGCCCAAAGGTTCCCTCAGCGCGGTCGGTAATCGCGCATAGAGCGTAAAGGTATAAGGGAGCTTAACTGCGAGACACACAGGTCGAGCAGGTGCGAAAGCAGGGCTTAGTGATCCGACGGTTGCGCGTGGAAGCGCCGAAGCTCAACGGATAAAAGGTACTCCGGGGATAACAGGCTGGTCCTCCCCAAGCGTCCATAGCGACGGGAGGGCTCGGCACCTCGATGTCGGCTCATCACGTCCTGGGGCTGGACAAGGTCCCAAGGGTTAGGCTGTCCTCCTATTAAAGTGGTACGCGAGCTGGGTTTAGAACGTCGTGAGACAGTTCGGTCCCTATCTGCCGTGGGCGCAGGATATTTGAGGAGATCTGTCCTTAGTACGAGAGGACCGGGATGGACGAACCTCTAGTGTACCAGTTGTCTCGCCAGAGGCATCGCTGGGTAGCTATGTTCGGCAGGGATAAGCGCTGAAAGCATCTAAGCGCGAAGCCTACTCCAAGATAAGATATCCCGTGGGTTAACCCACCTGAAGGCTCCTTGTAGACTACAAGGTCGATAGGTCGCAGGTGTAAGCGCAGCAATGCGTTCAGCCGAGCGATACTAATCAGCCGTGCGGCTTGATCAAATTTGGTTTCTCGGCGGATCGTCCGTGCGTTTTGCATGCTGCGAGATTCTGTTCCGTATTCGGTTGTCCGTTTTGTTTTCCTGGTGGCTATAGCGGAGGGGGTACACCTCTTCCCATTCCGAACAGAGAAGTTAAGCCCTCCAGCGCCGATGGTACTGCTTGGGTAGCCTTGTGGGAGAGTAGGTCGCTGCCGGGAAACTCCAGCAGGGTCCGGGATTCGTCCGAATCCCGGACCCTGTTTACGTTTTGGCGGCAGGAAAGGGCTTGACAGGCGCGAAAATTCTGTTTTAATTGGTGATTTCGTGCCTGGATGAAACGTCCGGCCGGCTATCGTCTGACAACCGACGGACGCGTCGCTGCTTTTTTCGTTACTACGGGAGGAGGCGTGTGAATACCGAAACGCCTGACAGGATTCGGAACGTTGCCCTTGTGGGGCACAGCAGTACGGGTAAGACATCACTGGCGGAAGCGCTTCTTTATACGGCCGGTGAAAGCAATCGTCTGGGGACCATCGACGCCGGTACGACAAAGTCGGACTTCGCCGAGGCCGAGATCGCCCGGAAGATCTCCATCAGCATGTCCATGCTGCACTGCGGATGGAAGGGCGCAAAGGTCAATATTCTCGATTCGCCGGGATACGCGGATTTTATCGGCGACGCCAAGGCGGCGACCTGGGCAGCCGACAACGCGGTTCTTCTCGTTCACGCGGCCAACGGCGTGGAGATCGGCACGGACAAGGCATGGGGTTTCGCGGAGTCCTTCGGGCGTCCCCGCATGTTTTTCGTGAACCACGTCGACAAGGAGTTCGCCGACTTCGAAAACGTCCTCAATGCGCTGCAGGAGCAGTACGGTCGACACGTGCTACCGTTTCAGATTCCCGTGAACCAGGGCGTCGGCTTCAATCAGATCATCGACGTTCTGCATCAGCAGTTGCTGACGTATCCGACCGATGCGAATGGAAAACCTGAAACAGGCGAGGTGCCCGCGCATCTTCGCGACGAGGTCGAGTCCCTCCGGGAACGGATCGTCGAAGCGGCTGCCGAGAGCGACGACGAGTTGACGGAGAAGTACCTTGAGGAACTGGAGCTTTCCGAAGAAGACCTCTCGCGCGGACTGAAGCTCGCCATCCTGAACCGAACGACGGTTCCGGTCCTGTGCGGCGATGCCTCGAGGAATATAGGAGCCGATCAGTTGCTGGATTTCCTCGTTGACAATATGATGGCGCCTTCTGAGATGCCCGCGCCAGGCGGACGTATGATTGCAACGGGCGAACCGGCGGAACTCCGGTCGTCCGGAGACGGGCCGCTTGCGGCCGTGGTGTTCAAGACCGTTTCGGAAACCGTTGGCGACTTGTCCTTCATCCGCATGTATTCCGGATCGCTGCCGTCATCCTCGGAGGTATATAACTCGAGCGGAAAGACTTCTGAACGCGTTGGGCAGATCTACGTCCTGAACGGACAGGATCGCGAAGAAGTACCGCTGATTTCCGCCGGCGATATGGGGGCGCTGGTCAAGCTGAAAGACACGCATAGCGGCAATACGCTGTGCGATCGTCGCAACCAGGTGGAGGTCACGCCCGTGGAATTCCCGCATCCGCTGATCCGTATCGCTCTGGAGCCGAAATCACGCGGAGACGAAGAGAAGATCAGTATGGGATTGCAGCGAATCCACGAGGAAGATCCCAGTTTCATCGCCGGATACGATCCGGAACTGAAACAGATCATCGTTCAGGGGCAGGGTGAGTTGCACCTCGACGTCGTGCTCGATAAACTGAAGCAGAAGTTCGGCGTTGAAGTGAATACGGTCCAGCCGAGGATACCCTATCGGGAGACCATCACGTCCCACGCCGAAGGGCACCACCGGCACAAGAAGCAGACCGGCGGGCGCGGGCAGTTCGGAGAGGCGTATTTGCGAATCGAGCCGGCGAACCGCGGTGATGGATACGAGTTTCAGGACGAGGTGGTGGGCGGCGCCATCCCTCGCAATTATATTCCCGCGGTGGAAAAAGGGGTTGTCGAAGCCATCCAGCGGGGGGTGCTTGCCGGATACAACGTGGTGGATACGCGTGTTACCGTCTACGATGGTTCGTATCACCCGGTCGACTCATCCGAAATGGCCTTCCAGATGGCGGGATCCCAGGCATTTCAGAAGGCGTTTATGAGCGCCCGGCCGATACTGCTGGAGCCCATCTATCGCGTAACAGTCATGGTTCCGGAAAAATACATGGGTGACGTGATGGGCGATTTGAACAGCCGGCGGGGTCGGATTCAGGGAATGGACCCCGAAGGCAGTTTTCAGGTTATCCGTGCGGAAGTACCGCTTGCGGAGTTGTACAAGTACTCGACGTCACTTCGTTCGATGACGCAGGGAACGGGTGACTATACAATGGAATTCGACCACTACGAACCCGTACCCGCGGACCTGACCCGGAAGATCGTAGAAGCCTCCAGGGAGGAGGGCGAAGCCGTAGAGGCGTGATTCGGCGCAGAGAACCGATGGCCTCAGGCGATGTCCTCCAGGACGTCGCCTGCTTTTGTTTTCGGTGGAAAGTCCTCCTGGTCCGCGGAACCGCAACGGGAAGAGGGTGATTCGGCGAATCCGCCCCCATCAAGCCGCCGCCGCCGAATCACGTGAGTCCGTGAATCTGCGAGCTGAATCGCTCGTTTTTGTATTGCCTAAATCTCCATTTGTTGCTATATTATCAAATAGTTAGCACGATTTTTGTAATGAGTTTGTCGATCCTCGACGGAGGTGGGCGGTTTATGGCCGGTCATTCGAAATGGGCGAACATCAAGCACAGAAAAGGACGCGCGGATGCCGCCAGGGGAAAGCTGTTTTCAAGGCTGATCAGAGAAATCACGGTGTCTGCGAGGGAAGGGGGCGGGGACGAGGCGAATAACCCACGGCTGAGGGCCGCCGTTCTGAACGCAAAATCGGAAAATATGCCGGCCGCCAACATCGAACGGGCCATCAAGAAGGGTACCGGCGACCTCCCGGGCGAATCGTACGAAGGCGCGGTTTACGAGGGATATGGCCCCGGCGGCGTCGCGCTCTTCATCGAGGTGTTGACCGACAACAGGAATCGCACCGTGTCCCTGGTGAGGCATCTCCTCAGCAAGCACAACGCCAGCATGGCCGAGAGCGGTTCGGTAGCGTGGGTGTTCGATCAGAAGGGGCTGGTTGTCGTGTCCAGAGAAAACACCGACGAAGAGACGCTGATGATGGCCGCCCTCGAGGCCGGCGCCGAGGATATCGTTGAGGACGAAGACGCATTCGAGGTTTACACGTCGCCGCAGGGATTCGGCCCTGTGCAAAAGGCGCTTGCGGCGCAACGGATTCCCGTCGAACGGGCCGAACTGACGAGGGTGCCGCAGAATACGGTGCCCGTCGAAGGAAACACGGCGGAACGGCTGATCCGTCTGCTGGAGACACTCGAGGCCCAGGACGACGTGCAGCGGGTCTACGCGAATTTCGAGATGGACGAAAAGGAACTGTCAGCCCTGGTTTCGCCCTGAATCTGCGGAATCTGCTGTACCGGCCGGTCAATTCAGATACGAACAACCGAAGCGGTCTCTTTTTTCTCCCCCTGACAGCCCGTTGAAAAAGCCCATCCGGGCTACGGCCGGCCCTTGCGGTCGAAAACCTGTGTTGTGCTCCCTCGCCGAATCGCTCGATGGGACTCGGTCGCGCGCCATGTCTTCGACCTCGCCTGCAGAGCGACTTTCTCAACGGATTGCCAACGAGTCCAGATCTCATTATGAAAGGCGGGCGCTTTGCTGGTTCTCGGCATCGACCCCGGCAGCGTGATCACCGGCTACGGCGTCGTGGAATGCCGGGGTCGCAATAGCCGGATGGTTGCAGGCGGAACGTTGCGGCCGGATGCCGGGCTCCCCTTTGCCAGGCGGTTGCTTGAGATTCACGATGGGTTGCTGAAGCTGATCGAGACATACTCGCCTGACGAAGTCGCGGTCGAAAACGCCTTCTATCGCGCCAACGTAAAGACGTTGATGAAGATGTGCGAAGCCCGCGGCGCGATTCTGGTGGCCCTGGCGAAGTCGGAACTGCCCGTTTTCCAATACGCGCCGCGCGAGGTCAAACAGGCTGTCGTGGGTCGCGGCGGGGCGTCCAAGGAACAGGTGCAGTTTATGATACGGAATCTGTTCGGTCAGAAACGCGTCACGGGTCCATACGATGTCACCGATGCGCTGGCAGTCGCGGTTTGCCACGCGAACCGGCTTCAGTCGCCGGGCGGTCGCGTTCGGGGCGAAACTGCCGCCGAGAGAGAGCGGCCGGCCGCTCTCCAGGGCGGAAGCTCCGGGCATACGCGCGCGGGGCGGACGGACCGGCTGATGGAAAAGCTGGAGAAGATGGGCGTAGAAGGCGTCCGGGCAGCCCGAGCGAAACGAAGGGATCGATAGTCGAATGATTGCCTATCTCGAAGGCAAACTGGCCGTAAACAGCCCGACGCATCTGGTTGTCGACGTCGCGGGCGTCGGCTTTTTCGTTCATATACCGATGTCAAGCTATGACTCCGGCAGGGGCCGTGGAGAAACCGTCAAAGTACTGACCCATCTTCATGTACGCGACGATGCGCTGACGATTTACGGGTTCGCAACCGGGGCCGAGCTGGACATGTTCGAATTGCTGATATCAGTATCGGGCATCGGGCCCCCGTTAGCCCAGAAGATTCTCTCCGGCGTTCAAATTCGGGATTTACGCAGGCTGGTGATATCGGAAGACGCTCCCGGACTCACCAGGATCAAGGGGATCGGCCAGAAACTGGCGCAGCGGCTCGTGCTTGAATTGAAGGACCGGATTGGCGATGCTCCCGATGACGATGGCCTGTCGCCCGTTGCGGCGGGACGGGCGGAAGAAGCGGTAAAGGCGCTCGAGGGTCTGGGCGTCTCCCTTCCGAAGGCCCGCAGCGCGGTCAGCCATGCCATCGGCGGCCAGGATAACGCGGCGCCCGTAGAAGAGATCATTCGGGAAGCGCTTCGGCGACTGTAGTCTTCCGCCGGGACGTCGTGGAACCCATACAGGACCGGTGTAACAACGGAAGACGGATCGGCATGGACGGAAGGATAAGCGACCCCCAGATGCAGGACCGGGACCGGCTTGAAGGCGATGACCAGTTGCGCCCGGGTCGATTCGCCGATATGACGGGACAGGAGAAAGTCAAGGAGAAGCTGCGAATCGCGGTCGATGCGGCAATGCACCGGGGCGACGCCATGGACCACGCGCTTCTATATGGTCCGCCGGGGCTTGGGAAGACAACGCTGGCATACGTCGTCGCAAACGAGTTGGGCGCCGAAATCGTGCCCACCTCCGGTCCCGTACTGGAACGCGCGGCGGACCTGGCCGGCCTGCTGACCAACCTGAACGAAAAGGACGTGCTCTTTGTTGATGAGATTCATCGCATGAACCGGGTCGTGGAGGAAACGCTGTATCCCGCAATGGAGGACTTCGTCCTGGACATTATGCTCGATAGCGGGCCCGGCGCCCGTTCCTACAGGGTTCCTCTCGAGCGGTTCACGCTCATTGGCGCGACCACGCGCTACGGACTTCTGACCGGTCCGATGCGGGACCGGTTCGGCATTGTCGAGCGGCTGGACTTTTATACCGAACCGGAACTGCAGATTATCGTCGAACGCGCCGCGCGAATACTGAAAATCAGGATCGAGTCGGAAGGCGCATACGAAATCGCACGGCGGTCGCGGGGCACGGCCCGGATCGCCGCCCGGTTGTTGAGAAGGTCGCGGGATTACGCGCAGGCGCGTGCGCAGGGCACGATTACGCTGGACGTTGCGGGCCGGGCGCTGGAACTTGCGGATATAGACAACGAAGGTCTGGACGAAATGGATCGGCGTCTCCTGTCGATGCTGGTTGAGAAGTACGGAGGCGGTCCCGTGGGTCTGAATAACCTTGCGGCCGCGCTGGGCGAAGAGCCGGATACGATCGAGGACGTCTACGAGCCCTATCTGATTCAGGAAGGATTTCTGTTGCGCACCCACAGAGGACGCCAGGCTACGTCAATGGCCTGGAGACACCTGGGATTGACCCCGCCGGAAGGACAGCAGGGGCGCTTGTTGTGACGTTGCGGGGCAACAGGGACGCAGCAGGTCCGGCGTGAGGCTGAGCGATGTACGTGTTGGGTATCGAAACCTCGACACCGGTGTGCAGCGTCGGTCTGGTCGACGAAGAACGGGTACTGACGCGTTATTCCCAGAATACGGGTCTGCGGCACGCGGAACGAACGATTGCAATGGCGGAACGGGCAATTCAGGACGCCGGACTCGCGATTGCGGACCTGCACGGTATAGCCGTGGGATCGGGTCCGGGCTCGTTTACGGGCCTGCGGATCGGGATGGCCGCCGCAAAGGGCCTGTGTTTCGCGTTGAATATTCCGCTTCTTACCGTGTCGACGCTGAAGGGCCTGGCGGCGCGGGTCGTCTTCGAACGCATGCCGGTCTGCGCGATTCTCGATGCCCGTCGCGGGGAAGTCTACGCGGGTGTGTACAGACTCGACGGAGGCGCAATGACGGCGCTTCTTCCGGATGCCGCACTTCCCGTTGAAGATCTGATGCCGAAGCTCCCGAAACCGGTGTTGTTTGTTGGCGAGGGCGGCTGGACGTACCGGAGCCAGATCGAAGCATGCCTGGGCGAAAACGCCGGGTTCGCCCCGGAATCGAGCCATCCTTGCGGCGCGTCCGTAGCGCTTCTCGGCGTTGAAGCCCTGCGCGACGGAAATGCAGTCGACCTGGCGACCGCGGAACCCGAATACCACCGACGGAGTCAGGCCGAGAATGGCAGAAGGACGAATTAGCCGACCGATGACGGCGCGGGGGAGTCCGAGATCAATGCGGGTCGAGTCGCAAGAGGGGATATCGGAATTCCGGCTGGCTGAAATGGGCGCCGGACACCTCGACGCGGTCGTCGCGATCGAGCGCGAGGGATTCGCGGATCCCTGGCCACGAAGAGACTTCGAAGACGTGCTGGACAGACGTGACGGTTACAGCCTGGTCTTTCTGAACGGCAAAAGGGTCGTCGCGTACGCGGTTGGTTTTCTGGTGAACGGCGAATTCCACCTGGCCAATCTTGCCGTCCACCCCGCCTTTCGACGTCGCGGACTCGGTAGGCGGTTTCTCGCGGCCGTTCTGAGCGGGCTGTCCGGTCGAAATGCGGACGTCGCCACCCTTGAAGTGCGGGTTTCCAATCGGTCCGCCATCGGGCTTTACAGGAAACTCGGATTTCGGACGGTCGCGATTCGCAACGGCTATTACGCGTCACCAGCGGAAGATGCGCTTGTCATGTTGAAGGCACTGAATGGACGATTTTCGGTGTGGTTGGACGGCAAAGTCACAATCGCACGGCAGGTGAACGGCGAATGTTCGATCAGGCGGTCGTGGGACAGAAACGAGTGACGGAGCGGCTCGAGCGGATGGCGGGAAGCGCAAACCTGCCGCACGCCCTGCTGTTCACCGGACCCGAGGGTACGGGAAAGGCGGCCGCGGCCCTCGAAATGGCGAGGAGTCTTTACTGCGACCGGGGGATCGCGGGATGCTGTGAACGGTGCCGGGGCTGCAGGAAGACAGCGGGCCTGAACCACCCCGACCTGTCTCTGCTGTTTCCGTTTTCACAGCGGTCGTCGCCCGAGACGGAGCGGGAGACGCTGGTCCGGATCGCGGCGGATCCTTACGGGTACCCGCTTCCGGCCGACCATGCAACCCATTCAATCGGCCAGATTCGAGCCCTGCAGAAACAGTTCGCATATGGCGCGTTCGAGGGCGGATGGCGTGTGGCGGTAATCCTGCATGCGGATCAGATGCGTGCGGAAGCCGCCAATGCGCTGTTGAAAACGCTCGAAGAGCCTCCCGCCAGGTCTCTGTTGATTCTCACGGCGTCCGCACAGGATTCCCTGCTGCCGACGATCGTCTCCCGGTGCCAGTGGGCGGTGTTTTCTCCCGTTTCGGTTGGCGACACGGCGCGAATGTTGTCGAATGAGCACGGTATCGACGACGATGCGGCGACGTCCATAGCGCGAACCTGCGGCGGTAACCTCAGGCGCGCCCGCGAGATGGTCGATCATGAGGTCGACGGCCTGCACGACAGGGGGTACCGCTTTCTGTCCGCGCTTTTGTGGGACGAGGAGGCCAGAATCCACGCGGCGCTGGAGAAAGTGGCCGCAAACAGGGATGAAGCCCTGCAATTGCTCGGCGGCGCGGAGATATGGCTTCGGGACGCTCTGCTACTCCACTACGGCGACCCAGGCAGCGTGACCCTCGCTGGCCGGATCGACGAAATCCGGCGACTGTCCCGCGCGCTGGGCCTGGAGAGCGTAACGCGCACAGCCGAAAAAATCGAATCGCTGCGTGAGATGAATCGGCGCAACGTCAATCTGTACGTTGGCCTCGTTTCCCTTTGGCGAGAGGTCAGAAGCGTCGCGGATCAACAGTCTTCCGGCGGGTAGCGCTGAACGGGACGCGCCGCCGTGAACGGCTGATTGCCATCTGTCGGGTCTCGAAGGTTTAAAGCATGGGACGATTTTACATAACAACGCCCATATACTACGTCAATGACGAGCCGCACCTGGGTCATGCGTATACAACCATAATGGCGGATGTCTTTGCCAGGTACCATCGGATTGCGGGCGACGAGGTACTGTTTCTGACCGGGACGGACGAGCACGGTCAAAAGGTAGCCCAGGCGGCGAAGGAGCGCGGCGTCG
The DNA here is from genome assembly GCA_028873695.1 of Gemmatimonadota bacterium. Classification (GTDB taxonomy): domain Bacteria; phylum Latescibacterota; class UBA2968; order UBA2968; genus JAAXHE01. Next base: position 67,311 of record JAPPNU010000019.1, on the reverse strand, counting down.
ACCCGCAGGATCACTGTGACGAGATGGTCGAACGATTCCGAACGCTCTGGGCAACCTTGAACATTTCCTGCGATGACTTTATCAGGACGACGGAAGCCAGACACAGGCGTGTCGTGCAGCAGATTCTCCAGCAGTTATACGAAGCCGGCGAGATCTATCCGGACGACTACGAGGGCTGGTACTGCGTACCGGACGAACGGTTCTGGACGGAGAAGGACCTGGTAGACGGGAAGTGCCCGGAGTGCGGGCGCGAGGTGGTGCGGATATCGGAGAGGAACTATTTCTTCCGCATGGGGAAATACCAGGCGTGGCTGACGGATCGTATCCGAAACGACCCCCGGTTCGTGCTTCCCGCTTCGCGCAGAAACGAAATGCTCGGTTTCCTTCGCCGGCCTCTGAACGATCTGTGTATCTCCAGGCCGAAAGCCCGATTGTCCTGGGGCATTCCGCTGCCTTTCGACGAATCCTACGTGTGTTACGTCTGGTTCGACGCGCTGATCAATTACATTACCGCTGCGGGGTATTGTCAGAATGAGGAAGCGTTCGCGCGGTGGTGGCCCGCCTCCTGTCATCTGATCGGCAAGGATATACTGACCACGCATTCCATTTACTGGCCGACGATGTTGAAGGCGATGGGCGTCGAGGCCCCGGATACGGTGATGGCCCACGGCTGGTGGCTCGTCGACGAGGAAAAGATGAGCAAGTCTCTGGGCAATGCGATACGTCCCCTGGACCTGGCCGACAAATACGGTGTGGACGCCTTTCGGTATTTTCTGGTACGCGAGATGGTACTGGGAATGGACAGCAGTTTCGGGGAAACGGGATTCGTTCACCGGTACAATTCCGAGCTGGCGAACGATCTGGGCAATCTGCTGAATCGCACCGTGGTCATGGCCAGGCGATACCTGGGCGGGATCGTTCCCCAGGCGGACCTGAACCATCCCGACCTTTCCGCGTTGAAGTTGCAGGCGAGCAAGACGCTGGACGGTGTGACCGACGCGCTGGGCGAGCTGAATCCCTCGGGAATTCTGGACGCGATATGGGACCTTGTCCGGCAGGCGAATCGCTTTGCTGAGGTGCAGGCGCCGTGGAATCTGGCCCGGGATCCCAACAGCAGGAATACCCTGAAGGCGACGCTCTACGGCCTTCTCGAGACGATGCGCTATCTGGCGGTTCTTCTGTTTCCGGTCCTGCCGGACAAGGCCGAGGAGATCTGGGCGCAGATTGGCGCGGACGGCGACGTGAAGAAACAGACCATGCACGGACTTCAACCCTGGGGCAGGCTGCGAGCCGGGGCAAGGTTGAACGCCGGAAGTCCGATTTTTCCCAGGATCGAACCGGTAGAAGACGACCACTCGGAGAAGACTGACATGGATGAAGGCAAAGGAGCTCTGGTCCCGTTCAGTGAGTTTCAGAAGCTTGAGTTTCGCGTGGCCACGGTGGCGTCCGCCGAACGTGTTCCGGGCGCCGACCGCCTGCTGGTATTGCAGGTCAGCCTGGGTGACGAGCAGCGCCAGATCGTGGCCGGGGTGGCCGAGCAATACCGTCCGGAATCGCTGGTTGGCCGTCAGATCGTGGTGGCGACCAATCTGGAGCCGGCGACGATCCGGGGGGTATCGTCCGAAGGAATGCTGCTGGCGGCATCGGCGGACGGGCGCGTTGCCCTGCTGCAGCCCGACGCCGAGGTACCCGACGGAGCCGAGGTGGGATGAGAAGATGCTCGTGGATACCCATGCCCATCTCAATTTCCCGCAATTCAAGGGCGACGAGAAGGCGACGATCCGGCGTGCCCGCAAGGCAGGGGTGGGAATCATCGTCAACGTCGGCACGAACCTGAAGGTGAGCAGGAGCGCGCTGGACCTCGCCCGGCCCCATGAAGGGGTCTATGCGACAGTGGGTTTTCATCCGCACGACGTCGAACTGGCCGATGCGGACGGATTGAAGGCGCTGAAGCGGCTTGCATCGGGCAACGGGAAGGTTGTGGCCGTCGGCGAGACGGGTCTGGATTTCTTCAGGAACTATGCGCCCCGGCCTCTTCAGGAGCGGATCTTCCGGTTCCACATTCGTCTGGCGCGGCAGACGGGACTTCCTCTGGTTATTCATAGCCGCGGCGCAGAGGACAGGGTGATGGACATTCTCGAATCGGAAGGCGGCGTTGCGGCCGGCGGTACGTTGCACTGCTTCGGTGGCTGCCCCCATCAGGCGAGGCGGGCGGTGGACCTTGGGTTCCATCTCGGATTCGGCGGGACCGTGACGTATAATCGTTCCACGTCGTTGACCGTGGCGCTGGAAACACCGCCCGATCGCATACTCCTGGAAACCGATTGTCCGTATCTCGCGCCGGTCCCGCACAGAGGTCGGCGAAATGAACCGGCTTACGTACGGCAGATTGCCGAATTCCTTGCCGGACGCGCGAACGAGCCGTTGGACAGCTTCGCCGCTCGAACCACGGAGAATGCCCGCAGGCTCTTCGGATTGACGTGATGGCCAAACCCAATAAGGGCCTTGCGCAGCATTTCCTGACCGACCTCGGGGCCGTCCGGAGAATCGTCGGGGCCGCGGGCGTGGGGGCCGATGACCTGGTGGTTGAAATCGGCCCGGGCCGAGGCGCGCTGACCGGCCGTCTGTTGGCGCAGGCGGGCACCGTCATCGGAATCGAACGAGACGGGGCGCTCTGCGATCTCCTGCGGTCACGCTTCGGACGCGGGTTGCATCTGCGCAATCGGGACGTGTTGACGGTTGACTTTTCCGATCTGATTCGCGGGGCCGGATTCGATCATGCGATTCTGGTGGGAAACCTGCCGTATTACATTACAGGCGCGGTCATACAGCGAATTCTGGATGCGCGGCGACGGTTCAAGCGGGCTGTCCTGACCGTTCAGCGGGAGGTTGCCCGACGCATTGCAGCCACGCCGGGCAACAGAGACTACGGCGTTCTGTCAATTGCCGTTCAGTTGTATTCTGATCCGAAGACACTGTTCGACCTGGCCCCGGACGTTTTCAATCCGGCGCCACGGGTCTTTTCGTCCGTGATACGGTTGGATTTCCAGAGGGAGACCCGCTACCGTATTCAGGATGAGCGGTTTTTCTTTCGCGTGGTCCGTACGGCTTTCGGTCAGCGGCGGAAGATGCTGAAAAATGCCCTGCTGGGAATGACGCACGGCAGGATGGAGATCCTGCAGCGCGTGGGTGCAATGGCGGAGATCGACTTCAGGCTGCGGCCGGAAGCCGTTTCCATACCGGAATACGAGCGGATTTCCCGCGCGCTCAAGGGGTTTGCGACTTCAGCGGGCAGCGTCACGGGAGCCGATAGCCGCCAAATGTAACGTATCATCGCGGATTGCCGATGGGAGCGATATGTCTGCGGGGGCGCCTTCCGCGGCATGTCCGTTCATCTATCCGGGAGGGTAGAAAAATGCCTCCGATGCCGAAGGCGGACAAGATCTGGTTTAACGGCAGGTTCGTGGATTGGGACGACGCAAGGGTCCACGTGTTGTCGCACGTGGTTCATTACGGATCCAGTGTCTTCGAGGGGGTTCGCTGTTACAAGACACGAAAGGGACCGGCCTGTTTCCGTTTGGCGGATCACGTCAATCGGCTGTACGATTCGGCCAAGATCTACCGTATGCCGATACCCTACGAACGTGAGGAAATCTCCCGGGCTATTCTGCAGTCTATCCGAACGAATGGCCTTCAGGGGTGCTACGTGCGTCCCGTGATCTTTCGAGGATACGGCAGCCTGGGCGTGGATCCCTCGTCCTGTCCCGTTGAAGTCGTCATTGCGGTTTGGGAATGGGGCGCCTATCTGGGCGAGGAGGCGCTGGAAAAGGGTGCCGATGTTCGTTTTTCCTCGTGGAACCGGCTGGCGCCCAACACCATGCCTTCGCTGGCAAAGGTCGGCGCCAATTACATGAACTCTCAGTTGATCAAGCTGGAGGCACTCGCCGACGGATACGTGGAGGGAATCGCTCTGGATGCGCAGGGCCACGTGAGCGAAGCAAGCGGAGAGAACATCTTCATGGTGAAGAACGGAGCGATTTACACCCCCTCCACCGGATCGTCGATTCTGCCGGGGATTACCCGTCACACGGTAATCACGCTGGCGCGCGAACTTGGCTACGCGGTGACGCAGCGCGCCATACCCAGAGAGTCGTTGTACATCGCCGACGAAGTCTTCTTTACCGGCAGCGCGGCCGAGGTGACGCCAATAGCGCGAATTGATCACATTCCAATCGGTGAGGGCACGCGGGGACCCATCACCAGGGCGCTGCAAGACGCTTATTTCGGCGTTGTGTCGGGCGAGACCGATGACCGGCACGGCTGGCTGACCTACGTCTATCAGTGAACCCGCGAATCGCGGTGACCGGGCTATGGACGAAGACACCGGATCGGAACGTATGATATGTCCGAATTGAGAGACAAACGTATCGCTGTCGTCGGCGCCGGGAATATGGGCGGCGCGTTGATCGCGGGGCTGGTGCAATCCGGGGCCCTTCCGCCGGAACAGGTGACGGCGGTGGATATCGACGAGGAATTGCTGGGGTCGCATCGGCGGACGCTGGGGGTCAATACCGTCAGCGACGCCGCCGCGGCCGCCGCTGAACAGGACGTTGTGGTGCTGGGATTGAAGCCCCAGGTGTGGGCATCGGTCATTGCGCCGCTGGCGACGTCGCTTACCGGACGGCACATGGTGATTTCCATTATGGGCGGCGTCCGGACCGGGGCGATTGAGGAAGTTCTGGGTGGGCGGATCCCGGTTGTGCGGGCGATGCCGAATATTCTCGCGCAGATTCGCGCGTCCGTGACGGCGATCTGCCCGGGGGAATTCGCGCGGGAAGCACATATGGCTGCAGCTGAGGCCGTTCTGGAGTCGGTCGGCGCGTCCGTCCGCCTGGACGAAGCGCAGATGGATGCGGTTACCGGGCTCTCCGGCAGCGGTCCTGCCTTTGTGTACGTCATCATCGACGCGCTGGCCGACGGTGGCGTCAGGATGGGAATCCCCAGGCCCGTTGCGCTCAAGCTGGCCGCGGAAACCGTCTTCGGCGGCGCAAAGATGGTGATCGAAAGCGGGCAGCACCCGGCGGTGTTGAAAGACCAGGTAACGTCCGCGGGCGGTACGACCATCGCCGGATTGCAGGCGCTGGAACTGGGGGGATTACGGGCCGCGCTGATGAAGGCGGTGGAAGCGGCGACCCGGCGTTCCGAAGAGCTGGGAACCTGACCGTGATTCGTAAGTTTTCGTGGACGTTAATTCGAATATGCGCCAGTTAATAACGGCGATTAGACGGCGGATTACCAGGATACACCAGGTCTCTGGACGTGAACTGAGAAAATGTCCTTTCGGACGACCTTAATACACCGTTTTGCACCGGCTCCGTCTGTGTCTATTTTGCTTTTTGTGGCCAATTTAACTGTTGTCGTTTTTCGAGTCGAGGCTAACCGGTCGGTCTGCGGAACTGAACGCTGTACGGGTTTCGGTCGGAGGTCGTGATGATTGTGATCGTGGACTGTGGCATGGGCAATCTGCGCAGCGTTCAAAAGGGGTTTGAACGCGTCGGGCACACCGCGGCGATTACGGATCGCCCCGAGGACGTGGACCGTGCCGACCGCGTGGTATTGCCCGGCGTCGGCGCCTTCGGGGACGCGATGGTGAATCTGAAGGCGGCGGGGCTGGTAGAACCTCTGATGCATACGATGGCCAGCGGAAGGCCGTTCCTCGGAATCTGCGTCGGTCTTCAGCTCCTGTTTACCGAAAGCAGCGAGATGGGCCGCCACCGCGGGTTTGGCGTTCTGCCCGGTTCCGTGCGCCGGTTCCCGGAAGGGGTGCGGGTGCCGCAAATCGGATGGAACCAGATTCGAATTCAGAAGCGGACGCCGCTTCTTGCGGACATACCCGACGAAGCATTTTTCTATTTCGTACATTCATACTACGTTGACGCTGAATTGGAGACCGATCGCGTGGCAACCACCGATTACGCGCTCGATTACACGTCGGTCGTGGGCAGGGGGACAACCTACGGGATTCAGTTCCACCCCGAGAAGAGCCAGGATCTGGGACTGCGTATCCTGAAGAATTTCGCGGAGCGGGTATGTTAGCGAAACGCATCATTCCCTGTCTGGACGTCAAGAACGGCCGTAACGTGCGCGGGGTGAAGTTCTCGGCCGACCGCGACGCCGGTGATCCCGTTGAACTGGCCCGCCGATACGACGAGGAAGGCGCGGATGAACTCGTCTTTTACGATATCACGGCGTCGGCGGAAAAGCGGGACATCGTCGCCGATCTCGTGCGTCAGGTATCGGAACAGGTGTTTATCCCCTTCACGGTGGGCGGAGGCGTGCGGACGTTTGACGACATCTGCACGATCATCGAGGGCGGTGCGGAAAAGGCATCCATCAATTCGGCCGCGATTCGTTCGCCGGACCTGATTACCCGGGGCGCCGCGCGTTACGGCGCGCAGGCGATCGTCGGTTCCATTGACGCCGTTCGACGCGGCGGTTCGGCGGGGAATCCGGCATGGGAAGTCATGATCGACGGGGGAAGGACGACCACGGGAAGAGACGCCCTGGAGTGGGCGAGGGAATTGGTCGACAGAGGTGCGGGGGAACTGGTGCTGAACAGCATCGACGCCGACGGGACGCGAGACGGTTACGACATCGAGCTGAACCGCACCGTGGCGGAACTTGTGGACGTGCCGATTGTGGCTTCAGGGGGTTCGGGCGGACCTGAGCACATGTATCAGGTGCTTCAAGAGGGCATGGCCAGCGCGGCTCTGGCGGCGTCCATTTTTCACTATCGGCACTATAGCATTCCCCAGGTAAAGGCGTATCTCGCCAGCCGGGGTGTCTGCGTGCGCCCACGGGTAAAGGTGGATCTGTAATGGATTGCAATCCAACGAACGGATCGCGAGAGATGCGTGCAGAGGATGGAAGGGCGCGTAACTCAGATCCGGACCAGACCTGCCCTGAGCGAAAGGCGCTGTTCGGAGGGGTCCGTCGCGTCGTGCTGAAGCTGGGCACGCGCCTGGTCACGCAGAAGGATCACAGCCTGAATATCGGGTTGATTGAGCGTCTGGCTGCAGACGTGGCCGAATTGCGGCGCACGGGAATACAGGTTGCCGTCGTGTCGTCCGGCGCGGTCGGGGCCGGAATGGGCCGCCTGGGCCTCGCGGAAAGACCGCGGCGGCTGTCGGCGCTGCAGGCAACCGCGGCTGTCGGACAGGGGCTGCTGATGAACGCCTACAAGCTCGCGTTCAGAATCCATGCCATTCCGGTCGGGCAGGTCCTTCTGACCGCGGATGATCTGGACAACCGGCGCCGTTACGTCAATGCGAGGAATACGCTGGATTCGCTGTTTCGATTCGGCGTTGTCCCGGTGCTTAACGAGAACGACAGCGTCGCCGTCGAGGAGCTCCAGCTCTCGGTGGGCGACAACGATCGTCTTTCGGCGCTGGTGGCGCATCTGATCGACGCCGACCTTCTCGTTATCCTGACCGACGTCGACGGGTTTTTCTCGGAAGATCCGGACCGCCGCAGGGACGCGCGCCTCATCGCGCGCGTTGAGGAGGTACGCCCCGAAATGCTCGAAAGGGCGGGACGAGCCGGCAGTGCCGTGAGCCTGGGTGGAATGCGTTCAAAACTGGAGGCGGCGCAGAGTGTGACGCGGGGAGGCAGGCTGGCGGTAATTGCAAACGGGCACAAGATCGGATTGAGCCGGATCCTCGCCGGTGCGCCTGCGGGTACGCTGTTTCTTGCCGCGAGGGAAAGGCTGCCAGGCCGCAAGCTCTGGATTGCCAATTCTCGTCGCAACGGCGCCGTGGTCGTCGACGACGGCGCCGTGGAGGCAATCGTGAAACGCGGCAAGAGCCTCTTGCCTTCGGGCATCCTGAAAGTGGAAGGCGCCTTCGAGGCCGGAGAGTTAATCGCCGTCGAGGACCGGCGCCGGACGGAAGTCGCACGTGGCGTTGTCAGGTACGGTTCTGGCGACGTGCAACGGATATTGGGGAAGTCGACCGGCGACGTGTTTTCAATCCTGGACGTGGAATCCGGAGGAGAGGTGGTTCACCGGGACGATCTGGTGGTGCTTTAAAATGGCGGTTTTTCCCGGCCGGCACTTTTGCAGCCGTGCGAAGACCGCCGGGGAATTAAATGCAGTCGTCATGCCCTGTTTGGGGCACCCTTAATGATGAAAGCGGTCGCTTTCAGACAGCCGAGCGTCGCAAACCGAAAGCTTGTTTTCTGAACAGCTTCTTACGTCGGGGTCTTCGGAATGAGATTCTATCGCGTAAAACGGGATTTCCTGAACGCACCGCGCAGGCGGATGTATCGATTTCTGTGGGTGCTCCCGGCCCTGTGGTTCGTCTATCTGTTTCTTGCCGGAGACAGCGGCTATCTGCGGATTCGGGAGCGGAGCATGCAGATCGAAGCGATGCGACGAGAGAATGAAACCGAGAGAACGCAGAACCTTCAGTTGGAGGCCGAGGTTGAATTGCTGAAGAACGACCTGGCGATCATCGAGAAAATCGCTCGGGAGCAGTACGGCATGGTTAAAGAGAACGAAACGGTCTATATGGTGTACCCGGCTACGCCGGATCCGACGTCGGTAACCGGGAAATGATATCAAAGACCGAAGGGCTTGTTCTGCGCGGGTACCGGATGAGCGAGAGCAGCAAGGTGGTGGTCATCTATACCCGGAACGCCGGCAAGGTGAGGGTTGTGGCCAGGGGCGCCCGTCGTCCCAGGAGCAAGTTCGGCGCCAGCGTGGAACCGATTACGTGGGGCGCGTACGTTTATTACAGCCGGGAAAACAGAGACCTTCAGACGCTGAGCGAGGGTGAAATCCTGTATGCCTTCGAGGGCCTGAAACGGGTTTACCGGCGCCTTGCTTACGCAAGCGCCGTCTGTGATCTGCTGGATCGTCTGACACCGGAAGAAGATCCGAACTCACTCCTTTGCAGCATCACCCTGGACTCGTTGCGATGGATGGAAACGGTCGAGGAAGCGTCGGTTGAATTGCCGCTCTGGTATTTTCAGTTGAAGGCGGCGGCGATGCTGGGATATCGTCCTCATCTGAGCGGCTGCGTCGCGTGCGGCACGCGAATTACAGGCGACGTGGCCTGCTTCGACGCGGGGCGCGGCGGTACGGTCTGCCGCCGTTGCGACCGCGGGGGCATCGAAGTCAAACTGGCGACCGTTCGATACCTGGAACACCTTCAGACGGCGCGTGCGGACCGGATCGACGACGAGGGATTTCGGGGGATTGATACCGGCGAAGCGCGTCGTGTGCTGCGCGGCTTCCTGTGGCGTCACATCGAAAACCGGGGCCAGGTCAAGTCGCTGGACTTTTTGAATCGGCTGCTGGCCGCGGAATCGCCACCCGCGCCATACGGCAGTTGAGAACCTGCCGGCAACGGGCGGTATTCGAGAGTAACATCTGCTTCAACCTATTTTGGTAAAGGAACGGGTGAGCGTAATGCGAGAGCAGGCCGTGTTCGAAAAAAAATACGATCCGGGTTCCGTCGAACGGACCTGGTACGCCTTCTGGGAGAAAGAAGGCTATTTCAAGCCGGAATATCGGACCGGGGGCAAACCGTTTTCTGTCACGATTCCCCCTCCGAACGTTACGGGAGAACTTCACATGGGGCATGCGCTTCAGCATGCGATCCATGATACGGTGGTGCGATGGAAGCGCATGCAGGGGCATCGAACGCTCTGCCTGCCGGGCACCGACCACGCCGGCATCGCAACCCAGATGAAGGTGGAACAACAGTTGTTTAAGGAAGAAGGGAAGGGACGCCGCGATATTGGCCGGGACGAGATGTTAAAGCGTATCGTAGCCTGGAAACAGGAGTACGGAGGTACCATTCTGAACCAGCTCCGGGAAATGGGTTGCAGCTATGACTGGGGCCGTGAACGGTACACGATGGAAAGCGGATACGCCCGCGCGGTTCTGTCCGCTTTTGTGAAGTTCTATGAGAGGGGATGGGTCTACCGCGGCAAGCGTATGGTAAACTGGTGCCCGAGGTGCGGCACCGTTATCTCGGACCTCGAGGTGGAGGACCGGGAAAACGAGGGACGCCTCTGGCATATTCGGTATCCGGGCCTGGAAGGCGGGCCCGACGTGGTGGTTGCAACGACACGCCCGGAGACGATGCTGGGCGACACCGGTGTGGCGGTTCATCCCGATGACCGGCGCTGGCAGCGGGCAATCGGCGGGCGCGTGACGTTGCCGCTGATGGAACGTCCGATCCCGATCGTTGCCGACAGCTATGCGGATCCGGAAATGGGTAGCGGCGCGGTAAAGGTGACCCCCGCGCACGATCCGAATGACTACGAAATAGGATTGCGGCATGGCTTGGCGGAAATACAGGTCATCGGATTCGACGGAGAGATGACCGGGGAAGCCGGCTCATTCGGCGGTATGGACCGGTTCGCCTGCCGAAAAGCGGTGATTTCGGCCCTGAAGGAATCCGGACTTCTCGAGCGCATCGAGGATTACCAACACATGGTGCCTCATCACGACAAATGCGGCACTTCCATCGAGCCGCTGCCAATGGACCAGTGGTTTCTGGCCATGAAGTCCCTGGCGAACCAGGCACAGCCCGCCTTGAAAGAACGGGAGATCAGGTACGTGCCGGATCGATTCCGGGCGTATTCCATCGATTGGCTCGAGAACATCCAGGACTGGTGCATCTCCCGTCAGATCTGGTGGGGACACCGGATTCCGGTGTGGACCTGCGAGGACTGCGGGGAGTTGCTGGTTCGTGTAGATCCGCCGTCGGTCTGTGACGCGTGCGGCAGCCGGAACCTTGTGCAGGACCCCGACGTTCTGGATACCTGGTTCTCTTCGGCCCTCTGGCCCTTCGCCACTCTCGGATGGCCGGAGCAGACCGATGACCTGAAGGAATTCCATCCGACCGACCTGATGATAACCGGCAGGGATATCCTCTACCTGTGGGTCGCACGGATGATCATGACGGCCGTTGAGTTCATGGATGAGATCCCTTTTGGGACGGTTCTGGTGCATCCGACCGTCCAGACGCGTGACGGCAAGCGGATGAGCAAGTCGCTGGGCACAGGGATCGACCCCAGGGAACTGATCGAACGATACGGCGCCGACGCCACGCGTCTGTCCCTGCTTTACCAGTGCGGCAGCTCGCAGGACATTCGTTTTGACGCCGACGTCGTGGATAACCGCTTGCAGGACTCGCCCATAACGGAGTCCTGCAGGAATTTCTGCAACAAGGTCTGGAACGCGGCGCGGTTTGTTCAAATGAACCTGGATGGATACGACCTCGCGGAACTGCCGCCGCCGCCCGCCGAAGACGCTGCGGATCGGTGGATCCTCAGCCAATACAACCGGACCGTGCATGCGGTGACGGCCTCTCTGGAGGCCTATCGGTTTGACGAAGCATCCAGGACGCTCTACGAATTCGTGTGGAATGCATTTTGCGACTGGTATCTGGAGATCGCAAAGGTCCGGCTGAACGATGGCGCACCGGAAGCGGTTGCGATAACGCGCCGCATCCTCGTCCACGTACTGGAGGGGTCGCTGAGACTGCTTCATCCGATGGCGCCGTTCATTTCCGAAGCGCTGTGGCAGCAGCTTCCGCATTCGGGAGCGGCGCTGATCGTCGCGACGTGGCCGGAGGCGGACCGGGGCCGATTCGACGAATCGGCGGAACGGGAGATGGCGCTCTTGCAGGCGGTCGTGGGTGCGGTGCGGAATATCCGAGGCACGATGCGGGTGCCGCCGGGCAGACGCGCGGACGTCCTTATGAAGGTGAATTCGCAAGTAACCGCGGACGTCCTGACCCGTTTCGGGGTCTATCTCCGAACGCTTGCCAGGGTTGCGGATCTACGTATCGGCGCGGACGTCGTCAGGCCCTCGGCTTCCGCCAGCGCCGTGTTGAAGGACGTCGAGATCTTTGTGCCCCTGCAGGGTCTCATCGATCTGGAGGTCGAGCGCCGGCGTCTGCAAAAGGAGATTGAAAAGCTGGAGACGTTGCTCGGCGGACTCGACAGGAAACTCGGTAACTCAGGCTTCCTGAACAATGCGCCCCCCGAAGTGATTGTCAGGGAAAAGGGACGTCACGCGGAGTACTCGAGTGCGCTGGGCAGGTTGAACGAAAATCTCGCCGCAGTCATGTCATGACGGGCTCGGCCGCAAACTCGAGCAGCCTGTTTTTGCGTCGCCACGGTACGACTCAGAGGCAAACGGCAGCGGCGGCTATCGACCGGAAAACGGACGAATCGAACCGGTCAGGTGGAATCCGATGAGGATCAGGATCAGCAGGGCGTTGAAATACTACTCGCGGCGCATTTTGCTCTATTGCGGCATCTGCGTGCTGGTTTACGCCGGCGTCGCTGGAGGCGTGGTGCTTCGTTTCAAGGACGAACTGCCCTCCTTTACGCAGCTGGAAGAGGTGGAGCCGGCGCGCACCACCAGCATCGTTTCCACCGACGGCGCGGTGTTGAAGCGGTTCTGGGTGGAGAATCGGGTGCCGATTACGTACAGCCAGATTCCGGAGGCCGCAATCCGGGCATTAACCGCAACGGAGGATCAGCTCTTCTGGCGGCATTGGGGCGTGAGCCTTCCCGATATTTTTCGAGCCGTCTTGCGCAACCTGACGCAGGAGGGAAGTCTGAAGGGCCACGGCGCCAGCACGATTACGCAACAACTTGCGCGCAATCTGTTTCTGGACCAGAAACAGACCTGGACACGCAAGGTGAAGGAGCAGTTGACGGCAGTGCTACTCGAAAGGACATACACGAAACGTGAAATTATAGAGATCTATTTCAACAAGGTTCTGTTCGGCAATGGCGCCTACGGTCTTCAGTCCGCCGCGGAGCGGTTTTTCGGCAAAAACGCGGGGGAATTGGCGCTGGAGGAGTGCGCGCTGCTGGTCGGCCTGCTGAGAGGACCCTATTTCTATTCTCCAATCAACCACCCCCGACGGGCCAGAGACCGGCGCGACCTGGTCCTTCGACTGATGCGGAACACCGGTCAAATCAGCGAGGCTCAATTTCTCTCCGCGACGCGGCGACCCATCGTCCTGAAAGACACCAGGGATGAAGAGATCGGCGAAGCGCCTTATTTCACGGAGTACATCCGACGATACCTGGAGAGGAACTACGGTTGGAATCTCCTCTACAAGGACGGCGCTTCGGTCTATTCGACCGTGGACAGCCGAATCCAGTCCATTGCGGAAGAGACCCTGCTGGAGCACCTCGAAAGCGTGCAGAAACGGGTGGATGCGAAACGACGGTGGAGCAGGCCGGATACGGCGTTCTGGGCTGGTATCAATACACTGGAAGACTCTCTGCGGGCAACCGTGGTCCAGGGCGCCCTGGTTGCCATGGACACGCACACGGGGCACATTCTGGCCATGGTGGGCGGTCGCGACTTCACCGAGACCAAGTTCAACCGGGCGGTTCAGGCGCTGCGCCAGCCTGGATCGGCATTCAAGCCGATCATATATGCGTCGGCGGTTGCGCAGAAGATCCCGCCCACGCGCCGGTATCCCGATACGGCCGTTACCGTGGAGATGTTCGACGGCAGCCTATGGCGGCCGCAGAACTACGATCGGAAGTTTCTGGGCTGGATGACGATGCGGGAAGGTCTCGCCATGTCGCGGAACGTGGTGACCACGAAGATTCTGGAAGACATCGGTCCCCGTACCGCCGTGCGACAAGCCCGGCGAATGGGAATTACGAGCAGGATCCGGGCGGTGAAATCCCTCGGTATGGGGACAAGTGAAGTGAAACTGATCGACCTGGCGGCGGCCTACGGCACGTTCCCCAACGGCGGAATCCGCGTTGAGCCGGTTGCCATCCTGAAGATCACGGACAAGGACGGCAACGTTATCGAGAGCCGGGTTCAGGGCAGAGAGCAGGAGGCGCTCAGTGCGGAGGCAGCCGCGGTGGCAACGAGTATGCTCCGGTCCGTAATGGACATGCATAAGCAGACCCCCAAGGGCGTCTGGCGCGGCACCGGAACGGGCGCCCGATCGTACTACGGATTTCGGCGTCCGGCGGCGGGCAAGACGGGAACCACCCAGAACTTCGCGGACGCCTGGTTCGTGGGCTTCACGCCGCAGATCGTGGCCGGCGTGTGGGTCGGGTTCGACGACTATCGGGTCTCTCTGGGAAGCAGGATGTCGGGTGCGGCCGTCGCGCTGCCGGTTTGGGCGAAATTTATGAAAAAGGCACACGAAACACTCGGTCTGGCGAAGGAGGAATTCGAGCTGCCTCCGGGCGTCGCCCGGTTGGAGGTATGCGGCGATACGTTTGAGGTGGCGTCCATGTATTGTCCGAATCGCCTCGAAGAAGTGTTTGTGCCCGGATCCGAGCCGACGTCTCCATGTCCGGACCACACGGCGGCGGTCGTCAGGCGTCCCGGCCTGAAGAAACAGGATCGTGAAAACGCAAAACGGGCATATCAGTTCTGAGTTGATCACCTGGCCCGCCCAATCTGTCAATGTGTACAGACCAGGACGGCCATGAACAAAGCCCGGCGATATTTTCGCCGGGCTTTGTTCATGGATTCGGAATGACCGATTATGCTCTCGCGCGGCGGGTGGCGGCGACCGCGTTTTCCTTCCGGCGGTCCAGCGCATTCTGCCAGACCAGCACCAGCGGACTTGCCACGAACGAGGAGGAGTAGGTTCCTACGATCACGCCGATCATCAGCGCAAAGGCAAAGTCCCGAATGACCTCCCCGCCAAGGAGAAGCAGGCCCAGGACAACGAGCAGCGTTGTGCCGGAGGTGAGTACCGTACGATTCAGGCTTTCGTTGATGCTCCGGTTGATGACCTCCGCCGAACTGTCTCTCCGGTAGAGTTTTCGATTTTCACGGATGCGGTCGTAGACCACAATGGTATCGTTCAGTGAATATCCGACGATCGTAAGCAGCGCTGCCACAATGGCGAGCGATATCTCTTTATCCATCAGGGAAAAGACGCCAAGGGTGATCAGAACGTCGTGGAAGAGCGCCACCACCGCGGCGATGCCGAACTGGATCTGCTTGAATCGCCACCAGATGTAAAAGACGATCAGAACCAGAGAGACCAGGATGGCATTGACCGCGTTCTGTTTGAGTTCGCTGCCGATCTTGGGCCCGACCGCCTCCTGTCGGCGCAGCCACTGCGTTGGATCGGGAATGCTGGACGCAAATTGCGTTTTGAGCGTGTTCTTAATGGCGTCCGCGGTGACCGTCCCTTCCGCCTCTTCCTCGACGCGAATAAGAATGTCGGAAGCCGGACCGAAGACCTTGATTTCGCTGTGTCTGAGGTCGCGTCTTTCACCCTTGACGTCGACGTCCTGCAGGGAATCTCTCAGGTTGGCGACCTCGACAGGGGGATTGAAGTGCAATTCCAGCAGCGTGCCGCCGGCGAAGTCGATGCCGAGGTTGTAGCCGCCTTTCGTAATCGTGGAACCCAGGCCGACCAGGATCAGAAACGTCGACAGAACGAACGCCGCTTTGCGCAGGCTGAGGAAGTCGAACGACGGGCGACGGAATACGGTCAGCCTGCCGATGCTGATGGAGGTGAGTTGCCAGCGATTGATTGCGACGTTGAAGAGGGTGCGGGTGACGAACAACGCCGTGTACATGCTGCAGAGGATACCCACCATGAGCGTCAGTGCGAAACCCCGGATGGGACCCGTACCGAACTGGTAGAGTACGACGGCGGTGATGACCGTGGTAATGTTGGCGTCCACAATGGTGAGCAGCGCTCTCCCGTACCCGTCTTCCACCGCAACGCGTACGGTCTTGCCGTTGCGCAACTCTTCGCGAATACGCTCGAAGATGAGTACGTTGGCGTCGACCGCCATACCGATGGTCAGGATGATACCGGCGATTCCAGGCAGGGTGAGCGTGCCGCCGAATCCGGCGAGGACCGCCATCACGAACAGAAGATTCAGGAACAACGCGAAGTTGGCGACGATCCCGGAGAGGCCGTAATAGAGCACCATGAATACCATAACGATGGCCAGGCCGATAAGGGCGGCCTTCCGTCCCTGCTCGATGGAATCCCGTCCGAGCGAAGGACCTACCGTCCGGTCTTCCACAATAGGCGCATTGGCCGGAAGGGCGCCCGCCCTCAGTACGATGGCGAGGTCTTTTGCTTCCTCCAGGTCTCCGCTGCCTTCGATGATGGACCGCCCGTCGCGAATTTTCGCCCGAATGGTTGGCGCCGAGTAAACCTGGTCATCGAGAATGATGGCCATGCGTTCTTCGAGGTGAGCGCCGGTCACCCGGGAGAAGAGTTTGATGCCGTCGTTCGTCGTGGTGAAATTGATGATGGGCTGCCCTGCATTTTCAAAACTCTGACCCTTGGTCACCTTGGCGTCCTGGACGATTTCGCCGGTCATTTCGATACGTTTATACAGATAATAGAGACGGCGGTATTCTTGACCATCGCCGAATTCCTCCACTTCGTTTCCCCACAGGAACTGCGTATCGTCCGGAATGAGCCCCCGGATCTCCGGATCTTCGAACAGGAGGGCCTTCACGGTCTGTATTCTGTCGGCGGGAACAATCAGATCTTCGCCCAGGGAGAGCACATACCGCTTGATCGATGGTTTTTCGTCTTCGGCGTCTTCCTCGAAGAGTCCGGCGGCATCCTTTCTTGTGGAGTCCTCTCCGGCGCGCGCGGCCAGGCGAGATTCGATTCTGTCGATCAGGCCGAAGCGGTCGGTTACCGGCGCCAGGATTTTGAACTCGAGCCGGGCTTGCGTCTGAATGAGATTCTTGGCCCGCTCCACGTCCTGAACGCCGGGAAGCTCTACCACAATGCGCCACTCGCCCTCCCGGTGGATAATCGGTTCGGCCACACCGAACTGATCGACCCGGTTGGTGATGATCTCCTTGACGCGATCGACGACGTCCGCCCGCTCGTCTTCGGAAAGTCCGGTTGGATCCACTTCAAGAACCAGATGGATGCCGCCCTGGAGATCCAGCCCCAGGTTGACGGCTTCCCGTTTGACTGCCTCAAGTCGATCGGGATCCGAAGGCGGGTCGAAATAGTACCGGTACGTGGGGAAAAGGTAATAGACGGCCAGCAGTATCGTAGCGAGGATGATCAGAGTGCGGAGGTTGTCTTTTTTCATTATTGAGTCTTGACTCCTGTAAACCCGACAGCTCCGGTTACGGGACGGGGTCGGGCGACGATGACGTTCCTTCGGTCAGGACGATCTACCTCCGCCGTTCGACAACGTGTCTCACGGCGAGCTCCAGGGCGTTCCGCGCTTCCGACGATTTCAGTTCCGCCAGACTCTTCAGGCCGGAGGACGCGTACTCCCGCGCTTCCCGGCGGGCGGCCTCTATGCCGTGATAACGCCTGACGAAGCGGAATACTTCCTGGAGTTCGGCATCGGATCGTATGCCGTTTTGCACCTTTACCTGGATCTTCTCCGCGTCGCCGTTGGGACAATTGGCGATTGCGCGAATCAGCGGCAACGTCAGTTTTCTCTCGCGCACATCGGTCCCGACCGGTTTGCCGAGAGACGCCTCGTCGCCGATGAAGTCCAGGAGATCGTCGGTAATCTGGAAGGCGATTCCCACTTCCTGTCCGAACGTGGACATCCGTGAGACCTGCTCGGGAGTGCCGCCCCCCAGAATGGCGCCGACCTCGCAGGAAAGGGCCATCAGCGACGCGGTCTTCTTGTCGATCATCTTGAAATAGCGCGCGGCCTCCGCGTCGTTTCCACTCTCCACCTCGAGGATCTCGCCTTCGATCATGCGGCTCACGGCTCGGGTCGCGGCGCGCATCACGTCCATGGAATCCAGCCCGACCAGCAGTTGCAAAGCCCTGGCCAGGAGGAAGTCTCCCATCAGTACGGCGGCCTTGTTTCCCCATCTCAGATTGAGGACCTCCGCGCCCCGGCGCTTGTCGGCGAGATCGATGACGTCATCGTGGATCAATGTTGCCGTGTGGATGATTTCGATGCCGGCAGCGGCATCGACCACCCTGTCGGAGCACCGCCCGATGGCCTGGGCGGTCAGTAGCGAGAGCGCCGGACGAATGATCTTGCCTTTCGTCGTCAGAATATGGCTGCCCATCGCCTGAACCAGATTGACGTCGGAGGCGAGCGTCTCCGTGAATCGCCTTTCGAAGCGCTCGATCTGGGGTTGTACGGGCTGAAGAATCCGATCTAGCATTGGAGTTGGATTGGCCGTGTGCGGGTTGCGTTTCGGACTTCAAAATCCGGCGCTCTAAAGAATAGGATAAGACCTTCCAACGTAACAAAAAAACGCCTGTTTGTCAATCATTTGCTATGAACTGACGCTGCGGACGATTTTCCACCGCTCTGCCGGAATGGCGTCGTAACCGAGCCCGCCGCGCTTGGTGTAGACGCGCGCCGACCGACCGTCGGACTCGATATGCAGAACGGGATATCCGGTGTCATAGGCGCCGCCCCGGACCAGCAGCGTGTTGCCGACCGGATTCACGTTGGACGGCAGCCCGTCAATCCGGTAGAAACTGCTGGTGTTGTCGGTTTTTACATCCAGAATCGTCCCACCGGTCGTCGGCGTTTCCAGTTCCAGCACGTAATCGTTCAGTCTGGCCGTTTCGCCGCCAAGCAGATAGGCAGACGCCGGCTGCCCGTCCGGCGTCAGGGCGAATACGCACACCCGGCCGTTCGTTTCAAGCGTTCCCCAGGGAGCGTCAAAAACGGCTGTCTGGTCCCCAGGGCAGATCACGATGACGTCCGTTCCCGATTCCCGGGAAACCACAACCCCGGCGCCGTCCCCCGATACGGGTACAAGCCGCTCCACCGCCGTAACGAACCGACGGGAACGCGGACTCACGTCGAACACGCTGAGAAAGACGCTGCAGGCGGGACTGCCGGTGCGGCGGCGGACCACGTACGGAACAGTTTCGCCGGTCCGGACGTGGTCTCGTGAGCCGGTGCCCCGCTCCCCCCAACCTCGTCCGATCAGCGCCTGCTCGCCGTCTATCGGCAGGGCATGGGCGGTGAACCGCTGCCCGTCCACGTCGAAGTGGATCGACCACGCATCATCGGCGCGGGCGGCGGCGAGGTCCGTCAGGTCCCACCAGTCGGCCCCACTTGGCTGGAGGTCCAGGTTCCGCGGTACGCCCCGCGCCGCAGGGCCATGGAACAGATAGTCGTGAACGCGGCCGCCGGTTACCCGGAAACAATCGATCAGGTAGCTCTCCGCGCCGCCATGGTCGATAACCGCGCACAGGCGCCGATACGCGTCGACGTCGTAGGCATTGGATGAAACCTCGGCGACCTTTACCCGGCCGGTACAGTCGAACAGGTGGAGGCTGCCGCCGCGCCCGTCGCGTTTCTGGTCCTGTTCGTCGACGACCACGGTGTTGTGTGCGATGGTGCGAACGGTATTGTGTTTGTCGGGCCGGTCCCAGAGGTAGCCAAGGTCGGTCAGGACTTCCCGTCCGTCTTTCCAGTAGACAAGATTCAGACTGTCTTCGTGGTGATGCCCTCCCCAGTCCGAGGCGCTGAGAAGCGCCGTGCTCGCCCGCCCGTGTTTCCCGGTGCGCAGCAAGCCGATTCGCAGCGCCGGAAAGAACCGGTCCGTAAGGACCAGCGGAGACGACGGATCGGCTTTCAGGTCCGGATCACGGTGGAACAGGGCGTACTCCCCGCCGTGATTCTCCAGATCGAATTCGCACAGTTCGGAAAGCAGGGCGACGTGACTCGCGTCGCCGTAGCGGGCGGCGATCGTATCGGCAATTTCGACGGACATCCTGCAGACGGTTACGTCGTCGGCGATGACGCCGTACCCCAGGTCGGGCATCGGGCTCTTGACGTATCCCTCCAGTACCGCCCGGTACCGGCTGTCGCCGTACACGTCCAGTTCCCGCGGGCAGGCTTCCGTTGAGCCGGAATCCGCCGGAAGGGCGTATCCGTGCGCGGCGTCCGCGAAGTGTCGGATTCCATTGAGCGTCATGAATCCGTAACCCGGCGATTCGGAACTCATGCCGTCTTCCAGAAACCACTCGTAGACGAAATGATTGAACCCGTCCAGGCCGAAGCGGACCAGGTCCGGGTCGTCGAGACAGAGGCCGACCAGACCCGCGGCGGAACGGTTGGTCGCGCTCTTGTTATTAAAGTTCGGATCGGCCAGCAGAAGGATCGTGCTTTCGAGAAGGAGGTCGCGTTCGATCTTCCGGCGCGTCTCCGGGGAATAAAGGGGACGGCCGGCGGCACTCGCGTCGCGTGTGAGGTCGTATGCGATCGTGACGTCGGAGACGAAGGTGCCCTCCATTCCCACGCCCGTGGCGCGTCCCGCCATCCAGTAACCCACGTGCAGCTTTCGGTCCGGCCGGTTTGGCGGCACCACCAGTTCCGGGCGGGGCAGATCCAGGATATTCTTCGCGGCAACTTCCGCCGGCGCATCCGAGAACTCGCCGTAGCCCGAGTGAACCATATATCCGGGATAGACGTCGGCGAATCGCAGGAGGATATCCCTGGCTCGTTCCGCGTGACCGATTTCCCGCGTCAGCACGTAGGCCAGCGCGCACTGGCGCCCCATGCGCGCCATGTACTCGCATTTGCGGGCGCGGATGTTGGCGGTCCAGGACGAGACGAAGGGAAAGCCGATCAGGTCCCAGTGTCTGCCCGTATAGTACGTGATTTCCTGTCCCCCGCCGAAGTCGGTCCGGAACACCACGTCTTCCGGGTAGTCCGAATTGGGATAGACGGTCCCGCAGGTCGTGCAGGTCAGCTGATCGGGGTTTTCCGGTTTCCAGCTGTAGTGACCGTGTACGGGTGCCGCCTCGCATGCGGGGCACATGGTAAACAGTTCGCTGTTGGGCGTTTCGCGGGGAATCCACTGAATCAGATCGTCTGTCGTCAGATGAGGTATGACGGCGATCGACGCAAGTAGATCTTCGAGGAATCTACGGGCCCAGACGTGGCGCTCGATGTTCAGTCGGGCGACGTCCAGATCCTGCGGCTTGAAAAGGGTTGAGGGGGGGCGAACCGGTTTGGACTCAGATTCCATAGCGCCCTCGTTTTGCGTTGGTTGGTGGACTCCCGTTGCGATCGACGTCCCGATTTTTCACTCAGGATAATCTGCCGTCGAGGCGCCGGTTTCCTCGCGGCGGCGGCGCGACGTCGCCGGAAGCGTACGTTACACGCGCGCTCGTTCGAGGTAATCGGCCGCGCCCGCGGCAATCCACGGGCCGATGGACGTCAACAGGAATCGCGCGCCGAGGTCAGCGTATTTCTCCACGTTTTCGCTGGTGGTGAGGGTGCCCGGCGTACGTCCCGCGTCCCTGATGCGGATCAGGGTCTCATCGACCGTGCGTTGAACGTCGGGGTGGTCGTTGTTGCTGATACGGCCCATCGAAGCCGCCAGGTCCGACGGAGCGACGAAGAAGACGTCAATCTGATCCACCTCGACTATGGCGTCCAGATTCCGCACCGCGGCGACGTCCTCGATGAGCACGACGAATAACGTTTCATCGTTTGCGGCAAACAGGTAATCGGGTACGTCATAGCCCTGACGGCTGGTGAAGAGGCCGCGCTTGCCCAGCGGCGCGAACTTGCCGCCGTCGACGACGTTTTGCGCCTCCGCCGCCGTGTTGACGTGGGGAACGACAATACCCTGCGCGCCCCGGTCCAGCGTCCGGTAAATCAGGGCCTGATCGTTTCGGTTCACCCTGACGATCGAGGTCATCCCCCACAGGTCGCAGGCCCTCGTGAGGTTGCCGAGGTCGGCCGCGTTGACGGGGCCGTGTTCTCCTTCCAGCCAGACGCCGTCGAAGCCGGTATTGCCGAAGGCGTCGATATCGTCGGGATGGGTGAAACCGCTTGCGACACAGGCGATGCCCCCGCCGGCGAGTTTTCGTTTGACGCGGTTCGGTCGAATGGTCAAGGGCGATTCTCCTTTCTGTCGCGCCGCATGGCGCACGGGAGCCGGATACCCGTTCAGTCCGAACGGGGGACGCGGTCGAGATCGATGCTGACGGGCGCGTGGTCGGAAACGGTCAGTCCGGCCTCGCGGTCGACGGCTGCTTTCCGGAATCGCGCGGCGGCGGTGGCGTTTCCCAGCAGGTAGTCGATCCGCCAGCCACGGTTGAGTTCGCGGGCACGCCCGCGATTGGACCACCAGGAATAGGGCCCCTGCACGTCTCCGAAATGGAGACGGACAAGGTCGTTCCATCCGGTCCCCAGCAGGTCGGTCATCCACTGCCTCTCGTGGGGCAGGAATCCTGAGTTTTTTTCGTTACCCCTGGCGTAGAAGATGTCCTTTTCGGTGTGAGCAATGTTGAAGTCGCCGCCGAGGACCACGGGTTCATTCCGGCGCGTGTAATCCTCCGCCCACGGCAGAAATCGCGCCATCCACAGATCTTCCTTGATTTTCTGGCGATCTTCGCTGGATGAGCCCGAGGGCAGGTAGACGTTGACCACCCGGACGCCCTGTACCCGCACCTGGAGGATCCGGCCTTCCGGATCGGAGCCGTGGATTCCGGCGCCGAGAACCTCGAACCGATGGCGGGACCAGATCGCAACCCCGGAATACCCTTTGCGTTCCGCCGGATGCCAGTGGACGTACCAGCCGCGCGGATTGATCCACTCCGCGGGCAGTTGTTCCGGGAGCGTCCGGATTTCCTGGAGGAGGAGTACGTCCGGAGCGATCCGATCGACGTGACTGGCGAAGCCCTTTCTGAGCGCGGCCCTCAGGCCGTTCACGTTCCAGGTGGTTATTCGCATGGGCAGGGAGAAAGTGAAGCCGCTGTCGGATCGCCGGCGGCGGGCGTTGATTCAGACCAGGGCCGTGTCCATCCTGAACGTCTGTTCCTGCCGGGAGACGGTGATGCTGCCGTTGCGGAATTTCAACACGACGTCGGCCGGGTCGCAGTCGATACCGAAGGCCACGGCGAATATGGCCGAACCTGACTCCAGCACGGTTTCGATCTTCAGGTATCCGACGTCCAGGCTCTCGGCGTCGGCGTGACCCGGTTTCAGGTCCTCGTGCCGGCCCATGTGAAACACCGCTGCCGACGGCGCCAACAGGCGCACGTTTACTACGGTATCTCCATCGGCGAGCGCTGCCGAAGCCCCGGTGATTTCCGCCGTGTCCGAGAAGTGAATGCGGGACTCCATCCGGGTCGCGGCCGCGACCTCAATCTCGTCTATGACGACAAAGAGCGCCGGACGGAGGAAGAGGAAATGACGGACGAATACCGTGAGTGTGTCGATGCCGTAAGCGGCGGCGATGGAAGCCCTGAGGTAATCGTGGGCGCCGGTGAATTCGGTCTTTTCCACGGTACCGACAAGGCGACGGTCCCCCGGCTGCCCCTGTCCGTCGAAGAGCGGCAGATTGTGACCGTGGGTCGCCTTGAAGACCCATTCGCCCGGGTCCCCGTAGCGGCCAATGCCGAGTTCGCGCACGACGGTCCTTTGACCGGCGTGGACGATATAGTTCCCGACGTCCGCGTGGCCATGGGGTTCTACGGTAGCGCCGATTTTCAACGCCAAGATCGGGGCGTTCGGATCCTTCCATGATCCTCGCATCACGCACCAGCCGGCATCGGGAAAATAAGCGGACGGGTGGGGCGGGGCCGGCAGTTCGGGAACGGTATCGGTCGAATCCCAGAAAAGTTCCGCCAGTCTGATGGACGGGCGGCGGTCCGTGGTGACCCGATCGAAATACGCGGCCGCCCGATTGCCGTATTCCCGCGCGAACTTGCGGAAGGCCATGCCACCCGGAAAGTGCTTGCCGCAGTCGGCGAAGTTGACCACGCGGTCGGGCGGGAGAAAGCAGTTGATGGGGAATTCGACCGTGTTCCTGAGTTTGGGATGATCGTACAGGTTGATCTGTCCGCCGGTGAGCCGCCTGAGTGCATCCGAAAACGGAAAGGAAGTAACGATTCCGTAGTTCCAGTACCCCGGACCCTCCTTCCACGAGCCGTCGTTCTGGATGCCGTCGTAGAATTTCGTGATGCGTTCAATACATTCCCGTATCACGCCGAGCATGGCTTCGCGAGGGCGGATCTCCGTCCTCAGATGGATGTGTCCCGCGTCGAGCATGGCCATGGCGCACAGGCCCATGTTGGATACGCACACGGAACACCAGTTGCTGTCGTACCGCGACGCCCAGAAGTGGCGCTGCATGCCGCCGATGCAGTGGGCCAGGCCGCGCGCAAAGACCATGAACTCGAGCTCACGGCGCTGGTTATCGGAAAGGGCGTCGTACAGCAGGTCGTAAGCCGCCGCGAAGCATGCGCAGGTGTGGCTGCCGTCCAGGTCCAGGAGCATGAATTCGTGGACCGGGTGGACCCACGAGGGCCAGCTCATCATTGAAGCGAGGCCTTCCCAGGCCTTTTCGAAGTAGGCCTGATCCTGGTCGACGGCGTATGCCAGCACATAGTCTTCAACGAGATTCCGCGCTTCCGCGGAAAGGCGGCTGTATGTCTCCCAGATGCCGTTCCGGTAGCTGTCTTCTCTCGGCGGCGGCGTTGGGAACGGGAGATCGAGGCGAGCGTTCAGCCGTTCACGGGCCTCAGCGTAGGCTTCCGAGTGGGAGCCGTCGAGGCAGAGCGCGCGCACCCGGTCGAGGTCCGCCCGTGAGAAGTGGAGATAGGGATGTTCCAGAGTCCCGGTTATGAGACGCTCGACGTCGGGTACGGTCATGGAGACTCCTGAAGGACTGGAATCGGGCAGGAAACGCGGATCGGCGCCGGCGGAAGTACCGACAGTCAAGTCGGGCGCGATACGGGAAGTCAATATACAGATCGGCAAATTGGGGGTCAAGCAGATGTCATGCAGGGACAAGGCGCAAGCTACGCGCGTTTTCTGGCCAGCAGGACGCGTTCCGTACCCGTGAGGTCGGGTACGGTCCGTTCGTGGATGAACCCGGACGATTCTGCCAGGAGTTCCCTCACGTCGGGAGCGGTACCGTCGGCGACTTCCAGGGCCAGCCACCCACCCTCGTACAGGCGCTCCGGCGCCTGGTTGATGATCGAACGGTGGAAAGCGAGCCCGTCCGGCCCGCCGTCGAGCGCGAGCGGGGGGTCGAAGCAGCGGACTTCGGGCTGAAGGTTGGGCAGGTCGCCGGTGGCGACGTAGGGTGGATTTGAAACGACCGCGTGGAACATGGCGCGCGACCGGAACGCGGCGAGAAGATCCGCGCAGACGAAGGCAATCCGCTGCCGTACATCGTTGCGACAGGCATTGCGGACCGCCAGCCGGAGGGCTCTCGGAGAAACGTCGGTTGCGACCAGACGGCTCCCGGGCAGCGAATGCGCGAGCGCTACGGCTACGGGACCGGCCCCCGTTCCGACGTCCAGTATCCGCGGTTCGGTGTTGGCATCCAGGCGGTCGACAAGCGTTTCAACGAGAATTTCGGTTTCAGGGCGGGGAATAAGCGCGTCGGGACCGACGTAGAAAGGCAGTGAGAAGAATTCGGTTTCGCCAAGCAAATGCTGAAGCGGCACGCGCGCGCGCCGCTCTTGCACGAAATACCGAAGCCGTTCATACTGCGCCGGCGTAAGTCGTCGACGCGGGTTCGCGAACAGGCCGGAGCGGCTGGTTTTCAGGACGGCCGCAAGCAGCCATTCAACGTCGGCGCGTGGATCCGGTACGCCGGCGTCCGCCAGGCTGCGCGCCAAAACGGCGAGGGTATCGGTGGTGGTGGGTAGCGAGGAGGATCCGGCCATGGCCTGCCCGTCGAACAGTCCGTTGATAAAGTCGCTCTGCAGGCGAGGCCGAGCCAATGTGGTCGAAGACAAGGCGCGCGACCGAGTCCCATCCTTCGATTCGGCGAGGGAGCGCAACGCCGTATTTCGACCGCAAGGGCCGGCCGTAGCCCGGATGGACTTTTTCAACGGGCTGCTAAGCTCCGGGCCCGTTTGTATCATGTGGGAACTCTGGCGTTCTGTTCGCCGTCTTTTATCTTCTCGGTATGGTCGGCCAGGCGCAGGGCCTTGATGAAATCGTCAAGGTCGCCCTCGAGCGTCTCTTCGAGTCTGTGGAGTGTCAGTTTGATCCGATGGTCCGTAACCCGCCCCTGGGGAAAATTGTACGTGCGTATCTTAGCGCTACGGTCGCCTGTGCCGACCTGAGCCCGCCGGCTCCGGGAGGTTGTTTCCCGCTGGTCCTGCAGGGCGCGGTCCAGGAGCCGCGCGCGGAGGACCTTCATCGCCTTGGCCTTGTTCTTGTGCTGGGACTTTTCATCCTGGCACTGTACGATCAATCCGGTGGGTAAATGGGTAATCCGAACGGCCGAATCGGTGGTATTGACACTCTGGCCTCCCGGGCCCGAGGAGCGGTAGACGTCCACCCTGATTTCTTCCGGACGGACTTCGATATCCACGTCTTCCGCTTCGGGCAGTACGGCAACCGTGGAAGTGGATGTATGGATGCGCCCGCTGGACTCGGTTTCGGGAATGCGCTGGACGCGGTGTACGCCGCTTTCGTACTTCAGATTTCCGTAGACCTCGCTTCCGCCAACCGAGAAGATGACCTCCTTGTATCCGCCGATGCCGGTCGGATTGGCGCTGAGCAGTTCGGCCCGCCACCCCTTTGTTTCGGCGAAACGGGTGTACATCCTGTACAAATCGGCCGCGAACAGCGCCGCCTCTTCGCCTCCGGCTCCGGCGCGGATCTCCACGATGGTGTTCTTGCTGTCATTGGGATCCCGGGGGATCAGCAGGAATTGGAGTTTCCCCGCAAGCCGGGCTTCCTCACCTTCGAGCTCGGCGTGCTCCTCGCGGGCGATCTCGACCAGTTCGGCGTCGTTCGAGTCCCGGATGATTTCTCCGGCTTCCGCCAGGCCGGCTGCAACCTGCCGATATTCGCGGTAACAGCTGACGATTTCTTCGAGACGACGAAACTCGATGGTGAGCTCTCTGAACCTGCCGGGCCTCGCCGCAACGTCCGGTCGAGCCATTTCAGCACGGATTTCTTCGAATCGGTTTTCAACGTCTTTCAGTTGACCGAACATGCGACTTCCCCGTCAGTTCTTCAAATGGTCAAAGCGTTCTCTGCGGCGCGATATGACTGGCCGGAAAGGCAACAAAAAAGGCGAAGCGGTACGCACGACTGCCGGAAGGCGGTCGATGCCGTTTCACCTTGCGTGTGACATACGGGAGGGCTAGACTTCGGCGGCTGCCTTCGCGTCAGCCTGTCCAGGCACGTCCCCGGCTTCTTCGTTGTCCAGATTGTAACGCCGCCGGTACCGTTCCACCATGCCCGCCGTGTCCACCAGTCGCTGTCTGCCCGTATAGAACGGATGGCAGTTGGAGCAGATGTCCACCCGCAGGCCCGCCACGGTTCCGTGCGTTTCCAGGGAATTCCCGCAGGCGCAGGTGATGGTGGTTTCCACGTATTCGGGATGTATATTCGGTTTCACGTGACAATTTCCCCCTCATCCGGATGAAGCGACGACGAATTCAGCCCCACAATATATGCAAAACAGGTTTTCCGCGCAAGAACTTAACCAGGATTCATCGTTTTTCGGTGACGTTAGTTCGTATATGTGCAAGTTGATAAAGGCGATTAAATTGCGGATTACCAGGATACACGAGGTTGCTGGACGTGTTCGGAACCTCTACCTGCATTCAAGCTCTTTGTGGCCAATCTGACTGTTTTCTTTTTTCGAGTTGAGGTTAAACCGCAAATGGCGGGTCCTGACAGCCGTTTGCGAGGGACGTTTACAACTGCCTGTTCATTGAATCCAGGAATGCCTCGTTGTTCCTGGTACCTGCCATTTTCTCTTTGAGGAACTCCATGGCTTCGAGGGCGGGCATCTGATTGAGCAGCCGGCGCAGAATCCAGACCCGGTTGAGTTCCTTTTCGTCGAGCAGCAGTTCCTCTTTCCGGGTTCCTGAAAGGGTTACGTCTATGGCGGGATAGATGCGGCGGTTGCTCAGGCGTCGGTCCAGTTTCAATTCCATGTTGCCGGTACCCTTGAATTCCTCGAAAATGACTTCGTCCATACGGCTTCCGGTTTCAACGAGCGCAGTGGAAAGGATTGTCAGACTGCCGCCCTCTTCGATGTTGCGCGCGGCGCCGAAGAATCGCTTGGGCCACTGCATGGCGCTGGAGTCGAGGCCGCCGGTAAGGATGCGGCCGCTGTGAGGAACGACGTTGTTATAGGCCCGGGCGAGGCGCGTGATGCTGTCCAGGAGGATGACGACGTCCTGTTGGTGTTCCACCAGACGCTTGGCCTTTTCGATGACCATATCCGCCACCTGTACATGCCGGGTCGGGGGTTCGTCGAAGGTGGAACTGATGACTTCTCCGTTGACGGACCGCAGCATGTCGGTTACTTCCTCGGGGCGTTCGTCTATAAGAAGTACGATGAGGTTGATTTCAGGGTGGTTCTCGGTAATCGCATTGGCAATTTTCTGAAGCAGCATGGTTTTGCCCGTAAAAGGCGGGGCGACGATCATGCCGCGCTGGCCCTTGCCGATCGGTGTCAGCAGGTTCATGATTCGAGTTGAGAAGTCGTTCGAATCGTATTCCAGCTTCATGCGTTGCCGTGGATGCAACGGCGTGAGGTTATCGAAGAGGGTTTTCTGTTTGGCCAGTTCCGGATCTTCGAAGTTTACGGCCTCCACCCGAATGAGCGCGAAATACTTTTCGTCGTTCTTGGGCGGGCGAATCTGTCCTGAAATGGTGTCGCCCGTGCGGAGATTGAAGCGTTTGATCTGCGAATGCGACACATAGATGTCATCCGGACCCGGCAGATAATTGTAATTGGGAGACCGCAGAAAACCGAAACCGTCTTCCAGGATTTCCAGAACGCCTTTGGCCAGAATCAAGCCGTTTTTAGCGGTCTGCGCCTGAATGATCGCGAAGATCAGTTCCTGTTTTCTCAGGCTTCCGTAGCTCTGGATCTCGAGGGACTGGGCCAATCTTGCGAGTTCCGAAATGGTCATGTTCTGGAGTTCCAGTATATCCACACCGCCTGCCCGCGGCGGCGCTTTCTGGACGACCCTGGTCGTTTCGGTTGCCATTGGCGGATCCAATTTGTTGAAGATGCTGCGTGACGGATACAGCCGGCGTATCTCTCAGAAACTGCGGCCGAACCCGGATAGCCGGAGGCAGCAGCGGAGAAACGGGTCGGACGTGTCTGACAAACGGAGGCGGATCAGAGGAAGTTCGTCTAACAAAGGATGCCTGAAGCGAGGAGCCGTCTGTAAATGTGCGGTAAAAAAGTGGGAAGGAAGCGGGAGGATTACACTGAAAAAGTAAACCAAGATTTCACGGTTGTCAAGTTTTTTCTTTATTTTTCCGTAAGATAGGGGGAATTCCTCCCGTTTGTATCGCGGCGCCGGCGTCCGGAGCGGTGCACGAATACCGGTCAGAAAACGGAGATTCGGGCTTGCCTTTTGCGGACCGACCGCATAGGTTAGATGCAATTGAAGGTCACCGGGGGAGCCGACATGCCGAAATCCGCCTCGGAATACGCCGCGCTGCTGGAGGGCTTGAACGAAGGCGTGATTGCGTTCGACCGGCGCCGCGCTGTCGTGTTGGCCAATGGGGCGTCGATTCGCCTGCTGGGACTGGCCGGACAGGAGGTTGTGGGGCGCGGGGCCGACGAGCTGTTTTCCGCAAGCCCCGAACTGCTTGAGATCCTGGAGGCCGGATTTCGAGGTCGCCTGTACCCGGTGCCGAGGGATCTGATGTTGCGGCACGGGGACGGCGGAATGCGTCGACTGGGCGCAACCACGTCATATCTCAAAGCGGAATCGAAACAGGGGCTGGTTCTGGTTGTGCAGGACGTTTCCGCCCTGAAGAAAATGGAGTGGGAGACGTACCAGGATGCCAAGATGAGCGCGCTCGGTCGCCTGGCCGCATCGGTCGCGCACGAAGTCCGGAATCCGCTGGGTGCGGTGGACATTCAGTTGCAACTCCTGGAAGACGACCTCCGGGCAGTGGATGAGGGGATGCGGAGCCGCATATACCGCAGGCTCAATATCGCCCGGATGGAGATGAAGCGGCTTGACCGGATCGTGCATAATTTCCTGAGGTTTTCCAGAACGCCGAGGCTTGACCTGCGGCGGATCAGCCTGAACGACGTGGTCCGGCATGTGTTCGATCTGGTCTCTCCGGAAGCCAGGGAACGCGGCATCCGGCTGGACCTGGATCTTCATGAGGGTCTTCCCGCGGTGAATGGAGATGAAAGCCAGTTGGGTCAGGCCGTCCTGAACATAACGGTAAACGCCTTCCAGGCTATGGAATCCGACGGGCAACTGCGGGCGCGAACGTGGATGGACTCCGACGGCAACCATAATTGCCTGTCAATTTCGGATACCGGCTGCGGGATTCCGGATGAGGAGATCGATCGGATTTTCGAGTATTACTATACAACCCGCGACGAAGGAACCGGACTCGGCCTCTCCATCGCCCGGCAGATTATCCATCAGCACCGCGGCCGCATCGACGTGGAGAGCGAAACAGGGAAGGGAACCGTGTTCAGGATTCATTTGCCGGTCGGCGGGCGAGCCGGTTAGACTGCCTGCCGGTCGGCGCCCAGGGCCGGAGACAACGGTCGCGCCGGTGGAGTGAAATGAAAGCGAGAGACATCAGGATCTTCGTGGCCGACGACGAGTACCACATATGTGAGGGACTCAGGGAGTCGTTGACTAACGTCGGGTATTCGGTCGATGTCGCCTACGACGGCGAGGAGGCGGCCGAACGTCTGAAAGCGCGGGTCTACCACGCGGCTGTACTGGACCTCAAGATGCCGGGAATCGACGGCCTCACCCTTTTGAAGGGGCTGAAGAAGTCCAGCCCCGATACCGGCGTCATCATTATCACCGCCTTTGGCGAGGTCTCCACGGCGGTAGACGCCATGCGGCTGGGCGCGTACGATTACCTGGCAAAGCCGGTGGACCTCAAGCGGCTTCATCTGTCCCTGCAACGCCTCCTGGAACATCAGGCGCTGGTTGCCGAGAACAAGGAACTCCGGGCCTGGCTGGGTTCGACGCAGGACTTCGGCCAGATCGTGAACCGGAGCGCCGCCATGCAGCATGTATGCGAAACGCTGGCGCAGGCGGCGATTACCGATGTGCCCGTACTGGTCATGGGCGATACCGGCACGGGCAAGGAACTCGTCGCCCGGGCCGTCCACCAGCGTAGCAGCCGCAACAAGGGCCCGCTTGTCGCCGTAAACTGCGGAGCCGTTCCCGAGACATTGTTCGAGCGGGAGTTGTTCGGCCACTTGAGAGGCGCGTTTACGGGTGCCCACGCCGACAAGCCGGGACGTTTCGCGGCTGCGGAGGGCGGCACGCTTTTCCTCGATGAAGTCGGCGAGATTCCACCGGCGAATCAGGTGGACCTCCTGCGCGTTCTGGAGGAAAAGGTATATACGCCCGTCGGCAGCAACGAATCGAGAAAGGCCGACGTGCGAATCATCTTTGCCACGAACAGAAACCTGGATCTGGAAGTCAGGGAGGGTCGATTCCGGGAAGACCTGTTCTACAGGATCAACGTCGTACCCATTCGGCTGCCGCTATTGAGGGATCGCAAGGACGATATTCCGTTGCTTGTGGAGACGTTCATGGATGAACTCTGCGCGGCGCATCAGAAATCCAGGAAACGATTCACACCAGACGCGATGCGGATGATTCTGAATTACGCATGGCCGGGAAACGTCCGGGAACTGAAGAATACGGTGGAGCGTATCGTGGTGACGTGCCCGGAAACCCGGGTCGGCCCCGAACGGCTGCCCGGGGCCATCCGCGAGACCGCACCGGTCCGGCAGGATCTTGTCATTCCATTGAATTCCTCCATAGAGGAAACGGAACGCCTGTTAATAGAGAACACGCTGGCCCACGTGACCTCGAACCGGAAGGATGCGGCCCGGATTCTGGGTATCAGTGTGCGCGCGCTGCAATACAAGATCAAGAAATACAACCTGGGCGCCTGAGTATCGGCACAATCGGCGGTTTCGGAGCCCCGGGTGGCTCCGGGCTGCAATTTTTGCGCAATTTGCGCGGGTTCGAGTGCAAATATTGCGCCAGCAGGGACACGGGGACGAATATGTAGCGCCCGGCGATCAGGATCGTCGGGCGTAAGTTTATTTATAACAAGCATATGTACACGACTTGGAAGAATTGGCATTAAAGTTGCTTATAAATTGGGAAACGGTTCCATCGGATTTGCTGATCGACCCGATAGCCGTCTTATGGCGCCGTTTTTCAGCGTCATCCAACAGCAGGATGCCATTCGGCACCGCCCGCTGACGTCGGGCCTGCTGCAATAATTGCATTCTAACAGCTTGCTGATTCGGGGAAATCGGCGCATCTGACTACGAACGCAACTTCGGATTGAACTGAATCCTGAAATTCCCGGTTGGAGAAATGGCGCTATCAAAGTTCCACTACAGCAGTGAATGGGAAACGGACCTGAGCGGTGTGGTCGGTTTTCACCCGGCGACGATGGTCCGGAACCTGGAACCCCGGGATCGGATGGGGGCAATCAAAGCGCTCGTAAACCGTTTGCACGCCTCGGGTTACGTGACGGACAGTCTGCGATTTCTGCAATCGGTTCTGGACAGGGAAGACCTCGAGAGTACCGCAGTCGGCAACGGGATTGCGTTTCCCCACGCACGTTGCGGTTCTGCAAGGCATCTCGGTATGGCGTTGGGCATTTCCGGACACGGTGTGGATTTTCACTCGGATACGCATCCTGAGCCGGTTCGGCTTATCTGCCTCGTGGCCGTGCCCGCCGAGGGCGACATCAGATACCTGCCGCTTCTAGGCTATCTGTGCCGGCTCTTCCACGAGGATTTCACCGAAACTTTCCTGGAGTCCCGTACTGCAGAAGAGATGAATCGCCTGCTGCTGCGGCAGATGCGCCTGCACGGGGCCCTGCCGGAGGCGTGCATGGAGTACGTCCCGGCGACGTAAGAAGTTAGACGCGTGAAGCGCACACTGATTTTGCGGAGGATTGAAACGTGGCTGGAATAATGATTCAGGACAGCGAGTCTCTTGATCTCTATCTGAGGGATATTGCTTCTTCGGAGCCGCTTACCGCGGAGACCGAGATCGCACTCGCACACCGGATTCGAAAGGGAGACCAGAAGGCCAGAGACAGGCTGGTTGCTTCGAATCTCCGATTCGTGGTCAGCGTCGCCAGGGAGTACCAGAACCATGGGGTGCCGTTGGCCGATCTTATCAGTGCCGGAAACATGGGTCTGATGACGGCCGCCGAACGATTTGACGGTACGCGGGGATTCAAGTTCATATCCTACGCGGTCTGGTGGATCCGTCAGGCCATTCATCAGAGCCTGGCGCAGGATTCGCGCGTGGTGAGGCTGCCCATCAACCGCATCGATCTGTTGCACAATATCGCAAAGGTTTCGCGGGAGATCCGACAGACGGAAGAGGCCGACCCCGATCCGGAGACGATCGCGGAGAAACTCGGCGTTTCCGTGGACATGGTGCAGGATACGCTTCTCAGGGCGCGCGACGTCTGGTCGCTCGATGCGTCTTTCAAAGACGACGACGACCACAGCCTGCTGCATATCCTGCCGGATAGTTCCCAAAAGGCGCCGGACCTCGAAGTGGTCGACGAGTCGGTCAAGGACCAGGTGAAGATGGTCCTCGAAACGCTCGACGCCCGCGAAGCGGAAGTGTTGCGGCTCTATTTCGGGTTAGGCGATGAAGAAGCAATGACGCTGGAAGAAATCGGCACCAGGTTCAGCCTTACGCGGGAACGGGTCCGCCAGATCAAGGAAAAGGCCCTCCGGCGACTGCGGCATCCCCGCCGACGGCTGCAACTCGAGCCGCTGATGGAGTCGGCGTAAAGGCCTTGCCGGCCGTTTGCCCGGGTCGCCTTTCTTCCTTAACCGGTCGCGGAACCGCGCAGACTCAGAAGGTACGAATCGCGGGCGGAGACGAACAAAGATCTCCGCCCGTTTCCGTTGCTTGTGCCCGGCGTCGGCCGGCTGCGTCGTACGCGCGGGTAACCTTGACGGGAACCCGGTCGCGACAGGCCTCTTTGCGGCGATTTGACGAATTAATCGACGAGTGAACCGTCTTTTTGCGTCATTTCGGATCGGCGCACTTGACAAATTCCCACAATCGGCCCTATATTCAGGGCAAACTCCAGAAAGGGGGTGAATTGCCATGTCGAACAGGACCGATCTAGTCGATGCTATCGCAAATCAGGCCGGTCTGTCAAAAAGGAATGCCGAAGCCGCACTGCGGGTCGTTCTGAACGAAATCGCCGATTCGCTCAAAAGCGGTGATCGCGTCGCCATATCCGGGTTCGGGACGTTTTCGGTCGGAACCAGAGCCGCGCGTACCGGTCGAAATCCTCAGACGGGCAAGACAATTCAGATTTCTGCGGGCAAGACCGTTCGTTTCAAAGCTGGCAAGGCGCTTAAAGACGTCGTCAACTAGCCGATATATCGCCGATTCCGCATCCAGAGCCTCGAGAGCAACACACGATCGGGGCTTTTTTTCTTGACAGCGGGAATTCCGGGAAATATACTGTTTCGCGCGTTGCGGTGTGGCATCATCAACGGCGTCGTGTTTGCGGGCGCTGTGGTAATTCTGGAGACAGGAATGAAACGCCGAATGATGTTCGCGGTATTGACGGTGTGCGCGGGATTGGCATCTGGCTGCAGTGACCGCCTGGCGCACATGCAGGAGCAGCTTGCCGGCAAGTGGGAACTCGAGTCACGAACCCTGCCCGACGGTACGGTGCTTCGAAAACCCGAGGTTTCGGGCGTGTTCTCCTGGCAGCCGATCGATTCAAGAAAAGCCCACGTGACGCTGAATATGCTCGTGAATGCGGGCGTTGAAAAGCCCAGGACGTTCGATTATGCCGCAAGCAAATACGAAATCTCGACCTCCGCCATCACGCGTTCCAGGTATCTGCTCATCCGTCAGGGCTACCGTTCGTCATTCGACGCGCCGATTACGATCTACCATAAGGCGAAGGTCGAAAAGGGTAAGATTACGCTGGAAGACGAGATGATACGCATCACGCACGAACGGGGGTACAGCGAGGAATTCCGCGGCGATCGGATGGTCGCGTCGTTCCCCGACGTATTTGTGGACAAATGGAAGCGGGTGCGGTAACGCGCGGGCGGCGACGGCTGTCCGGACGCTTCGTCACGACCCGTCCGTGCTGCCGTTCACTCTCGTCCGGTTTTCCGGATGCATGCGAAGCAGCCGCATCGCCAATCCGACGCGAACGGTTCTGAAACCGTACAAGGGGTGCAGGTTTTCCGAAGAACCACCGCCGTCGGAGTCGCGGGCAGACTCCCATAGAAGAAGGGCCGGACAATTATCCGAGCCCTTTTTTTGTCCTTGCCACGACCACGGCCGTCTTCAGACGCCGCGGCGAACGAATCGACACCGGCGGAGCCGCAAGGAGACAGAATATGGCGAGATTCTTCGAGCCGCTGAAAGACTTTGAAATCAGAAAGATGCCGGAGCGAAAGGCGTCCTTCTGGAAACTGGCCGGTCCGGGCGCGGTCCTGGTGGGGCTTTCCATCGGCGCGGGCGAGATCGTTATCTGGCCGCGCATCGTGGCCGAATACGGGGCCGGTATGGTGTGGGCGGCATGCGTCGGCATCTTTCTGCAACTCTGGATCAACTTCGAAGTGGGACGGTGGACGATTGCAACCGGCGAAACGGTATATACGGGATACAGCCGGGTGTGGCGCGGATTTGCCCCCATATTCATACTGTTGACGATATTCAGCTGGATCGCTCCCGGGTGGGGACGGGCATCGGGGCTGGCCTTGAAGGCGTTGCTGGCCGGGCCGCATGGCTGGGGTTCGGATACGTTCTGGACGATCATCACCTTCGCGGGCGTGGCACTTATTCTCTTCGGTCCGAAGTTGATATACCAGTCCGTCGAGCGGAGTATCGAATTGCTCGTGGTGGTGGTAACCGTCGGCCTGATCGCGGTCGCGTACGCCGTCGGTTCGGCGGAGACGTGGGCGTCGCTGGGGAGCGGGATTGCCAATATCGGATACATCGATCCGGGAATGAGCGTCAAGGCGATGTTCATCGCGCTTGTATTCGCCGGCGCCGGCGGCACGGCCAATCTCTTCTACACATTCTACCTTCGCGACAAGCACGTCGGGATGGGCGCGCATCTGCCCCAGATGCGGAATCCGCTTCGAGGCCGGACCGAGGCAATGCCCTCCACGGGATTCCGGTTTGAGGAGACGGAAGCGAATATCGGTCATTTCAAGAGCTGGTTCAACTATGTTAAGAAAGATCAGATGCTGTTCTTCTGGGCCCTGAATTCCGTAACCATTCTGCTTTTCATCTTTGGCGCGCTTGCGGTGCTGCACCCGAAGGGTATCGTACCCGCGAAAGGCACGCTGATCTGGGATGAAGCAGCGGTTCTGGCAACGGTCTGGGGCGAGACGGGCAGATACGTCTTTCTGATCGTGGGTCTGGCCACGCTGTTCAGTACGCAGCTTGCTCTGGTCGACGGGGTGTCCCGATCGATCGCCGATATCATCTACACCAACTTCGAAGCGGCGCGAAGGCGGGACCTGAGCTGGTGGTATCTTGTCGTTGCGGCGACGTGGATTGTGGCGGGGTGCGTAATCACCTATGTCATGGAAGCCCGCGGCGTGAGTGAATTGGGATTCCTGTTCAACGCAGCGTATATCGGCGGGTTTGCCATGGCGCTATATACCCCCCTGACGCTCTATATCAATCATCGTCATCTGCCCGCGGCCGCCCGCCCGGGATGGCTGTGCACCGGCATGATGTCGGTTGCTTCGGTCGTATATATCGCATTTGCCGTGGCGTGTGTGATCTGGGAATTCGGACGGATGTGAGAAGAGTCGCACGAGAGAGCTTTAATTGTGTCCCATGACGACAGAGTCTTCCGGGTGGCGCTGACCGCCGATTTTTACGATTCGGAGGGTGCGTGCAAGTTCAGGGATATGGGTCTGGCGTTATTTGACAGCCACGCGCATATTCAGACCTCGGTATTCCACGTGCATCGTCCGGAGATCGGCGCTGAGCAGGTGGCTGGCGTACAGGGCGTGGTCGTGCTGACGCCCGCGGTGACTGCCGGGACCGTCTCGGCATCGGAAGATCTGCTGGCCATCGGACGCTTCGGCGTGGGATACGACTCGGTCGACGTTGGCGCATGCACCGAGGCCGACGTCGTCGTATTCATCACGACCGGCGCGGTGGACCGATCCGTTGCCGAGGCGACGGTGGGCTGGATGATTGCGCTGACGCACCATATGCGCGTCAAAGACCGCCTGGTGCGCACCGGCGGGTGGGATGCGCGAACCCGATTTATGGGAAGTGAGCTGCGAGACCGCACGTTCGGGGCCGTCGGGCTGGGCGGAATCGCGCGGGAAACGGTTCGGCTGCTGGGTACGTTCGGAATGAATCCGCCCCTTGCATTCGACCCGTACGTCGATCCCGCCGAGGCGGGTAGACTGGGCGTGGCCCTGGTGCCGCTTCAGGAGTTGATGGCGGCGTCGGATTTCGTTTCCATCCACTGTCCGCTGACCCGGGAAACGGCGGGGCTGATCGGCCGGCGGGAACTGTCCGCGATGAAACGGGGCGCCTATCTGATCAACACGGCCAGGGGCGGCATCGTGGATGAGGATGCGCTGTTCGACGCCCTGGAAGCCGGCGCGATAGCCGGCGCGGCGCTGGATTGTTTCGAGGAGGAACCCGTAGTGGCGCCGCAACGGTTCGGCAAGTTCGACAACGTGCTGCTTGCGCCGCATTCGGTGGCCTGGACGGATGAGCTGTTCCGCGACATCGGACGGGCGGCCTGCCGGGGTATGCTGGACCTGTCGTTCGGGACGCGCCCTCGGGGCGTGGTCAATCCGGAAGTGTTCCGGCGCCGGGGATTTCAGGAGAAGTGGTCGCGGCTTCAATATGGACCCAGTGGCGGGGAGTCAGGCAACCGCACGACGTGATGCGGGCGATCAGGCCGGAAGCAAAGGCCGGAAAAGGGGTGGCCGTTGGCTGACGTCATCAGGATTCATCAGGAAAACAGAAAGGTCTTCGACTATCGAGGACGCCCCCTGGCGCTGATTTGCGCGACCGAGCACTATGGGGCGGTGATCAACCGGCCGTTTCGGTTCGAACGGTATCTGAAGGACGCGGCTGAACGGGGGCAGACGCTGACCCGCCTGTTTACCCTGTTCAGAGAGTTGCAGACGCCTGTCAACCCGTACTCGACCTGCAAGCCCGAATCGCCCGATTTTGTCGCGCCGTTCGAACGGACCGGGCCGGGAAAAGCGTTGGACGGCCAGCCGCGTTACGACCTTTCCCGCCGGAATGCCGAGTACTTCGATCGATTGCACGCGTTTCTGGCCCTGGCGGAGTCGTACGGCATCATCGTCGAGGTGGTTCTCTTCAGCAACACCTACAAGGACGAGGTCTGGGCCCTCAACCCGCTGAATCCGGCCAACAACGTAACAATGGATTCCCCGGATTCGCCGGTACCCTGGCAGGACTATATGACCTGCCGCCGGAAGGACCTGCTGGAATGGCAGCGCGCGCACGTGCGTCATATCGTGGAGGAAACCAACCGGTACGGGAACGTGATCTACGAAATCTGCAACGAGCCGTGCTATTTCCCGGATACGGGCGACCTGCCCGGATCGGAGGAGGTAAACGGCTGGCAGTCGCAGTTCATCGCGCAGATCCGCGAAATGGAGAGCGGGATGCCGCACAGGCACCTGATCGCCGGTCAGGAAGCAATGACGATCAGGCCGTTCGATCAGCCTTCCGACGGATCGTTCGAGGCAATGGATTTCGACGTCGTGAACATTCACCCGCTGCCGAACACCCTGTGCGACGGTCGGAGTTATGATCTCGGCGACTTCATGTCCGGGCAGCTCAAGTTGCGGCCGCTGCGAGATTTCACCCTCGCGACCTACGGACGCGCGAAGCCGCTGAATCACGATGAGGACAATATCGCAACCCAGTACAGGGAAGTGGAAGGATGGACGGTACATCGCAAGCGGGCGTGGACTGCGCTGTTTTCCGGCGCCCACTACGACATGATCGACTTTTCCATCCTGCCGTACCTGGAGACGGGAACCCCCGACTCGCGAAACGGGATTCGACGGTGGATGGGCAATCTGTCGGGCTTTATCCATTCAATCGATCTTGTGAAGGCGCGCCCCGTCATGACCGGTTGGCTCAAAGAACGACCCGAGCATACGCTGGAATCGGTGTTCGCGGTTGCGGGTGAAGACTATTGCATCTATCTTGCCGACGCCCGCGAGCGGGAGGAGGCCGGGTGCGGCGACCCGATCGCGGGAAGGCTGTGCTTCGACCTGCCGGCCGGCGCGTTCGAGATGTCCTGTTTTTCTCCTTCAGACGGCGTCTACTCTCCTCGTATCCCGCTTGACGGGGGTGAATCGCGCCGCGTGGTCTTGCAGGCGTTTCGGCACGACGTTGTCGTACGCATCACGAGAGTGGACTAACCCATGGGACGCATGGAAGGACAGGTTGCCTGGGTAAGCGGCGGCGCTTCCGGAATGGGTGAGGCCACGGCCGAACGGTTCGCCGCAGAGGGCGCCCGGGTGGCCGTCGTCGACATGCAGGAAGAACGTGGTCGACAGGTGGTGAACCGCATCGCGGAACAGGGCGGAGACGCGATCTTCATGAAGTGCGACGTGGCGCGCGAGGAGCAGGTGAGAGGATCGATCGAAGCGACCGCGGGGCGGTTCGGGAAGGTGCAGACCGTTGTCAATTGCGCGGGTATCGTGCACGTCGGGCGCCTCGATGAATATTCCGAAGCGGATTGGGACCGGCTGATGGGGGTGAATCTCAAGTCGATCTTCTTTTCCCTCAAGCACGCCATCGCGCACTTCAGGGAGCACCGGCGCAGTTATATGGTAAACATCGGATCCGTGGGCAGCTTTGTCGGCCAGGCCGACACGCCCGCGTACATCACCTCCAAGCACGCGGTGCTGGGATTGAGCCGTTCGATCGCGCTGGACTACGCCGTGGACGGGCTTCGCTGCAACTGTATTTGCCCGGGTATAACGGATACGCCCATGTTGCGGTACCATCTGAATACCACGCCGGACCCGGCGGCCACGCTGGCACGGCGCCTCCAGCGCGTCCCCACCGGCGCCGTCATCAGACCCGCGGACGTCGCACA
This sequence comes from Gemmatimonadota bacterium, assembly GCA_028873695.1. Lineage (GTDB taxonomy): Bacteria > Latescibacterota > UBA2968 > UBA2968 > JAAXHE01. Next base: position 27,231 of record JAPPNU010000019.1, on the reverse strand, counting down.
GGCGGCGGTTTACTTCTGCTCCGAGGCCTCAGCCGGGATTACAGGCACGTCTCTGGTGATCGACGGCGGGTATATCGCCGCGGCCGAATGGGAGACATCGGGTCTCACGCGATTTGCGGAGGCGCCGTGAACACGAGACTGGCATGCTCGGATTTTACTTTCCCGCTGCTGCCGCACGAAGACGCGCTGCAACTGGTCTCGATGCTGGGTTTCGAGGGCGTGGATATCGGACTCTTCGAAGAGAGGTCACATCTGTGGCCTTCGCGCGAGTTTGCCGATGCGCCGCGCTCCGCCCGAACGCTCAGGAAGAAACTGGATGACGTGGGACTGGTACCGGCCGATGTGTTTTTGCAGACGGCGATGGATTTCCTGCCCTATGCGATCAATCATCCGGAACGCGCCCGGCGCCGGAAGGCGCGGGACTGGTATCTGAAGACACTGGAGTACGCCGCCGAGTGCGGGTGCGCGCACGTCACGGCGCTGCCGGGCGTTCACTTCCCGGACGAGACCCGCGCCGATTCGTTCGGCCGCGCCGTCGATGAATTGAACTGGCGTGTTGGGCATGCGAAGGAATACGGCATCGTATTCGGCGTTGAGGCGCACGTCGGGTCCCTGGTTCCGCGGCCGAATTCGGCCGAACGCCTCGTACAGGCCGTTCCCGGCCTGACGTTGACGCTGGATTACACGCACTTCACGAAAATCGGGCTGCCGGATTCGGACGTGGAGCCCCTTATTGAATATGCCAGTCACTTCCACGCCCGAGGCGCGCGGCGGGGCCGGCTGCAGACGTCTTTCGATCAGAATGTCATCGACTACCGGCGGGTCGTCGAAGCGATGAGGGCCAGCGGATATCGGGGATGGCTCGGCGTCGAATACGTCTGGATCGACTGGGAGCATTGCAACGAATGCGACACCGTATCCGAGACGGTGAGATTCCGTGATTTCTTCCGTTCGATGAGATGAAGGTCACGCCGGATTCATCGACCCGGACACGAATTCCGGCATGCCCTGTTGACAACCCCGCGAGTCACGAGTATATTCGATTGAACACGATTTCGGTAAGGATCGTGCCATCGTCCATATCAGTTTGTGTTTCAACTATTTAGAGGAGACCGGTTATGGCACGTGGTGGTGTAAACAAGGTGATTCTGATCGGCAACGTCGGCGCGGACCCCGAACTGCGGTACACGGCGGGCGGAACCGCCGTCACGAACTTCAACATCGCCACGAATGAGAGCTGGACCGACAGCTCCGGCGAACGCCAGGAGCGGACCGAATGGCATCGCATTGTGGTGTGGGGCCGGCTGGCGGAGATCTGCAATCAGTATCTGCGGAAGGGAAGCAAGGTCTTCATCGAAGGACGCCTGCAGACCCGAAGCTGGGAAACACAGGACGGACAGAAACGGTATACCACCGAGGTCGTCGCAAGAGATATGCAGATGCTGGACTCCCGGGGAGACTTCGATTCCGGGGGAGGCGGCTCTCAGGGTTCCGGCAAACCGAACGACCTGCCTGCCGAGCGGGGCCCGGCGCAGGCAGGAGGGGCGGGTGACGCGGGTTCAGGGTCGCCCGGGAACGGCGGCGGCGGCGGCCGGGATACGGGTTCGGGCGGGTCGACCCCGCCGCCATTCGGCTCCGACGACGATGATCTCCCGTTCTGATCGCGGAGGTTATCCACAGCGCGAATCCCGCAGGATGACCCGGCGCACCGGGGCTGCGAATTTCTTTTGCGGCCCCGTCCGCTGTACGTACATTGAGGCGTTTCTGAGAAGCTGTCTTAAGACTCCTGGTGAGTCCCGGGCGCGCGCGAAAATGTGTCGGTCAAGGCGGGCGAATTCGCCCGAATTTAGGTATACGGCTGGATCTGACGAACGCAGACCGACGCTCTTGCAACCGCGTGAAGACCCATGGGGGGTTTAAGACAGTGGTCATGCCCACGCATTGAGCACCCAATATGATGAAAATCGTTGCATTGCCAGACTGACGTGCAACATTGTGGTGTTGGGCCTCCTGTGGCAATGGATCTCAGCCACGGATTTCTCGTAATTCTGTTTTTCGTCGTCTCGTCGTCTCGTAGTTTCGTCGTCTCGTCGTCTCGTAGTCTCGTAGTCTCGTAGTTTCGTAGTTTCGTCGTCTCGTAGTCTCGTCGTCTCGTCGTCTCGTAGTTTCGCGTGTTTCGTCGTTTATAGTGTTATTTTCTAAGCAGCTTCTACGGCCGGGATGAGGTCCGCACGCGCCCGGCGGGCGGATAACCGGTGGTTGTGTGCGGATTTACATCTGGTGCCGGCATGTTGAGGGCGATAGCATTTGTCTCCGGCGCGGCGCTCATGGCATTGGAAATCGTGGGCAGCCGGGTACTCGCGCCATATTTCGGCAGTTCCGTTTTCGTCTGGGGCAGCCTGATTGCAGTGGTCCTGGCCGCGCTGTGTCTCGGCGCGTACACGGGCGGCAGGCTGGCGGACCGAATGCCTACGGGGCGGCCTCTGGCCGCGTTGATGGGCATAGCCGGGCTGACGGCGCTTGTCATGCCCTGGGCGGCGGCGGCGGTCAACCGGGCTGTCTTCCTGATGAACCTGGGCCCCCGGGGCGGGCCTTTGCTGGCCTCGATCGCACTGTTTACGATTCCGGGGATGGCGTTGGGAGCCGTCACGCCCTTTGTCGTCCGGCTGCTCGCTGACCGGGTCGAACGCGTCGGGGGCGTTGCGGGGACGGTATCGGCATTGTCCGCCGCGGGCAGCATCGTGGGGACGCTGGGAACGGCGTTCTATCTGATACCCGCTATGGGCGTGAGGCATATTCTGCATCTGATCGGTGCGGTGCTCCTGGTTTTGTCGGCGATGGCGCTGTGGTGCACGTACAATGGCGCGGCGCCGGAAGGGGACCCGCCGTAGCGCGGCATCCGGCGGGCGAGGCCGGGAGGGGATGAGAATCGTCACCGGTTCGTGGAGACATACGGCGGCTCATCGGCGGGCGGGACACGCTGCGGGCGGCACTCCGTGAGGTCTGGCTTTGAAAGGGTTCGATGTCAACCGTCTTTCGTTCAGCCTCTCACCATCCATCCTCATGGTTCTGGTTCTCGCGGCCTGCGAAGTCCGGCCCGAGATACCGAAGCACGAAAGACTGGTCTATGTCCACGACTCCCTGTACAATCACATCGTGGTTTCCGAAGACGACGAAGCCCGGTACCTCCGGTTCGGGTACGGAGCAAAACAGAGCGCGCTGACCCTTGGAAACCCCGCGTCGTTGCGCGTGCCCTACACGGCGTACCTTGCGCTGGGGATGGCCTTCACAGATCCGGAGCATGCGCTGATGATCGGTCTTGCGGGCGGGTCGGTGGCCCGATTCATACGGTCCGCATGCCCGGACGTCGTTCTGGACGTGGTCGAACTCGACCCCGCCGTGGTTCGCGTGGCAAAACGGTATTTCGGCGTCGACGAGGACGGCGGTCTGAGGATTCACGTTGACGACGGCCGGATGTTCGTCAAACGAACGACCGATCGTTACGACTGGGTTGTTCTGGATGCGTTTCATGCAGACTCCATGCCCCACCATATGGCAACGGCGGAATTCTTCGATGAAGTAAAGGGAATACTCACGCCTCGCGGAGTCGTCACTGTGAACGTGGCGCCGCTCGGGCCCGGCGTATTGTACCTGTCGATTATTCGTACATTGACGCGGGTATTTCCACAGGTGTACCTGTTCCAGGTACCGGAGCGCAGCAATATCGTGGCCGTGGCCACGCTGGATGGCGCCAGGCTCGACGGCGATCGGATCGCGCGTTCGATTCGTGAGTTGAAGGCGAGGACGGGCGACGCGCTGGAATTGCTGATTCCCGCGCCACCATATGGGAATCGGAAGCCCCTGGTCCGGGGCGTTCCGGCCTTGTACGACGACTATGCGCCCGTGGACTGGCTGCGATACCGGCAGACGCCCGCGGCGGGGATCAGATAGACGTGGTATCGGGCGCTGACGCGGCAAGAGGTTCGATGCCTTAAGTGGAAGGAGATACGCGATGGCGGAGATTTGGAAACCGGAACCGGAGTTGCTGGAGTCGCTGGATGCCGCCGTACCGGGAATTCTGGCGTCCCAAAAGGAGAACGGACAGTTTGGCGTGGAACCGTGGATCTGCGGAGACCAGAACGTGATTTTTTCTCTCGCCGCGGCGTGGCACCTCGAGGAGAGCAGATACCACGGCGATGAAGCGGTCCTTGCCGCAATCGTTCGCGGCGGGGACGCGCTGATCGACGCCCAGGACGAGCAGGGCAAGTGGACGTTTCTGAAAAAGGACTATTCGGAGTGGGGGCAGATTTACATGCCCTGGACCTACAGCCGATGGATTCGTGCCTATCAATTGGTTCAGGATGCAATGCAGGGCGACGCGCGCGCCAGATGGGACGACGCGCTGCTGTTGGGGTTCGACGGCATTTCGAGGACCTGCCTGGCCCACGTTCACAACATCCCCGCGCATCACGCGATGGCCCTGTTCTGCGCGGGCGCGGTATTCGGACGCGACGATTGGCGGGCGCAGTCGCAGGCGTTTATGGCAAGGGTTGCGGACGCGCAGTCGCCGCAGGGCTGGTGGCCGGAGCACAACGGACCTGTCGTGGCCTACAACTTCGTGTATTCTGATTCGCTGGGAATCTATTACGGGATGTCCGGCGACGCGGCGGTGCTGCCCGCGCTCGAACGCGCGGCCGCCTACCACGCGAGTCTGACCTATCCCGACGGCAGCACGGTTGAAACCGTGGATGGCCGCAACCCCTATCATGGCGGCATTCACGACGGCAATCCGGGGTTCAGCCATACGGCCGCGGGCAGAGGGTATCTGGCGCAGCAGCACCGGCTCCTGCTGGCGGAGGGCACCGGGTTCGCTTCGGATTACGCGGCCAGTCTGCTGCTGTATGGCGGCCAGGGAGAGGCGCTTGAGACGGCTGCCGGAAAGGAACGGCATGTCTTCCGAATGGGGGACGAGGCGACCGCGGTCAGGAACGGTCCGTGGTTCATCTGTCTTTCCGCCTTCGTTGTGGATTTCCCGCAGAATCGTTGGGGCCAGGACAGGCAGAACTTCGTAAGCGTGTTTCACGACAGGGTGGGTCTGGTCGTGGGCGGCGGCAACACAAAGCTGCAGCCGCTGTGGAGTTGCTTCACGGCAGGGGACAAGACGCTTCTGTCGCACACGCCCGGGGACGAGGACCCTGACTTCGACGCCCCCGCGGGATTGATCCACGTGCCGGACGAGCTTTCGTATGACTCGGGCGAGGATGGCGGCCGGCTGCGGCTGCGCTACGGCGAGGAAGACTGCAGCATAGACGCGAGGGTCGAGTCGGATACCGAATTGACGCTCGTATACGCCGCATCGGCGAATTCAGGCTTGCCGGTGGACGGACACGTGACGCTCATCCCCCACCTGGACGAGGAGGTGCGTTTTGCATCCGGAGAGACCGCGGTGCTGGGCGATGAGAAGGCGGAGTGGACAGGCGAAGCGTGGATTCAGCATACCGGCTGGCGTCTGCACCTGCCGCCCGGGAGCCGCGTGGTCTGGCCTGCCTTGCCCCATAACCCGTACCGGAAGGCAGGCGACTCGACCGTCGAAGAAGCCCGGCTGGTCGTCATTCTGCCCTTCTCGGCGGATGTGAAACGGCATGCGTTGAAACTGGCGGTCGTTTAGCAGTCCGTTGATAAATTCGCTCTGCAGGCCTGGCCGAGCAACGCCGTATTTCGACCGGAAGGGCCGGCCGCAGCCCGGATGGACTTTTCCAACGGGCTGTCAGGTAAGACGCAATCACGTTTCAGTCGGTTTGCGAAAATGGACCGCAAGGCTGAACGCGGGTGGTTCGAGGTACGCGTGGACCTGCCTTGCCGTGCGTCCGAAACGGTGTCGGAACTGCTGTTTGCCCTGGGGAGCTGCGGTCTGCAGGCGCACGGCGGCTCGGCTTCCGGCAGGACGGGGCTAACGGCATACTTTCCCGTTGAACGGGACAGCGGCCGCGTGGTATCCGGCCTCTGGAGCGGACTGCAGGCGCAGATCGGCGATCTGAGCGCCCTGCGCGTGGAAGTGGATGAGGTCCCGCAGGAGGATTGGGCTTCGTCCTGGAAGTCCCGTTTCAGGCCGGTTTACCCGATTCCCTCCATTGTGGTCTGTCCACCCTGGGAACGAGTCGACGATCCGGAAGGCGGATTCAGTCTGGTAATCGAGCCGAAGACGGCTTTCGGAACCGGTCATCACGAGACGACCCGGTTGGCCCTGAAGATGATGTTTGCGGCCGTGAGTCCGGGCGACGTCGTGCTGGACGTGGGCACCGGCTCGGGGATCCTGAGCCTCGCTGCGGCCAGGCTCGACGCCGCGAGGGTGACGGGCATCGATATCGATGTTCTGGCCGTTGAGAATGCCCGCGCGAATTTGCGCCTGAACGGGAGTCCCGGTAACGTGGCTTTTCTCGCGGGAACGCTGGCGTGCGTAACGGGGACATTCGACGTCGTCGTCGCCAATATCGACTGCCCCACACTCGAGGATATGCTGCCAGCGCTTGCGCCACGCGTGGCGGCGCGGGGAAACCTGATCCTTGGAGGCGTGCAGGCACAGGAGCAGGCGACGCTGCTGCAGGCGGTACGCGCGGCCGAACTCCGTGCGGCGGAGGTTGTCGAAGAGAACGGGTGGGTGGGGGTTCGGGCCGACTGGAAAGACGAGGATGACGGCGGCGAGTCGAACGTCGCGGCGGCACGAAAGCGTCCGCCCGGCTCGGGTGTCCGGCGGGAGCGAAAAGTCTATTAGCCGGTGAGTTTGAGCATCTTTTCGGTCGACTTGAGCCCGTGTCCCGTCAGGGGTGCCACAACGCACTCGTCTCTGTCCGCGGGAATCTTCCTGAAGGCCGCAACCGCGGTCGCGGAGGTGGGTTCGGCGTAAAGGCCCTGCTTGCAGATATCCAGCAGGGCCCTTTCAATTTCAGCATCCGTAACGGCGATAATCCGGCCGCCGGTCTCGCGAATGATGTCCAGGATCTGCGACGCGCGGGCGGGTTCCGCGATGGCGATCCCTTCGGCAATCGTATCGCCGGAGGGCGCGGGCGGAAGTTCCGCCAGCTGATCGCGCCACATGCGGTAGAGGGGGGCGCAGCCCGCGGCCTGCACGGCGATCATCCTGGGCAGCCGGTCGATCAGCCCGTTTTCCAGAAGGTCCCGGAAGCCGAGGAAGGCGCCGATAAGCATCGTGCCGTGTCCCGTGGGCACGATCAACGTATCCGGCGCGTTGAAACCGAGTTGTTCCCAGATCTCGAACGCGTAGGTCTTGGTACCCTGGAAGAAGAACGGATTCCAGACGTGGCTCGCGTAGAAGTGGCGTTCGGCCGCTTCCATGGCCGCGTGCGCCGTGGCTTCCCTGGAGCCGGGTACGCGGATCAGTTTCGCGCCGTAGAGTCGGATTTGCGCCAGCTTTCCGGGTGAAGTGGCCTCGGGCACGTAGATTTCACATTCGATGCCGGCTTTCGCCGAATACGCGGCGACCGCGGCGCCGGCGTTGCCCGACGAGTCCTCCACGACCTTTTCAACCCCTAACTCGCGGGCGCGGCTGATCAGGACGGAAGCGCCGCGGTCTTTGAAGGAGCCCGTGGGAAAGAGGTTCTCCTGCTTGACGGTGAGGGGCTTGCCGTCGATCCGCATTCGTACGATCGGCGTAAACCCCTCGTTGAACGAGACGACGCGGGCATCCGCCCCGATCGGCAGCGCTTCCCGATAACGCCACATTCCCCGCGATCGACGCCTGAGCATGGCCGCGTCGATTCTGCCCCGGAAATCGACGTCCAGGGGCCCGCCACAGCCGCATCTCCAGAGGCGGGTGTCCTGACGGTGTACCGTGTCGCAGTCCTGGCAGGCGATCTGCAGCGTCATAGGCGCGTTCTGCCTTTCAACATGGCCGAGGCGACGGCGATTGCGATGCGGCGGGGGAGGAGTCGTCCCGTAAAATTCAGCATTTTATTAACGCGGCCATGGATCACGGAGGGTTTCCTGCCGAGTTTCCTGAGCGCCAAGGCCACGACGGCAGGGGGCGTGGCCTCCCGTATACCGCTCGCGTCCTTCATTTGCGCCACGCTTGCGAATTCTGTCTTCGTGTAACCGGGTGAGAGCGCCAGGGAGTCGATGCCTCTTGCCCTGTATTCTTTCCAGAGTGATTCTCCCATCAGCAGATTGAATGCCTTGGTGGCGCCGTAGACGCCGAGGTACGGGGTCGCCTGGTACGCGGCGGTGGACGCCAGAAAGATGAGGCCGCCACGGCCCCGATCGAGCATCAGCGGCAGGTAGTGGTTGGTGAGCAGGACAGGGACGACGCAGTTCAATACGGTCATGTTTACCATGCGATCGGGGTCCAGGTCCGTGTACGCGCCGGAAAGCCCGAATCCGGCGTTGTTTACCAGCAAACCGATTTCCAGGTCGCCCGTTTGATCTCCGACGCGCCGGCAGGCATCGGGACCTGTCAGGTCCAGGGGAACGATGCGCGTCTCTACGCCGTGGATTCGCCGGACACCTTCGGCAAGCGCCGCCATTTGTTGCTCCCGGCGGGCAATGAGAACCACATTCAGGCCCCTGGCCGCGAGTTGCCTTACGAATTCCGCGCCCAGGCCGGCTGACGCGCCGGTTACCAGGGCCCATGGGCCGTATTTTTCGCGCCATCGCATACGGGCGGCTCCTTGCCGATTAGTCTTTAAGGGAGGATTCGGCCAGCGCGTCGGTGTCGGCAACCATCTTCTTCCAGGCGTTATCGGTATAATCAGGGCCGAAGTCAAACGGCTGGGTTTCGATGCACATTGTGCGCCGGTAGCCGACGTGCGCCGCATGCCTGAAGAATCTGCGCCAGTTCACCCGTCCGTGTCCGGGGGCGAGGTGGGAATCCCGGTCGCCGGCGTTGTCCGCCAGATGAAATGCGACCATCTGTGCGCCCATGACGTCAAAGAACCTGTGCGCGTCTCCGCGTGCGGCCACCAGGGCGTGGCCCGTATCGAGGCAGAAGCCCAGGTTGGGATGGGCGAAGTCCCGGATGATCCGCTCGAAGTGCTCGGGTCTGGAAGCAAACCGCCCGCCGTCGGACGGAAGCATATTTTCAAGAGCGATCGTGAAGTCAAGGCCTTCCGCGTCCCTCAGGAGGGTGTCGAGGCTCTTGCCGATCTGGGTGAAGTAGGTTTCGAGCCCATCCACGTCGGCGTCCGACCGGTTCGTGGTCGGATGCTGGATGCCGACCGTTGCCCCGATCAGCGATGCTTTTCCCATCCAGAGGCGCATCTTGTCCACGGCCCGCCGGCGTACGGTTTCGTAAAAGGACGCGATGTCATCTTCAGAAGAAAAGGGGAGGTGAAACGTCTCGATGCACAGTCCCGCCGATCGATAGTCTTCGCCGATTGCCTGAAGTTCGGATTCGGTGTTTCTTTCGAACAGGGGGGGTGAGCCTTCGATGCCCGCCAGGCCGGCGAAGCGACAGGTTTCCATGATCTCACCGTGGGACTTTTCGGCAAGTCCGTAGCCGGTCGTGGTCCACGTCCAACTTTTCTCCATATTGGCTTCCTTTCGATTATTGCCTCTTCTGAAGAGAACGTTTGCGCTCCCAACGATCATACCAATCCAGCAGTTGCGGCGTTGGCGCGAAATCGTGGATCGTTACCCGTTTGCGTCCGGGCAGATAGTTGCCGAGGTGCCAGCCGTTCGGATGGTAGAGCGCGAAATCTCCCGCGTCCATAAACAGCCGCTCCGCACGCGGCATCGCCCGGGTGTACTCCAGGCACGCGCGTTCCCGTTCCTCGCAGGGTTCGTCTTCCGGAGGGAGGGGCGTCCGTGCGGCCTCGATTTCACCCGGCTGATCGTCTCTCAGGTGACTGCCCGGCACGTACCAGGTACAGTTGTCCTCATATAGCGGGCAGTTGATCTGATTGAACCAGAGCGGGTCGCGGTTCAGGCGGCGAAACTCTTCCAGGTCGGGTACATTGGATGTTTCCCTGATGTCCCGGTGCCACGCTGTGCACCATGGTTTGTCCCGCGGCTCCAGCAACAGTCCCGTTCGCGTGAGTCCGCTATTGGTAATTCTGTGCTCCGGGGTGAGCACCCTGCTGATCGCATCGACGAGCGGGGGAAGTTCCGCGTATTCCCTGAAGGGCCTGATATCGATGGCGTAATTGACGATGGGCTGGAGGCGCTGTGCCTGAGGACCGCGCACTTCGCGGGCATAACGATGTGCCCCGGCCGTGGCTCGACGAAGGTCGCGAATGAGGGCCGGCGGCAGGATTTGCCGGAAAATCACGCAACCTCGCGTGCGGTAGTCACGGATCATGGACTCACAGAATCTGAATCCCATTAACGCCTCCGCCGGTTCGGACCGCCTTAGAATTACACCTTTCTCACGACATCGCCCACCCGGACCGTTCCGGGTTGAACCACCCGTGCGTTGAGTCCGCGGAGCCGGAGTTGCCTTCCCTGGCGTGAATTGACGAATTTCATGGCATCGACGCCAAAACGGGACACGAATTTCCGGCAACCCGTATGGGGCTGCTCAGACACCCTGATCACGGCGGTTCCGAGCGACAATCGGGTACCGGCCGGCAGGTTGTCTTCGCTCAGGTCCAGGTCCACGTACAACTGATCGCCGGCGAACTGCCAGCGGCCGTCGTCCTGAGCGACGAGGGCGGCGCACCTGGCGTTCATGACGGTAAGCTGTGTAAAGGGATCAGCCGATCCGTCCGGCGTCCGGGAACTGCCGCGGGACTTCCAGTTGTCGCCGACGAGGCCTTCCGACGGGTGAAGCTCACCCTCGGCGAGCACTTCGCGCCGTTCCACGTCCGGCCGGCGCACGATCAACTTCACAACGCCTTCGTCCTCCGGTGAGTTCCGTACGTCGTCCAGACCCTGTTCGAGTTCCTTCATCGTCAGATGTGTTACGCCATCCATATGTGTCCTCCGTCTTTGCGGTTGTCACGTGCGGGAATAACAACAAGTTATGGGATTGGAGCCACGCTCTGTACCCGCGCGGCGCCTCTGGACCCGGATGCAGAATCAAGTCGGGTCCGAAGGCCAGTCGAATCCGTACCCGACTCCCCTTACCGTGGAAATCGTACCATTGAAGCCGGCCAGTTTCGCTCTGAGTCGCGCGACGTGTACGTCGACGGTGCGCATGCCCCCGTGATAGTCGTATCCCCAGATGCGGTCGAGCAGGTCCGAACGCGTAAAGACGCGACCCCGGTGGGCGACCAGATACTTCAGCAGTTCGTACTCTTTCAACGTGAGGTCCACGAGGACCTCGTTGACGCGGACTTCGTAGCGCACCAGATTGATGACCAGCTCGTCCAGCCGGATAACGTCCCTTCGTTCCGTGCGCCCGAGGATCAGCCGCAGGCGGGTTTCCAGCTGTTCGAGGGAATAGGGTTGTGTGATGAAGTCCGTGATTCCGGCTGAGAAGTCGACGTTTGCCACGCGGGCCTCGTCTGTGATGAGCAGCACGGGCGTATTGCGGGAAGCGGGAGGCCGCAGCAGGCGTTGGACCCGGTTGGGCAGATGGCCGGGCAGCGTGTCGTCGACGACGAGGAGATCAACAGGGTTGCCGGGCTGGATGCCGGTGTCGGACAACGCAACGCGTTCGTCGTTCCAGGCCGGGCGTGAAACGGAATGACCGATCGATTCCAGGTCTGACTTCAGGCGCATACCCCGTGATTCACTGGCAAGCAGCAGGATGTGGGACATAGACGGGCGTGGCATCTTGCCGCGGATTTGCGGCGGATATCGCTCCGGACGCAAATGTGTCCGGTCAACCTCGTCCCGGTCGAACCGGGACCTGCAACCTGACGGCGGAAATTACAGCGTGCCGGTCAAATCTGTCAAGGGATATCTGGCCTCATTTGTACAGGGGCCAGAATTCAGCGTAAGACAGTCGGGATCGACGAAAAAGGCCGGGAGCAGGACAGATGCCACGCTTCCGGGCCGATGCGATGAATGCCTGCGTTCGCAGACCTCGCGAAATGACGCTGGCCGACAGCTTCCGCCATCCCTTGAAATGCTTTCGTGTCAGACTTGACTGAACTTATTGAAATACAACCGGTTATACAACAAAACCACCTTTAGTCGCGGACAATTCACACCTGGGTTCCGTCCCGAGGTCGGAAGCCGGAATCCTGCCGGCGGTCCCGTGCCTCCCATCCAATGAACGGCTCGGGAGCCGGCGCCTTCGACCCGCGCAGGTTCGGCGAGCGACGGCGCCGCGGCCGCCTCTACCCATGCAACGCAGCAAGGCGGGAGGGATGGCGGGCATTATTGCGGTCCGCCGGATGCCGTTTACATACCGAAAAGGGCCGAAACACGCAGCAGTATCGGCCCTTTAACGTGTATAAATATAGCAATGTGACGGCACAAAGTCAATAAATTTAAATCCTTTAAAAACATAATTTTATATTGACTTTTCTGTTTTTGTTCCGTATTTTGTCCTCATGCCGTTCGTTCGTTTTCCCGGCCTCAAGCCCGCATCGGTTGCCGGAGTGGCCTCTCCGTGCATACGCGGAGGATGCACATGGAACAGAAGCCTGTCATTCGCCACCGGGAATTTTGCTCGGTGTGCGGGGCGAAGATTCCCAGGGAACGCAGATCGGCAATGCCCGGTGTGTCGACCTGCCTGCGGTGTCAGCTGCGTCAGGAAAGGCGGCGCCGAACGGATGACGATCGCGACGCGGCGCAACGCGGCGCTTCTGAACCGGCCGCACGCGATTCAGTGGAGGTCAGGGGAGACCTCGTACTGGCCGGAGATTGGTCCGGTCGTCTCATCGACCTGGTCGGACGTGAAAGCGAGGTGCGCAGGCTTCTGGCGAAGGGTGAAGCCGAACAGGCTCGAACGCTGGTGCAGGCGCTTCCCGTGGAGGAGCAGGCCGCACTGGTGGCGATGAGCGAAGCGCCGGAAGAGATGCTCTCAATGACAGGCGCCCGCCGCTCCGGCGATCCGGGCTACAGCGCCGGAGTTGTGGAACTGCTGCCGGCCGAGACGCTGGGAAACCTGATTTCAATAGATCCCGACGAAGGAAAGTTCAATACGGACCTGATCCGGGCGATGTCCCCCGGTGTTCTGCAAAGCACGATGGCGGAAACACTGGACCGGGTAGACAATCCGGGCTTGCGCACGCGAGTGTCCTGGGAGTGGCTGCAGGCCCTGTCGACGCTTCGTGAATTCGACCGGCGGGCCGAACTCTTGCGCGCCGTGGATCCCGAACTTCTGGGAGACGCGCTGCAGGACAGATTGGAACACTTGAGGCTGAATGAGGTCGTTTCTTTCGGCGGCTTTCCGGTCTATCGCTTCCGGCTGTTTTCCGCGGAGGGACTGGGTGGGACCCGTCCCTCCGCGTTTATCGACGATCCGGAAACCGGCGTCGTACTCGATGCGCTCTATGAAGCGGCGCCGGACTTGCTCTCCCAGGTCATCCGAATTGCATGGGAACGGGCCGTGGACGACGGTGAATCGGCGGATACGAGCCTGCAGGCGGAGGCGGAGCAGGATGAAAGGACGGAGGAGGGGTCGAATGAATCTTCCCGCAGGCGTTGATCTCTCCAGACTCAGAATCGAATCGGAGGGGTTTCTGGGTCAGGCTGTCGCCCTGGGGGTCCGGCATGGAAGACTGCCCGAACGTACGCCCGACGTCCTGCTGGCCTATCTGCGGTCAACGGGGATGAGATACGGCCAGCGGTACCGGACCGGGATAGCCGTTTCGCGGACTGTACTGGAACAGGGGGTGGGCAAGGCGCTGATCAGCCTTGAACTCGGCCTGACGACGATTTCGGAGCAGGATCTCGATCGTGGCGTGGACCTGCTTGCCGAAGGCGATTTCGAGAGAATTCGAAAGCGGGGCTGGGAGGAATCGTATGTGCGTTTTAAGGAGATGAACCGCGTATGCCGCTCGATTCCGGGAAGGCCGGAGTCACGTCTGTTGCGCGACTACGCCTCTCAGATCGACCGATGGTCCCGCGTGGTCCCGGAGACCTGGACGGTTTCAGGAGGGGAGGATGAAGACGACGAACACGTGGATCCGCTCACGGATTACGCCAGGTTTCGGGAACTGCACGCCCGCCTGCGCTTCATCCGGCTTCTGCCGCCATCCGTTTTGCAGCCATTTGCCGAGGCCGTGAACGAGTGCGGATTCAGCGATTTCGTTCGACACCTTATTCTGGCGCTGGCTCTGGACCTACGGACACTGGTCCCGGGTCCAGGGGAAATCTTGATCTTTGAATCCGACTGTCTCGGATCGGAAGGCGTGGCGGCCTGGGCGCGCGACAAGGTGACGGCAGGAGCGAAGGAGATGGCGCGCAAGGCGGTTGACGATCCACACCTGCGAATGCTGTTGACGCAGGAGGTGGAAGACGAGATGGTTTGCCTTGAAGGGCTCCCGGCTGATTCGGTTGCGGACGCGTTTGCGACCGGTTCCTGATCCGGTTCGGTCGAGGCGCGGCGCCGGCGGCCGTACCGATGACTTTTCAGGAAGCTGTTTGTCCGCAATGCCCGGCAGAAGCAGGGAAATCAGTGACAATTCTCATACGGGTCCGGCTTTCACGCCCCGGATTCCTTCTCGGCGGCGCGGCGGCGGGCTTCACGGCCCTTTTCGGGGGTGGGGTCCTTGACGAGACCGTAAGACTCCCGGCCTTCGTGTCCTTCCGGCAGATATTCGGTGACGGGCAGTCCGTCGGGGGTGACAAAGAGCAGGCAGTGGCAATATTTGTAGATCTTCATCTCGTCGCAGGCGCAGATCCATTCCCTGCTGCGTTCGATTTCCGCTTTCTTGTCGGGATAGAAGTTGCAGGGGCACAGCGGACGACCGAGTTCGTCGACGTGAGCCGCCAGGCCGTTGACGACGGCTTCGGTGATGCCCCGGTCGGGATGACCGGTCGTGCCGGTTTTCTCGCAGTATTTCTCGAAGTAGACCCACATGCGCTTCAGGCTTTTTTCCGATGGCTGGTCCATTGGGGGTCTCCGGTGCGTCGGGAGTTGTCAGTATGGTGGGAACGGGATATTCTAACGGAGGCCGTCGAGATAGTCCATGGACTTCCTGAGTTCGGCTCTGGGGTCGTTTCCCGGTGGGATGGCGCATTCGAAGCCGCTGAAATAACCGTAACCGATTTCGTCCAGGGCCTGCAGGGCGGGCGTGAAGTCGGTATGTCCATAGCCCGGGAGGACCCGGTTGCTGTCGGCCAGATGCACGTTCGTGATCCGCTCTCCGCAGGTGCGGATTGCTTCCGCCATATCGGACTCTTCAATGCTCATGTGAAAGAAGTCCGCCATAAGCGTGACTCCGGGGCTGTCAGCGGCATTGCAGATCTCGAGCCCGTCCGCGAGGGTGCACGGCCACCATTGTTCGTAACGGTTGAGCGGTTCGATGATGACGCTGCATCCGCAGGCTTCCGCGTGCGGACCGATATCGTGTTTCAGGATTTCGGTGAGCAGCGTCGATTCCAGGCGCGCTGTGGTCTCAAGAGGTGACAGATCCGGTATACGGTGGCCATGTTGGAGTTTTATCGCGATCAGTGGAGGGAATATAACCCCGACGCCGCCCAGGTCGCCGCAAAGCGTAAGCGCGTCCTTGAGGTCTTGCGCCGCCCTCCTGCGTTCCTCGATCCTGGCATCGAGGAGTCCCATCGATCCCCGGATCGAAAAAATGTTGGGGGTAACGCCGGTTTCAACGGCTGCCTTGCGGATTTCGCCGGCATGCGCCGCTGAACTGCTGGTGGTGATTTCAATGCCTTCGATACCGATATCCGCAAGGTTGCGGAATTTGTCCGTAATGGTGTTCCCCGGCGCCATATTTTCGCGAATGGAGTATTTCAGCGGCATATCGGGTCTCCTGACAGTCCGGGGCAAGTCCGCCCGATCCAGGTTCCCCGGGGGGCATCAGATCAATGTTGGCGGATGCGTCGAGGCGAAATATAGGGCCTGCGACCCGACGTGTCAAGCGGCGCACCTTCGTTTTTGCGGGTGGGTGCGACTCAGCCTTGGCGCCGGGGTGGAAGCCCCACGACGTCATCTCGATATTGAGAGCGTCAATCCGGCGCACTGAATCCTGTCGATCCGGAACGGCCGTTCGCCTTTGCGGTGCCTGCAAAAGCCATAGAGTACCCCGTGATCCACAAGGATCGGCTCAATTGAACGGGTTGTATCTCTGCCGCTGCGTTCGGCCCGGTAGACAATCTCCAGGCAGAGGCGACGTTCAATGGCATATTCGATGAGTCGGGCGATGTCGCTTTCGCAGGTGGCCGGATTGGCGCCCCGGTACTGCGAGAGCGCCTGGACGTCGTCGCGGCTCGGACCTCCTCTGAACAGCGACTCAAAGGACCGGCAACAGTCGTCCAAAGCGCTTCTGCACTCGCTTTCAGGTATGCCCCGGAGGCTTCTTCGGACCCGATCCCGGAGGCGTTCCAGGTCCTCGGGCAGGGGTATCGAACGAGCGTTGAATGACTGGATGGCGGCCTCCAGAAACCCCGCCAGTTGCAGCAGTTCCGAACGCTTCAGCGAAATATCGTGCTGTTCGCCGTCCGGTTTTCCGCTGGCCACGTTCGGCATGTAGCCGCGCCTCTTCAGGGCATCCACAAGTTCATCGACGCGCGTCGACGGGTCGAGCGCGGCCGTCGTCGGCGAGAGTCGAACGCCGAGAAGGGAAGCCACCTTTTTCTGTACCAGGAGTTCGTCCAGCAGTTCGGGTCGTTCGCTTACCAGGTAGCCGGCAGCGGGCGCGATTTCGATTTCGCCGTGTTTTCGTTCGCACTCCTGGATCAGGGCGTCCACCATTTCCGGCAGTCCGGTGGCGCTGTGGGTCCGTAAAAACTCCCTGAGGGAAGCTCCGTCCCATCCCCTGCTCATTGCCTGGTGGACAGTCTGCGGCGAAACCCGGAATCTTGCCAGTACGTCGACTTCCCTGAGTTCCGCAATGGAAAACAACCGCATGTACATGTCGAAGGACAGGTCGGGCGGCGAGAGGATTTCGAGGTTCGGTTGCAGAATGAACCGTCCGTTGCGGTGGGACGACGTCTCCTTGACGGAACCACCGGGCTCGCGCCCATGGATGAGCGCTGCGCCGGGTCCGGTGAGTTTGAAGACGCCGCGGTGGTCCGGCTCGAGGGGCTCACTGAAAGCCTCCGGATTCCCGAGGACGACGATGCCCATCCATGTCAGCGAGGAAACGAGAATGCGTCTGAGCAGTTCGTCTCCGCCGCCGCCGACGGGGTCCCGCGCTGCCGGCGGACGGCCCTCGAGGTGGGCGAAAGACTCGGACCTGCGCGTCAGCAGCGTGTAGAACCGGGGATAGGATATCCAGCTGTCTTCGGGACAGTCGGCCAGGCAGTCCAGGAGATCGCGGCGAAGCGCTCTGAGCACGTCGGACCTGTTGCGTACGCGCGTGCCGGATCGTTCCGTGGTCCATTCATTCCAGCGGTCGGTCTCGCGCCAGAGTGTGAAGAGCGCATTTCGGACGTCGAACACATTGGAGAGCCGGTCGGCAACGTCACCGGCGAGACGCCACGTACCGGCATTCCTCCGGATGAATCCGGTCGTTTCGGCAAACAGCAGCAGGAATTCGGAATAACCCGGATCGATGTCGCCCCGGTAGTATTTGCGCACGTCCCGGAGCCGCGCCCTGGAAACGCCGCCCTGTTTCAGCACACGCGGCCTGCGCTGCTCGACAAAACCGAGAAGCGTGCATAGATTGGGAACCAGGAAGGACGTCTGCTCCCGTGTCTGTGAAGGGTCCGGCCCGGAACTGACCACGTTTTTCTCGAACGTGTCGTCAATCCGGTCGCCCAGGGCCTGAATTGCCGGTTTCAGATCCGTGGCCAGACGCATATGTGTATCGGTCAGCAGTCGATCCGTCGAATGGAAAAACAGGGGCGTCTTCCAGACCATCTCGTCGAGCGCGCGAAGTCCGTCCTCGCCGATGGCACTCAGGACTTCGTTCTGTGTGATCACGTCTCTTTCCAGGGCAAGATCGAGAATGGCTCTCTTCGTTTCCGGCAGGTTGACAATGTAGGCTTTCAGATGCTCCGGATTCAATAGCCGGCTCCGGATCGCGCGCGCCACAAAAACACGTCGAGAATCTTCATACGCACATCCCAGCGCCTTCGCGAATGCGCGAAGAAGCCCGATCGACCGTGACTGCATCACGCGGCGGAGCGTTCCCTGACCCAGGTCGGGCAGCGGAATGGCTTTCAGGATCGGCTCAGGAATCCCCACGAGACTGTGGTCGGACCCGAGTGTTTCGACGTCTTCGAAGACGAGACCGGCTTCGGTGACCGCGTCCTGCATGGCCTGGAAGCGGTGGGTGAATCCCGCTCCCAACTCGCGTATGGCGTCTTCCTTGAGAAGTTCGCCTCCCTCCGAGGCCAGGTTGATCACATACTCCCTGTGTGGGGGCTGAAGCGTATCCAGTCGTTTGCGGACCAGCGACGGGTTGGAAAGATGGCGACACAGCATGTCGATCATCACCGTTTTGTTGGCGCCGGTGTGAATCGGATGGTCGGTTGCATCGGCGATCCCCTGGAGCCTGTCTGTGGGCTGGAGGCTGAGTACGGCGCGCAACTTCATCATTCACCCTGAATTCTGCGTTCTGGACGTGGGAGACTTGCGCAAAAACGAAAAAACCGACACCCCGCGTCGGTAATGTGGTCCAGGGCAGTATAGGATAAACGGCAGGCTGTGTCAAGCCGCAATACCCGCATCCCGCCTGACGGGAGAACGTCGGGATTTCGAGCGGTCAATCCTTGGAAGCCGTCTTGAAATTCCCTGCGGTCTTCGCACGCGCTCGGGAACTCACCGGTGATTGTTAAACGGCTTCTTATATTGCGGCGTTGTCCGGCGGCATTTTGAGCGGGATCTGCCCCCGCTTACGGGAGTTTCTTCGGAGGCCCAATGACCCTGTTCTCCGCTCAACGGGCTGTTGCGAGGACGATATCGGCGTTGTTCAGCCCCCCGCTCGCGGCCGGCGGTATGTCGATCCTGCTGATCTCCAGGATCCCGGCGCCCCTGGTTCATCGCGTCGGTTGGCTGTGCATCTGTCTGGTATTTGCAACCTGTGTGCCGGTGCTGTACGTGGGTTTCCTGGTGGCGAGCGGGAAGGTCGACGGATACTATATCGCGGTTCGATCCCGCCGGCTGATTCCGCTCCTGGCGAGTTCCGCGAGTTGTCTTGCGGGATTCATCCTGCTGCGCGTTGCCGACGCCCCGCCGGCGTTGAGCGCGTTCTTGCTCAGTTACGTCGTGTTGGGGCTGCTGGCGGCCGCGGCGAACACGCGGTGGAAGATCAGCCTTCACGGCGCGGGGGTGTTCGGCCCGCTGGCAATGCTCCATCATCTGATCGGGCCTTCGGCCCTGTTCTGGCTGCCGGTTCCACTGGCGGTTTCGTGGGCGCGCATGGTTCTTGGCGCGCACTCTCTTCCCGAGGTCGTGGCGGGCTGCGGCATTGGCTTTCTCGTTGTATGGGTCGTGGTCGCGCTTTACGCTGCAGCGTGAGCCCGGGTCGTTCCATCTCCACCCGACGCGCCGGCGAAGACGGCGGAGAGCGACTGACCGGTTTCTGTACGAAGAAACGGGCGCTATTCTCCGTACACTTCCGTGTCCTGCCAGAACGTGATCCACGCAAACCAGAATGCGCTGTGCCCGGGGATCTGCTGCAGAACGCTCTCCTTGAGGGGGCCTGCAATCGCCCGGCCCTTCAGGTCCCAGGTGGTGAGCGTCTCCCGGTCCCGCAGCATGAAGGGATAGGTTCGAGATGAAGACGGAACCCTGTCGAAGACCAGGGTCTGCTGCCCGTAGTCCCGGCTGAAGGCGACAGCCATCCGTTCAGCGCCATACCATACCACAACGATGTTTCTCCCTGCCAGGATATCGTTAATCACCGCCTCGTCGCCCAGCGCCGACGCGGGATATGCTTTCGGTTCTTCGATAAAACGAACGCCGAAAGTCATTTCCTTCGGCGCAAACAGACCTGCGAGCGGGTTGTCTTCAAGACGTGGAAACACCTGGAATTTTGGCGCGGATTCGGGATCCCGGTACATGCCGTACGGGTATACGTTATACTCGCTTGCGTCAAATGCGCCGGGCGTGTTGCTGCTGATGACGAACGTGTCGGGATAGAGTTGTTTCCAGTATCGCCAGGTGGTTTCGACGAAGGGCGGTGTGTTCAATACCCATCCTGCCCTGACGCCGGAGATGCCCGTATGGGTCATCTGGGGATACCGAATCTGGTCGTCGTTCAGATCATACATGATCAGGTTGTTGTTGAAGAGTTCTCCGGACGCGCCGAACTTCAGCCGGTTGATCGCGCCCCCGCTCCATGCCGCGAAGACGATCCCGCTGCCGGTTAGCGGCGAAAACGTTACCGCAATGGGTTGCCCGCCAATCCGGTCGTTAACGATGAGATGGTACCACGCCACCTTTTGGGGGTAGGCCTTGGAGATGCCGTTGAGGCGCACGCCGATGACCATGTCGTCGTCCGACAGATAGCGGGCCTCAGCGGAAGCGGCCGGAACGAACCGCGGGTCGATCAGGGCGCGGGTTGCGTCCTTTTCGTAAATGCTCTCGACCCTGTCGTGCGGAAACGTCAGGGGGTTCAGGAAATTGCGCCCGGTGAATTCGACCGCCGCGACCCGGCTGGAGTCAGCACTGCGCCCGGCGTTGTCCTGAAGTACGGTCCTGAACGTCTGGCCGCCGGGGCCTTCGGATTCGTCGGCTGAGTCGACGGGCGTCTCTTCGCCGCAGTTGGAAACGCACAAGAGAAGCAGGGCGAGTTGAAAACCGTATGAAAATCGTGCGATCGACGGCATCGTGTCGGTATGTCCCGGGCAAAGTTTTTTTGTTCCGCCGGGGGTCTACCTGAAGAACATCGAGATCCCGACCGTTGCGACGTGGCGGTTCAGGCGCTTGCCGTCGTTAAACAGCGCAACGTAAGCGTAACGGGTGGTGAGTGCCGTCCGGTTGGACATCGATCTCCTGAACCCGATGCCTCCGCCCACTTCGCTGACGCCGGACCATCCCCAGTAGTCTCTGGCGGCGAACGCCTCGAGGAACGGGGACGTGCGCCTGTCCACTCGCAGCGGGATGTTGAGCCTGTAGAAGCCGGACAGCGATGAGCCGAATCCGTCTTCGGCCGATACGGGATTTCCGGCGCGGGTCTGCGTGGCCAGGACCGGTGTCCCGGCGATTTCCGTTTGATCTCCGAAGCGATCGTATGCCCGGTTGCCGACCACGAAGGAACCGCCGACCTGGTGCAGGCGGCTCAATGCATACCCAACCGACACACCGCCCCGATAGAACACTTCACCGCCTTCGTTGATGCCGGCCGACAGTATCGGGATAATCTCGAGACGCCCCGCCCGGATGGGACTCAGCGTTGCGCCGGTTTCATCTTCGGGCGCCTCTCCCGGAAAAATGTCGGCCTGCGCCGGCGTTCCCCGTATCAGCAGTCCAACAATCAGTAAGACGATTGAAAGTC
Source organism: Gemmatimonadota bacterium (assembly GCA_028873695.1). Classification (GTDB taxonomy): domain Bacteria; phylum Latescibacterota; class UBA2968; order UBA2968; genus JAAXHE01. Next base: position 5,758 of record JAPPNU010000019.1, on the reverse strand, counting down.
TCATGGCGCTGTTCCTTTCGTTAAGAGCCGTCCGATCGATCCGCTATCGGACCCTCTGATCGTAATGGCGGCGGACGGCCCCGGTTGCCGTCGCCGGATGTACGCGATTTCAGACACAACCCGGAATGGAGGCGCCCCTGACCAGCATGGCGTCGTTGTTTTCGGCCGATCCTGTATAGCGGCATTTTGCGCTGACGTAGTGTGTGGCGTACCCCCGTCTGTGCAGGTCGGACCTGTTCGGCCGGCTGCAGTGCAGTATCAGCCCATGGTGAAAGCTGCAACTGCCCGCTTTCAACTCGATGGGCCGTTCTTCAGGCAGCCTGCCGTCCAATGACATTTCTTCATAGTCCGCCCATTTCTCCCTGGGTATGATTCCGAACCGGTGGGTGCCCGGCAGCATCCAGAGGCATCCGTTTTCGATCGTCGCATCGTTCAACGCCGCCCAGCACGTGACCATATCGGGCGGGTCGATGTGGAATCCGAGCGGCATATCCTGGTGGTACGGTTGCCGGGAGCCGATTCTGGGCGGCTTCATGAACCACTGGTCCTGGTAAAGCTTCAGGTCGGGACCGAGGAGGGACTCGATCACGTCCAGGATCCTCGGATTGCGTGCGTGGGACTCGAATACGTCGTCGAAGAACGCGAGATGGCTCATCTTCCTCAGGGAGTCCGCATAGGTGCTGGCCGCCGCCTTTCCCGCGTTTACGTCGGGCTCCCGCTGCAACAGTCGCCCGGGAATGTGCCGGGCCCGGCCGCTGGCAACCCATTCTGCCCTTGCGAGAAGCGCCTCGACTTCATCGGCGTCGAGCAGGTCCTCAACCACCAGCACACCATCTTCGCCGAATTGAGCCACCTGCGCTTCGGACAGGTTCATCTCGCACCTCTCTACCGAACCGTTCATCTCCCGCCGGACTCGAAGTCCAGCGGAAACGCGCTACCCTGATAGGAAAGGCCGATCACAGCCATCCAGCCGGCTGGATAGTTCCGACCGTGGACCGAGACGTTCATTGCCGTTTCCAGCGTAAACCCGTGGAAAGGCCCGAGGGCTATCACGGGTGAAATATATGTAATTTTCTTGATATCCGACCGGATTCTGGCGCCGAACACGGTCGCGGCCCCGCCCCTGATGCCGTGGATCTTTACGCCGACCAGCGCAGCACGACGCGCCTGAACGCCGGCTTCCGCGAGAAAGGTCCACTCGTTGCCTGGATCCCTGTCGGTCTCTGCGTTCCTGAGGCGAAGCCGGTAACCGACGTCGGCGTTGGCATAGACGGGCTTCGGCCAGAAGGAGCGGCCCAATTGAACGACGGCTTCGAAGTCCCACTGTCCTTCCCCGACCGGAATCAGACCGTCTTCGTTGACGAATTCACCCGATGGCGCCTTGAAGCCCAGCTTCAACGTGCCCACCGTGCGCCGGTTCAAGACGTTGACCTTGAGGAATCCGCGGACGTCTCCGAAGCCGGTCGCCCTTCGGGGTTCTCCGAAACCGGTGAGGAGCGGCGTATCCTGGTATTCCTGCCTGAAGAAGGGCAACTGCAGGCCGACGTCGATTCTGTCCGTCGCACCGTAGAAAAGATCGAAAAACAGGGCGCGGGAACGGTACCTGCCGCTAAACCGATACGGGGCGCGGTTTCCGGCATGGTAGACCCTTTCGGGATCCGGTCCTCTTCCCGATCCCGATGTGCCGACGTATTCTTCGTGTGTCGTCTGGCCGAGGACGGCGACTTTGCACCATGCGTGATTCCTGGGAAGCGTCCATGCGCCCGCGAAAACGCGTTCGGGAATCTGGCAGGCCAAGGCAGCGAGCAGCGCGGTCGCGCCGGATCTGAGAAGCCTGGTCTTCATGTAACGTACCGCGGGTCGGAATCAGGACACGTGAACTGCGTCATCGAGACGTCCGGCGCTGAAATATCCGGTAGCACTTCCAGTCGGGCCCGGCATTCCGGGCATTCACCGTACCGCGTTCAGGGTTCGTAGACCGCGGTGTCCTGCCAGAAGGTGGCCCAGGCGAACCAGAATGCGTTGTGCGCGGGGATCTGATAGAGTTGGCCGTCCCTCCAGTTCGCCCGCCAGCGCCCGACCCAGGAGGTCCCAGGTGGTCCCGGTCTCGAGGTCTCTCACCATAAAGTCAAACCGCCGATCCCTGGAACCCACGCGCTCGAACGTCAGCGTCCGATTGCCCAGATCCCGACTGTAGGCCAGCGCCATCCGCGCCGCGGCGTCGTAAACGACAAGGACGTTCCGGTCTGCGATCCGGTCGTTGATTACGGCCCGGTCGTCGCCCATTTTCGAAAAGGGATAGGCCTTGGCGACGGTACCGAATCGAACGCCCAGCACAATCTCCTTCGGAGGGAGATCGAAGACGATGGGATTGTCATCCGGATCCGGAAACAGGGGAAACATGGGCGCCGACGCCGGTTCGCGGTAGCCCGTGTACGGGTAGGTTGAATAACGCTCCGGGCGGTACATACCCGTGGAAGCCGAACTGACGACCAGCGTACCGGGGTGAAGTCTTTTCCAGTTGGCCCAGGTGGTTTCGACCACGGGCATCAGGGTGAGTTCCTGTTCGGTGCCGTAGCCCCTGATGCCGATATGGGTCATTTGTGGATAGAGGGTGTCTTCAAAGCGACGGTCGTACATTACGAGATTGTTATTGAACAGCAGGCCGGAGACGCCGAGTTCCAGCCGTCCGTTGCCTTCGCCCTGGCCGTCGAAGACCATCCCGGTGCCCGTGAGCGGGCATAACGTGACAACAAGGTGACGGTCGCCCGCGGCGTCGTTGACGATTTCATGGTGCCAGCCGATATTGTGCGGGTAGGCCCTGGCGGCGCCGTCGAGGCTGACCCCGAGTACGAGATCCCCGTCCTGAAGATAAGCGGCGTGAGCCGAACCCGCACGGACGAACTCCGGGTCGGTCAGCGCGGGGATGCCGTCTTTGGCAACGCCGCCGCTGATCAGGCGGTTCATGGGAAAGCTCGAGACGTTCAGAAAATTCCTTGACGGCAGCGGCGCCGTCCTGCCCGCTTCGCTACCCGTTTCCGGGGGAGACACCGGAGCGGGAGGCGTCCGGCCGCCGCACGCGGCGAGGACGCCGGCGATAACGAACGGAAATGCCGGTTGACGGAGCGGCTTCATATGCAACAGGTCCGCTGAAAGAATCACGAATGCTCAGGTTGCCCGTCGAGCGCGTTCGAGGCGACCGGTCCTGCGTCTGTCCTGTAAAATCTAACCAGTTTGAACCCGAAAAAAAAGAACAATAAGTCCCAATTCTTCATATTTTCATGGCCAGGGCCGGGATTGCGCGCCGGCTGCGGGTAAACCCGGCACGCGTTGAGGGCGGGAAACGCCAATATTGGCGGGAATGAGAATCACACCATAGCTCTTGCTTTTGAGATGAACCATGTCTACATTATCTGTGAAGCTGTTTTAAAATTACCGGTGAGTTCCCGAGCGCGAGCGAAAAAATGGCGGTCAAGGCGGGAAAATCCGCCCACATTTGTCTATACGGGCGGGTTTGACCAACGCCGACCGGCGCTTTTGCAGCCGCGGGAAGACCGCTGGGAATTTTAAGACGGCTTCTATACATTTGGTCACTGTTTTCCGGCTGCGAAAGTGTCACGAGGCAACGCGTGAAGAGATTTCGGGTGCAGGCGCCGTTCGATCCGGCGGGCGACCAGCCGGAGGCAATCGCTGAATTGAGCGAGGGCATCCGGCGTGGCGACCGGTTTCAGACCCTTTTGGGGGCCACCGGAACGGGCAAGACGTATACGATCTCGAAGGTCATCGAGGCGATACAGATGCCAACCCTCGTTATTTCGCACAACAAGACGCTGGCGGCGCAGCTGTATGGCGAATTCAAGACGTTTTTCCCGGACAACGCGGTGGAGTATTTCATTTCCTATTACGACTACTATCAGCCCGAGGCATACAAGCCGGTGACGGATACCTTCATTGAGAAGGAAGCCGACATCAACGATGAGATCAACCGGCTGCGCCTGCGGGCGACGAGTGCGCTGATGGAGCGTCAGGACGTAATCATCGTGGCCAGCGTATCCTGCATTTACGGGATCGGCAATCCGGAAGAGTACGAGGGCATGCACGTCATGATCGACCGGGGGGACAGGGTGGACCGGGACGAACTGCTTCGCCGGCTGGTGGACATCCACTACACCCGAAACGACGTGGATTTCGGGCCGGGGACATTTCGGGTGCGAGGCGACGTGGTGGAGATCTATCGACCCGAGCGGGACGATCCGGTTCGCGTGGAATTCTTCGGTGACGAAGTGGACGCCATCAGTCTGGTGCAGCCCGTGACCGGGGAGGTGCTGGATTCGCGGGAACGGGCGGCGATTTATCCGGCGCGGCATTTCGTGACCAGCGGCGAGCGGATCGAGCAGGCCGTCGGGCAGATCGAAAATGACATGGCTGCGCAGCTGGAGGCGTTCAAGAGCCAGGGAAAACTGCTGGAGGCCCAACGGCTGGAGACCCGGACGCGGTACGATATCGAGATGATGCGCGAGATCGGCTACTGCGCCGGAATCGAGAATTACTCCAGGTACATCGACGGCAGGGAGCCCGGACAGCCGCCCCACGTGCTGCTGGACTATTTCCCGGAGGAATTCCTGATCGTCATCGACGAGTCGCACGTGACGCTGCCGCAGATCCGCGGCATGTGGAACGCCGACCGGTCGCGGAAGACGACGCTGGTGGAACACGGTTTCCGGCTGCCTGCCGCTCTGGACAACCGACCGCTCTATTTTGATGAATTCGAAGGCAAGGTCAACGTGGCGATATTCATGTCCGCCACACCCGCGGACTATGAACTGGAGATGACAGAGGGAATCGTGGTCGAGCAGATCATTCGTCCAACGGGCATTCTGGATCCTGAGATGGTGGTGCGTCCCGTGCGCGGGCAGGTGGACGATCTGATCGACGAGGTCCGCGACCGGGTGGACCGCAGGGAACGCGTGCTGGTCACCGCGCTGACCAAGAGAATGTCCGAGGACCTGGCCGAATACATGCGGGACCTGGGGATACGCGCCCGCTATATGCATTCGGAAATCGACTCGTTGGAACGGGTCGATATCATCAGGGCGCTGCGCCTGGGCGAATTTGACGTTCTGGTGGGTGTGAATCTGCTGCGCGAAGGATTGGACCTGCCGGAAGTGTCCCTGGTCGCTATCCTGGACGCGGACAAGGAGGGCTTCCTGCGTTCGACGCGTTCGCTGATTCAGACGGCGGGGCGAGCGGCAAGGAATCTGGCCGGCCAGGTCATATTGTACGCGGACCAGGTGACGGACTCCATCCGGCGGGCGATCGAGGAGACCGAACGCAGGCGTCAGGTGCAGCAGGCATACAACGAACGGCTGGGCGTTGTGCCGGAGACGGTCTACAAGAGCCGGGATGAGATCATGCAGGCAACGGCCGTTGCCGATGCCAGACAGGAGGAGATGCCGGCTGCGGCGGAGGAAACGTCCGGATACGAGGCCGGCGCCAATATAACGGACGTGATTGAGGAACTCGAAGAAAAGATGGCCAGGGCCGCGGCCGAACTGGCGTTCGAACGAGCGGCCGAATACCGGGACCGGATCAACCAGCTGAAATCGGATATGACGGGGGACGCCGACGACGCTGCTTAGAAAATAACACTATAGACGACGAAACACGCGAGAATACGAGAATACGAGAATACGAGACTACGAAACTACGAGACTACGAGACTACGAGACTACGAGACTACGAGACTACGAGACTACGA
>JAPPNU010000005.1 GCA_028873695.1 Gemmatimonadota bacterium | reverse complement strand
AAGACAAGGCGCGCGACCGAGTCCCATCCCTCGATTCGGCGAGGGAGCGCAACGCAGTATTTCGACCGCAAGGGCCGGCCGTAGCCCGGATGGGCTTTTTCAACGGACTGCAAAGCCATGGCTCATACATACACCCCGGGCCTGCGGGTCACCCGCAGGGCAACCATACGGAAAAGACGCCAGTTGCCGCTGGCAGGAGAGGTGCTGGTTTCTGACGGCGAATCCGTGCAGCGCGACAGGGTGGTGGCCCGGACCGAACTGCCCGGCGACGTGACCACCCTGAACCTGGTCAACAGGCTGGGCGTCACCCCGGACGAACTCCCGGACTTCATGCTCAGGAAGGAGGGTGAGCCGGTCGATTCGGGAGAGCCTCTGGCCGAGACCCGCCCGATCATCAAGTGGTTCAAAACCACGGTGGAATCGCCGGTTTCAGGCACCGTGGAAAGCGTGTCGCCCGTTACCGGCCAGGCCATTTTGCGCGGCCCTCCCCGACCCGTTCAGGTCAGGGCGTACGTGGACGGCACGGTTGTGGAGACCATTCCGGGCGAAGGGGTCGTGATTGAAACCGCCGGCGCCTTTCTTCAGGGCATTTTCGGCATTGGCGGGGAAAGCTGGGGCGCGATCCATACGCTTGCGGCCGCCCCGGACGAACGGCTCCGGGAAGATCGGATCGACGCCGCTTGTGCCGGCAGGATCTGCATCGCAGGAGGGCTGGTCACCCTGGATCTCATCCAAAAGGCTCGGGAAATCGGCGCAGCCGGCCTTATTGGCGGGGGCATCCGCGACCGCGACCTGCGGAGCCTCCTCGGCTACGACCTGGGCGTGGCCATCACCGGCGCGGAGGAAATCGGTCTTACCGTGGTGGTCACCGAGGGATTCGGCGATATCGCCATGGCGTCGAAGACCTTCGACGTCCTGAATGAGAGAAACGGCGAAGAGGCCTCGATTTCGGGTGCCACCCAGATACGGGCCGGCGTGCTTCGTCCCGAGATTATCGTTCCGGACACGGCGAGTACAGCCGATGCCGAGGAATCCGTCGCCCGGGAAGGCCTGTCCATTGGAGATCCGATCCGTACGATTCGGGCGCCCTTTTTCGGAAACACCGGTGTTGTCACGGCGCTGCCGTCCGAACTGGCGGCCGTCGAGTCGGAAATCCGGGTACGCGTCCTTGAAGTCCAATTCGAGAACGGACAAAAGGCCGTGATACCCCGCGCAAACGCCGAAAGGATCGAGGCGTAATGTTTCGAGCGGCACGGCGCGGACCCCCACGTTCCGGATCGGCCCTAATAATGCTTCCGTCGGGCGTGTAGACTGCCGCCAGGAGACCCGTAATGGCGTATCTATTCCTCAGAAGCAGTCTTAGAATTCCCAGCGGTCGTCGCGCGGCTGCAAAAGAGCCGGTCGGCGTTGGGCAAATCCACCCGTATAGACAAATATGGGCGGATTTTCCCGCCTTGACCGCCACTTTTTCGCTCGCGCTCGGGAACTCACCGGTAATTCTAAGGCTGCTTCTCAGTTTCGCCCTTGCCATCGCCGCCGCGCCGGCGGCCGCCGAAGCGGCGCCGGCGGACGTCCGGGCTTTCGACACGCCCAACGATCAGGGGCACAGCATCACGCTGACGTGGCGCCGGATGGATTTCCTGCCGGACAGCGCGCGATATCGCGTCAGCGTTTCCGAACGGGCGGACGGCACGTTCCATCAGGTTGCGGAACTGGATCCCAAAACGGCTCCGACGATGGCCGACGAGGCGGACACGTTCGGCAGGGGAGAGGAGAACCGCAACCACCACTTCATTCATATTGAATCCTACCTCGATCCTGAAGGACAAAACCGGATCCGGCTCGAGAACGACCGGGCCTATTTCGTTCGCCTCAGCGTCCACGGCGCGGGCCACACGGTTGTGGAAGCCAGTGCCCGCGGCAACTATTTCAACTGGACCAAAAGCAACAATTTCCTCCTTGCCGCGCTGTTCTCCATTCTGATCCTCGCCTATATCCGCCTCGCCCGGCGCAGGAATCTCTATATCCGCCGGCTGGCAGGGCTGGACGCGCTGGACGAAGCCCTGGGGCGCGCAACCGAGATGGGTAAACCGGTGCTGTTCGTCCACGGCCTTCAGGACATGGGCAGCCCCTCCACCATCGCCGCCGTGAATATACTCGGCCAGGTGGCGAAGCGAACCGCCGAATTCGATACCCAGCTCAAGGTTGGCAACCGGGACCCGATTGTGATGTCCGTGAGCCAGGAGGTGGTCAAGGAGTCATGTATCGAAGCAGGACGACCCGATGCGTTCAACCCGGACAACGTCTTTCTGGCGGCCGCGGACCAGTTCAGCTACGCGGCCGCGCTCGAGGGACTGATGGTGCGGGAAAGGCCGGCGGCCAATCTTCTGATGGGGTATTTCTACGCCGAGTCCCTGCTCCTGGCCGAGACCGGCTCGACAACCGGCGCCATCCAGATCGCGGCGACCGACGCCTATACACAGCTTCCGTTCTTTATCACAACCTGCGACTACACCCTGATGGGAGAGGAACTCTACGCCGCCAGCGCCTATCTCTCCAGGGATCCCAAACTTCTGGGAAGCCTGAAGGGACAGGACCTGGGGAAGGGAATCCTCATCCTCATGCTGGCGCTTGGCTCCCTGCTGGCCGGCATCGGCTTCTGGCCGATACCGAGCTGACGGCGACGGCATAGCATATACAGCCTCCGGGAGAAAACAGTATGCATTTCCTGCAACGCACCCTGCCGCTCCTCGTGGCCTTCGCCGCGGGCGTTATCGGCATATTCACCTACTATGTTCCGGTTGCCCAGCCGGTGGAGATCACAACCTCCACATGGTACCGGATCATCGCCGCGTTCGCCCTTTTCCTGGGCATCCACAGCCTGCTGCATATGCACTGGAACCGGGTCAAACGCAAACAGGCCGGGTGGGCCTTCAGCGCCGTTGTGTACGTCGGATTCATCGTTACCATTTTGCTTGCCCTCTACAACAACGGTCGCGGACCCCTGCAGCCTCTCGCCGAGGGCGACGGTCTGGATCTGAACTGGATGTATACCCACGTTCACGTCGCCGGCGGCGCCACCATGTTCTCCCTGCTGGCCTTCTTTATCGCATCCGCCGCCTATCGCACGTTTCGCGCCCGTTCGGCCGAGGCCGTTGTTCTTCTCATTGCCGCACTGCTCGTCATGCTGGGCCGGGTGCCCATCGGCGCGCTCATCTCCGAGCACCTGCCCGCCGTTTCACAGTGGCTGATGGCCACGCCCAACCTCGCCGCCCGACGCGGCATTCTGCTGGGCGTGAGCCTGGGCGCAATCGCCACGGCACTTCGCATCATCTTCGGCATCGAACGATCCTATCTTGGAGAAGAAGGACAATGATCGAGCGCCTCCTGAACATCGACCGCCGCATCGTTTACCTCGCCGTGTTTCTGGCTGTGTGTATTCCTCTGCTTATCGGGTTCCAGCTGCCCATCAAGGCCACACCCAACGTCCGCGCGGTCTACGACACCGTCGAACGCCTGGCCGGAAAACCGGATGCCGTCGTACTCATCTCGTTCGATTACGGTCCCAGTTCGCAGCCGGAACTCCAGCCCATGGCCCTGGCCATCCTGCGCCACTGCTTCAGCCGGAACATACGGGTGGTGGGCGTGACCCTCATCACCGAAGCGGTGGGCCTTGCCATGCAGGCGTTCGAGACGGCGGCGACGGAATACGGCCGGACAAACGGAACGGACTATGCGTTCCTCGGTTTCAAGGCGGGAGGCCCGATCCTGATCCTGAACATGGGCCAGGATCTGCACGCCGCGTTTCCGGAAGACATCCGGGGCGCCGCCACTAGCGAAATGCCTCTCACCCGCAATCTGCGTTCGTTGAAGGATTTCGATTACGTGATCGACCTGGCCGCGGGGTACCCCGGCGTGGACGAATGGATCGCCTACGGGCAGGAACGGTACCGGTTCCCCCTCGGCGCCGGGTGTACCGCGGTGATGGCGCCGGATTTCTTCCCGTTCCTGCAATCCCGGCAACTCAACGGACTCATCGGCGGACTGGCGGGCGCCGCGGAATACGAGGCACTGGTGGGCAAGAGAGGCCTCGCGGTCAGCGGCATGCGTCCGCAGTCCGTCGCACATATCGTCATCATCGGGTTCATCCTGCTGGGCAACGCGGTCTACTTTCTGCACCGCAGCGCTTCAAGGTCGTAAGAAGTTGTTTTAAAATTCCCGGTGAGTTCCCGAGCGTGAGCGAAAAAGCGGCGGACAAGGCGGGAAAATCCACCCATATTTGTCTATACGGGTGGGTTTGACCAACGCCGACCGGCGCTTTTGCAGCCGCGCGAAGACCGCTGGGGATTTTAAGACAGCTTCTATAAGGGAATCCGGCATGCAAAGAGAATACCTCGTCTTCCCGATCTTCCTTCTGCTTTTTGCGGCCGTGAATGTCTATCTCCTGGCCGCCGGCAGCCTGGAGGCAGGCTGGTCGGGGTTCGGCACCATCCTGGCCGCGGGGATCACGCTGGCTCTGTACAGCTTTTTGTACAGGGACAACCCGCTCTTCAAGCTGGCCGAGCATCTCTACGTGGGCGTCGTCGCCGCGTACGAACTCGCGCTGGTCTGGTACCAGAGCATCCTGGTGGACGTCGTCAATCCCCTCTTCCGGCCGCATCCTGACGCGGGCGTCAACTGGTGGGTGATCGTTCCGGCGTTGCTCGGTCTCTTCCTGATGACCCGCTTTGTCGGCAGGGCGGTCTGGCTCAGTCGCATTTCGTTCGCCTTTTTCGTGGGACTCGGCGCCGGGCTGGCCATCCCCCGCCGCGTGGCCTCCTTCATCATCGAACAGATCGAACCCACGATCCAACCGTTTTCACAGGCGTCGGCGGACTTTGGATGGGCCTTGCTGGATCCGGCGATTATCCTGATCGGCGTGTTGAGCGTACTGATTTACTTTTATTTCTCGGTCGAACACAAGGGGGTTGTGGGCGGTATTTCCAGGGTCGGCATCTATTTCCTGATGGTTTCATTCGGCGCTTCATTCGGTTATACCGTCATGGCGCGCATCTCCCTGCTCATCGGACGCGTGGATTTCCTGCTGGAAGACTGGCTGAATCTGAATCCGCCGCTGTTCTGACCCGCAGGGACTGACGCTCAGCCTTTCGGCGGCACGCCTTTCTCAGACGCGCGCGCCGGGTTCGCACGGTATCCGGAACAATCGCATTTTCAAAATTCGGCGGGTCTATGTCGGAACCCCTCCTTACTGTCAGAGATCTGAAGACATTCTTCCATACGGACGGCGGGGTCGCCAGGGCCGTGGACGGGGTCTCGTTCACCTTGAAGAAGGGCGAAACCCTGGGCCTGGTGGGAGAGTCCGGCTGCGGCAAGAGCGTCACGTCTCTGTCCGTAATGCGTCTGATACCCGAACCGCCAGGGGAGATCGTCTCGGGCGAGATCCGGTTCAACGGTCGCAATCTGCTGAGCCTGGACGAGGCCGCCCTCCAGGGCGTGCGGGGCAACGACATCGCGATGATTTTTCAGGAGCCGATGACCAGCCTCAACCCTGTATTCACCTGCGGAGACCAGATTGACGAAGCGGTTATGCTCCACCAGGGCCTCGGCCGGGACGCCGCCCGGTCCATCACGGTCGACATGCTGAATCTGGTGGGCATTCCGGACCCCGAACAGCGCGCAAACGAGTATCCTCACCAGCTTTCCGGGGGCATGCGCCAGCGGGTAATGATTGCGATGGCGCTGTGCTGCAATCCGGAACTTCTCATTGCCGACGAACCGACGACGGCGCTGGACGTGACCATACAGGCCCAGATTCTGGAACTTCTGGATCGGCTTCAAAGAGATTTGGGGATGGCCGTCCTTATGATTACCCACGATCTGGGCGTCATTGCGGAGGTCGCGGACCGCGTGGCGGTCATGTATGCCGGAAAGATCGTGGAAACCGGAACGGTGGATGAGATCTTCGCCAACCCGCAGCACCCCTACACGAAAGGACTGCTGGAGTCCATACCCACGCTCAATGAAGAGAAGAGCCGGCTGTCCGTCATCCCGGGAACCGTACCCGATGCGACCCGTTTTCCTGACGGATGCAGATTCGCGCCGAGGTGTTCATTGGCGGAAGACGTGTGTGAAGCCGAGGAGCCGCGCCTGGAACCGACCTCGGGCGGCCGCCTCGTGGCCTGCTGGATGGCCGAAGATTATCCGTTTCCCGTGACGCGATCGGATTGACATGCCCAAACCACTGCTCGAAGTCCACGGCCTCAAGAAACACTTCCCGATCACCCGCGGAGTCTTCTCCCGGACCGTCGGCTACGTCAAAGCCGTAGACGGCGTCTCCTTCACCATGCGCCGGGGCGAAACCCTGGGCCTGGTGGGGGAATCCGGATGCGGCAAGACAACCGCGGGAAGGAGCATCCTGCGGCTTATCGAGGCCACGGCGGGACGCGTTCTGTTCGACGGTACTGACGTCTTCGGCCTGAACCGCTCCGAACTCAGGACGGTTCGACGGCGTATGCAGATCATTTTCCAGGACCCCTACAGTTCGCTGAATCCGCGCATGACGGTGGGGGGCATGCTGGCCGAAGCACTGAAAATCCACAAGCTCACAGACGGTAGCGACACCCGGGAACGCGTGACCGAACTCCTGGAAACGGTGGGCCTCCGGCCCGAATATGCCCGCAGATATCCCCATGAGTTCAGCGGGGGGCAGCGCCAGCGCATCGGCATCTCCCGGGCCCTGGCCGTGAATCCCGATTTCATCGTCGCTGACGAACCCGTATCGGCCCTGGATGTGTCCATTCAGGCTCAGATCATCAATCTTCTTCAGGACCTTCAGGGCCGGTTCGGCCTTACCTACCTCTTCGTCGCGCACGACTTGAGTGTTGTGAAGCACATTTCCAACCGCATCGCGGTGATGTATCTCGGTCGAATCGTGGAAATCGCGGAAAGCGGCGCCCTTTGCAGCAATCCCCAGCACCCCTATACCCGCGCCCTGCTTTCGGCCGTTCCCGAGCCGGACCCGCGTATAAGAAAACAACGCACGGTACTGACGGGCGATGTCCCAAGTCCGGCGAACGTCCCTCCCGGCTGTCCCTTTCATCCGCGTTGCCCCGAACGGGAAGACGCCTGCACGAAGATCGTGCCCGAACTGCTTGAAATCGACGGAAACCACAGCGTCGCGTGTATTCTTCGAACCGGGCAGCACCTCCCCACGGCCTGAAATTGGAACCGTTCGTTGTCTTTGCAAGTCTAATTGTATACTTTTATAGCCGAATCACGCCGAAGCGAGCCGGATGGGCTTGCGGGCCTGCGCCCGTGCGCGTCCTGACGGCTCCCGGCGGCCGCCCAATCCAACCCCAGAAGTCCAGGAGACGCACGTGAACCGGCCCACGATTCTGTATATCAGCCTTTTCAGCACCGCCTTGACCGCCATATTGTTCAACGCGCCGTTCCCTTCCGACGCACAGCAGATCCCCCGAAAGTATAAATACGGCCCCACCGTGGACATTGCCGACGTGCCGTTGAACCGCACATTGCCCGACTACACCTGGGAGCGGCACGAGCGCCACTTCTTCCCGGCCCTGCTCGGCCTCCACGTCCCGGGCGCACGGGCAATCCGCACGAAGTACTTCGCCATCTATTACGCGGAAGCGGAGAATACGGCGCGCCGCATCGCGGAAATCGCGGACGACACCTTCGAGAAGATTTCCCGCCATTACCCGGGTTCCATAGAACGCTTCGCCCCGGTCCACGTCGTCGTTTCCGACATTGACATTCTGGGCAATGCGTCATCCTTCTACCTTGGAAACCTCATCTCGTTCGGCGCCACGCCTCTCAACTGGGACTCGCGAGGCACGCACGATTGGGTGCGCGACGTCTTTACGCACGAACTCACCCACCACATCACGCTCAAAGCCTCCCACAACAGCATGCCCTTCGTATTCGGCCTGCTCGGCAGCAGCCGCTCCAACCAGAATCCGGACTTCGGCTTCTTTCTGCCAATCTACCACTCGGCGATGCCGAACTGGTACGCCGAAGGTATCGCCCAATTTGAAGCTAAGGAGTACGGGGATGACCGATGGGACACTCACCGGGATATGATCCTCCGGATGGCCGCGCTGGAAGACGACCTGCTTTCATATACCGACATGAACGTCTTCGGCAAGGACGGCTTCAAGTCCGAACAGGTCTACAACCAGGGCTATGCCTTTCTGAACTACCTGGCCGAAACCTACGGACCGGACTCGGTGCGCGCCATGTCACGCGACAGGCCGATTGTCAACTTCAAGTCCGCCGTCAAAAAGAGCACGGGAATTTCGGCGCCCGGTCTGTATTACGAATGGACGGCGCATCTCGATCGCAAATACGGCGCCCTCGCGGACTCCATCCGGGCTTCAGGAGAGCGGGAGGGCGAACTGCTCTCCGACCGCGGCGACGTGGAGCACTTCCCAACCTACTCGCCCGACGGCACGAAAATGGCGTTCATCAGCAACGAGGGAAGCGACTACGCGATCATGGAAATGCTCGTGATGGACCTGGCCACGCGAAAACTGACCAGGGTGGCCAGAAGCCGCAAGTACGGAAAATACGTCAATCTGCCCTTCTCCTGGACACCCGACGGCAACAGTCTGGTATACAGCAAATCCGTCGGGGGCAACTGGGACATCTTCATCTACGATCTCACCACGCGCAAGGAGCGCCGGGTCACCGTCGGCCTGAGAGGAAGAGACCCCGCCGTGTCTCCCGACGGCACGTTAATCGCGTTCGTTGGGAATCGGGACGGCACATCCAACCTCGGCATCGTAAACGTCGACGGCACGGATATCCGCTATCTGACCAACAACAACAACGGAACGCAATATTACACGCCCCGTTGGACGGAGGATGGCAGCAGGCTGCTGTTCGGCATCTTTAGAGGGGAAGACCGGGACATTGCCGTAATCAATGCGGATGCCACGCCCCGGCCAAAGAAGACCGACGTGAAGAAAACCGGGAAGGAAGAGCTGGCCGAACGTATTGCTGAAAGGAAGAAAGCCGAAACAGAAGTGGACAGCGCTCAGGCCGAGGCCGACAGCCTCGCACTGGCCGAAGCCGCGCGTCGCGACAGCATGGTCGCGTTCCCCGACAGCCTGGCCTTTGCAAACAATGCCGGCTTCGAAGTGATCATCAATACAAAAGCCGATGAACGCGACGCGGTCTGGCTGCCCGGCGGCGGCGGTATCGTATACGCCTCCGACCGGACCGGCATCTTCAACCTCTACGCCCTCGACCTGGAGACGGGAAGGCAGGAACAGCTCACGAACGTCATCGGAGGCGCCTTCTCGCCCTCGGTCTCGCCCGACGGCGACGAGATTCTCTACTCGGGCTACCACGCCGCGAATTACAACATCTACCGCATCCGGAAGTCCGGGGCCGCGGCTGCCTCCGCGGCAGACTCCCTGGCGCGGGACTACAGCAGCATCTACAAGGGCAAGAAAATTGGCGACCTGTTCAATACCGGCCGGTACGCCCCACGCCTGTCCTCCATCGGCGTCGTGCCCATCCTGGTGCTGGGACCGACATTTATCGGCAACCGGTTCGGCCTGGATCAGCTGAGCGCGGGCGCCGAAGCCGCCTGGGGAGACCTCCTGGGAAGCGACAATATCTACGCCGGCTTTACCATTGGCAAGAACCTGAAAAAAGGCGTGGATCTGAATTCGAACTTTTCCGCGTTCTATTCGAAGGGCCTGCCGGCTGTTCACACCGAAGACCGGACGTACGCGCCCAGGTTTTTCATCGGCGCCAGCCAACAGACCATCAACAGCCATATCGATCGCGGTATTGTGGATTCCCGCCTGGATACCACGTCGGGCACGTTGCAGATCGTGATCGACGACACGCTCCGGCTGGTGCCCGGGGTTACCAGTTTCACCAACCTCTCGCTCACCCAGGAAGACAAGTACAAAAACCTCTTCAGCGATTTTGTGGTCGGCATCGAAGCCAGCATCGGCAGGCGTCAGGTGCTTTCAATGACCTGGGGTCACAGGAGGTACAAGGAGAGTACCCAGACAAGACAGGTCATTCTGGACAGCACGAGGCTGGTCCAGAACAGAGCCGGTGTCATTACCGATATAACCGACCAGATTCCGGGTCTGGGGGAAGATGAGGTCGTTTTCGACGATTTCCTGTATCGCGACCTCAGCTTCTTCAAGAGCAACGATGTAACAGTGGGCTGGCGGTACTTCAATTTTCTGCCCGCGAAGGATATGTTCGTGAACCCGTCCCGGGGCAGGGCGATCACCTTGAGGTACCGGCGCATCAACGCCTCTGTTACCGACTCGCTCTTCAGGTCCCAGCTGAATCAGGACGGCGTTGCCGCGCCCACGTTCATGTCGGACCCGACAAAGCTGGGCATCAACGAGTACATCTTTTCCTGGAACGAATTCATCGGTCTGCCCGGAAGAGCCACGCTGGCCCTTCAGGGTTTCCTCGCCTACAAGGACAAGCCCATCAAGGACGTCCAGGAGAACACATCCTCCGCCGAGGGCGTGTTCTACTACCCCCTGAGGTATTACCTTGGCGGGCTCGGCACACTTAGAGGGTATCCGTATTTCTCCACGTCCGGCGGAAAAGCCCTGCTCGCGAGAGCAAGTCTGACCTTCCCGATATTCAAGCATGCGGCCAAGGAACTGCCGCCCTTCCACTTCGACAAGATCTACGGGACTCTGTTTGTGGAAACCGGCGCCACCGGGAATTTCGAGAGCCTCCGCGCATGGCTCGATTCAGAAGACAGATTCAATCGCTCCGCTTTCCTGTCCGACTGGGGTTTCGAACTCCGCATGCAGATGTTCACACACTATCGACTCCCTCTATACGGTTATTTCCAGATCGCCTTTCCCACCCGCGATACCATTCAGGGCCGCGAGATTGACAAGAACCGGATCTACTTCGGCCTGACCATCTGAAAAGCGTAGTCCGAGTTCCGATCGGGGATCGATCTGCCGCAGATTCGATCCCCGTTTTCGCGCCGCTTCCTGAGGAATTGACCTCAATCCGAAAAAAAGCATTACCACAAAAAGCACAAAAGGCACAGAAGGTATCAGCGCAAGAACGGTGCATCGAGTTCGTACGAATGGATGAGATTCCCGTTCACTTCCAATGGTCTCGAGTATTCGGGAACTTTGAAGTCAACTCGCCTTTGTTCTTCTGTGTATATTCGACATTCAGGTCCCGGCATAATTTCGAATCAAGATTGATTCCAGCCGCGGATTTTTCGTCTCTTCGCCATTCGTTTTTGCGCGTTTTTCGCCTTTCGTATTCTCGTATTCTCGCGTTACGAAACTACGAATTTACGAAACTACGAAAGAGCGGGAATACATCATTCGTCTTCTGGTTTTCTCGTCTATTCGTATTCTCGTATTCTCGTCTTTTCGTTTGTTCGAGTTCTTCGCGTTTTTTGCCTTTCGTATTCTCGTTTATTCGTATTCTCGTCTTTTCGCAGTCTCGCCGTTTCGTCTATTCGCGTTTATTCGTGTTATTCGCAGTCTCGTCTTTCGTCTTCTCGTAGTCTCGTAGTCTCGTAGTCTCGTAGTCTCGTAGTCTCGTAGTCTCGTA
>JAPPNU010000070.1 GCA_028873695.1 Gemmatimonadota bacterium | reverse complement strand
GCGAAAATCCAAATCAAAAACCCCTTTTCCCCAGATTCCCTGCCTACGGCGTGTTACTTTTGAAGCGACCAAAAGGAACCAAAAGTCGCCGCTGGGCGCGGGGCCTGCCATATGCATGGCGCGAATACCCTCACAGAACTCACCTGATACGCTGGCCTGCCAACTCCGGTGGATATCCTGAATTGCAGCGGAACGGAACAACGCGCCCTGCTCTGGTGGTACTCGCAAGAGACCTCGCGCTCGAAAACGGAATGCCTTTCCGAGTGCGAGAAGAAGCAAGACGGTGAATGGACACGCAAGGGGGTGTCGTGCGCGCGGAAATTGTCATGATAGGGACCGAGCTTCTGCTGGGAGAAATCGTTGACACCAACGCGAATCTGCTGGCCGTGGCGCTCCGGAATATCGGGATGGACCTCTATTACAAGACCACCGTCGGCGACAACGAGGAACGCATCGCAGAGGTACTCGATCTTGCGCTGGATCGGTCCGATGCGGTGATCACCTCAGGGGGTATCGGGCCGACCGTGGACGACGTGACGCGGCAGGCAATTGCGCGCGCGACGGGTCGGAAGTTAGTATACAGCGAGGAACTGGAACGACAGATTGCGGCGCGCTTCCGCAACTTCGGGCGAAGGATGGCCGCAAACAACAAAAGGCAGGCGTACCTGCCGGAAGGGGCGCAGCCTCTGGAGAACCCCGTTGGGACGGCGCCGTGTTTTCTGAGTGAAGATACGCGCGGGCGGGGGTTCATTGTCTGCCTGCCCGGAGTGCCCCGGGAACTGGCGCACATGACGGAGCATACCGTCGTGCCGCTGCTCGTCGAGAGGATGGGCGGGGTGAAGGTCATCCGGGTGCGGGTATTGCGGACGTGCGCGGTCGGCGAAAGCAATATCGACAGAGGTATCGGGGACCTGATGACTTCGTCCAACCCCACGGTCGGCCTCGCGGCGCACGCGGGACAGACGGACGTTCGCATTGCAGCCAGGGCCGATTCGGAGGCGGATGCCGAAGCGCTGATTGCCGGAATGGAAACCGAACTCCGGAGCCGGCTGGGCGTGGCGGTCTACGGCGTCGAGAAAGAGGCGGTGGCCGAGGTTGTGGGCGGGCTGTTGTCACGGCGGGATTTGACTCTGGGGGTGGTGGATACGCTTACCGGGGGGCAACTTTCGCGGGAGCTGAACGAAGCGGGGTTCGATAGTGTCGTAGCCGCAGATCTGCATGGGACCGATGCGGACCGGGCGCTGGCGGCCGCACGCGCAGAATTGCCGCAAGGCGGCGATGACCGGACGCTCGCAAGACTGTTGGCGGAACAGGTCGCGCCCGACGGCGGCGTGGGGCTGGCGATGATCGGGCCCTTCAACGGAAGATCGACGGCAATCGCGGTTCGTGGGCCGGGCGATCTGCAGACCAGCGAACCGGGGCGGCGCTTCGAAGACTCGGACCTGGTTCGGCGGTGGACTGTGATGCTGGGACTGGACCGGGTCAGAAGGGCGGTGCTGGGTGTGCTGGAATCGCCTGTCGATTGGAATTAGCCCCAATTCCGCAAAAAGACAACCGTCAATTTACCACAAAAAGCACAAAAAGCACAAAAGGCACAAAAGGTGACGGTGCGAAAACGGCGGGTTGAGGTCGTTCACAGGGATGATATTCTCCTCCCGTCCAGTGACCTGAAGACTCCTGGAAATCCGAGGTCAAATCGACTTCATTTACTTGCATTCATTCGAATTCACGTCCCGGAAAAATGATGAATCAAGGTTAGCCCAATGGTCGGCGTAACGGGAGGATGATTCATGGCTGGCACAAGAGACATCGGCTCCAGACTTGAGCTATTCGTCGACGACTGGCTGATCGACACGATGACGGACGTGAGCCTCAAGCTCCATCCTCCGGTACCGGCCGAGGTCGTCCTCGACTTCGACCGGCCCTGGGAAGGGGACACGTCGTGGGCCGCCAACGTGATCCTGGACGACGGGCGCTACCGCCTCTGGTATCGCGCCCCCGGCCCCGACGGAACGAACCGGACGACCTGTTACGCCGAGAGCCCCGACGGCATCCGCTTCGAGCGTCCAATCCTCGGGCTCCACGAGTTCGAGGGCTCGAAGGAGAATAACATCGTCATGGGGGCCACGCACTGGAACGCCTGCGTCTTCAGGGATTCCAATCCGGCCGCGCAGGCCCCACGGCGGTACAAGGGCTTTCTGAGGGGCGACAAGCTGGACGGACGCGCGACGATTTACGGCTACGGTTCGCGCGACGGCATCCATTGGGAACTGATGCAGGACGGGCCGATCCTGCATGCGCCACCCGACGACCACCCCAACTTCGATTCACCCAATGTGGCCTTCTGGGACGTCAATATTCGGAAGTACGTCAGCTACCTGAGGGGGTTCGCGCCCGGTTGCGGTCGTGATGGGGGTCCCGCTCAGGGTGGCGTCTACCGGTCGATTCGCAGGGCCGAGTCGGACGACTTCCTGGACTGGACCGTGCCGGAGTTGATCGATATGGGCGGAAGGCAGAAGGAGCACCTGTACACCAACGCAGCGACCCCCTACTTCCGCGCCCCCCACGTCTACCTGATGTTCCCCAAGCGGCTTCGGCTCGGCCGTAAATTCCACGAGGACTGGGGGTACGACGGCCTGTCCGAAGGAGTTTTCATGTCCAGCCGGGACGGGATCCGTTGGGACCGCCGGTTCATGGGTCCATTCATCCGTCCGGGCCTTGACTCACGGAACTGGAATGAGCGGAACATGGCCGCGGGCGTGGGCGTTGTGCCCACCGGACCCGGAGAGATCTCGATCTACTACGTGGAGAACTACCGGAACCCCACGTGCCGGCTCCGTCGAGGCGTCCTTCGGACCGACGGCTTCGTCTCCGTCAACGCGCCCTTCGGCGGCGGCGAGATCGTAACCAGGCCCTTCACCTTTACTGGCAGTGAGCTGGTCATCAACTATTCGACGTCGGTGGCCGGCGAAATCCGGTTCGAGATGCAGGACGAGCGGGGCAGTCCCATCGAGGGCCGTACGCTGTCCGAAAGCGCCGAGATCTTTGGAGACGAGATAGCGCGGACGGTCCGCTGGGACAGCGGCTCAGACGTGTCGGCGCTGGCCGGAAGGCCGGTGCGACTGCGTGCGGTGATGAAGGAGGCCGACCTCTACGCCATACGCTTCCGGTAGCGGTCGATACCGACCCGCTAATGTACGCCTTTCCCCGGCGATTTCCACCAAATAAATTGACTAATCCGGTAATTTGCATTATAAATTAGGCGTTCTTGGGAGCATTGGATTTCGGGACAACCCATAGCCAGGAGGCTTTGATGGACCGTGAGATGAATAGCATGAGTTTTTGCCTGGGCGTTTTCGGTCTCGGCGCAATCATCGGGATGGCTTTGGGGATCATCGCCGGGGTTCTGCTGGCGCCCCGCAGCGGTATCGAAACCCGCCAGACCGTGCGACGCAACGTGGACAGAGCCGTAAAAAAGGGCCGGTCATACGTGGAACGCATCCGCCCACAAAACGGCGACGGCGCGGAAGAGGCCGCCGAATCGTAGCGTTCTGTCCGGGGCGCAACGGGTTCGTCCGTTGAGAATTCGTACTGCGGGCGCGGGGGGCCGGACGTGGATACTCACCTGCGAAGGAGTGACTCTTGAAAAAGGCAATTGCCGCAGTGATTCTGGTCTGTCTGCTGAGCGGGGCAAAGCGGGCCATTGCCGGAGATCTGTCGATCTACGGCTTTGTCCGCTTCGACGCAGTTTTCGACGATTCGAAGATGCAGAGCCACCAATTCGGCTTCTGGGTAAAATCGGAAGATCCTGGCGCCGAAACCGATGGCAATCTGACCATGTACCCGCGCCTCACCCGCCTCGGGGCGAGGTTCAAACCTGTGGAATTGGACGAAGTCTCCAGTATAAGCGGTCTCGTCGAGATCGATTTTCAGAACGGGGGCAGCGAATCCCGGCAGGTTCTACGCCTCCGGCAGGCCTATTTCAACCTGCAGCGGGGGGACTGGCACTTTCTCGCCGGCCAGTGCTGGGACGTGATTTCACCGATCTTTCCGATCGCCAACAACGATGGCCTGATGTGGCACGCCGGCAACCTGGGCGACCGCCATCCCCAGGCGAGGCTCACGTACAAGCCGGAAGGCGGGTTTTCCCTTGCGGTAGCGGCGGGGCAGACCGGGGCCGTGGACAGGAAAGACCTGGACAGGAACGGCATTCTGGACGGCTGGGACGCGGCGGTGCCCTTCCTGCAGGCGCGGCTGGGAATCGAGCAGCCGAAATTCAAGGCGGGCGCGTGGGCCCATTGGGGCGCCGAGGAGACTGCCAGGCCCGTGGGCGGCGAGACAAGCTTCACCTCGACCGCGGTGGGTCTGGACGCTTCGATCTCCCTGACCGACCGGTTTATGGTACAGGGCGAAGCCTGGACCGGGAGGAATCTCACCGACGTCCGCGGCGGCATCGGCCAGGGCGTCAACACCGCGACCGGCGAAGAGATCGCCTCCAGGGGCGGATGGGCGCAGATCGTGATGATGCCGAACGCCCAATGGAAGCTATACGTCGGAGCGACGATGGAGCAGCCCGATGAGGAGGCCATTCCCGCCGGAGGTCGCACCGGGAACGGGGCCCTCTACGCAGTCGGCCGTTATCGGCCGTGGAAGCCACTGCAGGTAGCGGTTGAGTATCTGTACTGGAAAACCACCTACAAGGGACCGAACGACGGGATCGCCAACCGGCTGGACATCCATTTCACCTACAACTTCTAACCATGATTCGTCCGTTTTTCGGGAACGTTAATTCGTACATGTGCGAGTCAACCAGGATTCGTATGTTTTCGTGGACGTTAAACCGAATATGTAAAAGTTGATAAAGGCGATTGAACTGCGGATTACCAGGATACATCAGATCGCTGGACACGTTTGGAACCTCTCCCCCCGGCCCCTCAGAAGCGGGTAGACGGGAGAGATTTCCTGCCTTGTGGAGTTTTTTCACCTGCCGGAGGCAAAAAGGAATAGCGAAGCGGGCAAGGGTTTCTTCTACCCTCTTCCCGCATTCAGGCGAAGCCGTTTTTCAGTTTACGAGGAACGGAATGGATATTTTCAGATGCACCGACGGACACGGGACGCGGAACGACCAGGCGTCCGACCTGACGCGAAGGTCGATGCTCCGTCGCGGCTTGCTCGGTCTGCTGGCGCTATCCTGGGGAAGTTGGCGGGACGTTGGAGCCGGGACAGGGGGATCGAACGGGGATTCAACGGGAAGCCGGAGCGGCGTGGATGGCTCCGAAGGCGTCTATGACGGCAGGATCGTTCTGGGCATGTCCGCCGCGTTTTCCGGGCCCTCCCGGGGGCTGGGCAGCGAACTCTACCGGGGCGCCAGGTCTTACTTCAAACACGTCAACGATAATGGCGGGGTTGGCGGCCGCCAGATCGTCTTCAAGCTGTACGACGACGGGTACCAGCCGGATCCGTGCGTGAAGAACACCATGAAGCTCATGCTGGAAGATCACGTGTTCCTGTTATTCGGTTACGTCGGTACGCCGACTGTGACCCGCGCGCTTCCGCTGCTGAAGAAGTTCCAGGACGAGCGGGTCTATCTGTTTTTCCCGTTTACCGGCGCCCAGCCTCAAAGGGAGCCGCCGTACGGAGATTTCGCGTTCAACCTCCGGGCGTCCTATCGCCAGGAAACCGCGGGGCTTGTGAACAATTTCGTTCGGACCGGCAGAAAGCGGATCGCCGTATTCTACCAGGCCGACGCGTACGGACGCAGCGGATGGGCGGGCGTGAGAGCGGCAATCGGGGCGCACGGCGAACGCATCGCCGGCGAGGCGACCTACAGCCGCGGGCAAAGGTTCACCGGAAGCATGAGGCGGCAGGTTGAGATTCTACAGAAGGCTTCTCCGGACGCCGTCATCTGCATTGGTTCGTACGCCGCCTGCGCCGCCTTCGCCCGCGACGCGATCGACCTGGGCCTTAAGGTCCCGATCGCCAATCTCTCGTTCGTTGGCAGCGAGAATCTGCTGCATCTGCTCAGCGAGGGCAGGGAAGACGCCGAGACGTATACCCGGTACCTCGTCAACTCCCAGGTCGTGCCCAGTTACGAAGACACGTCCATTCCGGCCGTGAGAGAGTACCGTGAGTTGATGGCGCGCTACAACCCGGCCGTACCCGAAGATCTCGTCAAAGAGCCGTACAGTCCGTTCGAGCAGAGCTTCGTAAGCCTGGAGGGCTTTCTGGACGCAAAGCTGATGACCGAGATTCTCCGGCGCCTGGGAGACACGCCAAGCAGGGCGGGGCTGGAGGACGCAGTCTTCTCGGTTCGGGATTTCGACCTCGGCATTGGCGAGAAAGTCTCTTTCGGGCCCGACCGGCGACAGGGACTGCAAACCGTCTACTATACCGTTGTTCAGGACGGCCGGTTTGTCACGCTGAACGACTGGGAAAGCTGGCTTACGTAAAATGAAAATTCAACGGCTGTTTCAGAAGACCAGGTTCGGCATCTTTGCGCTTTTCGGGCTGATCGTACTGTCCACGTCGTTCCTGTGCATCTACACGGTAGACACGCAGTTGTCGGCGGAGTACGCGTCGAACAGCAAAGACATCGCGAAGACCATCGCCAACGCCAGTGTGGACATCCTGCTGAACCGGAATCTCGCGACGCTGCAGTCGATGATCGATCAGTTCGTAGAGATTCAGGGCATCCGTTACATCTACATTACCAGTGAAAAGGGCGAGTACCTGGCCCATACCTTCGTTCCGGGCATCCCCGAGGAGATTCTCGCGAGCGATCCGTCCAGCACCGAGCCGGTAGAACGAAGCATTCCGGGTCTGGGCGATTTCCTGGAGGTGGGCAGCCCGATCCTGGCCGGAGTGGCCGGCACGGTACACGTGGGTATGGACCTGGACATCGTCGCACTCAAGATCCAGCGCGCAATCGGCCAGCAGGTCATTCTCATCAGTATCTTTCTCGTTGTGGGCGTGCTGGCTTCGATCTGGCTGGTCAACCTGGCCGCAAAGCCGCTGGGAGGGCTTCTTTCCTACGCGGTGGACCTGGCCGACGATCGAAAGCAGGAGAAGCAGGAGGACGACGAACTGCTTGTGCGCGATGATGAAGTCGGCGACCTCGCACGGCTGTTCCGGCACATTTCGGGACGTTCGCCCGGCGACGCGGGACCTGGAGGATCGACCGAAAAGGCAGGCTAATCGGAGGACGGGCGTTGCGTATACCCAGAAGCGCTATCGCGTTATTCTGCACGGTGCTGCAGGTTTGCTTCGGCACGGTCTACGCCTGGAGTTTCTTCCAGACGATTCTGGTGCACAGGGGCGGCTGGACCCATACGGAGACCGCGTGGGCGTTCAGTATCGCGATTTTCACGCTGGGTGTCTCGGCCGCCTGGGCGGGCAATATGCTTTCCCGGTTGGGTCCGAGGTTTCTGGCGGTGACCGGCAGCATCCTGTTTTCGGGCGGCTACCTGATCTCCGGGGCGGCGCTGCACCTGGACTCGATCCCACTGTTCTACCTTGGTTACGGGGTGATCGGCGGCGCGGGAATCGGGCTGGGATACGTCACCCCGGTCGCCACGGTCGCCAAATGGTTCCCGGATCGCAAGGGACTGGCCACCGGTATCGTGGTTATGGGCTTCGGCGTCGGCGCCTTCCTGCTGAGCAAGGGACTGGCGCCGTTTCTGATCGTAACCACGCAGGGCACGCTGCCGCTGGTCTTCATCTGGCTTGGGATCATATTCGGCGTCATTCTGCTGCCCTGCAGCCTGGCTCTCAGCGATCCCCCCGCGACCGCGGGCCCGGCCGGCGGTACGGCCGATGAGGCGCTGGAATACGGGGAGCCGGACTCGGCCGTCACGTATCTCAAGACGACCCAGTTCGTGATCATGTGGATCGTCTTCTTCTTCAATATCGCCGCCGGAATCTCTGTCATCAGCTTCCAGTCGGAGATCCTCCAGGAAATCTGGGGCCTGGCGGACAACACGATAGAGCCGACCACACTGGCCGAATACGGCGCCACGCTGATCGCCGTAAGTTCGATCTGCAACGGATTGGGACGTCTGTTCTGGGGATTGCTGTCTGACAAGTTCGGACGGGTGACGGTTTTCAGGGTTCTCCTCGCCAGCCAGATGGTTGTCTTCGGCATCCTGATGACGGAGACCAATCCATGGTTGTTCTCCGCCCTGGTCTGCTACGTCCTGCTCTGCTTCGGCGGCGGATTCGCGACCATGCCGCCCTTCGTCCTCGACGTATTCGGCACCAAAAAGATGTCGACCATCTACGGCGCCGTCCTGACGGCCTGGGCCGCCGCCGGTATCACGGGTCCCCTGTACGTCGGGTATCTCAAGGACGTCTATCCCGACAGAGCGGTGATGTATTGCTTCCTGATCGGGATCCTCATGTTGGGCGCGGGATATCTTTTCACGTACCTGCTGAATGACGGCAGGATTCGCCTGGGGCGTCCCACGCTGGCGAGCACGCTGCACCGCTATGGGATTCCGTTACCGGAGAAATCCTGAACCCGACACGAACGGAAGCGCCGAATGCCGATCACCGCAGACTCGAAATCAGAACTGTAGAATGCCTTCCCCCAATTCTTCAGCCTGCAAATCCCCGGTCTATTCTTCCATACCAATGTCGATGAATACCTCACGGCCGTTCAACGCCTGTACCGGCCGGTTGTTATTGTGAAAAATGGCTTCGAATGCGGCAATCTGCGCCTCTGACATTTCCATGGGGGTTGCAATGACGAACCAGCTGACGTCCTGGGAACAGGGCGGGGTTGTCAGCGAGCCGTCATACCTGTAGGCACGCGTGTCCGGCGGCAGGAGGTCGGCGGGGTTGACTGAGACGCCTTCGATGCGTTTCATTTCGCCGGCCGATTGCGGCAAATGCTCCCAGACGGGATCGAATGCGACGTGGCGCCGTCCTCGCCGGATCAGCACGCCAATAACCGCTAACGCGCCTTTCTCGTTCCGGTGAACGAGGTGCATTTCCATGTCAAACGACCGGCCTGCCACCGTATGTTCGGACGGCGCGTGGAAATGGTACTGCGCCAGGTCGTACCTTTCGCCGCCAACTCCGAGCCAATTCTCTCCGTTGGATGCAACTTCTATGGTGTGGCCGTTATTGTGGACGTTCAGGGGCGTCGGCCGGTAGTTGAAGGTGATGGCCGGGAGGCTCGCCGGCGTCGGGTTCCGCAGGTCAACGGGGGATTGGCGCAACCCATCGGCGCAAAGCGCATAGTCCGCGCTCAACCGGCCCCAGGCGGCCGGTCCGTTCTCGGCGCCGTACCCCCACGCCGGCTTATCCGAAACGGATGACGATCCCTCCGGTTCCGAGCGGGCAGGCCTCCCGAAACACATAATGCACAATGGCGTCGTGAGTCTGAACAGGTTCATATTTCCTCCTGAGTTGATAACATTGCATTTGTCGCGACTCGTTAAAACATAAAGCAAGACGCTTGAAATGCAAATCCGTTGTTTACACCAGGATATCGCAATGAAAGTCCTATTCGCCGGGATCGCGGCCATCATGCTGCTTGCGGCCCCCGCCCCGGCGTTCGCGCAGACCGAGTTCCACCTTCAATACGGATCGCATCTGAATCCATTCTCCGGGTCCGATCACTGGACGCTTGTGTTTACCGTGCAGAACGCCTCAGTATGGAAACTGGGCGATAGTTTCTTCTTTCTCGATTACATCGACGACAGCGGCAGCGACGGATTCAACGACAGGGACTTTTATTCGGAATGGTATCCCACGTTGAGTTTCGGCAAACTGGCGAAAAAGGAAGTGCGCGCGGGCCCCATTCGGGATTTCGCCATGGTCGCCGGCGTCAACGCTGGGGGCGACGCCAAGGTATTGAAATACCTGCCGGGCGTGAGGGCCTCGTGGAGCGTGCCGGGATTCCTGTTTCTGAATACGGATCTGACGGCCTATATTGACGACAATACCGGCGCGGACGGCGGCGGCGCGCCGAAGACGGGCAACAGCTTCATGTTCGACGTCAGCTGGCTGCTGCCCATAGAGGCGGGCGGGCAGTCATTCACGTTCACGGGGCATGCCGAATACATCGGCGGTCGTTCCAACGAATTCGGGGACGACGTCAGGGGATCGATCCTGGCGCAACCGCAACTGGTGTGGGACGTGGGCATGGCGATGGCCGGCGACCCCAATCAATTCATGGTCGGCGTGGAGTTTCAATATTGGCGCAACAAGCTCGGAACGGACGAAGACGAGATAATCGCGCAAATGCTCGTGGTCTGGCGCATGTAACCGGGCTGCCGGGCGGATCGATGGGGAGAGATCAATGTCAGTGGAAGAAACCCGTACAAACGAAACCATCCGGTACGAACCGGACGAGCGGCCCCCCCACTCAGTCGCCGCCGCGGTCGGTTTTCAGGCTGCGGTTGTGGTCCTGGCGCCCGTGGTACTCAGCGTGGTGATCATCGGCCGGGCGGCCAATCAACCGGACAGCTATCTGAACTGGATCGCCTTCGCGGCGCTGGTGGTCAGCGGCGTGAGCACGGTCCTCCAGGCCGTAAGGGTGGGGCGGATCGGGGCCGGGCACGTGCTCATCATGGGCACGTCCGGCGCCTTTATCGCGGTGTGCATCACGGCCCTGGTGAACGGCGGGCCGGCCTTAATGGCGAGTCTGATCGTGGTATCCTCGCTGTTTCAGTTCGCCCTGGCCGCGCGGCTCTCGCTCCTGCGACGGATCATTACGCCGGTTGTCGCCGGGACCGTGATCATGTTGATCGCCGTAACTGTGATGCCCGTGGTTTTCGGCCTGTTGACGGACGTGCCCGAGGGAACGCCGGCCGCCGCGTCACCGGCCGCGGCAGGCGCGGCATTCGCTACCCTCGTCGTGCTGGCGCTTCGGGCCCCCGCATCCCTGCGCCTGTGGGCGCCGCTGATCGGAATCGGCGTTGGATGCGCGGTTGCCGCGCCGTTCGGACTGTACGACGTGGGTACGGTCGTGGAAGCGCCGTGGATCGGTTTTCCGAATTACGCCTGGCCGGGGCTGGATCTTTCCCTGGGCGCGGAGTTCTGGGCGCTGCTTCCGGCGTTTGTGGTGGTCACGGTCGTGGGGGCGATCGAGACGGTTGGCGACGGCGTCGCCATCCAGCGGGTCTCGCGACGCCGGCCCAGAGCCACCGACTTCCGGCTGGTGCAGGGCGCCCTCAACGCCGACGGCATGGGCAATCTGCTCTCCGGCCTCTTCGGGACGCCGCCCAACACGACCTATTCCACCAGCATTTCGCTGGCCGAACTGACCGGAGTCGCGGCGCGCCGCGTCGGGATATATATCGGGGTCATATTCGTCCTGCTGGCCCTGTCCCCCAAGGTAACCGCCCTCGTGATCGCCATTCCCAATCCCGTTGCGGCCGCCTATGTCACGCTGCTGATAGGCCTGTTATTCGTACAGGGCATGAAGCTGATTGTCGAGGACGGCATCGATCACCGGAAGGCCACGGTGGTCGGGCTGGCGTTCTGGCTGGGTGTGGGTTTTCAGAATCAGGTGATCTTTCCGGATCTGATTGGCGGGACGTGGGGGACGTTGCTCGGCAACGGGATGACCGCGGGCGGTCTCGCGGCAATCCTGCTGACCGCTTTCATGGAATTGACGGCCCGCCGCCGGAAACGCCTTCAGGTCGAATTATCCACCGAATCGCTTCCCCGTATCGACGAGTTTCTCCGCGGTTTTGCGTCCGGCATCGGCTGGACTGAGCCGGCTACAGGCCGGCTGTGCGCCGCGGGCGAAGAGACCCTGTCGATTCTGATCGAACACGCTGCGGAGAATGGGCCTGATGGCGGGCGGCTGCTCGTTATTTCTGCGAGGAAGGTGGAAGGGACGGCGGAACTGGAGATTCTGGCGGCCGCGGCGGGAGAGAATCTGGAAGACAGGCTGGCGTACCTGAGTGAACAGCCGGAAATCCTGGACGAACATGAAATCTCGTTCCGGCTTCTGCGCCATTACGCTTCGTCGGTGCGCCACCAGAAGTATCACGATCTGGACATCGTTACCGTTCGGGTGGAGGACGCGTCATAGTATCGGCGAGCGAAGCTGAACGACCGGGCGGAAGGGACGCTAACAGTCCGTTGAGAAAGTCGCTCTGCAGGCGAGGCCGAGCCATTGTGGTC
>JAPPNU010000026.1 GCA_028873695.1 Gemmatimonadota bacterium | reverse complement strand
TTGGTTTGTTGGGGGGGGGGGGGCGGGGTGGCCCCCGGGGCGCGCGGCCCCCCGGCCCGGGCCCCGGGGGGGGGGGGTTTGGGGGGGCCCCGGGGGGGCCCCCCCCCGCCTTGTCGCAGTTTTACGGTTTTCCCTTTGTGCCCTTTGTGCCTTCGTGTCTTTGTGTGAGGCCGGTTTTGTTGTTTCCTCCCCCGCAGCGGAGCATGGTGTCGGCGTTGCGCCAGGCGATGGCTTCCCTGACCTCGTCGGGCGCGTCCAGGACCTGCAATTTCAGCAATGCGGGCGCGGGGGTGTTGAACGGCATGCCCGAGCCGAAGGCCAGGCGCTCGCTGCCCCATGCCTGCGTAAGCTCCTGGATGCTGCGATCCAATACAGCGGTGAGGCGGGAGACGTCCACCAGGAAGCGGACGTCCGGGGGCAATATGCGCCCGGTGAATCCCGCGCCGTTCAGAACCATCCAGCGGATATGGGGCCGCAAATTGAAAAGCCGGCGAAACGTCGCCGGCTTCAGGTCATCGGCCAGATCCAGGGGATGCCGTTGTCGCCGGTCCACAATTCGCATCGGCGCCTGAACGGACCACCCCAGGTCCGCAACGGCGTCCAGAAGATCCAGCGCTTCTTCGGAATCCGGTTCATACCCGTGATATTGCGGGTACAGGCGAATCCCGCACAACTCCAGGTCTTCGGCGCACCGGCGCAGGTCCTCCTCCCATCCCGCGTAGGCCGGATTCAGCGTGGCGAACGGAATCAACCGGTCCCGGTGGCGCAGGACCTGTCTGGCCAGTTCCTCGTTGGCCGAGTGAGCATTCCTGTAGAATACCCCGTGGATGGACGCCACCACCGCCCGGTCGATCCCGCTGCGGTCCATCAGCCTCAGCAGACCCGGTACCGTATTGTGGCGCAATTGCCGGAACGGCCAGTGCCCCACCCACGCGTTGACGTCGATAATCATCTCATTTCCCGCAATCTCGCCCGCGCCTCAGCCGTACAGATCCTGCACGAATTCCTGGTACCCGTTGTACAGCAGCGTGGGGCGCACGAGCGGCTTCGATGCGTCGGTGGTGATGAACCGCTCCGTTTTCTGCGACCAGCGCGGATGCGGCACGTCGGGCTCCACGTTGGCCAGGAATCCGTATTCCTTCGGGACAAGCTCGTTCCAGAACGTGGGGGGTTGTTCCGCAACGAACTCGATGGACACGATCGATTTCGCGCTCTTGAACCCGTATTTCCAGGGAATGACCAGCCGGACCGGCGCGCCGTGCTGTTTCGGCAGTTCATGACCGTAGATGCCCGTGACGACGAACGTGAGTTCGTTCATCGCTTCATCCATTCGGAGGCCTTCCTGGTAGGGCCACGGCCACTGGGGGCGGTCGAACTGACCGGGCGCCTGGTCCGGGTTGATAAACGTGTTGAACTTGACGTGGGTGGCGCCCGCCTGCGGCTCGACGGCGTCGATCAACGCCTTCATCGGGAATCCCGTCCAGGGAATGGCCATGGACCACGCCTCCACGCAGCGCAGGCGGTAGAGACGCTCCTCCAGCGGGAATCTGCCGTGCAGCGCGTCGTAATCCAGCGTGAGCGGATTGCTGACCAGCCCCTTGACCTCCAGCGTCCACGGATTGATCACGAACTTCTCCGCCTTCTCGAGGACGCCGGTCTTCCCGCGGGTAAACTCGTAATAGTTGTTGTATCCACCGGCGATCGCCTCATCTGTCAGGGCGCGGTCCAACTCCGAGAATTTCGGATTCGTCTGTGCCGGGTACGCGGGCTTGATCTCCTCTTCCTCCTCCTCTTCTTCCTCCTCCTCTTCCTTCTCTTCTTCCTTGTCCTTATCCTCGTCGGTCGTCCCGGTTTCCGGCTCGAACGGCTCGAATACCCGCTCGCTGCCGCACCCCGCCAGTACGCCCGCCGCACCGACCGCGCCCGCCGTCTTCAGAAATTTCCGCCGGTTCACGTACACGTCCTCGGACGTGGCCTCGCTCTCCGGCATTTCCCATCCCTTTGGAATCACTATATTTGCCATCGATTAAATCCTCCTCTTTTCGACCACTCGGCATTGACCGCGATTATGCTCAAGTTCGAAAAACAACCGTCTAACCTCAATCCAAAAAAAAGGCAACGGCGAAATTTACCACAAAAAGCACAAAAGGCACAAAAGATATCAGCGCAAAAGCGGGGCATCGAGGTCGTACAAATGGCTGAAATCTCCGTTCACGTCCTGTGACCTCAAGTATCCGGGAACTTTGACATCAATTCGCCTTTGTTCTTCTGTATATATTCGACATTCAGGTCCCAGCAGAATTTCGAATCAAGGCTAACCTCAATTCGAAGAAAGACAACAGTCAATTTACCACAAAAAGCACAAAAGGCACAGAGGGACCCAAAGCCAACCCGTGCGAGGAAACCCAACCGTCGGGGCGGAATCCGGGCGTTGTTCGTTACCCCCACTCAGTCGGTCACAGAATACAACCCTTACCTTTTTGTGTTTTTGTGCCATTTGTGGCTATTGCTTTTGGTGGATCAATGGCGAAAAGACGCACAAATGGAACAGAAGGCAACGGTGCGCTAACGGGGTATTGAGGTCGTTCAAAGAACCAAGCCGATCGTAGACACGTGCGATAAAATGCGCAAAGCCGGCCTGTGATTGACTGCAAAAAGCGACTACCGCTTGAGGGCCACGCCCACGAAAAACGTATTGCCGGCCGTAGTGTTGCACCCGGACGCGACGTGGATCAGATCCAGACTCAGCTCCACCCTCGAGTTCAGCTTGTAGATGACTCCCGGGGCAATCTTCAGGATGTTTTGATCGCCGATAAGATCCACCTCATCCCCCGGCTCGCAGTCGCCGAACGTCCGGATGCCTGAAATGAACCCCTTGATCAGAATCCGATCGTAGGTAAAACCGGCCTCCAGGGTGTAAAACCACTCGTTGCTGAACGTTCCCCCGCGCAGCCGATAGCCCAATTCACCCGTGACGTACCCCGGCAACGGGTAGAGGGACTTCCCGATGAGAAGCCGCGCATCGCCGTCGATCTTCTTCGAACTCAACGGCACCCTGGTGCTCTCGTCGTCTTCGTACCACGTGGGGATCTTTCCGCCAGCGGCAACGGACGCCACGAAGTCCCTGTTCCACATCAGGCGGCGCAACCGGACCTCGACGTCGCCGAACCCCCACCGCCTCTCCAGGGCGGTTCCCGTCTGGAACGTGCGGGTATCCTTCATGTTCTTGTACGGGGCCGTGGCCACCAGGGTAAGATCATCATAAATCCCGTATTCCAGATAGCCTGTACAGTTTATGTCCCGCAGTTCGCCCTCTCCGTCCTTCCGGACCCTGTCCCCCGCGGCGTTGATATCCTGCGTGGTATTCAGATATCCGCCCGAGAGTTTCAGATAGTAGCCGCCCTTCTTCTGGGTCCAGGCGCCTCCGAACGCGTGGGATGCGAACAGCAACGGAAGAATTGCGGTAAGAAATGTGAACTTTCCTCTCATACGGTTCTCCTGTTTACCCTTTCTCTGTTTGCTGCTGCGAAAACCGAACCCTGCTAATCTCTTTAACGAAGATGGCGGACTAACGTTCCGTAGAATCAGGGAAAGGGTAGACGGGAGAAGATATCTTCTCGCGATATTTCATTCCTTATTGCCTGCGGCACGAGAAGAAATCTGACATGGAAGATGATCTCTATTCTCTCCCCCCTTGCTTCTACCCGGTTTTAAGGAACACGCCGGAGGCATGATTCTATATAGAAAAGCAAACTACACATATGTCATTTGCACGCCAGATTTATTGTCCATAAACCCTTTATTTTTCCTCTTTTACGTCCTTTTTCTTCGGCAGGGGGCCGGTTTTTCCACGAACACCCCCGGTGGCATGGACGAACAATTGTGCCCTGCGTACGAATACGACCCCACCATGCTTCAATACTGGACGGAATAGCGTGGAAAAACCCCCCGTACCCCCGGTCGACTGAAGGCAGTGAGAGGGGAGACGGAAGACGGTAGAAGAAATCATCGCCGATATGTTCCTTCGGCTTGCCTGCGGCATAAGAAGAATCCCTATACAGCATGCGATCTCTTGCCTCTTGCGTCTCTCCGCTTCAGACGCGGCCAGGGAAGTCCCCCGGGAGCGAGGGCAGGGATGCCCTCGCTCCGGATATGGGTAGATCATGTCGCGGTTTCATTGCCTTTCTCCCTCTCTCCTGGCAGGAGAGAGGGCCGGGGAGAGAGGTCTGGGCGATGGGAAGCGGCGGCTTTTGATCTTGCCTTTCGCTCTTGCTTTTAGCTGATGGCTGAGAGCTGACAGCTGCTTTTGTGAGGTCTGCCTTGCACAAAAAAACCGGCGCGCTGATCGCCCCGGTTTCCTGCGTCCCGCAACGGGTTGCACTCGTCAATCTTCGTATCCGTTGTTGAGAAAGGGAGGATCGTCTTTGAAGCCTTCGTCCCCCTTCGCCCTCTCCTCCGATAGCCACTTCCTTATCAACTCGTCACGTTTTCTCCGTCCCCGTTCGAGTCCCCTTCTGAGATTCCACTGTTTAACCGCCTCGTGTACGCCCAGCATAACGTCTTTCACCTCCCAAAAGAAGCTGTCTTAAAATTCCCAGCGGTCTTCGCGCGGCTGCAAAAGCGCCGGTCGGCGTTGGTCAAATCCACCCGTATCCAATGTATCGAGGCTGCGCGCCCCTCGCCTCTCTTAGGCGGATTTTCCCGCCTTGACCGCCACTTTTTCGCTCGCGCTCGGGAACTCACCGGCAATTTTAAAACAACTTCTAAGAAGAATGAAGCTGTCACAGCGAAGAGCCCGATCGCCCCCACGCCCGACACAATGGAAAAATTCCATTGAAATTCATCTGATCCCGCGAACCACAGGAAGACGCCACTGATAAAGAACACCACGAACAGTAGAGAAAATATGCCCCTGTCCGTAACACTCCAAACGGATTTTCTGTCGACCATCGGGTGCGTTTTCTTATTGGATCCGGGGGATATCAATTGGACCCGGGACGGGTTGATTCACCGCGCCCGTTATGGAGAAACGACCCCATTTCGGAAATGGCGTCGTCCTGATGCTCCATACAATCTATCCAAAGGTCTATGAATCGTCACCCCCTAAATGCGGTATTTTAAGAATGGAAGCAAGTTGGGATCGGCCGAGCGTTTCAGTCTATGTGGAATCAGGGTTGAAACACCTCGTCGACATTCAACTTGAAACCCTGCAAAGTTGCCGAAGTCAACGTCTCTCCTTCGCCACAGACTTCCGCAACCCTCAATCCTCGATTGCCAGGCAGCAGGACCGTGATCGTCTTTTGTTCTGTATCCACGATCCAGTATTCTCTCACTCCGTGCCTGGAATACAATACGCGCTTGAATGTCGTGTCGCGCGTGGCCGTTGAGGGAGAGAGGATTTCCACGACCATGTCCGGCGCGCCCTGGACATTCTCGGGGGTGATGATCCGGCTTCGTTCGTTGGAGACATATAGCACATCCGGTTGTACCACGTCCATCTCCGACAACACCACGTCGAAGGGAGCGACATAGACCCGCCCAAGGCTGTTCTCGAATGCGAACTGAAACAGTTTCGAACCCAGCAGGATGGAAACTCGCTGGTGAAGTTCCCCGGGCGCGGGGGTTATTAACAGATCTCCGTCAATTAGCTCGTACCGCTTGTCTTCCGGTGCATTCACGTAGTCTTTGTAGGTGAACTTGACCGTAGGATTGAAAATGGCCATGGTTTCCGCCGTTTCACTGGGGATGGTTGTGGTGCGTGACTCAGGCTTCAGGCCAACGCGTTCACTCAAACTCCCCTTCCCCCGTGGGTTAGAGTTTGACGAGAATGAGCGTGCCAAGCGCAATTAGCGTTGTGATCTGAATACCGATCATCCAGCGGAAACCGGCGTCGATGCGCCGCTGGACGTCGAGGAAACCAGCGTCCATGCGCCGATGGACATCGCGGAAACCGGCGTCCATGCGCGTCTCGATGCTGCTCATGCGCTCGCTCAGCTGCTCGGCGATTCCCTCCAGGCGGGAATGCCTGGCATCGAAATCGGCTTCACCGGGGGGTGTTACGGACGGCATAACGTGTCTCCCAGTGCGTGTTGGAATCCGTTTAATTTCTCTTACACTTAACCTCAATTCGAAAAAAGACAACAGTCAATTTACCACAAAAAGCACAAAAGGCACTGAAGGTGACGGTGCGAAAACGGTGTATTGAGGTCGTTCAAATGGATGACAATTCCCTTCACGTCCAGTGACCTGAAGTATCCGGGACCCTTGACGTCGATTCGACTTTGTTCTTCTGTATATATTCGACATTCAGGTCCCCGTATAATTGCGAATCAAGGTTGACCTCACACATGTCCAAAAACGGATCTGATTAACTACGAAAGTCGCGAAAGTACGCGAAATGCAGGGCTGGAGAATACGTCCACACAGGCGAACCAATGGCCTCCGGCCGACGCCGAAACGTCAGATATGAAGATCCGTTCACCTGATGAGAATGGGAACCAGTATTGCCCCTATTCCCAGCAATATGACAGCCCAAAGTTTACGGTCTATGCTGACGTACAGTTTCTCCATAAATTCAATGCGTTTATCCATCTGTTCCGAAAGCCATTGCAGCTTTGCTACCTGTTCACTACCCCAATCTCTATCTTCGTTAGTCACCGTACTCATCTGAGTTCTCGTTCAATGTTTTTTTTCGTGAGGTTCTTCCGGTAGGGTACCCCACGACCGGCCTGCCTGTCTGACACTCGAAAAAGTACTATATTGTGTAGTGCAAATCAAGTGCCTCTGTCTCAACGGTACCGGCCAGTTCTTCATTGAGCAAATATCCCTGCCTCCGGTATCGTACATTCGCCGTTCACCATTATATATCGCCTGGGTCACATGAAGTTCGGGGGCTGTGACGCCCTCGCTCCGGATATGGGTAGATCATGTCGCGATTTCTGTGCCATTCTCCCTCTTTCCTTTAGGAGAGTGGGCCGGGGAGAGAGGTCTGCGGGGCCGGGAGCGGGCTTAACAATATCTGACGATGCAGGCGACCTCGTTCGGCTAATGTCTAATCTCTATCCGGTGTTAAGGAACACGCCGGAGGCATGATTCTATATAGAAAAGCAAACGACACATATGTCATTTGCACGCCAGATTTATTGTCCATAAACCCTTTATTTTTCGTCTTTTACGTCCTTTTTCTTATGCGCCGAAGAAAAAGGACCAAAAAGAAGCGCGCCCTTCGGCAGGGGGCCGGTTTTTCCGTGAATCACTCCGGAGGCATCAATGGCAATTGGGTGGCCTGTAAGCTCTTGGAGAGTACCAATACGAAAGCGCTGAACGGATCGGCACGGAAAAACCCCCCGTACCCCCGGTCGCCCAGATGTGAAGTCCATTGATTGGGCGAGACCTGCCTTTCCTCCCTCTCTCCTTTAGGAGAGAGGGCCGGGGAGAGAGGTCTGGGCGGTGGGGAGACGTGGTTTTTGAATTTGGTTTTCGCCTCTGTCTTTTGTCTTAGCTGACAGCTGACCACTGAGAGCTGACAGCTGTACTTGACATGAAAAAAGCCGCCGAACTTTGCGTCCGGCGGCTTTTTGAATTTCAATCTCTGCGGCTGCGATTACTTGAGCAGCAGCATCTTCTGGGACAGCGTGGCGGTTCCCGCGTCCACCTTGGCGATGTAAACGCCGCTGGCAACGCCCCTGCCCTGATTGTCGCGCGCGTCCCACTGGACCGAGTAGCGGCCGGCCGAGTTGAACTGCGAAATCAGGTGCCGCACCTGCTGGCCCAGCACGTCGTAAATCACCACGGAAACCGGAGCGCCCTCCGGAAGTTCGTACGAAATCGTGGTGCTGGGGTTGAACGGATTCGGATAGACGTTGACCGCAAATTCCGTGGGCAACGGCATCCGGGCGCCCAGAAGCACCTCGATCACGTTCGACTTCGAGATGGAGCCGTCCAGATCCACCTGCTCGAGCCTGTAGTAAACCTTCTCCACGCCCGGCAGGTTCTTGTCTTCAAAACTGTAGTTCATCAGGGCATCGGAAGTCCCCGCGCCCTGAACGAAATCGCCCACCGCCTCGAAGGTCTCCCCGTCGACGCTGCGCAGAATGCGCCAGCCCGCGTTGTTCGTCTGCGAGACCGTGGACCAGTTCAACACGACCTGGTTTTCCTGCATCGCGCCGTCGAACGAGGCCAGTTCGGCGGGGTTCAACTGGCTGAACGCAAACGTCACGGCTTCCGTTTCGTGGCCGTCCACCGTGGCCTTGACCGTCACCAGAAGGCTTCCGCCGGTTACCTTCAGTACGATTTCGGATGGTGCGTCCATCAACATCATCTGCTCGTCGAGCTCGAGCATCATGCCTTCCTTATCCAGGATGCTCAGCGTGCCCTCGCCTTCCTCCGCCACGGTCCAGGATACGCTCGGCGTATCGGACATGACGTCCTCCAACCCCACGGTGATCTGAACGCTTTCGTCGGCGGGAATCTGAACCATATTCCCTGCCATCAAAGCGTCACCCATGCCCATTACGCTGGGGCCGGTGGGCGCTGCGACGACCACGATCGCGGCAGACACGTCCAGGCTGTCCGCGCTCCCGGTGGCCAGTGCAATGACGGCGGATTTCACGTAGAAGGAAGCGCCTTCCGGGGCATCCGCTGCGCCAACGATATGCACCGTTCCGATGTATCCGTTCGCGGGAATATCGGCTGACGGCAACGCCGCCACCTGGACTGCATGAGGCCCTACCTTCAATTCCAGCGGGAATATGGTGGATGCACCGACAATCTGCCAGGCGGCGTCAGGAATCATCATCTCACCAAGCGCGGCGCCAAATTGGGCATCAAGCCCCACTGCCTTCTGGCCACCGCCGCCTTTCACGTACATCTCGACCTTCACCGTGTCGCCTGCCATGGCCATCGAAGGAGCAACCGTATTCTCTCCTTCGTCATACGCCATATTGACCACGGTATCCACTACCAGCATCGAATCCTTGAGGCTTGCTTCGGCGCCTCCGATGCCGACCGCCACCACAAGAAACGCCGCGACGGCGACCGTAACAAAGCTAATCGGCTTAACCCTATGCATCTCGCTTCTCCTTCCCGGTGTGTGTGTTTCAGCTCCAGAATACATGCTCATGCTCGCTCCAGAAGGAAAACCAAAGTATGGGAGGCCCCGACAAGGAACCTCCCATACCCTTTTTCTGACTACTTGAGCAACATCAACCGCTTGGCATCCTGGAACTTACCGGCAATCGAGACCTGATAGAAGTAAATTCCACTCGAAACCGATACTCCGCGGTCATCCATTCCGCTCCACTGCACCGTGTAGCGGCCGGGCGCCTGGCGCTCACGCACCAGCGTGCGCACTTCCTGACCCAGCAAGTTGTAGATCCGAAGGACCACGTCCCCACCTTCAGCCAGGTCGTACGGAATGTTGGTTTGCGGGTTGAACGGGTTCGGATAGTTCTGATGCAGCGCGAACTCGGTCGGCGTGCTCTGCACGTCCAGCGCGCCCAGCGTCACCACCGGGTTCGACAGCCGCTCGGGATCGAACACCACGCCCTGTGCAATCTCGAATCGGGCGCTGTCCTCGAACTCCCTCAGAACCTTGAACGTGAACGTCACCAGCGCGCCTTCGCCGCCCACCGAGCCCGAACCGGTGATGGCGTTGACCACCGTCACGCGGCCCTCGTCAGCCCAGTTCTTGAACAGCGGCGTCTCGCCGCCTTCGGACTTCAGCAGGTCCTTCTCGGCAGCAACCGCACTGACGAACTCGAACTTGTCAGCGTCATACATCAACTCCAGGCCGTAACCGTTCAACGCTTCGACGTTGGCCATCGATACCGTCACCGAGATCGTCTCGCCCACCAGCACCTTCTCGCTGCCCAGCTCAAGCCTCATCTCCGTATCGGCGTTCACGCCGGGACGCTGCGGAACCACCGCCATCTTCGACGCCGGCGCCGCCACGGTCCGACCGAACGATCCGGACGCCGTGACGAAGTCCGAGAAGTCTACCATCCCGTCGTCGTTCACGTCGGCCTGTACGTTATAGTTATCATCGCCCTTCTGGCTGCCAAAGGCGGCCGCGAACGCGATAATGTCCTCAAAGTTCACTTCAAGGTCGCCAACGGGCGGCAGCACCATCAGGAAAACCGGCTCGCCTTCGGCGTCCACGAACTTCGCACGGTTCGCGATGTTGTAAACCGTGATCATTTCACCCGGCGTGGCGTTGTTGTCGTCCAACGCGTCTATACGATACGTAAGGGTAAATGCGCCGTCCGGAAGGTTCATGTCGACAAACGCCGATGAACCCGCGCCGACCGTGCCGATAACCTCAGGAGCATCATCTCCCACGGTACCTCGCAGCACCCTGTAACCCTTCACGCCGTAGATCGGCACACTATGCCCGCGGTACGGAATCGCGTCAACAATTCTTCCGTCATCCGACGAGACCGTCCAGGACAGGTTCACCAGTGCCGTTTCACCGTCGCTACCCAGCGCACCGGCAGCGTCCGTCGCCGCGGCAGGAGCGATGTCGTCAGTTGCGCCGACAGGCTTCTCCGTGGCCGTACGCTCGGACGCCAGTCCTCCTCCGTCCGAACTCGTGCGGATGTTCGCCGGAACCGACCCGTTGCCCAGCAACGCGCTCACGTCCGGATTCACCGGCGCGAAGACCAGGTTCTCCTGGTCCCCGAGGATCGACTGCACGTAGTCCTCGGGCGCGTTGAACTGGTTCATCAGTTCGTCGCTCGTCAGCACCGCCTCGGGCGCCATACCCAGCAACTCGAGGGTCTGCTGCACGCTTTCTTTCGAGAACACACGCTTCGCAGTAGCAGAGGTCTGGCCGGAAGAACCACCGACGCCAACCGCAGCCACCGCCCAATTGGTGGGCACGTTGTCCAGTGCAGGAATCACCGCGCGCTGAACGTCAGCGTTCGGATCCTCCTGGCTCAGAGCCGCCCAGGGCACCCACGCCAGCATTGCCTCGTCCAGCTCCACCAGGTTACCCAGGGAATCCGGGCCGGTGGTCACCGACACCTCCCTGTAGATCTGATACTTGTCCACCGTGGCGTGATCGGCCGAGTTCGGGAAGCTCACCATCACCATCCCGCCCTGGTCGCCATCGCCGCTGGGACCCTTGTAATCCTGAACGATCAACGATGCGGGCGCACCAGGCGCGCCAGGCGCCGGCGGCGGCGCCACGGGGCCGAAGTTCAACGTATCGGTTCCGGTCTCGGCAGCCGCAGTAGCGTATACACTGATAACAACGGTACCGGATGACGATTCGGAGGCGCTTGCGTCAAACATGTTCGCGCCGACCACAATTTCCTGCCTGCCGGATGGCACCGAAACCTGGCTGTTGTTGGATGAAAACTCGATGGCGATGGTCTTATGGACCTCGTCTTCCTCATCCGAGTCGATCGTGTTGCCGATCTTCATACTCGGATTGCCGAATTCGTCCGTCGCCGTCACGGAGATCTGGAACGTACCAATGACGTTGTCAGTCGCCTCGCCGTCCTCCATCGCCTGAACCGTGAATGCGGCGAACTTGGCGGCGTCGAAACTGAACGGTCCCAACTCCGTGCTGAACGTAACGTCGCCATCAGCGTCGCGATCTTCCACAACGACCATCACGTCGCTCAGCGTCATCTCCGACGAGATTTCGATGCTGCGCGCACCCGCCTGCCAGCCGTCGGAGCCCAGCGTGGCGATGCCCATGCCCGTATCCGCGGGGGCTATCGACACGTTGTCTCCGTCGAACGAAACGCCCTCAAGGCGGGACGCCTGATCGTCTGAAACCACCACGCGTACCCGGGAATCACCCCTGTACGTGGGCGCCTTCACGTCCTCTCCCTCCATACGGGTCAGCTGGGTATCGAGGGCCGTGAGGTTCAGCGCCAACGCGGCGCCGGCAACCACCGCTTCCTGATCGTCCACGGCGGTAGCCACCACAAAGGAGTCGGCAGCCGGGTTCTCGAAGTCCTTCGTGAACCTCAGCTCCTGCGCATCGGTCACGGAGGCGTTACCGGCAAAGTCGACAGCCACGATCTGCAGGTAGTAATCCACGCCATCCATGAATGACGTATCCCGGACGGTCGCGGTCACAAGCTTGTCGTCAGCATCGCTGAGGATGGCGCCCGAGGAGAAGTGTTGGCCGACGAAATGCGGCGGCGACGCTCCCTTCTCCACGTAACGCACCGACAGCGAGTCCAGCTCTTCGCTGGAGCCGAACACCGGGCTCTGCGTGTCACGCGTAATGGTCGCCACGCCATCTTCGTCCTTGGGCGCGTCGTCGACGGTCGGGAACAGATCGCTAAGCACCGGCGCATGGGAATCGTACGTGATGCCCGCGTTTTCCGTGGAACCAACGTTCCCTACCCCGTCCTCGGCGGACACCGTCAGTGTTCCGGTAATACCGTTGGGGGCATCCCACGCCGGATCGTCCCCATCCAGCAGCGGCAGATCGAAAATGGCCGTGTCGGAAACGTCAGCGTCGGTTCGTGCAACCACAAACGCCGAATCGCCGAGCGTGACCCGGAGCGTGTCGATATTCTCGCTGATCTCTAACGTTAGATGCTTAAGCAGA
Organism: Gemmatimonadota bacterium; assembly: GCA_028873695.1. Taxonomy (GTDB): domain Bacteria; phylum Latescibacterota; class UBA2968; order UBA2968; genus JAAXHE01. The sequence goes on along the minus strand of JAPPNU010000026.1, from coordinate 69,928 downwards.
TCATCGAATTCAGGCACCGGACCCAATGTCCCGTCACTGTCCGAATAGTAAGTTACTGGTTTTATCTGTGACGTCCCAGCCGACAGATGCGTCGAATCCACAGCGCCCGCCTTCGGATACGCCACCGTGACCTTTGGCGACGTCGTGTCGATCACGAACAGATTGACGCGATTTTCCGTCGGGTCGTCGTTAGGGTCGTCAGGAGTTCCGTTGTCGCCCGTAGTAAACGTGTAAGTCCCGGGAGCGCCCGCCGGTGGGCCATTGACAGCCGTAGCGGCGCCCAGGTTGCCCGCCTCATCCTGCAGGAACCCGAAGGCCCTCACCCTCAGGCCGTCGCCGAAGACGCCCTCCGACGTGTCCACCGTCTTGACCAGGGGCTGCGCGGCGTGAAGGTCCGTAAATACCACGGAGGTGATCGCTGAATCAAGTATGGCCTCGTCCCCTGCCACAACGAGTCTTTCGGCTGGAGTACCGGTCGGGTCGCCGAGAGGAGGTAAAATCAACGACTCCTTCACAAAGAAGACCGTGGCCTTGCTGGCGCCGGCGGCGATCAACGCGCCCCGGGCCAACGTAAGACTGACGTTGACCGCGTCATCCTTTTTGATTTCCGAGTTCGGGGCAACGAGAGGAGTCGTGGCTCGGGCATTGAATAGCGCAGTAGTCGTTTCCACGGCGCCCTGGATCTTCATCTTATCCGAGCCCACCAGATCCACTGTAGTAAACACGCCATCGTGAATAGGACGCTGGTTGTCAATACCGAACGTTATCCCGTCGCCGACCTTCGTCGTGGCAAATCCGGTGGCGCCGGCGAGGATCTGTTCATCCGTCGTCGTGTTTAAAATCGTTCCCGCCGCGCTTCCACCACCTGTGATCGTGACCTGGACAAACAGGCCCAACCGTGAAATATCATTGGCGGCGTCGGCGTCAACAGGCAGGTAAAATGTAACGACCGTGGCGTCCTGGGCACCCTGCTCAAGCGCGACGGTACTCCCGCCAGCACGATCGTCGTCTGGAACAGTCAGCTCGGTATTTGACGCCGTAAACGCTGTACCCGGAAGCGCATCAGGGGCGGTATCGTCATCGTCGCCGTCCGGCGCCACAACCGCAACAGCTATCTCAGTCGCGGCGCTAACGGTACTCACCTCGACGACAACTGTATCGCCAATTGCGGCCCATGCGCCATTGGCCGGACTCTCAATCCGAACCCACGTGCCCTGGGCATCGGAGACGTCCAATGCCGATGCACCGCCGGCAAAGGCAAGAACCATCAGAAACGCAAACCCACAACACAACAACCGTTTAGCCTGCATCTCAACCTCCCTGAAAAAAAGACCTCTGGGAAACTTCCTCACAACCTCTACTCCTGTTGTTAAATCTTCCGAATCTCTCTTCAACCGTCCGGAATGGCGGTTATCCTTTGAGTTCCGATACGCAGCGGCGATAGGGCGCCTCCCTTCTCTTTATGCTGCGAAACCTGCCTTGAATCGTTGGGGTGGATGGTGACTGTGGATGTTCTGATGCGCGACAACTGTTTAACATCGCATTTTCGTTCGCACCTCCTTGTTTATATATACAAAAGCGAAAACGCGACCAACCTTCGCCACATCTGAACACCACAACGTTGGCGCAATATTCCGCATATCTTCAGTCATTCCTGGTCATTTCCTTGACATACGTGTAGCGAAAAGCAACCTAATTATACGCTATGCAAAATCGACTGTCAAGTGTTTTTTTGCGATTATTCATCCGGCTGAAACAAAAACGCCGAAGCACCCTAAAACACTGTAAATTAAACTTCAATCGCACCCCCATGCAAACACAATATGAAGGGGTCTGTTTATCGCCTACCCCAATACTCAGTTTTAACGCATCTGATGTTCGAGGCGCTGGATTTCGTCCCGCAGGCTGGACCCGTCGATGGGATCACCCTACCAGCGACTTGACCAGCGGGACAACGACACACGCCAGAACCACGCCAGGCGTCCACTTTACCAGCCTTATGTCGCCCTGCAGCAGCCTGATATCGGCTTCGATGTTCGCCAGGCGGTTCTCAATGCCTGTGAGCGTGATCATTGGTCTGTGTCCGGGGCGCTTCAACCCAACTTGACGAGAATCAACGTTCCCAACGTCAGCAACGTCGTAACCTGAATGCCGATCATCCAGCGGAACCCGCTGTCGACGCGGGCTTTGAGATTCGTCAGGCGCTGGTTCAGCTGCTCGACGATCCCTTCCAGACGGGACAATCGGGCAGCGACGTCCGCCAGACTATCGGTTTTAGGAGGTGCGGATTGCATTGCGTGATTCCTTTGAGGCCCTCACCCCCGACCCCTCTCCCAGCTGGAGAGGGGGAGGAGAAAGGCATAAAAGCGGGTAGACGGGAGAGGGTAGAGAACCACACCCCGGCCCACCACCTGGTGAGAAGGAAGACGGGAGACGGAAGAGATTGCCTGCCTCGTGAGGGTTCTTTTCGTGCCGAAGGCAAGGAGGAACAACATACCGGGCATGGCTTCTTCTCCCGGCTAACCTCTAACGTCTCCCCGGATTACTTCTAAACTCTTACGTCTTACGTCTCACCGCATTTCGTGCTCGAGGCGCTGGATTTCGTCGCGGAGGCTGGCCGCCTCCTCATACTGTTCACGCGCCACGGCTTCGCGAAGTTCCGCCTTCAGCGCCGTCAACCGGTCCGAGATCCCTCCCTCGACCCCTTCGACCTCGATATCCAGCGAAGAATTGATGGGAAGACCGGCCTCCTGGATGACCCTTTCTTCCACGAAAACCGGGGCGCCCGTGCGGAGGGCCAGGGCGAGGGCGTCGCTGGGCCGGGAATCCACGCCGATGGTTTTGCCGCCGGCATCCAGGCTGACTTCGGCGAAGAAGACGTCTTCCTTTAGCGCGTTGATGAGCACCCGCGTGACCTTGACGTCCATCCCTTCCAGTATGGACCGGAGCAACTCGCAGGTGGGCGGGCGAGGCGGTTCTTCATCATATAAGGCCATGTAGATGGCCGTGGCTTCGAAGTTGCCGATGGAGATTGGGAGGAAGATCTGCTGCTTCCTGTCCTTCAGCCAGACCAGCGGCCGGTTGGTGTTGGGTTCCACCGCCACGCCGACCACGTTCATTTCGACCATTGACACCCTCACCGGAGCCGTCAGCCGTCAGCTAAAGACGAAGACCGCCTCACACAAAGACACAAAGGCACTAAGACACAAAGAAAAGCAGAACCTCTCAAAGGCAGCTATCTGCTAAAGGCAAGACCCCCGGTCCCCTATCCCAGAGGGCGAGGGGGTGAGGGCGGCGAACGGCTTTTCGGCCATTGCACTTACTAAACGGAAATATATGGCGAAGGGCCGGGAAAAATCAAGGGAAAAAGCATGGAGAAGGAAGAAGGTAAAAGGATGAATGAAGAAGGAAAGGCAAAAGGCTGAGAGACGGAAGAAGGAGGAAGGAGGAAGGGAGAAGGAGGAAGGAAGAAGGAAAGGCAAAAAACGAAAGGCGAAGTCAAAAGCCGGGAGATAGACGATCAGCTCACAGGAGAGAGGGGAAGGGCGGGCTCACACGGAGGCACGGAGAGTGCAGAAGGAAAAAGGAAGAAGGAAGAAGGAAGAAGGAAAGGCAAAAACGAAAGGCGAAGTCAGAAGCAAAAGCCGGGAGATAGACGATCAGCTCACAGAAGAGAGGGGAAGGGCGGGCTCACACAAAGACACGAAGGCACGAAGAACACAAAGGGAAAAGGCAAAAAACGAAGGGCAAAGTCAAACGCAAAAACCGGGGCAGAGACTGTCCCGGGTTTCGCGGCTGAATGAAAAAGCGAGTCACCTCAATCCGGATATCCGTTGTCGAGGAATGGCGGCGGCTCCCTGAATCCCTCGCTCCCCTTGGCCTTTTCCTCGGAAAACCACTTCCGGAACATTTCGTCGCGTTCATTCCGACCCTCTTCACGGCCTTCCACCAGACCTTCTTCACGGCCCCGTTGAAGCCCCCGTTTGAGATTCCACTGTTTGACCGCCTCGTGTACGCCCAGCATAACGTCTCTCACTTACAATAAGAAGCTGCTTGGAAAATAACACGATAAACGACGAAACACGCGAAGGAACGAGACTACGAGACTACGAAAAACAAAATTACGAAAAATCCCTGGCTGAGATCCATTGCCACAAAGGGCCCAAAACCACAATGTTGCACGTCAGCCTGGCAATGTAACGATTTTCATCATCGTGGGCGCCCCATGCGGGGACATGACAACTGTCTTAAAATTCCCAGCGGTCTTCGCGCGGTTGCAAAAGCGCTGGAATCCGCCACCGATGAAGAACGCCACGAACAGTAACGAAAATATGCTCCTGTCCGTTACGCTCCATACAGATTCTCTCTCGTCCATCCGCCCGCGCTTCGTTCCAGGTCACTGATATGGATTAATCCCGGTAACCGTTGTCGAGAAACGGCGGCGGCTCCCTGAATCCCTCGCTCCCCTTCGCCCTCTCTTCAGAATACCACTTCCGGACCAATTCGTCGCGTTCTTTCCGACCCTCTTCACGGCCTTCCACCAGACCTTCTTCACGGCCTTCCACCAGACCCTCTTCACGGCCCCGTTGAAGCCCCCGTTTGAGATTCCACTGTTTAACCGCTTCGTGAACACCCAGCATAACGTCTCTCACCTCCAATAAAACAAACGAACACGTAACCGCAAAAAGCCCGATTGCCCCGACGTCCGCCACGATGGTGAAATTCAATTGAAAATCATCGCGGCCGGATAACCGCAGAAATCCGCCACCGATGAAGAATGCGACGAACAGTAATGAAAATATGCTCCTGTCCGTTACGCTCCATACAGATTCCCTCTCGTCCATCCAGGCGACGCCTTAGCTACGAATTTACGCGAAAAAAGGCATTGAGGCAACACCACAACTACGAATTGCACGAAGAGACGCGAAGACAGGAATTCAGGCTACAATCTCCTGTCTTTTCCAGTCTCTTGATGTGACTCCGTCCGTTTAAGCAATTCTTCAAGCGCCTTACCCTGTTTGTCTAACATCCGTACCTGGGCATCTACCTGCCTCGTGCGATCCTCCGCCGCCTTGCGCATTTCACTCAATCCCCACCAGATGAGACCACACTGACCCGCCCCCACCAACAACGCGACGACGGGACTCGCTAACGTCGCAACCGCAACAACCGTATCCATTGCCAGCCCCATGCCTGCCATTGACCTCAATCCGAAAAAGGTAACGGCGAAATTTACCACAAAAAGCCTGCCTGAGCAGACAGGTGACCTCAAGTATCCGGCCTGCCTGTCGAACGTCGGCAGACAGGGAACTTTGACATCAATTCGCCTTTGTTCTTCCGTATATATTCGACATTCAGGTCCCAGGATAATTTCGAATCAGGGTCCATTGTTGAGGGAAGCAGGAAGTTACGCTTTACTTATGATCCAGATCAATGCCAAAGGGCGGATCGTTTTGAAACCGGGTCCCACCTTCTTTTTCGGTTTCAATCCATTGTAATATTTCTCTTTGCATTTCCTGCCGGCCTTCCTGCCGGCCTTTACGCCGCTGTTCCTTACGTACAATTTCAAGTGTACCTAACATCGCTTCCACCCCCATCGAAATAATGAATGCTCCGGACGTGGCGAACAGGGAAATTACGCTGATGTCTTTTATCAGATTGAAGGACAAACTTATTTCTTCTGAGTCAATATACCTTAAAACACCTGCCAGAACAAACAGCGTAAGTGCCGATTTCTCGAAGATTTTACGGTTTTTATCAGTCAATAGCACCCCTTTACGTATATCAAAAAATAGCGGATAGCCGGTTTAATGGCAGTTCGAGACACGCGAATGAACAAGAAAAGACGCGAAAGGCGAGGCCCTCATCCCCAAGCCCCTCTAAGAGCAGTGATCAGTAAAAACCGAGAAACCAGAAAGAAAGAATCGGGAGAGGGAAGAGATCGCATGCCGTAAAGCGTTTCTTGTCATGCCGCAGGCAAGTCGGAGGAGCATGTTGGCAAGGGCTTCTTCTCACGTCTCACCTCTCCCGTCTACCCGCCTTTTTGCGATCACCGGATCAGGATCAGTCGACGGGCATCCTGGTACCCGCCGGTGACGGTGACCTGATAGAAGTAGACGCCGCTGGAAACGGGTACGCCCCGGTTGTCGTTTCCACTCCACTGCGCGGTGTACCGGCCGGCCCGCTGGCGCTCTCGCACCAGCGTACGCACCTCCTGTCCGAGCAGATTGTAGATCCGGAGGAGGACGTCCCCGCCTTCGGCGAGGTCGTACCGGATGCTGGTTCTCGGGTTGAACGGGTTCGGATAGTTCTGGTGCAGCGCGAACTCGGTCGGCGTGCCTCGGACGTCCAATGCGCCCAGCGACACCGCCGTGTTCCTCAGTTGTTCCGCGTCGAACACCACGCCCCGCGCGATTTCGAAGCGGGCGATTTCTTCGAACCCCCTCAAAACCTTGAACGTGAAGACCACCAGGGCGCCCCCGCCGCTTACCGATCCCGACTCGATTATCGCGTTCACCACCGGGATCCGGCCCGCTTCAGGCCAGTTCCCGAACAGCGGCGTCTCACCGCCCCCGGACTTCAACAGATCGTCTTTGGCGGGAACGACGCTGACAAACTCGAACTTATCCGCGTCATAAACCAGTTCCAGACCGTAGCCGTTCAACGCACTGACATTGTCCATGGAGACCTTCACCGAAATCGTCTCGCCCACCCGCACCTTCTCCTCCGACAGTTCGAGCGTCATCACCGCATCGGCGTTCATGCCACGACGCCGCGGCGAAACCGACGGCTTGCCGGCGGCGGACGCCACTGCCACGCGGCCGAACGTCGCGGCCGCTGTAACGAAGTCGGAAAAGTCCACCGCCCCGTCGTCGTTCACGTCGGCCTGAACGTTGTAGTTTCCATCGCCCTTCCGGCTGCCGAAGGCGGCCGCGAACGCGATAAAGTCTTCGAAGTTCATTTCCAGGTCACCGGCAGGCGGCAACACCACCAGATAGACGGGATCGCCGTTCGCGTCCGCGAATCTCGCACGCGCAGAGCGGTACTGGATCGTGATCAACTGGCCCGGCGTGTCGTTGTTGTCGTCGAACGCGTCGATCCGGTAGACCAGCGGGCTGATGCCGTCCGGAGGGCGCTCGTCAGTGAACTCCGTGGAGCCCGGAGGCAGCGCGGCGATTTCCTCCAGGTCGCCGGCGGTGGCGCCGCGCATCACCCGGTAGCCCCTCACGCCCGGGATCGGGACGTTGAAGCCGCGAAACGGTATGGCGTGCACAATCCGGTCATCGCCCGAACCCGTCCACCGCAGCACCACGCCGCCGGCGCCTTCGCCCGTGGCATCGGTAACCGCGTCGGGCGCAATATTGTCGACGGCGCCAACAGGCGCCTCCGTGACCGTGCGGGCGGAGACCAACAGACCGCCCCCGGTCGCCGAACGGATATTCACCGGAACCGACGCGCTGCCCGCTCGCGCCCCCACTCCGGGATTGACGGGAACGAAGACCAGGTCCTTTCGATCTCCCATGACCGACTCGGCGGATTCTCCCGGCGCGTTGAGCCGATCCATCAGTTCCGCGTCCGTCAGGACCGTCTCGTGTGGCAGGCCCAACAGTCGCAGCGCATGGCGTACGCTCTCCCTCGAGAATACGCGTATGCCGTGCGGGGCCACCGCGGATCCACCGGCGCTCCCCACGGACCTCACGCCCCAGTTGGTGGCCGTGTTATCCAGCGCGGGAATCACGGCGCGCCGAACGTTCCCGCTGGAGTCGGCCGCCGCGTCGCCGCTGCCGGAACCCGGGCCGACGGCCGCCCAGTGCATCCACTTCTTCATGGGTTCGTCACTGTGGACTTCGTTGCCGTCTTCATCATGTCCTTCCAGCGTCGTTTCAATTTCCCGTTCGATCAGATAGTGGATGACGCCAACGTGCCGCGCCGGTTTCGGGAAGCTGACGATTACCTGCCCGCCATGGTCGCCCTGTCCGTCGGCGCCCAGATAGTCCACGACCTCGATGCTGGCAGGCGCAGCCGGGGCGCCCGGAACCGTTCCGGGTCCGCCTTCAGGCGTTAACGTGACCTCCACGCTGCCCCGGAGGGCGCCGGTGGTATCGTCCGGATCGGTTCCGTCGGCGGTTGCGAAGTCGTCGTCCGTGTCGGTTATGAAGTCTTCCCTGATCGTCCATACCGAGACCCTGGCGCTCCCGTCGGGGTTGGCTGCCACGGCCCCGAATTCCGTGCCGCCCGGCGCTACTTCCTGCCGGCCGAAGGGCACAGTGACCGCGCCGTTGCTGGATGCGAACGCTACGGCCACTGATTCATAACTCCCGGAATCGGGCGTTGGATCGATCTTCATGCTCGGGTTGCCGAACTTGTCGGTTGGAACCACCCGGACCGTAAACGCGCCGGCGACGCTGCCGGAAGACACCCCGTTTTCGATCGCCGTTACGGTGAACCGGGAAAACTCGGATACGCCAACGTCCACCGCACCATCGAGCTGACCGACGACCCGCGGGTACCGGCCGCCGGTGACTGGGTCGGCGAAACGCTCAACGGCCATGACGGCGACGTCTCTGAGCGGCGACGTCGATCGGAACCTGACGTCGCGTTGACCCGCGTTCCATCCGTCGCCGTCCAGAACCGCGGCTTTGGCCGCCATACCGGCCGCCACCAACTCGGGAGGAAGGGGAAAGTCCGGCGCATCGGATACGCCGGGCCCGCTGAAACTCAAGCCGGCAAGCGCGCCGGCCTGGTCTCCTGAAACGATCACTGCCAACTCCGCGACCCGTTGATAGGTCACCGCGTGAACGTCGGTCTCCTCGATGCGGGTCAACATTGTGTCCAGCGCGGTGATCCGCACGGAGAATTGCTGGCCGGCAACCACCGAATCCGCCTGATTCGGCGCGGCGGCGACCTTGAATACATCAGCGCTCGGGTTGAGGAAACCCCTGGTAAAGGTAAGCGTACCGCCGCCGGTCACGCTGGCGTTGCCGGCGAGGTCGAACGCCAGGATCTGTAAATCGTACCGGTTTCGTTCGATAAAACCCGGTTTGCGTACCGGCCAGTTTACGAGTTCGCCGATGGTCTTCAGGCGGGGATTGCCTCTGCCGAAACCCTGTTCTATTGCCGTGGCGCCTCTGCCGTGCTCGACGTAGCGGACGGACAGCGAATCCAGCTCCTCGTCGATGGTGAAGACCGGATCCCGGGTGGCCAGATTGATGGTGGGTTCGTTGTTGTTGTCCGCGTCCCTGGGCGCGGCGGCGGCGGAGGGGAACAGATCGCCGATCACTGGCGCTTTTTCATCGTACCAGATGCCCTTCAGTTCGATTGAGGACGAGTTCCCGAGGCTGTCCCAGACCTCGATTTTCAAGTCCTTCCGTACACCGCCCGCGACGTCGTAATTCCACGGCAGACCGAGCGTCGCCGTGGAATCGCCGCCCGTGGGCGCCATATCTTCGTCCACGTCAGCCGTGCCAGGGTCATCGATAGCGCCGCTGCCGATTCCGTACGTGCTGTCGCCATGCGAGATCCTGATCGAGTCCGGCACTTCGCTGAGCTTAAACTCAAGCGGGTTCAACCTGCGGTTGGTTTGAACACGCCGCGCTTCCTCAGGCAGATGCAAATAATCCGAAAGCGTCTGTGTGACGGCCGCCGAAATCCGGCCTTCCATGCTGTCCGGATGCGGATGGACGATCGTGATCACAGGCGAGGTCGCATCCACGATCCACTCGACGCCGTCGGGATCGAATACGTCGGGAAGTCCGTGGCCGGCGCTGACGGCCGAAGCCGCCTGAGCATCCATCGTGACCCCGCCCAGGTTGCCTGCGGCATCCACGAGAAAGGCTTCGACCCGCACCCGCCGGTTGTCCGAATAATCGCCCTCCTCAAGTTGCTTCGATTCCCGCAGGTTCACGCTGAATAGCCTGTCTCCGAGAAACTCAAAGGAAACCGGCGCCGTGGAAAACGCCGAGTCTTCCTCCACAATTCCGACCCGGACCCCGTACGCTCCCGCATTGATCACATTGCCGGTATTGAGTCCGAGCCGGACTGTGATTTCGTCCCCGATTCCGATCCTCACGCGCTCGATCAGGCCCGCCGCCGTGGTATCGACGTTCAGGTCGTCCGTTGCAATGGAGAAGGACCTGAAGACGCCCTCGTGGACGGGGCGATTGGCATCGATACCGAACCCTACCCCGTCACCGACCCTGCTTGCGCCGAAACCCGAGGACGCGGGCGTGATTTTCCTGTTCGTCATCAGATTGTTCAATTCGTTCCCGGAGGAAGCCGCGTCGAGGTCGACCACGACTTTCACCGCATGGCTGTTTTTCGACTGAAATGCCGTCGCCTGAGGGGAGACGGTAATGGAAACCCTGAACGTATCGACGCCTGAAGCCTCACCGTCGCCGAATTCGACTCCGACCGGGGGATTGTCAGGGACGGGTACATATATATTGAAATAGACAAAGCCGTCCCCCGCGGCGGTCCCGCCGGCGACGGCGCCGACGTCGTCATCGTCCAGCGGTTCGTCAACCACCGACACGCGGAAACCGCCGTCGAGTATGCCATCGAACGTCAGGATGCGAATTTCAATCGCGTCGTTGATTCCGGCCCAGGCGCCGGCTGCAGGTTTATCGACGCGAATTGCGATACCCTTCGTGTCCGCGACTTCCTGCGGCCAGGCGACGCGGACGAATGTTGCAACGATCTGGATTGCCAGAACCGGACCCATAAACCTGCGAAAATGCATCGCCAATCTCCCTGTGAATCACACCGTTCCTGTAAATCCGCCTTGCGGCGACGAGACCTCAATCGGCGGCAAGGACTGCAATATGCATGCCAGCGCCAAACCAATGGTTGGCTGCGGATCTACAGGATGCACGGCGGCAGCGGGAGCGAGGGACGAGGCAACCGGATGGGACCTACGCTGAGCTCGCGTGAACCTGCGAAGGAACGGCTTGCGGAAGGCGAAAGGGAAAGAAATCAGGATGGAGACGCCGGAACGGGCACGGACGATGCCTCAGCCATCAGGGAGATTCATGGCGTGAGGCATCGGGAAGCGAGATAGCGGGAAGGATGGAACGATTCGTTCACGGGGGTGAAAGAAAGAGGTTAAACGCGGGTAGACGTGAGACGGAAGAGGGGAGAGATGACCCGCCTTGTGAGGATTCTTCTCGTGCCGAAGGCAAGGAGGAAGACATACCTGGCAAGGTTATCTTCTCCCGTCTACCCTCTACCCTCTCACCGCCTCTTGCTGAGCTATTCCTTCACCACCCAGACTTTGACGGTGGCGTTGACGTCCGCGTGAAGCCGGATGGAGACGTCGTAGACGCCGAGCGCGCGGATGGGTTCCTCAAGCTCGATCCAGCGCCGGTCGATTTCGAAGCCCTGCTCGGCGAGGTGCTCCGAAACGTGCTGCGCGGTGACGGAGCCGAAGATCTGGTCTTCCTTGCCCACGGCCACCGGAATGGTGCAGGATGCTTTTGCAATCTTCTTCGACAGCGCCAAGGCTTCGCGCTGGGCGCGGTTGTCCCGGGCTTCTTTCTGGCGCTTGAGCGCCTCGTACACCTTCATATTGCCCGTGGTCGCTACGAGGGCCAGATTCCTCGGGATGAGGTAGTTCCTGGCGTACCCGTCCTTCACGTCAACGACCGACCCGGCGTCGCCAAGGTTTTCCAGAGTTTCCGTAAGGATGATTTTCATGGGGATTCCTTTCGTACAGAGAAAAAGCTATCAGCTATCGGCCGTCAGCTGTCAGCTAAATGCAAAAAACAAGAGTCAGAATCAAAATCCACATCTCCCCAAATTCCCTGCCTACGGCGTGTTCCTTTTGAAGCGACCAAAAGGAACCAAAAGTCGCCGCTGGGCGCGGGGCCTGCCTTATGCATGGCGCGAATCACCCTACAGGAGGCACTGGATCCTCCGGCCTGCCAGCCCTGGAGGATGCCGTAATTCGGAGCGGGACGGAACAACGCGCCCTGCTCCGGCAGTGCTCGCGAGAGGCTTCGCGTTCGATATCTGAATGCCTCTCTGATAGCGAGAACTCGCCCAGCGGTCTCCTCGGAAGCGGTGACGGGAGAGGGTAGAGATTACCCGCCCTTACGACATGCTGTCTGTTGCAAAAGGCAACAGCGCGATCTGGCGGGTGCGTTTCAGGTGCCGGGTGAGGGTGCGCTGGTGGCGGGCGCACGTCCCCGATACACGCCGGGGAATGATCTTTCCGCGGTCCGTGACGAACCGCTGCAGCAGCCGCACGTCCTTATAGTCGATCGTCAACGCCTTGTCTTCGCAAAACCTGCATACCTTAACGCTTGGCCGGTTCATGATGCCTCCTCGTTCCGGTCGCCGCCTGCGGCCTTCGCTCCGTCTTCGGCTTCGTTATCATCCGCCCCGTCCTCCTCCACCTCTTCCGGTTCTTCCTCCACCGGGCTTTCGTCCAGTACCACCATGTGCCGCAGTACCGACTCCTCCAGCTTGAATGCGCGGTCGATTTCGGGCAGGGCCTCCGGCGGCGCCGCGAACCGGATGAACGTATAGTCGCCGCGATTCTGTCTGCCGATATCGTACGCGAGCTTGCGCGCCCCCAGGCGGTTGACCTCCACCGAGCGGCCGCCGCCATCGGAAACGAGGCGATCGAAACGCGCGACGAGATCGTCCACCGCGCCGTCGGCCGCCTGCGGGTTGACAATGAGCGTGAGTTCGTAACGTTTGGACATGAATCCTCCCCCTTGGACAATTGGCCCGCGAGCAGCCCGACCGGGCGCTCACGAGCGGGGCGATGAATGGGAAACAGCGACTAACGAATGGCAGAAAAGACGAAAATCAGCTCACACAAAGACACGAAGGCACAAAGGCACAAAGAAAAGCAGCACATCTCAAAGGCAGCTATCAGCCAAAAACGAAAGGCAGGATCAAAAACAAGTCCAAAAACCCCTTTTCCCCAAATTCCCTGCCTACGGCGTGTTCCTTAAAAACGGGGAGACGGAAGGCGGGAGAGGATACAGACCGCATGCCGTAAAGGAGTTTTTCTCATGCCGCAGGCAAGACGGAGGGACAAATCGGCAAGGACTTCCTCTTTCTTCATCCTTCTTCCTTTATCCTTTTTCCTTTTTATTCAATCAACAACGGAGCGAGAACCAGCGAGACGACGGACATGAGCTTGATCAGTATGTTGAGCGAGGGGCCCGAGGTGTCCTTGAGCGGATCGCCCACGGTGTCGCCGACCACCGCGGCTTTGTGCGCATCGGAGCCCTTGCCGCCGAAGTTGCCCTCTTCGATATGCTTCTTGCCGTTGTCCAGCACGCCCCCGCTGTTGGCCATCATCAGCGCCATGAGCATGCCGCTCAACAGCGCCCCGGCCAGCATGCCGCCCAGCGCTTCCTTTCCGAGGACGAATCCGACCAGGACGGGCGTAAGCACGGCAACCACCCCGGGCGGCACCATTTCCCGAAGGGCCGCGACCGTACTGATATCCACGCAGCGCCGGGTATCGGGCTTGCCGGTGCCGTCCATCAGTCCCGGGATCTCCCTGAACTGCCGGCGGACCTCTTCCACCATCCTGAAGGCCGCCCGTCCCACCGAGGTCATGGTCTGTGCGGCCACGAGGAACGGGATGGCGCCGCCGATAAACAGACCGATCACCACCATCGGAGAGGTGAGGTTGATCACTTCCAGCTTCACTGTCGACGCATAGGCGGAGAACAGGGCCAGGGCCGTGAGCGCGGCCGAACCGATGGCGAAGCCCTTGCCGATGGCCGCGGTGGTGTTGCCCAGCGCGTCCAGGCCGTCGGTGATCTTCCGGGTCTCCGGCCCGAGTTCGGCCATCTCGGAAATGCCGCCCGCGTTGTCCGCGATGGGCCCGTACGCGTCCACCGCCATGGTGATGCCCACGGTTGCCAGCATGCCCACCGCAGCGATGCCGATGCCATACAGCCCGGCGAAGTGATAGGCGAATCCGATGGCGGCGCAGATGCACAGTACGGGAAGGAAGGCGCTCTGCATGCCGATGGCCAGGCCCGAGATGATGTTGGTGGCGGGCCCGGTTTCAGATGACTGGGCCACCTTGCTTACCGGCGGGCCGCCGGTGTAATATTCGGTGAGCAGACCGATGAGGATGCCGGTGAGACCGCCCAGGAGAATTGCCCAGAACACGCCTTCGGAAAGGCCCATGCCGTCAACAGCGAAATAGCTGCCGGCGAACATGACGCCCGCGGCCACGAACGAAGCGTACCGCAGGGCGGCCGCGGGACTGAAGCGCTGCAGGACCTGCATCGCCAGTACGCCGATCAGCGACGCCACCAGGCCGATCGTGGCCACGACAAGCGGCAGTTGCATGGCCGTCAGCTTCACGACCTCGCCGTCATACACGGAACTGCCGGCCAGCGTGGGTATCAGCGCCGGCGCAGCCGTGGCCGCGATGGCGATGGTCGCCACGATGGATCCCACGTAGGACTCAAAGATGTCGGCCCCCATTCCCGCCACGTCGCCCACGTTATCGCCCACGAAATCGGCGAGCGCCGCGGGGTTTCGCGGATCGTCCTCGGGAATGCCGGCCTCCACCTTGCCGACGAGATCGGCGCCCACGTCGGCCGTTTTCGTATAGATGCCGCCGCCCACGCGCGCGAACAGGGCTATGGAACTGGCGCCCATTGCGAACCCGTTGATGACCACCGCCTGTTCCGCGTTACCGTACAATAGAAAGAGTACGCCCACTCCCAGCAGGCCCAGGCTGGCCACGGAAAGACCCATCACCGTACCGCCGGAGAACGCCACGCTCAGGGCGGTCGCCTGGCCCTCCTGGTTGGCGGCGAACGCGGTGCGCACGTTGGCTTTGGTGGCCGCTTTCATCCCGAAAAAACCGGCGCATATCGAACAGATTGCGCCGGCCAGAAAGGCGAAGGCCGTGCTGAACGGCCTGATGCCGATCGAAAGCAGGATGAATACCGCCACGATGAAAATCGCGAGCACAACGTACTCGCGCTTCAAGAACGCCATGGCGCCTTCGTGGATGGCATCCGAAATCTCCCGCATCCGGTCCGTACCTGCCGGTTTGCGGGTGATCAGGACGTACACCAGGCCGGCGACCAGGAGCCCCGCGATCCCAAATATCGGCGTCCAAATCATGGAAAAACCTCCAGAATCGGGGAGACGTAAGACGTGAGAGGGTAGAGATTACCTGCCTTGTGAGGCTACTTATCGAGCCGTAAGCGAGAAGGAATAAGATATCGGGCAAAGGCTTCTTCTGCCGTCTCACCTCTACCGTCTCCCCGCTTTTACGAATTGTATCGATTCATCGCCGCGTCTATACCGTATTCCATCCAGCATTTCACGCCGGCGGCGGCTTCGCGGACCGCCGCGTCCACGATTTCGGCTTCATCGTTTTCGAACCGGCTGAGGACGTGTTCGATCCGGTCGGCGCCTTCGGGCGGCGCGCCGACACCCACTCGCAGTCTGGGAAAGGCGGCGGATCCGACGCAGTCTATAATCGACCCCAGGCCGTTGTGACCCCCGTCGCTGCCCCCTCGCCGCAACCGGATCCGGCCCAGGTCCAGGTGAACGTCGTCCACCACCACCAGGACGTCCCCGGTATCCACGTCGAACCGGTCCCGGACGTCCGCAACCGCTACGCCGCTGCGATTCATGAAGGTGAGGGGTTTTACCAGCAGCAACGCGCCGGAACGCTTCTCGAACCGGCAAAAAAAATACCAGGCGCTTTCCGACCAGGTCCCCTTCAACCGTTCCGCCAGCAGGTCCACCACCCGATAGCCCAGGTTGTGGCGGGTATGAGCGTATTCGGAACCCGGGTTGCCCAGACCCACGACAACCTTCACGGAAAACCTCCAAAAATCGGTGAGACGTTAGACGGGAGACGTTAGAGGACCACACCCCGCCCACCACCTGGTGAGACGCAAGACGTGAGACGGGAGAGATTTCCAGCCTTGTGAGGCCTCTTCTCGTGCCGAAGGCAAGAAGGAATAACATACCCGGCAGGGCCTTCGTCTACCGTCTAACGTCTCCCCTCTACCCGGTTTTCTACCGTCTCCCCTCTCCTGTTTCACCGCTTTTCTTCCTTCTTCCCTTCTTCCTTTTTCCTTCTTCCTTTTTCCTTCTACCCTCTCCCCGCAACTACTCTTCCACTTCCTCCTCGTCCCGCTTGCCGCGTTCGATGACCTCGGGCTCCTGCATTTCTTCCTCTTCCTCGAGCACCTCTTCCTCTTCCTCTTCGGCCTGCGATACGGACGGCGGCACCACCACGAACAGGGACCGGTCGCCCTCGGTGACGATCTCCACGTTGCCCGTCACACTCAGATCGGAAACGTGTACCGAGTCTCCGATATTCAGATTCGTAACGTCGAAGCCGATGCTATCGGGAATGTCGGCGGGGAGGCACGACACCTCCACCTCGTGAAGCAACTGCTCCAGGATACCGCCCTCCGCGCGAACGCCGGCAGGTATGCCTACGGATTCAACGCGGACCTCCACGACGATTGTCCGGGTGAGCGAAATCCGGTAGAAATCCGCGTGGAGGAGATGCCCGCCGACGGGGTGGTGCTGGAGGTCCTTGACGATGGCGGTGTCCTCGGACCGCCCTTCCCCGTTGTCCACGACCAGGGACAGAAGCGTATTCCGACCATGCTCGTGCAGGACCGTTGCCAACTCCCTCGCATCGACCGAACAGGCGACGGACGCGCTCCGGTCGCCGTAGACGACCGCCGGAATCCTCCCGGTTCGCCGGATGCGCTTGGCCTCGCCCTTGCCGGTTCCGGTGCGTACTTCGGCCTGTAAACTCACGCCGTTATTGTCAGCCATGATCAGAACCTCCACATAAACTGTTTCTTTGATTTATACTGCCGGGCAGGGATTCGAACCCCGATAAACGGCTCCAAAGGCCGCTGTCTTACCCTTAGACGACCCGGCATCAAGAGCCGCAACGCGGCCGGTAGCGACACAGAAAGACCCGACGCCCACGACCCTGCACGCGGACAACCGCGGCCGAGGCCAGACGGGCATCACGAAAAACCCCGAAGAGCGTGGAACCGCTGCCCGATACCGAGCAGGCGACCGCGCCCCCGCCAGCCAATGCTGCAAGGATCCGCGTCACGCCTTTGCCGGCGGCTTCCACGACGGGAAGAAAGTCGTTCTCCAGACAGTCGAACAACCGGTCCGCGCAGATCCCGCCCGATTTTTCCGCAAAGTCCAGAAATGTACCATACGCCTCTGTTTCTGTCAAGCCAATTCTCACGTTCCGGTAGGCCCGGGCGGTGGATACGGGAAACCCCGGATACACCAACACGTACCAGAATTCGTCCTCCCAGACCACGGGTCGGAGCCGCTCTCCGCGCCCCGTCGCGACGGCCGTACCTCCCGTCAGGAAGAAGGGCACGTCGGACCCGAGTTCCGCCCCGAGACCGGACAGACGTTCCGGACCCAGCCGCAATCCCCAGAGCCGGTCCAGCGCTCGCAGGGTTGCGCCTGCGTTGGAACTCCCGCCGCCCAGACCGGCGCCCGTTGGGATGCGTTTGTCCAGGTCCACGCGCACGCCCCGGTTGACGCCCGTTTCGCGGCGGAGGACCTCCACGGCACGGAAAACGAGATTCTCCGGCCCGGCGGGGACGTCCGGATGATCGCATCGGACCAGCGTCTCACCGGTCGCGGCGGACGTGAACGCCAACCGGTCGCACAGATCCACCGTCTGAAGAACGGAGACGATATCGTGATAGCCGTCCTGCCGGCGGCGAAGGATCTTCAGGCCCAGGTTCAGCTTTGCGGGCGCGATTTCAATGAGAGGAAGCAAATCAATATTCCTGTAAGCCGGGAAAGGGGGAGAAAGGCAATAAACCGGCCTCACACGGAGACACGAAGGCGCAAAGAAAACCGGAAACAACGACAATGCGGGCAACCACAAGGGTTGCCCCTACAAACACAACGACGGCGTTCCGAGGGGACCTTACCCCGGCAACATCTGAAGCGGGGAGACGTAAGCCGGGAGAGGGGAGACGACACCTCACGCCACCGGTTTTCCGTTCTCCTTGGCAGTCATCTTCCATTCGAGTCATGCGAAAGTACTATTGCAGACGTGACAGACGTCAAAGTTTCCTTTGCTTCTTCCTTTTTCCTTTTTCCTTCTTCCTTGTCCATGATAACGCGCGGCGTGCTTCTGTCAAACGCCAAACCGCCACGGCGGGCCAATGCGTCTGCCAAACTTGCAGTTGTGGAGGACCGGGAATTCCTGACTCTCAGAAGCCGTTCCACGCGTGCTCCGTATGAGGTCCGCACACCGGCGGAATCGAAGTCGGGGGTTGACCCGCGCGCGTAAATATGATAAATTGACAACGTTGTACACGTGGCCCTTTAAACTCTCATAACCTCCATAAAATATGCATCTTTCACGCATTTTCAACGCACCCGCGTCCGGGCCGGGATTGCTTCCGGTCGCAGCCATCGGTCTCTGTGTCCTGTTTGCGTGTTCCGCACCCGTTTGGGGACAGGCCGCCGAAGGGGAGAACGAAAGCTTCGAGCTTGCGCAACGGCTTTTCGACAACCGGGACTATGCCAATGCGGCGCAGGAGTTCCGGCGCTTCATCGCAGGGTACCCCGCAAGCGCGCGGCTTCCCTCGGCGCTCTATCAATTGGGAGAAGCCCATTCTCTGGGCGAACAATACAGAGAAGCCGTTGAAGCGTACGGCGATTTTCTCGTTCGCTATCCCGAACGCCTCGAAGCGGCCCCGGTCATGCGGCGGAAGGCCGAGGCGCTCGAACATCTCTCCGAATACGCAATGGCGGGGGCAGCCTTCCAGGAAGCGTACGACCGGTTCCCCGCGGCGAAACAGGCCGCCGGAAACCTCCTCGCGGCGGGTATGAATTTCGGCAAGGCAGAGGACCCGGACGCCGCCGGCAGGGCGTTCGGCGCGCTCGTCGCGAATTTCCCGCAATCCAGACTCGCCGCGGAGGCCAACTACAACTGGGGGCTCGTCCTCCTGGACGCCGGACGACCCGATGAAGCGCTGGACCGGTTCAGGACAATCACAGCGCCGGGGCCGGATTCCGACCGGATCCCGGACGCCCTGCTGGAAATCGGAAGAATCGCGCTGGGCATGAAGGACGCGAAAGAGGCGGAGGCGGCCTTTGGCAGACTGCGCAGGGCCTATCCGCGCAGTTCCGCGGCGGGCGCGTCCTACCTGGCGCAGGCCGGCTGGTACGAAGGCAGGGGAAACTGGTCGCGGGCAGCCGAAATCTACGGACTCGCCAGGGGCAGTCTCCCGCAAAGCGACGGCCGCCAGCAGGCGGTATTGGGCCTCGCCAACGCGTGGCGCGAACTGGGACGCACGGCCGAAGCGCTCGCGCTGTTCACCGAGTTCATCAACGTCTATGCCGGCAGTCCCCACCTGGACCGCGCCTGGCTGGGCCTGGGGCGCGCCCACGCCGGCCTGATACAGCACCGGGAGGCGCAGAACGCGTTCCGCCGGCTCCGGGAACTCTATCCTGAATCGGAAGCCGGCATCCAGGCGTACGCAGAGATGGGTGACGTCTGGCGCGCGGCAGGCGCCCCGCGCAGGGCATTGCGGGCCTACCGGGCATACATTGAAGAAACGGACGCCCCGGGCGCCGGAGCATCGGCCCGGCTGCGGATGGCGCACACGTACGAACAGGACCTGGGCTGGCACGACCTCGCACTGGAAACCTACCGTGATCTGGCGGAAACGGCTCCGGCCGCCGTTGCCGGCGAGGCGCAGTTCGGCATCGCCCGTATCCTGGATCGAACCGGACAGGCGGACCCGGCCATTCGCGAATACCGCACCTACCTGCAGAGATATCACAGGCGGGCCGGGGAAGCCCAGGACCGCATCCGGTATCTTCGGGAATTCGGACGCGACTCCGGGAGCGTTCCGCCGGCCGAACTGGCCGCGCTGCTCTCAAGTTTCCCCGCAATCGCCAACGATCCGCAGGCGCAACTCGTCCTGGGCAGGTTCCTGCACGGCCAGCGGCAATACGAGGACGCCGCCGAAATACTCACCGCGGCGCTCTCAGCGGACCTGCCGCCGGCGTTGTCCGCGGAGGCCGCCTGGCTTCTTGGCATGAGCGCCCTGAGAATGGCGCGGAAAGCAGGACTGGAAGGCCGTCCGGATGCGGCGGCGGCCTGGCGTCAAAAGGGCAAGGCGGCGCTTGATGCGGTTGAAGCGGAACATCCTGAGAGCGAATACGCGGACGACGCCGCCCTGTTACGCATTGAAACGGAGACCCGGCTGGCGGAGGAGCCGGATTCGGTGGGGGCACGGCGGCACTTGGCGGCATACGGCGAATTCACGGAGACCTATCCCAATTCCGGCCTTCTCGACCGGGCTTTACTGGCCATGGCCGACGCGATGCGAACTCTGGGCGGGTTCGAGCCCGCATGGATCGACACCGCTCTCACGACCTACCGCGGCATCCGGAACGCATATCCGCAAAGCCCCGCCGCTGAACGGGCCACCTACGGCATCGGCCTTTGCCTGGCCCTGAAGAAAGACTACGTGCCGGCGGAAGAAACGCTGCGGGATTTTCTCTTCGAGTTTCCCGAAAGCGACCTGGAAAGTCATGCAAGGTATCAACTCGGCCGCATCCTCCTGGAACGAGGCTTCCCGCGCAGCGCGGCGGACGACCTGAACGAGCTTCTCGCGGGGGCGGCGCCGGCCGGACTGGCGCGGTCCGCGCGGGACCTGCTGGCCGAGAGTTACTACCGCGCCGGGGACTACCCGCGCGCCATCGACGTCGACGCCGGACTGTTGTCGGCCGGGCCGGAGGGACCTGTTCTCAGGCGGCTCGCACGGTCCTACGAGGCAAACGGGCAGGCGGCGCAAGCCATTGAAACCTGCAAGGCGCTGCTCGACGCGTTTCCGAATGCCGCGTACGCCGACAGCTTCGCGTATACCAGGGCGCGGCTTCTGGCGAAACTCGAGCGGAATTCCGAAGCCGTCACTGCCTTCAAGGCGTTCCCGAAACAGTATCCCGAGAGCCAGCTCAACGCCGAAGCGGGCAAGATCCTCGCCGCCCTCCTGTTTGAAACCGAGGACTACCGTGGCGCGCTCGCGGCCCTCGCGCAGGTGCCGGCGGACGCGCGGGACGAGTCCGTTGCCGGGCGTGAAGTCCTGAGCCTGTTCCGGCTCAAACGCGTGCAGGAGGCGAAAAAAGCATCGGGCGGATTCAAAAAGACCTATCCGAACAGCCGGGACTGGCTCGCGCGTTTCCGGATCGAAGAAGGCGGATATTATCTGGGGGCCGGGAATTTCAAGAAAGCCCGCCAGATATTCGAGGACGTCGTCAAGAACCATCCCGGCGGAGCGGCCGCGGCCGCGGCCGAGGCCGCCTGGTATCGCGTCAAGACACTGAAGCGGGAGGGTCAGAAAGACGCCTATCGGGAGGCGCTGGCCGCCTTTGTGAAAGCCCGTTCCGGCAGCCGCTACTGGCCCGCCGCCGCCCTCGAGTTGGCCGATATCCTGTTCGATTCGGGCGATTACGAAAGGGCTTCCAGGGCCTATCGGAACGTGCTCGAGGCCGGCCCCTCTCCGGACGAAACGCCGAAAGTGCTTTCCAGGCTGATGAAGGTGCACAGGCGCCTGAAGCTGCTGGATACGGCGATCGCCTACGCCAGCCGGCTCGTCCAGGAGTTTCCCGGGCACCCCCTGGCGTCGGACGTCCGTATCGACGTCGGCACCATGCTTCTCGACAACAAACAATACCGGCTGGCGATCGCCAGGTTGACCCCATTGCTCAGAACCACGGAGGGCAACGACTGGTCGGCCATTCAGTACACCATTGCGAAGAGCTACTTCGGCCTTGCGGACTACGACAGCGCGATCCGGGAATACCTGAAGCTCCAATATCAGTTCCAGGGCGAACCGCAGTGGCGCGCGAACGCAAACTACGGCCTGGCAGACTGTTACGAAGCAAGGGGAAACTTTCAGGAGGCGATCCGGGAACTGAAAGCCATCCAGCGCCGGGAGGGGGCCGCCAGCGACCTGGGCCTCCAGGCAGGAGAACGTATCGAACTGTTGAAGGCGCTGATCGACAGCGGCCGGGAATCCGCCGCGCCCGCGGAATAGACCTTTTGCAAAAAACCACTGCTGCCCGGGAACAGAGTGCATTTTCCAGCGACCCTAATTGTGCCCATCCGGTCCCATTGAGCCCGATGCCTTTCCCAGGAGCGAGGGCATCCTGCCCTCGACAGGGAATGGGAGGGGTCGTTGGTCAGGCAATCCGGATGTGGTTTCGGATGTCAGGAGAGCAATTGGCGCTTGAGGTGGAAAATGGTAGGTGGCGTTAAGTTCGAGGGCAGGATGCCCTCGCTCCGGATAGCGGTGAAAGACCGGAGTTTTTGAAAAACGAACCCGATTTACCCAACCAAACGCGATGGCCGCAGCATCCAGAAAAGACGCACTGATCGTAATCGCCGATCCGGATATGGGCCAGACCCTGCGTTCGGAACTCGAAGCGCAGGGATGGAAGACCATTCTGACCAACAGCGTCGGACCGGTGCCGAAGTTGCTCAGACGCGGAGACGTCGACCTGATCCTGGTGGACGAGGCCAACCTTTCCCTGGCGGCATCGGACCCGGACCGGCCCCTGACGGCGGAAACGGGCGACGTTTCCCTCCTGGTCTTCCTGACACCGGAAAGACGCCAGGACCGTACGCTGTTACAGGGACTCGAACCGCGGGCGATCCTGGATCTGCCCATCGACGCGGAGCAGGTGAGACAGGCGCTGCAACTGGTTACCGACCGATCCGTATCGGACGTCGACGTGGACCTGCTGGGCGATTCGGAAGCGATCAGACGGATCAGGGAGACCATCCGGCAGGTAGGACCGGTTCCCGTCAGCGTGCTGATCACCGGCGAGAGCGGTTCGGGCAAGAACGTCGTGGTCCAGGCGCTGCACCGGCACAGCGTCCGGGCCGACGCGCGGCTCGTCACCGTGAACTGCGGGGCCATTCCGGAGACCCTACTGGAGAGTGAACTCTTCGGTCACGAGAAGGGCGCGTTCACGGACGCGCGGACCCGGCGGCAGGGCATCTTCGAGGCCGCGGACGGCGGCACCGTCTTCCTGGATGAAATCGGCGAAATGACCCTCGCGGCGCAGGTCCGCCTGCTTCGCGTGCTGGATACCCGGGAAATCACGCGCCTGGGAAGCACGCAGCCCATCAGCGTGGACGTGCGGGTGCTCGCCGCAACGAACCAGGACCTCGAACAGGCCGTCGAACAGGGGCGCTTCCGAAGCGACCTCTATCACCGCCTCAAGGTGGTCGAACTCCGGGTGCCGCCGCTGCGGAGCCACCCGGAGGACATACCGATTCTGGTGGACCACTTCATACAGATGTACCGGGAGGAACACGGCGTACCGCCCATCGAACTGGACGCGAGGGCGTTGGACATCCTGCTCAATTACCGCTGGCCGGGAAATATCCGCGAACTCCGGAACCTGATCGAGCGGCTGATGGTCCTTTCCGTCAACCGCAGGATCGGACCGGCCGATATCACGCAACACCTCGAAGGCATGGACCCTTCGCAGGTATCGGGACGCGCCGGTTCGAACCTGCCCGTTCAGGTGGGAAAAACGCCGGAGGAGTCCCAGCGCGACCTGCTCTACTGGGCCGTCCTGGAGGTTGCGAGAGACGTCAAGGAGCTCAAAGCCTACCTGATGGAGAATCCCGCCAATCTGCCCTCCCTGCCCGTCTTTTCCCAGGAGGCCCCGCCGGTTGCCGACCGCGTGGCCGAAGTCGAATACACCGAGGCCGACGCCGCGCCGTCTCCGGGCGACGACGTCAAGTCCCTCCGCGAAGTGGAGCGCGAGACCATCGCCCGCGCGCTCAGGGCCACCGGCGGCCACCGCAAACGCGCGGCCGCGCTGCTGAACCTTCCCGAGCGCACCCTCTACCGCAAGATCCAGCAGTACGGGCTGTAGAAAGAGCGGGTAGACGCAAGACGGGAGAGGGGAGAGGACCACACCCCGCCCCACCATTTGGTGAGACGTAAGCCGGGAGAGGTTAGAGACTTCCTGCCCTGTGAGGCTTCCTCTCGTGCCGAAGGCAATGAGGAATTAGACGTCGGGCAAGGATCTCTTCTACCGCCTACCCTCTCACCTCTACCGGCTCCCCGATTTTCGGAACCTTTGCCCCTGCTTCAAGGTCTAAACACCCGTAAACCCGGATGTCATCATCGAAACGTCGAGTCAATCAGAAACCAAAGGAAAGGGGCACTTCCAGATGTCGATTCAATCCGTCCGCTTTCGTCGGTTCGCGCTGCTCACGGGCCTGCTCATCGCCGCCGGTGCGTTCGCCACGCCGGCATTCGCATCCGAAGACCAGGCCATGGAGCAGCTTCGGAACCTCAACAAGGCATTTACCGGCATTGCCGAACGGGTGACGCCGACAGTCGTCACCATCAGTACCAGAGAGACGGTCAGCAGCAGCGAACTCAGCAGGGAAGTACCGGAAAACTTCCGTCGCTTCTTCCGGATGCCGCGTCGCGAGAGACGCGAACGTCCCGGACTCGGCTCCGGAATCATCATGACCGCGGACGGGTACATCCTGACCAACCATCACGTGGCGGGGAGCGCGGACGAGATTACGGTGATCCTCAATGACAACCAGGAGTTCGATGCGCGTCTTGTCGGCACCGACTCGCTCACGGACGTGGCGGTCATCAAAGTCGATGCCGAAGGCCTTGCGTCTGCGCCGGTGGGCGACTCCGACGGGGTCCAGATCGGTGAGTGGGTCATGGCGGTCGGCGCACCGTTGGACCTGCGGTCCACGGTCACCTCGGGCATCGTCAGCGCCCTGGGCCGAAACCTGAACGTCATTTCGGACCGTTCGGGGTTCGCCATTGAGGATTTCATCCAGACCGACGCAGCCATCAATCCCGGTAACTCGGGGGGCGCGCTGATCAACCTCGACGGGGAAGTCATCGGCGTGAACACGGCCATCGCATCGGGTACCGGGGGTTTTGTCGGGTACGGATTCGCGATTCCGATCAACCTGGCCAGGAAGGTGATGGACGACATCATTACCCATGGCCGGGTCCGCCGGGGCTTTCTGGGCATCAACCTTAGAAGCGTCGATGCGTCGCTCGCAGACGCGTTCGGCCTGGACGGCCCCCGTGGCGTACTCATCGCGAACGTGTTCCCGGATACGCCCGCCGATGCCGCCGGTCTCAAGAATGAAGATATCATATTGAGCATCGACAGGAGGCCGGTCAATCAGCCCAACCAGGTCCAGAGCCTGATTGCTCGAAAACATCCGGGCGAAACCGTTGCATTGGAAATCAGACGAAAAAACAGGACGATCACCCTCCCGGTCAAACTGGGAGAAAAGCCCGCGCAGATCGGCGACGTTGCCTCCGCCAGGACGCAGGCCGGTCAGGCCGAGCTTCATGGTCTGAGCGTGAGCAACATCACCCCTGAAATCGAGGGAAGATGGAGCCTGGAAGCCGGAATGGAGGGCATTCTCGTGACGGAAGTGGTCCAGGGAAGCCGTGCGGCACGGGCGCGGTTCCAACGGGGCGACATCATCTTCAAGGTCCGGCAGGGGAGCTTCGAACGGGAAATGGGATCCGTAGCCGAATTCAAGGCGTCTCTGGCCGCGCTCGAAAAGGGCCGTAACGCCGCCTTTTTCGTCCGGCGGGGGACGTACCATCTGTTTTTGACCATGAGGATTCCTGAGTAGAACGGCAATCGCGGCAGATTATATGGCAGGAAGATCCATAGTGCCTCTGACGGCAGAACGGCAATGACGGATTGACAACTCCCACGGGGCTCTCTGAAATGAACAACCTTGATCCCAAATATAGGACATTAGCCACTTATCAGGTGGCTGAGGCTGCGCGTTTTCTCAGGATGCACCCCGGGACGCTCAGCGTCTGGCTGAAGGGCAACCGACTGCTGAGACCGCCCGCTGCACAGCGGATTCAGCTTTCCTTTTTGAATCTTGTTGAGGCCCATGTTCTGTCCGCGCTTCGGGGGAGATTCGGGCTTTCGATGCAGCGCATTCGAATTGCCATGGACGAATTGCGACATCAGTGGCCCGACGTTGGGTACCCGCTGGCAACCGAAGAATTCTTCACCGATGGAAAGTACCTGTTGGTTGAGAAACTCGGCCAGCTATTCAATCTCAACCAGGGTAGCCAGATAGAGGTCGGCGAACTTATCCAGGTTTACCTGCAACGCATCGACCGCGATGAGATCGGCCCCGTGCGTCTTCATCCCTTCACCGTCGACCCGGAAGTAAATCCGAAGCGGGCGGAAAAACGCACGGTACTAATCAGCCCGTACGTATCGTTCGGTCGCCCCTCCATCGCTGGTATCGGGGTAGCCACCGAGGTTGTTTACGACAGATTTGTTGCGGGAGACACTCTCAGCGAAATGTGCAAGGATTATCGTCTCACACCCGTTCAGATCGAGGAAGTATTGAGGTATGAGTCCGCGATCAGCCGGGCCGCATGAATCCTCTATACACATATTTATTGACCGCAACCTGGCGAGCAGCGTTTTGTTGCGAGAACTGCGCGAGGCCCAGATCACACGCGATCTGGGCCTCGTCGTCCATTCTCACATGGACGAATATCCTGAATTCGACAGGGTGGGAGAGGTATCGGACGCCAAATGGCTGAGCGAAATCGGCGAACGCGGTTGGCTGATATTGTCTCGAGACCTGAAAATCAGGTCTAACGACGTCGAAAGGCAGGCCATCAGGGACTCCGGTGCTTCATTCTTCGCAATAACCGCGAAAAATGTCCCATCCAGAGAACTTGCGCGAATCATCCTCAATGCATTGAAACGAATCGTAGAGTTCGCCCAGCATCACACCCCTCCATTCATTGCCCTTGTCTACAGGGATCGAAGAATCAGAGAAATCGACCTTTGACAACGAATTTGCCGTCGAGGGCAGGATGCCCTCGCTCCAGGGGGTTGCTCCAAGAAGCGGGGAGACGGAAGACGGGAGAGGGGAGACGACACCGCATGCCACCGGCTTTCCACTCTCCTCAGCAATCCTCTTCCACTTGAATCTTGCGAGAGTCCCATAGCAGAAGTGGCTAAAATCATAGTTATCGCTGTTTCTTCCTTCTTCCTTTTTCCTTCTTCCTTCGCCACGCAGACCTCTCTCCCCGGCCCTCTCTCCCACCGGGAGAGAGGGAGAAAGGCAAGAAACCCGGCCTCACACGGAGACACGAAGGCACAGAGGACACAAAGAAAACCGGGACGGCGAAAAGGCGGGCAACCACAAGGGTTGCCCCGACAAATGCAACAACGGCGTTCCGAGGGCCAGGTCGGCGCCGTACGAAAACGGCCCGTTTTTACGGGCCGTTCCTGTTGATTTTAATCACGTATGTCTTCGGATCTTTCGTGGTGTGTACCACCGTGAAGCGTTTTGGGTACGCCTTTATGGCGGGTATGATATACAACAATTTTTCTTTGAAGAACGGGATGTTGTCCAGAAGAATGTAGTCGTATTTCTTCAGTACCCGGAGGGCTTCCTCCGGATCCTCGATGCGAGGGTAGCCATTCGTCTCCCGCCCGGACCAGAACCAGACAAGGCCCGGCTTCCGCGTGGTGACCCGGCTTTGTGCAGGGGTATTGTCCCTCATCCAGACGCTGGCCTCGTAGTACGTCTTCCAGTACTTCCCATAGCCCGGCGTCATCCGGCGCGCTCGTACGGTCCCAAAATCGACGAATAGAGACGGCAGCAGAAATAAGCATGCCAGAAACACGGGACTGTGCCTGACCCATACCCGACGCTGAAATACGGCCGCGAATCGTCCACGTGGCCGATTGCGTGAAGACCGTCTGGACGGTGAGATGGACTCCGGAAAGCGATCGCAAATCCTCTCCACGCCCTTGAAAATGTAGAAGACGATGAAAGGCAGGACCGGAAGGAGATATCGATCCGGAGAACCGGGCAGAACGAAAAGCGTGGCAACGTAACCCAGGAAGTACCAATCATGGACCTCCAGGCTCCGCAGGAGCGAGAGGGGTCTTTTGTTCGCAGGTCTTATCCCGAAGATAAAGCCGATGCCGGTCAGGATCAGGACCAGCCAGCCGATGGGGCGCCAACTTGCGGAAATCGGCAACTGGCGCATCACGTCTCCGGGCAAAAGGAAGTGTTCCAGGTTTTTCAGATAGCCGGCCGGGTTTTTGTTGAAGATGTAATAGAAGAAATTCTGCCAGAAAGAACCCGCTTCGCCCTCCGGAATATAGGCTCCCCTGGCGATCTGGTGGATCATTCCCAGGTAGCCCTGGGATTCAGGAAAGTGGACCTTCAGGTAAATTACCCAGGGCAGGACCCATACGGAGGCGCATGCAACGAGAAGCAGGGGCTTTTTGACCTCCTTTCGAAGCGCGAGGTAGATGGTGGCCGCGATCACCAGGTATATGGACGGCGACTTTACGTGGTACGCCCAGCCCGCGGCGCAGGCGGCGGCGGCCATCCACTTCCACGAAATCCCCGGTCGCTTGAGATACTGAAGGATAACCCACAGGGCCAACATCGAGAAGGCCGGGAAGGGCATGTCAGCCGTGACGACGTTGGAATACCGCACCGGCAGCCAGAAGGCGCCCGAGATCAGGGCCATCAGAAGCGCGCGGTTATTGTCGACAAATTCGCGGAAGACCAGGAACGTGCAGAACGGGAAGAGGAAGCCCGAAACCGCGATCGTGACCTTGAGCGCGGGCACGCTGTCGGGAAACAGAATGACAGCCGGCATCAGCAGAGTCTTTACGCCAAGGCCGTACTGGCTGTCCAGCACTTCTTTGCCCTGAACCAGACGCCTGGCGTCCCTGATGTACGCGATATTATCGCCGATAATCTCCACCCATTCGTTGCAGGTGAGGAGGTACAGGCCGCAGATGGCAAGGGAACCCGCCAATGCCCCGCGCATAGCCCAGTGTTTGGGTACCTGACGGAAGGCGGCAAGTGCGGCGACACACAGAATCACCAGCGAACACGCCAGGATAGGCACGGCCGTGGCAAGGCTGAGCCGGTGATAACACTGAAAGACCAGCAAGATTACCAGACAATACGGAATGATGAGACTGAGACGCGGCACGACTATATTCCGGTGAAGCGGTATTTGAGGAGGGTCTTGATATTGATGAAGAAGTCGGTCCAGCGGACCTTCTTGCCGGCGCTCACGTCCCGCCCCGTGTACGTAATCGGGACGTCAACGATCCGGCAGCCTCGCTTCAGGAGCTTGGCCGTGAGTTCGTGTTCCAGGTCGAAGCCGTCCCGCACCAGCGGAATCTCTCGCACGGTATCGGTCCGGTAGAGTTTATAACCGGTACACAGGTCCGTGATCCGGGTAAGGAAAAGAATATTCGTAAACCAGGTGAGCAGCTTGTTGGCGACGAAGTTCGCCGGCTTCATGCCCTCGATGCGGCCCATAAACCGCGAACCGAACACCGCGACAATCGAAGGGTCACGCAGAAAGGGGGCGATCAGATCGGGGTAGTCTTCCGGCGCGTATTCCAGGTCGGCATCCTGAATAAGGACCCAATCTCCGGTTGCATGCGCCAGCGCCGTTCTCACCGCCGCGCCCTTTCCCCTGTTCGTGGGATGGCGGACCACCCTGATTCCGTGATCATCCAGGTTATCGAGAATGGCCAGGGTCCCGTCGGTGGAGCCGTCATCCACCACGATGATTTCCCTGTCTATGCCTTCCTGAATCGGCACGGCCCTGACGCGGTCGATCACGGCGCCAAGCGTATTCGCCTCGTTGTAGACGGGAATCATGATGGAAAGCAGGTTTTTCCGTGAGGTTGTGTCAGAACGCGTGTTCACGTGGTGCATCCCGGTGAAACCTGCTTCACCTTCAGGCCGGCGGGATCGACCGTGGCGGGAAGGATCCGCGCCGTGGGCACAGCGGACAATACTTCGCACCAGGCGGCCGAGAGTCCGGGTATGACATCGGCTTGCGGCGCAAGCGCCCACACGCAGCCGCCGTTACCGCTGCCCGCCGTGGCGAAACCCGCTCCGAATTCCGCGCAGACGGCCTGAAGCGCTTCCCCGAGCACGGTCATCCGGGCCGGCACAATCGCGCACCGTATCGCGGTTTCCTCGTCCAACAACCTGCCCGCGGCCTCCCAGTCAGTCCGTTTCAGCGCCTCGGCGAATTCCGTCGCAATTTCATTGACGCGAAACCACCGGTTGCGATGCCGACCCGCCAGGAAGTCCTCGACCTGCCGGCTGTTGACGTCGTTGGAATCATGCGGTTTGCCAATGTAGGCGATCAGTAGCCGGTCACTGAGGGCGGCGTACTGGTCAGGCGGGAGAATCGCCGTCCTGAGAAACTTTCCACCCGGGTTTCCGTAGGTCCACCGCCAGGTGTTTACGCCCCCGTACGCGGCAGCGCACTGGTCCTGCAGGCCGGTATAGGAGAACCGGAGGCCGTCTTCGATATTGTAGACGATCTCCACGATTTCCTCCCGCGAGAGACGCTCGCCTCCAACCCGTTCTCTTGCGCAAGCCAGAGCCCCGGCCAGGGCCACCGAGAGCGTGCCGGACCCGCCCACGCCGCTGCGGGGCGGGCAGCCGTACGAGATTTCGATTTCGACGCCTCCCAACGCGAAATGGGCCGCTATCGCGAACAGAAGTCCGAAATGGCCCGTCATGTCGGGCGCGTCCGCGGGAAACGTCTCGCGGTGAAATTCATCCAGAATCCGGACGCAGCCCGGTTCGCAGGCTTTGAGGCGAATGCCGGTGCGCGCGGAAATGGCGATGTTGGTGGTGGCGGGATTCAGGCTGGCGTAGGGCAGCGCGAAGCACTTGAGGTCCCACGTGCCGCCAACGTCCAGCCGGCAGGGCGCGGAAGACAGGATTTCGACCGCCTGTAAGTGTTCGCTGAGGTCGGTGAATGTCTTTTTCATGGTTGTAAACGTCTGAATGGGGTTAAGAAAGGCGACCGCTCCTCCCACCCCCGCAGACCTCTCTCCTAAAGGAAAGAGGGAGAAAAGGCAGGAAAACCGGCCTCACACGGAGACACGAAGGCAAAAAGATAATCAGGGTAGACGGAAGAGGGTAGAGATTGCCTGCCTTGTGCGTTTCCTTTTCGTGGCGGAGGCAAGAAGGAATGAAATAGCGGGCAAGGATTTCTTCTACCGGCTTCCCTCTACCGTCTAACCGCCTTTGGAATAGTCGCCACTGGGCGCGGGGCCTGCCTTATGTTTGGCGCGAATACCCTCACAGGATTCACCCGAAACGCCGGCCTGCCAACCCGGGAGGAAAACGTAAATCGGTGCGGGACGGAACAACGCGCCCTGCTCTGGAAGTACTCGCAAGAGCCGTCGCTTTCGATAACCGAATGGCTATCGGAAAGCGAGACCTCTTCCCGCATTTCTCCTACCGGCTTCCGTCTCCCCGCTTTTCTACCTTTTTCCTTTTTCCTTCTTCCTTTTTCCTTTTTCCTTCTCATGCCCTGGGATGAAAGCTGCGGTGGACTTCCTTCAGGTATTCACGGTCGACGTGGGTGTAGATCTGCGTTGTCGAGATGTCCACGTGCCCCAGCATTTCCTGCACGGCCCGGAGGTCGGCGCCACCCTCCAGCAGATGGGTTGCGAACGAGTGGCGCATCGTGTGCGGGCTTACCGATTTCACGATACCGGCGTTCTGAACGCAGCGCCTCAGTATCTTCCACACACCCATTCGCGACATGGCCCCGCCGCGGAAGTTCAGGAAAACCGTACTCCCCGACGCCGGACCGCTCAATTCCTCGCGCGGGCCCGTCAGATAGCGATTGACCCACGCCACGGCTTCCGATCCGATGGGCACGATCCGCTCCCGGCTGCCCTTGCCGATCACGCGCACCACCTCCAGGTCGAACAGGAGATGCATTCGTTCCAGGCCGATCAGCTCCGAAACCCGGAGACCCGCTCCGTACAACATCTCGAGCAGCGCGCGGTCCCGGAGACCCAGCGTCGTCTCCACGTCCGGCTCCATCATCAGGCGTTCCACTTCGTATATGTTCAGGACGGCTGGCAGTTTCCGGCCCAGTTTGGGCGACTTCATATGCTCGGTGGGGTCGTTTTCGATCATCCCCTCCGCCTGCAGGTACCGATGAAACATCCGGACGGCGGTCAGGTTTCGCGCCACGCTGGACGCTTCCAGGCCGAGTTCTCCCAGCAACCGCAATAGCGAGGATACATCCGCCTGAGACACGTGGACGGGCGTTGTTACGCCCCGCGCCTCCAGAACCGTGGCGTACCGTACCAGGTCCCGGGCATAGGCCGAAACGGTATTCTCGGCCAGACCCTGCTCCAGGTGGATGTAATCCATGAACCCGCGCAGCGCGTTGCGCCACTCTGCCGTCAGGCGCTGTTCGCCCGTATCAAAATCGGTCTCGACCGTCATTCCCGCGTTCTCCCCTCTCACCCGTTTCGCTCCAGCGCCAGCAGCGCGGCTTTCCATTCTCCGCCGTAGGCGAAGCCCGTCAACGCCCCGGAAGCCCCCACAACCCGATGGCATGGCACCACGATCACGTACGGGTTCTTCCCCAGCGCGGCGCCCACCGCACGGGCGGCCTTCGGGCGCCCGACGGCATTCGCCACGTCGCCGTAAGACCGCCGCCCGCCATACGGGATCTCCCGCGTCGCCCGCCAGACCATCCCCTGAAATGCCGTATAGCCGGACATGTCCGGGTGATCGTGGAACCCGATCGGCTCACCGGAAAAGTAACCGGCCAGCGCGTCGATGAGGCGCTGCCCCGCCGGATCCGGGGGACTGCCGTCAACCAGCGAGGGACGCGCGATATCCACCCTTCCGAAGCCCCCCAGCCGGACCGACGCCAGACGGGTCCCGTTCCAGGCAACCTCGACCTGCCCCAGGCCTGTTTGAAGGATGGCGGATTGAATGTCCGATGGCGTGCCGTTTCCGTTTTTCATAAGTGGACTCCTTGTTAATAGGCCGCGCTCCCGGCCCTCAGGTAAAGCTCTCAGCCATTAGCCAAAAAACGAAAGGCAAAGGCAAGAGCAAACCCTCCCCACCACCCCGCAGACCTCTCTCCCCGGCCCTCTCTCCTAAAGGAAAGAGGGAGAAAAGGCGGGTTTCGCGTGCCGGCCATCCATAGACGCTCTGATTTTCAAGGAAACGCCGCCGGTTTTCCACTCTCCTCAGCAATCCGCTTCCATTCGATTCTTGAGAGAGTCCGATTGCGGAAGTGACAGAGGTCAATGTTACCGCTACTTTTTCCTTCTTCCTTCTTCCTTCAGGAAGGGGGTCACGGGGTAGGTTTCGATAGATCCATTGCCAGTTGTTTCGCGATCTGTTCGGCGAGCTTCGGTCCGATGCCTTCCACCGCCGCGAGTTCCACCGCGCCCGCCTGCAGGATCTTTTTCATGGATCCGAAATGGGCCAGCATCGCTTTCCGCCGGGAAGGACCCACCCCGTCGAGCTCATCCAGCCGGGAAGCCAGCGTTCGTTTCTGCCTCAACTTGCGGTGATAGGTGACGGCAAACCGGTGCGACTCATCCCGGACGGCCTGCAACAGCTTGAGCGCCGCCGATGCCTTGGGGATGTTCTGCGGGTCCGGGTGGGCCGGCAGGAAAACTTCCTCGAGCCGCTTGGCGAGGCCGATCACCGGCTGATCCCGGACGCCGACCTCATTCAACGCAGCCACCGCGCTGGAGAGCTGCCCCTTTCCGCCGTCGATCAGCAGCAGATCCGGAAACGCCCGCCCCTCCTCCATCAGGCGTTTGAAACGCCGCGTCACCACCTGCCGCATCATCGCGAAATCGTCGGGACCTTCGATACCCGTAATCCTGAAGTGCCTGTACTCGGATTTCCGGGGGCGGCCGTCTACGAAACACACCAGCGACGCCACGGGGTCCGACCCCTGGAAATTCGAAATGTCCATGGCCTCGATCCGCTTCGGGGGCCGCTCGAGGCGCAGGTCGCGCTGCAGCGCGGCGACCGCGGCGGGCGCCTGGGACCGGCTGTTCTCCCGCCTCAACCGGCGCTCGCTGAGCAACAGCGCGGCGTTGTTCTCCGCCATCTTCACCAGCCGCGCCTTGTCGCCCCGCTGCGGCACGCGGATTTCCACCAGACCCCCCGCACGCCCCCTCAGCCAGTCCAGCACGGTCTCGCGGGACTCGATATCGCACGGCAGGCAGATCTCCTCCGGCACGAACGATGCCGTCAGATAGAGCAACTGGACGAAGGAGCCGACCACCTCTTCGACCGGCGCGTCCAGCACGCCACCCAGGAAATAGTGCTGCCTCCCGATCAGCCTTCCCTCGCGTACCTCCATCACCACGCAGCAGGCTTCGTCGTCTTCCCTGGCGACCGCGATCGTGTCCCAGTCTTTCTGTTCGGCGGACACCACTCTCTGGCGGTTGGTCGTCTGCTCCAGGTCCCGAAGCCGGTCCCGGTAGACCACGGCCTCCTCGAAACGCTGTTCGGCGGCCGCATTCCGCATGCGTTCCTTCAGCGCGGCCACCACCTGCGTATGGCGCCCCGTCAGAAACAGCACGGCCTCGCGCACGATCTTGCGGTATTCCGCTGCCGAGATAAGCCCCTCGCAGGGTCCGTCGCAACGTTTTATCTCATAATCGAGGCAGAGGCGGACGTTCGCGGCCGGCAACGCGTAGTCACAGCTTCGTATACGGAACAGCCGGTGCATGGTTTCGAGGGTCCGGCGCAGGGCCTTCACGTCGGTATAGGGTCCCAGATAGCGCGACCCGTCCTTGATCACGTCGCGCGTAAACAGAATTCTGGGAAAGGGCTCATCGGTAATCCGGACGAACGGGTACTTCTTGTCGTCTTTCAGGTTGATATTGTACCTTGGCTTATGCTCCTTGATCAGATTGGACTCCAGGATCAGGGCATCCACCTCGGTATCCGCCACGATGTATTCCAGGTCCCGCGCGTTGCGCACGAGCGCCCGGAACTGACGCCGGCCGTCGTACGCGTTGGACCGGATGTAGGATTGCGCCCGGCTTCGCAGGCACTTTGCCTTTCCTATGTATATGATCCGCCCCAGTTCGTCCTTCAACATATACACACCGGGTTCCCGCGGCATATGAGACACAATCTCACTGAGTCGCCTGCGCACGGCTTTTCGGCTCAGTCCGGCCGGCGCCGCACTGCGATTTTCCGTTCCCGAGTTCATCTTCCAAACCTTGTTCGAGGAAGCCTGCGCCGCCGTCCCGCGGTTAACCTCAATCCGAGAAAAGACAACGGTCCAATTGACCACAAAAAGCACAAAAGACACAGACGGGACCGGTGTGAAACGCGGTCAGAGGTCCAGAATCTCGACGTGAAGGCGCTGCAGATCCAGCAGCCCTACCGTGGACCGGCCGGTCACCCAGCCGCCGGCCTCCCCGGGATTGACGACCAGCGTCCCGCCGGTGCGCACGTCGATCTCGTGGGTATGACCGTAGACGATCACGTCATAAGCGCCGCTTGCCGCCAGCGCGTCCACCTCGTCGGGTTCGTGAAGAACCAGCAGCCGCCTGCCCTCGTGCGCGAATGCGTACGGCGCGCGGTGTATGGCGCCCAGCGATTCGAACTGGGCGCGAAGCCCGAAGCGCTCGCCGTCGTTATTGCCGAAAACACCGACCATGGGGGCGCTCATGCCGGCCATCCATTTGGCGTTGAAGGGCGCGATATAGTCCCCGGCGTGCACCACCAGCCCGACGTCCCGCTCGTTGAACACTGCCGTCGCCTTCTCCACGGAAGCCTTGTTGTCGTGCGTGTCGGCGATCAGTCCCACCAGATGCGCGTGTGCCATGGCGACCATCCGTTCGTTTGTGGTTTTCGAATACAGGATTTCTGTTCAGGAAAGGAGATGAAATCCGTGTTCTGTCCCGCCCGCGGGCGCCTGCTGAATTCAAGACAAACTTACGCCTCTGCGGCGGTTTTGTCAACCGGAGGGACCACTCCACCCGCCCCTTCAGACAAAGCTGTCAGCTATCAGTTTACAGCTGTCAGCTAAAAGCGGAAGGCAAGAGCGAAGTCCAAATTCAAAATCCACTTCTCCCCAAATTCCCTGCCTACGGCGTGTTCCTAAAAAGCGGGGAGACGGAAGACGGGAGAGGGGAGAGAGTACCCGCCTTGCGAGGTTTCTTCTCGTGCCGAAGGCAAGAAGGAATAAAGTATCGGGCAAGGATTTCTTCTAACGGCTCACCTCTACCGTCTAACCGCCCTTGGAATAGTCGCCGCTGGGCGCGGGGCCTGCCTTATGCATGGCGCGAATACCCTCACGGTACTCACCTGATACGGTGTCCTGCCAGCCCCGGAGGATACCGATAATCGGAGCGGGACGGGACAACGCGCCCTGCTCCGGGAGTGCTCCGGAGTGGTATCGCGTCAGCCAACCGAATGTCTATCTGAATGCGAGCGATATGACTTGGACGAATCTATCGGCGATGCGTGCTCCACGATGCCGGCGCGAGATCAAAGCGCCTACGTCCCTGATTCGCTCGTTACCGCCTTGTAGGGGCGTCCCTTGTGGGCGCCCGGCCGCCGGTCACGCGGGCCTTTCGTCGCGTGTTTGGGATAGGTTTATGTTGACAAGTATGATGGATTGTGTGAATTTTGAGACCGTCCTTCACACGGGCGGGGCCGCAGATATCCCCGCCGCAGGGGAATCTTCAATGGCGGTTTTGAGAATCGCACTGCCGTCGGGCAGCCTTCAGGAGTCCACGCTCGATCTGTTCGCGAACGCAGGCTACCGGATTCGCGCCAACCACAGGTCCTACGTCCCGTCCATAGACGATCCGGACCTGGAGGGCCTGTTCCTTCGCGCACAGGAGATCGCCCATTACGTGGAACGGGGCGTACTCGACGTGGGCCTTACGGGCAAGGACTGGATCCTGGAAAACGACGCCGACGTCGTCGAGGTCGCGGAACTGCCGTACAGCAAATCCACCGCACAGCCCGCGCGCTGGGTTATCGCCGTGCCGGAAGCGTCCCCGGTCCGCACAGTGGAGGATCTGCAGGGCGGGCGTATCGCAACGGAACTGGTCAATGTCACCAGGAAGTTCCTGGACGCGCGGGGCGTACAGGCGGAAGTGGAGTTCTCCTGGGGGTCCACGGAGGCCAAGGTCCGGGCGGCGGGCGCGCCGGCGCAGGCTGATGACGGCGGTGGTTTCGTGCCCGGTCTGGTGGACGCCATTGTGGAACTCACGGAAACCGGGTCTTCGATCCGCGCCAACAAACTCCGGATCGTGGAAGACCTGCTCGAGACCACCCCGCGCTTCGTCGCCAACAGAAGCGCGTGGGACGACCCGTGGAAACGGGAGAAAGCCCGGAATATCGCCACGCTGCTCGTGGGCGCCTTCCAGGCTGAAGACAAGGTGGGCCTGAAGATGAACGTCAGGCGGAAAGATCTGGATGCGGTTGTGGGCCTGCTTCCCGCACTGAACAACCCCACCATTTCCAACCTGCTCGACGGCGACTGGGTGGCGGTGGAGGTCGTCGTTGACGAACGGGTTGTGCGCGACACCGTGCCCCTGCTGAAAAACTATGGCGCCGAGGGCATCATTGAATATCCATTGAACAAAGTGATATACTGATGATCGACGTTGTCACCTACGATCAGGAGAACCCGCCCCCCAGACTCAGCGCCATTCTTTCGCGGACCACAGATTTCGAGCCGGACCTGCTGGCCTCCGCTCAGGAAATCGTCAACGCCGTGCGGGTACGCGGCGACGACGCGGTCCTGGAATATACCCGCAGACTGGACGGCGTGGATCTCACGGCGTCCGGGATGCGCGTGCCTGAATCGGACGTCCACGCCGCGTACCGGGAAACGGACCCGGACCTGATCCGAACCATCAGGGCCGCGGCGGAGAACATCCGGCGGTTTCACGGCGCACAGAAACAGACCTCGTGGTTCATCGAAGACGGCGACGGCGTCGTACTCGGCAGGCGGGTACTCCCCATCGAGCGGGTTGGCATGCTCATTCCCGGCGCCAGCGCCCCGCTTTTCTCAACGCTGCTGATGGCCGCCATTCCGGCCCGCATCGCAGGCGTGACGCGCCTCTGCATGGCCACGCCGCCGCGACCGGACGGCTCCGTGCATCCGGCCGTACTGGCGGCCGCCCACGTGGTGGGCGTTGACGAAATCTACAGGGTTTTCGGCGCGCAGGCCGTTGCCGCCCTGGCCTTCGGCACCGCCTCCATCCCGGGCGTGGACAAACTCGTGGGCCCAGGCCACCCGTCCGTGCAGATCGCCAAGAAACTGGTCTTCGGAACCGTCGACGTCGACATGGTCGCCGGCCCCAGCGAAATCGTCGTACTGGCCGACGAGGAGGCAAACCCCAGGTACGTCGCCGCCGACCTGCTGTCGCAGGCCGAACATGGAAGCGGCTTCGAAGCCGTCGTGTGTATCACGCCCAGTTCAGCCCTCGCGGGTGAGGTCGCCGACGAGGTCGAGCGGCAGGCCGCCCGCCTGGACCGCCGCGACGCCGTCCGCAAAGCCCTTCGCAACTTCGGCGCGGTTGTGGTGGTCAGGGACCTGGACGAAGGCATCCGGCTGGCGAACCGTATCGCCCCGGAACACGTCGAACTCCTGGTGCGCGACCCGTGGTCCCGTCTGAACGAGGTCAGAAACGCGGGCGCGGTCTTTCTGGGCGCGGCCTCGTCCGAACCCGTCGGCGACTATTACGCCGGCGTGAACCACATTCTGCCCACCGCCGGCGCCGCGCGGTTCGCCTCGCCGGTGGGCGTGGATACCTTTTTGAAAAGCTCGAGTATCGTCTCCTACACGGACCGCCGTTTGAAGAAGACGGCCGGCGATATTATCGCCCTGGCGGAAGCCGAGGGACTGGACGCGCACGCCAACGCCATCCGTGTCCGGCAGGAATAGCGCCGGCGCCATCCGCAGCCGCCCGCCCGCGCCACCGTCGCACGCCGGCGACAATGCGGGCGCGGCGTTCTCATTTTGGATCGTCTCCGATGATCGATCCGCCCCTGAAACGCATCAGGCCGGAAATCCGGTCCGCGGACGGGTACCACCTGACGCACTACGACTGCCCGGTAAAACTGAATCAGAATGAAAGCCCGTTCGACGTTCCGGACGATCTCAAGAACGAGATCCTGGCGGACGTCCGGAAGCGGCCCTGGTTCCGCTATCCCCAGCCGATGGAGATGGACCTGGTTGAAGCCCTGGCCGACTTCGCCGGCTGGCGTCCTGACGCGCTGATCGTATGCAACGGCTCCAACACCCTCGTACAGCTCGTTCTGGCCGTCAGCACCTGCCCGGGCGCGCCGGTGGTCATCCCGTCGCCCAGTTTTTCGCTGTACGGCCTCTACGCCGGCTTCTTCGGCGGTCGCGTGGTTCCGGTGGACCTCACCGCGGACTTCACCTTCGACCTGCCCGGTATCCGGGAAGCCGTCCGGCGGGAATCGGCCAACATGGTCGTCTTCGGCTCCCCCAACAACCCGACCGGCTGCGTCGTTTCCAATACGGACCTGAAAGCCCTGCTCGAACAAACCGACGCGCTGGTGATGGTGGACGAGGCCTATGCGGAATTCAGCGATGAGACGGCGCGCGACCTGCTCGGGGAATATCCCAATCTCATCGTGTTGAAGACCTTTTCAAAAGCCCTCGGCGCGGCGGGTATCCGCATCGGCTACCTGATGGCGCATCCCGAAATCGCCCGGGAGGTCCTCAAAGCCAAAGTGCCGTTCGACATCAACCTCTTCTCCCATTCGGCGGCGCTGCACATTCTGAAACACGAGCGCCTGATCCGGGAACGCGTCAGGACGATCCGGGACGAACGAGAGCGGGTGTTCAGTGCCCTCCGGAAAATGGACGGCGTCCGCCCCCGGCCGTCGCATGCGAACTTCATCCTCTTCGAAGTCAGCGACCCCGCCCGGGTCTTCAACGGGCTTATCGAAAGGGGCATCCTCATCCGCAACGTCACCTCGTATCCTCTCCTTGAGAACGCCCTGCGGGTGAGTATCGGCAGGGCCGGGGAAAACACCCTCTTTCTGAACGCGCTCGAGGGGACGCTCAATGATTCGTTCGTACAGCCTGAATAGTCCACAGAACACAAACTTACATGGATGGACAGGATGAGCAGGATTACCAGGATCAGGCAGGATTAGAAGCCAAATTCAGGAAAGGTAGACCCCCATGCCGGTCCTTCGCACCGCCCGCATACAACGCAAGACCTCGGAAACCGATATCGACCTCACGCTGAACCTGGACGGGTCGGGAGACTGCCGGCTCGAAACGGGCATCGGTTTTTTCGACCATATGCTCAACGCGTTCGCCAGGCACGGGGCATTCGACCTGGACGTGACCTGCCGGGGCGACCTGGACGTGGACGCGCACCACACGGTGGAAGACGTGGGCATCTGTCTGGGCAGGGCATTTTCCGATGCGCTGGGCGACAAGGCCGGTATCACACGCTTCGGACACAGTTTCGTGCCTATGGACGAAGCCCTCGCGCGCGCGGCCGTCGACCTCTCGGGCCGTCCGTTCCTGGTCTACAACGCCGACCTGCCCGACGAGATGGTGGGCGCGTACCCCACGGCGATGAGCCCGGAGTTCTTCCGGTCGCTCGCGGACCACGGGCGCCTGAACGCACACATCGACCTGATTCGCGGGACAAACGCCCACCACGCCACCGAAGCGATTTTCAAGGCAGCCGGCCGGGCGCTCCGGCAGGCATGCGGACAGGACCCCGGCGTCGTGGGGATTCCCTCCACCAAGGGCGTTTTGTAGCAGCCCGCACTTCATTCCGCATCGGGTTCAACATGACTCCCGATAAAGCGCCGCGCGTGAGCCCGGGAATCGATCCCGGCGCCGAAGGCGGCAAGGTCCTTTCACCGGACCGGGCCAGAAAGGTGCGGCAGCGTCTCGCGCGAACCGGCGCAAGGCTGGTCTTCACCAACGGCTGCTTCGACCTGATCCATCCCGGCCACGTGGCTTTTCTTCAACAGGCGCGCGCCCTGGGCGACGCGCTCCTCGTGGCGCTCAACAGCGACGACTCCGTCCGGCGCATCAAGGGCAGAGGCCGCCCGATTCTGTCGATTGAGGAACGGATCGGCGTGCTGGCCGGCCTGGAAGCCGTCGACTATATCTGCGTGTTCGAGGAAGACACACCGCACGATATCCTGCGAGACCTGCTGCCTGACGTCCTCGTCAAGGGCGGGGACTATTCGCCGGACCAGATCGTCGCCCGCGAGGTCGTCGAACGCGCGGGAGGCCGTGTAGCCACGGTTTCAACGCGGTTCAACACCTCGACAAGCGCCGTCATCGAACGCATCATTGAGCGTGTGAAGTAAGGATACCGATCCTCTCCCGTATTATCTCTTCCCTCTCCCCGAATTATGAGAATCCTCCACACCATTTACGACGACGTGGACAACCCCTGGTGCGGAGGAGGCGGCGCGGTCAGGGCCATGGAGATCAACCGCCGCCTGGCCCGGAAGCACGAGATCACCCTCCTGACGGGTCACTTTCCCGGCGCCGCCCGGGAGGAACGCCGCGACGGCGTCCGCATCCGCAGGGTGGGGACCTGCCGGAACTATCTGTTCAGCCGTCTGAGCTTCTCGGCGCTGGCGTCGCGTGCGTTGGCGAAGTGGCCCTTCGACCTCTGGGTGTACGACTTTTCCGCGTTCTCGCCCGTTTACGCGTTTCCATCCCGGCAGGCTCGTTCGGTGATGGTCTTTCACCATCCCATATCCGCACACGCCGCGCGGAAATACCCCGGCATCGGCCTGCTGGCGGCCGCCGCCGAAGGCCTCCACACCCGGCTGCACCGCCGGATCATCGCGGTGTCACCGAGTACCGCCCGTCACCTGGAGAGGCGCGCGCGCCCGAACACACCCGTCCATACGGTATGCAACGGTGTGCGTCACCCGGCGTTGGCAGAAACTCGCGAGGAGGACTATATTCTCTTTTTCGGGCGCATGGACACCTACAACAAGGGCATCGACGTCCTGCTCCGGGCATTCGCCACGCTGAAGCCAACGCATCAAGACGTCCGCCTGGTTCTTGCGGGTCGGGGCACGAAAGCTCGCCTGCACGAACTGATGTCCGTCTCCCGCTCCCTGGGCATTTCGGATCGCGTGGAACTCACGGGGCCGGTTTCGGAAGCGGAAAAATGGAACCTCTACGCCGGCGCGTTGTTCACCTGTCAGCCTTCCCGATTCGAAGGATGGGGCATCGCCGCGATCGAATCCGGCGTCGCGGGGAAAGCGGTGATCGGCACGGAGATCCCAGGGCTCGTCGACGCCATCCGGCGGGACCGGACCGGCCTGCTGGTGCCGGCGGAGGACCCGGAAGCCCTGGCGGGCGCCATGAATCGCCTGCTCGAGGATTCCCGCCTGCGCGCGGAACTTGGCGATAACGGGAGGGCATGGGCCGCCAACTTTTCCTGGGACCGGATTGCCATGGAGCAGGAACAAGTTTACATTCAGACCCTTGGGTGATGGCAGACAGGAACGTCTGTCCCACCTTCAAATCAACTACTCTATAGGCTTAATGAGTTATAGTGCATATGACCACCGGATACGCAAATGACATCTGCATTGTGGGCGGCGCCGGCCGCGTGGGTCTCCCACTGGCGCTGATTTTCGCCGGCAAGGGCTTTCGCGTCATCATCTGCGACATCAATAAAGCGTCTCTCGAGTCGATCGACGACGGGCGGATGCCGTTCGCGGAGCAGGGCGCCGGCGACCTGCTGGCCAATGCGCTCGCGGAGGGCCGGCTGGCCGTCTCGTCCGAAACGTCGTGTGTGGCCGACGCGGCCACCGTGATCGTGACCATCGGCACGCCCGTGGAAGAGCTCTCGAAGCCGATTCTCTCGACTTTCAAAAGTCTCGCGGACGACATGCTGCCGCATCTGTCCGACGACCAACTCGTCATCCTCCGGTCCACGGTTTCCCCGGGCACGACGGATTGGCTGTACGACTACCTCCGGGCGAACGGCAGAAACACCAGGGTCTCCTTTTGCCCCGAGCG
This sequence comes from Gemmatimonadota bacterium, assembly GCA_028873695.1. Lineage (GTDB taxonomy): Bacteria > Latescibacterota > UBA2968 > UBA2968 > JAAXHE01. The sequence continues at coordinate 27,008 of JAPPNU010000026.1, read as the reverse complement.
CATCGTGCAGGGCCAGGCCATCGAGGAGATCCCGCTGCTCACCCAGATCGTCAGCGGCACCACGGCTGAAGCCGAACAAGAGGCCGCCGCCCTCTTCAGGCGTATCTCGCCCGGGATCGTTCACCTGACGCCCATCGAAGCCGAATTCGCGAAACTGTTCAGCAATGCGTACCGGTATATCCAGTTTGCAACCGCGAACCAGTTCTATACGATCGCAAACGCCGCGGGCGTGGACTACAGCCGGGTGCTCGAAGGCATGAAGAAAGACTACCCTCGCGCCCGGGACATCCCCTCCGCGGGATTCGCGGCGGGCCCCTGCCTGCTGAAGGATACCATGCAACTGGCCGCATTCGCCAGCGACGGTTTCACGCTGGGACGGGCGGCCATGAACGTCAACCAGGGCCTGGTGAACCACCTGGTCGAGGAGATTCTCAACCGGTACGGCGACCTGCGTCGTCTCCGCATCGGCCTGCTTGGCATGGCCTTCAAGGCGGACAGCGACGACACCCGGTTTTCGCTGAGTTACAAGCTGAAGGACATCCTGGCGTTCCGGGCCAGGGAGGTGACGACCACGGATCCGCACGTGACCACGGACCCAAACCTGCTGCCCGTCCGGGAGGTCATGGAACGAAGCGACCTGCTGGTCCTGTGCGTGCCGCACACGGCGTACCGGCGGCTGGACCTCAAGAGCAAACCTGTCGTGGATATCTGGGGGTTTCTGACCGGTGAGTAAGCTCTACCTCGTCACGGGCGGCGCGGGATTCATCGGTTCCTCCCTGGTACGGCGCCTGCTTCAGGACGGCCACCGGGTTCGGGTTCTCGACAATCTGTCACGAGGACACGCGGGCCGACTGGCGGACGTAAGCGACCGGGTGGAATTCGTGGAAGCGGACGTCCGGGACGCGGATGCCGTGGGGAGAGCCGCCAGGGGCGTGGAAAGCCTTTGTCACCTGGCCTCGGTAAACGGCACCGAATGGTTCTACAGCAAACCTGAAACCGTCCTCGACGTGGGGGTGAAGGGCGTCGTGAACACCATCGACGCCTGCCTGACGCACGACGTTCCCGAATACGTCCTGGCCTCCAGTTCCGAAGTGTACCAGACCCCGCCGACCATTCCCACGGACGAATCCGCGCCACTTTCCGTTCCCGACCCCCTGAATCCCCGCTTTTCCTACGGCGGCAGCAAAATCATCAGCGAACTCATGGCCCTGAACTACGGCAGGAGACGCCTGAAGCGCGTCCTCGTCGTCCGCCCGCACAACGTGTACGGGCCCGACATGGGACGCGAGCACGTCATTCCCCAACTCATTCTGAGGGCGGCCGCGCTCGCAACCGAACACCCTCACGGCGCGGTACCGTTTCCGATACAGGGCGACGGCTCGCAGACCCGGGCTTTCATGCATATCGACGATTTCACCGACGGGCTGGCAATCGTCATGGAAAGAGGCGCGCACCTGAATATCTACCACGTCGGCAACGACGCCGAAGTTACGATCAGGCGTCTCGCCAGGCTGATTTTCGAACGCATCGGCAGGGATTTCCAGATCATCCCGGGTGCGTTGACAGCAGGCAGCCCCGAGAGAAGGCGACCCTGTATCGACAAGCTCAGAGCCCTCGGCTACCGCCCCCGAGTCTCGCTCCGCGACGGTCTGGCCGGCACGATCGGCTGGTACCTGGCAAACCACCGTAGTTGAGAAGAAGGAGCACGCTTGCCGCACGCGACCTCCCGAAACGTCACCCGTTGCCAGATCAGCCAATCCGCGAATCTTCAGTCCGTACTCTTCCTGGGCTTCGTGCCGCCGGTGAACGACATGCAACCGGTAGGCGCGGCGCCCGTCGATCGCCCGATGTATCCCCTGGAACTGCTCTACTGCCCGGACTCTCACCTGGTGCAGATCGGGTGCCAGGTGGACCCCGAAGTCCTGTTTCCGCCGGAATATCCCTACACCAGCGGCACCACGCGCATTCTCCGCGAGAATTTCGCGGACCTGTTCGAAAAATGCAGGGACCGGCTGGGCGTCGACGGAGCCTCGTTTGTGATCGACGTCGGCTCCAACGACGGCACGCTGCTGGCCAATTTCCAGGCTGGGGGCTGCAGGGTCCTGGGCATCGACCCCACGGACAGGGCGCAGCTTGCAAACGAGAGGGGCATCCACAGCCTCCAGGCTTTTTTCTCACGGGAAACCGCGAGGTCGGTCGTCGCCGAATACGGCCAGGCCCGCCTCGTGACCGCAACCAACGTCTTCGCGCACATACCCGACGTCGACGAAGTCGTGGCCGGAATTCTGGACATCCTGGACGAATCCGGGGTTTTCGTCTCCGAGTCCCACTACCTGCTGGACCTGATCGGGACGCTGCAGTACGACACCGTCTACCACGAGCACCTCAGGTACTATTCACTGCACAGCCTCAAATTCCTCCTGGAAAAACACGGACTGGAAATCTTCCACGTGGAACGCATCCCCACGCACGGCGGCTCCATCCGCGTCTTTGCCGCCCGCAGGGGAGGATATCCGGTGGAACCGTCCGTTTCGAATCAGCTCGAAGAGGAACGACGGGCCGGCCTGCTCGACCCGGAAACCTACCGCCGCTTCGCCGCGGACGTACTGCAGAGCAAACGAGACCTCCTGGGCCTGCTGCGAGACGTCAAGGCCTCAGCAGGCCGCATCTACGGTATCGGCGCCCCCTCCCGCGCCAGCACCCTGATTGCCTATACCGGACTGGACCGCGAGACGATCGACTGCGTCCTTGAAATCCCGGGTTCGTACAAAATCGGCAAATACATGCCGGGCACCCGCATCCCCGTACTCGAAGAATCCGCGCTGTTCAGCGACCAGCCCGAATACGCGCTGCTCTTTTCCTGGCATATCGCCGGGGAACTCATACCCAGACTCACGCGCAAGGGTTTCAGGGGAAAATACATCGTCCCGCTTCCGTCGCCCCGGATCGTGGCGGATTGACTGACCGCACAAAGGTTTATGCGATTCGAAAGCTTAACCTTGATTCAAAGAAAGACAACAGTCAATTTACCACAAAAAGCACAAAAGGCACAGAAGGGGACGGTGCGAGAACGGGGTATTGAGGTCGTTCAAATGGGTTAAATTCCCCTTCACGTCCAGTGACTTCAGGTATCCGGGACCATTGAGTCCATACGCCTTTGTTCTTCTGTGTATATCCGACATTCAGGTCACCGAATAACTGGGAATCAGGGTTAACCTCAATTCCGCAAAAGCCGCAACGCGGCACTGCGACGAAACCCTTCGAAACAGGCCGAAATGGTCGTCATGAAGGACGTTTTTTCAGTTCACATGCAGTGTCCTGGTGTATCCTGGTAATCATCAGTCTAATCGCTTTTTTAACAGACACATATTCGAATTAACGTCCTCGAAAAATGAGGAATCACGGTCAAACCCGGGCCATGCCAGATCTCGACGTCGTCATCCCCGTGTACAATGAGGGCGGCAACATCCTGAACGTGCTCAACGCGCTGTGCGATGCCACGAGCACGCCCTTCCGCGTGCTGATCTGTTACGACGATGAGTCCGACGACACGCTGGAGGCCCTGAAGGATTTCACGGATAGCCGATGCGAGATCGTCAGGGTCCGGAACCGCGGGCGGGGCGCCCACGGGGCCGTCGTCACGGGATTCAGCGAAGGCGAAGCGCCGGCGGCAATCATGTGGCCGGCCGACGATACCTATAACGCGGGCATTATCGACAGGATGTACCGGGAATACCTGAACGGCTGCCACGTCGTCTGCGCCAGCCGGTTTGTCGACGGCGGCTGCATGGTGGGCGCGCCCTGGCTGAAATCTCTGCTTGTCAGGAGCTCCGCCTTCACCCTTTATTATCTGGCGCGGCTACCCGCCCGGGACGCCAGCAACGGCCTGCGCCTGTTCTCCAGGCGGCTGCTGGACCGCGCGAAGATCGAGTCTTCGGCGGGTTTCGCTTACGGCATCGAACTCCTTGTCAAATGCCACCGGCTGGGCTGGAAAGTTGCGGAGGTACCCGCGGCGTGGTACGAAAGGACCTCCGGCCGAAGCCGCTTCAGAGTCATCCGCTGGCTGCCGGAGTACCTGCGCTGGTTTTTCTACGCCTTCGCAACCACGTATCTCGGCCGGGGTCCGGAAACCGTCCCCGGAAAGGAGATCTCCCGATGGCCGCCCTGAACCCCGGAGCCGAAACGTGAGCAAGCGAAGAAAAAGAGCCGGCCGGCGCTCCCCGGCGCCGAGGCCTGAAACCTCGAAGACCCTCTTCGACCGTTTCGGTCCCTATCTCGCGTCGCCCTGGGCCCCGGTTGCGTTCTTCCTGCTCCTGAGCGTGGTGTACTTCGCCGGGTTCGTCTTCACCGATCACGTCATTCTCGGACAGGACACGGGAAGGGAATTCCACAAGGGACGCGAGCCCTTCCTTGAAAAGCTGGCCAATCTGGCCCCGGCCAACTGGACGCGTTATCTCGGCGGCACCCCGGTGACCGGACAACGGATGTCGGACTATTTTCCGCTGGAGATCATCGCCCTGTTTACAACCCGGCACCGGCTTCTGGGCTGGCGGTATTTCTTCGCCATGTTCATGGCCGGTTATTTCATGTATCTCTGTATCCGCGGTTTCGGCATGAAGCCGCTCACGGCCTGGCTCACGGGCATCGCGTACGCCTCCGCGCCCGCCCTGCTCACCTTCATCTACGCCGGCCACGAAGCCAAGATGCTGGTTATCGGCCTGTTCCCGCTGATGGTCTGGGGGCTGTACCGCGGCATGGAGACCGGCCGCCCCATCTACTTCCTCGTTCTGTCCGTCGCCATTGGCGCGGGTATCTACACGCCGCATCTTCAGATGCTGTACTACGCCCTTTGCGGCCTGGCCATTCTCTTCGCCGCCAGGCTCGCGGTGTCCTTCTACGGCGAGAGAGACATCGTAGCGGCCCTGCGCCGAAGCCTTTTCAGCGCCGGAGCGGTTTGCCTGGGCCTGGGCATCGGCGCCATGGGCGTGTTTCCGCAATACTGGTACACCCGGACGGAATCCAGAAGGGCGTTGGGCGAAGGCGAAGGCAAGGGCCTGGAATACGCGCAGACGTGGTCGCTGCACCCCGAGGAAGTCGCTTCGCTCGTCGTGCCGGAGTTCGCGCACTTCGACGACCCGGACCGTAGGAAACGCAACTACTGGGGACGCAATCCGTTTAAACTCAATTCCGAATATTTCGGCATGACCGTTCTCTTCTTCGCCGCGCTCGCCGTGGGGCGCATCCGCCGCGATCCGAGAATCGGGATCTTTCTCCTGCTTTTTTTCCTCGCCCTGGCATTCGCTCTCGGACCCCATACCTTTGTGCACGGTTACGCGTACCGCTATATTCCCGGCATGAAGGTGCTCCGGGCGCCGGGCATGATCGCGTTTCTGTTCGCGTTCCCCGCGTGCGTTCTTGGCGCCATCGGACTGCAGCGGGTCCTCTATCCGACGGACGTTTCACCCCGGACGCGACGCAATCTCGCCATCGGCGCCGGGGTCGCGGTGGTCCTGCTTCTGGGTGTCGCCATCGCGCCGCAGGGCGCCATGAACGCATGGACCGGACTCTTCTGGTCCGATATTCCGGACCGGGCCGTCCGGGTCGCGCAGGCGAATGCGCCCAACCTCAGCCGGGGCGCCGTTTTTGCCGCGCTGCTCGTCTCGGTCCTGGCCGTTCTGACGTGGAGACGTCTGGGCGGCGGTATCTCTCCCGTCGTCTACGCATGCCTCCTGGTTCCCCTGATGCTCTTCGACGCCTGGCGGATCGACCGGCAGTTCCTCCGCTATTTCGATCCGGACCTGCAGCCCCCTCCCGGACGCGTGTACGGCGGCGTGCTGCGCCACTTCGAACAGGACACCGACCTGTACCGTGTCCTGTTCGTATCGCAACTCTCCATTCCCCCGCCGCATATGGGCGCAGGAAAGCGAACGATCGTGGACCGCGTCCGCGTGGACTATCACGAACCCTTTACCATGCTGCGCTACGACCGGATGACCGAGCCCCAAAACCTCCGGCACTTCCCCATCCTGAATCTGCTGAACACCCGCTACGTCGTGACCGGGGAACCCTTCCCCGACGGACCCGCGTCCGTCGTCACGGACGGTCTGCACATCTACAGGAACGAATTCGCGCTGCCCTGGTTCTACCTCGCGCCCCGATACCGGATCGAGACCGACGAGGACCGTATCCTGAAGCTGCTTTCGGAGCCGGGGTTCAAGCCCGATGAGACCGTTATCCTGGAGACCGAGCCGGAGGGATTCTCGGCGGATAGCACGGACACGCGCGCGCAGGACCACGTCGAGAAGGTCGTGTACGACGAACGCAGCGGGCATATCGAACTCAACGTCAAGTCCGGCGGACCGCGCCTGCTGGTGATCTCCGAGAATTACCACCCCTTCTGGCACGTCCGGGTGGACGGGGAGGAACGGCCCATGTTGAGGGCCAACTACGCCTGGAAGGCGGTTGTCGTGCCCGGCGGCGAACACCGGGTCGTACTCCGCTTCCACGATCCCATTGCCACGGCGTGCCGCTGGATCACCCTCGTATCCACCCTCTTCGCCATTGCCTGCGCCGCCGCATGGTACTGGCGGATGCGCTCCGGGAAACCGGCGGCGGCCGCCGCGGAGTAATCCATGGGCGGCGAGTCTCCGGTCAGAAGGATCGCGGGCAACACCGCGGTCCAGGTAATCGGACGAGCCATCGAGTTCGCGATCTTCCTGTTTCTCGTCCATTACCTGGACCTGAAGGCGTTCGGCGCCTATACGTTCATCCTGACCAACCTGATGCTGTGGGGGGTTCTCGCGGACGCGGGGACGTATAACGTCCTGATCAGAGAAGCAGCCAGCCGGGAGAACGCCGACCGGCTTCTGGAAAACGCCCTGTCTGTAGGGCTCATCGCGTCCATCGCCGCCATTCTCACCTCGAACGCGTTTCTCTATCTTGCGGGCCAGGGAAGGGAAACCCTCATCCCCGCGCTCATCGCCTCGCTCACGCTGTTCGTATCGCCGCGCCTGAACGCATTTCGCAGGATGTTCCAGGTCCGGTTTCAGGCAGAACTCAGGATGGGATACGTGGTGGCGTGGAATACCGCCTCCCACCTGCTCATGGCCGGCCTGCTGGTTGCCGTCGTTCTCAACAAGGGCCTGCTGGTCGCCATCTTCTGCGCGCTGATCGCCGCCGAGTCCCTCTCGTTCGCCGGTTTGTGCATCACGCACCGTCGTCTGTTCAAGCTTCCCCGGTTCCGGTTCGATCCGCAGATCGTCAGAACGCTTCTACGGCAGAGCATCCCGCTCATGCTGGCCTCGATATGCGTCACCGTCCACGACAAGATCGGCATCATGCTGCTCGAGTCCATCAAGGGCAAGGAAGCCGTGGGCCTCTACAACATGGCGGCGCGGATTCCGGACAGCCTGCCGTTTCTGGCTTCGATATTCATCGCTTCAGTCTTCCCGGTGATGGTCAGACACCGGGAGTCCGATCCGGTCGCGTTCGACAGAATCTATCGCCGAAGCGCGCGTTACCTGCTGCTCTTTATCGTCCCCATCGCCGGGTTCTGCACGCTCGCCTCAAATGACATTCTGAATCTGCTCTTTCCCGGCCGGATTCCGAAAGCCATGTTCGGTCACGCCAGCGGGACGCTCGTCCTGCTCATCTGGGCGATGGTCTTCAAATATATGGGAACCGCCTTCAGCTTTCTGATCGTGGCCGTGGGCCAGGAAAAGCGCCGGCTTGTCTGTCTGGGCGCGGCGGCGCTGCTCGGTATTCTTCTGAACGTCGCACTGATCCCCGCGCACCACGTCCTCGGATCGGCTGCGGCCGTCCTGATCGGGTCGATCGCGTATCCGGTTGCGGGGCTTTTCTTCGCGCCACTGCGCAAGTACGCCGCGATGCTCGGCGCCGCAGCCGTCAAGCCGCTGCTGGCGACCGCGCTGACGGCGCTATGCGTCTCGGCCGTTACGGATCACTTCGTGGTCGCGGCCGCGGTAGGGCTGCTCGTATACGGCGCGTTGATCCTGTTGTTCAAGGGCGTCACGAGGGAAGACGTCGCGCTGTTGAAGGAAATGCGGAAAAGCAGGTGAGAAGTAAGACGGGAGACGGGAGAGATTGCCTGCCTTGTCAGGTTTCTTCTCGTGCCGGAGGCAAGGGGGAACAAAATTGCGGGCAAGGGCTTCTTCTAACGTCTTACGTCTCCCCTCTACCCGCCTTTAAGCGACCTCTCTCCCCGGCCCTCTCTCCTACCAGGAGAGAAGGGAGGAGAACCGGAAAAACCGGCCTCACACGGAGACACAAAGGCACAAAGGGACACAAAGGGAAAACCAGAAACAGCGACAAGGCGGGCAACCACAAGGGTTGCCCCTACAAACACAGCGACGGCGATCCGAGGGCAGGTATGCCCTCGCTCCCGGGGGGACCCGGCACCGGACGTCTCTCCCTCGGGAGAGAGGGAGAAAGGCATAGAAACCGCTGCTTTTTCCTTCTTCCTTCAGGACGGGGGTAGGTCCGGGGGAAAGGGGAGGAAAACGGGCGTTGCGCAATCACGCCCCTATGGTTTTGTTGGATACGGAAGGGATTTGGATTATCATTTGTATACCGCCGCATCGGATTGCGACTGTCGCATTTTGCGACAGGCACCGGCATAGATGCGATGGCGGTGGAAGCGTATCGGCAGATGGCAACGATAGTCAGGAGACGCGTTATGTTATCCAGGCAACCTGTTGCGGATTCCGTGGCAGACGCCGGCGAGGCGTTTTTTCGCGACGGCTTCTGCATCGCGAAGGGGCTTTATTCCGCGGAAGAGATGCTGGAATGGAAGGCGCGCATCATCGACATCCTCGATGCGGGCGGCCACATCAGCAAGGATCCGACGTCCGCGGGCGTCCACGTTTTCATGGCCGACGTGCTGGACCCGTACTTCAGGGAACGGATGAAGGATGATTGTGTGGTTTCCGTCCTGAACCGGATCATCGGACCGAACGTGGAGTTTCTGAGCGTGAAGTCGGTCTACAAGAACAAATTCACGCGCTTCGGTTCGCCCTGGCACCAGGACTGGTACTACTGGAAGGGCGCGAACAAGATTTCGGTGTGGATCGCCCTGGACGACGCCACGCCCGAAAACGGCTGCCTGAAAATGATCGCCGGCAGCCATCACAAGCGGTTCAAAGTGAAACAGGTCAAGGCGCAAAACGGGTTCGGGTGGCGTATCGGAAACGAAGAGATCGCCGGGCTTCCCGAGACCACGCTGGCGGTCATGCGAGGAGATGCGGTCTTCTTTCACGATCAGACCTTGCACAGTTCCTTTCCGAACACCACGGGCGCGGACCGCTGGAGCTTTATTTCCACCTATCGCGACGGCTCCGTTCAGGACACGTCGACGGTATGGGAGCGCCCGATGGTTGTCAGCGGAGAGAGCGTGAATGGTTGGTGACGCCGTCAGAGCCACCCTGCAGCGCCACGTCATGCCGCCAGCCACCCGGCCATTCGCGGTCGATCTTGGACTCGCGGCCGGATTCTTCGGCGCGTGGCTGGCGCTGAGCGGCTTCGATCCCCTTGTCGCGGCGGCGATGGATGAGTTGCGACTGGCCGTTTCGCCCGGGCCCTACCACCTGCGATGGCCGCCCCCCGGGCCGGCGCTCTTCGGCCTCGCCGGCCTCGTCCTGGCGTGGATTCGTCATCGCTTCTTCGGCGCCGGGACCAACCTGCAGGAGCGGCTCCAGCGGGCGACATTGCTGGCAGGCGCGCTGCTGGCTGTGCGTCTCCTCGCCCTATTCGATTCGATCGTCCGCATCTTTCCCTACCTGACCATGCTCTGGTCTCCCCACGCGCTCTGGGCCCTTGCGCTGGTCTTTCTCGTGTACGTGCACCTGCCGTCGCTCGGCGCCAGGAAACCCCTCCGCACCGCAACCGTCGCAGTCGCCCTGCTTGCCGTCTGCCTGCCCATGTACACCTTCTACGCGCTCTACTTCTGCCAGGTCACCATGCTCCACGGCGATGAAGGCCAGTACCTGCGCGTGACGCAGAGCCTGCTCCACGACGGGGACATGGATCTGGCCAACAACCTGGGTATCGAACAGGTCAAGGAATTCCACGTCAGAGATTTCGCCGTCCACGTATCACCGATTTCTCCCGAGGGCAGAGTCTACCCGGCACACCCGATCGGCCTTTCCGTCGCCCTTGCGCCCGCGTACTGGCTTGGCCTGGAAGCGTGGCAAAACCCGCGGCTATCCGTGGCGCTGTTTGTGGCATTGCTTGCAGGTATCTGCATCCCGCTACTCTTTATTTTTCTGGTGCGGCTGGGCGCTGAACGCTGGTCGGCGCTGTTGGCCACCGTCGTCATTTCCGTAACGGGTCCCTATCTTCTTTACTCAAACCAGATCTACCCGGAAATCCCTGCAATCGCCATCGTGCTGGCCACCCTGATCGTACTTGCTCACTGGCAGATCCCCCGCGGCAGGTACCTATCGCTCGGACGCTGGGAGATTCCGCTGCTGGGTCTGCTGACCCTTTTGCTTTGCTGCCTGCCGCTCCTGCATCCGCGCTTCGGTCCGTTGGGCCTCTTCTGCGGCGCTCTGGTGCTGCTGCAGGCATGGAGAAACCCCAGGCGATGGTGGGCCCTGTCAACCATCGGCCTCGTTGTCGCCGGCGGTCTCTACGCACTCCTTGCCTACCACTACGCATTAGGCGGGGACTGGCTGGGCCAGCTACGTCCCGGAGACGGCGTATGGGGAGAGAACCCAATGGATATCGCCAACTGGAAGTTCTCACTGGCCGGTCAGTGGTTGCGTGTCGACAGGGGTGTCCTGACCACGTCACCCGTTTTCTTCGTTGGTTTCTTCGGACTCCTGACTCTTGCCAGATTGCGGGACCGGCGCCTGTTGATCGCCGCGTCCCTATACGTAACCACCGCCGGCATTTGCGGCCTTCACACCATGTCGATTCATGGTTATGAATTCGCCGGACGCTATATGGTGACCGCGCTTCCGGTTCTTGCGATAGGGATGGCATGGGGGCTACCACCCGTTTTGCGCAGGGCGACAACCGGGTTTATCATGACACTCGCCCTGGTGATCAGTATCGAAAGCGTCCTGCATACGCTTGTTCTACCTGAGTCGGCATACAACGCCGAGAACCTGCTCGGCCGTTCCATCAATCATTTCTATCCCTTTCAAATTCACTCTTTCGGCGTCGAACAGAAGGATCTGCCACTGCTCGATATTGCCTTCTGGGGTGTGCTGACGGGAGCGCTGTTCATCCACCCCGGAAACATCGGCATACGCGCAGCCGTGGTCGCCTGCGCTGCATTCGCACCGCTCGCGTGGAGTCAGAGCGACGTCCTGGCCTCGCGCCTTCAGAATTGCAGGTCGTATTATATGCCCCGCCTCTCAGACGGAATCGAGCGATTGGCACTCCAATTCAACGTCCCGTTCAATATGATCAGCGAAAGGGCCGCGGGATCCGATGGCGGGATTCGCGCCAGCGAGGGGTATTCCCGCATGGGTATGGTAGGATATTCGCGGTTGAGCACACCTCGATTGGGCGCGCTTGACAGGGGCAATTACAAGGTGACCTTTCGTGGTCTACAGGTGGATGCGCCGGAGGGTCAGGTATCGGGTTACCTCACGCTTTCCCGAAGATACACGCTGCCCGCCGTATCCAGATGGAACACAAAATCAAATTACCCGCTCATCGGAGGAAGAGTGGAAGGTGATCAATCCTTCACCTTTACCAATGACCGACCCTGGTTATACTATATCCATACCATTTACGCCGGAACCGGAGAACTTGCCCTTGACGGAATCCACGCCACACTCAATCCCCTGTACAGGCCGCCTGAAAGAAAATCCGCCGAGATCGTACGAATACCGCATCCGAACAAGGCCCAGCCCGACGACATCGGTTACAGATTGCACGCCCTTCCCAAAGGACGATACAGGTTGGAATTCAAACTCTCGGGCTCCACGTTTGCCAGTTTTTTTGAGCGTCGTCCCGATCCGATCGGGACCGCCGTGTTTAGCCTCGACCAAGCGGAGCGTCCTATGGCGCAGGCTTTACATCCGCCCTGGTGGCTGTCGATTCCTTTCGTCGGAGAAGAGGCATTCGATTTGCACTTCGTTCAGGATCGGGCCCGGGACGTTCGCGTCGTTCTACAATACGACGGCGACTGCGATCTGGATCTGACGGAAATCGTCCTCTATCGCGAGACTTTCGATTTCCGTTGAGGCGGGCCTGTCGCCAATAGCCGTCGATGGAAAACCCGCACGAACATTCCATAAGCCTGTCGGCTTCTTCAGTTTCCGGCAGACAGGAATGTCTGCCCCATCCTGAAATCGGCTTCCATCGGATGACAGTGGATACAAGCGAGCGACAGCGACATGCGCAAACGGGAATGTCCCTCCCACCCTCACTGCGGGGTATTTTCTGAGGACTGAAAGCGCATTCGGGACATGGTGGCGATGGAGCGTCTATGCCGGAAACAGAAATTGAAACCAGGCCAGGAATACACTTGCGCAGGACGGTGGTGGTGGAAGGCCGGTATGCGCGGCGATGGCATCAGACACAAGCCGCCGTAAACGGCGATCACGGACTGCTGGTCATCTCAATGGAGGAACTCGCCGCGCGTCTTGCGGGAGGGTTCCTCCGATCGGTCCGAACCGAAAGTCTCAAGGCGAGCGTTGCGGATGCCGTTGCGGCCGGTTCGCTCGCCGAACTCGACAATATCAAGAACCTGCCCGGTTTTCAACGGGCGGCCGCGGCCACCCTGTCAAAGGCCTGGCGGGCGGACCTGGGTCTGGCAGGCAGCAGGAAACCCCGCACCCGGTCGCTGGCGATACTCGAACGTGAGATCCGTTCCAGGTTGCCGAAGAATCAGCTCCCGCACCCCGATCTGGCAGAGCGCGCACTCAACCGGGCGGCGGTTGCTCCCGTCCTCTTCGGCCGGATCGAGATCCACGGACGCGCCGAGTTGTCGCCGGTGTGGAGGGACCTGTTGCTGCGGCTGAGCATGGAAACGGAGGTGGTCTGGGTGGCCGGCGCGAGACCGACGCCCGGCTGGCTTAAAGGGTCCGGCATCGACGTCCATGAGACCGCGGCGGCGGATCCCGAAATCCGCGCGGTATCGTGCGCCACGCCCCGCCACGAAATACTGGAGGCCCTCCGCTGGGCGCGGCAACATCTGACGAATGGAACCCCCGCGCAACACATCGCGATTACAGCGGCATCCCCCGCGACGTGGGACGATCACGTACTGGCCATGGTGGAAGCCGCGAAGCTGCCGGTCCACTTCATTCACGGCAAACCGGCGCTTGCGACGGCGGACGGACAGCTTGCCGCGGCGCTCGCCGAAGTACTCCTGCGCGGGTTGTCGCGCTCCCGCATGGTCCGCCTGGTTGGCCTGCTTCGGTCTTCCGCCGGGCGTTTCCACTCTTTGCCGGAAGACTGGCGGGAAGTCCTTCCTGACGATGCCCCGTTGCTTAACGCGGACCGATGGGAGGAACTCCTGGACAAGCTCTCGCCGGAGGCGTTTTCCGACGGAAGAGACCATCGACCGCTGCTGCGGCATATCATCGAGGTACTCCGCCTGGGCCTGGCCAGGGCGGAAGACGTCGGTGCGGCGCTTCTGACGGATTCAGAAGCGCTGGCAATCTGGAAGAGGGCCCTGGTCGAGGGACCGCCAGCCGCGCTGGACGTGACCCTGGCCGGGCTTCGCGTGCAGGACGAAGAAGAACCGGGCGCAGCCATCGTCTGGGGGCCGGCATCGTCCGTCGCTGCGGTTCCCCGGCCCTTCTGCCGGCTGGTGGGTCTTACCTCCCGCTCCTGGCCGCGCCGCGCCGGAGAGGACCCTCTGATTCCAACCCACGTCGTCCGGCAGGAGGAACTGGAGCCCCTTCCCGTTCATGAATCGGACCGCCGGGATTTCGAGACGATCTGCAGGATGGCTGATCGGCAGGTCGTCTGTTCGAGAGCGCGGAGGGACAGCGAAGGCCGGCTGAACGGCGTCTCGCCACTTTATCCCGAAGACAGGGAAGTCGTATTCCTCGCCCAGGGCCGGGTCCCCGGGCATGCCGCAAGCGAGAGCGACCGGCTCGCGGCCAGACGCCGCGAATTCGCCGCGCTTCCATTGGCCCGATCCGCCATCCGGACATGGCGTGACTGGCGCAGCGGGGAGCTGACAGCCCATGACGGTCTGATCAGCAAGGGACATCCGATGCTTCTTCGCGCGCTCGACCGCACGCAATCCGCCACTTCGCTCTCCAGACTGCTTCGGGATCCGCTCGGATATCTGTGGACCTACGGCTTCGGCTGGAAGGCGCCCGAAGAAACGGAAGAGCCGTTGACGCTCGACGCGCTCGCGTTCGGGTCCCTTCTGCACGAGTTTCTCGGAGAAAGCGTAAATCGGCTGGAGGGATCCAGGCAGTGCGGAATTGCCGGCGCTTCCCACAAGGAGATCGAACGCACGGTGACGTCGGCGGCAAACGCCGTCGCGGACCGGTGGACGGCCGAACGGCCCGTCCCGCCGCCCGTCATCTGGCGGCGGAAGTGCGAAGAGGCCAGGGAACTTGCCGTATCCGCGTTGACGCGAGACGAAGCGCCTCTGCCGGGGCAGAGAACCTGGGCGGAAGTTCAGTTTGGTTACCCGGGACGCAAGAGGGCATCCGGTGGAAGCGCCACCTTGCCGTGGGACCTCTCGACGCCGGTCTATATTGACGGGACACGGATCCGTATCGGCGGATTCATCGACAGGCTCGATCTGTCGGAAGACCGGCGGCGCGCCCGCGTTACGGATTACAAATCGGGGAAATTTCCAGGAAAGCCGCCTCGGATCAACGGCGGCGCGGAATTGCAGCGATGCCTCTACGCGTTTGCGGTAAGATCGCTCATCCCGGCGCGGCCCGAGGTCGAAGCGCGTCTGGTCTATCCACGCAGCGACAAACCCGCCCTGGTGCTTGACGACACCGGGGAAACGCTCGCGGAACTGGCGAGCTACTTCAATGCGGCCACGGACCTTTTCGTTGGCGGAAAGACGCTGAGCGGCGCCGCGGCGGCCGATCGGTATTACGATCTGTCCTTCGCTTTGCCCGGCAGATCGAAAGAAATGTACCTGAAGACCAAGGGGCCCCTGTCCGCAATGACTCTGATGCCGCTGTCTCAGCTCTGGGAGCAGCCCTGAGATGGCGTGCGATCGTCAACATGCGCCGCTTTCCGACCTGGACGCGCGCATCGAAGCGCTTACCCGTCACGATCGTTCCCTCCTTGTCGAAGCCGGAGCCGGCAGCGGCAAGACGGCGCTCATGGCAGGCAGGGCGGCGCTGCTCGTGGCCGGGGGGGCGGCTCCGAGAAACATCGCCGCCATCACCTTTACCGAAGCG
Source organism: Gemmatimonadota bacterium (assembly GCA_028873695.1). Lineage (GTDB taxonomy): Bacteria > Latescibacterota > UBA2968 > UBA2968 > JAAXHE01. The sequence goes on along the minus strand of JAPPNU010000026.1, from coordinate 11,646 downwards.
GCGGCCGCCGAACTCCAGGAGCGAATCGACCGTATCGTGAGGGCCCTCGTATCCGGCAAACCACCCACAGAGATTGGACCGGCCCTGCCGACAGGTCTGAGCGACACGCAACGCGCCAATCTCGAAGTAGGCGCAGGTACGCTGGACGAGTTGACGTGTACCACCATCCACGGCTTCTGCCAGAAACTGATCACGCCCTATCCGGTGGAGTCCGGCCAGGACCCCGGCGCTGCAATTATCGATCCGGCGGTTGCCGAACTTACCTTTGACGACCTGGTGGATGCATGGCTGTCGGCGCGATTCGGGCGGGACCCGGCCGAAGACGGATTGGGACGTTTGCCTGAGATCGAGCATCCCGGCGCCGAGGGTGAGGATCTCTTCGCCGCTCTCCTGCAGAGATCGCCGGATGAAACGCTGCGCCTGATCAGGGACACGGCCCACTTTCTGAGAATACACCGCACCGCCGAATCCGGGGTTTCCGACGTCGATGAGGAAGCCTATACGAAATGGGTCGCCGCCGCGCGCGCATTCGCGGCCTGGTATGAAGGCACGGGGATTGAAGAACCCGGCACGGCCGCCGTTGCCAATGATCTCAGGGACACGGTGGAAGAGATGGCTGCACCCGGTGACGACCGGATTCCGGCGGAACACCTCGCGGACCTGCTCCATCACCGACCGCCGGAGGCCTGCAGGAAGAACGAGCGCGGTTTCAAGCAGTGGCGCGCAAAGACAAAGTGGAGAAAGGCAGCAAAAGGCGCCGGCTTGAGCGCCGCCGAGGGTGAAATGCTATTCGCCGCCGGGCTGGCGCTATACGAGACGTGCGAAGAGGCTTACGGCGCATTCTGTTATACCCTTGCGGGACTGACAGTTCATCGATTCATCCAGGAATTCGGCACGATCCGGAAGCTCTACCACGAATACAAGCGCGATGCGGCGCTGCTCGATTTCGACGACCTGCTGTACCAGGCCAGGGACCTTTTGAGGGAGCACGAACCGGTTCGAAGGGCGCTGTCCGGGCGATACGCGCACATCCTCGTGGATGAGTTCCAGGATACCGACCCGCTGCAGGCCGAAATCATCTGGCGTCTGGCCGGCGAGGGGGATCCCGGGGAGCCGTGGCAGGAACGCGTGATTCGTCCGGGCGCGCTCTTCCTGGTGGGAGACCCCAAGCAGGCGATCTACAGGTTCCGCGGCGCGGACGTGCAGACGTACCTCACGGCTCGGGACGCGCTTTCGCAGCGCGACCCGGCGTCCATTCTAAGTATTACTGCCAATTTCCGGTCGCGGGCGCCAATACTGGATTACGTGAATCGCAATTTCGAGGGCCTGCTGGGCGCAGAGCAGGGACAACCCGGATTCACCCCGCTGACGTCAACACGCGACGCGGGCGACGGCGCGAGCGTCGCGGTCTTCGATATTCCACTTGGCGACGAACACAAAAGCTCCAGGGGTAAACTGATTGTCGAAAGGGTCCGCGAGGAAGAGGCCGAGATCGTATCGGGAATCGTAACTCGTCTGATCGGGTCGTATCCCGTCTGTGACGCGGACAACGGGAACACGAGGCCCGCGAAGGCTTCCGACGTCGCGCTACTCGCCCCAACGGGCACCAGCCTCTGGATCTACGAGCGGGCCCTGGAGGAACGCGGCATACCCATCGCGACGCAGGCGGGGAAGGGGTTCTTCCAGCGGCAGGAGGTGCAGGATCTCATCGCGGTGGCCCGAACGGTCGCCGACTCACGCGACACGCTGGCGTTCGGCGCACTGATCCGGGGGCCGCTGGTCGGACTCTCGGACGAGCAGATTGCCGACGAGATTCACGCGTTGCCCGTATATCCGGACCGGTCCGTCCGCCTGGACGTCAAGACCGATCCTTCGCTGGTCACGAACCCGGTCCTGCGGCAGACACTCCGGACCCTGCAAGAGCTGAGGCGAAAACGCCGCGCCACAACACCTTGCCAGATTATGGCGGAGGCGGTGGAGGCGCTGGGGGTCCGTCCGATTCTGATGGCGCGCCACCACGGCAGCGCCCAGCGCGCCCTTGGGAACGTCGACCTCTTGCTGGAAATGGCACGCCCGTTCGCGGCGCGAGGCATCGAGGACTTCGCACGCGCGCTATGGCAGAGATGGGACGACGCGGAAGACCAGGTGGAAGGCCGACACGACGAGGCGGAGGATGCCGTCTCCATCATCACCATGCACTCGGCCAAGGGCCTGGAGTGGCCTGTTGTCATCCCGATCAATTCAACAACAGGCCTCAGACACCAGGAGGGCTATCTGTACCGCCGGCGGGACGACACCGTCCATTTCAAGGTACTGGGTTATGCGGACACCGAATACGAAGAGACGATGCTGGAGGAGATCGAAGAACTCAACCGGGAGCGGGTGCGTCTCTGGTACGTTTCGCTGACCCGTGCGCGGGACCTGCTGCTCCTGCCCAGGCAGAACGAACGCGTTGACGGGGACTGGATGAGCCTGATCGACGTCGACGTGAATTCACTTCCGGCCTTCGACGCGGAGCGGTACAAAGAGGCGCTTGCGGTTCAGGATGAACCCGGCGCCAACTGTCAGGACCGCGCGACATGGCTGGAGGAGGCGGCAGCCATCGCCGCCAACATGCGCAAGATCACGTGGCGCCGCCCCAGCCGTCACGAGGACGCGGTGCGTGTGAACGAGGAGGATTCGCCGGCCGTGTTTGCGGGCGAAGAGGAGGCCATCGAAGCCATTGACGAGCCAGCCGGCGGCGGCCCCGACAGTACGGCGCTGAAACGAGGCCTGATTCTTCACAAGCTGATGGAGGAAGTGCTGACCGGCGAGACGGAAGACGTCGACGCCCGCGTGCGGGCCCGCGCGAGGGAGCTTATCGATCAGCAGGAACTCGACGACTCCGCGGATGCCTCGTCCCGTATATCGAGCGCAGGAATGGCGGAGATGGTCATCCGTACCCTGGCACGCCCTGTGATCGCGGCCCTTCGACCGCGGCTGGTGCCGGAGTACCGGGTCTATGGCAGCGATTTCGAAGGCCGGAAGATGGCCATCACGGCGGGCATTGCGGACGCCGTCACATTCGATGACGACGGCCGCATCGACGTGGTGGTGGACTGGAAGAGCGACGCGCGTCTCCGGGAAAGGCAAATCAGGATCTACCGCGAACAGGTGGGGTTATATCTGAAAGCCACGGGCGCGAGAACCGGACACATCGTGTTTCTCGGTTCGGATCACATCGAGACGGTTGTGCGGGAAGACTGAACGGCTGATTCGTACGAGCGTAAATCTGCAAATCCTGGTCCACTTCGATCGAATGGAAGACGATTGTTGGTGGGCGGTCCATGTACGCATTTTCACGATAGAAGACGATTGATTTTCTCTTGGAGAGTTACGTATGGTTCAAATTCCAACTCGTCAGCTTCGATTCAGCGACGGTGATTCAGCCGAGCGTGACATGTTGCTCGCCGTAAAAAATACTGTGGATGTAAGCCTGGAATCCGAGGAACTGACGGGAAAGGTGAAGGATATTGCGTCATATTACCACCTCGGGATTGGCAGGTCGACGATATTGAGGTGTCTGGATCTGCCCGCTGAGAGCAGGGTCCTGGAACTGGGCGCGGGGTGCGGGGCCATCACCAGGTACCTTGGCGAGACGTTCGGATCGGTCGACGCCGTGGACGCGAGTCCCATACGCGTGGAAATCGCCCGTGAGCGTTGCAGGGACCTCGACAACGTCTCGGTACTGTGCAGGGATCTGAGAAATGAGCGTTTCGATTCCAGCTACGATGTCGTTGTCATCATCGGCGTTCTTGAATACGCGCCGGTCTTCATCTACCCGGGAGAGGCGCCCCGGGATGCATGTTCAAAATTTCTGCAACTGGCCCGAAGCGCGTTAAACGAAAATGGCAAACTGGTTCTGGCCATAGAAAACCGGATCGGTCTGGACTACTGGGCGGGGGCACCGGAGAACCACACGGGAAAACCGTACGACGGCGTTCACGATTATCCGAATGCAGGATCCCCCGTAACGTTCACCCGGACGGAATTGCAGGAACTCCTGGCCGATGCGGGATTTCCCCACAAGGCCTTCTACTATTGTTTTCCGGATTACCATTACGCCTCAACCATCCTCAGTTCAACCGGCGCAGAAAGTGAGTATTGCCTCCACAACTGGGTCGGTTTTTCACTTGATTCGCCCAGGAACACAAAGAGACAGACGTTCAATAAACCCCTCGCCGCGAAGACGCTGGGCGAGTCCGGACTGCTCAGGGAGTTTGCCAACTCGTTTCTGATCGTGGCAGGCCGCCATCCCGTCCCGGACGCGAACTGGGTTGCCAGAAAATTCAGCATGAAACGCCAACGCCGTTTTCGAATCGTCACCACCCTGTTCGCGCAACCGGAACCCTTTGTCCGGAAGACGCCGCTTCACGCATTGTCCGGGGCGTCCCGGGATACTGAATCCGACCGCGTGAGACTGCGGACGGAAGATGCAGGCTGGAAGCCGGGCAATCTGCTCTCATTCGAGATAGAACAGGCGGCTCTACGCGAGGATTTCCCCGACTACCTCTCCAGCCTGATCGACAGATATCGAGGAGAGCTTGAATCGCACTACGGAACGGGCGAGCGTGACGCGGAAGGCTATCCCCTGCTCAATACCAGGTCTCTGGATGCGGTTTTCGCAAACATCATTCAGGACGAAAACGGGAATTTGCACTTTATCGATGAAGAGTGGCAGACCGAATCGGAAATTCCGATCGACTTCATGCTCTACCGGTGTATCCGGTTCTGCCTCTTCAGCCACGGAGTCAGCGACGCGCAGGCTGGAAAGATGATACGGACCCTTTTTCCGTCATACAGTCGCAGCAGGCACAAAAAAAACCGCGCACTGGCGGATGCCTTTCAGCGGGAGATTTTCCTGGACACCATCGACCCCAGGGTGTTTAAGGGGAATCTGCTGGGACGTGTTGTCAGAAACGACGTGGTCCGCCCTTGCCTGGAGAAGGTCTGGCGCCGGACGCCGCGCAGGTTACGGACAATGATCAGACGTCGTCTGCTGTAACGGTTTTTCTGTACACATCGAGCGTCTGTCGAGCCGTGCGGCGCCATGAGAATTCCGATGCCCTCTGAATACCTTTCGCGCTCAGTTCGGCGCACAACGCCGGCTCATCCGTCAGTCTGCAGATGGCATCCTCTATATCGGCGACCTCGTAGGGATCCACCAGCAACGCCGCATCGCCGGCGACTTCCGGCATACTGGATGTATTGCTGGTGATTACGGGACATCCGCACGCCATTGCTTCCAGAACGGGTAGGCCGAAGCCTTCGTACATCGAAGGGTACACAAAACAGCGCGCCGCCTGAAACAGGCGTATCAACTCCAATTCGGAAACGTAGCCGGTGAAGACGACGTCGTCCTGAAATGCTGGCGGGACCCGCACAATTTCGTCGAAGAGCCATCCTTCCTTTCCAACGATTACCAGTCGGTCCCTTGTTTTTTCCGTTTTGCGAAGGTTGACGAAGGCTTCGATGATCCTCTTGAAATTCTTCCTGGGCTCCAGCGTGCTTACGGCCAGGATGAATGCTTCCCCTGACGCCGCCCCCGGCTCAAACTGCTCGGAGACCCCCTCGTGGATGACGTCGATCCTGTGTTCCGGTATGCGAAAATGGCGGACGAGGTCCCTTCCGGTGCTGTGGCTGACGGCGATGAACCTGTCGACGAACCGGAATCTGTGTTTTAGGATGTGTTTGAAGTAGAGAACCCGTCTGCGGGTCTGCCACTCGGGGAATAGAAGCGGAACCAGGTCATGTACGGTCATCACAACCTTCGCGCCCGGTCGAAAGAAAAAAGGGGCGGTTACGGTGGGACAGTGGATCAGATCGAATCCCGAGAGACATCGGGGCGGCGCGAAAACAGCCGAAAGCAGACCGCTTCCGAGCACCTCGGCGGGCGAATGGTAAATCATACCGGCATTGTCTGGAAAGAGCGAACGGGGGGATTGGGGGGACGCGATCAACGTGAGGTCGAGGTCCCTGGAATCAGCAAGCCGGTGGATGAGATTGTGGATATACTGCTGAACGCCGGCAAAATGCCCGTCTTTCAATGCCTCAACAGTGATCGCGATCTTCATGGACTCCGGTTACTCCCGTTCATTTGGCGGTTCCGGAACACGAGGGCGCAAGAATATATGACGGAACAGAGCCGATTGTCAAACAGCCGGTTTATATATCCCTGGCAACTCATACTGTGCGATCAGATGGAACCGGTCGTTTTGTACACAACCAGTCATTCCTGAGAATTTCGCATAACGCGAGGGACCCGAGTTGAACAAGAAACGAACACCGGGATCGAACAGGGAAACGGGGCGCGCGCTTTCCCGTCCAGCCCTTGTCGCCGCCGTATTTCTGTTACTTCACATAATCCCACTGGTTTGGGGACCCAATCCCATGTGGGGCGTGGATTTTTTGTTCTACTTGCCTCTGCCGATCCAGGTCATCTTCATTCTGCTTTCCACGGTGCTCTTTGTTCCGGGATTGCGCCGACAGATCCGCGCCTGGACCCGCGCCCTCCCGTTGTCATTATGGGGTCAGGGGCGTTGCGCCTGGATATCCCGCACGCTCGTTATCCTGATCGCCCTCGCATGTTTTATTTCGCTCTCCTCCGCCCGTCACTTCCTCGGGGACAGTTACCGCTTAATGCAAGCGCCCGGAGCAGACAAGTGGACGAGCATGTTAAGGGCGCCACTCACATATACCATTATTCAGAACCTGCACTCCATTGGCAGCGCTATCTGGGGGACGGTTGAAAACACATATCGAACATACAGCTACGTGTCCGGCGTACTCTATATCCTCTTTGCCTTCCCGGTCGCCACCACGCTGGGCAAAAACACCCTGGAGAGAGCCATCGTTCTGGCGTTCCTGCTCACGGCGGGATACATCCAGCTCTTCTTCGGATACGTGGAGAATTACGCGCTTTACATGCCAGGCTTACTCCTTTACCTCTATCTGGGACTCCGGACATCTGAAGACCGCGCCCACGTTATCACCCCTGCGCTCGTGCTCGGCTTGCTGCTCGCCCTGCATCGAGGTTTTATCTTGTTCGTCCCATCCCTGCTCTTCCTCGCTTATCGCAGTTTTCGCAGCCGGCAATATAGCATCCCAACCTATAAAAACGCGCTGACGACCACCGCGGCTCTCTGTTGTGTGCCTGCAAGTGGCTTGTTATTCCTTACGGCGAGCGGCGTCGGCGTGCTCGAATACGTCAATTGGGCAGGAGGAAGTCATATCCTGCCGTTGTTCGACGAACCGGGACTTCGCGCACAATACCGAATTTTCTCGCTCACGCATATCATTGACTGGCTGAACCTGCAACTGCTCGCGGCGCCCGCGGCTTGTATGGCGATGTTCCTGCTTCAAAAGGAATATTTCAGCCGTCAACCTTTCCTCGCGGTTTGCACAATCGTGCCTCTCTTCTTCAGTTTCATTGGAAATCCGGAACTTGGCGCTTTCAGAGACTGGGACGCCTGGTCGCTGCCGGCGCCGCCTCTCACCCTGTGGGTTGCCGCCCTGATGCTGAACTGCATACGGGACCGTGTGCGACTATCCCGCGGCGCTTTCCTTATTTGCGGCGCGGCAGCATTGCATTCGTGTCTGTGGGTGGGCCTGAACGCCAACGCTAAGGCCTCCGAAGCCAGGTTTGTTAGCCTGGCGGAACGTTTGAAGTCTGGCGCGAGCGTTGACGCCTGGGTGGCCGTAGGCAACGTACGACGACAGGAAAAAAGATACGCCGGGGCTCTTTACGCGTACAAGCAGGCTCGCGATTCAGATCCGTCAAACCCCAATCGCTGGTTACTCGTGGGTGCGACCTATAGGGAAATGGGGCGTTCCGAGGCCGCCATTGAATATTTCGAGAAAGCTCGCAAACTTCTGCCCGATCACGCAATACCACTCATAAACCTTGGCGCAGCATATGGCGATATCAAACAGTTTGACAAAGCCGTCCAACACCTCGAAAAAGCCGCCGCGTTACGACGAAATGACCCCGTTATCCACGAGCGTCTTGCCGAAATGTACCATGACATGGAAGAGAATGAAAAAGCCATCCGTCACCTTGAAAAAGCGAATTTGCTGCGACCCCGCCATACCCGGACGTTGGTGAACCTCGCGCTTGCCAACAGTGACGCAGGGAAGCACGAAAGAGCAATCGAACTGCTCAAGGAAGCGGATGAGCTGAAACCCGGACTCGCGGCGGTCCACTTGAATTTGGGTGTGGTCTACGGCAGAATCGGCCAGCGTGACAAAAGCATCCAACACCTTTCAACTGCTCTTGAACTCCGGCCGGCCGACGCCGTCGTTTTGCAAAACATCGGAGGTACGTTCTTCGGCGAGGGGGACTATAAAAGGGCGGTACCATTTCTACAAAAAGCCAACCAACTGGCTCCTGGCGACGTCCACACTCACCTGCTACTGGGCATGGCCTATCAAGCCTTGAAACGCGCAGACCAGGCCAGGGTTCATCTCACCAAAACCCTCGAACTCCATCCCGACCATCCGCAAGCCGCTCTGATCAGAGAATGGCTGGAGGAGATCCGGGACTGAAATCTTCTTCGGATTTCCTTCGAGACGTTCGAGCCCGGCATGTCTATGCCCGACCCCGCCGGCCTGCAGGCAGACTGGCGCAAAGGCCGAAATCGGCCCGAGATGACACCGCCATTGGGTGACGGCCTACGCCACGTCCGGATCGAATCGCTCGGAATTCGATCGCCATCCGGTACCAAAATCAAGAGAGGACAGTACACCCGTAAAGTGTATTGTCCTCTTTCTCGTTCATGGGGGGTATTCAGGGAAAAGCCTTCATTCCGGGTATTCGTCCAACAGTTCACCGAACGCGTCGAGACCGGACGCCTGAACCGCCGCCCGTAGCAACGCCTTGAGATCCTGCACGTCGTCGACGTTCGCGACCCGAGCGGCATATGGATGCGACGCAGCGAGATCGAATCGAATCTCCAGGACGGCGAGGATACTCTCACGGAGACCTTGCTCGATGCCTTGCTCGATGCCTTGCTCGATGCCCTGCTCAATGCCTCGCTCGATGCCTTGTTCGATGCCCTGTTCGATGCCTTGTCGGGTGAGGTATCGGGCAAAGGATGATTCGCGTATGAGATCCATTATACCCTCCCTGGAAATGATATCAAAAATGGTTTCCGGCGCGTACACCAACCCGCTGAGCAAAGACATGCCGGCAAGGAAATCCGCTTTTGCCGGCGGCGCCATCGGTCGCGCGTGCGCGGCGTGAATGCATAGGCGCAACCACGTCCGCGAAGCCATCCCTTCAGGTGGCTTCATCAACGGCGCAAAGGCGATCAGCCCCTCGCGACCGGCATCGAGAACCCGTTGACCGTCCTGCTCACTGAGCCGAATCACCCGGTACTCAACAAGCATCCGATGACCCGGATGCGATTGCGAATACTGTCCGGGATCCCGTCCGCCCGCGCCTGGGCGCAGGTAGATGACGCTCGAGCACACGGGCAGGCCATACCGTTCGACGGCCCGCCCGATATAGCCGGCCATGCGGCGCGGCATAGGCGGTTTGGTGCTGTCGACGGTTTGAAATTCGTTGTGGACCAGAGCCTCACGGCCTTCGATGCGCACGCGAATGAGACTGTCGGCGTGGCTTGCGGAGACCGTAGGCTGCTGTGTATCAATGACTTCGAGGACCTCAACGTCCTCTCGCCCGAGGGTGAAGCCGGCAAAGTCCTCAGGATAGGTCTGGATAAGGTGCTTGGAAATCGCATCGAATTCTGCCATGCATGACATCCCTGGAACCTGGGGGAGAGGGACCGGCTCCACGTAGACAAAATACCGGATCACAGCGTAAAGTCAATTGTATCATGCGATTTCTTCTGTACAGGAACCGTGGGTTTCTCGGAGATGAAGTCCGAAAAGTGGATTCAACTGGATGACAGTTTTCGCGCAGGTGTGGGCTCAGCGTTTCGCCAATGGCCGTGCACGACTTTTCCATCCGTGTATTTCGCACTCTTTCGCGACTTTCGCAGTGAATCAAACCCGTTCCTGGACAAGTGTGTCATGAGACGCATTCATTATTGCTCGCAAACCGGCAAATTGCGATTCAATTCAATAAGGCAGATTTGGCAGAACGAATATGTCATTTTGGCGTTATAGTAAATCGTATATGTCAAATTGGCAGATATTCACCTCGGAACCGGAACCGATATACCGTTTCTGTAAGTGTTATTTTTTGGCATATTTATATAAACTATTGATTTATAGTTATATATTTGACGCTCGCGACGGAGCCGACGTTATTGGCACGGGGCTTGCGAAGAGGTATTGGCGCAGGCTCGAGGGCGAACCGGAAATTCTCAAGACCCTCAAAAACAACAACTCGTCGGGAGACCCGACAAAAATAAGGAGGATTCAACCATGACACTCACCAGGTGGCAACCCAGGCGGCGCTTCGGGCTGGTTCCCGAGATCGATCGGTTTTTCGACAGCTTGTGGAGAGGTTCGAACGCCAACGCTCCGTTTCCGACCGGTTGGATTCCGGCCGCCGACGTAACGGAAACCGAAACCGACCTTCGCGTTCAGGTTGAGCTTCCCGGAATGTCCAAGGAAGATATCAAGGTCAACGTGGACAACGGCGTGCTCACCATCCAGGGCGAGAAGAAGCAGGTGGTTGAAGAGAAGGAAAACAGGAGCCACCGTTCCGAGCGCACCTACGGACGATTCGCACGATCCTTCGAACTCGCGTCCGAGGTGGAAGAGGAAAACATCGAGGCCGGGTTCGAGAACGGCGTCCTCACGCTGACGCTTCCGAAGTCCAAAGCGTCAATGTCGAGAGAAATCGCAATTGCATAACAGGCAGAGCCCACGACGTCCCACAGGAGAGACCGGCGGAAGCACCGTCGGTCTCTCTGACCCGGTAAAGGTTCACATTTGCCGGAGCAACCCTTTAACAGGAGGAATCGACCATGACGCTCGCCAGACTGCAACCCCGCCGGCGCCTCAACCTGACGCCCGATTTCGATCGGTTTTTCGACAGTTTCCTGAGGGGTTCTGACGAAGACGCCTCGGCCCCCGCGAACTGGATTCCGGCCACCGACGTACTGGAGACGGAGACCGACCTCCTTGTCCAGATCGAGCTTCCCGGAATGTCCAAGGACGACATAAAAATCAATCTGGACAACGGTGTGCTTACGATCCAGGGGGAGAAGAAGCCGGCTGTTGAGGAGAACCAGAATCGCAGCCACCGTTCAGAGAGGGTTTACGGACGCTTCGCCCGCTCGTTCGCGCTGGCGTCGGAGGTGGAAGAGGACAAGATCCAGGCCGGATTCGACAGCGGCGTGCTGACGCTCACGCTGCCCAAGGCAAAGGCGTCAATGTCGAGAGAGATCAAGATCGCGTAATCAGGCAGCGCCCACAAAAAACAGGCCGACTGAAACACCGTCGGCCTGTTTTTTGTGGGCGCTCAGCTAAAAACGAAAGTCAAAATCAAAAGCAACCCCTCCGCCCCACGGCCCAGACCTCTCTCCCCGGCTCAACGCCTCCGGCGGGGAACCAGGACAAAAAGGGCAAAACCAAAATCAACATCTCCCCAAATTCCCTGCCTACGGCGTGTTCCTTTTGAAGCGACCAAAAGGA
>JAPPNU010000003.1 GCA_028873695.1 Gemmatimonadota bacterium | reverse complement strand
TTCGACCACAATGGCTCGGCCTCGCCTGCAGAGCGACTTTCTCAACGGACTGCTAACGGTGGATGTTGACCCCTCGCCATCCGTATCGTCCCCCCTCAACGCGGCAAAACGCTTCCGTAACCGGATCGCCCGGTTCTTCCCCCGGTTGAACCTCAGTGAACAGACCATCCTGATCAGCCTGGCCATTCTTATCGGCGTCGGCTGCGGGGCGGGTTCCGTGCTGTTTCAGTGGCTGCTCGACGTGGCGCACAGGCTGCTGCTCGTCGATGGGCCGGCGTTTCTGGGCAGATCCTTTCTGTTTCCCCTCATTCCTGCCATGGGCGGCCTGGCCGCCGGTCTGATCGCTTGCTTCTACGCGGCCGAAGCGCGAGGCCCCGGCGTCGCGGAAGTGATGAACGCGATCATCACCAGGCGGGGCGTGATTCGTGCACGGGTGATGGTTGCCAAGGCGTTTGCTTCCGCGTTCACGATCGGCTCCGGAGGATCGGCCGGGAGCGAGGGTCCGATCATCCAGATCGGGGCCGCCTGGGGTTCCACCGTCGGCCGGCTGTTCAGATTCTCCGAAGCGAACCTGAAGACACTGATTGCCTGCGGCGCTTCGGCCGGAATTTCGGCCATTTTCAACGCGCCGATCGCAGGCGTGCTGTTTTCACTCGAAATCATCCTGGCGGATTTTACGATTGCCGCCTTTACGCCGGTAGTCATCTCATCGGTGATGTCGGCAGTCGTTGCAAAGGCCTATATGGGAGAGCGCCAGGTATTCGAAGTGCCGGATTATCAGTTCGTAAACCTCCACGAACTCGGTTGGTACGTCATTCTGGCTATTCTCGCCGGTGTCGTCGGGGCCGTCTTCATCAGGCTGCTCTATGCCACCGAAGATTGCTTCAACCGGCGGGCATTCGGGATGCCCGCGTGGCTGAAGCCGGCCGTCGGCGGCGCGCTGGTGGGGCTGATCGGCCTGGGATGCCCTCCGGCAATGGGCGTGGGCTACGAGATTGTCGGCGCAGCGCTGCAAGGACAGATTCTTCTGCCCATGCTGGGTCTTCTTCTGGGATTGAAGCTGCTCAGTACCTCGTTGACGGTGGGTTCGGGCGCTTCGGGCGGACTCTTTGCGCCATCGCTTTTCATGGGCGCTACGCTCGGCGGCGCTTTCGGCCGTATCGCACAGACCTGGCTGCCCGGCGTTATCAGCCCCCCGGGCGCATACGCGGTCGTGGGCATGAGCGCCTTTGTCGCCGCAACGACGCACGCCCCATTGACTTCCTCCCTGATTATCGTTGAAATGACCGGAAACTACCGTCTCATTCTACCGCTGATGTTCACCACCGTTCTGGCCGTGGTGATGGCGCGCGTGATCGAACGTGAGTCCATCTATTCGCTGAAGCTCCGGCGCAGGGGATTGAATATACATCAGGGACGGGATCTGTCGGTATTGGAAAAACTACCGGTCTCGGGGATCGTACGCCCGGATTTCGATTTTATCAGGGAACACACCCCCCTGCGCGAGATTGTCGACCTGATCGGCCGCAGCAATATGCAGGACTTCCCGCTTATGGATGACAGGGGCAGATTCAAGGGCATGATCTGGTTTCACGACATCCGGGAGGTCATGCTCGAGTACGATATGCATGCGCTGCTTATCGCCGAAGACGTGATGGGAAACCCGCCGCCCGCCCTGGAGCCCTCAAGTTCGCTGGCCGATGCTCTCGTTCAGTTTTCGAAAACGGATACGAATACGCTGCCGGTATTTCGTTCGGATTCCCGCGAGGAACTGGAAGGGATTATCACCCGATCGGACCTGCTGCGCAGTTACGAGAGGGAACTCCTCATCCGGGGCCGGAAGGCCGGATAGGCGCGACCCCCGCTCATGCCGGGCAACGTCCGACCCGTCATTCGCGCCGCCGGTTTCACCTGCACGTACCACCCATCCGGAGATTGGCGTATCCCCCTGTTTTTTTATGCCTTTTCCCTTGACTACGTACAAGCTATGGGTTATTTTTCGCTTCCCCGGGCCATGCTGCGCAGGCACCGGGAATCGACGCCGGTTACGGGGTGTTCGCGGGAGACGGATTCATGACCCTGATGGAGATTATTTCAGGCAGGTCGGTAATTGCCGGGTTGAGGGGCCGGAATAAACGGGAAATCCTCAGGGAGCTTGTCGATGCCGTAGACCATGACAAAATCACGGACCGGCAAAAGGTCCTTGAAGCGGTGCTTCTCCGCGAGGAAATCATGAGTACCGGCATCGGTCATGGCATCGCCATTCCGCATGGCAAGTCCGAGTTCGTGAGCGAACTCGGCGGCGTATTGGGCATCAAGCGGGAAGGCGTCGACTTCGACGCGCTGGACGACCAGCCCACCTTCATTTTCTTCCTGCTGGTCTCGCCAATGGACGTTTCCGGTCCGCATATCAAGGCGTTGGCGCGTATCTCGCGCCTCCTCAAGGGCGAGGCGTTTCGCCGGCATCTCATTGAATCGGAAGACAGTAAAGCCCTGATCGCCTGTATTGAAGAAGAAGAGAAGCTTCACTCCTGATGATACGTTTCGCGAAGAACCCCGGCCTGCGATCGATTGAGATGCAGGCTTTTTTTGTATGTGAGAAGCTGTTTCAAAATTACCGGCGAGTTCCCGAGCGCGAGTGAAAATGCGGCGGTCAAGGCGGGATAATCGGCCCATATTTTTTATACGGTTGGATTTGACCAACGCCGACCGGCGCTTTTGCGGCCGTGCGAAGACCGCCGGGAATTTTAAAACAGCTTCCGAATTGGATCGAGGGGTTTACGGTCGTTTCAGGTTAACAGTCCGTTGATAAAGTCGCTCTGCAGGCGAGGCCGAGCCATTGTGGTCGAAGACAAGGCGCGCGACCGAGTCCCATCCTGTGATTCGGCGAGGGAGCGCAACGCAGTATTTCGACCGCAAGGGCCGGCCGTAGCCCGGATGGACTTTATCAACGGGCTGTTAAGGGTCTGATCGTCATGTTCGGACTGTCCTTTTCATCACCCGCGGTTCTCCACGGGCTGTGGGCCGCGCTGCTGCCGCTGGCGATTCACCTGCTCAACCGCAGGCGGGCCGTGACGGTCGCGTTCAGCAACGTGGCTCTCCTTCAGGCGCTTCAACAGGATCGAATGCGCCGGTTCAGGTTGAAGCAGGTCCTGGCGCTGATTCTTCGCACGCTGGTCATCGTGTTTCTGGTACTGGGCTTTGCCCGCCCCCGGATAAAGGGCGCAGCAGGCGATGGCGCGGTGCGCACGTCTGCGTCGCTTCTTCTGGACCGATCGCTGAGCATGAGTTGGAGGGTACACGAAGGGACCCTCTTTGACCGCGCGCGAAACCGGACGAAGGAGATTCTGAAGCTGTTCAATGCACAGGACGATGTGCGCCTGTTCCAGGTGGACGACAGGGTCGAGGAGATCGAACCCGGGCGTCCGGACCGGCTTGCGGCGCGGCTCGAGGTCTTGCGGTACACGCATCGCGGAACGGATTTTCGGCCCGCGCTGACGGCTGCGCTGGCCCGAGCCACGCAAACGGAGATGCCGAACAGGGAGCTCTACGTCGTCTCTGACTTTGCCGCGAACGGCTGGACGGAGATTCCCGATTCGCTCTTTTCGGGAAAGGACATTAGCGTGTTTTGCGTACCGGTTCGATCGTCTGAGCCGGACAATATGGGTATCCGTCGCGCGGCCCCCGTCGAAGGGATCCTTGGCGCCGGAAGCGCTTCGACGCTGAGGGTGTCGTTAACGGACTACGGCGGCCCCGTCCGGATGCGTGCGCCGGTACAGGTTTATCTCGACGGGCGCCGGGTCGGCCAGCAGGTGATACGTACGGAGCCCGGTACCTCCCGGCGTCTCCACTTCCGGTTCGTTCCGGAAAGGGGAGGTCAGATTCCCCTGCGTGTCGAACTAGATGACGACGACATGGCGGCGGACAACGTCTACACGTCGGTCCTGAACGTCCCGGAGCGCGTGAGCGCGCTTCTGATTGCAGAAAACGATGACGAGACGTATTTCGTCGCGAGGGCGCTGGAAGCGGGGTCACGGCATGCGGTATCGGTCCGGTCGGTTCGGCCTGATGATTTGAACGCGGACCTCTTGCACGGGACGGACGCGGCGTTGATGTTCAACGTGTCCCGTTTGTCCGCCGGCGCCATGAAGCTCCTCGAATATCGAGTGCGGAGCGGAATGGGCCTGATGGTCGTCCTCGGGGATCGGGTGGATTTTCGGCATTACAATACGGCATTGCTCCCGCTCCTGTTTCCCGCGTCGCTCATCGGCGTGGCGGGTTCTCCCGGACAGAACGTCACGTATCACAGGCTGCGTGAAACGCTCCCCGACCATGCCGTATTCAGCGATTTCGGTTCGGGCGACGGGCTGCAAATGCCCCGGTTCTACGGGTACTTCCGGATGCGGCTGGGCGGCTCATCGCAGCCTGTTCTGCTGTTCCGCAGCGGCGACCCCGCCCTGGCCGAAACCAGCCTCGGCGCAGGCCGCGTGGTGGTGTTTGCCGCCGGCCTGGATTCCGACCTGAGCTGGACCGACCTGCCTCTGACGGGAATCTTCGTTCCGTTCATACATCGGCTGAGCCGTTATCTGGCGGCGGGTTCTCCCGGCCGGTCCGACTATGTCGTGGGCGACAGGGTGTACCGGAACCGATCTGAGATCCAGGCCCGTGAGGCCCTGCTCAGACCTCCCGCGGGGGAGGCTCGCACGATCTGGCCGGAACAGCGCGGGGCGCACTCGGTATGGCCGGTCGGCGAGGTGGATCTTCCCGGAATCTGGGAGATCTACGCGCGGGACCGTCTCGCGGACCGGTTCGCCGTACGTATCGATGCCGGTGAAGGGAATCCGGCGTCTGCGCCGGCGGCTCTGCTCGAAAGGGTGTTTGAGGGGGCCCGTCTGCGCTTCGTGGAACCGGAGTCCTCCGTGGCGGGCACGGTCCGTGAAGTGCGCGGGGGCAGGGAACTGTGGCGAATTGCGCTTGGCCTGGCGCTGGTGTCGATGATTGGAGAAGTCATCGTGGCGAAATCGGAAAGGCAGGCCAGGCGGGTCCAATCCGGGAGCCGCCGGCCGGGGGGAGATGCGCCCTGAGGCGACGCCTGAATTTGAGTAGTATAAATATCTGGTTTACAATAGTTTATTAGTTTAGTCTTGACTTTTGACTGGGGCGCTCGTATTTTTGAATCGGACACGCGGTATGCGTCACATGTTGCATCCGCAGCTCTTCCCGTATCTTACAACCTATCGTAACCGGAGTGAGTCACTCGATGATTTCTTTCGACGTGGCTCGTTCTTTTGGGAGACAATATGCCGGATGCGCTGGTGGTGGTCGAGTCGCCGGCCAAGGCGAGGACGATCAACAAGATTCTCGGTAAAGACTTCAAGGTAATGGCCAGCATGGGTCACGTCCGCGACCTGCCGAAGAAGGAACTCGGTATCGACGTGACGAACGGATTCAAGCCGATATACCGGACCATTAGCGATCGGAACAAATTCGTCAAGGAGCTTCGGGCGGCAGCCCGTTCGGCAGGGCGGCTGATTCTGGCGACGGACCCCGACCGCGAGGGGGAAGCCATTGCCTGGCACGTGGCCGAGGCGCTCAAGCGGGCTAACGATGCCCAGAGGGTCATGTTCAACGAGATTACGGAACGGGCGGTCCGGGAGGCGGTGGCCAACCCCTCCAGGATCGATCTGAAGAAGGTGGATGCTCAGCAGGCCCGCAGGGTTCTGGATCGCCTCGTTGGGTACAAGGTCAGTCCCCTGCTGTGGAAAACGGTTCACGGCGGCCTGAGCGCCGGCCGGGTTCAGTCGGTCGCGCTTCGATTGATCTGCGAACGGGAGGCGGAGATCGACGCCTTCGTTCCGAAGGAATACTGGACCGTCGACGTGAAGTTGAAGCGTGAGGATACGGTCCCGTTCAAGGCGCGGTTGTTGCGGTTGAGGGGTAAGAAGCTGGCGGTAGGAAGCCGCGCGGAAGTGGATGCCATCCTCTCGGACCTCAGGGAATTGGCGGTGGATCCCTCCAGGCTGATTGACGAGGCAGACCCGTCACAAGCGCCCGTTCGTTCCGGATACCGGATCGTCGACGTGAAACGAAAGGAGCAGCGGCGCAATCCGGCCCCGCCGTTCATTACGAGCACGCTGCAGCAGGAGGCGTCCCGCAGATTGCGGTTTACCGCCCGCAGGACGATGCAGGTGGCCCAGCAGCTTTACGAGGGCGTTGAGGTACGGAGCGGTACGGAATCCGCGACCGAAACAACCGGTCTGATTACATACATGCGGACCGACTCCACCCGCATAGCGAGTGACGCGTTGTCGTCGGCGAGAGACTATATCAAACAGCGGTTCGGAGACGCGTATCTGCCGGCAAGGCCGAGGACGTACCGGAAGGGAAAGGGGGCGCAGGACGCGCACGAGGCGATACGCCCCACGGACCTGCAGCGCCCACCGGAGGTCGTCCAGGCGCAACTGTCCGCCGATCAGGCGAAACTCTATCGGCTCATCTGGGATCGTTTCATCGCCTGTCAGATGGCGTCGGCGGTGTTCAATCGGACTGCAGTGGACGTCCACGCGGGCGAGTATGAATTCCGGGCAACCGGCTCGGAGCTCAAATTCGCCGGTTTTACGGCGCTCTATACCGAGGGGAAGGACAACGAGACCGAGCAGGCCGAGACTCGGCTCCCGGATGGCTTGAAGAAAGGCGACGTCCTGACGATGATGTCGCTGCTGCCGGAACAGCATTTCACAAAGCCGCCCGCGAGGTTTTCGGAGGCCACTCTCGTCAAGGAGCTGGAGTCACGCGAGATTGGACGACCCAGCACCTACGCACAGATAATCAGCACGCTCCAGGACAGGGACTACACGGAAAGAAAGAGCGGACGGTTTACGCCGACGGATCTGGGGCGCACCGTCAACGGCATTCTGGTTCAGGCGTTTCCCGACGTCTTCAACGTGGATTTCACCGCGCGGATGGAAGACGAACTCGACCAGGTCGAAAACGGCGAGGCAGGCTGGGTGAAGGTGGTGGAAGACTTCTACGGGCCGTTTGCCAGGGATCTGGAAAAGGCGGAAGGGCGGCGAAGAGAGCTGAAGGCCTCACTCCAGGAAGAGACTGACAAAATCTGCGAGAAGTGCGGAAACGTCTTTGTGATCAAATGGGGTCGAAACGGCCGTTTTCTTGCCTGTTCCGGATTTCCGGAATGCCGCAATACCCATCCGCTCGAAGCGTCCGAGCCGGAAACAACGGACGAAGTCTGCGAAAAGTGCGGATCGGAAATGGCCATTCGCGCCGGTCGCAATGGACGTTTCCTTGCCTGCTCGGGATACCCCGAGTGCAAGAATACCCGGTCGATTTCCACGGGCGTGCCCTGTCCGCAGGAGAAATGCGACGGGCAACTCAAGGAACGCAGCAGCCGGCGGGGCAGGACGTTCTTCAGTTGCGGCAATTATCCGGATTGCACGTACGCGAGTTGGGACCGTCCCTTGAACCGGCCCTGCCCGAACTGTGAAGGGCCGTTTCTGGCCGAACACGCAGGTCGAAACGGTCGGACTTCCTTCCGGTGCCTGAAGTGCAGGCATACCATGCCCGCCCCGCAGGAGGAATACGCATGACGGCCCGTCGGAAACGCCCGGCCGGGCTGCCGCATGCCCGCCGATATGCCCTTCGCCCGCCGTTCCCGCGACGGGAACCGGCTCCAATAAAGGCGCGCCGCCCATGCACCAATTGATCGCGGAATTCCTGCGCCATCTCGCTGACGAGCGTCGTCTTTCTCCGCATACGTCGCGCGCGTATCGCACGGACCTGGAACGGTTCCATTCTTTCCTGCAGGTCCGATCGGGTTCGGAAGACCCGGACGTGAGCAGCGTCGCCCGCGAGGACGTGCGGGCGTTCCTGGGGCATCTCAACGGCGCCGGATTCGGCAGGCGTTCAATCGCACGGAAACTGGCTTCGCTGCGGACGTTTTTCGCCTTTCTCTGCCGCATGGACCGCCTGCGGAAGAACCCGGCGCTTCAGGTCCGTCCGCCGAGGCAGGAAAAGACCCTGCCGGTCCATCTGGATCTCGGTGAGGTGCGGCGCGTGCTGGAGAATCCGTCGCCGGATACGGCGTTGGGTCTGCGGGACCGGGCGATTCTCGAACTGTTTTACAGTTCCGGAATCCGTTTGCGAGAACTTGCGGAAATCAATATGGATGGCCTCGACCTGGACAGCGGGATCGTCCGGGTCACGGGAAAGGGCGGAAAGGAACGACTCGTGCCCGTTGGAAGGCCCGCACGGGAGGCCCTTCGCAGGTATCTCGCGCGCCGGCCGGAACTGTTGCCGGGCGACGCACCCGTGGCTGACCGCCGCCGTTTCTTCCTGAGCCGTACCGGCAGGGCGTTGAGCGCAAGCGGGGTCCAGGACCGGGTGGTGGGACATCTCGAGCAGGCGACGGGCAGGAGCCGCCTGGGGCCGCATACCCTGAGGCATACGTTTGCTACCCATCTGCTGGACAGGGGCGCCGATCTGAACGCGGTAAAGGAGATGCTTGGTCACGCGAGCCTGTCAACAACGCAGATCTATACCCACGTGAGTGTGGAACGGTTAAAAAAGGCCTATCGGCAGGCGCATCCGAGAGCGTAGCGACGTGAGAACGGACACGGAAGTCGGCGGATGGCGATACAGGCTAGACCTGTCGTTTTCCATCCCCGGGAAGACCGCTCGTATTCTGATGAGCGTTCTGCCGCTTTTCGCGGGCGCGTGCGCCAACCCCAGGCCGCCGCCGGGCGGACCTCCGGACGCGACCCCACCGCGGGTTGTCCACACAACGCCGGCGGCCGATTCAGTGGGCGTTGGATCGGATGCCCGCATCCGGATCGGGTTCAGCGAATCCATGAACCGCCGATCGGTCACGCGCGCGATTTTCATTTCGCCGCGCTTTTCCACCGAACCGGAATTCAGATGGCGCGGGCGGGAGCTTGAAATCCGTCCACGCGAAGGCCTCCGTGAGGATCGCACCTACGTTGTATCGGTTGGCGCCGGAAGTTCGGACGAGTCGTCCAACCGCATGGAGGCGACCTACAGCTTCGCATTCTCCACCGGCGATCGGTTGAGTGGCGGTGAAATCCACGGAAGCGTCGATCCGGCTACCGGGAAGCGGGACCAGGTCTACGTATGGGCGTACGATCTGACCGGGATTGGCGATCCCGATCCCGCGGCCGCCCCTCCCGCGTACGTGACGCAGCCCGGCGACGACGGGTCGTTCCGTTTTGTACGGTTGGGCGCCGGACGGTACCGGGTATTCGCATTCCAGGATGGCGACCGCAATCAGGCCTATGATCCCGGCGAGCCCATTGCGGTACCGCCGGGGGACGCCCCGCTCGGATCGGGCGACGGGCGCGTGCAGTTGAGTCTGCTGAAGATGGCGGTGCGTGACAGCGTGCCGCCGCGTTTCGTTTCGGCGCGGACGCCCGATCGGCGGCGGATGTCACTGCGGTTCGACGAACCCGTGATCCTGTCCTTGCCGCCCCGCGTCTCCGGCGCCGATGGCTTCCTCGACGTACAGGCAATATACACGGACGCGACGGACTCCAGCCGGGTGTGGCTGGTTACCGGCGTGCAGACCGCCGGGACGGAATACAGGGTCGAGTTGGGTGGAATCGCAGACCGTTTCGGGAATCGGATCGCGCCCGGAGAGGCGGCGGCGGCGCGCGGCGAGGGACAGCCCGACCGCCGGGCGCCCGTACCGGTTCGTGTCAATCCTGAAGTCGGCGCGCGACACGTATTGCAAGACGTCGCGCTGCGGGTTGATTTCAGCGAGGCGATGTCTGGCGATTCCATACCGGAGTTCTGGGTGGTTTCCGACAGTACGGACGCCCCCGGGGGACGGATTTCGTGGCCGCTGCCCAACCGGCTTGCATTCCGGCCCGTCGATGCCTGGGCGCCAGGGAAGACGTACGTCCTGAGAGGACGGTCAGAGCGGCTCTCGGACGTTTCCGGCAACCCGGCCGAAGGCGAGATCGTTTTCCGGTTTTCGGTGGCTTCACCGGAGGATCAGGGCGCCTTGAGCGGTTCGGTTGTCCCGTCGAAAACGCAGGTCGTGGTGCAGGCGCGGCAGCTTTCGGCGCCGGAAGTGACGCATGCGATCACCATAGCGCCCGGAGACTCATCATTTTTTATGGAAGCGCTACCGCCCGGGCCGTACCGGGTACTCGCTTTCGGTGACGTCGACGGCAACCGCCTGTGGACGCCGGGCGTGGTCAGACCGTTCATCGCCGCCGAACCCCTGTCTGCGCTTCGTGATACAATAAGCGTCGTCTCCCGATGGGAGACGGCCGCCGAGGAGCGGCTGAACCTGTACGTTTGGACGTCTTCAGCGCTCGAAGGGGAGGAATAGCGGTGCCTGACGCATCCGGGCGCGGTCGTTCCATCGGCAAACATCTGGCGCCCGTCCTGTTGCTGGCCCTGTTCTGTGCCTTGATGATTGTCCGGCTTACGGCGCGGTCCCCGGATGAGAGCGAACGTGCGCGCGCGCGAATGCACCTCGAATTGATCTACGGGCTGGAGCGTGCGCACCTGAAGGAATATGGAACTTATCTCCCCGTAGACAGTGAAAAAAACGGTGAGATCCTCAAGCTTAACGACGTGCCCGGCAGGTTCCGGTACCGGGTAACGGTGGAAGGATCGACGTTCGTTGCGGAAGCGCGGGCGGACCTGGACGGAGACGGCCGGTACGAGGTGTGGTACGTGGATCAGGAGACGCCCGAACCCGTGTTGATACAACAGGACTGAGTCGTGAGCCACAACATGAAAGACAGACCCCGCCGATGGTTCGTCTGGCTTGTCGTGTCCTTGACGGTAGGCTGCTTTCTGGCAGCCCCTTCGTTTTCCTACGTGTTTCAGATGCACCGGAACAGGCAGGGCCAGATTGTCACGGTGCGATGGTCGGCGGGAAAGGCGCGCGCGATCGAATT
This sequence comes from Gemmatimonadota bacterium, assembly GCA_028873695.1. Classification (GTDB taxonomy): domain Bacteria; phylum Latescibacterota; class UBA2968; order UBA2968; genus JAAXHE01. Next base: position 75,406 of record JAPPNU010000003.1, on the reverse strand, counting down.
CTGGCTCAAGATCGATCAGTTTCCATTCCTGGACAGGCATGTTAGACGCCTGGTAGACGACAGTTTCGCTGCCTGGCAGGAGGTTCCCATTTCATCCGCGGCGTTCACATACCGCGGTGTCGGCAACCTGGAAGTGTCAACCACCGACGGGAAGAACGTCATTGCCTTTGACCGGAGCGCCAGTAATTTCCCCGAACGCGGCGGAGGTGGGGTGATTGCGTTCGCGCGGATGAATTGGGACGTTCAGGGGCATATTACCGACGTGGACATCGTCTTCAACGGTCGAGACTATTCCTATTCGGCGGGAAATCCCGATCAGGAGGGCGGACTGGTGGACATGCAGGACGTGCTGGTCCACGAGATCGGCCACCTGCTGGGCCTTGCGCATTCGCCTCTGGCGGGAGATCGATCCGTTCGCCCGTCCATGTATCCCTTTTACTTTGGAGAGGAACGAACGCTGACGACGGACGACCGCGCGGGGGTTGCGGCGTTGTATCCTTCGACCGAAGCGATTACGTCCACCGGCGCAATCTCCGGACGGGTGACCCACCGTGACGGCGCCGGGGCGTTTGGCGTGCACGTGGTGGCATACCGCGCGGAGACCGGTGAGTTCGCGGCCGGCGTTCTGTCAGGAACGGCAGGTGAAAACCGGGGGATCGGCGGAGACGGGGCGTATGAAATCAAGGGCCTTCCGCCCGGAGAATACCACGTGGGCATCGAACCGGTCGGCGGATCGGTTACCACGCGGAATTTCAGCGGCATTTACAGCGAGTTCGAAACCGGCTTCCCGGAAGAGTATTACGACAACCGGGCGATTCGGGACGTTGCGGACGTGGTTCGCGTTGCCGCGGGCAGGAGCGTGGCGGAAGTCGACTTTACACTGGGAACGGCCCTTCCCGGGTTTCCGGACGTTCAGCCGACCGTTCTGCCGAACAACACGCCGAGCCCGGCAGGGCCGTATCGACTTCACGTTCGCATTCTGGATGAGGACCCGATTGTTCTGGTCGAGGCGGACTACCGGATCGACGGCGGGCCCGTCCGGACGTTGGTGTTGCAGCCGGAACATGGCCGGTTTTACTCCGCCGAGTTTCCCGGGCGGAAACGTGGAACCGTGTTTACCTACCGCTTCCGGGCGCAGGACAGTCAGGGCAATGAGACGGTTTATCCCGCCGAGGAACTGCCTGCGCTCCGGTTCGAAGTGCTTGCGCTTTCCAGCGATCCGGTCGTGTACGTGGCGCTGCGTCGTTCGCGGCAGCTTGCCGTGTTCGACACGGGTCTGGACCGTGAAGTGGTCCGGATACCGCTGGGCGGCGACCCCTTGAGCGCGTTGTTGACGCCCGATGAACGGTACGTGTACGTGGCCAACAACAGCGCGGACGCGGACGGCGCGGAAAACAAGCTGATGGCGATCGATACGGCCACTCATGAAGTCCAGGTAATCCGTGTGGGGCGCGAGCCGCTGGATCTGGCGATGGCCCGGAACGGATCGCGCGTGTACGTGAGCAATGCCGCGGAACAGACCGTATCGGTGGTGGACGTGGGCAGCCTCCGGGAGCGGCGGCGCATTTCCACGCCCGTCGCCGGCGAAGGGGAGGGTTCCCGCGGCCCGTTCGGCATTGCGGTGGGGCCCGATGAAAAGTGGTTGTACGCGGCGGATATCGACGGGAATCAGGTGATGGTGGTGGATATCGAAGCCGGGCAGGTGTCCCACCGGATCGACGTGCCGGTATCGCCGCGGTCACTGCTGCTTTCCCCGTCCGGCGACCGCCTCTACGTTTCCAGGTTCGGACGCAGCGGCGACGGGGCCGGCGTTTCGGTCATCGATACCGAAACGAGAGAGGTAATCGGCAGGATCGACCAGCCGTCCGCGAGCGTATTCCGGCTTGCCCTCTCGCCTGACGGAAAACGCCTGTATGCCACGGACCGGACCAATGCGCAGGTGCTGGTTATCAATACCGATCTGAATCGTGTCATCCTGAAGTGGGCCGCACGCGGGCGGGAAACGCGCGACGTCGCCGTGTCCGCCGACGGCAAGACCGTCTACGCGGCCAACCAGGACTCGAACGAACTGCTGTTCATCGATGCGGCATCGGGATTCATTCGCAAGACGCTCACGCTGGAAGACGGGCCCCGGGGGATCGCCGTTCGGGGGCGGCCGGTCTACGAAGATGCGCCGGCTATCGATCCGAGACGCGCAGATTTCGACCGGGACGGCAACGTCGGATTTGGGGATTTCCTACTTTTCGCCAGCGGCTTCGGCACAAGCCCGGGCGATCCGAATTTCGACGCGAGCCTGGACCTGAACGGCGATGAACAGATCAGCTTCGCGGACTTCATCCTCTTCGCCGCGGTCTTTGGGATGGCGGCGGGAGGGTAGGAAAATTCCCCTTCGCAGCATCATGCAGATCAACCGCAACCAAATCGATAGAAGTGAACGCGCGAGTACATTTGACCGTCCAATCACTCCCCCCTTGAGGGGGAGTCGCAGAAGCCGAGCCGGTCCCGTGAGCTTGCGGTTTCTGAGAGCTTGTCGAAGTGTTGTCGAAGGCGCTGCCCTGAGCCTGTCGACGGGGCCGGCGACGGCTGATGCGGTGGGGGGATCTCAAGACCATACCGCAATCAGGCAGAAAAAAACTGCACCTATGGTTTCGTCCAGCAATTTTTCGGTAAGACTTCAGTTTCAGGCGAGGCGAAAAATGCGTTTTACGGCTGTCGTGGAGCACTGTAGGGATACCAGGTTGTATGTCGGTTACGTGCCCGGCTTTGCCGGCGCCCATTCTCAGGGCGAGACATTGGATGAATTGAACACGAATCTGACAGAAGTGATCGAGATGCTTCTTGAGGACGGTGAACCGATTGTCGAGACTGAGTCTACCGAGACGCCCCCCACGAGCCGCCTCGATAATTTCCGTACAAAATGACAACTGTCGGCGGGCGACACACCTCACTTCACTATCACCGAATTCATCGACTCCACGACGAGCCTGAGTAAGCCATATTATATCAGTATGTATTGTTGTTGCAACCGCAAGGGGCTGGATTCAGACGTGAATCCGGCCTTTTTCTTGACATCGCCTGTGAGATGATTATAGTTTCTTATGAAGTCACAACAAATTGGCGGTTCCAATCCGAGAAGAGGTAGAGGTTGTGAAATACGAGAGAACTCAAAAGGGTAATCCACACCAGCTTACGGTCATGCAACACTGTTACCCAAGACGTTCAATTGCACGTTTTGGCCGATCGGACGGAACAGTGGATGTGCTGTGGTTAAAGGACGCGAGATCTTTCCGAGTCAAACCAGACGCTCCACTTTTTTGTGCACGCAGGTCATGGGACCAGCGAGCGGAATCTGGATTTATGAAAGACGTTGAGGATGTATATCAAGAATTGGCTAACTGCATATCTGAAGGAACTGTTTCGAAGCTAAGTAACGCTGACTATACGAAGATTTCCGATATGTATGCGTTGTGGAATATTCGGTGGTTATGGAGTCGACAGCCGATAGAAGATCAACGGATTGAATCTGCGATTGGCGTCGAAGTTGAACTTACGCAGGATGACCAGGAAATCTTGGAGAAAACGGGTATTACCCCAATTGCTCCAGATCTGACGATCAGTGGTAGATCCTTAACCGGCATTAGAGTCCAACGGGAATTTTGGCAGGTACGTAGGCGGATGTGCTGTTCCTTCTGGGGAATATTGAGGAGTAAAAGGGGCGAGTTTTTGGTACCCGATAATTCGTGTAAGCGCTTAATATTACCGGTCGCTCCGCATATTTGTCTGCACGCCGACTGTGAGGATAAAGAAATAGAGGACGCTGAACTCGCGAGAATAAACGCACAGTCAATTTGCAATAGTTCGAAATATTGCTTCGCGCATGATCTGTCTAAGTGCCCGACGTAAAAGTCGTAACAATTCGTTGATATGGATCACTATAGCCGACGTAAATCTACTGAAAGGCTGTTTGCGACAGGGACATTCCAATGACCCCCAAAGCCATATTTTCGAAGTATCTGGCGGATCTCGCCTCCTCTGCGGCCCATGGCGACGCGACGGAGGAGAGTTTCTACCCGGCTCTTAAGCAAATGCTTGAGGAATTCGCCATGGCGACTGGACGGTCGCACGTTGATGTCACCGCACTTCCCAAGCGGACCGAGGGCGGCAACCCGGATTTCCGGCTATGGAATGGCTCAGACCAGATCGGATACATCGAGGCGAAGAAACCGACCGTAAAACAGCTGAACCATGTTGAAGAAACGGAGCAACTCTGCCGCTATCTTACGACGTTTCCGAATCTCATCCTTACGAACTTTCTGGAGTTTCGTCTGTACCGAAATGGGAAGCCCATAGTAGATAGCGTCTGCGTGGGCCGACCCTTGACGCTTAACAGGTTGGGCGCCGTGCCTCCGCTTGAGAACGAAGAGGATCTTTGCGACCTTCTGAATAGATTCCTCGATTTCGCGCTGCCTCGGACGTTTACTGCAGAATCTCTCGCCGTCGAATTGGCAAAGCGCACACGCCTCCTCCGAGACGTTATCGGTGATCAGCTCAATCGGGATGACAAACGCGAAAATTTGTCCGGTTTCTTCGAAGCATTTCAGACCTACCTTATTGGCTCCCTCACCCCCGAAGACTTCGCGGATCTATTCGCTCAGACCATAACCTACGGACTCTTTGCGGCCCGTACTCGGACCGAGAGTGGCTTTGACCGCAAGACAGCAGTCTACAACATTCCCCACACGATCGGTATCTTGCAGGAACTTTTCGGATACATCGCGTCGGTAAACCTACCGGCTCAAATCGCCTGGTGCGTGGAGGACATCGCCCAAGTCCTCTCTGTGGCGGATGCGCCAGGCATTCTCGATGAATACTACCGAAGAGGCAAGGGCGGCGACCCGATCGTACATTTCTACGAGACTTTCCTCGCTGAATACAATCCCGAAGAGCGTGACCGTCGGGGAGTCTATTATACGCCAGAGCCGGTCGTAGGGTACATTGTCCGTTCATTGCACAGTCTCTTGAAGTCGGAGTTCACAATGCCCGACGGCTTGGCCTCCGAGGGCGTGACCCTTCTTGATCCTGCTGCCGGCACCATGACTTTTGTAGCACGGGCAGCGGAGGAGGCCGTTAAAGAGTCGGAGGCCAAGTGGGGAAGCGCGGGAAACGCGGACTTCATCCGCAAGCACGTTCTGAGGAATTTCTATGCTTTCGAATTGATGATGGCACCATATGCCGTCGGGCACCTCAAGATGGGTTTCCTCTTGGAGGAACTTGGCTATCGTATCGCTGACGACGAACGCATGCCATTCTATCTCACAAATACCCTGGATTTCGAAGAACTGAAACAGACAGGTTTGCCCTGGCTATCTTCCTTGGCCGACGAATCGCGTCTTGCCAACGACGTCAAGAGCCAGAAACCGATTTTGCTAATACTGGGCAATCCGCCCTATTCCGGACATTCCAGCAATCAGGGCAAATGGATAAGAGGATTGATCGACGAATACAAGCAGGTTGATGGAAAACCCTTGTCAGAGAAACAGCCTAAATGGCTTCAGGATGATTATGTCAAGTTTCTGCGATTCGCGCAGTGGAAGATAGAGCAAGCCGGGCGTGGCGTTGTCAGTATGATCACAAACCACAGCTATCTTGATAATCCCACCTTTCGTGGCATGCGCCGCAGCCTGATGAGCACCTTCGACGACATTTATATACTCGACCTGCACGGCAATTCACTAAAGAAAGAAACCGACCCTCACGGGGGTCTAGACCAGAACGTGTTTGATATCCGCCAAGGCGTGTCGGTCGCCTTCTTCGTGAAACGAGGAAGCAATGAAGGTCGTGATGCGCGAATTTATCATTACGAACGATATGGAACACGGCAGAACAAATATGTTTGGCTGAATGCCAATGATCACGGCGGTACTAAATGGCAAAGTGTACTCCCAGTATCGCCGTTATATCTATTCGTACCACGAGACGAAGTACTCGAAACCGCGTACCGACGTTTCATCTCCATTAAGGAGGTCTTCCCTGTCAACAACGTGGGCATTGTGACTGCACGAGATCGCCTTTCAATACACTTTACAGCTGATGACGTCTGGCGAACCGTCCGTTGTTTCTCAGGGATGGACCCAGAGTTAGCCCGGGAAGCTTACGAACTGGGCAAAGATTCTCAGGCTTGGGATGTGTTGTCGGCGCAAAACGACTTGCTTCGTTCTGGGCCAACAAAGGAAGAGATAAAACCCATCCTTTACCGGCCATTTGACGTACGGTACACCTACTACACAGGCCATTCAAACGGATTTATGTCCCGGCCCGGCAGAATAATGTCGCATATGCTGCCCGGTAACAACTTGGCTTTATGTGTTGGTCGTCAGGGGCAGGTTGTCGGCGATGGTGAATGGAATCTGGTCTATTGTTCCGAAACAGTTGGGGATTTCAATCTTTTCTATCGTGGTGGAAACGCAAACTTCCCACTTTATTTGTTTACCACTCCGTCTGACCGGCGCCAGAACCTGAGTCGCGAAGTGAACGAGATCCTGGCACAAAAACACGACCGAACACCTTTGCCTGAGGACATTTTCCACTATATCTACGCCATACTATATGCGCCTGCATACCGAGAAAAATACGCGGAGTTTCTGCGAAGGGAGTTTCCGCGCGTTCCTTTCACAACTGATCGTGAGGTATTCACCAAAATTGCCGATCTGGGTGCGCGACTGACCAAACTCCATCTACTTACTTCGTCCGAACTCGACCCACCGACCTGCCGTTTTGAGGGTAAGGGAGAAACGACGGTGGCCAAAACGAAAGCAGATGGATTTTACTATGACCCCGATTCAGAACGCAAGTATGTCAACAAGACGCATTATTTCGGCCCGATTCCCCAGAACGTCTACCATTACCGTATTGGCGGCTACCAGGTCTGCTACAAATGGCTGAAGGATCGCAAAGGCCGACGGCTGGACGACTATCAAACCTACTGCAGAATTGTTACAGCCATTGGGAAAACTATCGAGATACAGAAAGAGCTCGATACACTCTATCCTGATGTCGAGAAGGATCTGGTGACGATCTCGGCTGAACAGAACGCGAAGAATCGTGGTAAGTTTTCGTGACCCTGCATATATGTAGAAGTGTACAACGCGGTGGCCAAACCGACACTGATCGGGTGCCACCGCGTTTAGATTTCTTGATCTACTGAATAATACTTGACACTACGTAGTCAATTGGCTACAATTTTACAAGAGAACCGAGTTCGCGACCTCACGAACGACCGAAGTCGCTGGAAAGCCTCCAAAGGGGAGAAACGCGATGCCGGTGACAGAACATAAGGCCAGTGATTATCTCAAAACTCCAGAGGACGCAGCGGCTTATCTGAACGCGGCGATAGAGGAAATGGGCGACGATCCCCGCCTGCTCATGAAGGCCTTTCGAAACGTTGCCGAGGCGCGGGGTGGCGTGTCGGCGCTCGCACGCGAGGCCAATCTGGATCGTGTGGCCCTATCCCGAGCCCTCTCCGGGCGAAGAAATCCGCGCCTCGATACCCTCGCGAAAGTCTCTGCCGCATGCGGTATAAAGCTCCGTTTCTCGGCGTGTGTGAACAGGCGAACGAAGTCAAGGGTCGGCCGAAGGGCGGAGGGGATAGATGGAACGAGATCAGATGATTGAGGAAGCGAGATCTGTCGGTCTGAGTTGTCCTCAAGGATTACAAGTTGAAAGACTCGATAAATGGACGATGTTTTGACTATTGACCAGATACATGCACAGTTCGCATCAGAATGGGTCCTCATCGAAGCCCCGCAGACCAATGATGACCTGGAAGTGCAAGGCGGCAACGTCCGCTCGCACAGCAAAGACCGAGAAGAGGTCTATCGCAAGGTTGTGGCATTGCGCCCTGAACGGTTTGCAATCGTTTATACAGGACAGATGCCCAAGGACACGGCAATTGTCCTATAAGTTTCTCATTCTATCCACATCAGGGCTTGGTCATCGTTTCGGCCGAGTGTTGGGACATAACTTGCCGCCCAGTCTGGTTCTGGCGTCGACGGTCTTCTTGGCTTGACCGTCAATTATCGAATAGGGAAGTGAGTTTTTGCGTGATCGTATCGACTTTCACGATTGTGGATCCATATCGGATCGGTGGCTGCCAGTCTTTGAACAAGGGATTGGGTGATTGCTCACCATTGTCCCTGTTCGACGGACTCAGTCAGACCTGCTGCCCTATAGTGTCGGCCAATCGACGTACGATTGAGAACCAGGAGGAGTTCAACGAACTGTATCCCGATGGCGAGAAGGATCTTGTGACGATCCAGGCTGAATGATCAGAAATATAACCCGACATGCCCACCATATATCTGGAAACAACCATACCGAGCTATTTGGCAGCGCGCCCAGGCCGCGATCTTATCGTCGTAGCTCACCAACAGATTACTCGTGAATGGTGGAGCGTTGCTCGCGAACGATTCGACCTGTATATTTCCGAGGCTGTGTTTACGGAAATCAACGCTGGAGATCCGGTTGTAACTACGCGGCGACTCGCCATCATTGACGGGTTGCCTATCCTGGAATTGAATGAAGATATACGGTATCTTGTTCAGGTTTATTCCGGTCGTCTCGGCTTGACGGGCCGTGCCCGCGCGGACCTGCTCCATATTGCCTTCGCTGTCTCATACAGGATGGATTATCTGTTAACCTGGAATTGTGCCCATATTGCCAACAGATCAGTGATACGCCGGCTATTGCATTTTAATTCGGAATTGGGGCGGCATACCCCCGAAATTGTTACACCGGAGGAGATCCCGGAACAGCCAGGAGGGGAATCATGAATCGTGATCCCATAGTTGAGGAAGTTCATCGGACCCGGCAGAAGCTCCTGAAGGAGTGTGGAGGCGATCTCGACCGGTTGTTGGACCGCGTGAAAGCTGGTGAAAAAAACCACCACGATCTCCTGGTCACTAAAACTCCGCTGCCAGCAAAAACGTACGTGATGAAGGAGACCGAGTCGTTAGTTCGCTCGATATTGGGCACAGTCCCGATTTTCGGCACGGCACTCAACGAGGCATTTTTCGACCTGCGTGCCCGGCTCAAGCATGAGCGTCTCGAAAGATTTGTTGAGGATCTGGCGAAAATCGTGAATTCCCTTGAAACAGAAAAAATCGATACCGGGTATATTCACAGCGAAGAATTCGTCGATTTTCTTGAAGACGTCCTTATACGAGCCACGAAAATCAGAGCGGAAGAAAAGCGGGAAAAACTCGCGGCAGTACTCGTTGGACGTATGCAGAATCCCGAGAGTACCCCCTTCGACGATCGCTATCTGGATCTATTGGTATCGTTAACCGAGGTGCAGATCCTCATTTTGAATGAACATCTTCGTGCTGCAAAGACGAGGGACGAATCGAACACGGAAGTCTCTGACGCGAGCAAAGAGCATCGCGAGCCAGGCTTTTACGGTCTTTCGGATTCAGAATACCGCTTTCTGGTTCAGGATTTGCTTGCGAAATCGCTTCTCTATCCCCATGTCACTAGCCGTGGAGGGCTTGGGCCACTTCAGGGCCTGGAGGCAACCGAACTCGGAGTGACGTTTATCCGATTTCTGGAAAAAGGGAGTGCTCTTGAGGTCTGAGGACTCCAACCGAGTCTTGGACCCAAGTCACCGTATTTTAAAAAAAAGGAATTTTGGGATCGTTTGAGGTATACGTTGAGGCGCGCAATCAAAGATCTGTGTCAATTCGACGATAGTCGGCTGTTCAAGGAAGTAGAAGAGGGAATCTCGCACCTTCTAATGAATGTGGACCGACTCGACGCTGCCGCTCACAGACTCAGCGCCGTAAATGACCACCAATCGGCACGAATTCTGGGCAGTTTGGCGCAGGAAGAGGCGGCGAAAGTGTTCATTCTACTTGACGCCGTTCGCTGTCCTACAAACAAACCCAGAGATAGAAAACGGACGCTTGGTTATTTCTACGATCATCTTGCAAAGGGTATCTATGCGGCCTTGTGTAGTTGGAGTCTGGAGAACTTTGGGCAAGTTGCCTGCCAGGTGTCCAGCGAACGTGAGCAGTTTTACCTGGACGGCCCGAGCAATTATGACTGGATCTTCCCAAACCAGATCACAAATCAACGGGAATTTATACAATACGTGGACTTTATTTGCGATGACACTGACGATACCGAGACCAGTCCAGGGGAGCGCTATTGGCAAACGCCACCGGCCGCTTCCAATATATCGACGTACCATACACCGAGAATTGTGTATCTGGCTAAAGCCCTGCATCGAATCAAGGCCACTTCGTCTAGCGGATTGTCCGTCATTGCTCGGATCTGGAGGGAATTCGAGCCACGATCGGAAACCAGTACTTCTGAGCTAATTGAAATGAACGCACTTTCAGTAAAGACACTCGAAGAAAACCGGATGTTTTCGGCAGACGTGAAGGACGAAGGATGGCTAATCTGCCAACGTTGGATGTTTCCGCTCTGGCCTTTGAACCTCGGAAGGAAAGACGTAAAAAAGTCTGATTTGCGTCAGATTCGGAAGGTCCGCCTCGAGAGTTTAGGCTACTGATTGACGGATCGACTTCCTGAAAGAGCGGATTCGTGGCATAGATTACCAGGAGAGGCAAATAGAAGAACGCGATGTAAACAACGAAGGGAGGGAGTACGCGACTTGGTGGAGGATTCAGTGAACAAGCTAACAGTCTTGGTGGGAAAACAAACAGATGGGTACGTTTTCAGGCTTCAGCCAACCAGCAGGAGGATGATCATGCCGAAGCCCGATTCACCCGGCACGGTTTCGAGTATCTTCGTCTCGTTTGACACGAAGCATAAGTTTGAGCAGATTCATGGGCCAATACTGGAACACGTTATCTCGTTGTTGACCGGCAGATCGTCGGAGGACTTGAATCGGACGGGAGGGTTCTCAGTCGTCGACCCGGTAACAGAAGAGAAAATATACGATTCGGTCGCGCAGCATGTCTAAACTGGCGTATCTGTATAGAGGACGTGCAGGCCAGATGGCCGTTATGTCTGAATTCCTGGATCAAGGCTACAGTGGCCGTCCCGGAAGTGGATATTGGTGACGACATATTCGTCGTTCAGGACAGTTCGGGAGAGTATTCGAGAATCCAGGTTAAGGCCAGCAATGCGACTTGCAGGAGTTACGGAACATCAGCCCAATTTAGTCTCCGACTTTCACAGTTGCGACGACCGACTCCTCAAGAAACCTGGTACGTCTTCGTCAGGCGATCCGCCGACCAATGGCACACTATATGCTAATCAGGCGGGCTGAACTCTACGCATATCACGACGAATTGGGAATGGGAACCGTAAACAACAAGGGCTATGTCAACTCTTACGTGAAATCCGAGGTGCATCATACGATTTGCTCAGGTGTCGACCTTTCACGCCACGTCAATGATTGGAGCGCATGGCCGCAAATATGGGATTGAGTGCGGCCAAGAGATCTCCCGGATAGGGGGTAGGAACGGGTGTTATTCAGAAGTAACGTTCAATTAATCAAGAACATATGATATTCGACGTCGGCCCCTGTGTTGAGGAAAAAGCCTGAAGAGCTGACCGTGAGTGAGAAAGTTTCCAGACCCGCTGTGCCATTGGTGAGCGGGTTTTCTATTGCTGCAAGGCATCTGGAATCACGCATTGTACGTCGGGATGAAGGCAGAAAATGCTCTAGTTTGAATGAACGAATTTGCGATTTGACGAAAAATGTATTGCGTAGCGCAACACAATACAGTATATTAATACTCGATCGATGGAACAACGAACCGGAGATGTTACAATGGGTCAGCATAAATCAACACACAAGGCGATGCATCCAGGAGCATACGTCAAACAAACCGTCATCCCTGAAGGGATGACGGTTACGAAAGCCGCAAAGCTTTTGGGTGTCGGACGCCCGGCGCTTTCGAATTTTCTGAATGGCAACGCTGAACTCTCTCCGGAGATGGCCGTGAGGCTCGAACGCGCCTTTGGTGCGGACAGTGTGGAGCTCATTGAACTCCAGGCCAGATTTAATCTCAATGAGGAGAACGTGGAAAACGAATCCGTAGTTTCCGGCGTTTACGCGCCGGAATTGGCCAGAATCAGGACAGCGCAGATACACGCCTGGGCAGACAAGAAGAATGCACGCCACCAACTGCCAGCACTCGTCCGCAGGCTTGTTCACTCTACGGGACTGAATCTGACTCGTGTGAGATTCGGTGCCTTCGATAACGCGGAAGATCGAGGATTAGACGGCAGAGTTGAGACTTCAACGGCGACGTCGTGGATACCGGGCGGAGAATCAGTCTGGCAGGTAAGTTGTAGAAAGGATGTAAGCAAGAAGGCTGAGGAGGACTACATTCGGGGTATGGAATTGGTACCGGCTAAGGAAATGAGTACGACAACATTCGTTTTTGTGACCGCACGTGAGTGGACGAAGAGGGAAGAATGGGAAAAGGAGAAGATTGCCATCGGCCATTGGAAGGACGTCCGAGCATACGATGCGAGCGACCTGGAGCAATGGCTTGAACAGTCGGCGGCGGCCCAGATCTGGTTCGCCGAACGAATCGGCCGCTCGGTAAGCGGCTATCGGTCAATCGAACAATGTTGGGTCGAATGGACTAGAGACTGCGAGCCGTCGCTGTGGCCAGCGCTTTTCGCGCCAACTGTGAAACGGTTTGCAAAGGAATTCGGGGGCTGGCTGTCAGAGAAATCCGATCGGCCGTTTATTTTGGCCGCAGATTCGCAGGAAGAAGCCTTGGCATATCTGAGATGTCTTGCTGAGTCACTAGAAACCGACCCGCCCGGTCTCACCGACCGTATGATTGTGTTTGACACGCCTCAGGCCCTAGAACGTCTGGAAAGCGTAGACAGGTTACCGATTATCGCCATCGCACCCACGCCGAGGGTCGAACGGAAAATCGGTTTCTTGCGGCGCCCTTGCCGCCGAGTAATAATACGGCCTCGAAACAGCGTTTACGGCGATCCCGATATCGCACTTGACCGTCTGGACTTCATGGATTTTCACAAGGCTCTTGAGCCGATAGGATATGGCTATGATGAGATCGAAAAACTTGCGAGGGAATCCGCTTGTTCGCCAACGATCCTGCGGCGTCGCGTTTCCAAAATACCTGAAGTGCAGACTCCATCCTGGGCGGGCGATGCCAAAATCGCGCGGAAACTCATCCCGGCTTCGATGGTTGGCGCGTGGAACTCGGCCGCTCACGGCGACCGCGGTGCCATTCTGAGTTTCTTGCGCGGCGATGACTATGCCAGCGTTGAGGTAGACTTGGCGCAACTTCTTGATCGTGCGGACCCGCCGCTCTGGTCAGCAGGAGGTTATCAGGGGGTTGTATCAAGGATCGATACCTTGTTTGGAATCGCTTCGTTCGTAACCAGGACTGATCTGGATAATTTCTTCGCGGTTGCAAAGGACGTCCTGTTCAAAAACGAGACCTCCGCTAATGCGACATCAGAATCTGTACTGGCTGCGGGGGCTCCGCAAGATGCGCCGAGTCATTCAGACGCACTGCGCAGCGGCATTCGCGAGACGCTTATTCTTCTGGCCGTGTACGGGAAACATCTGTTCGATGCGCGTCTCGCGTTTGACGCGGAAGCGCGGGTGGCGGACTTTGTCGAAGATCTGCTAGGACCGTTCAATCGCGATACATTCTTGTTATGTGCAAACGACCTTCCGGATTATGCGGAAGCGGCACCGGATGTTGTGTTGTCACTACTTGAAAAGAATCTGCACAGTTTCGAGCCCGTGGTTACAGCTGGAAGCAGCATCTTCAGTCCTTCCCTTCGCACACCCCTGTTGTGGGCGCTTCAGATCCTTGCTTGGAATCCAAGCCGCTTTGTGCGTGTTGTCTATATTCTCGCGAACCTCTGCAAGATCGCCAAGACGGATACAATCGATAACTGGTCACCCAAGCCCGAGGAGACACTCGCGTCTCTCTTCCGCTATTGGTGGCCACAGACCGCCGCGCCGCTCGAAATGAGAGTGAGCGCGTTAAAGTATCTCTGCAGCAGGCATTCGACCCTTGGATGGTCATTATGTATCGACCAATTGGAATCTATGGTCTCTGGCAGTGCCAATCACCGTTCGCGCTGGCGAGACGACAAAGCAAGCGCAATGCCTCAGGTAGCCGAGGCCGAACAACTTCAGTTTGTCCGCGAGTCGACCGCCCTTGTGCTGGACTGGCAGGAGCACGGCGAGAGAACACTTGGCGATCTAGTCGAACACTTAGAACATTTCAATGAAGAAGATCAGCTCAAGGTCTGGGATCTCATTGACCGATGGACAGACTCGTCGCCACCAGAAGACGAGAGAGCGATATTGCGACAACGGATCAATGGATCGGCAAAAATTCGTCGCAACCATGGACTTGCGATTTGTCATCCCGAGCGGGAACGGGCTGCCTCGCACGCACTATCGCCACAGGACAAGGCCAGTCGCCAGGCCTGGCTGTTCGCTTCGTATCGGGTCGACCTGCCGCCTGACGGCTCCGATGGCGGGAATTTCGACTACAAGAGGAATGAAAAACGCCTTCGCGGTCTGAGAGTGAAGGCTTTGCAGGACATTTGGGAAGAGCGTGGCCTGTCGGGCGTGCATCGTCTTGTAGAGGACTGTGAGAAGACCTCGGGCGTTATCGGCGAACTGATGTCCTTGATTTTAGCGGGTCAGGACGATGAGGCCGCGAGGTTTGGTCGATCATGTCTTGACTTGGCGACCGCAGATGCCTCATCCGCGCACAATTCCTGTCTAGAGGGATTTCTGAGAAACGTTAACCGAAACATTGTCACGGGGTTGATTGATGAAGCCGAACGCTCCGGCCAAATGGTACACTTTACAAAGCTGCTCTTGTCACTGTCCTTCAGGGCTGAGAACTGGCGACGTCTCGACGCCAAGCCATCCGAAACCCAGAATTCGTACTGGAAAAGGGTCGAACCTCGAACGTGGTCGGAAACGACGAGGGAAGAAATTAACGAATCCGTAGACAGACTGCTTGCCGTGGATCGGCCAAACGCCGCGTTTCGGGCAGCGCTCGTGGCGTGGGACCAGGTCGACACATTCTTGCTGGTGCGATTACTTGGTTCTTTACCCGACGCTCGAACAGATGAGTTCTTAAACGACCCCATGACAGACGAATATAACATCTCCATGGCTTTTGATGAACTCGACAGACGGCCGGGTGTCACAATCGAAGAAAAAGCTCGACTTGAGTACGCACACATCACACGGCTCGATAGAAGTAAATACGGAATCCCAAACATAGAAAAATACATAGCTGAATCGCCGCGGAACTTTGCGCTAGCCATAGCATGCGTGTACAAACGCGCGGATGGTGCGGAGGATCCTCCTGAATTGAATTTCGGCGATCCGGAACGGATTCACGCGGCTGTTGACGCCGCGCGCACCCTTCTGGGTCGTGTTAACCGGATCCCGGGGTCTGACGAAAAGGGTAACGTAAATGCTGAAGAACTGAAGGTTTGGGTTGACGAGGTTCGCTCGTGGTGTACTCGCTACGACCGTCGAAAGATTGCTGACGACGCAATAGGGAGTTTTATGGCTCGTGCTCACGCCGATGAAGACGGAATCTGGCCGTGCCGACCGGTTTGCGAAGTCTTGGAATCGTTGAATTCAGACGAGGTCGACGAGAGCTTTGTCATTGGTGCATTGAATCGTCGGGGTGTGTACATGAGAGGCAGAGGCGGCGATAAGGAACGCGAACATGAGGAGCGTTATCGCACCTGGTCAGCCGAACTTGCCGAATACCCACGTGTCAGTCGTTCACTAAGTCGCATCGCGACCTACTACGAGAACGAAGCAGGTCGGCAGGACACCGAAACGGAGTTAATGCGACGGCTGTCGGTGTAAGTCGGCAATCCATCTGACGCGACGAACCCGATTCGAGATGCGTGATGCGGCCCGTAAATTTACTTCGAGTCGAATTCAACCTGATTTCCAATGCCGGGAATTCTAATCCGCGGCATCAATATTTGCATCACCTGACGGTACTGAAGACGGTGTTGCCTCAAATCTTGAGATCGAGGTCGTAGCTGTGATAGACAGGATACCGCTCAACGCTCCTGAATTCAGGCAAATTGCAGCATCCCTCAATAAGTACGATCCGAAGTCAGTAGTCCCACAAGTCGCGGCACTACTGACCGTACCTGAACTTCAGCCGAATACGATTAGATTGAGTCTTCTCCGAAAAGTCGAGTTTGCTTATTGAGGAAAAAGTGATAAATTCCAGGTGTGAACAGGAGGCAGAAGTATTATGGTAAAAAGCGGAGGACAGTAGCGATGCATAAGCAAAGCGCGTCGCGCAGTCAACCGGATCTGTTTTCGAATTTCGAGTCGCATATCACGCCTCGGAAGCAGGCGCGGTTGAATGATGCGAAATCGTGGCATAATCTGTTTTACCAGCACCTCACGTCAGCGATAGACGAGGATGTTTTTTCGGTGTTGTTTGATGCACAGATTCGCCGGCCCAACGCGCCCATCCGTCAGTTGTTTGCAATGATGATCATGAAGGAGGGCTTTGGGTGGAGCGATGCGCAACTGTTCGATGAATGTCGGTTCAACGTTCTGGCGATGCGTGCATTGGGGTTGATGAATCTGTCTGATGAGGCGCCTGTGGAGTCCACGTATTATCAGTTCCAGCGGGCCTTGTATGCGTATCAGCTTAAAACCGGGCGGGATCTGGTTGGCGAGACATTTGCCAGCTTAACCAGGAAGCAGGCCACCGCCTTCGGTGTGTTGGGTCAGCAAATCCGGATGGACAGTAAGTTGATCGGCTCGAATATCGCGCTTTGTTGTCGGCTACAGTTGGTGGTGCGTTGCATACAACGGTTCTGGGGGTCATTGGACGAGGCCCGGAAGGGACGATTTTCATCAAAAGACCGGCAGGTTCTGGACGGAATGCTCAAGGTGAAACCCCATCAGGTCGCCGACCGACTCGCCCGTGCTGAAAAGGGTGAGAAGCTACAGGAATTCGGTGTGCTATTGAGCAGGCTTCAAGCGACCTATACCGAGCAAGACAGCGATTACTATGGTGAGATGGCGCGTGTTTTCAGGGACCAATACACGGTTTTGTCGTCGTCCAAACAGGTGCTTCCGAAGCCGCCTGACGAGATCTCCGCATACTCATTGCAGTGGCTTGCAGGGAACCCCATGACGTTTCATCTATGAACGCACGGATATCGGCGTCACCGTCACGGATCGAAAAACCGGAGCGCCGGAATGGTCCCTTTACTCCGCGTCGTTGAATTGAATTCGACGAGAAACAAGAGTCGATCTTGCGCGGTAGAGGAGTCTTGAAGGATACGATGAAAAAAACTCACAGTCCTGGTGGGAAAACAGAGTGACGGGTACGTATTCCGACTCGGGCCATCCAGCAGAAGGATGATCATGCCGAAGGCCGATGTGCCAGGCACGGTTTCAAGTGTTTACATCGGCTTTGACACGTCGCACCGTTTTGAGCAAATTCACGGTCCGATAATGGAACACGTCATCTCGTTGCTGACCGGCAGGTCGTCCTTCGAGGCCGGCCTGATATGGAAGTCTGGTACTTCGCAGCCGAACGCGGCTTTGCAATTGGTTAAAAGGATGACGATTTTCGTCAACTCAGTTTCTTATTGGGACATCCACCAAAGGTCATATGGCTTGGCGGAAGAAACGCGGGGACAGGTTGGATTAAGGACATTCTGTCGTGGAATAGATGTCGAATTGCAGGCTTCCTGGACGACGATGAGAGGTCCCTTCTCGAATTGGACCTGGATGTGCATCGACCTTGATCTGACATTTCCCGTTCAGTAACTCCTCTGCGATGTATCCGATTGTCCGTTACCCGGAAGCCCGAAGGCAGTTTGCTGTTTTCTCGTGTCTATTTTCAGATCCAGATGACTCATGATGAGCTCTCCCATGCCGGCCAAGGCCAACCGCCAGTTGTTTCTGGATAACGAGCGCGTCGCGGAGACCTTTCGCGTTTCGCGGCGGTACCACTCGCCGGTTAAGTACGTGAGGAATCCTCTGCTCGTCGGCAATCAGTTTCACGACGCGCGTGAGGGCGTTCGGTACGAGGAGGACCGGATACCGCGCGAGGGCGGCGTTCCGAAATTCAACCCCAGCCTGATACCCACGTCGGTGGTCCGCGGCCCGTCCGGGATATTTCAAATGTATTACCAGACGAAGCCTCCGGGTATCCGGGACTTCGGATACGGGGGCGGAACGCCGGTTGTGGCGTACGCGGAGTCCCACAACGGCATTCACTGGCGGCTTCCGGCATTGAACCGGGTTGACATCAACGGGAGTACGGGGAATAACGTTATATTTGAGCCGCCGGGGAGTTTGCCGAGCGTCGTTATAGACGAACACGAAACAGACCACGCCCGCAGATACAAAATGCTGTATTACCCCCACAACATCAGTTTTTCGCCCGACGGCGTGTCGTGGTCCAGCGCGCAAGACGT
This sequence comes from Gemmatimonadota bacterium, assembly GCA_028873695.1. Classification (GTDB taxonomy): domain Bacteria; phylum Latescibacterota; class UBA2968; order UBA2968; genus JAAXHE01. Next base: position 56,929 of record JAPPNU010000003.1, on the reverse strand, counting down.
GCACGTACCCAGCCGCATCGGGCATTCCGACGGGTTGAACTGCATGGCGGGGTGGGACGGGAACATCGGACGCTACGTGGCCTATTTCCGCCCCCAGGTCGCGCGTCCCGACGAAGAGATCGATCCGGAGGGCCTCTCGATTCGTCTGATCGCCAGAAGCGAAAGCGAGGATCTGAGCGATTGGACCGAACTCGAAACCGTACTCGCGCCGGACGCCGACGATCCGGTCGGGACGGAGTTCCAGACGATCGGCGTGTTCTTCTACGAAGGAATGTACGTGGGGCTGCTGTGCGTGCACGAAGGGTTTGCCGAGGAGCGCCCCAAACGGTTCCCCTACCGGCTGCCGGACTGGCCGGCGCATTCCGCGATGCTGGGCCGCTGTTACATCGAACTGGTAACGAGCCGGGACGGGATTCACTGGAACCGGTCGGAGGGTCGCGTGCCGTTTTTGGATACGACCCCCGGTGGGCTGGACTCCGGCGTGATCTGGCCATCGAACTCGCCGGTGGTCGTGGGCGACGAACTCTGGTTCTACTACGGAATGTCCGTGCACGGCCACGGGTTGTCCTACGTGCAACTTCCGGGGCTTGCGCGACTTCGCCGTGACGGGTTCGCGAGTCTGACTGCCGGGGAACAGGCGGGGTGGGTGTTGACAGAGCCTGTGATCTGTCCGGGAGGCCGGCTCCATGTAAATGCGGATGCCAGAGGCGGTGAACTCGCGGCTTCCGTAATCGAAACTGACGGTTACCACGCGCCGGAATACGCCATGGTCCGGTGCGCCGCACTGGACGGAGACACAATCTCCCATAAGCTGACCTGGATTGAACGGTCGGATCTGGATCCGCTGAAGGGTAAGGAAATCAGGTTGAAGTTCTATCTCAGGCAGGCGGATCTTTTTTCGTACTGGTTCGCGTAGCCGAATTCCCGTTTCGGATTCGGAGGAAGGGAATGAGACTGCACCCAATTATCGAACACATCGGCCGCAATCGCCTTCACGACGGCTCATCGGGGCCTTTGTAGAACGTGCATCGGGTTTCACCGCCAACTCCCGGAAACCCGACGCCCGCCGTTTCAGTTGCCGGAGAGCATTATGCACTCGCCGCGTCGACGCGGCTGCAAACCACTCGCGTACACCCACACCATTTCATAAGGATGGCCTTCACAATGAGGATCCAGAGACGTTTCGATTCCGTCAGTGCCGCCAAAACGTGGAACCGTAAGCCGGAATCCCGATCGGGGGACCGCGACCTCCTGCCGGACATCTTCGGCAAAGACACTTTTGGGCTGCGCGAAATGCAGGCCAGGCTTCCTGAAAACGTCTACAAACAGCTCGTGCGGACGATTCGCCACGGAAAGCAACTCGATTCCGATATTGCAGACTCCGTGGCGGCGGCGATGAAAGACTGGGCGCTTTCGATGGGCGCAACCCACTATACGCACTGGTTCCAGCCGCTCACGGGCCACACGGCGGAAAAGCACGATTCCTTCCTGAAGGTGGGCGCTGATGCCCGCGCCATCACCGAGTTCGGCGGCGAGGAACTGGTACAGGGTGAGCCGGACGCGTCGTCGTTCCCTTCGGGGGGCTTGCGGGCTACTTTCGAAGCGCGCGGCTACACGGCCTGGGATCCGACCTCCCCCGCGTTCATCATGGGAGGTGAGTCCGCAACGTACCTGTGCATTCCAACTGCCTTTTCCAGCTGGACCGGGGAGAGTCTTGATGCCAAGATTCCGCTGCTCCGGTCGATGGACGCGCTCGACCGGGTCACGCGACGAGCGCTCAAGCTCTTCGGCATCGATGCAGGGATGGTAACGGCCAGCCTCGGCCCCGAACAGGAGTTCTTTCTCGTCGACCGCGAGTTCTACTACCGCAGACCCGACCTCATGACCTCGGGGCGTACGCTCTTTGGCGCAAAGCCTCCAAGGGGGCAGGAACTCGACGACCATTATTTCGGACAGATACACGAGCGGGTGCTGGCGTGCATCCAGTCCATTGAGATGGACCTGTACCGGCTGGGCGTGCCGATGAAGACGCGCCATAACGAGGTGGCGCCGGGGCAATACGAGATGGCGCCGGTCTACGAGAACGCGAACGTGGCGTCGGATCATCAGCAGCTGATGATGAGGATCCTCGAGAGAAACGCGCGCAGCTATGGGTTCATCTGCCTGTTGCATGAGAAACCCTTCGCAGGGATCAACGGCAGCGGCAAGCACGTGAACTGGTCCTTCGGCACTTCGGATCGCAACCTGATGGATCCCGGCGACACGCCGCACGACAATCTGATGTTCCTGTTCTTCTGCACCGCGGTGATGAGCGCCGTCGAGCAGCACCAGGACCTGCTCCTGGCCAGCGTCTCCAGCGCCGGGAACGATCACCGCCTGGGAGCGAATGAAGCCCCGCCGTCCATCATCTCCGTGTTCCTCGGCAGCCAGCTCGAAGACGTCTTCAACCAGCTCGAGGAATCCGGAAAGGCGGAGGAGCGGGAACACGATGGGCTCCTCGGCCTGGGCGTCAATGTCCTTCCTGACCTGACGCGCCACTCCGGAGACCGCAATCGCACCTCGCCATTTGCATTCACCGGGAACAAGTTCGAGTTCCGCGCGGTCGGCTCGTCGGCGAATATCTCGCTGGCGGCAACCGTCCTCAATACGATCGTTGCGGAGGCGATCGACAATTGGACGGAACTGCTGGAGACGATCGTCGACGCCGGCACGTCGATCGAGGATGCGCTCTGGACGCTGTTGGCCAACGAGATCCCGTCCTTCAAGCGGATCATTTTCAACGGTGACAATTACGCGGCCGAGTGGGTGGAGGAGGCCGGCCGCCGCGGGCTGTTGAATCCGGGTTCGGCGGTCGATGCGCTGGCAGCGCTCGCCTCTCCGAAGAACGAGGAGCTCTTCGACAAGTACGGCGTCATGACGCCGCGCGAACTGGGGGCCAGGCTTGAGGTACTCACCGAGCAGTACTTCATCAAGATCAACATCGAAGGCGAAACGGCGGCGCATCTGGCGCGCTGCATGATACTGCCTGCTGCGGTCACCTACCTCAAGCAGCTCACGTCCGCGTGGAACGGAACGAAGAAGGCCAGCGGTTCCACAAAGGGTCTCGAAAGCAACATCTTGCGGGTTTCCGCTCTGATCGATGAATTGAGCGACGCGCTGGACGAACTCGATACGCAGAACGAGGAACTCGGCGGAGACGAGATGTCGTCCAAAGTAATCCACATGCGAGACAACGTGATTCCGGCGATGAACGCGGTGCGGGAGGTCGCGGACCGGCTGGAGAAAGTAATACCGGACGATCTGTGGCCGCTGCCGACGTACCGCGACATGCTTTTCGTGAGGTAGGCCTCGTGTCAATGCGGGCTGAGGCGCAGGCCCGGTACCCGAAACACCATGCGATTCGGCCGCCTGCTTGCGTAACGGAACACCGATGCCGTTACCTCGACGGCATTGCGGATCCGGGTACGAAGGTGGCGCTGACGTTCGTTTTCATAAAGGGATGGTATATGAGAACGATATACCCGGCTTGCGAAAATTCAGCTTGACATTGAACTGGCGCGACCCTAAGATTAGACATTTTGCTGTATGAAAGAACCGTTCGTATTGAACCCGATCCAGGTAGCTGATCGACTTCGTGCATGTTGCAGATCGAGTCCCGCTAACCTCCCCCTGGATCTTGTTCCGGTATTCGTTTCGAAAGTATCATCAACTCCCGGTGTGATCCGTTGGGGGAAATCGCCGGAAAAGAATGGAGGAATGAAGAACATGCCAACTCGCACGCTCGTTCTCGTTGTTACGCTCAGCCTGCTTGCCGGTCCCGCATTCGCCCAGATAGAGGATATTTCCGTTGAGGGCAGCATGGATCTTGTCACGCATTACGTTTTCCGCGGCGTGGCCTTTACGGATAAGCCTTCCGCGCAACCCTCTCTTACTCTGGGCTTGGGCGATTCCGGTTTCTCGTTCAACATCTGGGGTTCCTGGGCATTAAAGCAAAGGAGCATTCAGGAGGCAGGCGATGAACTCGACTTCACGGTTACGTACGACCGCAATCTGGGAGAACAGTACGAAAACGTGGGGCTGACGGTCGGGATGATCCAGTACACGTTTCCAAGCCTGGAGAAGGGCGAAAGACTTACCACCGAGTTTTTCGCGGGCGCGAGTCTGGATGTTGCCGGCTCCCCGTCTGTAACGATCTATCGCGACCTGGGCCAGTTCGATTACTGGTACGTCAACGGCAGCATCGGTCATGAAGTTCGACTAACCCCGGAGGGGAACGTCACACTGGGTGTGTCCGCCGATATCGGATACAGCGATACCACCGGCAAATTTGAATTCAACCACGTCGGCGCGTCGGTTTCGCTCGGTGTCAACCATAGCTACTTCTCGTTGTCGCCCGTCATCGGTTTCATACGCCGGACCGAGGAACTAGAGGCCAGTGATTTCGATTTCCATCGGACCAAAGACGAGCAAAACAGAGTCTGGGGCGGGGTCAGTCTAGGCTTCGCACTCTAGCGGAACCGGGGTGGGCTTGCTGCAGGATCCATACTGACAATGGGACCGCATGTATTGCGGCCAAATACATTTGGTTGTGTCGACGTCGGGACGAATTTATTCGTCCCGGTGTCTTTTTAGGTGAACCACAAGGTCGACTGAATCGCCTACGCCACGTTTAGGAACACGAATGAAGATGGGGGTTGGGCGTGCGGCGGCGTACTGAATCCGGAAGCCGGTTTTATGCGAATGTCAACGTGGGGGTTCATCCTGTCCCTGTGCATGGTCGCGTCCACGCCTTCTGTCGCCCGGGCTGCCGGGGAAGGCGGCACGGGCGTTGCGCCTGCCCATCACGCGCTCCAGCGGTTCGTGCAGACGGTCGTCGACGCCAGTCCCCGCGTCAAGGCGGCTCGAGCCGCGCTGGAGGCGAGACGAAGCGACCGAGACGCCGCGTCCCGACCGCTGTACAACCCCCAGATCAATGCGGACTACGAAAGAACGCACGAAACCCGCTTCCGGGTCGGCATCGGATATACGATCGACTGGGGCGGTAAAGGCAGGGCTCGCGGCGCGCTGGCAGAATCGGAGCGGCGGGTCGCCGAGGCGGCGGTCACCCTTGTACGACGCGGCGTCGCTATCGACCTGCTGAACGGCCTGGCCGCCCACCGGACCGGCGTCGAACGCGACAGCCTGGCTGCCCGGCGCCAGGCGTTAATGCACGATTTCGCAGAGCTGGCGCGGCGCAGGTTCGAAACGGGCGACGTGAGCCAGGTGGAACTCGACCTGGCGCGGCTGGCTTCCGTGGAAGCGCGAATCGAAAGAGCAACCGCAGCGGCTTCGCTTGCCGGAGCAAAACAGGCGGTCCGTGTTTTCACCCCGGATCAGCCCGCGTCACAGTGGCCGTCGCTTCCTTCATCTCTGCCGGACACGCCCGATGACGCCGACGTACAATCCCTGATCGGGGCGCTCCCTGAAGTCCTCGCCGCCAGGCGCCGGGTGGATGCCGCCGGGGCCCTCGTTGAGCTTCGCCGCAGGGAACGGCGGCCCGATCCGACGCTGAGCGTGGGTGGCGGCAGCGAGGCGGGCGAGCGGCTCACCATTGCGGAATTCTCGATGCCGCTGCCGTTGCTCAATCGGTTCGGCGATGAAGTGGACGCGGCCGCGGCCGAACACCGCGCGGCGCGTCAGGCCCTGGAAGACGTGGCGCGACGCGCCCGTGCCCGCCTGATCAGCGCGACCGAGCGCTACCGGCTGGCGCGGACCGCGTGGGAAGATTGGCGGAAGACCGGACATGCGAGCCTCGAGCGGCGGCAGGAGCAACTGCGCAGGTTGTGGAAAGCCGGCGACATCGGCACCACGGATTATCTTGTCCACGCCGGTCAGACGCTGGACCTCCGGGAAAGCGCGCTCGTCCTGCGGGAAACGCTGTGGGGGGCGTGGCTGGAGTGGTTGTCAGCTTCGGGACAGGTGGACGCCTGGATCGGTTTCGCCGCGGACCGTTGAATTGACGTATCGGGCCAATGGAGATGGAGAAACACCAATGAATACCTGGACACTCGTTGCGTTGTGCGTGAACCTGGCGATCGCTGCCCCTGTCTCTGCGGAGGATGCCGGCCACGGAAAACCGGAGGGCGAAGCGTCCGGAGTAATCGATCTGACCGCCGAGGAGCAACGCGCTGCCGGCGTTGTTGTTGACCGCGTTTCGCAGAGGGCGTTGGGCGAGACCGTTCGCGTGCCCGGAAACGTGGAGATCAATATGTACAGGTCCGCCCGGGTTACGCCCCGCATTACGGCCCAGGTCGTCGCCCGTCACGTTATCCTCGGAGAATCGGTCAGCGCCGGCCAGCGGATGGTGACGCTGTCCAGCGTGGCCATGGCGGAGGCGCAGGCTGAATTGATCGTTGCCAACCGGGAGTGGGAGCGTTCCAGGAGCCTCGGCCCGGAATCCGTTTCGGAGCGACGTTTCACCGAGGCGCGGGTAGCCCGCCAGCTGGCGCTGGCCAGAGTACTGGCCTACGGCATGACAGAGGCGCAGGCTGATGCGCTGATGAGTACCGCCGACGCGGACAGGGCCAGCGGCTTGTTTGAACTGCTTGCCCCGCGGGACGGGACCGTTTTGCAGGACAACTTCATCGTGGGCGAATTGATTGAGCCCGGACGCGTGTTGTTCGATATCAGTGATGAATCCGTAATGTGGGTGGAGGCCCGTCCGATCGCCGTGGGCGTGCCCGACATCCACACGGGCATGCCCGCCCGGGTCACGCCCGATGGCGTGAACTGGATTGACGGCAAAGTGGTTCAACGCTACCATCGCGTGGACGAGACCACCCGTACCCACGGCGTCCGAATCGAAGTGGCCAACGCGGACGACCAGCTGCACGAGAGGCAGTTCGTCGAGGTAGAGATCGTAACCGGAAGCGGGGATACGGTATTGGCTGTGCCCAGCGCCGCGGTGACAATGATCGGTAACACACCGACCGTGTTCAAAGTCGAGGACGGTCATGAATTTCACGCGGAATCCGTTGTTTCAGGTCCTACCGTAGGCGACTGGACGGCTGTCTCGGCCGGGCTTCGTGAGGGGGACGTGATTGCTGTCGCCGGCATATTTCATCTCAAATCGCTGATGCTCAAGTCCTCGCTGGGCGGCGGCCACGCGCACTAGGGGAACAGGGTGCTGGATAAACTGGTTGAAACCTCGGTGCGCTACAAAGTCCTCGTCCTCATCGCCTTCGCGGTGGTCGCCTTTCTGGGATGGCGCGCGTATGTTACCGTCCCGATCGACGCGTTCCCCGACGTGACACCCGCCCAGGTCAACATCTACACCGAATCGCCGGGTCTGGCGGCAGAGGACGTCGAGCAACTCCTCACGTTCCCCGTCGAATCCGCGATGGCTGGCCTGCCTAGGGTGCAGCAGATCCGCTCGGTCAGCCTGTTCGGTCTGTCGTACGTGGCGGTGTATTTTGAAGACGACATGGACATCTACTTTGCTCGCCGCCTCGTAATGGAACGCCTCCAGGAAGTCGGAGACCGGATTCCCGAAGGTTACGGCACGCCGGAGATGGGGCCGAATTCCTCGGGCCTGGGCCAGGTGTTCTGGTACACGCTCGAGCGGGCGGATGAAAGGCTCAACGCCGACATCTCGGACATGGATCTGCGGACGCTCCACGACTGGAGCGTCCGTCTGGTTTTGCGCACGGCGCCAGGCGTGGACGACGTGATTTCCTGGGGAGGCCAGGAGCGCCAGTACCAGGTGGTGATGGATCCCCTGAGTCTCATCGAATACGACCTCACCTTCACCGACGTCATCGAAGTGATCGAGGCCAACAACCGGCAGGTCGGGGGTCAATACGTCAACCTCGGCGCAGAGCAATTTCTCGTGCGCGGATTGGGCCTGGTGGCGAACGAAGCGGACATCGGCGCGATGGTACTCAAGGTAGAGGACGGCACGCCGGTATACCTTCGCGACGTCGCGGACATTGTACAGGGTGGCGCCCTGCGTTTCGGCGCCGTCACCCGCGACGGTAAGGAAGTCGTACTGGGAATGGCCCTGTCGCGCATCGGCGAAAACGCCAAAAACGTGGTCGATGCTGTAAAGGAGAAAGTCGAAATCGTCAACAGGTTGCTTCCGGACGGCGTTGTCCTGCGTCCCGTCTACGAACGCACCGACCTGGTGGAGCGATCGGTGAGTACGGCGAGAAACGCGCTTGTGCAGGGCGCCGTTGTGGTGGCCGTCGTGTTGTTTCTCTTTCTCGGCGAACTGCGTTCGGCAATCGTTGTCATCGCGTCCATACCGCTTGCGATGCTGGTCGCCTTCATCTTCATGGGTCAGGCGGGACTCTCTGCGAACCTGATGTCGCTGGCCGGCCTCGCGGTTGGGATCGGCATGATCGTCGACGGCGCCGTGGTTGTCGTTGAGAACGCTTTCCGCATCATGGCGGAGCGGAAGGAAGCCGGCCAGACCGTCGATCGTTCCGCCGCCGTGCTGGCCGCCGCGCGAAGCGTGGCGAATCCGATCGCCTTCGCCATCATTATCATCATTGTGGTTTTTCTGCCGCTGTTCGCGCTGGAAGGACTCGAAGGAAAACTGTTCAAGCCCATGGCGTTCAATATCAGCTTCGCGATGGCCGGTTCGCTCGTGCTGACGCTTACGCTGATCCCTGTCTTGGCAGCGCTGATCCTCAAGCCGAAGGAGCAGCGCGATACGTGGCTCGTACGAGCGGTCAGGGCGTGGTATGTCCCGCTCCTGTCCGGTGCCCTCGCGAACAAGAAGGTCGTGGTCCGTGTCGCCGTGGGGCTGTTGGCGGCAAGTCTCGCGCTGTTTCCCTTGCTCGGCAAGGAGTTCATGCCCCAATTGCAGGAGGGCTCGATCATGTGGCGCGTCACGTCCATCCCCTCCGCGTCGCTCGAGCAATCGATTGCAGTTTCCAAGGACATCGAGAACGCCCTGTCCAGGTTTCCCGAAGTCAGGACAACCGTAGCCATGATCGGTCGCGCTGAGAAGGGCGAGACCGCCGACGTGAACTACATGGAGATTTACACCGAGCTCAAACCCGAGGACGAGTGGCCGGGCGACAAGGACATCGGGGAACTCGCGGTAGCGATGCGGGAGAAACTGGAACTCGTGGTACCCACGGCCGTCGTGGCGTTCACGCAGCCGATCCAGATGCGGGTGGAGGAGCTCATATCCGGGGTGCGCGCGACGCTTGCCGCAAAGATCTACGGTGAGGATCTGTCGGAACTGGACCGGTTGAGCTCCCGGGTAAAGGATGTCATTGCCTCCGTCGACGGCGTGGCCGACCTGTCGCTCGAGGCCAATGTCGGTAAGCCGCAGATCCGCATCCAGGTGAGGAGAGACCGCCTTGCGCGCTTCGGCCTTAACGCCGACGATGTGTTGTCGGTTGTGCGGACGGGTATCGGCAACGAACCGGTGTCTACCCTGATCGACGGCGTCCGACGGTTCGACATCACCGCACGACTGGAAGACGCGTCCAAGTCCTCCGTGCAGGCGATCGAGCGCATCCCGCTCAAGACGCCCACCGGCGCCATCATTCCCCTCTCGGAAGTCACCCACGTGAGCGTGGCTCAGGGGTATTCGTTCGTGCGACGGGAGCAGCTGTATCGTTACGCCGTCATTCAGATGGACGTTCGAGGCCGCGATATCGACGGCTTTGTCCGGGACGCAAACGCGGCCATTGAAAGACAGGTCGACCTGCCGCCGGGTTACTGGATCGAATGGGGCGGAGCGTTCGAGAACCAGCAGCGCGCGCTGGCGCGACTGTCGGTTATCGTTCCGCTGACAATTTTCTTTATTTTTGTGCTGCTGTACACGGCGTTCAATTCGGTGAAATATGCCACGTTGATCATCGCAAACGTGCCGTTTGCCACGATCGGGGGACTGATCGCGCTCTTCATCAGCGGACAGTACGTGTCGGTTCCCTCGGCCATCGGATTCATCACTGTTTTCGGCGTGGCGATGCTGAACGGTATCGTACTCGTCAGCTTCATCAACGAACTCAGGCAGAAGGGGCATTCCGTCGAAGAAGCGGTGCGGCAGGGCGCCGCGCTTCGCCTGCGACCCGTCCTGATGACCGCGAGTACGTCCATCCTGGGCCTGATGCCGATGTTGCTGTCTTCGGGTGTGGGCGCGGAGACGCAGCGTCCGCTCGCTTCCGTCGTCGTGGGCGGTCTCATCACCTCGACCCTGTTGACCCTGGTCCTCCTGCCGGTGATCTACGAGTGGATGGAAAAACGCACCGAGCAGAAGCAGACCAGCTAAATCTTCCAGGAGACAGATGTGCCGCAGGTCTGTCAGGTGTTGGACAGGCCGGTTTTTTTGTAGGTTCGAGCGAGGCTTTGACAGGAAGAATCGTGGGCGCTCGTTCTTTTTTTTTCACTTCGCGTGTGTTATATTCTGAAGCGTTTGGCGCAGGCCGATCTGCCGACCAATCATCGGAGGTGACATGCCCGGCAATACTGAACTGCTTAGCCGAATTACGGCTCGTCCGGACGTTTTTGGCGGAAAACCCATTATTCGCGATATGAGAATCTCGGTCGAGATTGTCCTTAGCCTGCTGGCAGACGGCGTGTCGAGCGATGCCATCCTGGAGGACTATCCCGATCTGGAATCGGATGATATTCGGGCATGTGCCGCCTATGCGCACGCCTGCATCGCCAGAGATTCACTTGACGCCATTGCGATCGCTGATTCGTGAAATTTCTCGTCGACAGGTGCGCTGGTCACCGTCTCTCGGTATGGCTGAGGGACCAGGGACATGATGTGGTTGAGTCTCGCGAACTTGGACACGACCCAGGCGATTGGGACTTACTGAAACACGCCGCGGCCGCAGGGAGAATCCTGGTGACGATCGATACAGACTTCGGAGAGCTCATTTATGTCAGACAGGCGAGACACGCGGGGTTGGTGCGTCTTCCGGATGTTCCGGCAGAACAGCGGATCGCCATAATGTCACAGACTATTGAAAAACATCGTGCTGCCCTGGAAAACCAGGCGGTCGTTACGATTCGGGGTGGGCGTGTGCGGATTTCGCGGCAACCATAGGGGTGCCGACCTTGAACCTCGTCTTCCCGACACCTCAAAGGAGAAAACCATGAAGAGCGGCGTCGCATCGTCAGACATAACTCCGGAACCGGGTCCCGTGCTGCAGGGGCACTGGAGTACGAATCCCTCGCACTCGGTGCTGTACCCGCTCGAAGTCCGGGCAATCGTGTTCGAAGAGGCGGAGGTCAGGACGGCGATCGCCACGCTGGATGTAATCGGCGTGACGAAAGAGACGACCGATGGGATCCGCGCGCGGGTGACCGAGGCGTGCGGCATCCCGGGGGATCACGTGATGGTGGCGTGCAGCCACACCCATTCAGCGCCCGCAACGCTGCCGGCGCTGGGAATGGAACCTCCGGCGGGGTGGATGGAATCGATCGAGAGAGAAACCGCGGCGAGCATCGTCCGCGCGGCGGCGGACCTCAAACCGGTACGGATAGGGTTGGGCTGCGGTTCGGCGCATTTCAATATCTGCCGAAGGCCGCTTCCCGGCGCATCCGGTATGACGCTGAATTTCGGCGGTATCGTGGACCGGCGCGCCCGCGTGCTTGTGGTCGAATCGGAGGACGGGTCTCCACAGGCGGTGTTATTTCACTATTCATGCCATACCACCACCAAGAGCGGGTCCGAGGGTTATATTTCACCCGACTACGCGGGTATCGCCCGCCGCGTGATAGAAGATGCGATGGGGTGCAGGGCGCTGTTTCTGGCCGGGTGTTTCGGGAACATCCGGCCCGCGGTGATCAACCCGGAAACCGGAGGGTTCAAATCCGCCACCAAGGCCGAACTGGACGCCTGCGGCGAAGAGTTGGGCCGGGAGGTGGTGCGAGTCGCGGGGAGTCTGAAGACCCGGCGGTCCTCGCAGTTGAGATCGCGGCGCGCCGACGTGCGGATCTCATTCGGCGAACACGATCCGATAGAGGAACTTCGGGAAAAGGCGGCCGACGAGAGTGCAAGGGGACGCCTGTTGACCGGGCCCTGGGCCGGCGGCGTCCTGGAGATGATCGAAAGCGGCGGCATTCCCGAGAGCCGCGCGACAGAGATGCAGTTGATGGCGGTGGGTCCGTTGACGTGCGTAACGATACCGGGGGAGCCCGTGCAGGAAATCGGCCACGCGATCGAGAAACGACTTCGGGGGCTTGTGGACGCGGACGACGTGTGGCCGGTGGGATACGCGAACGACGAGATCGGGTACCTCTGTACGGACCGGCAATACGAGGAGGGCGGGTACGAGCCCAACGCGTACCCCTATTACGGCGAACCGGCAAGGTTCCAGGGCGAGGAGCAGACCATCGTGCAGACAGCGGAATCCCTGGCGACGGGGTAGGGGCGTGGCACGGACATTAAGAAAACGACGTGCGATCCGTGCGTCGGAAATAGTCAAAGGCAGGAGGTACGGTGATGGATGACAGGGGATACGCGAATCCCGATTTATTGATGACGCCGCGCCAGTTGCACGACCGCCTCCACGACGAATCGACGTGCATCGTGGACGTCCGGCCCACGCACGAATACGTTTCCGGACACATCCCGGGTGCGCTCCACCTGGATCTCTACGGAATCAGTCTGAACAACACCGGAGCCGAGGCGCTCGAAGGGTTTACGTGGACCATGGCCTACCTGATGGGAAGCCGGGGAGTCAGCTCCGATGCGACGGTGGTGTTTTACGAAAACGACTCCGGGATGCGCGCGGCCCGGGGTTTCTGGATCTGTGAATATCTGGATCACAGCGACGCGCACGTACTGGACGGGGGGCTTCACGCATGGACGGCGGCGGGATACGGGACCACGGTTGACGTCCCGATCCCGGACCAGGCCGCGTTCGAAATGGCGACCGATGCAAAACGCCACATCGGCTACGAGGAGATTCGGGATTCGCTGGGGAAGGCCGATTTCGTGCCGCTGGATACGCGAAGCGACGACGAGTATTACGGTCGGGTGGCGCGTTCCGCCCGTGGCGGCGCCATCCCCGACGCCGTGCACGTCGAGTATTTGGACAACCTGGACGAGACGGGCGCGTTCAAGCCGGCGGCTGAGTTGCGCGAGATGTACGAACGTGCAGGCGTGATGCCGGAGCAGACCGTGGCGTGTTACTGACAGGGCGGGTACCGTTCCTCCCATTCGTACCTGGCGTTGCGCCTGCTGGGTTATCGAAACGTGCGCAACTATATCGGGTCGTGGAAGGAATGGGGCGACCGGCTGGACCTGCCGGTGGAAGTTCCGGAAACCCCGTAGTCGGATCGGTAGACCCGCGCGTCGTCTGCGCCGGACGATATCGATATCGTACCGGGGTACGGGGTGATTTCAGACCCCTCCCATTTCGCTGACGATTTCAAATTCACTCTTCTTTACCGGCTGGATGGACAGGCGCTGGCCTCTCCGAACGACCAGCATTTCTTTCAACGCAGGGTTGGCTTTGAGGTCTTTGAGAGGAACGTACGTCTTGAAGGCCTTTTTCCATTTGACGTCGACGGAGAACCAGCGGGGATCGCCGGGCGTCGATTTGGCATCGTAGTAGCCGCTGTCCGGATCGAAGGCCGAAGGGTCGGGGTAGGCCGCGCGTACAATTTCCGCCAGTCCGGCGATTCCGGGTTCGTCACAATTTGACTGGTAGAAGAGGACGACGTCGCCCTTCTGCATCTCGTCCCGGATGAAATTCCGAGCCTGGTAGTTGCGAACGCCGCGCCACTTTCCGGTGCTGTTCGGGCGGTTGTTCTTCAGGTCGTCGAAGCTGCACTCGCTGAGTTCGCACTTCATCAGCCAGTAATTCATTGGCATGGTCTCCTCGCCATCGGCGGGTGCGCGGCGAAATCCGCGCCTTTTTTTTATCAAGCGGCTTTCGAGATTTCCTCGAGCATCAGCGGCCAGGCATCCTCGGCGTAAAACCGGTGGCCTCCGTTGCCGACAACCAGGTGACAGCGTTGGGACGCGCCGGCTGCGGTATAGATTTCCTGCAGGTGTCGAAAGGCCCTGTGGACGCCGGCGACGGGGAAGATACCGTCGTCCTTCCCCGCGACGAGCACGACCGGCCTGGGTGCGAAGAGCCCCATCACATCCGGCATTTCGGCGTACTTGAGAAGACCGGGCACGTAGTTGTCCGCGCAGTGATAGATCGACATGATGGAGTCACGGAACGTGCAGAAGTAGCAGGAAGGCATCGCGTACGAGATTCGCGGCAAAAGAGCGGAGGCAAAGAGGCTGATGGTCCCGCCGCCGGAGTTGCCCATAACACCGATGCGCCCGGGATGGGCGTCGCCGCGTGAAAGCAGGTAGTCGATTCCCCGGTCCACGTCGTACACGCGCTCGCCCAGCAGGGTTCGACCGAGCATGAGGGCGTGCATTGTGGCGTCGTGACAGCCGTGGGTGGAAATCTTCCGCTGGCTGCGTTCCCTGCGTTCGCCGAAAGAACGCTGTTCGATGCACAGGGCGGCGATGCCGCGCTTCATGCACCCGAGTCCGAAGTCCCTGTCTCCGGCAACGTCGATGGGCGAGGCGTTATCCTCCCTGGCCACCGCAATGGAGTTGTGCATTCCCGTCGAGTGTCCCTGGAGACAGATGAAAAAAGCGTAGGGCGGCTCGACGCGCGCCGGCAGGCATACGTACGCGGGAACGTCGGCGTACGGCTCGGCGGTGAATACGATCTTTTCGATACTCCCGAGCGGGTGGTCCCGCTTCCAAAGCGTGCGAACATCCAGGGAGACTCGTTCTTCGGGCATATCCCCGACAAGTTGACGGACTTTCCGACGAAGTTTCCGCTGCCACGGCTCGAAGTCGTCCCCTCGATACGCCAGCGAGGGTTCGAGCGAGTCCATCAGGCGCCGGTGATGCACCGACGGGGAGAAGCTGAAACCGGTTTCGCGTGCCATGGGGTCGTCCCGTATCGTCAAGAACAGATCATTGAGTGACGCTCGAGCGCCGCGTTCAGGGCCTAAGACAGCTGCTAAGATGCTTCCGTCGTCCTCGCCCGTTGTTTCCACTTCTCATAGTTGGGCGACAACGACAGCGCTCCGTCAGGCTGAGGCTCGAGTCTGCCGTTCCGGCCGCGGGGATCGCCGCGTTTTTCGTTGATCGCGGCCAGGCGTCTGCGCCAGACGTCGATTCGCGGTTGACGATCGGAATCCGCCGCGAGGTCGTTGCATTCCAGAGGGTCGGTTGCCAGGTCGAAGAACTGTTCGGCGCCCGTATGGTGAAACCAGATGTACTTTTCACGTCCGTCGGTAACGTACTGCATCCCGTGTTCTTTGTCGTAACAGGTGGTGTGTTCGCCCTGTACGAACGCTCGCCAGCCGTCGTCTTCGCCCCGGGAGAGTCTGAGGAGGCTGAGGCCGTCGACGGATTCGGGGACCGGAACGCCAACGGCGTCGAGAAACGTGGGCATGATGTCTCGCAGTTCGACCGGCTGAGTCAACGTCCGGTTTCGGGGAATATCCCACGCGTCCGGGTATTTTAGGATGAAAGGGATTCGGGCGGAGCCTTCATAGGCGTACGTCTTTCGCCAGTGGTGGTGGTCGCCCATCATGTCGCCGTGGTCTGACGTGAACAGGACGAGGGTGTTGGCCGATGCCGCCGGGTCGCGCCGGCGCAGTTCGTGCAGGACGCGGCCGATCTGATGGTCGATGAATGTGATGTTGCCGTAATATGCCGCGCGCGCGCGTTGGATCTCGGCGTCGGTGCGACGGGTGCGGGGGGCGTTCACGTCGGCGATTCGACGGTCATAGCGGGCGGACCACGCGCCCGCGGCCGCTTCGGGCACCCGTGGATTGTCGATGTACATATCGTAGTAGGTTTGCGGCGCGTCGTACGGGGAATGGGGGCGGGCGAAGGACAACCAGAGGAAGAAGGGTCTGGTGGGATCTCGATTCTCGAGGAATCGGATGCCCTCGGACGCCGTCCAGTGCGTGGGATGAAGGTGTTCCGGAAGATGGGACGGACGGGCCATCCAGGAGTTCCAGTCGACGCTGTGGTCACGGTACCCGTATTCGCCCTGTTTGTGTTTCTCGAAGAAAACGTGGTAGTCGCTGATGAAGTTGCCCAATCGCCGCCCGCTCTCGTCCAGGACCATATGGTGAAAGCCGTGGAGTCTGCGCTGGGGGTGGAAGTGCATCTTGCCCACGGCCTGTGTATGGTAGCCGGCGCCGGCGAGTTCTCCGGGCAGCGTGGCAGGGTATTCCAGCGGGTCGGCGCCGGTCATGGTGAGACGGCCGTGGTTCCACTGGTCCATTCCCGTCAGGATGCCGGCGCGGGCGGGGGTGCAAGAGGGGACGGAGGTGTAGGCGTGGCTGAAGTGAACGCCTCCCTCCGCCAGTTCATCGAGGTAGGGGGTCTCGAGAGCCGGGTGGCCGTCGCAGCCGAGGCAGTCGCCGCGCTGCTGGTCGGTTGTTATCAGTAGCAGGTTCGGTCTTGACGTCATTGGTATTCGGTCCGGTAAACGGGAGCAGGATCGATGCAGGCTTCTACCCTGCCAGCGCGTTGAAAAAGTCCATCCGGGCTACGGCCGGCCCTTGCGGTCGAAATACGGCGTTGCGCTCCCTCGCCGAATCGCAGGATGGGACTCGGTCGCGCGCCTTGTCTTCGACCATAATGACTCGTCCTCGCCTGCAGAGCGACTTTCTCAACGGACTGCTACGCCCAGACTTCTTTCAGGAAACGGACCCAGTTGCCGGAGAGGACGTTGCGGACGTCGGGTTCGTCGTAACCGCGGCGCCGGAGGATGCCGACCAGGTTCTGAAGATCGGCGATGGTGTTGAGGTCGCGCGGGGACTGTTCTTGTCCGAAGCCGCCGTCCAGATCCGTGCCGATGCCGGCATGCCGCGCGTTGCCGGCGAGTTGGCAGACGTGGTCGATGTGATTGGCTACGGTTTCGAGAGTGGCCTTTGTGCTCTGTGCCCAGCAGGGAATCTCACGATTCCAGTCCGGATCCAGCATCCAGGCATCGAATGCGGCGCCGATCACGCCGCCCCGTTCGACAATGGCGCCGATCATCTCGTCGGTGAGCTGGCGCTGGCCGGGCGTGAGGGCGCGGCAGTTATGGTGGGAGGCGGCCACCGGGCCGTCGTAGACGTCCAGAATCTCCCAGAAGGCCTGGTCCGTGGTGTGAGTGAGGTCAACGATAATTCCTGCATCCTTCAATGCGTCCAGCAGGGGTTTTCCGCGTTCCAGGAGGCCGCCTTCGGTGCCGGTGCCGTGGCAGTATGAGCTGACGCCATAGTGGGATATACTCACCATGCGAAGGCCCAGATCGTACCACTCGGGAACCTGCGCCGGGTCCAGGATGGGGTCGGCGCTTTCCATGGCCGCCACGAGACCGATGGGGGTATCGGGGGAGGGGTTATTCCACGCGGCGACCGTCTCGTCCAGGTCCTGTGAACTGCGGATGAGCCGAACCACGCCTTCGCGTTCCATCGCCTGATAATAGGCGAGGTGGCCTCTGCCGACGCCGTGGCACTGGTCCTGGCAGTACATGCCGGTCCGGGTCCACCGGTCGTTGGGGTCGGTTCGGGACATCATCGTGGCGAATATGATGCCCACGTTGCCACGGCGGAGCTCGGGAAACGTCACGGTACAGCTGCCGAAGCTGCGCATCACAGGTTCGGCGTCGTGGACGCGTACGGTTGCGGCAGGCTGCGTGAGGTCCCGGTTGACCTGAATGGCGCTGAATCCGAGGTCGAGGTGGCTGTCTGCAATCAGGTACGGACGGTCGGGCATTTGAAAAACCCTGGATGTAATCGGCCCTGAGGGCTGCAGGAAGCGGGCAGGCGGTTACGTTGCCGGCGTCAGGTCCATGACGCTTTGAAGAACCGGATCAGATTCCCATGACAGATGTTGTCGATGTCTTCAGAGTCGTATCCGTGCGCTTCCAGGATGGCGGGAAACCGCTGGAGGTCGGCAATCGTGTTATAGTCCGTGGGGGAGAGTTCCAGTCCGAAGCCGCCGTCCAGATCCGTGCCGATGGCAACGTGACGGCTGTTGCCGGTGAGCTGGCAGACGTGGTCGATGTGTTCGACAACGGCCTTCATCGGCCGTGTGGCCGTTGTGTAATGCGTTGAAGGATCGTCCCAGTCCCAGGAGGGGCTGAGCATCTGTTCCGCGAAGACCATCCCGATGACGCCGCCGCGTTCGACGATGGCCTGGATCATCTCGTCGCTCAGGTGCCTCTGCCCGCGAAGGAGCGCTCGGCAGTTGCAGTGGCTGGCGTGGACCGGTCCGTCCCAATAGTCCAGAATCTGCCAGAACGTGAGGTCCGACGCGTGCGTGAGGTCAATGACCATGCCCACGTCCTTAAAGGCGTCCATCAGGGGATAGGCGGGAGGATAGAGCCCGCCCACCGTGCCGGTCCCGTGGCCGTACGTGTTTGCGCCGAAGTGGGTGAGGGATACCGAGCGCAGGCCGGCGTCCCACCACTCCGCCACCTGGTCCGGTCCCAGGATGGGGTCGGCGCTTTCGGCGGTCAGAATCAGGCCGATCGGCGTGGCGTCGGTCGGGTTCTGCCAGGACGACACACAGGCATCGAGATCGGCGGAATCCTTGATGAAAGTGATTTCGCCTCTGCGCGCCAGCGCGTTGTAGTAATGGAGGTGGCTCTGGCCTCTCGCGTACGCGACTGACTGGGCGCGAACGGCGTTGTGGGAGTCGATGGAGGGGGATTGAACGCGCGCCATGATGGTGGAGAGCATGATGCCGACGCGGCCCACGCGCATCTCGGGCAGGGTTACGGTCACCGTGTAGCGTCTGTCTTTCAGGCCCGCACGTCGTTCAAGAGAGTCTTTATGGACAGACAAGCCTGCGGGAACGACGTCCTCACGTTCGCGCAGCACATGCACAGGTTGCGTAAGGTCGCGCCGGTAGAACAGGGCGTTGAAGGCCATGTCCAGGTGGCCGTCGATGATCAGTACGGGTTTGTCGGGCATAGATGGAGCGACTGCTGAGAAAGGAGAGGGAAACGACTCGATTGCAACCGCACGCCAAATTACCTTGTGCAGTTTCTCCGGGCAAGTGAAAACCATGGAGCCCGGCCTGGCAGGCGTTGCGGGATGTTGCGCGGCGCAATCGAGCATGCTGGCGGGTCGACGTATCCCGGACGGTCGGGCATGAATCGGGACGCGTCTCAGATTCAGGCGGGACACGTGCGTATTTCGCCTTTTTTGCTTGCCCGACACCGGCGAATTGTGGATATTCCGAACAGGAACGCGCAGTCTGTCACGTTGGGTCGGGGAGTGGCTCAGTCCGGCAGAGCACCTGCTTTGGGAGCAGGGGGTCGCGGGTTCGAATCCCGCCTCCCCGACCAGTAAAAAACAAAGGTTTACGTCAGCTTTCCGTAAACCTTTTCTGCTTTGAACGTACCGTATACCGGCGTGACTCTTCTTCGCCATTCTCATGGCTTGACATGATCGTCGAACGATCGTAACTTTCTTTGAGCCACTGAAAGCGCGAATGCGCCCAGGTGGTGAGAATCGCCCCCGGGTCAAGCCGGGGGCGATTCCTTTTTGGGATAGCGTACACGCCCCGGTACTCTTCAACGATACCCACACCGCCAACGCCTTCGCGTCTGCCCGTTACCCCGAATCAACCGCCAATCCGCTCGCTGAACGCCGCTTTTGCTCTCTGCACGACGTCGTCCGTCAGCGATTGTCCGTCTGAGATCTCAACGTTGGCGCGGATGTGATCGGGATTGGTTGAGCCGATGATAGCGGTGCAGACGTCCGGATGCGAAAGCGTGAAGCGCAGGACGAATTCGAGAATGGGCATCTCACCCGCCAGGTCGGCCAGCGGGATGGACTGCGCCCGTTCCCAGGGGCCGCCCATGTAATCGCCTTTGGGACGTTCCTGCTGCTCCCACACGGCATTGGAGATGGGGCGCTTGATGATGGTCCCCATTCGTTGCGACTTCAGTGTGGGCATGAGATTGGCCGCAGATTCCTGATAGAGGATATTGTAGGTGAATTCCTGCGTGTCGAGGGGCCATCGCCGGGCCGCCGCCGCGGCGGCGGGTCCGTCCGCCGAAACGCCCACAAACCGGGTCCAGCCCCTCTCCCTGGCGTCGAGCAGCGCCTCGAATGCCACCTCGTCATCGTCTTCCGGATCCGGCAGCCCGTGAAACTGGACGATATCGATCACGTCCAGATTCAGCTTTTTTCGGCTCTGGTCGATCGTTCGCAGGATGCCTTCCCGGCTGTAGTCCCTCACGATGTGGTATTGACCGTCCGTTTCCCCGACGTAGTCGCCGCATTTGGTGGCCACGATGAATTCGTCACGTCTGTGGGAGATGAACTTGCCGATTCGGGCCTCGCTCTGCCCGTACATGGCGGCCGTGTCGATGAAATTGATACCGGCGTCCAGAACCGCATTGAGAGCCTTCTCGACGCGGTCTTCGGGCATGTTGATATTGCCGATCTGGGCCGCGCCGTAGCCGACTTCCGATACGCGCAGCTCGGTTTTACCGAGGGTTCGATATTCCATCGCGGTTCTCCTTCAGGATGGGTTGCTTGACGTCGGCCGGGCGAATTCGCCGCGCGGGACACGGAAATAAGCCCAGAAGATAAGCGTGCCCAGCGCTGTAAACGCGGCGCTTGTCACAAAAAGTGCGGGGTATCCGGCAGTGGAAATGATGTAACCGCCCCCCATTGCGATTACCGAATAGCCGAGGCCCGCCATCATGGAGGAAGCGCCTGACATCGTCGCCCGCCAATGCGGGGGGACGATTTCCTGATTGTAGACAACGAAGGCGGGACGGCGGACAGCGGCCAGAGCCACGATACTCATAAAGCAGAAGCCCGCGGGAATCCAGTGCGGCAGAAGGGCCATCGGTATCAGCATGAGGGGCGTACAAATGGCGCTCAACACGACGGTAGGATGATTGCCCAATCGTCTGGTGAAGAACGGCAGCGTCAGGGCGGCAGGTACCGCCAGAAGCTGTCCCGTGGCCATCAGCGTGCCGATGAGGGACGTGGGTATCTGAAGGCCGGCATCCATGTAGACGTTGAAAAAAGTACGAACGGCGCCCTCTCCGGCAACGTGCAGGAGGGAGACCACCGAGATCAGCGTGATCAGTCCCATCGGAAACGGCGCGTTGGATTCTTCCACACTCTCCCGTGGCCGCCTGACCTGCGGCCGGTGCATGGAGATGAGAAGGAACAGTGCCGGAATGAGCAGGGCGGAGGCGGCCAGCAGCGTGTGGCGGAAGGGCGCGGGGTGATGCGGCGCGACGTTCATCAACCACGCGATCCGGCCGGGTAGAATGCCGCCTACGAAGCTTCCGAAGAATCCGGCCAGCGGGAAGAGAGCGCCCTGCATGGAGAAGACGTGATTGCGTTCCCGTGTTCCGGTTACGCCCATCAGGTACGGGGCGCCGTTGACGATGTAGAGGGCCACTCCCACAAGCCCCAGTGCATTCGTCGCTATGACAAAGACGTCTCTGGCGCCGGGGGCGACGAGTTCTGCCTGGGAGAGAAGACCGTTTCCGATGATGGCGATACCGATACCCGCGATCATGACCCGGCGCGGATCCCATCGGGCCCCCATGAACCCGGCCGGCAGACTGCAGACCGCAAAGGAGAACGCGCCGGTGGCGTTTACCCACCCGACAAACGTGGGTCCGTAACCCAGACGGAGCAGGTACAGGTTGAGCAGCAGGGAGCTGATGCCGCCGAAAAGACTGAAGCCGAAGAGGATGGTGGCGGCGAGATACAGCCGGACGTCGCGGTTGAAGAGGCGCAGGGTTTGCAGGTAGGATTGCATGGATTCGAAAGACCGCGACCCGGTTATGAATGGGCGCAAACGCCGCCTACGCAAGCAGGCGCTTGCCCCTGGATTTGAACGAATTGGCAAAGCGTTTCTTCATAGGACTTCGGGTTTCTCCAACGGGCGGATTGACGGCCAGCGCAGCGCAAAGGTCCACCATGTTGGCGGCATCGGATGCGGAGATGAACTCCTCCGCCGGCCAGCGTTTGCCCAGATTGTGGTAGTTGCCCAAAGGGAAAGCCAGGGCGCCCACAGACATGTTGTACAAGACGTACAGCGTGGCTTCGCAGACGCCGCCGCTCATCAGCTGCCGCTGATAGCTGAATTGACGCTTTGTTCCCGCGAGATCGCGCGCGGTGCTGTGAATGGCGTACTCAATCCGCGGATCGAAGACGCTCATGGCATCACCCACCCGGATGACGGGACCGCCTCCGATTTCGGCGCCGGGAAGGGCTTTGCTGGTCTCGAGTACGATAATGGGCACGCGTTTTGGTACGGTTCGGGCGCGTACGATTCCGCCCGCGCCGAGCAGGCCCACCTCTTCGGCTCGCGTGAAGACGCCCCAGAGGTCGGCGTCTGCTTTCTCGCGATTCAGCCTGTCCATTACGGCCAGGATCGCCGCGCAGCTTGCCAGGTTGTCCGCGCCCTTCGTCCGTATGAGATCGCCGTCGAACGCGACCGGCGTGAGGCCCCAGTACCCGAACGCGCCTCCGGGGTTCGGAAGCGGACGCACGGCTCGGGCGGTAAAGGTCTTGTCGTCGTCCAGCGCCGACGTCGCCCTGCCGGGTATCTCGTTTCCTTCCGAGACGATCGTGAGCCGGCCGCCGGGGAAGTGGCGCTCGTCGCAGGCCCCCAGCCAGCGCGCCGTGAGGTCCCGCCCGTCGGCGTCGAGGATCTCGCAGCCGGGGTGGTCCATATGGGCGGTGAGGGCCACGGACTCCGCCTTGTTTCCTTTTGTGTACCGAAGCACGATGTTGCCGTACCTGTCCGCCGTGACGGGGATCCGGCGCCGCCTGGCAAAGGTCCGGATGAATCCCGCAACGGCGTCTTCATGAAAGGGCGCCGTCGGCAGAGAAAGGACGTCGAGGAAGATTTTCCGGAGACGTTTGTTCAAAGTTCATCCCCAGCGGCTGATGGTCACTTTCTGACGGGTGAAGAAGGAGACGCCTTCGTGGCCCTGAACATGCAGGTCGCCGAAAAAGGAGTTGTTCCAGCCGGAGAACGGAAAGAACGCCATGGGCGCCGGAACGCCGGTGTTGATGCCCACCATCCCGGCGTTGATGCGGTGTCGGAACTTGCGTGCGGCGCCCCCGCTTTCGGTAAAGAGGACTGCGGCATTGCCGTAACCGCTGTTGTTGCAGGTCTCGATAGCGTCATCCAGGTCGTTTGTGTGCATCACCGACAGGACCGGGCCGAAGATCTCTTCCCTGGCGATCTGCATCCCGGGCGTTACACGGTCGAAGATGGTCGGGCCCAGGTAGAAACCGTTGGGACAGGCGTCCACAACCACGTCGCGGCCGTCCACGATCAACTCGGCGCCCTCTGAAAGTCCGGTCCGAATGGAGCCGTTCACCTTCTTGAGGTGTTCGGGGGTAACGAGCGGCCCCATCTCCGCATCGGCATCCCGGTCCGTGGGGCCGACGCGCAGACCGCGCGCGGCGTCGCTGAGGCGCGGCAGAAACCGTTCGGCGGCGTCGTGGGCGCACACGAGAACGCTGCCTGCCATGCAACGCTCTCCCGCGCAGCCGTACGCGGAACCCATGACCGCATCTATCGTGGCGTCCGGCTCGGCGTCGGGAAGGACGACCATATAGTTCTTTGCGCCCCCCGCGGACTGCACCCGCTTGCCGTTGCGCGTTGCGGTCTCATAGATGTATCGGGCGACTGGCGTGGATCCGACGAATGACACGGTGCGCACGTCCGGATGATGCAGCAGAGCGTCCACGGCGTCGCGTCCGCCGTGGACCAGATTCAATACACCGCGAGGCAAGCCGGCCTCCGCCAGGAGTTCAACCATGCGGATGGCGCTGAGCGGCACCTTCTCGGAGGGTTTGAGTACGAAGGTATTTCCGCAAACGAGGGCGACTGGCAGAGTCCACAGCGGCACCATAACGGGAAAATTGAATGGCGTGACGGCGGCACACACGCCCAGGGGTTGCCGGATCGTATCGCAGTCGATATCCGGCGCGATGTTTTCCAGGGCTTCGCCCATCAGCAGCGACGGCGCCCCGCACGCGAATTCCACGACTTCGATACCGCGCCGTACGGAGCCCCTGGCCTCGTCGAGGGTCTTGCCGTGTTCAAGGGTGACGATCCGGGAAAGGTCTTCAAAGTGTCTTTCAAGGAGTTCCTTGAACCGGAACATGAGCCGGGCGCGGTCCACGGCAGGGGTTTCAGACCAGTCCGGGAACGCGGCGTCCGCGGCCCTGACGGCGCGGTCAACTTCATTGGCGCCGCACATGGGCGTTGCTGAGATCTGTGTCCCTTCGGACGGGTTGTACACCGGTTCCGTCACGTTGCGGCCGGATTCGACCCATTCCCCGTTGATGAAGAGCGGACAGGGTTCGAGCGCGGGCATTGCAGATTCTCCTGTTTTCCGCGAATAGGCCGAACACGCGAGCGGGCGAAAACAGACGTCGTGTCACCCGGCTTGTACCGGCAAGGATAAAGTACTGCAGCCCCTTCAAATGGATCACGTGTCGTGGATTTCGACGGTATTCGGGCGCCTTCCAACCGAAGGGGGCGCCATGAGGCGCAGTTGCTGATCCGTGAGGTCAGGGTATTCCTCGGGGTCGTAATATCCCTGGGACCACGCCGAGTGCCCGGGGCTGTACTTGTAAAGCAGGGCGCGGCGATCGTAATCGGCCGTCCAGGGCCTGGTCCCGTGGATAAGGGCCTCCGTGAAGATGAGCGCGTCGCCGGCGTCCGCTTCGGGCTGTACCACGTAATGGGCGTCGCGTTCGAAGCGCCGCACGTCCCTGGGCAGCCGGTCGATGAAGTTGGACTTGTGGCTTCCGGGGATGCAGGCGAACCCGCCGTCTCCCGGCCCAGCGGGGGAGAGAAAGTAGGTAACCACCGTAAGTCCGTTGCGCATCACTCCGTCACGATATTTGTACCAATGGTCCGCCTCGCTATCCGTCTCGCCGCCGTGAAGCCCGCCTCGCGCCGCCCCTTTCTTCATAAAGATACAGTAGTCGTGGTCGATACGGAATTTGGGGCCAAGCAAGTCGATCAGGTACGGCACAATCTTATGGTGGTCCATCAGTGCTTGAAATCCGGGACCCCACTGAGAGACGCGGCTGATCGTACTCGTGCCCGGGTCGCCGTTTTCGGCAGCGAACCGGTCCGCAACGGCGTTCAACGACGTCATCTCGTCTGCGGTGAGTACGTCCTTTACAACCAGGTAGCCTTCCAGGTCGAAGCTGAATTTTTCTTCGTCAGTCACGGTCGCACTCCCTGTTTTGAATTTCGGCGTAGACGCACCGGTGAGGATCCATTCTCCCTCGCGCCGCTCAGTGGACCCGAAAGGCCGGCGCTTCGCCCGGCACCGGGGAATTGTCGAAGGCGCCCCGGTTCCGAACGGCGTCTTCGCCGCCGAAAGACGCGATTTTTGCCAGTTGGTCCGCCTTGGCGCGCGCATCCGTGGCTTCGGGATCCAGAAGCTCGCGGAGCCGCCGCTCGAAATGAGCGAGTGTGGATCGATGGTCCGGAGAACCAGAGAGGTCGACTGTTTCTGTCGGATCGTCTTCAAGATTGAATAGCTGCGGCGGCTCACCCACGTAGTTTATGTACTTCCACGTTCGATCACGGAGCATGTATGCGGCATTGCGGGAACCGACGGCGTGATATTCGCTGAAAACGGTTCGATCTACGTCGGTGTCCGGACGACCGGGTGGCCGTAGCAGCCGGTAATGTCGCGCGTGTGCTGATCGGAAAGGATGAACAACAGATTGCCGGGATTCATCCGTTGGCTTCCTGATCGGTATCCGTGTCTACCTGGATCTGATCGGCGGAGATCCATACCACCTTTCCGTCTTGCCAGGTAACGACGGAGTTCCCATTACGTTTGTGATGCAAGAGCGCCTTTCGGACGGCTTCCTTCAAGGCGTTGTCGATCAATGTGCCTTCCTTGAAAATCTTATCTAGGTCTTTACTTGATGACCTGGGCACGTGTATGTAACCCTTTCTTGATATGAGTCCACAGATTGGCGTCTCGTGTCTCGATTTCAGCGGTGTTTCGTCCCATTGAGATCAAACGGGGTCCCGACGTTGCGGTATTATCGTAAAAACGCCAATCATTCGCAATAGGATGGTATAGGCTGAAGAAGTTTCGTAGCCCGGAATAGTACCGCCTTCGAACCGTGGAGTCGGGAATGTCGTGACCTCCTGCCCTTACCCGCGCTGCGACTCGCGCAATAGCCATTTCCGGACTGGGCAACCACAAGAATGCTAATCGGAAGACATATCCGCTATGTCTAAGGCCCCGTATCCACGGTGCGAAACTGCGGCTCGCGAGCGTCGACTCAAACGCGAAATCCGCGCGTCTCGAAGCCAGATCGCGGAGACGTGCCAACATAACGCGGCCTGCCTGGAGCGCAGCTGACTCCGGGTGGAAACCCGACAGTCCCGATGCGATGGCGTCCGCGTTGACGAATTCGGCTACATCCAGTGTATCTCGCAATAACTGTGGAGCGGCCGTGCTCTTTCCGGCGCCATTCGGTCCTCCGATAAGGACAAGCTGCGGACTCGACATAACTGTATCAGTGTCAGGCAAATGGAAAAAACCTCGGTTCGCCTTCCATGCAGGCGCATCAGGCAATATAACGGAGCGCATTGCCATTCTGCAAGCGTTTTGCCCACCGGAGAAACGTGATGCGTGGCGAAAATAACCTGAAGTTGACGGATACCTTCACGGCGTATCAATCCATCATTGATCCTTGAAAACAGACCTCCGACGCGCTATATTTCTGTTGAACTGATTTACTTCGGTCATACCGGTCGAAACATGGGACCGGCGGTTTCGAAAGGCGATTGTCATGACCCGACTCAGCGTAAACGTAAACAAGGTGGCGTTGCTCCGGAACACGCGAACCATCGGCATCCCGAGCGTGACCCGGGCGGCGCAGATTTGTATCGATTCAGGAGCCTACGGGATTACCGTCCATCCCCGGCCCGACGAGCGCCACATCAGGCCCTCCGACGTGTATGAGTTGAACGCGCTCGTTACAGACGTGGAGTTCAATATCGAGGGGAACCCCTTCGAGGCCGGATACCTGGACGTCGTGCGAAGCGTGAAGCCCACGCAATGCACGCTGGTACCGGATACGCCGGACGCGTTTACGTCCGACCATGGGTGGGACCTCTCGAAGGACGGCGACCGCCTGAAGCCGATCATTCAGGAGTTGAAGTCGATGGGAAGCCGCGTGAGCCTGTTTATGGACTACGATTCGGATGAGATCCCGGGGGCCGCGCTCGTGGGAGCGGACCGGATCGAACTCTACACGGAACCCTATGCGGATGCGTTTCGGGAGAACGTGGATCTGGAGGCGGTTTTCGAGGGATATGCACAGGCGGCGGCTGTCGCTCAGGACGCGGGGCTTGGCGTCAACGCGGGGCACGATCTGAACCTGGAAAACCTGGGCAGGTTCTGTTCCATTCCCGGCGTCCTGGAGGTTTCGATCGGCCACGCGCTCATTGGCGAAGCGCTGGAGATGGGGCTGGCGAACACGGTAAAGGCGTACCTGGATATCCTGGCGAAGACGTGACCGCGCGAAGACCGCTGGGAGTTTTAAGACAGCTTCTTAATGAAGGCCGCCCGCGTGGAGGTCCATCGCCAGGCTGCGGTAGTCTCGAATGCGGTGAATGGTGCAGAGGTCGGCGTCGTGCTGGTCGCCGGAGTCCCGGCTGGTACGTGAAAGCACCACGATGTCGTTCCCGTCCACGACGGCGCTGGGATACATGAAGCTGCGGTAGACGTTGTCGGGCCAGCGGGCCACGCAACCGGCCGGGAACCAGTTGAGGCAGTCGATTCCATATTGCAGGTAGAGCCACCGCCGTTCGTTGCCCGGTCCTCCGTGATATCCGGTCTCGCGCATTCTTTCTTTCCAGCCAAGCAGGTCCTGAGAGTTCGTGATGAGGTTGCTCAGCATCCAGTACATGGACGTCGAACGGTCGTGGATGATGTAGAATTTACATTGTGCTCCCGGCCACGCGGCGAACTGCGTAAAGCTCAGTTCGTGCGCGTCTGGGTCGTAGTCGAAAACCGCGGCAATGTGGGCGGCCGCGTATTCGTCGAAAACGCAGCGGCAGAACGCGCGGATTCGGCCGCGGACCTCAACGGTGTTGGGCTCCAGCCACACGAGCGGGTCTCTCCAGCCGCCGGACAGTTGCGGGCGATCGCCGTCCGGGAAAAGGTTTCGGGTCATCGCCGCGGGTATTTCCGGCTGGCGAACGATGTTGGACAACGTCCATGCTCCCGGATCAAGTGGTGACATGCTCCGATCTAAACGGAGCATCGTCTTTCCGCCGTGCCCCTGGTTGGGCAGATCGTAGTCCATTGCCCAGTAAAGGGCTTCGGGACGCACGACCCGGGAGGTGGAGATGTTCCAGATGGGGCCTTCGATCACGGTGCGGGGATCGCTCCAGGTTTCGCCTCTGTCGTCGCTGGCAACGACCAGAAAGTCCCGGTGGCACTTTTCCTGCACGAACATGAGCAGTTGGCCGTCCAGCATGAAGGGGGTGGCCTCTTCGTAGGGCAGGCAGGGGAGTTCTACCCAGGAGAGCCCTCCGTCGTCGCTTCGCAGGAGCCTCAGGCGGCGGGTATGATCCCAGCCCGGGCGGTTCCATTGCGGCGCGGCCAGCAGCAGCGTGCCGTCGTCCAGGCGCGCAAGGTCGGGGTCGTGGAAGAAATACTGCACCGGGTCCGGCACCTGCGCGGCGATGACGAAATCCTGGGCGAGCGGTAGAACGTTCGGATTGGACATTGGATTACCTGTGATGAATGGTGAATTGAACCGGTGAACGAGGAGGCGGGATGGAACAGGCACAAAAATATCTCTTCGACCTGCAGGGTTATATGGTTCTCGAGCAGATCGTGCCGCCGGAAATGGTGGCGGCCTGCAATGCCGCGCTCGACCGGTTCGAGGCCATGGATCCGGCGGATTACCCTTCGCCGCTGGTATTGGGCCAGGAGCGCTCGCCCGAGAACCTTTATATTTCGAACATCATGGAGGGCGACGAGGCGTTTCTGCCGTTGATGGAACTTCCTGAATTGCTGGATGCGGTCGAATGCGTTACCGGTGGGCCGTATCGTCTGAACCACACCTACACGATCTACCGATGGGGCGGGGGCTATACCGGGATGCACATGCACGGCACGCCGATCATTCCCAAATGCCAGTATCACTGCCGCAACGGACAGATGGTCTCAACGCTGACGAAAGCGGTCTTCCCGATGCTGGATTGCGGGCCGGAAGACGGGTGCTTCGCGGTGATCCCCGGGGCGCACAAGAGCAACTTTGAGAAACCGTGGGGCGGCCATCCGAACGAAAACCCGCCCCTGCGGGCGGTCCCGGCGCGCGCGGGGGACGCCATTCTGTTTACCGAAGCGCTCACCCACGGCTCTACTGTGAACGTGTCCGGACGACCGCGTCGCACGCTCTATTATTGCTACAGCATCGGCTATATGCCGGATTGGGGCGGCCAGCACTTGAGATTCAGCCCCGGCCTGGCCGACCGCCTCAGCCCGTCACAACGAGAGATCATCTCCCTGAAATAAACCCTTCCTCGCGTCCTCCTCCCAGCGATCAGCGGTCAGCTTGAACCGGTTGGCGATACGGATCGGCGATGTCAATTCACGTATGTATCGACTTTGCAGGGGTGGTCAGCGATCCGCCCTGCGCCGCGCCCCGCCTGTCCCGCGCTGCAATTTGCGCTCCAATTCTTGTTTCACACATCGACAGACCATTCGCGCGCGTCACATACGGAAGAGTCATCGACTCTTCGTTTTTCCTTCTTCCTTCTTCCTTTTTTTTTCATCGTCTCCGCTTGTACGCCTTTCCATGTCCCTCCCGGATCAGGACTTTCGCGAGGTTGGACCCGTCCTGCAACCTGACCGTGGCCACGACGCGCCCGCCGAAGTTTCCCTGCTTCACGTTCTCCAGGTATACGGTTTTTCCGATCCGTTCCCGGACGAAGTCGCGTGCGAGCAGTGCGCGTCTTTTTTCGGATTGGCTCTTCGTCTGAATCTCCGGCGTATCCACACCCCGAACGCGCACCTTTCCGCGCCAGGTCAATCCCGGCCACAGGACCACGTCCACGGTCATCGTGTCACCGTCGTACACGGAAACCACCGTCGCCTCATGCCTGGGATACAACGATGGTCCTCCTTCGGCTGTGGTAAACAACGCGAGAACAACGAGAATCCATACCATAACACGCTCCTTAGAAGTTGTTTTAAAATTACCGGTGAGTTCCCGAGCGCGAGCGAAAAAGTGGCGGTCAAGGCGGGAAAACCCGCCCATATTTGTCTATACGGGCGGGTTTGCCCAACGCCGACCGGCGCTCTTGCAGCCGCGCGAAGGCCGCTGGGAATTTTAAGACAGCTTCTTGATATGGCTTGAGAAATGGAAACGCAACAGTATATTGGAATCGTACCAGGCTGTCAACTGCCGGACGGCACTGAGGACCCAGCGGCGCGTCATCAGTGCCCAAGACGTGATAATGCCGCCGCAGCGGACCCCCATCTATGACCAACATCGAATGGATCTTTCTGGATCTGGGCTGGACGCTGGTGGACGAAACCCGGGCGCACCGGGCGCGTCTAAGGGGCGTGTGCGAGCGTGTCCGGGGGTATGGGATGCGCCATTCCGTCGACGAACTCATTCGGCTGTGCGAACAGGCGGCGACGAATTTCGCGCCGAGCCCGTTTCGCGCCATGCTGGCGCGGCTCGATCTCACGGAGGACCAGCGACACGCGATTGAAAGCGCCGCGCGTTACGCGAAAGAACGGGAGCTCATGTACCCTGGCGTACCGGAGATGCTCGAGACGCTTTCGCGGAAATTCAGGCTCGGCGTCATCGCCAACCAGTCGGAAGGGACCGAGAAGCGGCTTTCGGATTGGGGTATCAGGGACCGGTTTTCTGTTGTTCTGGCATCTGCTGAACTCGGCATTTCCAAGCCCGATTCGAGAATATTCGGCGCCGCCGTTTCGCGGGCGGGGTGCACGCCCGACGGGATATTGATGGTTGGCGACCGGCTCGATAGCGACGTCGGCCCCGCCAAATCTCGCGGCTGTCTGACGATGCGGGTTTTGCAGGGATTTTCACGGTTTCAGACGCCGCGGCGCGCCGCCGAGATTCCCGATCTCACGATTTCGTCTATCAGGGAACTCCAGGGCATCCGGTCTGCGATGCGACTGCGCCCGGGACGCTGCGGCCTCGCGCCGCTCTGAGGACCGAGATGAGGATCATCGGCGCAACCTGCTTCGCCCTCCGGATTCCTTTCGTCGAGGCGTTCGGACACAGCGCTTCGGTGCGGTCCCGCTCGGACTCGGTCGTCCTGCGCCTGACCGCCGAAGACGGCACGGTCGGCTACGGTGAAGGCCTGCCGCGTCCGTACGTGACGGGTGAGACCGTCGAGACCTGCGTCGACCGCATCGCCAATTGCCTCTGGCCCGCCATCGCGGACTCAGACTTTCCGGCGACGGATCCCGGCCCTGACGCCGGTCGCCTGCTGGACCTGGTGGAACGGAGCCTGCCCGACGGCGATGCCGGCGGCGTGGTCGCGTGGCATGCCGCCAGGGCGGCCTGCGAACTGGCGCTGCTCGACGTCCTGCTGCGTCGCTGCCAACGGTCTCTGGGCGAGATTCTCAGGCCGAGGCGTGCCTCCGTCACCTACAGCGGCGTCATCAGCGGCGGTCCCATCGATAGCGCGGTCAGGCTTGCGCGAGTCTGTGCGGAATACGGGCTTCCGGCCGTCAAGATAAAGATCGACGGGAACGACGCTCGAGAACGCGTCGCGGCCGTCCGCGATGCGGTGGGCCCCGAAGTCTCGCTCAGGGTCGACGCAAACTGCGCCTACACGCCTGAAGAAGCCGTAACAATGCTCGAGGCGCTGGCGCCGCTCGATATCGCCTGCGCGGAGCAGCCCATTCCCCGCGGTGATCCCGCGGTACTGGCAAATGTTCGTTCCCGGTCGCCAATTCCGATCATGGCTGACGAATCGCTTGTCACCCTCGCCGACGCGGAGGCGCTGATTCAGGCAGGAGCATGCGATTTCTTCAATCTGCGCGCCTCCAAGTGCGGCGGTCTCGCGCGCACGCTGGAGATCGCCCGCATGGCCGATCGCGCCGGGCTGCGGTTGCAACTCGGCTGCCAGGTGGGAGAATCGGCCATCCTCTCGGCCGCCGGGCGTCACCTGGCTGCCCATCTCGAGCGGGTATCGTTTGTGGAGGGATCCTACGGAAACAGGTTGCTCGTGGAAGACGTGTCTCAAGAATCCGTTGCGTTCGGCCGCGGCGGACAGGCGCCGCTGCTGGGAGGTCCGGGGCTAGGCGTTGACGTACGCGATGACGTCCTGCGCGCGCACGCGGAAACCACGACGATTCTTGGTGAGGTATAGACGATGGGAATGCTCGTCAAAACGATCATCCGGATGAAGGGATCCGGCCTCGCCCGGAAGCTCGACCGCGCGGCCGAGCGCCCGCACGCCGCGCAGAACGCCTTCCTTCAACGCCTGGTAAAGGCCAACGCCGACACAGCGTTTGGAAAGGACCATGGCTTCGCGTCGATCCACACGGAAGCCGACTTCCGCCGTCAGGTCCCGATCCGAGACTACGAAGGGCTGCGACCCTACGTCAACCGTATCACCGCGGGCGAGCGGGCCGTACTGACCGCGGCCGCCCCCCGTATGTTGAACATGACGAGCGGGACCACGGGAGAACCGAAGTACATCCCGGTCACCCCCGAGTCCATGCGGCTCGCGTCCGGATTTTCCCTGGAGTGGATCTATCGCGCGCTTCAGGACCATCCCGGGTTTCTGGACGGGGCATTTGTCGGGATTGTCAGCAGGGCGATCGAGGGCTACACACCCTCCGGACTTCCGTACGGCAGCGCGTCCGGCATGCTCTACCAGCGGATTCCCGGGCCTATCCGCAGCACTTACGCGGTCCCTTACGCGGTTTCGGAGATCAAGGACTACGATCGCCGCTACTTCGTGGCCGCACGTCTGGCGCTGGCCAGGCGCGTTTCGTACATCGGAACCCCCAATCCGAGCACGCTCATTCGCCTTGCCGAAACCGCACTCAAAAACCCCGAGGCCATCGTTCGCGCGGTTCGCGACGGCGCGCCCGGCATCGACCTGCCGGACCAACCGCAGCTTGCCGAACGGCTCTCCGCCTTCATGGAGCCGGATCCTGACCGCGCAAGGGTCCTCGAGGGCGTATTGGACCGTACCGGATCGCTCCTTCCGGCGGATTGCTGGCCGGACCTGAAACTCATCGGGTGCTGGCTGGGAGGCAGCGTGGGCGTTCAGGCGCGTAAGCTGCCGGAGTATTACGGCGACGTCCCCATGCGCGACCTGGGCTTTCTGGCCAGCGAAGGACATTTCACCCTTCCGAACCGGGACCATACCGCTTCCGGCATTCTCTCGCTGAACGGGAATTACTACGAGTTCATCCCCGAAGCCTCAATGGATGACGCCAATCCACCGGTGCTCTCCAGCCATGAACTGGAGTCGGGCGTGAACTATGCGGTGCTGCTGACCACCCCCGGAGGCCTTTACCGCTACGATATTCACGACGTCGTACAGGTGACCGGCTTCTACCGGAACGCGCCGCTACTGGCCTTCATCCGCAAGGGCCGGGACATGACGAGCATCACGGGCGAGAAAATGCACGTCAATCATCTCCTGCTGGCGCTCAAAGCGGTCCGTCGCCGATATGACGTATCCGTCGTCGAGCAGTTTCGGGTGGTGGCGAGCGTGGAGGCACGTCGGTACGAGATCTACGCGGAGTTGAAGGGAGCGTTCTCGCGGGATTTCCTCGAAAACGAGGTAATTCCCCACCTGGACCGCGCACTGGCGGATGTCAATGTGGAATACGCTGAGAAACGCCGCTCCCGGAGGCTGGCGCCGCCGTGCCTCCATCTGATGCGTCCGGGATGGGCGGAAGCTGAGGTGCTGCGCGCAGCGGGTGCGGGCAAACGGGATACCCAGTACAAATGGCGGATTCTCAGCCCCGAACCCGCCGAAGAGGATGCTGGCGCGATCCTGAATACACTTGAGACGGAGGAGGAAGGTCAGTCCCGTCGCGGAAGTTAAACCGGGATGATTTCTACTCGCGCCGGTGTACCGTCATCGGCATGCCGTATAGCGGCCACGTCTTCACGTCCATCGAGGGCGCGACGGGATGCCCGGGAACAAGCTGAAGCCGGTACTGCCGGGTCACCATCGCCAGCACCAGCACGGCTTCCAGCATCGCGAAATTGCCGCCCAGGCAGATCCGCGGCCCGGCGCTGAAGGGCAGGTAGGCGTAGCGGGAGCGTCTTTCCGTCTGTTCCGGGGTGAATCGTTCGGGGTCGAACGTATCCGGGTTCTCCCAGAGAGCTGGATGGCGTTGCGTGATATAAGGACTTACGATCACCAGCGACCCAGCGGGGATGCCGTACCCGTCGATCTCGTCGTCGCCCGCGGCCTCCCGGACGATCACCTTGATCGGCGGGTAAAGTCGCATGGCTTCCTGGAACACCATTCGGGCATGGCTCAGTTCGTGGACGGACTCGAGGCCGGGCAGACGCCCGTTCAGGATCGAACGCTGTTCCTCCCACAGCCTTCCGGCCACCTGTGGATGTCGATCCAGCAGGTACCACGTCCACGTGAGGGCGTGCATTGTTGTCTGATATCCCGCAACGAACAGCGTGACCAGTTCATCCCGCAGTTGCCGCCGGTCCATCCGCACACCCGTTTCCTCGTCGCGGGCATTCATGAGAACCGAGAGCAGATCCTCCTCCTCGGGACCGTCGCGACGCTCGTCGATACGTTCGTCGATGTACCGGTGGATTTCGCAAAGGCATCGTTTGAATCGCCGGTTTGCGGACGTAGGGACGAACATGGGCAGCGCGATCAGATCGGCGGAACGTCGGTCGATGAACTCCACGCAATACTGAAACGCCTCGTCGATCCCGGACGCCTGGTCGTTCAGGTCCCTGCTGAAGAGGATGCGGACGATGATATTTCCCGTCAGGCGCGCCATCTCCTCGTCCACCTGGATCACGCGTTCGCCGTTCGCCAGCGGCTCCCATCGGGCGAGCATCTCGCGAATCGCATTCACCATCACATCCATGAACCGCATCGTTCCCCTGGGCGTAAAGAACGGCTGCATGATCCGGTGCTGCCGTTCCCAGAGATCCCCCTCGCTGGTTATCAGCCCCTCTCCCAGCAGCAGCTTCTGGTCATCGTATCCATAGCCCTTGAAATAGGTGCGGCGTTTGCGCACGAGTACGTGTTCGATGTGCTCCGGGCGTGTGACCAGGTGTACCGTCTTGCCCCGGATGTCGAGCCTGACCACGTCGCCGTACCGGGTCCAGGCGTCCATCAGATACCCGATGGGATCTTTCCGGAACGGAAGGACACAGCCCAGAAGCGGAAGCCCGTGCGGTCCGGGCGCGCGCGACGAGGCAGGGGATGGTTCAGACATGAACTCGACGACCCTCATGGTGGCTGCTGTGGCGGCGTACCACGCTCCGATCCGGCCCTTCCCATTCGGCTTCGGGGATCACTTCGGGATTTCGGACGTCAGGATGCGCGGTTCGGCGGCGGTGATGAGCACGTTGTCCTCGATGCGGACACCGCCTACCGGCCGCCAGGGCTCAAGTGCGTCCCAGTCGACCATTCCGGCATAGCGTTCGCGCCGCTCGGAGTCGTCGAGCAACGCGGGAACGAAGTACACGCCGGGCTCGACGGTCATCAGGAAGCCTTCCTCCAGCGGAAGGTCCAACCGCATACGGATGCCGCAGTAGACGCTGACTTCGCGTCCGGCTGCGCGGCCGCCCACGTCCCGCACGCCGAGGCCGACCATATGGCCGACGCCGTGGGGCAGGAAGAGAGAAACAGCGCCGCTTTCAAGGACCTCGTCCGGTTCGCCTTTCAGGATACCGAGGTCACAGAGTCCCAGAGCGATAACGCGCGCCGCGGCCCTGTGTACCTCGTGCCATTCGACGTCTCTCCGGCACGTGGAGACGGCTTCCAGCTGGGCGGCAAGGACGAGGTCGTAGATGGCCTGCTGCCGCGGGGTGAAACGGTCTCCGGCCGGATAGGTTCGGGTGACGTCGGCCGCATAGCCCGCGATGGCCGCGCCGGCGTCGATGAGGACCAGGTCGTCGGGTTTCACGGTCCTGGCGCCGGGTTCGAAGTGGAGTACGGCCGCGTGAGTTCCCGCGCCCACGATCGTGTCGAAGGCGACGCCGTCGGCGCCCTGTCTGAACATCTCGGCTTCCATTTCAACGCGGATGCGGCGTTCGCTCACTCCGGGCCGAATGGCTTCTCGGGCTCTCGCGTGGCCTGCCGCCGTTGCCGCGGCCGCCCGTTCGATCAATGCGATCTCGGCGGCGTCCTTCCGCCGGCGAACGCCATCGATGGATACCTGGAGCGCCTTTGCCCGCTGATCGTCGTTCTTGACATTGTCCACGGCCGCTCCGATGACCGCGACGGGTCGGCCCGGACGTTGTTCCAGCCAGCTCTGAAGTCCGGCGACGTCCTCGCCCTCGACCTCCTCGCCGCCGCCTTCCCACAACCGTTCGTTCGGTGAAACCGGCCGCACGAAGTGAGTCCAGCCGTCTTGCGGATCGAACGCGAGCACGCCGCCCCAGCGTCTTGAACCCGTGAGCCAGTAGTATTCGGGGTAGGGAACGAACGGATAGGTCTGGTCCTGTCCGCCGGGAATCTGAACGGGCTTTCCGGAGCTGAAGAGTACGGTCGGCGGGTCGTCGCCAAAGACGCCGGCGGCGCGTTTCCGCCTGCTTTCCAGCACGTGATTCTCGAATATGGGCATGGTGTTTCCTCAGGTCGCCTTCCGGGTTGTCGCTTCGCGACTGAAGATCAGGTTCTGAACGATGCCTTCGGTGTAGTCGACCGGGATGACGTTGGCCAGGGCGAAGCCCCGCTTGAAGAAGGCCGTTTCGATTTTTTCTGCCATATCTTCGAACATATAGACTTCGATGAGTACCGTCTTGAGCCTCTCATCCTCAAGCGTTCGCGATGCGCCGGCGACAATCTTGTCCTCGATACCGTCGACGTCGACTTTGACGTGGTTCGGAAACGGAAGTCCGAACCTGCCGGTGAGGTCGTCCAGTGACACGGCCGCCGTACCCTGGCGGTTCTGCGGCGCAAACGGTACGGCGCCCTGCGTTACGGGTTCGCCCAGCGCGTGGAGCGCGGCGCCCGGGGCAAAGGTCTTCGAGTAAAAGTGCTGTATGGCCGTCCGGTCCGAAATGGCAATCGGATAGGCCGTGACGACCTCTCCAAGGCCGTTGAGCAGAATGTTCCTGTTCAGTTTGGCGTGATTGAGAGCTTCAGGTTCAAAAGCGAGGATCTGCGCCTGTCCGTCCAGTCTGCGTGCCGCGTAAAGCGAGTATTGCCCGATATTTGCGCCGACGTCGTAAATCGTCTCGCCGGGACGGAACCAGGTGTCGATCCAATCCAGGGTGTCGGGTTCTTTCTCGTTAAACGAATTCGCCCGCCAGAGTTCGTGGTTCCTGGAGTCCTCGCATTCACCGTCTGCGTCGACGTCGATAACGATCGTCAGATCACGCACGTTGCAGGTAATGGTCGTACTCAAATCCGAATCCCTTCCGCAGGCGTGTCTTCACCTGCCTGTCGGCTTGTCGTCCTTCTGTGCTCTCAGTGGCTATTGTCGCGCACGACCCGTTTTCCGCGAAAAAACACCAGCCACATAACACACAAAAACACACAAAAGGTCAAACCAGTCACAGGTCGTCTTCGATCCCGGGTCGCAGTGGTTCCAGGGCAAATCATCCACAAAAGAGATAGTTTTCTGTTCCGGGTCGATGTATTATGGTAACGAAAATGATCCGGTCTGACAGAATACGCCGCTTTCGCACCGTTACCTTCTGTGCCCTTTGTGCTTTTTGTGGCAAATTAACGGTTGTCTTTTTTCGAATTGAGGGTAATGGAAGGCGACTGACCACGCCGCCGACCGCGGTGACCGCGCAGACCCGGAATGCCAATATGATAAGGAATCCGACCGTTTTTGCAAGGAGCGCGTATGGCCAGGGCGTTTAACGTGTACGGCATCGGCAATGCGATGGTGGACATTCAGTATCGGGTAACGTCCGGCTTTCTCGCCACGGCTGGAATCGAAAAGGGCGTCATGACATTGATTGAGGGGGACCGGCACCACGAACTCCTCCGGCGACTGGGCGATGACGTCCTGAAGCGCTCATCGGGCGGGTCCGCTGCGAATACGATGATCGCCGTGGCCAATCTTGGTGGTAAGGCATACTACGCGTGTAAGGTGGCGAAGGACGCGTACGGGGACTTTTATCTCCAGGACCTGGCGGCGGCAGGCGTTGCTTCCAATCGGTTTCAGGGCGAAGGCATTACAGGAAAATGCCTGGTGATGATCACGGACGATGCCGATCGCACGATGAATACGTTTCTGGGCATTACGGGGACGTTCGGGCCCGAACAGCTTGAGCCTGATGTGATACAGGAGAGCGACTACCTGTACATCGAAGGGTATCTGGTGGCCTCGGACAAGGGGTTCGATGCGGCGGTGGCCGCCCAGGCAGCAGCACGCGCGGGGGGCACCCGGGTGTCGCTGTCGCTGAGCGACCCATCCATTGTAGCCGCGTTCGGAGACCGGATGCGGGCGCTCGTGGCCGGCGGGGTGGATCTGCTTTTTTGCAATGAGGCCGAAGCGTGGGCCTTTACGGAAACCGGCAATGAGGATGACGCTTGCTCCGCTCTGGAAGAGCTGGTCGGCGCCTATGCGGTAACGTATGAGGCCGAAGGCGCCGTTGTGTGGAACGGGGGCGAGCGAATCCGTTCACCGGGCTTCGGCGTTGACGCGGTAGACACCAACGGCGCGGGGGATATGTTCGCCGGCGCTTATCTGTTCGGGATGACCCACGGATTGGACGCGGAACAGTCGGCGAAACTGGCGAACTACGCGTCGATGCGCGTGGTGGCGCAGTACGGTCCCCGGCTGGAGGCGTCGCTCAAGGATGAGACAGAGCGGATTCTGGAGATGTGATTCTTCGCCGGTGAAATTCTAACAGGTTGAAAATATGATGGATGAAGGTGAAACCGCCCCTGAAGGGCGGTTTTCTTATGAATCCGCTTCCCGTGCGGCCGAAGCGTTCCGAAAACCCGACATCGCAAGCGTGACCGCAACGACGAACAGCGACGCGATGGCGCACGTCGAACCCACGGCGAATGGCGCGCCGAAGCGTTCGGCCAGCGCGCCCGCGCTCAGGCGCCCCGGGGGACCCGTGCCGATAGCGAGCACGACACCGCCCATTGCGCGACTGCGCATGTCGTCACGCGCCAACAGCAGGACGATGGTGCTCTGGAGAAGACCGAAGGCCGCGTGGCCGATTCCCGATACGGTAAGAAGTCCCAGCGAAAGATAGAAGCCGGTCGAAATCGAAAACGCAGCCACGGCGGCGGCCATCAGAAACGAGCCGCCTGCATAGAGCCAGCTGATTCCAACGTAGCGGCGGAGCCTGCTCACCATCCAGAGACCGGCGAACGCGCCGACACCGTTGGCGGACGCGAGCACACCGAAGCCGACCGGGCCCTGATTCAGGATATCTCTCGCGAACACCGGCAGCAGCGCCTGATAGGGAAAGACCAGGAAGTTCATGGCTACGGTAATGAGCGTAACGCCCAGAATCGCCGGATTGCGACGGATATAGCGCAGCCCTTCCACGGT
Organism: Gemmatimonadota bacterium; assembly: GCA_028873695.1. Classification (GTDB taxonomy): domain Bacteria; phylum Latescibacterota; class UBA2968; order UBA2968; genus JAAXHE01. Next base: position 17,192 of record JAPPNU010000003.1, on the reverse strand, counting down.
CCGGGTCCAGTAAGGAGTGTCTGTGGGCGTTCTCTCCAGGACGGGTTGTCTGGAGAGCCGGAAAAGGATCAATAGAGAAGCCAGGGCAATACCGGTCAGAATCAGAAAACAGCCGAGGGGTCCCAGGGTCGCGTAGAGCGCGCCGCTGGAAAAGGGTCCGGCAACCCGGGTGATGTTCTGGGAGATTCCTTCGAGGAGCATGGCGTCCATGGTCCGCGCTCTGCCGACCAGGTCCGGCAGCAACGATCGTCGGGCGGTCCAGTCCACCGCCCAGGTCGTACCCATGACCAGCGCGGCGACGGCCAGATGCCACACGGCCAGACGGTCTGCCAGAATAATCACGGCGATCAGGAGGGATACGAGAAGGTTGACGACCTGGGAGAAGATAATGATCTTCCGGCGGCCGAACCGGTCGGTCAGGGGACCGGAGACAAAGCCCACCACCAACAACGGGGCCATGCGGTAGAAACCGATCAGCGACACCTGCCAGGCCGAGTCCGTAAGCTCCAGGACCAGCCAGCCGGCGACGATGATTTCCATCCACATGAACTGCCACCAGAGGGCGTTGCTGGCCAGCAGCCTGCGGTAGTCGGGGGTGTTCAGCGGCGTGAGCGCGCCGTGAAATCGGGGTGGGGTGTCGGAGGGGCCTTCGGATCGCTGGGACATGGACGTTTCGGGTGACGTCAATGAATCGCTTCGGAACTGACCGGGAACTCAGTGATGAAGCGCGAAAACCGGATCTACCGTTCAGTCTGAAATAACCATACTGACTCTTCAATCCCGCAACACCGGATCTCGTCCTGTCGCGCGAGGCCACAACTAGCCCGGGCGAGTGTATCCACTTCTCGCGTGCAATCTCACTGGCATTTGTCCGACCTGATCGCCTCGAGCGCGATTGTCCTGGGAGCGCTTCTTCCGCCGCGTTTATCCTCGGCGATCACTTGAAACGTGAATTCGCCACTGGAAATTTGAGGGAAGCATATCGCGAACATGACTTCCTTGCCGGACGCATGAAATTTGAACACATTTCGCTGGCCGCCGATTGTGGCTTTAGGAGTGTCTGGAGATGTCTGAGTAACGAGGTACCGAATCGCCTCGCCGTCGAAGTCTTCAGCTCGAACGTTGAATTTGCGCCACACGATTGTGGCGGCTTTTGTCTGCCCCCCCTCCGTGACCCACTTCCCGTCCTTGTACGTCATCTTGTCGGCGGAATAGGACACCGAGGTCGGTCTATGATCTCCCGCATAGGTAACCGCCGTCAATTGAGGAAGCCGGTTTCCGGACGCATCGAATGCAGTAGCCACCTCCCAGTTTGCTATCCAGGTTCTGGCGCGTTTGTACCCCTGATCCGCCGATTTCGTCATCCATGCCTTCGCCGCAGCCAGATCTCTCGGTACACCGTCGCCCTCAGCCAGCATCTTTGCCAGACTGAACTGGGCAGAAGTGTTGTTCTGCTCGGCCGCCAATTTGTACCACCTCGCTGCCTCTCGCTTGTCCTTCTCATAGAACCCCACGGCATATTGTGCATGTGCATGACCCTGCCGTGCCGCAGCACGATACCACTCAAGCGCTTTCTTTTTGTCTTTTTTTATCCTGTGCTTTCCCGTATCGAGAAAATAAGCCCACTGAGCCTGGGCTTCAGCATTTCCGGCCTCGGCATGCGTCCGCATGAGTTCCGTCCCCTTTTTTACATTCCTGAACACGCCGTCGCCGCTGATATATGCTAATGCCAGGTCCCTTTGAGACTTGTGATCGCCCCGATTGGCAGCTTCTCGCAACTCGGCAAATCTGGACAATCGCACCCAGAGCGCTTCTGATGCGCATCCGTCGGCGTTTACGATAACCGACCTGGGTTCGCTCCTGGCGCCGTTGCGGTCCATTGCTACGACCTGAAGCGTGATCTCCGCTCCTGAGGGGGGCGTACATACGCTAACGTCGACTGCCTGCCCGCTGGGTACGAAGGAATCATCCTGTTCGATGATCGCGACCGGCTCTTCAGGAGATAGCTGAGACCAGATATACCGCACTTCGTCACCTTCGGGGTCGCTGGCTTCCGCGGTATAATAAAGCCATACCACGTCCTTGCCGGTACGGAACTCCGCAAGTCCTTCTTTCATCTTTTCCTCAGCCAGGGTCTTGCTGGAAGAGAAAGAAATGCCGGAGCCGACTGATTGGGAATATCCGTACGCGCCATTTCTTCCCACATTGCCAAGCACGGGCGGCAGGTTACGGCCATCGGCCGAAGCTTCGGAATGGTCTTCCTCCGCTGCCAAAGCGATTTCCGCCCCCGAAAACATGCCGACGAAGACGGCAATAATCAAAAACAAGGGATTGTTCGAAGCCATGGGGAACACTCCTTCGTTTCGTATCGTCCCGGCATCGCGATGGAAAGGGGCCTGACAGAGGTCGCGATCGGGATGCGGACGCGTCGAAGCGCGTTCATCGAGCCTGTCGAAATGAGGGGTCGCTACCCGCTGGTTTTGCCGAAATTGGCGGTAAAGGTGAGGAAGTCGTTGAAGTCCACGTCGCCGTCCTGATCGAAGTCCCCGATCAGCCCGGTGGTCGTACCGCTGTCACTTGCGGGTGGCGTTTCGGAAGACCAGCGGATTTCGCCGTCTTGTCCACGAGTTTCCGCCACGCCGCTGCCGTTCACATCGACAGAAGCCCTGAATCTGCCCCCTTCAGTACCCAGCCCGCCAACGCCCGTCGAATCCGCCCCCATTCCCGCAACAACCCGCTCCGACGCATTGAGGAACCCGACGAGACCGTGTCCATTCTCATTCGCGCCAATAGCGGCAATGACCCCGCCCTCCGCATTCGAAATACGAAGGGCGCCGGCGCCGTTGTTGTCAATGCCGAATCCGGAGACCAGTTGGTCATCGGTGTTGAACGCCGCGATCACAGCGTCTCCGGCATTATCGAAAGCGAGTGCGGCCGCCGAACCCGTTGCACTCCTGGCGTCGACCCATCCATTGGCCTGTTCAGACGGATCCGCGCCCATGGCAGCCGCGACCCGGCCCGCCGCATTAAGGACCCCCAGGGTACCGTGTCCGTTTCTGTCTACGCCCACAACCGAAACAACGGCGCCGTTACTGTTCCATATTACCAGCGACCCGTCTCCCGAATCTTCCGAACCGATTTCCGCCACGACGTCCCCGTTTGCATTTACAATGTGAAGTGTACGCACGCGCAACGTGTCGCCGGCATCGATGATCTGCTCCGGAGCAATCTTGCTCAGTCCATCGGTGCCGGCCTCCGGTAACGGCAGGTCGGCGCGGGCGGGAGAAAGATCCCCGAATCGCACCTCGCCGGGAGTTGCGCCGTCTCGAAAGCCCGGCGAGGTCATCTTCGACGGAAGCGTCCGGTTAAGCCACTTCGGCGCCTGGGTCAGACCCGGCGCTGCGCTGAATAAAAAAACGACGAGCAGCCCCGCAATCGCCCGCTTCTGCCAGCGCAGTCTGTCTTCCAGCGCGTCCAATCTCTTTCTCACGTCATCACGTTCCATTTTCTGTCTCCTTCGCGTGTATAACTGGTTTGTCCTCAGCTTGAGTCGGTCAGATTCGGGAACCGCCGTACGTGGTGGTGAACGACAGACGGCTACGGCCCTTCGTCGCGCGGGCGCCGCAGTGTCCTTCCGGGGAACGAACGGAAGGGACGCTCGGCGAGCGCACCTTCGTCCAGGTCGATGCCCAGGCCGGGGGTCGTGGGAAGCGCGATGTAGCCGTCTTCGACGATGAAGGGTTCGACAGCGATTTCATTGCCCGCGGGTTCGAAGTTCACAAAGTACTCGGTAATCAGAAAGTTGGGCATGCCGGCCGCGGCCTGTATCGTTGCGGCCAGCCCCACGGTGGTGCTGTTGTAGTTGTGCGGTGAGACCGCGACGTGGCAGGATTCGGCCATCGCCGCGATTTCGCGAAGTTCCAGAATGCCGCCGCAGTTGCAGACGTCGGGGTTGATGATGTCGGCGGCGCGTTTCTGGAAGACCTCGCGGAATTCGGTCTTCGTATAGAGCTCTTCTCCGGTGACAACCGGGATGCGGATGTCTCGTCTGGCCTCGACCAGACCGTCGAGGTCCCGGGACGAAACCGGTTCCTCGTACCAGAAGGGATTGTACCGCTCCATGCCGCGTGCGACGCGGATCGCATGCGCCGGAGATAGCCTGCGGTGTACCTCGACCAGGATATCCACGTCCGGCCCCACGGCCTCGCGCACGGCCCCGACCCTGTCCACGGCGGTCTGTTCGTCCTTTCTGTCGATGATGCTGCGCCAGGGGCCCGGAAAGGGGTCGAACTTGAGGGAGGTGAACCCTCTCGCCACCACCGAGGCCGCCCGTTCGGCAAGTTCTTCCAGACCCTTACCGGGATCGTACCAGCTTCCCCAACCATTGGCGTAGACCTTGATCCTGGTCCTGCAGGCGCCGCCGAGCAGGTTGTAGACCGGCTGGTTGAGAGACTTGCCGACAATATCCCACATGGCCTGCTCGATGGCGCTGATGGCGGCATAGAGATCCATCGCGCCCCGCTTGCCGGCGAAGTCCGTGTAGGCCACGTAGGTGAAATGCCTGATATCGAACGGCGATCGTCCCGTCAGGTAGCGTCCCAGTTCCTCCACGTGAATCTGGACGCTCCGGTCCCTGTCGTGCTGGGTGTAGGCCTCGCCCCATCCGTGGATACCCGAGTCGGTCTCCAGTCTGACGAAAAGCCAGTTCTTCGCGCTGCCGGGGTGAACAAGAAAGGTCTCTATGCGCTCAATCCGCATTCCGTGAATGCTCCCGAAACACTAAATCATCAGATCGCCGCCGTTGATGTCGAGCGACGCGCCGGTAACGTAGGCGGCCTGGTCGGAGGCGAGGAATGCCACCAGGTCGGCCACTTCCTCCGGTCTGCCCAGACGGGGTATGGGGAAGCTCCGCGCATAGGCGCGTGTTCGTTCCTCATCGATGGTACCGCGTACCATTTCGGTATCGATCAGACCCGGGCAAACGGCGTTTACAGTGATGTTGTAGGGCGCGACCTCTCTGGCCAGGTGGCGGGTGAATCCCAGCACCCCGGCCTTTGCCGCGGTATAATGCGCGCCGCCCACGGTACTGACGTTCTTGCCGGCGGTGGAAGAGAAATTGACGATTCGGCCCCAACCGGCTTCCCTCATATGCGGGAGGACGGCTTTGGCGCAGAGGAAGGCGCCCTTGAGATTCACGTCGATCACGCGATCCCACTCTTCTTCGTCAATATCCATGACGCTGGTTGGAAAAAGAATGCCGGCGTTGTTGACCAGAATGTGGACGGCGCCGAATGTGTCCGCCGTCCAGTCGACCATGGCCTGCACCCCGGGCGGATCGGTGACATCGGCCTGAAAGTGAAAGGCCGTGGTGACCGAAGACCTCAGTTCTTCGGCCGTACTCTCGGCGTTGGCCTCGTCGAGGTCGTTCACGACGAGGTGGGCGCCCTGTTCCGCCAGGGTCCGGGCGACGGCCCGGCCGATGCCCTGCCCCGCCCCGGTCACGATGGCAACGTGGTCACGAAGGGGTTGATGCTGGGGCATTTCCATGAGCGTGTCCTCTCGTTGTTGCCGGCGGCGGCCGCTGCGGCTGCGACCGCTTCCTCTTCCGGAATCGCGGGAAGGTATTGAGGGTCAGGGTTATACGATACCGAGGGACTTTCCGACGTCCGCAAAGGTGTCGATGGCGCGGTCCAGCTGAATTCGGGTGTGGGCCGCGGAGATCTGGACGCGGACGCGGGCTTCGCCTCTGGGCACCACGGGATAGCTGAAGCCCACGACGAAGATGCCGCGCTCGTTCATTGCCTGCGCCATGCGTACGGTCTTTTGTTCATCTCCGAGCATGATCGGGACGATGGGGTGGACGCCGTCAGCAATCCGGAAACCGCGTTTCCGCATCGTCTTCCTGAAGTACGCGGTGTTCTGCATCAGATTGCGCCGGTATTCCGGCCGCGTCTGTACGAGATCCAGCGCTTTCAGTCCGCCCGCGACGATCGGCGGCGCCAGCGTGTTGGAAAAAAGGTAGGGGCGGGAGCGTTGACGCAGATACTCGATGATTTCTCCCCGCCCGGTCGTAAACCCGCCGGAGGCGCCTCCCAGGGCCTTTCCAAGCGTGCCGGTCAGGATATCGATCCGGTCTTCAACGCCGCGGAATTCCGGCGTACCGCGTCCGTTGGCGCCCAGAAAGCCGGTGGCATGGGAGTCGTCCACCATAACCAGCGCATCGTGGGCGTCCGCGAGTCGGCAGATCTCCTCGAGCGGCGCGACGTCCCCGTGCATGGAAAACACGCCGTCGGTGGCGACCAGCCTGAAACGGGCGTGCGCCGCGTCCTTCAGCAGGGCTTCGAGGCGCGCCATGTCCGCGTGAGGATAGATACTGCGCCGCGCCCTGCACAGCCGGATGCCGTCGATAATGCTGGCGTGGTTGAGCGCATCGCTGATCACGGCGTCTTCAGGGCCCAAAAGGGTCTCAAACAGTCCGGCATTCGCGTCGAAGCAGGACGTGTAGAGTATGGTGTCTTCCGTATTGAGAAACCCTGAGATACGGCGTTCCAGGGTCTTGTGCAGATCCTGGGTGCCGCAGATAAAGCGAACCGATGCCATGCCGTATCCGTACGCGTCCAGTCCTTCCGACGCGGCTTCCACGATCTCGGGATGATTGGCCAGCCCCAGGTAGTTGTTGGCGCAAAAGTTGATCGATTCACCAGCCGGGGTCCTGATCAGCGTATTCTGCGGTGTGACGATTTGCGTCTCGGTTTTGTAGAGTCCGTTTTCCCGGATGGATTTCAGTTCGTCTCTCAACCATGATTTCATGCCTGTAAAAGCCATATCAAGCGTCCCGTGGTGTCGAAAATCGGCATCCTGATCCGCGACACCAAAATAGAAGATCAATCCTTCAAAATCAAGGCGCATGAGCCGGGCGTTGTCCCGACTCCGCGAAGTTCAATTCACCTTGACATCGACTCCGGCCCGATTCATATTTGCCCGGCGGATCGGGCGGCGTGCCCGTGCTTTCCCGGCACGATTCAGGCGTATGCCGTGGACCGACGCACCCTTTCCCTTTCTGTCGCGGAGTGTACGAACCACCTGTTCGACCGTTGATTCGAGGGGCTATTACAAATGTCCGAATTGAAGAAGATCGCGGCGATTGCGACGACGTACTATCCGCGTTCCCATGCCGACGTCATCATTACCAAGTTTTTAAAGGGCTTTCCGTCTGATGACGGGTTGATACCCCCTCAGGTGGAGATCGCGTCGATGTACATGGACCAGGTCCATGAGAATGACGTGGGCCTGGAACTCGCAAAAGAACACGGTGTGCCGGTCTACAACAGCATTCCGAAGGCATTGACGCTGAACGGAGCGAATCTCGCGGTCGACGGCGTGCTGATCATCGGCGAGCACGGGGATTACGCCTGGAACGAAAAGCAGCAGCATATGTATCCCCGCCGGCACTTCTTCGAACAGGTATGCGGGGTGTTTGCGACTTCCGGCCGGTCCGTGCCCGTGTTCAACGACAAACACCTGGCGTATGACTGGGTAAACTCGAAGTGGATGTACGACCGGGCGCGGGAGTTGGCGGTTCCCTTTCTGGCCGGGTCCTCCGTGTCGTTGGCCTGGAGGCGTCCGTATCTGGAATACGACCTGGATACGCCGCTGGAAGAGGCGTTGTCAATCGGGTATTCGGGCCTGGACTCCTACGGGTTTCACGCGCTCGAACTGTTGCAGTGTATGACCGAACGCAGGCGGGGCGGCGAGACCGGCATCGCCGCGGTGCAGTGCCTGGAAGGCGATGCCGTGTGGAGGTCCGGCGACGGGGGGCAATGGTCCCGCGAGCTTGCAGATGCCGCGCGCGAATACATCGAGGCGAAAGCCGAAGGGGCAATGGAAACCCACTGCCCCGATCCGGCGGTCTTTCTGCTGGAGTACGCCGACGGGTTGAAAGCGGCTACCCTGATGTTGAACGGATACACGCAGGGGTTCGGATACGCCGGACGCGAACCGGGCGGCGTGCGGGGGATGGAGGTGTTCCTGCCGGACGATCCCCACGCCCATTTCAGCTATCTCGGCAGAAACATCCACGAACTCTTCCTTACCGGCAAGCCGCCGTACCCGGTAGAGCGCACGCTCCTGGTGAGCGGGGCCCTGGATGCGCTGATGGACTCCCGCCACAGGGGTCACGTGAGGGTGGAGACGCCGCGTCTCGATATCCGGTATCGCTCGTACGAAAGCCTGCCGATCAGGCCACGTGGGCCGAGGCCGTCGGGCGCGAGCCTGGTGCCGTTTGCACCGGGGCGAAGCTGAGGTCTAACCGCCTCACGATTTAACATACCGCGTATCGGTACGCAGTACGCTATTCGAGAAATCCGAACGAGAATCGTCTCATTGGAGGTCTGACCTGTGGCACTGAACGCGGCGGTGATCGGTCTGGGCGTGGGCAGGGGGCACATCGCCGCCTATCGGGAAGCGGGCGCGGAGGTCGCCGCGATCTGCGACGTAAACGGGGAGCTGCTGGAACAGGTGGGGAACGAGCAGGGCGTCCGGCGACGCTATACGGATTATCGCGCCCTGGCCGACCTGGATGAAATCGACGTCGTCTCAATCTGCACGCCCGATCATCTGCACGCCGACCCGGCCGTTGAAATGATGGCCTCCGGGAAGCACGTGCTGGTCGAGAAGCCGTTGGCCACCACGTTCGAGGATATCGAGCGAATCGTACGGACCTCGCGCCGGACGGGGCGAAGGGTGTCGCACGGCTGCCAGATCCGGTTCGATGAGACGTTTCGGGAGTTGAAACGCCAGGTCGAGGCGCAGGCGTTCGGCGAGGTGTTCTACGCGGAGGCAGACTATATATCCAACCACCTGAATCTGTTTCAGGACGGATGGCGCGGCGGGTTGGGACCGCACTATAACGCGGCGGCCGGCGGCAGCATCCACCCCGTGGACGTGATCCAGTGGATTGTGGACTCGCCCGCGGCGGAGGTGGCCGCATACGGAAACGGCATATCCGCAGCGTCGCACGGTGTGGACGTGACCGACTGCATCGTGGGAATCATCCGCTTCGAGAACGGATGTGTGGCCAAGACGTTTACGACGATGGGATCGGCCCGGCCCGGCTTTCGCAACGTGCAGATATACGGCACACGCAAGACGTTTCTGACGGCCCAGGCCCCGCCCGCGCGGCTGGTTTCGGACCTGCAGGGCCGAAAGTGGGCGCCTCTCGAGGTGGAAGACGACGGCCGGGACAGCCGGCGGAAGCTGATCGAAGACCTGCTTCAAGCCATTGAGAACGACACGGAGCCGCAGTTGAATCTGGAGCAATCCGTCCGCACGGCGGCAATCTGCGTGGCACTGTTCGAATCCGTGCGATCCGGCAAGCCCGTGGCCGTACCCGGATTCTGACGTCGTCCGTGCCGCGGAATCCGAATCCCGGAACACCCGCCGGGACGTAATCACGGAGCGTCCACGTGGGTCTGAAGACGGTAGAAAACCCGCAGCCGGACAGGCCGTATACCATCGCGTTTACCTTTTCCGAGTTCACGGCCGTCCATCCGGTAACGAACGAACCCGTTTTTGCGACGGTCACCGTTCGATATGTGCCGGGTGACACGTGTATCGAGACCGTGTCGCTCAAGCGGTATCTGGGGTCGTACCGAAATCAGTCGATGTCGTACGAGGCGTCCGTCAACCGGATTCTGGATGATCTGGTCGCGGCCTGTAGTCCGAAGAGAATGACGGTTGCAGGCGAGTTCGCGGTGAGGGGAGGAATCGCCGCGACGGTCACCGTCGATACGGCAAGTGACGGGGCAGCCAATTCTTGAGAGGAGCGCCAGATTGCGGGCTACGGCAGGTGAAATTCTGGAAGTCTTCGAGAATCCGCGTCCGGGCAGGCGGTACACGATCGAATTTACGTGCCGGGAATTCACGTCGCTGTGTCCGCTTACGGGACAACCCGATTTCGCCACGATCGTCGTCCGGTACGTTCCGCGCGAGAAGTGCGTGGAGCTCAAGTCGCTCAAGCACTACTTCAGGTCGTTTCGCGATACGGGCGCGTTTTTCGAAGAGGTGACGAACCGGATCCTGGACGACCTGGTTCTGGCATGCGCGCCCCTGGAAATGGCGGTGGTCGGCCGGTTCAACGTCAGGGGCGGGATCGAACACGAAATCACCGCGGAATACGCCTCGGCTCCACAATAGCATAGCAGCCTGTCTAGTCGATGCGGAATCCTGGTGTTAAGGCGGGCTCCATCCATGAAACCTGTCGCTCGTTGACTCAAACGATGAACGACTTCAGGAATCGTGCGGATCGGGTAGCGGCCTCGTCCGGGGTCAGGCGCCCGCCGAACGCCTGATGCACGGTGACGTAGCCGCTGTAGGAGATGGCGTGCAGCCCCTCGAAGACCCTGCCGAAATCGATGCCCCCGGCAGCATCGAGCGGACGCAGGATGGACGTCACGGTACCGTTGGCCCAGGTGGACATCGGCATGTCGCCGTCGGGATGGGGCGCGTGGTTCTGCAGGTAGACGTTGAACAGGTACGGCTGAAATGTCTTAAGCGTTTCCGGCCCGTAATCTTCCCCGCAGAGGGCGAGGTTGGCGGGTTCGTAGATCAATCCGAAATTGGATCTGCCTATTTGCCCGAGTACGTTCAACGAGCCCTCGACGGTCTCGAACAGGCTGAGCGTATGGCTCTGGTGAGCAAGGCGGATATTCCGTTCGGCGGCCTCGTCGGCGGAATTTCGCGCAAAGGGAATGTCGGCCCCCGTTTTGATGCAGACGCGAATCAGATTGGATCCGAGGGCCTGGGCCAGATCGAGGTACGGCGTGATGTTTCGAAGGCAACCCGGACCTTCGTCACCGTTTTCGGGAACGGCAAAGTCTCCCGTAACCATGGACACCGCGAGGCCTTCCCGCTGCAGAAGCGCGCGGGCGGATTCCACGGACTCCGGCGCGCTCCGGACGCCGACGACCGAAGCCCGCATGCACAGCGCGCCGAATCCGGCCCTTCCCGCGATGCCGGCAAGGTCGGGCAGCGGAATGTCCACGACACGTTTGTTGCTGAAGCTTTCTGCAACACGCACGGAAAGCGAGAGTCTCATCGGAGTTCCCCTTGTGACGGAAGCGGGTGTAATTTATCCGCGGAAACCGCCCGTGTCAACATGGGATTGATGGAGTGTCTGATTTGCTGATGGCCGGCGCGGCAAAGCGGTGTGTTACCCCGCCCACGTGGGTGCCTTATCTGACGTCGTCCGGGAACGGCGCCTGCGAACCGTTCGAGGGCGTTCACGACGAACTGTACGCCAGGGCCCTTGTACTCGACGACGGCCGCTGTTCGATCGCGGTGCTGTCGGTGGACTCGATCGGATACGACAACGCGATTCTCGGTCCGGACCGGAACTTTACGGCGGAGTTGCGTTCGCTGGTTGCCAGCCGGACGGGGCTTGCACGAGAAGGGGTCATGCTGACGGCCACCCATTCCCACTCCACGCCCGAGACGCTGGGGCTGACGCCGTTCCGTGAAACCGACGGGATTCAGGAGTGGCTGGAAGGGCACCTCGAGACGCTGGCGTCCACGGTTACCGAAGCGTGGGAAAAGCGGACCGCCGTCCGGGCCTACGCCGGGGTGACACAGGTGCCGGGCGTGTCCCGGCATCGGCGAATTCTTCTGAAAGACGGCACACTGAACCGCGCCGGGGCGTTGCCGGCGCTCGAGGCGGCGGCCGGAACCTGGGCCGTCGATGAGGCGCTGTCCGTACTTTATCTCGAAGCCCTGACTGGACAGCCGCAGGCTGTGATGGTGAACTATTCCGCACATCCCGTCGTGGCCATGCTGCTTCCGCCGGTGTCCGCGGATTATCCCGGCGCCCTCACGGCTTCCGTGGAAGAGGGCCTGGATGGCGCAACGTGTCTCTTCGTCAACGGCGCGTGCGGCAACGTCAACTCGATTCGCGTGACGACCGGTTTCGATGACGTGGCCTGGATTGGACGAACGCTGGGTCGAGGCACGCTGGATGAGATCGCCCGTCTGAAGAACGGACCTCCGCTTCGTTCTACCCGGGTGGCTTACGACACGGACCGGCTGGAGCTGGACCCGAGGCCCTGTCCGCCGCTGGAGGAGGCTGAAAAAACCTCGGCGCGGAGTCCTTCTTCCGAAAACCGCCGGGCATTGCGGCTGGCGCGAAAACTGGCTGAAGGGTCGCTTCAGGTCGAAGTCCAGGCGATGGCGCTGGGCCGCCTGCGCTGGGTCGCGCTCCCCGGGGAGGTGTTTGTCGAAACCGGGCTCGCAATCAAACGGGCCGGCGCCTGGTTCGTAACGGGCAACGCGAACGGATGGGTGGGGTATTTCCCAATCCACAGAGCGTACGAAGAGGGCGGTTACGAGGTGGTTGCCGGACCCTGGTCGCGGGTTGCGCCCGGGAGTGCGGAACGGCTCGAGGCGGTGTGTATTCGGCAGATGGAACGGTTCGCGGCGCAATGCGTCTAAGAAAAGCGAAAATTACCCTTGTCGGGGAATCTGGCTTTCGTATATTGCTGAGCATATTCTGGGGAAATGAGAATCCGGAGGAAGCAGATGGTTGAAGTCAAGATCGACATAGAACGCACGTTGAACGCGTTGCGACCTGTACAGGTTTCCCAGCCGCGTATGATCTGGCTTGGCAACAATGAGCACAACGTCTTGCTGCCGATCGTGATCGGACTGATGGAAGCCAGCGCCATCTACGCCGAACTGACGAACGAGCGCCCGCCTCGCCCGCTCACTCACGACCTGGTCCGGTCCATTCTGGGCCAGCTCGACACCACAATAGAAGGCGTCTACATTGTCGCATTGAAAAAAGGTATCTTCTATGCGGAACTGGCGCTCGCACGCGGCGAAAAGCGCTGGCGGGTCGACGCCCGGCCGAGCGACTGCGTTGCCCTGGCGCTTCGTTACGAAGCGGCAATCTATGTATCGGAGGCCGTTCTTACCGAAGCCGGACACGAGGACCGCCCGGAAGTCGGCGCCGAGGAGCCGGAATCGATCGAAGCTCTGGCGCCCCCCCAGCTCGTCGAGGAGAAGGAAGAAGCCGTCATGACGGTCGCGGAGGTCCCCAGGAGCGAGTCTGCCGATGGCGGAGACGCCGTCGAGGTGCGGATCAACGATCTCCGTCGCAGGATGGAACAGGCCAGCCGGCAGGAACGTTACGAAGAGGCCGGCAGGCTGCGCGATGAAATAGACCGCTTGAAAAACAGCCGCGAAGCCTGAAAGGGTTCGGCATAGCACGAAACGAGCGGATGAGCGACGTACTCATCCGCTCGTTTCGTGTACTTTATTCTCAGCACGGCCTGCGCCCGTTGCGCGTATCGGTCCGGCGCCCACGTCCGGCGTTTTTCATGTTGACAGGGGTACCATCCTGTACTTTTATTCTGAAAATCAGGCCGATGAACGGGGGTGCGTCGGCCGCGGTGTCCCTGAAGCGGTTTCCACCCAATCAAACTCCCCAACTTCAGAAGGAGACACACGATGGCAGGCACGATTCCCCTTATCAGTTCGGGCGTTGCGGGGCCTCTGGGCGCCATCCACCTTCCCAGACTGTGGCTGAAGCTGACGCTTTCCGCGAAGGGCCGGCTGGCCGACGACTATCCCGAATGCGGCGCGGGTTACGACCAGATGGTACTGGACGGATTGAAAATCAATCGGGATGCGGCGGTTAACTATGTAAAAAGCAACCTGCCGACGTATATCGATTTCGAGAACTGGGTGGTAAGCCAGCGCGGAGGAAGCATACCGCAGGCAGAGATTGAGGCTTCCAACGCGGCCATTCTGGGGTATCACCACGACGACGATACGCGCGGAGCGATTCTGTCGGCGGCCGGGGTGGCGGACGACGGGTCGATTCTGGACGCGGTAAATCTGAACAATCTGGACGATTGGACCGAATTCCACAACAGCCTGTAGCTTGTTCCGAACGGAGCGTTCGACAGTTGGCCGCGCCGGAACGAGCGCCGGCAGTTGAACGCTCTTCGTATGCCGGAGGGTAACATGGAGACTTCTGATTTCAGAATCGGCGTGGTGGGTGTCGGGCGTATGGGCGCGAATATAGCAAGGCATCTGAAGGACGACGGCTTTGTCGTGACTTCAGTATACGATGTCCGATCGGATGCCGCGGCCGAACTGGCGCGTGAACTCGGGTGTGAGGCATCCGACTCGCTGGCGTGTGTGACGGCGGCCGCGGATCAGGTAATCACGGTCGTCACCGACGACGAAGCGATGCGTGCGGTGTTTTCAACCCGGGGCGACAGTCTGCTTTGCGACGCCCACGGAAGGGTCTTCATCAATTGCGCTACCATCGCCCCACAGGTACACGTCGACGTCCAGGCGCTGGCTGAGGCGGCGGGTGCGAGAAGCCTCGAAGGGTGTATGGCAAGCAGTATCACACAGGCCCGGGAGGGCACATTGTATCTCATGTGCGGCGGCAGGAAGGAAGTCTTCGACGACGTGCGCCCGATTCTGGACTCGATGAGCACCGATCTGAAGTACATCGGTCAGGCCGGACAGGCGGCGCAGGTCAAGGCGCTCGTCAATATGGTCATGAACATCAATACGGCTGGCCTGGCGGAGGGGCTTGGGCTGGGGGCGGCGCTGGGCCTCGATCTGGAGATGCTGCAGCAGGTTTTCTCACAGACCGGCGCCAATTCCCGCGTTCTTGAAACGGACGGGGAGGATATGGTGGCGCGGGACCACGAGTGTTACTTTTCCTCTGCGCATGCTGCGAAAGATTCAGGGATCGCCCTGGATCTTGCCCGTGCCGCGGGGCTGAATCTGCCGCTGGCCGATGCGACGAAAAGGCAGTACGACCGTATGAAGGAAATCGGCAAGGGCGAACTGGATAAGTCGGGCGTCGCCGAACTGACGTTTCCCGGGAGAGGATAGACGCACTTCGCCCGCGTCCCGTCGTACGGAATGGTATGGAGGCCGAACATCCGGCGCCCGGTATGGATACGGTTCGACGTCGTTACGTGAAGGGATTCACGAAACTTTCCCTCTGGTACGTGTGGCGCCTGGCGAAGGCCGGATCGGAGCCCTTTGCCGACGTTGTGAACAAGCGGGTGAACATTTACAGGAATACCTCGCTCTACGACGGGAAACGCCATCCGGCGGGCGACGACGTCGGGCCGGAGTGGTCCGGCGTGGTCGGCCGGCTGGAGTCCCTCTTCGGCAGGCATGAAATGGAATCTGCCGCCGTTCGATTCGAGGCTGAGGGTCTGGCTTTGCTGTGGCCCTATCTCGAGGCCCGTCTGAAAGCGACCGGCGATGGTCTCTCGGGAGAACGACCCTACGAATGCTGGTCTTACGACTATACGGATTCCGGCCGATTGAATATCCATATCGACAATGTCTACCGGCCCAAATCGCCGCTGAGCGAGATGTTTACGCCTTTCGCAGCATCGCTGATTCGAATGCTGCGGGATTCACGGACGCGGCGACCCGATATCATGATCGTCCGTTGCAGCAGTTGGATGAATTCAACGCCCCGGTTCCGGTCGCTGTTTCCCGCCAGCTGGGCGGAGAGCGAGGTGGTGAATCCCCATATCGGCTATACAATGGGGCACTGGGGGCAGTTCATGGACCGTCGCGGCGATTTTCACGCCGGGAACGGACGACGGTTTCGCGCCACAGGTACGTTGCCTTACCCCGCCTCGGCATGCGAGTGTGAAATCGCCGAGGCCCTCACCCATCTGACGGTCCGGTTTCCCGCGGCGGTCGATCACAGCCGCCGGCGGACTTCGGATTGAAGCGGGTCTGCGAAACAAAATGAAGATCACCGACGTCAAGGTCTACAATCTCCGGTATCCGCTGACAGATCCGTTCGCGAATTCGATTGCCTGGAATACGGCGCGGACCGCCGGCGTGATCGAAATCATCACAGACGCGGGTGTGACGGGTTGGGGTGAAGGGGTCTCGAGTCTGAACGAAACGGCGTTGCGGGCGCGGCTCGTCGGCCGGGACCCGTTTGACGTGGAAGTCATCTGGAACGACCTCTATCTGCGGGGCGGCGTGGGTTTTTCGGAATTGAGCGCGGTGGATATCGCGCTCTGGGATATCGTGGGCAGGGCTCTCGAGATGCCCATCTACAGGCTCCTGGGCGGCGCGTTCCGGAATCGGATTCCGGCATACGCCAGCGGGTTGTTCCTGAAGCGAAGATCGGATATGACCCGGGCGTTGTCGGAAGAGGCAGCGTCGTACGTGGATAGGGGGTTCCGGGCCGTGAAGATGAAGATCGGGTTCGGCGTGGACTACGACGTCAGGAACACCGCCGCGGTGCGAGGGGCGATCGGCGACTCAATACTGCTCGCCGTGGACGCCAATTGCGGCTACGATACCGGCACGGCGATCCACGTGGGGCGCCGGTTGCTCGAGAACGATCTGCTCTGGTTCGAAGAGCCGATATCAACCGACGACGTTTCCGGCTATCGCGAGATCCGCCAGGCCCTGGGCGTGCGCGTTGCCGGCGGCGAGGCCCTGCAGGGCAGGTGGGCGTTCCGCGACCTGATCCAGGAACGGGGGCTGGATATCGTGCAGCCGGATATCAGCGACGCGGGCGGATTCACGGAGTGCCGGCGAGTCGCCGCGCTTGCAAGCGCCAATCACGTGCGTGTGCTGCCTCACATGTGGGGAACCAGTATTCGCCTGGCCGCCACGATACACTGGCAGGCAACCCTGCCCGACTCGCCGGATACGCTGAATCCGTTTCCATCTCTGTTTGAATTCGATATGACCGAAAACCGGCTGCGTACCGAACTCGCCAAAGAGCCGATCAAGGCTGTGGACGGTGACGTGCCGGTGTTACAGTGTCCGGGGCTGGGCATTGAGATCGACCGGGATGTGCTGGAAGATCACGCTGTCTCGGGGAAAGCTTAGCCCGGGGGTCTTGGCAGCCCGTTGAAAAAGCCCATCCGGGCTACAGCCGGCCCTTGCGGTCGAAATACTGCGTTGCGCTCCCTCGCCGAATCGCAGGATGGGACTCGGTCGCGCGCCTTGTCTTCGGCCACAATGGCAAGTGTTCCGACCCGGAAATAGTTCGCCGTAATTCGGCCGCCGAGTCGCCCGGCTGGCAAGGCGCCTGAGCGAGGCGACCTGCTCACGGTCACCGAGCGAAGGCAACGCCGCCAGACGGGATGAATCGGCGGATGAATGGTGACATATTTTCGGGACGG
>JAPPNU010000013.1 GCA_028873695.1 Gemmatimonadota bacterium | reverse complement strand
CGCCTGAGCAAGGCGACCTGCTCACGGTCACCGAGCGAAGGCAACGCCGCCAGACTGGATGAATCGGCGGATGAATGGTGACATATTGCCGGGACGGGACACCAAGCCTCGCCTGCAGAGCGACTTTATCAACGGACTGCTACGCCAACAAGGAGGCGGGTATGCGAAATCGACATCTGTGTGCGGCGGTTGCGGGATGCCTGATCGCAATGACTCCGGCCCTCGCGGATAAAGCGGCCGAAGGCGACAGATGGTGGCCCTCGGAATGGGGTGCGGAAGATCAGCGGGGAGCGGCGAACCGGCTGACCCCGCAGAAGGTACTGGAGGCCGCGAAACTGATCCGGACGGGCAAGACCTACCAGCTCGGGCGGGTGTACGAGCCGGGCATTCCGCTCTTCGGCAACCGTCACTACAGTCTGACCATTCCCGGGTCGCCGACCGGCGGCCCCGTGGGCGAGAACCAGCTGATCTGGTACGACGAGATGTTCAGCGGCGAGATCGGACAGGTGGGAACCCAGTTCGACGGATTGGGCCATATCGGTACGCGTCAGGGCGACGTGGACGTCTTCTACAATGGATTTACGCGGTCTGAGGTAGGTACGGCCTACGGACTGGAGAAACTCGGAATCGAAAACGTGGGAGTGATCTTCACCCGCGGCGTCATGGTGGACCTGGCGCGGTTCAAGGGCGTGGAGCGGCTCGAGGTGGGCTACGTGATCAGCGCGGCCGACGTCGAGGGGGCCCTGAAGAAGCAGGCGGTCGCCGTCACGGAAGGCGACATCGTGCTGATCCGCACCGGCCACGGAAGATTGTGGATGGTCGACAACGACACCTATAACTCGGGGCAGCCGGGCATCGGTCTGGAAGCCGCGCGGTGGCTGCTTGAAAAGAAGATCGTCATGGTCGGCGCCGACACATGGGCGGTCGAGGCCGTGCCCGGCGAAGACGCGGACGGCGCGTTCCGGGTCCACGAACTGCTGATCCAGCGTAACGGCGTATATATCCTGGAGAACCTGGACCTGGACGGTCTGGCGGCGGACGAAGTCTACGAGTTCGCGTTCGTATTTGCGCCGCTCCGGCTGAAGGGCGCCACCGGGTCGCCGGGAAATCCGTTCGCGGTCAGATAGACCGTTCTCGATCCGACCGTGTACGCCTGCGGTCCGCGATGGTACGGACGAGGGGGATCTCGTGACTCCGGTCGAACAGAAGCAGCGATTTCCTGAACTGGCGCCTGAGTTGAGCTCGCGGCGGGCGATGGACTTCCTGAAGTTCTTCGGGCCCGGAGCCGTTATCGCGTCGGTGACGATCGGGAGCGGGGAGACGGTGTGGGCATCTCGCAGCGGGGCGATTTTCGGCTACGCGATGTTCTGGGCGTTCAGTCTCTTCTGTCTCACGAAGGGGGTGCAGGTCTACACCGCGGCACGGTACATGACACTCACCGGCGAACATCCGATGGAGCGGTGGGCGGCATTACCGTGTTCACGCGGGATTACGTCGCCCTCACATCAAATGACATCCGTTGTCCACCCGCAATGAAGTCCGATTCCGAGATCGGGAGTGGCCCGGTCGGGGTCACGCTGAGGGAGGTCTGTCTTGCCGGATTGGTGCTTGCGCTTGTTTCGGCGGCTGTCCTGGCACTGCCGGGGCTGCTGGGCAGAGGCGAGCGTCTGGACCGGCTGGGTCGGGCAGAAGCCCTGATTTCCCGTGCCGCGTACCGGAACGCGTTGCAGATCCTTTCCGGGGCTGACCTGGCGGGGATGGACGACCGGGCGGTTCGCCGTGCGCGGCTCCAGCGGGCGCTGTGCCTGAAGGCGCTCGGGCGCTTTGAAGACGCACTGAACGGATTTCGCGCCGTGGAGACGGCGTCCGAGGCCATTCGCGACTACGTGGACTTCTGGCAGGCCGAATGCCACAGGGAACTGGGCCGGCCGGACAGCGCGCTTGTGTATTTCGAGCGGGTTGTCGATGCGCGGCCGTCGGGGCGCCTGATGGAAGACGCGGCGCTCCTTGCCGCCGGACTCCGATTGCAGGCGGGCGATGCGCGAGCGGCGGCGCTGATGTACCGCCGGTTGCCCGACGGGAGCGACCGGAAGGTGGAGGCGCTGGCGGGCCTCGCGTCCGCGTTGGACGTTTCCGGCGATGCCGCGGAGGCTCGGCGAATCCGGTTGCGCGTTGTGCGTGACCATCCGGAGTCGCCGGAGTCGCTGGCCGCGATGGTTTCGATGGGGCGATCGGGTACGGTACAGGAGCGGTTCTATGGTGCGATCGCGTATTCGAGCCATGGTCGTCTGGGGGAAGCTGTGAGACTGTTCCGGCAGATCGTCAGGGAACCCGGTCAGACCGGCTGGCGCGGCCGGGCCCAACAGGAACTGGGGCTCGCGTACTTCAAACAGAGGGACTATCATGCCGCCCAAAGGGCATTTGAGGAGGCCCATCGGCGGTACCGGGTGCCGAAGGCACTATTCTATCTGGGCCGCTGTTCCGTAAAACTGGGGCGGGATATCAAGGCGGCAGGACAGTTCCGGTCCTTCGCGCGCCGGTATCCGGCGATCCCCGGAGCCGCCGAAGCGCTCTGGCAGGCGGCAATGGCCTATGAGCGCCGGGGGAGGCGCACGAAGGCGCGTGAGGTGTTTCTGAATCTTGCCGCCCGGTACCCCCGGAGCGGTCTTGCCGACCGCGCGCGGTGGCGGGCGGGCTATGCGCTCTTCCGTCTGGGGCGGTTCGAAGCGGCGGCGCGGGTCTTTGTGCAGTTGTCGGACCGGACGTCGGAAAACTACATGCGGGACCAGGGCGCCTACTGGGCCGGCAAATCCTATGGGCGAGCCGGACGTCCGGAGTTGGGCGCCCGATGGCTGCGGCGTGCGGCGGCCGGTTTTCCAACCTCGTACTATGCTTCCCGGGCACGCGCGATTCTGAAGCTGAAGGACCGGGCGCGTCAACCGGTTCCGGCGTCTTCCGAGGCAAACGGGCGGTTACCGATGTATGTACCGTCGCCGTTTCTGTTGAAAGGGGACAGGCTGGCGGACCTGGGGCTATACGACGAATCCGAGCAGGAATACAGGCAGGCGGGTTGGGCGCACAGAAACGAGATACACGCTCTGGGTGAGCTGCAGCGGCGTTTTGAACGGATCGGTGCGATGAACCAGGCGTTCCGGATCGCCGGCCTGATCGTCAATCTGGAACGCGAACGGGGAACACCGATTTCACTTGCTTCGTTTCGCAGACTGTACCCAATCTACTACTGGGGCGAAATAAGCCGGGCCGCACGGGACCTCGGGTTGGATCCCAATCTGGTTCTCGCGATCATACGCCAGGAAAGCGCATTCGATGAAACGGCATTGTCCAGGGCAGGCGCCCGCGGGCTGATGCAGGTGATGCCGGAAACGGGACGTCAGGTCGCGCGAAAACTGCGTCTCAAGGGTTATTCTGCCGAAGACCTGTGGGATCCGGACACGTCGATTCGACTTGGGGCCAGGCACCTTGCCGATCATTTCAGGTATTTCAGGAACAGCAAAGACAGAAGGCTCGGCCTGGCTTTGTCGGCCTACAACGCCGGATTGGACGTGGCGCGGAGATGGTCGGCTCGGCTCCCGGCGCACGACGTGGACGAGTTTGTCGAGAGCATACCATACCGGGAGACGCGCAATTACGTAAAACTGGTGTATCGGAATTATCAGGTGTATTCGTACCTGCAGCACACGACGGACGCGGGGGGATAACGCGTATCGGTTGCCCGGCGCCGTGCCGGATGCTCAGGCCGGAACGAAATGGAGGATACATCGATGTCAAAGGGCCGTGAACGCCGCATCTGGGTGGCGCTGGAGGACTTGTTCATCCTGCTGTCGATTTTCGCGCTTTGGCCCGTAATTCTGGGATGGGAGGGGTGGGTGTGGGAGGTGTTGAAATATCTTGCCGTGGCGGGTCTGGTCTGGATCTTCGTCCGGCGGGTGAGGCGATACCAGCGCCGCCCGAAGGCCGACGATACCGGATCGGATTGATCGATCTGACCCGGGCCCGGCGCGGGACTTTCCGACCGTGATAGCCGTTTCAGAGAAACTGGCTTAGCATGGAGTACGCGGATCGCAGCGCGTTCCCTCGATGACTGATCCGGTTTTTTTCTTCGGACGGCAACTCCGCAAACGTCCGCCGGAGGCCCGAAACCAGAAACAGGGGATCGTACCCGAATCCGCCTGTACCCCGCGGACTGTGAAGGATCCTTCCTTCGGCTGTGCCCTCGGCCGTCTGAACGGAACCGTCGGGCGCGCCGACGGCAATCACGCATCGGAAACGCGCCGTACGTTGCGCGTCGGGGACGTCTTCGAGAAGCCGCAGAAGCTTGCGGTTGTTCTGTTCGTCGGTGGCCTTTTCGCCCGCGAATCGCGCGGAATAAACACCTGGAGCGCCGTCGAGCGCGTCCACCTCCAGGCCGGAGTCGTCGGCGAGGGAAACGTGGCCTGTCTGGGATGCGACGGCAAGGGCTTTCTTGATTGCGTTGGCCTCGAACGTCCTGCCGTCCTCCACGATATCCCCGACGTCGGGGAAGTCGGCCAAAGAAAGCAGCCTGGCTTCGGACCCGAGTATTTCCCGGATCTCTCTGAGCTTGCCGGGATTTTTCGTGGCGACCGTCAGACACGACATAAGATGCCCGCAGTTGAAGTTGCAACGCGCGGAAACGGAGACGTGAATCCTTGCTTGAGGTTACAGGGCCCCGGCCCTCAGGTCCTGGCAGTCCGTTGAGAAAGTCGCTCTGCAGGCGAGGCCGAGCAACGCCGTATTTCGACCGCAAGGGCCCGCAGCAGCCCGGATGGACTTTTTCAACGGGCTGCTATAGTTCATGTTTGTGTTGTTCCCGAGAGTCCGGTGCGTGGATGCGGACGATATAACACATTTCGATAAACCGCGAATAGAGCCTGCCGTCCGCCAGATCCTTTACGTTTTCGATGTCCTGGTTGGTGGTTACAATCGTGAAACGACGGTTGGCATATCTCGTATCCACCAGGTTATACAGCATCTCCAGTTCCCACTCGGTGTTGCGCTGCACGCCGAAGTCGTCGATGACGAGGAACGGGACGTTGCCCAGCGTTCGCAGAAAGGCCTCCGACTTGCCGTGCATGGGGCTGTTTTCGTCAAATGCGAATCGCAACGTCTGAAAGAATGTTTTTGACAGGCTGATGAATTTACCCGGACGGCCGGAGTGGAAGATGAGTTCGTTGAGCGCGACGTAGGAGAAGTAGGTTTTGCCGACCCCTGGCGTGCCCGACAGAAAATACCCTCTCAGCGGATGATTGGCGTTTGCGCCCGCGCCGCGAGCGCGCGAGGCGTATAACTTGCGGGCGCCCTTGATCTGAGCGCGCAGTTGCCGTTTGAGGTCGGCCGCCTTTCCTCCATAGCCTTCGTCGAAATCGTCCAGGAATCTGTACCGAAACGGTCCGGGGATGCCGGAGTTTCTGATGAGGCGGTTGATCTCCCGGGCCTTCAACCGGTAGCGCCTGCATGGACACCATGTCGGTTGGGCATCCGGCCGTTGAAAAACTTGGTACGGCAGCCTGCCACCGCACCTGCAGTGCTTCTCCACCCTGGGAGAGAGCCTGATTTCGCCGTGCAGACCCGCCGTGACCCGGGGATCGTAGAAGTATCCCGGATCGCTGCCGGGAAGGTCGATCCGCGGCGATGGATCAGTTCCTGGTGGGTTGTTGTTCATAAGGTCTGGTTTCGAAATCCCGTTTCCCGTACCTTGAGTTCCCGCCGCATTTCACGTTGTGCGTCGCGTTTGGCAATGTCCCGGCGCCTGTCGTATTCGCGCTTGCCCCTGGCAAGGGCGAGTTCGACCTTGGCCCTGCCGCGTTTGAAGTAAAGCTTCAGGGCGACGAGCGTCAGTCCCTTTTCCTCGGTACGGACCCTGAGCCGGTCGATTTCGTGTCTGTGCAGCAGGAGCCGGCGCTTGCGTACCGGATCGTGATTGAAGCGGTTGGCCTCGGTGTACTCGCCAATGTGAAGGTTGTGCAGGAAGACCTCATTGTCTTCCACGCGAGCATAGCAGTCCGCCATATTGGCGTTGCCCAGGCGCAGTGATTTTACTTCCGTGCCCTTGAGTTCGACGCCGGCTTCATAGGTGTCGACAAGAAAATAGTCCCGCCTGGCTTTACGGTTCTGCACCACGATTTTTATGTTCTCGGGCATGGGAACAGGAGGGCGACAGGTCCCGGTTCCGCGGAAACGGAGGTCGTCTGAAAACGGTCGCACGGTATCCCTGCGGAAGACCGGCGCCGGTCTCTGGACGAAGCATTCCGAATCGGTCGAATCGGTTACTCCTGCAGCGGGTGACGATTGAGAAGGATTCGAGCCAGCCGTTCGAGGGCATCGACCTTGCGTGCGTCGTTTTGATTCCTGTAGGCGGCGCGGAGGTTGAGTATCATGCGGGTGAGAATCTGCCGGTCGGATGACTGGCGCAGCATGGACGGCTCGAAGGCCACGTCGAATCGGGAGAGATATTCCGCGCATTCATTCGCCGTGAGGAGCTGGCCCCTGTTGTACGGGTCGAACAGGAATTCCATGGCGTCCGCCGTCCTGTACTTCAAGATGAAGTGTACCGGCATTCCCACGCCGAGAACGGGAAGTTCGAGACGGCGGGCCAGAAAGAGGTAGAGCGCCGATATCGAGATGGGAAGGCCCGTCTTCCGATCCAGGACCCGGTTCATGTAGCTGGCGGCCGGGCTTGCAGGAACGTTTCCCTGCCCCCGGAATCCCTGTAGATCATGGACGTAGTGATTCAGGGTCCGGATGACTCGGAGCGGATGGTCGTCGGGCGCGATCGAGGGCGCCAGTTGCCCAGCCATCTTGTTGAGCCGGCTTCTGTAGCGCTGAATGTTCAGGGCGGGATATTCGAGCTTGGCCAGGGTAAACGAAGCTGTTTCGAGGTCGACGTCGCCGCCGGCTCTTTCGTGGAGATTGCGGAACTGCGTCTCCAGAGGCGGTTCCCTGAGGCACAACAGAATCCGGCCCGCTTCCCGCTGCGCCTGAGATCCCCCGGGCGCCGCATCCAGGACCTCGCGCACAACCGGCTCGCCCATCGAGAACAGCTTGCGCCGCACGATGTCCACGATATCGTCGTCGGGGTCGGCCAGCAGGGAAAGAATCGCCCGCACCCGTGTCCTGCCCGGATTCATGCCGCGCCTCGGGCCCGGGCTCTCAGGATGACCATGAGGGCTGAGATATCCGCGGGTGAAACACCCGGTATCCGGGAAGCCTGACCCAGCGAGCGCGGGCGTACCCGGGTGAGCTTTTCGGCAGCCTCGCGGGAGATCGCGGGAAGGTCATGGTAGTTGATGTCTTCCGGGAGATGCCTCGTCTCCAGATCCTGAAACCTCGCAACCTGCGACTTCTGGCGCCGAATGTAGCCTTCGTATTTGAGTTCGACCTCAACCGATCGGCATACATCCGGAGGCAGCGGCTCGGGAGGCGGCGCCACTTCCTGTACGAACCGGTAGTCGATTTGCGGTCGGCGCAACAGATCGATCAGAGGTACGGTCTGAGCGAGCGGGGTCGTTCCCGCTCTATGGAGATACTGCTGCACCCGGCTCGATGGCGTGATTTTCACCTCCTTGAGACGGCGCTGTTCGGCGACGATCGCCTCAGACCGCCGCTTGAAGGATCGATACGCGCTGTCCGATATCAGCCCGATCCTGCGTCCGGTTTCGGTCAGGCGCAGGTCGGCGTTGTCGTGCCGCAACAGCAGACGGTATTCCGCCGAAGCGGTGAACATGCGGTACGGCTCATCCGTGCCCTTGGTTGTGAGATCGTCAATCAGCACGCCGATATATGCCCGGGCGCGGTCCAGAATGAGCGGGTCCTCGTTCCGGACCTGCAATGCGGCGTTGATGCCGGCCATCAGTCCCTGTCCGGCCGCTTCTTCGTAGCCCGTGGTGCCGTTGATCTGCCCCGCGAAGAACAGCCCGCGGACGGGTTTGGTTTCGAGGGTTGGTAGGATCTGGTTCGGGGGGACGTAGTCGTATTCGACGGCGTAACCCGGCCGCATGATTTCCGCGTTTTCGAGGCCGGTTACGCTGCGGACGACCTCAACCTGAACGTCTTCCGGAAGGCTCATTGAAAGACCGTTCAGGTAGACCTCCAGGGTGTCGTAGCCTTCCGGCTCCACGAAGAGCTGGTGCTTCTCCCTGTCTGCAAACCTCACGATCTTGTCTTCGATCGAAGGACAGTACCGCGGGCCGACCGACCGGATACGGCCGCTGTACATCGCTGAACGATCCAGATTCCGTCTGATGATCTCGTGGGTTTCCGGCGTGGTGCAGGTGATGTGGCAATCAAGCTGCTCCCGCGTGACGGCCCCGGTGCGGAACGAAAAGGGACACGGCTGCTCGTCACCGGGCTGGATATCCATCACACCGTAATTCACGCTGCGTGAATTGACTCGCGGCGGCGTGCCCGTCTTCAGCCTTCCCAGGTCGAATCCCAGCCGTCGAAGGCCGCCGGATGCCCGTTCGGCGGAACCCTCGCCGGCGCGCCCTGCACGGTACGACCGGTCGCCCACGTGGATAAGGCCTCTCAGGAACGTGCCGGTCGTCAGGATAACGGTCCGGCCCAGAAAAGCCGTGCCGGATTTTGTGAGGATGCCCCTGATCCGACCCTCGTCGACCAGCAGGTCTTCGATAAGGCCCTGCTTGAGATCCAGGTTCGGCTGACGCTCCACCACGTATTTCATCCGAAACTGATATGCTTTCTTGTCGGCCTGAGCCCGGGGGGCCTGCACCGCCGGACCCTTGCTCCGGTTGAGCAGGCGGAACTGAAGCCCCGTTGCGTCGATGTTCTGCGCCATTTCCCCGCCCAGGGCGTCGATTTCGCGCACCATGTGGCCCTTTGCGATCCCTCCGACCGCCGGGTTGCAGGACATCTGTGCGACCGTGTCCAGATTCATCGTCAGCAGCAGGGTGCTGCACCCGATGCGCGCGCCTGCCAGGGCGGCCTCGGCTCCGGCGTGCCCCGCGCCGACAACGATGATATCGTAGTGTTTATCGTAGGTCCACATCGTGAGAGAGGCGTTACAGGACGGCATTCCCCGTGCCTGCCGGCACAGCCGATCCTTCTTCGGATTTCCAGTGCGCTTCGACTTCGAATCCCAGGTCCTCGATGAGTCGATGGGTCTCCGAAGTGGATTGTCCTCCGGTTGTAAGATAACCTTCCATAAAAACGGAGTTCGCGGGATAGAGGGCCAGGGCCTGGAGGGAACCGAGCGTGAGTTCCCGTCCGCCCGCGATGCGGATTTCCTTGTTCGGGTTCACAAGGCGGAACAGGCACAGAACCCTGAGGCCGTCTCGAGGCGACATCGGTTTACGTCCGGCAAGAGGCGTGCCGTCTATGGGATGCAGGAAGTTGACGGGGATCGAATCGATGTCGAGTTCACGGACGGCCACGGCCAGGTCGACGATATCCTGCCTGGTTTCTCCCATCCCGACGATTCCTCCGCAACAGGTCTCGAGGCCGGCCGCCTTGACGGCTTTAAGGGTATTCAGCCGGTCCGTGTAGGTGTGCGTGCTGACGATGTTGCCATGATGCCTGGCGCTGGTGTTGAGATTGTGATTGATCCGGTCCACGCCGGCCGCCTTCAACGTTCTGGCCTGCGCTTCGTCCAGCAGCCCGAGGCAGCAGCAGATGTCGATGTCTACCGTCTGTTTGACTTCGCGTACGACTTCGGCAACGGCGTCCACCTCTCTGGCCGTGGGGCCTCTTCCACTGGTGACGATACAATAGCGAAGCGCCTTTCCCGCACTGGCCTTTCTGGCGCCTTCGAGGATCTGCTCGCGAGACAACAGCGGATACTTGCCGATGTCCGCCGTCGACACGGCCGATTGTGAACAGTACGCGCAATCTTCCGGACACAGTCCGCTCTTGGCGTTCTGCAGGACGTGAAGGCGCACGCTGTTTCCGAAAAAGCGGTGTCGAACCCGGTATGCCGCGTGGATCAAAAGGAGCAGGTCTTCGTCCGGCGAATCGAGTACCGCCAGCATTTCCGGATTGGCTAAGGGTTTGTTTCGCAGCGCTTTGCGTTCGAGTATCGAGTAGTCCGTCATACGAGGATGAGCTCCCCCGGGCGTGATGCCGGAACCGTCGTTCTACCGGTAGACAGCCAGACCGAGAACTGCCGTGCCGACAATTGCGACGGCCGGATGAAGGTTCAGGAAATGTATGGCGACAAAAGCCGCCAGGGCGATCAGGCCCGTGTGCCAGGAATTCACCGACTTGGGCGCCATTTGCCAGACCACAACGAGAAGCAGTCCCACAACCGCCGGCCGGACCGCCTTCAGCATTGCCTGGACCGCCGGCGCACCCTTGTAGGCCATGAAGAACAGCCCCAGGACCATCATCAGGATGAGGGACGGAAAGACCGTTCCCAGAAGCGCGACGATCAGGCCCGGAGTCTGTGCGACCTGGTAACCGATGTAGGCGGCCATTTTCGTAGCGATAGGACCGGGCAGGGCATAGCCCATGGCAAGCGCGTCGGTAAACTCCTCGATGGTCATCCAGCCATGCACGTCGACGACTTCCTCCTGCACGAGCGGAATCATGGAGGGCCCGCCACCATAAGCGAAGAAGCCGACCTTTGTGAACGAAACAAACAGGTTGATGAGTTCCATTGCCGCCTCCGCGAGCGGACGGGACAGGTGCGAAACAGTGCCTTAATCGGTTTTGAATATAGCACATCGCCCATTTCCGCACAAGGCAAATCCCGGAAAAATGAGGCCCCGACCGGGGCTCGAAGCAAACGGGGAACGCCGCTGAATTTCCCGTGTCCGTTCGGCGCCGGCGCCGCCTTTTCCAGGCGCGTCGAATTCCGCCTCGCCTCGCCGCGCGGAACCCCACGGGCAGGCGCGCCGTGGCGGCCTTGACAAGCACCGGGCTTTTTCCTATAATTCCATCCGGTTTCGTGTCCGGTACCGGGGACGGATTGCCGAGATTTCGAATGAATCAGCGGTCCGCTCGCCGGCGCATCGACAGTCGCACTTCGACGCGTTCAAGGCGAGTTTTCAGGAATCCGCGCCTGGGACCCGAGCCGCTTCGCGAGCCGTTGCCCATAGCACGTCGAAGGGTCGGCGAACGGCATTCGCCCGGCTCAGAATGGATAGTGAAACACGGGCATTTCGACAAGCTTGCTACGACAGGCTCGGCGCGAGCAATCCAGGCATGCTCAATGACCGCGTTTCGGCGGGCGAAGGCGCCTGGACAAGCTCAGAACAGGCAGCGCGGCAAGACGGGATGAACCGTCGCGTATTTACGGGACGGGACCGCTGAACGGGCTGGTGAGACGATGGCGCCCACAACCCTCGCTAAGCTTGAAAGCGTATGCGGCAGGAATCCGGCGTCGATCCTGTTTGCGCGCCTCGCCGACGAGTTGCTGCGACTCGGCAACGTGGACCGCGCGGCGCAGATCTGCCGCAGAGGCCTGAGATATCGCCCGTTTTATCCAGCCGGCCATCTCGTCATGGGAAGGTGCCACATGGCCGCCGGACGGCTGGAAGACGCCCGTCGAGAGTTTCAAACTACACTCGCGCTGGATCCTGACAACCCTTCAGCCAGCTGGCTGCTCGGCAGGATCGAAAGAAAGATGGGCTTCGAGGAACGGGCGCTGTGCTATTTCGGGTACGCCCGGACCGTCGATCCGTTCAGCCGGTTGCTGGCGGCCGAGATGGAAGCCGGCGTTCAGGCTGAAGCCGAACCGGCCTCGAAATCCCAAACCGGAGATGAGACGGCGCGTCCGGCCCCGGAGGCGTCCGTCGGGACAGACAGGTCGTCGGCCGGAGGTGAGGATCTATCCTCACTGTTGCGGGACCTTCGGGAACATTGCGGCCCCGCAGCGGATCGATCCGGGGATTCGGACACCGAAATCGCGCCGATCGCCACCTCCACTCTGGCCGAGATGTACGCGGTTCAGGGGCTGATCGAGGAGGCGGTGACTGTACTGACGCAGGTCTGTGAACGGGAACCGGGCAATAAACGCATTAAGAAAAGGCTCAAGGAACTTCGAAAGATGGACGGCGCGTGTACGGGAGGATAATTCCGAACCATGGTCTCAACGTCCGAATTCAGAAATGGAATGGTCCTGCGTCTGGACGGCGATCTCTATTTTATGGTCGAATTCGAGCACTTCAAACCGGGCAAGGGCGCAGCCGTCGTGCGTACCCGCCTCAAGGGCGTTAAGACCGGGGCAATGATAGACCGGACGTTTCGTTCCGGAGACAAGGTTGACGATGTCCGGCTGGAACGGCGGAAAATGCAATACCTCTACAAGTCCGGCGATCTGTATTGTTTTATGGACAGTGAAACGTACGATCAGTTCGAGCTGTCTACGGAAGTGATGGGCAACGCGGTTAAATATCTGAAAGAGAACGAGATTCTGGAAATTCTGGTCGCCGAGCAAAACGCCGTGAGCGTTGCGTTGCCAATATTCGTCGAACTGAAGGTAACGGAAACCGACCCCGGGCTGCGGGGAGATACCGCCAGCGGCGGCAGCAAACCCGCCCTGCTGGAAACGGGAGCTTCGGTCCAGGTGCCCCTGTTCGTTGAAAGGGGCGACGTCTTGAAGATTGATACCCGATCGGAGTCGTACGTCGAACGAGTCTGATCGGGATTCGGCGGCGGCTGGCTTCGGCGGCATCGCGGCCGGCGCGACCCGTAACCCGATTTCCGGCCGGCGTCTTTTCGAAGGAGCGCGCGTGAAACTCTCCAAGGTCATGATGGAGACCCTGCAGCAGCTGATCGAACTGGTTGGCGAAGACCGGGTCCGGGAGATTGAAATCGAGCGTGGTATTCTCGGGCTCAGAAAAATACGGGTCGCCGCGGGAATCGATGCGACCGCCGTGCAGCCGGTCGCCCAGGTCGCGTCGCAGCCGTCCGATGCGGACGATACCCCGGCTTCCGCCGAACCGGACGATACCGAGGGGTTGCACAGCATCAGTTCTCCCATGGTGGGCATGTTTTATCGTGCGCCCAGCCCGGATTCGCCTTCGTTCGTGGAGGAAGGCGACGTCGTGTCGGTCGGGCAGACCCTGTGTATCATCGAAGCCATGAAAATTATGAACGAAATCGAAGCGGACGCAAAGGGCCGGGTGGTTCGCATCCTGGTCGAGAACGGCAATCCGGTGGAATACAATACGCCTCTTTTCCTCATCGAACCCCTGTAAGGTGCTTCCTTCAACGATGCGGCGGGCCCGGCCGCCGTCCCACCAGACCTGACGTGTCATCCACTCCCTTATTCGATAAGATCCTTGTTGCAGACCGGGGCGAAATCGCCGTGCGCGTGATCCGGGCTTGCAAGGAACTCGGCATTCGGACGATCGCCATCCACTCCGAAGCCGATGGCAATTCTCTGCATATCGGCGTTGCCGACGAGGACGTCTGCATCGGACCGCCTCCGGGAGACCAGAGCTATCGGAACATCCCGCGCATTCTGAGCGCCGCGGAAGTCACCAACGCCGATGCGATCCACCCGGGGTACGGGCCGCTGGCCGAGAACGCGGATTTCGCCGAGATGTGCGCTTCCTGTGGCATCGTCTTCATTGGCCCTTCTCCGGATGCCATTCGAAGGATGGGCGACAAGGCCGTCGCACGGGAAACGATGCTGGACGCGAACGTGCCTGTAGCGCCGGGCACCGGGGTATTGCACAGCCTTGAAGAGGCGCGGCTCGCCGCCGAAGGGATCGGTTATCCAATCCGTCTGAAGGCCGTTGCGGGCGGCGGCGGACGCGGCATGCGCACCGTAGACTCGGTGGAAGGTCTCGAACGCGCCTGGAACGCTGCGCAGGCCGAAGCGTCTGCGGCATTCACGTCGGGGACGCTTTATCTGGAAAAGGAAGTCGTTGCGCCCCGGCACGTCGAAATCCAGGTTATGGGCGACCAGGCCGACAACGTCGTGCATCTGGGTGAACGCGAATGTTCCATCCAGAGACGGCATCAGAAGCTGATCGAGGAGTCGCCTTCGCCGGTGGTCGACGACAACCTGCGCCGGCGGATGGGCAACGCAGCCGTAGCGGGGGCCCGGGCGGTGGGCTATACGGGCGCGGGGACCGTGGAGTTTCTGCTGGATACGTCCGGCAGCTTCTACTTCCTTGAAATGAACACACGCATTCAGGTTGAGCACCCGGTCACCGAGATGGTAACCGGCATCGATCTGGTCAAGACGCAGATCGGTGTGGCCGCGGGTAAGCCGCTTCCGTTCGGCCAGGCCGACGTTCGGCCGACGGGGCACGCCATTGAGTGCCGCATCAACGCGGAAGATCCCGATTACAACTTCCGCCCGTCCGCGGGGGAAATCAGCACGTTCCATGCGCCGGGCGGGCCGGGCGTTCGGATCGATTCTCACGCATATGCCGGCTATCGCGTTCCTTCCCATTACGATTCGCTCCTCGCCAAGCTGCTGGCGTACGGCGACACCCGGGAGGAAGCGACCGCGCGTATGGTTCGCGCGCTCGAGGAGTTCGTAATCGAGGGAATCCCTACAACCATTCCGTTCCATATCGCCGCGATGCGGCATCCCGACTTCCGTGATGGCCGGATCGACACGGATTTCGTGGCCGGATTGGGATACGGAGGTTAACCTTGATTCGTAAGTGCGCCGTGAAAGGCGCGGATTTCCAGTGGGTGGG
>JAPPNU010000002.1 GCA_028873695.1 Gemmatimonadota bacterium | reverse complement strand
GTCACCTTGTTCTTCCCGAAATACTCCTGGCCCATCACCGTCCCGCACGTGAACAGACTGATGAGAATCGCAGACATGAAACGGCGCCCGATCATAATTGACCTCCTTGCGTGAGCGGGAGATGCGGCGTTTTTCACGATCGTACAACGACGATGGGGTGGGGGTCGGCCGCCGGGATTTTACCGCCCCCACCCCGCTCCCGCAAGACATCTGCGGGAAAAACTCAATGGCCCTATTGCGCGCTCTCTTCCTCAGGGACATCTGCCGCCCGTCCCTCGCGCTACACCATTTAGAACGTAGATGTATCCAAATCGTTCCCCCGATTTTTCCAATGACATCCGCGATCTCTTCGATATATTTACCGGAACGGAAGACCGCCGTACACGTGGAAGTCCGCTTCCGGACCCGCGTCGCCGTCCACGGCGTTCAGTTCCGTCTCACCAATCATGACGCAGCCGCACGCCACCTTACCCGGGGAATTGTACGATGGAAAAAATCAGAGTCGGCGTTCTGGGCCTTCGGCGGGGCATTGCCCATCTGCGCAACTTCCTGGCGCTGGACCAGGCCGAAGTCGTTGCCGCGTGCGACCGTTTTCCCTATTACCGCGATCAAGCGCGTGTCCTTGTTGACAGACATGGCTCGTCAACCGAACTTCTGGTGGAATTCGACGATCTCCTGGAACGCAAGCCGGACGCCGTGGTCGTCGCCAGCAACGGCAGACACCAGGTTGAACACGCCTGCATGGCACTGAAAGCCGGTTGTCACGTTCTATCGGAAGTCCCGGGTGCAGACACGGAACACGAACTGATACGCCTTCGTGACACCGTGGAACGCACCGGATTGACGTATATGCTTGCCGAGAACGCGTGTTACGCCGGATTCGTGCCGTATTGGCGCAAATGGGTCACGGAAGACCGCTTCGGAGCCGTCTCCATCGCTGAGGCCGAGTACCTTCACTACCTGCCTGAAACGCTCTTCACGCCTGACGGGAAACGCCTGTCGCCGAACGAGGCGCGGTCCGCCGGAGCCGTGAATGCGATGCCGATCTGGCGGGCAGACCAGCCGCCAATCCAGTATCTGACCCACGACCTGGGCCCGCTGCTGGAGATCCTGGACGACCGCGCCGTTTCAGTTACGTGCCTGAGCGCTCCATGGCGCTGCATGGAAGCGCCGTTGAGGTCCGACGGCCAGATCGCCCTGTTTCACACGCAGAAGGGCACCCTTGTCAAAATCATGGTCACCCTCAACACGATTCGTCCCTCCGAGCACCGCTACAGGCTCTTCGGAACCGAAGGCAGCACGGAAATGTTTACGTACGAAGAATGCACCCGATACTTCGATAGCGGCTGCAGTCACAAGAAAGGCTGGAGAGTTCTACCGGTCAGCAGGTCCGCCGTAGACGACGCGACAGGCGGCCACGGGGGAACGGATCTGAAAGTCGCCGGGCAATTCACCGACAACCTGCTTAACGGCCGACCCTCTTCGATTGACGTCTACCGGGCGATTGAATACGCCCTGCCAGGGATAGTCGCCGCCCGTTCGGCGGAACTGGGCGGCGCCCCCATTGCGATACCCGATCTGAGACGCGTTCCGTATTCCGGGACCAATTTCTGGGACACTTTGCAGATACCGGAATCCGAACCCCCATTCGTCAACTACCGGCCGCCCCTGTAGTCCATCCGCCGTCGTCCGGAGCCCCGCGGGCCCGGCTCGCCCTTCACCTTCTCTTGCCAATGACACACACATCCGTCGAACTCCAGCTTTTGAGAAACAGGCTGGAGTCCATCGTGGACGATATGGCCCTCACGGTCGTTCGCACGGCGTATTCGACCAATCTCAGAAACTCAATGGACTTTTCCACGGGTTTCTGCGATCCCGACGGCCGGCTGGTTGCGCAGGGCCTTTGTCTACCCCTGCATCTGGGTAGCCTGCCGGACGGACTCGCCGCCGTCCTTAACAGGTATGGCGGCGCCATCGACGAAGGCGACGTCTTTTTACTCAACGATCCGTACGAAGGCGGTACCCACCTGCCCGACATATACATTTACAAGCCGGTTTTCGCCGACTCCCGGCTACTCGGATTCGCAACGGCCATCGCCCACCACACCGATATCGGCGGCCGGGTTGCAGG
The DNA here is from genome assembly GCA_028873695.1 of Gemmatimonadota bacterium. Lineage (GTDB taxonomy): Bacteria > Latescibacterota > UBA2968 > UBA2968 > JAAXHE01. The sequence goes on along the minus strand of JAPPNU010000002.1, from coordinate 93,375 downwards.
CGGAAACGCATGCGACTCCACGGAAATCTATCAGGAAGGCCTTCGGATTCCGCCGCTCAAACTCTACGCAGCCGGACGCCCGGTCCAGGCGATTTTCGACATTATCGAACGGAATGTCCGTATCCCCCGAAACGCCCTGGGGGACCTGCGCGCCCAGTTGTCCGCCTGTCACATCGGCGAGAGAGCGATCGTCGCACTCGCCGCGGAACGGGGCCACGATCGCCTCCAGAGCGGGTTTTCCGAACTTCTGGATTACGCCGAACGCCTCACCCGGGCGGAAATCGGCGTCCTTCCGGACGGGCGTTTCACCTTTACGGACGTACTCGACGACGATGGAATCGATCCGGATCAGATCCCGATCGCCGTCACAGTCGAGGTGGCGGGCAGTTCGTTGTCGGTGGACTTCAGCGGAACCGCGCCGCAGGTAAAGGGGGCCATCAATTGTGTCGCTTCATTTACCCGGTCGGCGGTCTACGCCTGTCTACGCTGTCTCATGCGCGCGGACATTCCCACCAACTCCGGCTTCTTCCGGGCCATAGACGTACGGATCCCGCCCGCAACGATTGCCAACCCGGTGCCGCCCGCACCCGTGGCCGCCCGCGGACTAACCGGCTTCAGATTGGCCAATGCGATTATGGGCGCGCTCGCACCCTTGGCGCCCCATATCGTGCCCGCCTGCGAGGTTGGCGGAGACACCGGAATCTCGATCGGGGGATACCGCGCCGACCGGACGCCCTTTGTCTTTCTCGAGTTCCTCTTCTGTGGTTGGGGCGGACGACCGGACCGGGACGGAATCGACGGCTGTGCCAGTATCGTGGTCAATTTCTCCAACAACCCCGCGGAAGTCATCGAAGCAGAATATCCGCTCCAGATCCTCGAATACGGGTTCCTGCCCGATACGGGCGGGGCCGGCAAGTACCGCGGTTCCTGCTCGATTGTAAGAGAATACCGCTTTACCGATACACTGGCGACTCTGCAAATCCGCTCGGATCGACACAGGTTCAGGCCCTACGGCCTGGCGGGCGGAGAGCCGGGGTCCCCATCCAGTAACGTCCTGAACCCGAACGCAGAAGCCCGGATGCTGCCCGCGAAGACGCTGATCAACCTGAAGCGTGGTGACAGCCTGCGGCACGTACTTGCCGGCGCCGGCGGCTGGGGGAATCCGCGGGAACGGGATCCCCTGCGCGTCCTGAACGACGTGAGGAACGGCAAAGTCTCAATCGGGTCCGCCGAGCACGACTACGCCGTATCCATTGACCCTGACACGCTGGACATCGACGTGGCGCGCACGAGCCGGCTTCGATCCCGTTCAGAAAATGCAGGCAATCACAGGGACTGCCCGCATCCGTAACGGCACGCTTCGGCAGAGCCGGCGTCATTCCACTTCAATGACGATATTCCTCCACTCATCCAGTCGTGCATGGACATTGGGAGGAACCAGTGTGGTTGCGTCGTAGTCCTCCACAATCAGCGGCCCGGATATAGGCGAATCCTCCAGGTGGCGCCTTGACAATACCGGTGTCTCGACCCATCCCGGGCACGTCCCGAAATACGCCGGCCGCGTGTCCGCTGTTCGGACGCTTTCGGCCGATGCGGCAAGGATTCTCCCGTCGGGCAGCGGCGGGTCCGGCAGAATCGCACGCACCCTCAATGTAACCATCTCAACGGTGTCCGTCTCGGAGCGGTGTCCGTACGTGCGCTCGTGCTCCGCTTCAAACGCATCCCCGAGATCGGCCAGGGTACGTCGGTCCCACGGCCCGAGGGGCGCCCTGACGGGCAGTTCGAAGGACTGTCCCGCGTACCTGAGATCCACGATATATTCAACTGTCGAGCCGGGCAGTCGTCCTCTCACTTCGTCGGCCATCGTTTCAAGCGCCAACTGGATTTCAACCGGTTCCGTTTCCAGCAGGTGTTCCAGGCGGGTGCGCGCAAGATCGCACTGCAGTCCTGCGGAGACCAGACCGACCGCGCTGAACAGACCGGGCGCGGGCGGCACCAGCACCGTCCGTATACCGAGTTCCCCGGCCATCCCGACGGCGTGAAGGGGACCGCTCCCGCCGAAGGCCAGCAACGAATACTGCCGCGGGTCCCGGCCGCGCTCGGACGAGACCGCACGTACCGCCCTCACCATGCGCGCAATCGCGATCCGATGCGCGCCCAGTGCGGCATCATCCACTCCGACGTCCATTTTCGACGCAATACATTCCTCCATCACGTCCCGGGCCGTCTCGACGTCCAGAGGCAGGCAACCGTCAGCCGGCCCCCCGGGATTCAGGTATCCCAACAACAGATTTGCATCGGTAAGCGTAGGCCGGTCTCCCCCACGCCCGTAGGAGACGGGACCAGGGTCGGCTCCGGCGCTCTCAGGCCCGACGTGGAGGGCTCCGCCGCCATCGACTTCAAGGATACTGCCGCCGCCGGCTCCGATTTCGGCAAGGTCGATACTGGGGGCTTTGACGGGGTAACCGCCACCGCCCATCAGCCTGCCCGCGATGGAAAGCCCGCCGCCGACTTCGTAGTCCGAAATCCTCGATATCCGCCCGTCTTCGATCAGCGACGCCTTGGCCGTCGTGCCGCCCATATCGAACGCGATCAGATTCCCGCATCCGATCCGTCGCCCCAGCGACGCCGCTGCCACCACGCCCGCTGCCGGTCCGGATTCAAGAATCAGGACGGGGCGTTCCACCGCCGTGCCGGCCTCCGTGACACCGCCGCCCGACAGCATGATCCGCAACGGCGCGTCTACGCCAATTGTCTTAAGGCGCGTGCGAAGATCGCTCAGGTAGCTGCGTACCACGGGCATCACGTACGCGTTAATCACGGTGGTACTCGTCCGCTCGTATTCCTTGATCTCGGGCAGGACTTCCGACGAGAGCGTCACCGCCCACCGCCCGGCCGTGCGCAGCAACTCACCTATCCTGATCTCGTGATCCGGATTCACATAAGCATTGAGCAGGCAAACCGCGACCGAAACGACACGCTCCTCGATCAGCCGTTCAATTGCGAGATTAACACTCTCTTCGTCCAGCGGTTCCAGGACGTCACCACCCGCCGTGATCCGTTCTTTCACCTCCAGACGGAGATAACGCGGCACAAGCGGCCTGGGTTTCTCCCAGGAAAGATCGTACAGCCGCGGCATCCGCAGCCGTCCGATTTCAAGCACGTCGCGGAATCCCCTGGTTGTGATCAGCCCTGTCCGGGCGCCCGTGCCGCCCAGTACGGCATTGGTTGCCACGGTGGTGCCATGAATGACTTCCTGCACGTCCACCCCGGATCCCTCTGCAACGCGGTTTACGCCGTCTACTATGGCCCTCCCGTAGTCTCCCGGCGTGGAAGGCAGCTTGCACAGCGCAACGCGGCCGTCCTCGTGAACTGCCACAACATCCGTAAACGTGCCGCCGATATCGATGCCGATGCGCATATTCCTGCAATCCGGTAAGAAGACGCCTTCAATCCATGAACAGATACCTGGCAATGAAAATCACCGCCAGCAGGTCCACCAGGGGGTTCACTTCGTCCCCGCGCCTTCCCAGCCGTTTTACAATGGGAAACGCGATGAATCCCAACGCAAGGCCGTCTGAAATGCTGAACGTCAGAGGCATGGCGATCATCGTCAGGAACGCGGGCAAAGCATCGGTGACGTCGTGCCATTTCACGTTAACCACCGATGCCATCATCAACACCCCCACGACGATCAGCGCAGGCGCGGTCGCAAACGGCGGAATGGCCTCCACCAGAGGCGTCAGGAACAGGGCCAGCAGAAACATGGCGCCGGTTACGACACTGGCGAAACCGGTACGTGCCCCGGCCGAAATACCGGATGCGCTTTCGATATACGTCGTCACGGTCGAAGTCCCGAACATTGAACCGAAAACCGTGCCCAGTGAATCGGCAAGGAGCGCCCGGTTCGCTCGCGGCAGCCGCCCGCGTCCATCCAGGAATCCGGCTCTGCCCGACACCCCGACCAGAGTACCCATCGTGTCGAACATATCCACGAACAGGAAGACAAAGACGACGCCGATCAGGCCGACGTCGAACGCGGCCGTCAGGTTGACGGCCGCGACGCCAAACAACCGCTCCGGCCACGCCGGTAAACTGATAAACCCCTGAGGCGCGGGCGCGACTCCAGTCAACACGCCCAGAATCGTCACACCCAGCATCCCCATCAATATGGCTCCCTTGACGCCTCTTGCCAACATCACGCCCGTGCCCAGCACACCCAGCAGCGTAAGCCCCACGGGCCCGCTCCTGATTTCTCCCAGCGAAATCAGCGTTGCCTGATCCGCGGCCACGATTCCGGCATTCTTCAATCCGATAAATGCAATAAACAGCCCGATGCCGCACGCCGTTGCCTGCTTGATGGTGTCGGGCACCGCGTTGATGATGGCCTCCCTCACCCGTACCAACGTCAGTAGCGTAAAGAGAATCCCGGATGCAAGTACGACGCCCAATGCGAGGTCCCAACGCACGCCCATCCCCAACACCACGGTATACGCGAAAAAGGCATTCAATCCCATCCCCGGCGCCAGCGCAAACGGATAGTTCGCGGCAATGCCCATTATCAGGGTCGCCACCGCCGCGGAAATGCAGGTCGCAAACAGCAGTTCTCCAAAGAGGTCCTTGCCCAGCGCTTCCGTCAGCATACCCGGATTCACCGCCACTATATAGGCCATCGTAACAAATGTGGTCAGCCCGCCGATCACCTCCGTCCGGAAGGTTGCCCCGTTCTCTTCAAACCGGAAAAATCTGACAATCGCATTCATGGAACTCTCCCTGGGCTGATGCAGGATTGAATGAGAAATTTCAGCGATTCGTGATCACAACGCCGAAGTCCTGCCGTTCTCCTGCCTGACTGTGAACCCGAAATCGGTCGGAAACGCATCCCGTTTCTCGCGTCGTGGAGCCGCCGCACTCGTCGGTTCACGCTTCAGAACCTGTAGTCCGGGCAGTCGGCTTTGCGCTTGTTTTTGTTTGGAAGCCGCTTTAAAATTACCGGTGAGTTCCCGATCGCGAGCGAAAAAGAGGCGGTCAAGGCGGGAAAATCCGCCCATATCTGTCTATACAGGTGGATTTGACCAACGCCGACCGGCGCCTTTGCTGCCGTGCGAAGACCGCTGGGAATTTTAAGACGGCTTCCCAAGACTCATATGCATTTGACTGACCGACGGCCGTTCGAGCCGGTCGGCGGCCATCCGCTGACCCTTCCGCGCTGAGGATCCCGCTAAAAGCCCCGGAGCCGCGTCATGTCAGAAGATATAGGACCGATCCTGAAGAACTGGCCCTACGATCCCCAGAACAGCATCCGCAAGGTAATCGATCCCCGTGGCGTGGAGAAAATCCAGGTGCGCGTCGATCAGGGTGCGTTTCAAGGCGTTCTCCAGATGGAATTGGACGGGCGGCCCGACGGACAGAAACCCTATAGCCAGACCTTTGTCCTGGACTATCACAAGCAGCAGTTGCAGAAACACGTGGGCGCTTCAGGGTCGCCCGCGGGTTTCAGGCTGGACGAGCACGCCTGTTCCGAGATCTTCGACGAAAGCCGGCGGATATACGAAAGGTACGTATTTCTTCTTCAGATTCGGGACTACACCCGGGTTGTGCGCGATACCGAACGAAACATGGACGTTTTTCGCTTTGTCAACAGGTACGCCGAACGTACGGAAGACCGGGAAAACCTCGAAAAGTGGTGGCCTTACATTCTCCGAATCCACGCGGTCGCGAGGGTAATGATCGCGACCCAGCAGGACGATTACGAGACGGCCCTCGAAATTATCGGTGAAACGCAGTCCCGGATATCAGACCTCGAAGGGGTGGAGGCCGAAGAGTTCGAGATCGAAAGAAAACGCTCTCAGGAATCCCTCAAAGAGCTGGAAGATGAAATTCTGAGCAAACGCCCGCAGAGTCCGGCGGAAAAGCTCAAGGAGGAATTGGCTCAGGCCGTCGAGGACGAGGATTTCGAGCGCGCGGCCGCCATTCGGGACAAGATCTGGGAATTGGAAGAAAACTGACCCTGTGTATCCTGAATGCACCCTCTGTTCACCGGGGTGGGCGCCAACGCCTCACGCTTCCGGTCCATTTCAGACCATTCCGCCGGTAAACTCAGCCCCGACAAAATAGGCATATTCAGCCGCAGCCTGCAAGACCTTTGGCACTTGCGCGCAGGCGGCAACGCGAGCCATTCGCCTGAACCACGTCCCCTTTAATGGACGCGGCCGCGACGCCGGAAGTCCGCCCGCCATCAAAAACACCTTGACTTTTCTGTCCAAAACGAATACTATATCTTTTCGGCAAGACAGATTATCCATAACCGTGTCGCCTTCCCTGTTGCAGCAAATTTTCTGAAAGGACCGGGCAGTCACGGCCCGGCGACCTTCGGAAGGGTTTTATCCCGTGGCTTTGAATTTGCACGCTATATCCGTACCGGTCCCGGTCAGCAGTATTGTCTACCTTAGCGTCGCTACGTTGGTATCGGTATCTTCGCGACGGCAGGGCTTGTAGCCGGAATGGCACATACACGAATTCAGCCCGCCGTCGATGTCGATTCGACGGCGTTTTTTTCTGTTTGCCAGCGTTAAATTGACGGATCGCCGTTGCAGGCTTATATTGCATTGATACATTGCAGCTTGGCTACCCAGACTCGGGAGTAAATTGCTGATGGAAAAGGGAGCAGAGCAACTCCGCGCATCCGAAACTAACGGTCGGCCGGATCAGCAGGTTGGTCCCCCAGACGTGTCTCCGCCCTCCCCGTCTCCGATGAAGGGCGCCGACATCCTCGTTGAAGCGCTTGTCCGGGAGGGCGTCGATGTCATCTTCGGATATCCCGGTGGCGCCAGTATGGAGATCCATCAGGCACTCACAAGGTCCAGGATCCGAAACGTGCTGTGTCGGCACGAGCAAGGTGAAATCTTCGCCGCGGAAGGATTTGCAAAGGCATCGGGCCGGGTTGGGGTGTGTCTGGCCACGTCCGGACCCGGCGCCACCAATCTGGTCACCGGATTGGCGGATGCGAAGATGGATTCCGTTCCGCTGGTGGCTATTACGGGTCAGGTGGCGACCCACGTGATGGGCGGCGACGCCTTTCAGGAAACGCCGATCGTGGAGGTCACCAGGCAGATTACGAAACACAACTTCCTGATAGACCGCATCGAGGATATTCCGCGCATTGTCAAGGAGTCGTTCTACATTGCGAATACCGGCCGGCCGGGGCCCGTTCTCATCGATGTACCCAAGGACGTCCAGCAGGCTGTGCATACGCCGGTCTGGCCGGACGACGTAGCGATTCGAAGCTACAATCCACATATCAGGGCGGACAGCAAAGCCATCGAGAACGTGGTCCGCGCGATACGGCAAGCCAAACGTCCGGTCCTGTACGTGGGCGGCGGCATCGTGGCCGCCGGCGCCGCCCGGCAACTTCGGGAGCTTGTCCGCAAAACCGGTATTCCTGTGGTGCAAACGCTCATGGGGCTTGGCGTTTTTCCGGAAACCCATCCGCTCTCGCTCAGGATGGTCGGCATGCACGGAACCGTATACGCCAACTACGCGATCAACCACGCGGATCTGCTGCTGGCCCTGGGCGTTCGTTTCGACGACCGCGTTACAGGTAAGCTCGAAGCGTTCTGCAAACGCGGCAAAATCGTGCACGTCGACATCGACCCGTCTGAAATCAACAAGAACAAAACCGCCCACGTTCCAGTTGTCAGCGACGTCAGATACGCCCTCGAGGACCTGAATAAACAGGTCGTACCCGGAAACTACGACGCCTGGCATGCCGATCTGGAAACGTGGAGACAGAAGCATCCGCTGGCCTATCAGGAAGTGGACGACGCGATCCTGCCACAGCACGCCATCGACCTGCTGTACCGAATGACAGGCGGCAAAGCCGTGGTTTCTACGGGCGTAGGACAGCATCAGATGTGGGCCGCCCAGTATTACCTGTTCGACGAGCCGCGCAACTGGCTCACGTCGGGCGGGCTGGGCGCCATGGGATTCGGTCTTCCCGCGGCTCTTGGCGCACAGCTGGCCAGGCCCGACGACCTGGTCGTGAACATCGACGGCGACGGGAGCTTCGTGATGAACGTTCAGGAACTGGCCACGCTCTACGTGGAGAAGCTGCCGGTAAAAACAATCATCATCAACAACCAGCATCTGGGTATGGTGGTTCAGTGGGAAGACCGGTTCTATGAAAGCAACCGGGGCCACACCTTCATAGGCGACCCGGACGGCGGCATCCATCCCGATTTTGTCAAAATCGCCGAGGGTTTCGGGATTCCTTCGGCGCGCGTCGAACACAGGAAGGACCTCGAGGGCGCCCTGGAACACTTGCTTGAGACGCCCGGCCCGTACTTGCTTGACGTTATCGTACCCTATCAGGAACATGTACTTCCCATGATCCCGGCGGGTCATACATTCGCAGATATCATCACTGAGTAAATTCACGGACAACCTGTCAGAATCCGGATGTTGCGACGCAACGTCCGGATTTACCTGTTTGTATGGAACGCCCGCCTCAACGCGTGTGTCTAAGCGTTTAGTAAAGGTGAATCGCCCAAGCCCGAATCCGTTCGGGGCCGTTATCCAAGGCACTTGCGGTTGCTCTGCGCAGCCACGATAACCGCTGGTTTGGATCCATGACGCGTTTCGGGGAGCCCGAATGGGTGAAGATCTGGATCTGGTCAGACGCTGCCAGGAGGGAGACCATCAGGCGTATCGTGTGCTTGTGGAACGTTACGAAGGGCGTATCTACAACCTCGCCTGCTCAATTGTAGGAGACCGGGAGGCGGCCCGTGATGCCGCGCAGACCGCCTTCATCAGAGCATACCAGGCGCTTCCCGGATTCCGGGCCGACGCCGGTTTCTATACCTGGCTCTACAGAATAGCCGTAAACGTCTGTCTCAACCTGGCCCAGAAAGAAAAACGACGGCGGGACACGACCTCGCTCGACGATCTGCTGGATTCGGGACATGTCACGCCGGAACAGCTCTGGGAACGCCGCACGCCCCTCAACGATTTCGAGCGGCTGCGCCTCCAGGAAATCATCCAGGAAGTTCTGGGTCATCTTTCGCCCGATCATCGGCTCGTTATCGTGCTGAAAGACATCGAAGGACTGTCGCAGGAAGAGATTTCAGAAACGCTGGATTGTTCGGTCGGTACGGTCAAATCCCGCCTCTCCCGGGCCCGGGCGCATCTCAGGGACCTCTTGCGGCCCGTATACAACGAGTGGAAAGAAGGGACGCCGCCATGACGGACATGGAAGTCAAGAACCTCTTGCCCGCATATCTGGAAGCCGACCTCCCGGCCGAACAAATGCGCGAGATTGAGGCGCGCCTCGCAGTTTCGGCCGCCTGTCGGGAGGAACTGAACTATCTCAGACGCATTCAACGGCTCGTCGCCGCCAGACCGGAATCCGCGCCGCCGGGGCTCTGGCGCGGCATCATACGGCGAATGGGCGTCGACGAGGTGGCGGAACCCTGGAAACAATTTGAGTGGGTAGGCAAGCGGTTTCTCCCTGTTCTGGCCGCCGCGGTTCTGCTTCTGGCCGTCCTCGGCAATCTCACGACAGAAGCGCCGGCGCTTACGCTGGAAGACTATCTGAATGCCCAGTGGGATGAACAGGAGGCCGAATTGCTTACCGACACGGAACTCTCCGGCGACGTCCTTCAAATCCTGCAAACGAGGTAGTCCATGTCCGAACGCGCAACCCGGCTCAAAGCCGTCATACTCGCGCTGGGCATCTTTGCCGCCGGCCTGATCCTGGGGGGAACGTACCATCGCTGGATTCCCGCTTTGTGGGACAAGCAGACCCGGGTACCGCGGGAACGCCTCCGCCCCGCTCGCATGGGTGCAACGTCTGAACGCCTGTTAAAGCGATATTCCCGGCATTTAAACCTGACCGAATCGCAGAAGGCGGAAATCGATCAGATCCTGGATCAAAGCCGGGAGTTGATGGTCGAAGTACGGAAGGATATCGGTTCGAAAATCGAGACGATCAGACGGGGCACGTGGGCTAAGATTCGCGGTGTTCTCACACCGGATCAGCAGGAACTGTTCGACGAGTTAACGAGTCCCGCGTCCCCTGACATTATCCTTCGGCAATTCAGAAGACGACTCGACCTCAGTGAGGACCAACAGGCCGATGTCTCACGCATTCTAAAGGAAAACTGGGCGGTAATGAGAAAACTGCGCCGTGGAATACGGGAGGAACTGAAGGAGATGCATAAGGACACGCGCGCCGAACGCCTTAACCTGCTCACGCCCGAACAGAGGAAACAGTTCAGTGGGGGGTGGAATCCGGATCTTACCGGCGAGCAGCGGGCGAAAATGCAGCACATCAGAAAAGAAGGCCGCGAGGCAACACGCCGGCTCTTTCAAAAACGCGACGAGCAACTCGCATCCACAATCGGGAAGACCTGGTTGGAAATCAAGGCCCTGCTCCGAGAAGAGCAGGTCGGGGAGTTCAGAGAAATCACTTCCGGTATTGAACGACGTATGCGGTGGGAACGCCAGTTCAGGCGCAAACCCGGAGGCAGGTCGTTCGATTTCTGATCGTAACCGGGAACGCACTGAGAAATTCACCTGTCGAAGATGTAGAGTTTCCGTCGGGCGTGTATCTTCATTCCGCCGGACAGCCGTTCTTGGAAGCCGGGGAAACCGAAAGGAGAAACACCATGAAACGCCTGGTTCTCATCGCTGCCGTCGTCATTCCCATTATTGCCGCGGCGTGGGCTCTGCCGTCGGACGCGCATCGCGGTAAACGCGGTTGGAAAGGACGCAGGGCGCCCCTGGCGGCCCTGGAACTTTCAGCGGAACAGCGGACGAAGCTGGAAAGCCTCAACCTGGAACGCGCCAAGAAGATGGCGCAGTTGCGCGCCGACCTGAAGGTGGCCAGGCTGGACCTCCGGGCCGCCATGCGGCAGGACAACCCCGATCCCGACCAGGTCAATGCGCGTGTTACCGCAGTTAACAAGGCCCGATCTCTTATTCTGGAAAGCCGGGTCAGTCACCGTCTCAAGGTCAACGGCGTCCTGACCCCGGAGCAGCGGAACAAGCTTCGTGAAATGCGGAGTGATCGGTCAAAAAGAGGTTGGGGCAGAATGTGGCGCAAGGGTGGCTGCCGGAAGGACATGAAGGGCATGGTATATCCCGGTCAGGAGCGCGGCGAAGAACAGACGTCTTCGATCTGAAGGAACGAGCCGGGCAACGGCGGTAAAGACACGGACCCTGAAGCGCCGACTTCACATTCGCCAGGCCGTCTTCTAAAGAACCCGCCGTCGATCCTCCCCGACGGCGGGTTTTCGTTTACGGTAACTGCCGCGTTTGGCTTCCTGATTTCCGGGACAGGAAGCCTGGCTATCGGGCTTCGAAGAAGAATCGGATCACGTCGTCCTCTCGGAGCATGGCATCGAAGAATTCCCGGTCCTCTTCGTTCAGCTCCCCTGCCGCCTGCAACACAATGCGCATATATTGTTCCCTGGTGAGCGTCAATGTCAGTCTGTCGCCGTCCACGTCAACCGAGCCTTCCAGTACCACGCCGTCTACCTCAATGATCGTCAGCGAATTGCCGATGGCAGACCAGGTTCCCGTAACGGACCATGCGCCCGTGCTGTCCTGGTCTTCAAAGGTGCCGTCTGCGTGGAAACGGCGGACCGGAGACCAGACACTGTCGCGCAGGCTCGTCTCCATTTCGCCCGTGAACTCCCTGACGATGGCAACCGCTACGGTGCTGTCAACCAGCCCCTGCTCCAGGATGGTTGCAACCAGATTCCTGCTGATCGTATCGACCATATCCGTCCCGACGTACCCCCACGATCCGACAATCTCCAGCGATGAGAGCGATAGCGTTCCCGTCACGCGCGCTCCTCCGCCAACCTGAAGTTCAACGGACACTGCGTAACCGCCATTCACGGGAATGCTAGACCATGATCCGATCACGGTCCCATCCTGAACCACGCGTGCCCGGTAATAGCCGTTCACGTTGGCCGACCCAAGCGCAATGCGCGCTTCACCCTGCGCATTGGTTGTGCCAGACCACGCAAAATCCGCCGTCCGTCCCGAAACGGACCGGGACAACTCCACGGTAACGCCGCCTTGCGGCGCTCCGTCCAACAAGACAGTGACAGCCACAACGGCCGGTCCGTAATTCCCGCCTGTCGCCAGTTTGCCCGATTGCTGCCCTGAATTCCGATGCCCGGTATCGGCATTTGCTTCCTCCGCCCGCCTGTCGGCTTCGGGCGCCATCGACGTGGCAACCCGGTCGCCGCCGCAGCCCGATAGCAAGCCTGCAGCAACCGTCGACACGAACACGTTTCGTATTTTCCGGGACATTGAGGGCCTCCTTGTGTGAATGTTTTTTGCGAAAGACTCGGTTACTCGCTCGACCGATGCATCCGTCGGTCTGCAATCGAAAACCGTCCGTATCGAAACGCCGGCCGGTAAAAAGCACCACGTATCCAACCGTATCTTTAGACTCATGAGCACCGGTTAGGTTTCTGCCATGGTCACGACAGCCGTCCGGACGTCCGTCCGGTATAAACGAGCCGTTCCCGTAGAAATGTCCAGGGAACCGCCACGTCCCTTTCGGACGTTCCTGCAGAATCGCGTTTGCATCCGCGCTTAACCGCATACGCTGCCGATGGGTGGCCAACCCGTGTTGCAAGACGCCGCCGCGAAACCCGCGTGGGGTTCGCTCCCGGCGTCGCAATGGGCGGGAAACCCGGGGATCGGCTGGATTTCGGCCTCAATGGGCGAGCCTTCATCCCCGGTACCACCGGGCGCAAATCCTGAACAAAACACTTGACATATCGGATGAATCCTGTTATCTAATCGTTTCGGCGAACATCCGTCAATTTAACCTAATACATGGTATCCGAGACGTCGGGTCACAATAAAAAAGGAGATCGGTCGATGGAGGTTAACACCGAACGGGACAACGGCACCTTAATCGCGAAGGCTGAAGGTCGCGTCGACGGGTCCAATGCCCGTGATTTCGAGGAAGCGCTCGATTCCGCAATCACCCAGCACGAAGACGGTCAAGCGGTGATTGTGGATTTTGAAGGCCTTTCCTACATAAGCAGTGCGGGCCTTCGGGTCATCCTGCTGACCGCCAGGACACTTCGAAAACAGGACAAGGAGTTCGTCGTCTGCTCGCTCTCGGATCCGATCAGGGAGGTCTTCGAGATCAGCGGATTCGACAAGATTATTCCGGTTTACGCCTCCAGATCAGAAGCGCTGGCAGCAGTTGGAGGATAGCAGCGGGTTGGGCCAGGACTGTTTCACGAAAGCGAATGCCATTCGCCGCTGAAGCGTCTCGGGTGGAACTGACACGGCGAGAATACCTGGTCCACCGGACGGTTGCCGGGTCGTCTTCGCAAGGCATCGACGCAGCCGCAACCGGTTGTGTTCCGGTATCAGACGGTCCCGCCTGAATCTCCCGAGAAACTGAAAGGCCGACCATGATCGAAGACCTGCTGCCGATCGGGTTGCTCATTGTCGTAGCCAAGCTCCTGGAGTGTCTCCTCGACAGGATTGGCTTGAGTTCGATTGTCGCCTACACGGCGGCCGGGATTCTTCTCGGCCCCGTCGCGGGAATCGTCGAGCCGACGAGCAAGCTTCAGGTCTTCCTTGGCATCGGCGTCTTCATCCTCTTCTTCCTTGTCGGTCTCGACGAGATAGACATCCCCGGTTTTGTGGCCACCATCCGGGGGCGTTTTTTTTATGCCGCTATCCTGTCAGTCGTGATTTCAATGGTTGCGGCCATGGTGGTCACGTCCGACCTCTTCGGCGTGGGATTCGCCCTCGATCTCGACTTCAGGGACGCGCTGGCGCTCGCCGGTATTCTGTCCATGTCAAGCCTGGGGCTTGTAGCGAAGGTGCTCGCTGACAAGGGATACCTTAAAGAACCCCTCGGTCTGGAGATATTTACCACGGTCATCATCGCGGAGATGATCACGCTTCTGGTTGTGGGATTCAGCATCGGCGAACATACCATCCCCGCGCGCGACCATCTGTGGGGCGCCTTCGGAATCGTATTTCTGCTCGTGGAGGTCGCGGCGTTCGCGGTGGTCGCGTGGATTCTTTCCGCCAGGGTCATGCCGCCAACGATTCTATTTCTGAAACGCATCTTCAACGTCCCCGAACTGTCGTTCGGCCTGCTGATCGGCGGTCTTTTTCTGATGGTTGTCGTGGCCGAAGAAATCGGCCTTCACGGATCGCTCGGCGCTCTACTTTTCGGCGCCGCGCTGTCGGGGCTGCCGCGTCAGGTGCACAACGACGTTATGCCCGGCATTCGAAGTGCGGGTGAGGGCCTGTTCGTTCCGCTTTTCTTCGCTTCCGCAGGTTTGCGCCTCGACTTTTCCTTTATGTCGCTTCCACTTGCAACCATTATCGCGGTGTTGATCATTCCTTCGGCGGGCAAGTTCGCGGGCGCGCTCATCGGCGCGTACGTGGCCCGACTCGACAAACCCTACGCGCAGGCGGCCGGACTGATGGCCAAGGGCGTTGCCGAGATCGCACTCTTGCTGGTCCTTCTGGAAAACGGCGTGATCGGACAGGATGTTTTCTCGCTGATCGTACTCGCCATGTTCGGTTATATCGTGCTGATGCCGCAGGCCATTTCCACCGCGGTCAACAGGGCGCGCCGGACCCACCGCCCGACGATGCCAAGCGTCGTGCCCGTGTCCTTCGCGCGCCGCGCCCTCGATGACATTACGGCCGGTCACGTACTGGATCCTTCGCGTACGTACCCTGCTTCATCGCTCTCGATCAGGCGTTTTGCCGATGAATGGATCGTGCCGAATCAACAGGATTACGTTGTGGTGGACGAGGGCTCGGTTGCGGGAATCGTGTCACCGGCGCGGCTGACGTCCGTCCCGATGGGAGCGTGGGGACAAACGCCTCTCAAGGAGGTGTTGCAACCGGAACCGCCGCATGCCGTACCCGACGAGCCCATAGTGGACGTTCTTCAGCAGATGTCGCGGCATTCGCTGTCGGTCATACCGGTACTGGATAAGGACTCGGAAGCGTTTTTGGGTACTATAACCAGCCACGACGTCGTCGACCTCGTCCTTCTGATGGATGAGATCGCCGACGAATTGAAGGAGATTGAGAAAACACATCCGAATTGACTCCGTTTTCCATTAATTCGACCGGAGCCGGAGTGCGTTCCGGTTGCGGCGGCTCTTCAATTCCGGATTCAATAAATGATCTATCCATCCTATCCAGGGGTATAACGAAATGTCTGCGCTCCCGTACAAAATCCTGGTAGTCGACGACGAGCCCGACCTGGAACCGCTCATGCTGCAGCGTATGCGGCGTCCGATTCGGAGAGGCCGGTACACCTTCGTGTTTGCACGGAACGGTCTGGAAGCTCTGGAGCGGTTGAACCAGGATGACACTATCGACATGGTACTTTCCGATATCAATATGCCCCAGATGGACGGTCTTACCCTCCTGGAGCAGATACCCAAGGTGGACCCGAATATCCGTTCCGTGATTATATCGGCGTATGGCGACATGAAAAACATCCGTATTGCCATGAATCGGGGTGCGTTCGACTTCGTCACCAAGCCCATTGACTTCTCCGACCTTCAGGTGACAATCGATCGCACCATGCGCCATCTGATCGAATGGCGTGAAGCGCTGGAATCGCGCGACAAGCTGATCGCTCTGCAAAACGAACTTGACGTGGCCAGCAAGATGCAGCAGTCTATTCTGCCCACGAGATTCCCCGAGAATCCGGCCTATCACGCATACGGAAGCATGGAGCCCGCCCGCAACGTCGGCGGCGACTTCTTCGACATCATCCGGCTCGACGGCGGACGCATCGGCATCGCTATCGCCGATGTCTCTGACAAGGGCGTACCCGCGGCCCTGTTCATGATGTCCAGCAGGACCGTGCTGCGTGGCGCGGCAATAGGGACGACGAGCCCCGGCGAAGTGCTGTACGAAATGAACAATGCGCTTTACGAAAACAACGAAGCCGCGATGTTCGTCACGGTGTTCTATGCCGTATTCGATCCCGAAAACCGTCAATTCGTCTACGCCAACGGCGGACACAATACGCCGCTCATCGTAAACGCAGACGGGGAGGCCAGCGCGCTGCCGTTGACCGGCGGCGTTGCCCTTGCGATGTTGCCGGACATCGAATACGGGTACAATTCGGTCACGCTCGCACCGGGAGATACAGTCGTTCTGTATACGGACGGTGTCACGGAAGCCATAAACGACGTCGAGGAAGAGTTCGGAATGGATCGCCTTCAGCATGTCTTCACGGACAAGCCCCCGCAGGACGCCCGAGAAGCCAACGACGCGATTTTCAGCGCCGTGAGCGGATTTGTTGGCGAAACGCCCCAATTCGACGACATTACCTGCGTTACGTTTCGATACCGAGGATCGGAAGCGTGAGCACCAGACAATCCTTTCGCATAGAAGCCGATCTCGACGAACTCCGACGGGTCGCCGCGGCAGCCGAAGAGCTGGGGCTGCAGGAAGACTGGTCGCCCGCGCTGGTTCATCAGATCGACCTTGCTATAGAAGAACTCGGCAATAACGTCGTCCGACATGGTTTCGATGGCGGTCCCGGAGAAATCGAGATCACTTTGACCTCTGACGACGAACGGATCACGCTCGAGATCGTGGACGACGGCCGTCCTTTCAACCCCCTGGAAGACGCGCCCGAGCCCGACGTGGAAGCTGCGCTCGAGGACAGGCCCATCGGGGGGCTCGGTATTCATCTCGTTCTAACAATGATGGACGAAATGCACTACAAGCGGGAAAACGGGCGGAACCACCTGACGCTGGTGAAGCGGAGGTCCGGATGAGATCGACCCTTCGCCAGGGGTTGTGGCTGCTCGCCGTCTGGGCGGCGTTTTTGTGCAGTGTTGAAGGCAACGAGGTCGAGAACGGTGTCACGGAAGAGCGCATTCTCTTCGGCCAGTCCGCCGCCTTCAGCGGCCCCGCCGCGCAACTCGGAACCGACATGAAACGAGGAATAGAAGCCGCGTTTCACGAGGTCAATCGACGCGGAGGCGTCCATGGCCGCCGGTTGGAACTCGTTTCCCGCGATGACGCGTACGAACCGGAGGCCGCAATCGCAAACACCCTCTACCTCATCAATGAGGCCCGGGTGTTCGCGCTCATCGGCGCCGTGGGCACGCCCACGTCACGTTCAGCCACCCCGGTCGCCGCGGAAGCCAATATTCCGTATATCGCCCCGTTCACGGGTGCGGCGTTCCTTCGGGACCTGGACTGGAACATCGTGATCAACCTGAGGGCGTCGTACAACCAGGAAACGGAGGAAATGGTCGCGCGCCTGACCGGCGACCTGGGTATCAAACGAATCGCCGTCATGTATCAGGACGACTCCTTCGGCAGGGCCGGCTACCGCGGCGCACGACGTGCGCTCGAACGGCGCGGAATGGAGGCCGTGGCCGTGGGGCTGTATCCGCGCAATACAACGGCGGTGAAGACCGCGCTGCTCGACCTGCGCATGGCCGACCCCGAAGCGGTGATCCTGGTCGGCGCGTACGAACCGGTCGCGACCTTTATCGCATGGGCGCGGCATATCGGCATGGACCCCGTTTTCATCACAATTTCTTTTGTGGGGAGCAACGCGCTGGCCAGACAGCTTGGCCCGGCAGGAGCCGGCGTCTACGTCACACAGGTCGTACCCTTTCCAACCGAAGACTACTTCCCCGTTGCGTCAGCCTTCCGCCGCGCTCTGTCTGCCTTCGATCCCGATGCTGCACCGGGGTTCGTGTCCTTCGAAGGGTACCTGGCCGGACGCCTCGCCATTGCCGCCCTCCAACGCTGCGGCGCGGAGGTCAATCGGACGTCCTTTCTCAACAGCCTCCGCAGCACAGAGATGGTCGATTTAGACGGATTTGAGCTGCAATACGGCGCCAGGGACAATCAGGGGTCGGATGCCGTGTTCCTGACTATGATCGGTCGCGACGGCCGGTACTATCCCATCGATACGCTCAAGGAAGCGGAACCGTGATCAGCAAAGTGAAATTGCTGCTCAAAGGCCGCTTCCGCATCGCCACGCAGCTCTATCTGGGAATTGGAGGCGCGGTCGCCATCACCATGGTCGC
Source organism: Gemmatimonadota bacterium (assembly GCA_028873695.1). Classification (GTDB taxonomy): domain Bacteria; phylum Latescibacterota; class UBA2968; order UBA2968; genus JAAXHE01. Next base: position 75,289 of record JAPPNU010000002.1, on the reverse strand, counting down.
CAGCCTGGTCGGGTGGCTTTCGTTCGATCTCGTAGGCGACATCCAGAACCGCGTGAACGAGGGCAGCGTCCCGGAAATGGCGGCCGCCTTCGGGGTTGCTCAGCAAAGCGGCACCCTCGTCGCGGCGGCGCCGCGGCTGACCTCGGCGGCAACCGTGGACGATTTCGACCGCGTCAAGGCGGATATCGCTGAAGAGCGCAGGGCCTTCGAATCACAGTTGGCGGCCCTGATGCAGAGGGACACCAGAACGGAAGACGAGGAGCGTTTCAGCAGAATACACGAATTTGCGGCAGCGCTCACGTCAAACATCGAAGCGATTGAACGTGAGGTCGCCGAGTTGTTCGAGGTAAGCGCACGCAGCGAAGCGCTTCGTGTGGAACTGTCCGAACTGCGTGGCAAACTGTTCGGCATGCTGATTCCGGCGATCGACGATCAACTCTTCTACGCGATGACAGGCTACAGTAAAATTGGCCAGCCGCCCGCGCCCCGCGAGCGGCATTTTTCGGACGAAGAATTCGATCGGTACCGCCACCTGGCCGACTTGAAAGCCGATGCCACCATTGCAACGCAACTCCTGTCAAGTTCTTTCAACCTTTCCGACGCACTCCTGCTCGAGCCATTGCGGGAGCGCTTTGAGGCCGCTGCCGGCCGCATCGAACGGAGTTTGTCGGCACTCGGCACGTCACCCTGGCGCGATCAGATCGCCCCGCACCTGAATCGGCTCTTCGAGCTGGGGCTGGGAAAGCAGGGTGGATTCGATCTGATCGTTCGCGAATTCGAACTCACTGACCGGCAGCGAAACCTTCTCCAGGACAACCTGAGACTCGAAATCAGTCTCGGTGCGGAAGTAGAGGGTCTCGTGGGCGCCGCCCGCGAACGCACGCGAGAGGCCACTCTGGCATCCACCCAGGCAATCGGGACGGGCCGCAGCGTCTTGCTGGGGCTGAACGTGGTCAGCATCAGCGGAGCCGTGCTCATCGCGTGGCTCTTCGTGGGCCGGGTGTTGCTGCGCCGGCTGGAACGCCTGTCGGACCGGATGCGCGCCATGGCCGACGGCGACCTGGAAGCCAGGGTTGATATCAGCGGGCACGATGAAGTCGCCGATATGGCGGCGGCGCTGGAAGTATTCCGAAGGCATGCCCTCGAAGTCCAGCGCCTTAACCTCGTCGAAAAGCTGGCCGAGGAGTTGAGGGAGAAAAACGAACAGCTTGAATCCGTGCTGCAGGACCTCCGACGGGCTCAGGACCAGATCGTGATGCGTGAAAAGCTGGCGGCGCTTGGCGAACTCACCGCAGGCGTCGCCCACGAAATCAAAAACCCGCTGAATTTCGTCAAGAATTTCTCCGAGGTCTCCCAGGAACTTCTGGAGGAACTCGGTGAAGAACTCGAGGACACGCTCAGCGAAGAAGGCGGGGAACTCGACGAAGAAGGGCGCGAGCTCGTCCAGGAAATCTGCCAGGACCTCACCGACAACCTCGCGCGCATCCGGGAACACGGCGAGCGCGCCAACCGAATTGTCCAGGATATGCTGTCGATGGGCCGGGGTTCCGCCCAGCGACAGGCCACCAACATCAACAATCTTCTTGACGAACATGCCAGGCTCGCGTACCACAGCGCACGGGCGAGCGACACGGAATTCCAGCTCGATATCCAGCAGGATCTGGATCCGTCGGTGGGCGAAGTCGAAGTAGTACCTCAGGATCTGGGCCGCGTGTTTCTGAACATGGTCAGCAATGCCTGCCACGCGACCGACGAAAGACGACGCGAGAATGTAGAATCGGGCAACGACGAGCCGTATATGCCTACGCTTTGGCTGACGACCCGTCGCGGCCCCGAACAGCTCGAAGTACGGATCAAGGACAACGGTAAGGGCATTCCGCCCGACGTCGTGGACAAGATTTTCAATCCCTTTTTCACGACCAAGCCTACGGACCAGGGCACCGGGCTGGGTCTCGCCCTTTCGAACGATATTGTGCGTGAGCACGGAGGGAGCATTCGGGTCGAGACCGAACCCGGCGAGTTTACCGAAATGGTTGTTGAAATACCCCTCGAAGCTCCCGCACCGGTGGCGGAGCCGGCGTCCGGTGAAGAAGCGACATGAAGTCATCTCGGGAGGATTTACCCATTCCTTCGGTTCTGAACGCTGCTGCGGGGCGGAAACGAGGCCCGGCTGAAATGAAAACAAGTCTTCGAAGCGCATTCCTGCTGGCGTGTGCGGCCTGTATGACGTGGAGTTGCGGCGGGGAGCGCGCGGTTGCTCCCGGGACGCCCGACAGGGCGGAAACGTCTGAACAGCCGCTGGGCAAACTCGCGGTGGATGACAAGGCGGCGACGGCGGTTGTGGTGGCAACCGTGATTGGAGACGGCGTGCCATTGGGAGGCGTCGCCGTCGCATTCGCGCGTTCCATTTCCGGACGGGCCCCGGTTTTCTCGTGGTCCGACACAACGGATGCAAATGGCCGAGCGCGCGTGGACATCGGCGCAGCGGGAGGCTACTATCAGGTCCGGGCTACGCGTGCCGGCAATCACCTCGGTTCGTGGTCGAGCATTCCAATCAACGGCGGGCATAGCGTAACGGTCGACCTGCCGATTGGGGAAACGGCGAGGGTGACCGGCGCGTCCTTTCTCGCGTCCGGGGGCCTTCCTGCGGAAATTCGGGTCGGTGTCGTTCTGCCACTTACCGGCGATGGCGGGCCCCTCGGCCAAATCGTAAGAAACGGGATGGAACTCGCGCGAGACGAGGCCAACCGGTATGAACTGGGCTCGTCGACACTTCAATTCATCGTTGAAGACAGTGAGAGTACGCCGGAAGTCGCGGCAACGGCCTTCGAAAAGCTGATTTACGAGGACAACGTCACGGTTATTCTGGGTCCCGGTTACTCATCCTCAGCTGCCATGGCATTTCCGATTGCCCAGGAAAACCGTGTGGTGGCCTTCAGCCCGACCGCTGCAGCCGCCGGATTGGGCGCGATCGGCGACTTCGTGTTCCGGGTCCCGGCGCCTGTGAGCCGGATCGCGCAAAGCACACTTGAGGTTGTAACGTCGGAACTGCGGTTGAACCGGATTGCCGTCATATACGACAGCACGGACGTATTCTCTGCGAGCGGTTACGTGGAAACAGTGAAGGCACTTGCTGAACTGGGCGTCGAGATGCTTGGGGCCGAGGCATTCGCAACCGGTCAGACCGATTTTACCGCCGCACTGACGCGAATAGACAATCTGAAACCCGATGTCATTCTTGTCTGGACCCGTCCTTTGGAGAGAGTCGCAATCCCCGTACAGGGCCGCCAGCTTGGAATTCCTTACGAGATACCGTTTCTTGTTTTCGGCTTCGCTTCAAGCCAGATCGAACAGGCAGGCCCTGCTGCGGAAGGTTTGATTACGGGGACGTTCTGGTCTCATACAATCGAGACGCCTGAAAATCGGGCGTTCATTGAGAATTACCGCGTCAGATTCGGTGACGAACCCGATCTTTTCGCAGCGGAAGGATATGTTTGTGTACAGATCCTCGCGGCCGCGCTTGTAGGGGCCGGCTCAACGCGGTCGGAGCCGGTCAGGGATGCGCTGGCGACCATCGAGTTGCCCACCGTCGTCGGGCAATTCGCGTTCGATGCAAATGGCGACCCGACGTATCCGGCCGTCCTGCAGGTGGTCAGGAACGGCAGATTCGAAACGCTCGGGAATTGATCGCCCGCCGACGGCATCGCCGACACGTCCGCGTCTGCCGTCGGCGCCGGACTCATAGCCCCGATTCGCCCGTAAATCAAGACACTGGATATGGAATTCGAAGCCTACCCCCTCGATCCGACTTACTACGACGAGATGTTCCTTCCGGACGGGACACCCAGGGAACATTTCCGACCGCTATTCGAAGCGCTGGGCGAACTCTCAAACGACGAACTTTCAAGCATCCAGGAACGCGTGACACGTTCGTTTTCGAATGAGGGCATCACCTTTACCGTCTACGGCGATGAGGAGGCCACTGAACGCATTATTCCCGTCGACTGCCTGCCAAGGGTATTATCCGGCGCTGAGTGGGCTGAACTCGTCAGGGGCCTCACGCAACGGCTCAATGCCCTCAACCGGTTTCTCCAGGACATCTACAACGAGGAACGCATCATCGCGGACGGCGTGATCCCGGCGGACATGGTGAAAACCTGTCCGCAGTACCGGGTGGAAATGCGCGGCGCCTCCCCGCCGCATGGCGCGTGGGTATCCATCTGCGGGACCGACCTCGTGCGAACCAACGACGGCTTTCTCGTCCTGGAAGACAACCTGCGCGTCCCCTCGGGTGTATCGTATATGGTGGCGAACCGCAAGGCGGTAAAGGCAGGTCTTCGGCGCCTCTACAGGCACTCGCGGGTACAGGACGTGGAACACTACGGAAGGATGTTGCGCCAAACCCTTGTAGAACTTGCCCCCGGCGGCCGGTCCGATCCTTGCATCGTGCTCCTGACGCCCGGCGTGTACAATTCGGCTTTCTACGAGCACATGTTCCTGGCTCGTGAGATCGGCGCCGCGCTTGTAGAGGGTCGGGACCTCCTCGTGAACGAGGGCATTGTCTACATGCGCACCACCACCGGCCTTCGCCGCGTCGACGTTGTCTACAGGCGTGTCGACGACGACTTTATCGACCCCCTCGTCTTTCGCGCGGATTCGCTTCTCGGCGTGCCGGGACTGATGCACGCCTACAGACTCGGCAACGTGACACTCGTGAACGCGCCCGGTACGGGCGTGGCCGATGACAAGAGCGTCTATGCCTACGTACCCGATATCATCCGCTACTACCTTGGCGAAGAGCCCCTTCTGGCCAGCGTCGAGACCTACCTCTGCCGCAGACCGGAACACCTCGAGTACACACTCGATAATCTCGAGAACCTGATTGTAAAGCGGGTCGGTGAGTCCGGCGGTTACGGAATGCTGGTCGGCCCTCACGCCACGCCGGCCGAGCGGGAGGAATACGCCGTTCAATTGCGCGCCAACCCGGCTGACTTCATATCGCAGCCGGTCCTGCCGCTGTCCCGGGCGCCGTGTCTTATCGACGACCGGTTCGAACCGCGGCACGTCGACCTGCGTCCCTTTGTGCTGCACGGGCGGAAGACCCGGATGGTGCCGGGGGCGTTCTGTCGTGTTGCATTGCGCCGAGGCAGCATCGTCGTCAATTCGAGTCAGGGCGGCGGCGGCAAAGACCTCTGGGTCCTTGGAGACTGAGCAGTCGCACTGGACCCGTCTGTCGAGAAGGTAACGCGTTTCACAGACGTCGAACAACCACGAAAGGAGAGGGTATGAAAGGCTCCACGAAATTGCCGTTCTACAAGCGCGCCGGCGGTTCTCGCTTGAGGATCGCTCTACTGTTGCTTGGTTGTCTGCTTTGCGGGACCACGGCCGCGTACGCGGCGGTTGACCAGGAGACGATGTTCGTCTTCAACACCTTCGCGTTTCTGATCTGGGGCGCGCTGATCATGTGGATGTGCGCCGGATTCACAATGCTCGAGTCGGGTTCGGTGCGCACCAAGAACGCATCGATGATCTGCATGAAGAACATCGGCCTGTACTCGATAGCCGGCCTCGCCTATTACTTCATCGGCTACAATCTGATGTACACGGAAGTTGGGAAATTCATCGGCTCATTTAAACTTCTCTACGGGCCGTCCGCCGCAGACCTTGCTCTGGTCGCCGGGCAGGAGTCGGCAAAGGCCAAGGTCATCGCGAACAAATATTCCACCATGTCCGACTGGTTCTTCCAGATGGTCTTCGTGGCGACGGCCGCCTCGATTGTGTCCGGCGCATTGGCCGAACGGGTCAAAATGCTGTCCTTCTTTCTGTTTACGCTGCTCCTGACGGCTGTCATCTACCCTGTGATTGGCGCATGGACCTGGGGCGGCGGTTGGTTGAGCGCAATGGGTTTCAAGGACTTCGCGGGTTCGACCATCGTCCACAGTACCGGTGGCTGGGCCGCGCTTGCCGGGATCCTCGTCGTCGGACCGCGGTTGGGCAAGTATCGAAAGGACGGCAGTGTGAAGAATACGCCGCCGTCCAATATCGTGGCGGTGACGCTGGGCGTGTTCATTCTGTGGTTTGGTTGGCTGGGCTTCAACGGCGGGTCCCAGCTCGCGTTGGGGAGCGCAGCCGACGCGGTGGCCATGAGCCACGTGCTGGTAAACACGAATCTTGCTGCGGCGGCCGGGGTGGTGATGGCTCTCGTCGTCTCCAAGCCGATCCTTGGAAGAATGGACCTGTTCGCCAGTCTTAACGGCGCTATAGCCGGGCTGGTGTCGATCACGGCCGGTCCTGACATCGTCCAGCACTATTGGGCAGTCGTTATCGGCGGCGTGGGTGCTGTCCTTTGCACGGCCGGAATCCGGCTGCTGGAGAAGTTGAAGATCGACGACGTCGTCGGCGCGGTACCCGCGCACCTCTTCGCCGGCGTTTGGGGTACACTGGCGGTCTGCATCGCCGCGGGCGGCAATTTCGGCGTTCAGTTGCTGGGTTGCGTCGCGGTCGGCGTCTTCGTATTCTCGATTTCGTGGGTGGTCTGGCGGGTGTTCGCAGCGACCATCCAGGTCCGCGTATCCGACAAAGTCGAGCGGTTGGGCCAGGACGTCGGCGAACTGGGAATCGAGGCCTATCCCGAATTTGTGCTCAACCCTGAAGAAGCAGATGAGGATTGATGGCGGCGATTCCCGGAAATCCCAGATTGCTTGCGCGCAGCGCCCAGGGACTCTACTGGATGGGCCGCTATCTGGAGCGTGCGGAGCATCTCTGTCGACTGCTGCGATTCCAGGTGGAAGCGCTGGTGGACCGGCCGATCCGGGAGATTTATTTCGGATGGAGTCGAATCTACATGAGCCTGAACCGTCGTCCGCCCGGCGGCAGTATAGCGATGGTCGGGAACGACGACTTCACGCTGGCCGATTCCTTTACGCTTGCCGACGATCTGACGTTCGAACGCTCGAATCCCGACTCCGTCTGGAACTGTTTCTCGCTCGGCCGCGAGAATGCCCGGCAGATGCGCCACTGCATCAGCGGGGAAATGTGGACCTGTCTTAACCTCGCGTACCTTCGGCTCAGGCAACTGAGCATTCGGGACATCTGGAAGCCGTCACCCGAGAACTTCTATGCTGAAACGGCAGGCGATATCAACACGTTTGCCGGTGTGGCGGAAGCAACGATGTACCGTGACGAAGGGTGGCATTTTCTGCGGCTCGGAAGGCATATCGAACGCGCCCAATGTTCGGCTTCGTTGTTTCTATCGCAACTCTCGATGGACGAACTTATGGACGAGTCTTCCGACGCGGACTGGACGAACCTCCTGCAGGTCTGCCAGGCGTATGACGCGTACGGGCGCAACTACAGCGTCGACGTTCAGCCGCGTCGGGTTCTCGACCTTCTCGTTACCGATCCACTGCTGCACGGCTCTCTATGCTATTCGCTCGACGCGGTGGCCTCGGAACTGAATGCCATCGGAACCGGGTCCGATGCCCAATCCAGTGCAGTCGCCCTGCGGCTGGCCGGACGCATGTGCGCGCTGATCCATTACGATTGGCCCGATCGCGACGACCGTGAGGCCCTTCTTGGAGACCTGGCCGATTACTGCCGGAATCTTCACGATCTCGTTACCGCCTCATATATTGACTACGCCGCCGCCTATTGACTTCCGGGTGTGCAGATACCTTGGCCGGAACGATTCAATACGAAATCAGGCACGTCTCGCGCTATGAGTACGCATCGCCCGCGCGCGAGTGCGTCATGCTGCTTTGCCTGAAGCCGCTCGAGAATGCCGATCAGCATCTCGTTCGTTTCGAAATCGAGACCCGGCCGCCGGGCTCCCTGAGTTCTGAAACAGATCCCTTCGGCAACACGCGGCACGTCCTCAGCGTGCACCCGGAGCACGAATCCCTGGAAATTACGGCTCGATCCACCGTAATCCCGGCTTCCTCCGGGCCGCTTCCATCCGATCTCGGAGCCGATGCATGGAAGGAGATCGACGCCTGGCGGGAGGCTTTTCTGCATTGGGACTATTCGCATCCCAGCGCAATGGCTTATCCTTCGCCCGCGCTGGCCGATTTCACCCGAAAGAACGGCATTGCGCGCGGGAACGACCCGCTCAGCGACCTGATCCAGCTTGCAGACAAACTGCACAGCGTGTTTCAATATACGCCGGGAAGCACGTCGGCCGTTTCTCCAATTGAAGAAATTCTGAGATCTGGCCAGGGCGTCTGCCAGGACTACGCCCACGTCATGATCGCGATCGCCCGTACCTGGGGCGTTCCGGCACGCTATGTCTCGGGCTATCTTTACGTCTCCGGTTCTCCCGACGGACAGGCATGGAGCAATGCCAGCCACGCCTGGGTGGAATGCCTGCTGCCGGAACTCGGGTGGGTGGGTTTTGATCCTACCAACCGGAGCCCTGCCGACGATCGACACGTCCGGATTGCTACCGGACGCGACTACCTCGACGTATCTCCCACCCGCGGCGTCCGGCAGGGCGGCGGCGAGACGCGGCTCGAAGTCGACGTCAGGATGCGTCCTCTGACCGATCTTCAATTCTGCCCTTGACAGATCGTTTGCTCGCCTTTATCTTCTAAGTTGAGATCCGCATGGGGTGCCGAACGGCTGAGATCATACCCTTGGAACCTGATCTGGATTATGCCAGCGTAGGGAAGCGGAACACAGGCCTCGCAAGTCATTAGAGGACCGTTCCTTCCGAGGGGACGGTCCTTTGTGTTTTCACGTGAAAACTCGCGGCTCCCGGGCGTTCTCAATCGGCGGAGTTTTCAGCAAAGGAGACGTACGATGGACAGTTCCCCGGAAAACGGCGGCGCATTCGCGAATTCCGAAAGAGTCTACATCAATGGCCGTGGCAACGTGCGCGTGCCCGCCCGAAAGATTCATCTCGACAACGGCGAACCGCCGGTGTTCGTCTACGACACGAGCGGCCCACAGGGTCACAGCGTCCGAGAAGGTCTCCCACCCCTCCGTGGCCCGTGGATCGAGGCACGAGGAGGCGTTCAGGAGGTCACGCCTTCGTACTCCCCTGAGAATCCGGACGCTCCGGAAATCCCTCGTGGACTGAAACGCGAAACGGTTCTGAGGGGCAACGACAATGTCACACAGATGCACTACGCAAGGCGCGGCACGATCACGCCCGAAATGGAATTCATCGCCATTCGCGAGAACGTCGAACCGGAATTCGTAAGGTCTGAGGTCGCCCGCGGCAGGGCGATCATTCCGGCAAATATCAACCACCCCGAAAGCGAGCCGATGATTATCGGACGCAACTTTCTGGTCAAGATCAACGCGAATATCGGCAACTCGGTCGTCACGTCATCGATAGAAGAGGAAGTCGAGAAACTTCGCTGGGCGGTGAAGTGGGGCGCCGATACAGCGATGGACCTTTCCACCGGCAGCGACATTCACGAAACCCGGGAATGGATTATCCGAAACTCTCCGGTTCCCATCGGCACTGTACCCATTTACCAGGCGCTCGAGAAGGTTGGCGGCGTTGCGGAGGACCTGAATTTCGACGTGTTTATGGAAACGCTCGTCGAGCAGGCGGAACAGGGCGTGGACTACTTCACCATCCACGCCGGCGTGCTCCTGCGTTACATCCCGCTCACCGCGCAACGCGTAACCGGCATCGTTTCCCGCGGCGGATCCATTATGGCGAAATGGTGTCTGGCGCACCATAAGGAAAACTTCCTGTACACGCATTTCCGGGATATCTGCGAACTCATGCAGCGCTACGACATCTCGTTCTCCCTGGGAGACGGTCTCCGACCCGGCGCCATCGCCGACGCGAACGACGCACCCCAGTTTGCCGAACTGGAAACCCAGGGGGAACTCACCGTAATCGCGTGGGAGTACGACGTCCAGGTCATGAACGAAGGGCCCGGTCACATCCCGATGCATCTCATCAAAGAGAACGTGGACCGGCAGATGGATCTCTGCAACGAGGCCCCATTCTATACACTCGGTCCCCTGACTACGGATATCGCGCCGGGATACGACCACATCACGTCCGCCATCGGGGCCGCCATGATCGGCTGGTACGGGACCGCCATGCTCTGTTACGTTACACCCAAGGAACACCTGGGGCTTCCCAACCGTCAAGACGTGAAGGACGGCGTCATCGCGTACAAGATCGCCGCCCACGCCGCCGACCTGGCCAAGGGCCACCCCGGCGCGCAGGCATGGGACGACGCCATATCCAAAGCCCGTTTCGAATTCCGGTGGGAAGATCAGTTCAACCTGTCGCTGGATCCCGAAACGGCCCGAAAGTACCACGACGAGACCCTCCCTGCCGCAGGGGCCAAAGTCGCTCATTTCTGCAGCATGTGCGGCCCGCAGTTTTGCAGCATGAAGATCACCCAGGACGTGCGGGAATACGCCACACGGAAGGGTCTGGAAGTGGATGAAGCCCTGGATGCCGGAATGGAGGAAAAGGCGGAAGAGTTCAGACGGAAGGGTACGGAGATCTACCAGCAGGCCTGATTTCGCCGGGGATGATTTCCCGGATCTTCGCCCATGAGGGAAACGGATCCGGTTCCCGTACCGCCGAGCGATTGGGCCTGTTCGGCTGCGTCATTCACGGATTCATCACGTGTATCAGGCTCGACCGGATCAGCTGCGTGCTTCAATCGGCGATACCCTTCGCTGACCGCCTTCCCTGGTTTCCGCCGGCTGGATTTCCGGCGCATCCTCGCCGGCCTCAACCATCCGCCGGACCAGCCGCTGTCTCATGATCCGCGCCACATCCTGATGCGAAGTCAAACCGATCAGGTTGCACAACTCGTGCGGATCCGCCTCCAGATCGTACAGGTATTGCTCCACGTAACGGTCCGACCCGGCGCTGTTCACGCCATGGCTTTCCGGTGCGTCTACACCGTATTTCCACCGATGTGTGCGCACGGCCCTCCCCACCTGAGCTTCGCTGACCTGCACGAACGTTTCCTCAGGCCATCCGTCCCTGTTTCCGACCGTCAGCGGCAGGATCGACCGGCCCTGTATTGCATCCGGTACCGGTATCCCGGCCGCATCCAGTAACGTGGGCGTCAGGTCCACCGTGTTTACCAGTTCCTCAACGCGCCCCCCGCCGTCGAACCCCGGTCCCTGAAGAGCCGTTGGCACACGAATCGAACTCTCGTGGCAGGACCGCTTGTATTCGGCATTACGGGTCTTGAAGTGGCAACCGTGATCCGACGTAAACAAGACAACGGTTCGTTCCGAGAGACCCGTACTTCTCAGCGCGTCCAGCATCCTTCCCAGGGCCTCATCCAACCGTTTTACCATCCCGTAGTACCCGCCCAGATGGCGATGGGCGGAACCCCCGAGGGCGGCCAGATCGGGCGGTATCCATCGTCCGTCATACCGCTCGCGGTACCCGTCCGGCGCCGGATAGTCGTCGATATGGTTCTGGTGGTGCGGCTCAATATAGGAGATGAACAGAAAGAAAGGACGTTCACGGTTCGCGTGGATATACCGGATCGCCGCATCCGTCACGGCATCGACCCTGTATCCCGGCAGATCCACGGGTTCTCCCTGGTTGTCGTACAGGACCGTCCGATAGGCCTCGGACGTGAATTCGAGTACGTTTGACGCCAGCCAATATTCATAACCTCCGCGACCCTCCGGCGGCACCGGACCCGTCGTTCCCCTTCCGTGCAAATGCCATTTGCCTATGTACGCCGTGCGGTAACCCGCGTCTCTGAAATGGTGGGCGAGGGTCCGGCTGTCCGGTGGAAGAGGGATTCCGTTGCGAAAGCAACCCGTTGTCGTCGCGTACAACCCTGTCTGCAGACAGGAACGCGCGGGCCCGCAAACGGGTTGGCACGTGAATGAATTGAAAACATGGGTGCCCCGTTGCGCCATCCGATCGAAATTGGACGTCAGGCCCAGCGGATTCCCGTGAACGCCGGTGGTATCCCACCGCTGTTGATCGGTATAGAACACCACGACGTTCGGCTTCCCGGTTACGCGTTCGACCATTGCGACCTCCGACTGTGTTGTTTTCCGGAACGATTTACACCAAACTCCGGCACCGCCCGCACTGCATGTGCTGCTCGGTGTCTCCGCCCGCACCGATATTCGGGCGGCCATTGGTCAGACCCACCCGTAAAGACAGATATGGGCGATTTTTCCGTCGGCGCTGCGCGCCCCTCGCGCCTCATAACCGCCGCTTTTTCGCTCGCGCTCGGGAACTCACGGGTAATTTCAAAACAACTTCCTGCGATCGCACTGCAAAAAGGCGTGACAGAATGCGTCCACGAGGATATCTTATGGCTTCGTCAGACGCAGGAACGATCCCGATCCCGGATTCTCAGGGAACCTTCCATGGAACACCAGCCGATGCGCGATCTGCTCGAAAAGGCCGACCGGTACCTTGCAGGCGGCTGTCTCGGCAGCTTTCGGATGCCGGACGAAGTCGCAACCGTGATCCGGCGTGGAAACGGCTGCCGGATCTACGACACCGACGGCGGGGAATACGTAGACTACATCCTCGGTTCCGGACCGCTCATTCTGGGTCACGCCCATCCCGCGGTTGTCGAGGCCGTTCAGCGCCAGGTTGCGCTGGGTTCAACCTTCTATGCCCTCAATGAGCCCGTCATCCACCTGGCCGGGCGCATTGTCGAAGCCTCGCCCTGCGGGGAGTCCATCCGCTTCACGTCATCGGGCACCGAGGGCACGTTCTCGGCCCTGCGAATGGCGCGGGCATTCACGGGCCGGGAAAAGATCCTCAAATTCGAGGGCGGCTGGCACGGCGCGCACGATTACGCCCAGCAAAGCACGACACCCCCAGGTCCCACGGACGGACCCGTGGCTGTCCCGGACTCCCAGGGAATACCGAAAGCCGTCGGTCGGTCGGTTCTGGTTGCCCCCTTCAACAAGGCCGACGCCGCCGTAGAGCTGATCGAATCCTATGCGGACGACCTCGCGGCCGTTATCGTTGAACCCTTACAGCGCACCCTTCGGCCCGAACCGGGCTTCCTTGAGGCCGTCCGCCAGGCCTCAATCGATCACGGCGTCATCCTCGTTTTCGATGAAGTCGTTACCGGCTTCCGCATCGCCTGGGGCGGCGCACAGGAGCGCTACGGCGTTGTTCCCGACGTTGCCGTCTATGGAAAGACAATCAGCGGCGGTTACCCCATGGCCGCAGTGTGCGGGCGCGCGGATGTTCTCGCGTGCGCCGACCCCCGCCGCAAGGGAAGTGCGCCGTACACCTTCGTGAGCGGCACGACGAATGGCAATCCCGTCAGCGCCGCCGCCGGACTGGCAACGTTGGACGTACTGGAAACCGAGGGCGTCTATAAGAGGCTCTACGACGTCCCCGCCCGCCTCGGACACGGCCTGGAAGCGCTTGGCGCAAAGATGGGACTGCCGCTCCAGGTCCTGGGTGAAGGTCCGGTGTTGCAGCCCTATTTCACGGACGTCGAAATCCGAAACTACGCCGACACGCTCAAGGCCGACGCCGGCGCCGCCAGACAGTTCGGCATCGAAATGATAAAACGGGGCATCTTCTTCAATCCTGGCGGCAAGCTCTATTTCTCGCTGGTCCACACCGAAGAGGATATCGACCGGACGCTGGAGGTCGCTGAAACAGCCCTCCAGCGGGTTCGCGTCGATCTGTAGCCGCGGCGGGAGGTACGCCATGATGCGTCTGCCGGGGCGTCGCTTAAAAATGTTCCCTGAAACTCCAGCCCACCTTCAATCTTGATTCCAATATATGGACCTTTTCCTGGGCAAGTCCACCGTTGTCGGCGCCGGTCTTATGGGCGGTCAGATCGCTTTGGTTCTGGCGCTCGGAAGCCGGGAAACCTGGCTGATCAGCCGCCGGCCGGAAAGCCTGGCCAATGCCCGAAGAAATCTTGAACGGTACGCACGGGATCTCGGGCGGCACAACCGGCTTCGAGGTGAATCTCCAGACACCGTTCTCAAACGCATCCACACCACGACGGACCTGGAGGCCGCTGTGGGCGAATCCGTCTTTGTCGTGGAATCCATCACGGAAGACCTGGCGTCCAAACAGGCGCTCTTCCATCGCCTGGACGCCCTCGCGACAAGAGATGCGCCCCTTGTCAGCAATACGTCCGGACTGCCCATTACCAGGCTCGCGGAAAAAGCCCGGCACATGGATCGCATTGCCGGCTCTCATTTCGTCCAGCCGGCCCACGTCGTCCCCGTAGCCGAAATCGTCCGCGGCCGACAGACCTCGAACGAGACGATGGACCGTGTCACCGGAATCTGGCAGCGGCTGGGCTGTTTTCCACTTCGTGTAAACAAAGACGTACCCGGATTCCTCGTCAACCGACTTCAGCATGCCCTCATCCGAGAGGCCGTCGATCTTCTGGCGTCCGGTGTCGCTTCAGCAGAGGACATCGACGCTGCCTTCCGGCTGGGACTGGCGCCCAGATTCACCACCGCGGGTCCGCTGGAGCAACGCGACATCAACGGCCTGTCCATGCACGTCCGCGTCGCCTCCCACCTGTGGAAGACCCTCGGCGGGTGGGAGCAGCCGCTCGCATATCTTCAGAAGCTGGTCGCCACTGGCGCAACGGGCCTGGAATCGGGGAATGGCTATTACAACTGGACGGGCAACAACCCGCACCAGATCCGAACTGAAAAGGATGAGCAACTTCTGCGCCGGACCGCCGAAGTGATGGCGGACTGGAAGGCGGAGCGGGAGACGCGCCGGCGGGGGCCGGAACCCAGCGCTTCGTAGGTGACGAACGACCGTTATTCGTTGTTTCAGGAGGCACGATGGGCGCGAGAAAATATGAAATGTCAGCTGAAGAACGATACTTCTTCGACCTGCGCGGATACCTGGTCGTACGCAACGCGCTCACGTCCGACGAGGTCGCCGAATGCAATGCCGCCATCGATCACTTCACGGAACGCGTCTCCACACGCTCCGTCGATGCCGCCAGCCTCGCCGGCGGGTCATCCGCCCTGCAAGGCGCGCAGGGACGAAAGGAACTCACGGGGATGCTGGGCTGGCCGGCGACCTACAGGGAGCCATTTCGCCGGCTGCTTGTCCATCCCGTTGTGGTCTCGCGTTTGAATGAAATGTCCGGAAAGGGCTTCCGGCTGGACCATGGCCCCCTGTTAATTGGCGCCGATGCCGGGGCCGAAGGCCACCGGTTGCACGGCGCGGGCGAACCTTTCAGTCCTTCCGTGTGGTACCACCAGCAGAACGGCAGGATGTACTGCAGGGGCGTCACGGTAGCCTGGCAATTGACGGATGTCAACGAAGGCGACGGCGGCTTCTGTATCGTACCAGGAAGCCACAAGACACGCGAACCCACCCCGGCGGGCGTCCGGTCCGTCGAAGACCACGTGGACCTGATTGTGCAGCCTGTTATGGACGCGGGCGACGTCCTGTTTTTCGCCGAATCCGCCACGCACGGCACCCTGCCCTGGACGGGCGAACACGAACGACGATCCGTACTCTACAAATACGCTTCTCGAGCCGCCGCCCGCGCAACGGGGCGTCATTTTACGCCGGAGGCCCGCTGGGGAGACTGGGTCCGGGACCTCAGCCCCGAACAAAGGGCCGTTCTCTACGGACCGGGCGTCCATACCGGTAATGACTTTCCCCGGCTGGATTCGGACGGCGAAAAGACCTGGATCGTCTGAGCAAACCCAACCAAAGGCAAGACACACGCGCCCGGAGAAAACCATGAACGCAGAGGAACGCTACCTGTGGGATCTCACCGGCTACCTGGTTGCCCGCCGGGTACTCGCTTCCGGGGAACTCCTCGCCGCGAACGAAGCCATCGACCTGCACCAGGACCGGATGCGGATAGCCGACGACAATCTCGGAGCGGGCGACTCGCACTCGCTGAGGGGAACCGGCCGTCCAACCATGCACGGTCTGCTCGAAATGGAACGCCCGCATTGCGAGCCGTTCCGGCGGATGCTGGTCCACCCCGCCGTCGTTTCCCGTCTGAACGCGATGTGCGGCAGCGGTTTTCGCCTGGATCACGGTCCGCTGCTGATTGCCGGCGTGAAAGGCACCGAGGGCCTTACCATGCACGGTTCGGGCGAACCGCACAGGCCCCAGGTCGCCTACAACCATCAGAACGGTCAATCCTACTGCGGGGGTGTCACGGTGAGCTGGCAACTCGCCGACGTGAATCCCGGTGACGGCGGCTTCGTCTGCGTTCCGGGAAGCCACAAATCGGGATATCAGATGCCCCCGGGCGTGCGTACCTGTGACGACGATATGGGTACCGTCGTTCAGCCGGCCCTTGGGGCCGGAGACGTCCTCTTCTTCATGGACGGCGCGCAGACCCATGGGACTCGCCCGTGGCAGAGCCAACGTCCCCGCCGCTCCATCCTCTTCAAGTACGCCGCGAGGTCATGCGTTAGGGGCGGTCCCGCACAGGACCTGGCGTCCCCTGAAATCTACTGGGGCGAAGACGTCGTGGCGGAAATGACCGATGAGCAGCGCGCGGTCATGTTCGGGCCCTACTCCAACCACCGCGGCGAAGTTCCGTTCCTTGCCGTGGATGACAGTGGAAACGTCCGCATCGAACGCTGAAGGAAGCCCTATCGTCCTCACGGCGCGCCAAGTCTGATCCGATCGACCAGCGACGGCGTTCCCTCGCCGGGTATCAATACACTCCATAGGGACACCCATGGATACCGACCTGGAAACGTACCTGTTCGACCTTCGCGGTTATCTACATCTCGAAAACGCGCTCTCCAGCGAAGAAGTCGGCGAACTCAATGCCTGCCTGGATGAGATCCCCCCACTCGCGCCCGGGGAATGGCACGGCCGCATTCATGCCCACACGTACGGCGACGACACCTCCGGACTGAACCTCCAGCAGATCTATGAAGCCGGGCGGCCCTTCGAGAACCTGATCGATCATCCTTCCTGGTTCGAAAGGGTGAAGCACTTTGTGGGAGGCGAGGGCAGTTTCGACTACCACCACGGTCCCCTGTTCATCGACGAGAATTTCGCCAATTTTCGCGAGCCCGGCGAAGCCATCGGGCTGCATTCCGGTGGATTTCCGCCCATACTGAGGAACCAGTTTCGCTACCATGGCGGGCGCTTCATGTGCGGCCAGATCAACATCCTTATGGCACTGACCGACGTCGGTCCCGGCGACGGAGGCACAATGGTCATACCCGGAAGCCACAAATCCAACTTCAAACACCCGCACTTCGACAGACACCGGATGTCCCGAAATGCAACCGTCGAAGGCATCGAGGGCGCCATCGAAATTCATATGGCGGCCGGGGATGCGCTCCTGTTCGTAGACGGTATCTCACATGGGTCCGCCCGGCGGTCCAACCCGGGTACCCGACGCGTGGTTGTCTACCGGTACGGGCCTTCGTGGGGCAACTTCCGTCACGGCTACCAACCGTCACCCGAACTCCTGCAGAGGTTGACGCCGCAACGGCGCCGGATCGTACAGCCGCAGCAACTCCTGCCTCGAGAACCGCAGGATTAAGCCGAGCCCGCGTAACAGGCGAAACTACAGGGGTTGACGCGCTTATTTCAATCCCGTTCAAGGCCGAAGGAGGAGCAAATGACGACCGCTCAGGAGATGCTGGACGAACTGAAGAACTTCGACACCCCCTCGATCACGAACGTCGTGGCCACGTATCCGGGCAACCCGCTCTGCCTGAGTCTCTACAATCCCTGGACGGAAAACTGGTACACGGACCAATCCATCCGTTGCATGTATCCCGAACTGGGCCGCACGGTGGGTTACGCGGTGACGTGCGTCTTCGGACTGCCCGATCCGGATTACAACTCTCTGTCATTTATGGACGTGATCGACGCGCTGGACGCTTCACCGAAACCCAGCGTCCTCGTCTTCCAGCAGAAATTCCCGCCTGAACTCGCGGCAAAGGTCGGGCTGGCGGGTGGAAACATGACCTCTGCGATGAAGGCCGTCGGGTGCGTGGGCGCCATCTCCAACGGGCCGTCCAGGGACATTGACGAGATCCGACCCATGAAATTTCAGTACATGCTCAGCGGGGTCACGGCAGGGCACGGAGGCATGGCCGTTCACGCGGTGAATGTGCCGGTTTCCGTAGGCGGCATGGACGTGGCGCCGGGCGAAATCATCCATATGGACGAGAACGGCGCCTGCAAGTTTCCCGCCGACAAACTGGAGCCCGTGCTCAACAACGTGAGTGCCCTGCAGAAGGAAGAGGAGGAGCGTATGGGCGCCCTGCTGAGAGCCTCTTCAGCCGTCGAAGTCCGGGCAATCATGGGCGGGCATGCCTACGCCGAAGAGGAAGAGGGAAGCTGATTCGCCATTTGGTCACTGTCAGGGTCCGGACCCGCCAAGAGGATCATTTCAAACCCGGCGAGGCGCACACCACGCGCGGCAGATGGACCCACAGGACCCACATTCGCCGGAATGGTCTTCGAATATTCGCGCGAAAACAGTGGCTACGCCACAATTCTGACGGTATCGCCAACGGCCGTTGAATACACTTCGAATGTCGCGCCGATAACCTTCGAAAAATCAAACGTTTCCTCTACGAAAAAAGCCTTGCGACGTCGCACTCTACGAATCGTGAACACCCGGTCCCCGATCCGTAGCCGGCATCCCGGATACGCCCCTTCTTTCGGGTGATCGACCTTGCTGTCGAACCTGGATCGCTTTCCGGACGTCACCTCGCCCCTGCCCCTGACAAAACGGGGCATACCGGCGAGGAAGACGCGGCTGCGGCCGGCCTCGCGTACGATTCGCTTCGCCATGTATACCGTTTCCAGTCCCGATGGATGCCGGACGTAGACCACCTTGCCGTCCAGCGATCCATCTTCCGGCAATGCAACGTCAAGCACGAGTTCGCTGCGCCCCGGTTCCCCTGAGATATCCCCAGCCAGCCCGGTTACCGTCCCAACGTAGTCGCGAGTCCGATGAACCTCCGCTTCGCCCACGCGTAATGCCGACCCGTCTATCACGTCGAGGTCGACGTCCGACGAGGACTCGCTCATCACGCCCGCCCGCCCCCTGAGTTCGAGGCGCCTTCCATCCGGCAGGCTCGCGACCAGGCCCGCGCCTTCGGGATCCATCGCAATGGTCCGGACCCTGCCGGTTTCCTCCACCCGCAGCACCACCCCGGACCCGTCCCGCGCCACCACCCTTGCATCTTTGACAACGCCTGTACCGGTATGCGCCTCTATGACGGATACGAACAGACTGGAATCGTTTCTGTGCCGTAGACAGACCGTACGAAGCCAGAATTCGTCCAGCTTGCCGTCATCCTCCCGCGTCCGTCGGATGGACGGCGCCTCGCTGACCAGCAATCGACCCGCCTGGACGCCGGCGAACCTGACATCAACGAACGTGCCCTCTCCTTCGAACCGGACCTTGAAGTCTTCGGATACGTTCGTCCCCCGCGTACGATGAAAATATCCGTAAAGCGCGCCGCGGGTCCCGTCGCCGCTCAATATCATCTCGCCTTCCGCCGGGCTCAGGTCGGGCGCCGCCGAGAGCGTCTGATCGAAATCGGCCGATCCGTGCAGCAGATAGTCGTGCACGTTCCCGCCCTTCACCTCGAACATGTCCACCACGTACCCGCTCTCGGGCCCCGTTGGAACCAGCATCATCGTCCGGCGATAGACTTCCGTATTCTCGAACGCGCCCGGGGCCTCCGCACAGACGATCCCCGTCCGCGTGGGAGACGCCGGACGATAGCATCGCAGCCGCCCGCTGTCCCGTGTCTGCTCCTGCCCGTCGACGACCACGGTATTGTGGCTGCCAACCGTCGTCGCCCACTCCCGGTAACGGGTATGGGTATATCCAATGTCCGAGAGCAATTCCTGACCGAAGACGTCCATGCCCATCGCGAGCGTATCGTAATGGTGGTGCCCGCCCCAGGGACCGTAACACAACGTCGCCCGAATGGCTTTTGATGTCCTCCCGACTCCCAGGATGACATCGCCCGCACCCGGCAGCAGATAGTTCGATGGCACCAGCGCCAGCAGGTCCTCCTCCGTGACGCGCCTGTCGGCTTCCGAAGTCCGTCGAAACAGCGCATATTCCACGTCGGCCACCGGAATCCGCGAGGTACCCCTGATTTCATCCGCCGCCTCCACGAATTTGCCCATCGATGCAATCCGGCTCGAAACGCGGGCGAAACCCGTACTGATCCCCCACGTATCGTTGGCCATGAACGTGCGTCCGTCCGGCATAAACAAACCCATCGGCGCCGTAAAGATCCGCTGCAGAAACGGCATCTCTCCATAGACGTCGATGCCGCCCGGCCCACTGATGACGTCAGGCACGCGCAGCGTTCCGCTGGTGATCATATTGAAATAATTCACCGTATCCTCGTGCCAGTACCCGTCGTAATTGTAACAGTTATCGATCAACGTCCGATACAGCCCATACGCTTCCGCCACGAAATCCGCCTCGTCCAGGACTCGCCCGACGAGGGCCAGCCCGTTGATCCTCCCACCGTCGTAATTCGTGGAACCATGGGGGACCTCCAGCGTATGCCGAATCGCCTCGTACAGCAGGTCCCGCTCGATTGCCGCGCGCACGTCCCGGCCCTCGGCCTCGGAGCGTTTCTCGATCGCGCCGCTGTCGGCAATCAGGTCGTAAACCTGGGCGAGTCGGAACGCGTTGCTCGCGTCTGAAAAGGGGCTGGCGTGGAAATTCCCCATGCGAGCGGAAACAAATGGGAACGGCGGATCCTTGTAGAAGTGGTTCTCGTAAAAACCCTTTCGGTCGGCGTGAAGATACGACCGGCCCAAACCGTGTACCGGGTAGTTCTTGTAGACTTGTGACAGCCGATCCAGAATCACAGCGGCCTTTTCCGCGTACGCTGCCTCTTCCGTAAAGACGTAAGCCATCGCCAGGGGATCCGCCATTCGGACCATCTGGTACTGGGTGTAGTTCAGCAGCATATTTTCGAAAAAATACCGCATCCCCTCTTCATCCTCCCAATACCGGTACCGGACCGTACCGCCGGCGGGTCCGACCACTTCGACCTCTCCCACGGGCTGATGCTCCGGTCCCGGGAACACATTTCCGCAGATTTTGCATTTGACCTGGCCCGGATCCTCGGGAGTCCACTGCCAGAAATGGATCCGCCAGCTTCGCTTGCGGCGGTCCACGGGACAGCGAGGAAGCGGAAAGTTGACCTGCTCGGAAATACCCGCGCGTATCACGTCGTCCGGCATCTCCAGAATCCCCCGGCGGGCAATCCAACGTAGGCGCGCATCCCGGAACTGCTTCGCCCAGCCGTACGATTCCACTCGCCGCCGGGCGCGCTCGATCTGCTCCCGGGTATAGAACAGCGGGTGCGCCACGCCTCTGGGAAACGGCCGTTCACCTTCCCAGTACCGCGATTCTCTCGAACAGTCGATACGTTCGATCCCCATATCGCTCCTCCATATAGCCGGATCGCATCCCGCTGCCAGAACCATCGTTCCCATTCCGGCGCCTCGCAGAAACTCCCGTCTTGTGAGATCCTTATTCGACATTCCAGGTACTCCGGCAGCGGGCGGAAAGATCACGTCCCGTCCCAAAACGCCAAACGCACGTCCGCCCGACGACAAACGCCAACGTCACACCGACCCGCGATCGGCGGCGGAAGACGAAATATACGACGGCCGCAAATCGAAGTCCAGACACACCTTTGACGCGATTCACATCGTGCGGCGGATATTGTGAATAGTACTGCTTTCAGGATCCATATAGCGGAATCCACGCCACCTCGAGTCGATTTGCTGACGACGAATCGTCGCATTGTACCTATTACGGGTACCACCCGATAGTTTACCCTTTTTCCGCTAAATTGCCCCGGCATCCTGAGCCGCTCCCTTAGCCGTTGTCCTGAGCCTGCCGAAGGGTTGTCGAAAGGTCGGCGAAGGAGATGGGGTGCCGATAAACGGGCACAATAGATGTCAGCCATTTATTGCTTCAAGCAATAAATGCGATTGCAAAAACAAAAAAACCATCATCACCCCTTGACATTTCCTAATTAATTCGTCATATTACTAAATACTTAGTAATCGACATCGAAAAGTTCAATGGACGGAAGTGGAAACCCCCTCCACCGGGCATTGCGGTATCGGACAGGACTCGTAGCACGTAGGGGCGTCCCTTGTGGGCGCCCGCCGGTCGACAACCAACCGCGGAACAGAACGCACAATCGCGTTTGACGACTGGAAATGCGGCAAAGACGAAAGGAAATTTTTATGGCCAAAAAACGCAGGCTGGCCGAGGTCGAGTGGGAGGTGATGGACGGCGTCTGGCAGTTCGAACGTCAGGTCACCGTTCGGGACGTTGTAAATCGCCTCTATCCCAACGGCGAGAAGGCATACACGACCGTGCAGACGATCATGAATATCCTGTCCGAAAAAGGCGTGCTGGATCGGGAAAAGATCGGCCCGGTCAATGTGTACAACCCGGCGGTGTCGAGGGAAGACGTCGCAAAGGCTGAAACGCGAACCCTGGTGTCGCGGATGTTCGAGGGCTCCTTTGGCGCCCTGGCGACATATCTCGTGGATTCGGGCGAGCTTTCGAAGCAAGAACTGGATGAATTGCGCGCATTGATCGAGGAACGGGAGAAAACGAAGGAAGGAGGTCCGGAATGAACGCCTTAATCAATCTGGCCGAAACGTGGCTGCCCCTCTACGCGGTACACATGGTCGAGATCTCGCTTTTCATTGTTCTGGTGTGGGTGTTGGACCGGTGGCTGACGCTTGAGACGCGGTTTCGATACACGCTTTATCTGCTTGCGCTGGCGAAGGTGTTTGTACCGCCGGTTCTTGCCATTCCGATACCCTCGTTTCTGGATTCTCCACCGGGTGTCGCAGTGGAGGCGGCCGTCTATTCCGGAGTGGTATCCGACGCTGTCGCTGTCTCGCCTGGACCAGCGAACCCCTTTCCGCTCGCGTTCTATCTGTTCTGCGTCTGGATTCTCTCAGTATCGGTCTGGACCGGGGTGGCGCTGTGGAAGAACGCGGCCTTCCGACGTACGCTGAGATCGGCAAACCCGGTGGATCTGGCAAGCGAAGTTCCCTCACTGAATGCGCCCCGCAACCTGGATGTCTATTCCAAGGCAGACTTGCCATCTCCCGTACTGGTGGGTCTGACACGGCCACGCCTGATCTTGCCCTCGAAGTGGTCTTCCTGGTCGCCCGAAGAGCTGCAAGGCGTCGTCAGGCACGAACTGGCGCATTTTGAAAAACGCGACATTCACGTCCTCATTCTGCAAGCCATCGCAACGGCTCTTTTTGGCGTAAACCCGCTGGTCTGGCTGTTGAACCGCCGCCTGATGTTGATCCGGGAACTGCGCTGCGACGAAGCGGTTTTACGCGAAACCAGGCTGACACCTGCCGAATACGGACGTCTGCTGCTGGGATTTGTCGACAGGAGATTGGCGCCCCGCGCGCTGACCGTGTTTTTCTCGGACCGGGGAACGACGTTGAGGAAACGACTCGAGCACGTCCTCAATTTCAAGGAGGTTGATATGAAGCGTTCGAAACGGAAGTTGGCTGCGCTCGTTCTCGTCGGACTGGCGATCGTGCCGTTCTCGATCCGAGAGGCATATACGCAGGATGAACGTGGACCTCAGTCGTCAAATTCGGCCGTACTCGACGAGACCGCGAGTCCTGCAAAACCCCAAACCGCCGAGTCTGCATCTGGTCATGTTGACAGTAACGAGGTTGTCTCCGTCGTATACGACATAGAGGAGGTCGACGAGAAACCACATCCCCTTAAGATTATCGGACCCGAATACCCTGAAGAAGCACGTAGTGGCAAAATAGAAGGTGATTTGCTCCTGAAGATTATCGTCAATGTCGACGGTTCGGTCAGCGAGGTGGCCGTCCTGAAAGGACCTGAGATATTTCACAAAGCCGCTTCGGATGCTGTACTACAGTGGCGTTTCAGGCCGGCGGTACACGAGGGAAGAGTCGTGCCGGTATCCTTGTCAACACCCGTTCGCTTCTCTTCTGAACCAGACAACGTCTTGGAATTCTGGTCGGTCGACGTCAAACCGGTACTAAAAAATCATGTTGAATCAGTTTATCCCGAAAGGGCGCGAAAAGCGGGTGAAGTCGGAAACGTGTTCTTGAGATTTGTCGTAAACGTAGATGGAACGACAAGCCACATCAAAGTCGTGAAAGGCAAGGCGGTATTTCACGAAGACGCGATCATTGCCATTTCCAAATTTCGGTTCGCACCTGCCCAGCAGGACGGCGAGCCTGTCCCCGTGTGGATGACGCACGTGATCAGGTTTGGGCGACCCAAACCAAAGGCCATGCCGCCTCCTGACTCAAGCGATGCCGACGGTGAGAAGGTGTTTGATATTTCGTCGGTAGACGTAAAGCCAATCGTCATACATTCCGTTCCACCGGTCTATCCCGAATGGGCACGATTTACCGGGGGGGACAAGGGAGTTGTGAGCTTGAAGTTCAAAGTCAACGTGGATGGATCAGTGACCGACGTACGTGTCGGCAATGGTCGATCGGTATTTGTAAAATCTGCCATTGATGCCATTTCACAATTCAGGTTCCAACCAGGGGAACGTGATGGCAAGCCTGTGCCAGTGTGGATGACGCACCGGATCAGTTTCAGCCCGCCCAAACCGATGTCCACTTCGTCTCCCGGCGCAGGCGACGCCGCCAGCGAGAATGTGTTTGAGTTGCGGTCGGTAGACGCAAAGCCCGTCGTCATTCATTCAGTTCAACCGGTTTACCCCGACATCGCGAAAGAAGCAGGCCTGGCGGGAGACGTGGCCTTGAAGTTCAAGGTCAACGTGGATGGTACCGTGAGCGACGTAGACGCATTTGTCCTGAAGGGCGGTGAGATATTTCGTAAACCTGCGATCGTTGCGGTTAAACAGTTCCTTTACAGACCAGCTGAACACGATGGCGAGGCCGTCGCAGTGCGGATGACACACCATTTTGCGTTCGCGCCCTCAGAACACCAGGACGAAGCGTCTACCGACAGAAGCGAAATTGGCAATGACAAGGTCTTCGAGTTCTGGGACGTCGACGTGAAACCTGTCAACGTGAACTTGAGTACCGTACGGCCGGTATATCCGGATCACGCAAAAAAGGCAGGGTTGACAGGCAACGTCTTCCTGAAATTCAAGATCAATTTAGACGGATCCGTCAGCGACGCAAAGGTGTTGAAGGGCGATGAGGTATTCCGCCAACCGGCGATTGATGCAGTTAGTCAATTCCGGTTCAAACCTGCCGAGATCGGTGGCAAGCCCGTCCCCGTTTGGATGAGCCAGCGCATCGTGTTCGCGCTCCCCGAACATCAGGAGGACGCGGTTCCCGAAACCGGCGAGCCCGGAGTCGGGAATTAACGTATAATGGCATGTGACGGCTTTCCATTACAGCAACCGATCTGGGATCAGTGTGGTCGGCGTTACCGGGAGCGAGGGCATCCTGCCGTCGGCGGCTGATTCGCGAGGCTCTCGCGCCGTCATTTCCAAATTGATCTCGGATGCAAGGGAAACAATAAGCCCTTGATTCGGGAATTGATGGGTCGCACGAAGTTCGAGGGCAGGATGCCCTCGCTCCGGATATTGGTGGATCATGTCGTGATAGCGGGAAGATTGCCTTCGGTCGCAGGGCGCTCGCGGCCGTTGTAGCGACTTCGGGCTTTACCAGGTTCCGCGTCCACCCGTAACGAGAAGATTCCAGGTCCGCAATGAGATTATCCAGGAACGACGGGTTCGGACAGGTGTGGCGGCTAGTTTTATTTATGACGTTGACGCCGATTTCCAGGGGTTGGTTCGGATTTCTTCCCTTGTTGTACGATTGAAATTTGCCTATTTTTTGGTAATGATAAGGATCTAACGGCAAAAGAAGAATGGAGTCGGTCGAGATTTGTCACTTCTATTCGAGTGGGATGAGAGGAAATCCAGGGATAATCTGAGAAAGCATGGTGTCAGTTTCCAGGAAGCAAAGACGGTTTTTAACGATCCCCTTGCCATTACGATCTATGATCCGGATCATTCAATAGCCGAAGACCGGTATATCGACCTGGGACTTTCCTCAAACGGAAGATGTCTGGTTGTCAGCTATGCAGATAGAGGGGAAAAGATCCGGATCATTAGTGGCAGGGTAGCCACCAGGCGGGAGCGACGCAAATACGACGGGGAGGAGAGATAGCAAGATGCGATCGGAATATGATTTCTCCGACGGGGTTCGGGGCAGGCATTTCAGAGCTTACCGTGCGGGACACACGGTTGAGATAACTGCGCAGGACGGATCAATCGTAACCCACCGCTTTACTCAGGAAGACGGATATGTCATGTTAGACCCCGACGTGAAACAGCATTTCCCGGATTCCGAGTCCGTGAACAGAGCGCTACGATCGTTGATCGTCGAATCGTGATCTCCAACCCACAGACTTCCAATCCAGACTTCTTGTCGACGCTCCAGGATCCACACCAATTCTCGTTCTCATTAAGACCCGTCAGGATCGTTTGCCCGACGATAGGGTCAACTCACAGTATTGGGCGGAACACCCTCCGGCGTTGCTAAGCACATCAGCCTCAAACTAAAAAAGGGCAACGGCAACAATTGCCACAAAAGGCACAGAAGGTATCAGCGCAGAAGCGGGAGAGACTTCGTGGTCGTACAAGTGGATGAACTACCGCTCGCGTCCAGTGACCTCACGTATCCGGCCTGCCTGTCGAACGTAGACAGACAGGGAACTTTGACATCAATTCGACCTTGTTCTTCTGTATATATTCGACATTCAGGTCCCAGTGTAATTTCGAATCAAGGTAAGTAACGCCCGATTAATAACGCAAAAAAAGTATCCAAAATTGTTCGCGAAACCTTCAAACCATCCAAATTTGGGCGGTACGTGAGCGACGAGAATCTACCGGTGAGATCACCGGATAGTCACCAACTTGCGCTTTTTGCGCGTTCCGTACATCCGCGTGCACATGCAGGGAACGAATCCCAGGAACCCCATGTTCGAGTTGACACGCTGAACAGAGCGCCATTCCAGGCGATAACTCGCCCATTGGTGATCTGTGGAGATGCCACGCAAGCTCTGAAGCTTCTCCCTGAAAAGTCCATTCAAACGGTTGTCACGTCACCGCCCTACTGGTCACTGCGCGATTACGGGGTTGAGGAACAGATTGGGCGCGACGACAGCCTACGAGGTTATGTCGAGAGTATTGTTTGCGCCTTTGAGCAGATAAAGCGCGCCTTGCGCGACGATGGCACTGTTTGGCTGAACGTAGGTGATTCCTACACATCCGGCAACCGGAGATATCGGGCGCCGGATCGGAAGAACCGTGCACGCGCCATGGATGTGCGACCACCGACGCCGGAGGGACTCAAGCCAAAGGACTTGATAGGTGTACCGTGGCGATTGGCCTTCGCTTTACAAGACGCGGGTTGGTGGATTCGCAGTGAAGTCATCTGGCACAAGCCGAATGCCCATCCGGAGTCAGTTCGAGACCGTCCAACGAGAGCTCACGAGACCGTTTTTCTCCTGTCAAAAGACAAGCAATACTACTACAACCACGAAATCGTCAAAGGGCCGCGTGACCGTCGCCTGCGTACGGTTTGGGAGATGCCCACTGAACCGGTGAAACGCGTCAATGGGAAAGCAGATGACCATCCCGCGATGATGCCTCTGTCGCTTGCTCGATGCTGTGTTGCCATTACAAGCCGCGATGACAGTATCGTACTCGATCCGTATGCGGGTTCGGGAACAACGCTTCTGGCGGCGCGTGAACTCGGGCGAAGGTGGGTTGGGATTGAAATCAAGCCCGCGTTCGTGGACATGATTGAACGGCGGTTGTGCATGTCATGATGCTTCCGGTGAAATCAATGCGTTAGCTCTCTGCTCATCATCAGATTGAAATAAACGTCTACGCCCGCTCGCAGCTGTTCCAACTCGATCCACTCGTTTGCCGTGTGTCCCTGCGCAATGTCGCCCGGTCCGAGGACGACCGCGGGGATTCCCGCACGGCTGAAACTGCTGGCATCCGTACCATAGCCGACGCCGGTCAGTTCGTCCGGCAGTCCCATCGACTTCAAGACCGAAGCCACAAACACGCCGAAGGCTTTCCCTCCGGCCGGATCCAGCGGGCTGTCCACCATATCGGGCGCTTTCTGAACGACCGTCAGATGCGGACTTCTCGTCCGAAGTTCCTCCAGCACACCTTCGACCGCAGGAATGACCGTGTCCGGGTCCTCGCCCGGCACAACGCGCCGGTCCACGTGGATCTCGCAGTGTTCCGGTATCATGTTGATCTGGGCGCCGCCACGTATGAGATTGATGCTGCACTGTGCCCGGCCTGTCAACGGATGTTCTGACGCCAGCCGGGCAATATAGCGCTCCTCCAGCGCCTCGATCACCTCCATCATCGCGCGAATGGCGGACTGCCCGCGGGAGGGGTCCGAAGAGTGAGCCGCCACGCCCTCCGTCCGAATCCGCCAGCGTACCACGCCGTTGTGCGCAACTACGGCTTGAAGGCGCGTGGGCTCACCCACGATCACACCCGCCGGCCGCCAGTCCAGGTCCGGCAACTGTGACGCCACGAACGTACGTACACCCGTCTTCCCGATCTCTTCGTCCAGGGTGAACAGGATCGCCACGTTATTCGGTCCGCTTCCCCGGCTGTATCGCGAAAGCGCCCAGAGCATCGCCGCGCCGGTTCCCTTCGTATCGCACGTCCCCCGGCCGTACATTCTCCCGTCCGCAACCCGCCCCCCGAACGGATCTATCGTCATCCCGTCCACGCTTACGGTATCGAGGTGGCTCTCAAACAACAGCCATGGCGCCTGGCCGTCCACCTGGCGAGTGACCAGTAGATTGAATCCTTCCCCCGTCACCGGCAGCCGGCGCGTATCCAGCCCCATCGCTTCAGCCTGCGCTTCCAGATAAACCGACAGCGCCCGCTCCGCGTCGGGTTTCCCCGAAATCGCGGAATTCACAGTGTCGAATCCCACCATCGCCTGAAGCAGGGATTCGCACGCGTCATGGGGCTCCGGCACCGGTATCTCCCTTAGAAGCAGTCTTAAAATCCCCAGCGGTCTTCGCGCGGCTGCAAACGCGCCGGTCGGCGTTGGTCAGATCCACCCGTCTTACGAGATCGAGGCTGCGCTTGCTCGCCTCTCATAGCCGGATTTTCCCGCCTTGACCGCCACTTTTTCGCTCGCGCTCGGGAAATCACCGGTAAATTTAAAACAGCTTCTTCTCAACGCCAGCGTTCCTCGAATACGGAAATCGCGGTACGCGCAGCCAGCATGGACGTCTCCACGCGCTCGCGGTAGCCGCCCTTCATCGTCATCCCGGTCTCTATGGTGAACGCGGGCCCGTATCTGTCCGCTCCGTAGTCGGCCAGATTCAGCCCTTCGCCGCGTTCCGCGGCGATCAGCCAGAGTACGCCGCGCTCAGGCGTCTCGAAAAACGGACCTGGCGCGTACCCCTGCGGCGCAAGCTGCGCACCCGAATCGGCAACGGCCCGAATCATCGAATCGGCCATTCGTTTTTCCCACGCCTCGTCGTCGTCATTTCGCTGATGCCGCGCCGAAAACCAGAAGCCGTCGCCGCCATACTCGTGCAGGTCCAGCGTAAGGCCCGGGTCAATCCGCGCCATCAGATCCCGCGCGCAACGCGATTCAACCGGCGCCCAGGGCGTATCGTGAAACCGGTTGATGTGCAATACCTCCCCTTCCGGGCTGACGATCAGCGTATAGGCTCTCTGGCAGGGGGCCGTGCCTTCGATGCCCTTTTCGCTCGACGGATAGAAGATCCGCCGTCCAAACAGGGGTTCCAGAAATCCGGCCCCCACCTCGAAACGCCCGAGTAGACCCGTCGTGGAATACCCGTACTCGCCAATAATCGCGAGAAGCGTATCGTCCTGCTCGTAAAGTACCTCGCCCCGGTCCCTGAGAAGCTTCCGCACATCCTCGACCGAACCCAAATCCGGCTCTTCGCCCAAACTCAGACTCAACGCGTACCCGTACCCATTCATCCCCATCGGATCCCGACTGGGGATCACGTAGACCTGATGCTCGGTGTCGAGTTCTTTCAGGAGCCCGAGGGCAGATCCTACGCCCGCCTGTTCCGTCGAGTGGCTGCCCGCGCTGATAAATACCGCCGGCAGTTTTTCTCCCCCGGTTCTCAGACACACGACCGGCGCGCCGTCCGGGGCACATCCCAGTATTTCCGGGCGAAAGCCCTGTTTCTCGACACAATTCAATAGATCCGAATATCGATCGAAGATCCGCATAAAGTCCCTCCCTGTTCTCATCTCATTGCTCTCGATATCCTGAATGAAGCAGCCGATGTCTCGATGTCTTAACGCACCGTTCCTGCCCAGCCGGAGTTCAATATGGTTAGCGTTTCGGATGGAATCGCCGAATAATCCCGCACGGTTATCGCGTCTTCAGTGGCCGATTCGATCTCGAAACCCGTTTGAGGCGATTCACCGGCAAGCAGATAGAAGCCGGCAACGCGCTCGGGATCGGGCACCGGTTCCGAAAGAAGGAACGTCCGGCCGCTCACGGATCGGACGTTCAGTGTCGTACTTGGCGCCGGCAGCGAAATGGACAGATCGCCGCAGGTCAACTTTGTTCCATTCAGCAGATACGCCCGGACGGCGCGTCCCTGCTCGTCCACCGATGCAAATCCGAATCGACCCGCCAGACTGACAGGGCCATAGCGGCGCTGCTCCCGGTCCAACGTGGATATGATGTAATCGGTTCGGCCGTCCAACTTGACCTCAATGGCCACTACGCCGGACTCCGGATCGTCTTCGATCAATCGCGCACTTGCCACCGGCGAATTACCCGAAACGTATGGAACGATTAACGCGGCATATTGGCTTGAAATCGACTTCTCGCCGTCAGCAGCGCGATTTTCCGCCAATACGTGGTTAATAGCCGGCTGTCTCAACTCTTCGGTCGTAAATACCCGCCAGCCCGGAGCATCGGCGATCACCAATCGTTGCGGTGTATTGAGCACCATCAAGTCAAGGTTTATCCCCCGATGTTGCCATGTAATAGCGGTTGTATTCTCCGGTGAAATCGCCCGTGGATTCTCAAGCCACTCGGCCCAGACATCCGAGAGGCTTACCGAATCGGACGTGGAAAAGTCGGGCACGCCGCCCGCCAGCGTTCCGTTGCACTGAAAGCCGTACTGATGGATTTTTCCTCCGCTGACCCGGAAGATGTCAACGGCATAAGTCTGACCCTCAGGAGCATCCACCATAACGCAGAGACGCTGATAGACGTCGCACTGCGGATAGACGTTTACCCCCGAAGCCTGCACGACCTCGATGCCCGGCGCCAGACCGAAAAGCTCCAGATTGGACCCGCACTCGTTCCGCCCCTGCTCCCCTTCATCGACAACCACGAGATTGTGAGACAGGGTGCTCCGCATCCAACGCTGCCCGCTCCTGCCGTCGGGGAGTCGCTGGTCGCTGCCGGAAAAATACCCGCGGTCCGATACCATTTCCTCTCCGAACGCATACAGGCTCAGACTCAACACATCCTGATGCCGATGGCCGGTATCCACCGTCCACTCATGCTCGTTGCCGTTCAGATAGAGAGCGGTATCGTTCGCACCCCGATCGCCGCGCAATACTCCCACGTGCCAGCCCGGAAACCACTCGGAGCGAAGCGGCAGTTCCGTGGCATCCACGCTGAGATCGGGGGGAAGATACCACAACCCGTATTCTCTGCCTCTTTCCGATAATGCCGCGCCCTGAACAGCCTCCAGCAGTCCCGCGTAGGGCCCGCCGACGCGAGCGGCAAGAACCTCCAGGGAAAGCACATCCGCAGTGGTACCGTATCTCGTATCTCCAATTACAGGCATCCGGTTTCCGGGCGCCAGCATTCTGACCAGCGACACGAGGGAATCATGGAAACGCCCACTCGAGAACATATCCAGAGACTCGATCCGCTCTCCTTCATCCGGCGCATATCCGGGCGGGTCGCTGTACCCATGCAGCAGGTCGGCCAGTTCGTGCACGTTCGAAAGGTTGTGGGCCGAATAGGACGGACACTCGGCGTAGAATCCATCGTGGTGATAGCGCTCATCCAGCATCCGGCGGAAGCCGTCCAGCGCGTGCCGGACGCGGTCCGCCTGCCCGAAGAGCATCCCTGCGCCGGCGCTTAATACAAAGACGGCGGTGCCCTTGTTGGAGAGAGAGTTCCAGTGTTCCATATCCGTGCAACCGGCCAGTATCAGATCATCCACAATGCGGCGCTCCGTGACGTTATCCAGAACGCGGCGACCGTCCGGGTACGACGCTTCGCGGACCAGGTCATACGCGACGAGCATCGAGAAGAGCGGGCCGGCATCGCTTCCCTTGCCGTGGACGTTCATCCGTCCCGCGCCCCAGAACCCGTTGTTCATCGTGGAATACGTATCGAACTGGTGCAGGTCGTAAGCGTGGCGGATCGCGCCGGGGGGAAAACGCCCGCCTGAAGGTCCCCCGGCCGACTCCTCCGCGCCCATATTGGCTGCCACTTCCGCGGGTGGAAGATCCGCGATGCTGCCATCGTACGAGTGGTAGAGATACTTCGGGAAAGCACGAGCCATCCGGTCCAGGATCCAGACCACCCGCTCGGCGTAACCGATCTCGCCGGTAACGGCGTACAACTTTGCCATGGTCAGCGCCTGACCCGTTGCCCAACCCACCTTCCGGTCCCGAATCTGACCCGTGAAACTCGTCATCGTGGGACGTTCGCCGAGCCACTTGAGCGCATGTTTCGCCCTGTTTTCGGGATCGGCCACTTCCTCTGGCGTCTGGTAGTACGTAAACCGCTGCCCCATGCGAGGGCATTCGAGAACGCCGGTTTCCGGATAACGCGCGTTCGGGTAAACCGTCCCGCAGGCGCTGCAGGAGATCTCATCAGGCCGCTTGATATTCCAGTTGAACCGTCCCCCACCCATCAGCGACAGCGTACCCACGCAGTGGGGACAGTTCTGACCGTAATGGGTCCCCGGCGTCAACTCCGGAATCAACGCATCGAAAAAAGCGCGGTCCTGCTGCATCGCCAGCGCGACGTTTCTTTCCCATCCACCCACAATATCCTTCGCCCAATCGAAGCGGGCGACGTTCCGGCGAGCGTTTTCGATATCCGCGGTTTTGTACAGCGTGCGGGGACCGGCGTACGCGCGCCTGGACGCAGCCAGAAGAAATGCGGGAAGGACCAGCAGGAACACCAGCATATGGATTCTCGAGAACCACAGGTCGATCATCGCAGACTGTACGCCCGGTATTGCAACCAACCCTGCCATCGACCCCAGACCTGAGACGCTTAGCTGCCACATCGCGATTTCTCCTATACATTGCGGCCGTAGAGCGAATCCGCCGTCAATCCCAATATCCATGCCTTGTCTTCGTCGGAAAGAAAATCCATCGCTTCTTCAACCACGCGGAAGCCGACGGCCTCGCCCCGCTGGGGATCCTCGGGAAACCCGGTGCATCCCAGCATCCGGCGGGACCCGAAAGCATTGTAGACGGCTTCAACGTAAGGATGAACGTCCTCGTGCGGCCAGGGTCTTGTGGATATCCCGTCGATCCTTGTGGCCTTCACGTAGAGATTCGGATACTTTGCGGCCTGGAGCAGGTACCGGAAACTCCCGCCCGGGCCTTCCGCAAGTACGGGTTCACCCAGGTGATCCACAATGACATTTACCTCAGGGAATCGATCCAGCATCGGCTCCAGCAGCGGAATCTGCTGGCAGCGACCGAACCAGGTAAACGGAACGCCCAACCGCTGCGCGGTTTCCCAGAGCGCCGTCTGATCCTCACGGTACAACCAGGATGCGTCCTTATCCTTAATGGGATACAACCGCATCCCCTGCACCCCGTGCTCGCCGTGGAGCCGTTCCAGCTTTTCGGCCGCGTCCGGTCTAACGGGGTCGATCAGCGCCACGCCGTGCAGGCGATCTGGGAATCTCCTCATGCAGTCACACATGTAGCTGTTGTCGTAACCATGGTACATGCACTGAATGAGTACGGTCCGGTCGATGCCGTTCAGGTCCATATATCTGATGAGATCCTCCACCAGACCCGGATACTCCGGCCGACTGGTTGACATTTCATCGTTGTGCGTAAACGGCGGCGAACCCATCGTCCACACGTGCACGTGAGAGTCGATTCGCACTGGTTCCTCCAATCTGGATACAAGTCCGATCTATTCATTCACCGCGAGTCCTCCAAGACGAGCCTGCACAATGCGTCCAGGGTTACACCCTCCGGACGCATCCCCATCTGCCTGCAGGTGTCCCGTACCGTACTGAGTATCAACTCGAGATTCAACCGTGCCGGGTGTTCGGGATCGAGATATTCCCGGTCGTTGTGGCTGTCGGTCACAATCACGGGAAACCGGGGTTCGTCGACACGGAAACGATCCAGCACGTTTTCAATGACGGCACGGTGATCGTACGAATGAGGGACGTACGACCATTCGTAGCCGCGCTCGCCCGCGTGCCCCCGTCGAACCGGTCTCCCGAAAGCCACGGACACCGGCACATTGATGAAATCGCGATCTCCCTTGATCAGGCGACAATTCCGATGGGCCCGGTGGGGATATGGCTCGGCTCCCGCCCATACGCTGTGGTGTCCGGGGAGGACCCGCCCCGGGTTGGACAAACTGCCCCCGGCAAAGCCCAGTTCTTCCAGCACGCCTGGCGTCTCATCACTTGCCGAAAAGTATCCGGCCCTGAAATAACGGGGTGGATGGCCAAGCGCGGATTCCCACACCTGCATCGCGTTGCTGATTATCCGTGTCTGTTCTCCGGCGGAATACGCCCCGAGGTCGTACCTGTATTCCCGGTAACCGAGCTTGTACGGGTGGACATGAAGCCCCAGACATGCGCCGCGACCCCGCAGGTCCAGGAGCAGGTCGGCGTTCTCGACGGCCACCTCGGGATGCGCCAGAAAGGTGACGGGATATCCATACGTCGCCGCCGTCTCCGCATAGCCGCAAATGGACCGTGCGCTCTCCCTGTATTCCGCCGGGCCGCTGCCGGACATCCGGATCGCGTAGGGCGTCAGGTCTGACCTGGCGGTCTCGCAGTCCATCGTCAGCAGCACGTAGACCGTCCTCAAGTCGCACCTCGGCCCAACGCGGCATGACCGTTGTAACTCCTGCGCGACAACAATTGCCTGCCTCTATCCGCGCCAATCCAGGTCGATGCTCGTATAGCCATGCGTATATTTCTCCAGATGGTCCGGCAGGTTTTCCAGAAACCATCTTCCCGACTTCGGGATCTCCCACGGTACGTCGATTCTGTGCCTGCGGTCTCTGAATCCGATGGCACACGACAGCCTCGACTCCCCCGTCCGGTTTGGATACGCGCCGTGGTACGTCCGGTGGGCGAATACGATCATATCGCCGCCCTGTGTGAACAGCGGCACGAGTCCGGGAATGTCAAACCCGGCATACGGTCGCTCTTCCTCGCCATCGGGATAGAATGACCGCCTGTCCGCCGTCATCCTGAACCCCTCCGGCCCTTCCCAGTTTGCCACGTGAGAATCTTCGATGACGCACAAACCGCCATGTTCGGGTCGGGATCCGGTCAGATAAAACCACTTGCCCGACGGCCAGAGACCTCGATTCAGGATATCGCCCGAATTCCTAATCTCCGTCGAATAACCGCACCAATCCGTGTGCCATGACACGGGTTGGGATCCCGGCATCCGGATGATTGCAGCCGACCGATGTACGGTCAGTTCATCCGTACCGATCAAGTGCCGGTGAATTTCCAAGAACGGTTCGTACTCCAAGAGCGCCCATGCCCCCGGTCCGGACTCGATCCACGCATGGCGCGTACGGCTCTGACCCGACGCAATCGCGCCGTCCGGGTCCGTGCCGTCCCACACCGCCTGCTTGAGCTTCTCAACCCATTCCGGCGGCAGAACGTCTCTGATGACCGCGAATCCGTGGGCTTCCAGGCATTCGCTCATCGAATCCAGATCCTCTACCTCAAACTCGTACTGATATCCCGTGTCCGGCTTCCGAACGTGTGAATAATCTTCCATTGTAGTATCGCTTTCATTTAACGTCGTTTGCACCATGCGGGCTTACGTGCCGCGCTTTGCACGGTCGCAGGCATTGGGGACACTCGTATGCCAGGCGGCCCGGCATCTGCTCACAGTAAGACCAGTCGGGAAGACACATCAATCCCCGACGGAAGTACGCATCATTGGATCTTGCGAATCCATATAGTGGTCCAGTGTATTCCGGGTTGCCGGCCGGGTACGGAAATCGGCGATCCACGGCTCGCGAAACCAGGCCTGTTTCTCTCGCGGCAGACTGTCGAGTACGTCGGGCGGCACATTCAGCCGGTGCCAGTGCGTTGCCAGGTGCGAATAGGCATGCAGCACGGCGACGCGCGGACTGTCGCTGGTCCACTCCGGTCCAACGTGGCACACGTTCTCCGTGAAGAACACGGCGCTGCCTGCCGGGCATCCATACCCCATCAGGAACGGGCTTCGCTTTCCCGGCTCCATGGAAAGGTGATCGGGATGCATATCGAAATTCGACTTATGGCTGCCAGCGATGAAATGCGTGCCCCCATCTTCCGGACGCACTTCCGTCAACTCGAAGACCACGCGTACCATCCCCGCGTGAATCCGCCCGTTCTGGCAACGGTATCCGAATATCGGATCGATCTGGCTGGGACCGCCGCCGTGAAGGCCCCCGCCGTGGGACTGACCTTTTTTTCGCCAGACGCAGTAACAGCCTTCCATCCGGACCTCGGGCCCGATAATCTCGTGCAGCACCTCCACGACTTTCGGGTGATCGATCAGTACGCTCGACGGACCTCCCGGGACCGTGCGATGTTCGGCCGGCAGTGCGCCCGGATCGTGAACGATGCGATCGATCTGCCGGACGATGGGTTCAATCTCACTCTGACTCAGAATGGCGGGTCGCACGAGAAATCCCGTCAGGTCAAACCTGAACTTCTCTTCATCCGTTATACCCATTTCAATTCCTCCGGAGTAGGGTTCGTCATCAGCCCAGTCTACCGAAATATATGCAAACGCCATTGTCGCGCAAACGCCCTTCGAAGGGTCCCCGCCCGGAATCGGATAGTCCTTTCCGAAAGGCACGCAGATGTTATCTTGTCTTCTAACGGGAAAGCCGGAGAAGGCGCTTGAGACCAAAGGAGGTGGCGGGATGGGAGGCTCTGAAATGCGAACGTGGATCCACCCTGCCGGATTCGTGGACGTGGCAACCCTTGAAGAGATCAGGCAGAAGGTCCGACGACACGACTGGGCAAGGAAGGCCGTGAAGGAACTGCGCGCGAGCGTGCAGCCGTGGCTCGAGCAGCCGATCGAACGAATCGAGAGTCTGATGCCGAAACGGAAGATGCAGGTTTACTGGTTGATGATCTGTCCGGTCTGCCAGGAGAGGCTCAGGTTTGAACCGTTCAACGACCGTGAAGCCAGGTGCCTCCGGTGCGACGTCGCCCACGCGCTGCATCAGCAGTCCACGGCGGTACATCTGACCGGCGCGTATTCCGGAACCCTGTACGAAGGCTGGGGCTGCTCCTACGTCCAGGCCATGGCGACCACGGCGCAACACCTCGCGCTCTTGTATGCACTTGGCGGGGACCGCTCGTACGCCGAAAAGAGCGCGGGCATTCTGAATCTGTTCGCCAGACACATCCAGGCCCTGCCCGTGCAGGGGAGCGGCACGCAGCATGTGATCTGGACCTACAACATGGAGGGCGACTGCGTCATCGTTCTCGCACTGTCGGAGGCATACGAACTCCTCAGGTCCACGCACGACCTCTTCACCGCTGAGGAACGCCTGCGGATCCGGCAGGACCTCCTCAAGCACTGGGCGGACGCGGTCTTCCGCGTCGAAGCGGACAGCAGCCCGCGCCACAACGGTATGTTCGCCTATCTCAGTTCGGTCGCCATGGTCGGCTGCGCGATCGAGGACACGGACTACGTGGACTGGGCGTTCGGTCACCGGGATTACGCTTTCGAACGGCGACCCAACCACTCCGGCATCCGCTGGCTGACGCGCAACAACTATCTGGCGGACGGGGGATTCTGGGGGCTGTGCAGCGCGTACCATCTCTACGCTCTCGGTCCGAACTGCCGCGCGCTCGTACTCGGCCACAGGCTGTCGCGTCAGATGCCGGACCTGTTTCCCCCGGAGATCTATGACGAACTGGACGCCACGAACAGCAGTTACCGCGCCGTGCGCCGCGCCATCAAATGGTTCACGACCCAGGCATTTCCGGATCTGACCGTAGCGCCGACGGGAGACATGGGAGGGCGCGCCAGCCTTGCCAGCTATCCGCTGACGGCCGAAATCGGGTATCGCTATCTGGACATCGAAGAAACGGGATCGTACCGCGTGCTTCGGGAGGGTGACCGGGGACTGACCGGACTCCTGTTCGGCGCGGACCATATCGAGAAGAGACCCGTACCCTACAGAAGCGCCAACCTCTCCAGCGGGTACGTGGCATTGAAGCGGGAAGCCGGCGCAAACCGCCTGTACGCCGGGTTGAACGCCCTTCTGCCAGGCTCCGGACACGCGCACGCGGACCGGCTTAACCTGATCACCTACTCGCACCGACGGATGCTTACCGGCGAAAAGCGTACCCGCTACGAGGACCCGGATCAACGCATCTACAGCGGCGCCTCGTACGCCCACAATACGGTTACCGTAGATGAAATCTCACAGGTTCACGGAGACCAGCTTCGGGATGAACAGGTCCCGCGCATCCACACATTCGTCGATCTGCCCGCGGGTCAGGTGGCCGAAGCCCACGGCGACCGGGTGTATGAGCAGACCGACGTCTACCGTCGGATCCTGATCCAATTCGACGCGTACCTATTGGATATCTTCCGCGTCCGGGGCGGGCACATACACGATTGGTTATACCACGGAATCGGAGAGGCGCCGCAGATCGGTCTGGCAATGAATGACAGGACCGGATTCGAACCGGCGGATTATGTCATGCGAGGTCAACCGGGATACATGGAGGGGCTTGCGGAGGAGACGTTTTCGGTGACCTGGCGGGTTCCGGCCGAATCTGAAGCGGGAAACGGCGCCAGCCGAAACGACGCATTCAACCGGGTCACGGTGTCAGGATCGCCCGGGCAGTCCGCTTTTTTGTTGAACACCTATCCCGATCCGGGAAGGCACAGCCTGATGGTTCGCCATCGGAAGTCGGACGCGCCCTTTGTGGCCGTCCACGAGGCCTACATCGAAGAACCGGTTGTCTCGGACGTTCGGACGCTTCCGGGAGATGCCGTCGCGGCCGTCCATATCGCACACGCCGATGGCGGCAGCAGGCAGGCGATTTACGAGACCGGATCGGGCCCGGACGGTCTGATGCTGGCCGGGCGCTTTGCATCGGTCTCCCGCAACGCATCCGGACAGCCCTGCAGCATCATCCTGGTCCACGCGACGGAATTCCGTTGCCGCGGAATGCGCATCCGTTCGGGACGGCCGGTGACGCTGTCGGCCGTCTTCGACGATGACACGATCCGAATGGTCTCCTGTCCACCTGTGGCCTATCAAACGCTGGAAGGCCGACCGGTGTATAATATCGGCCAGGACGTCGACGTCCGTATCGAACTCACGCCCGACCGCGCGCGCGGGGGCAGGAAAACAGAAGCCCGGCTGCCGGGGCAAACCGGGAGCGGGCCGATCTGTATCGAGGTGTAGGATATCGCTGGACCGCTCGCGACAATCCGCTCACCAATGGCTATGACGTCCCAAACGCGCCGAACAAGACGGCAATCACTTCCGCTTTCCGCTGGCATCTGCAATTTTCGGGCTGCCCGGCCCCACCGTATTTCTCACCGCGAAATAATCTTCGCGTGACAATCGCTTCCCCGCCGCTCCCACGGCCTCGGCAATCTGATCCGGCGTCTTGATGCCACAGATGGCGACGTGAATCGCCGGATGCATCAGGGTGGCGGACAGCGCCAACTGGTAAATCGTCAGCTCGTTGCGTTCCGCGATCGGCTTCAGGCTCTGCACCTTCGCACACAGTTCCCTGAACCGGTCTCCCTGAAAATCGGGATGGTTCATCCGGAAGTCGTCAAAGGTCTCTTCTCCGGTGTATTTCCCGCTCAGCAGCCCCTTGTGCATGGGCGAATAGATCATCACGCCGACATTCTCCGTTTGGCACCAGGGCAACAGATCGTTCTCTCCGGCCGGTTCAATCAGGCTGTACGGAGGCTGCACGACGTCGTACCTGCCGAAGCGCCGCTGCGCCCGGCATTGTTCCACCGTATGGTTGCTGAGACCATAGCACCGAATCCTGCCCTGATCGCGAAGTCTTTCCAGCGTTCCGGCAATATCGGCAAGCGGCGTCAGCGGGTCGTACATGTGCAGCAGATACAGGTCGATTGTCTCGACCCCCATCCGTTCGAGCGACACGTCGCACCGCGCTGTAATGTGATCGGGCGAAAGATCGGGATACCGGGAGCCGTCGGGATTAAAATGGTTGAATACCTTGGTTGCCAGCACGAGTTCGTCCCTCGGCAGGTCCCGTACGACCTCACCCAGAACCGTCTCGGCATAGCCATCGCCATAGGCTTCCGCCGTATCGAAAAAGTTGATCCCGCGATCAAACGCGAACTTCATCGCGGCCATCGCGTCGTCCTTCGACTGCGGCCCCCAGAACCGGGGACTGAGCTGCCAGGTGCCGACGGCGATCGGAGATACCGAAAGGCCGCTCTCCCCAAGCACGACACGGTCCATATGCAATTTCTCCCCTGATTGAAGTTTGTTCTGATTCTTTGCAGCGAAATCCGCACAGGGCGCGGCACACTCGTCAATCGGCCGCGCGGACGCCCGTTTCATCCATCGTACCTGGCAGCCCGTTGATAAAGCCCATCCGGGCTACGGCCGGCCATTGCGGTCGAAATACTGCGTTGCGCTCCCTCGCCGAATCGAGGGATGGGACTCGGTCGCGCGCCTTGTCTTCGACCGCAATGGCTCCGCCTCGCCTGCAGAGCGACTTTATCAACGGACTGCGAGCCCCAGTCCCCTGAGGTC
Source organism: Gemmatimonadota bacterium (assembly GCA_028873695.1). Classification (GTDB taxonomy): domain Bacteria; phylum Latescibacterota; class UBA2968; order UBA2968; genus JAAXHE01. The sequence continues at coordinate 34,317 of JAPPNU010000002.1, read as the reverse complement.
TGCGACCGTGTTGCTTTCCTCCGCCTCGTACAGTTTCCATATTACCTTCAGTCCCTCAAGGCTGGATACGGGGTCGGTCAGCGGTTTCCGGCCGGTCTCGATACAATCGATAAAGTGCGCCATCTCCACTTCCGTAGGCTTGGCGTGTTTTTCTTCCATCAATACGATCTCCCGCTGCCCGGGATCGTGTTCGCCGGGCACGTGTTTTTCAACGTCGCCCAGGTAAGTCACCCGCCCCGTGGCCAGATGCAGTTCCACCATCCCCTTCTCGCAGTGCGCGTGAAAGGAGTAACCGAGCCGGGTGCCCCGAGCCCCCCAGGTGCCGAAATGATAGCCCAGGATGCCGCCTTCGAACTCCAGGCACACGTTGCTGGTCCCCTCCCGCTCCATCCACGGCGTGCCTCGATTGGTTCCCAGATGCACGCCCTTCACCGGTCGACCCAGCATCCACAACATCAGATCGACGTAGTGACAGCCATGGCTGAAGAACTGACCGCCGCCCAGAGTACCCGCCCGGCAGTGCCAGCTATCCGGCTCACGCTGCGTATGCTGCTCGGTCCAGATCGATAGCTGGAAGACCTCGCCGAACGTCCGTTTGTCCACCACTTCCTTGAACTTCAGTATCAGGGGATGAAACCGCATGCAGTAGGCCACCATGAGCACTCGGTCGTTCCGCTGCGCCGCTTCAATCATCTCCAGGCACTCCCGCTCGCTGTTGGCCATCGGCTTTTCCACCAGCACGTGCTTGCCCGCGTCCAGGCAGCGTACCGTAACCGGGTGGTGAAGATGATGGGGCAGTACCACGAGAACGGCGTCGACATGATCCAGGACCTTCTCAAAATCGGCGGCAACCACGGGGTTATTGGGAAAGTGTCCGGCGACCGCCCGCGCCCGATCGAGATCGATGTCCACCACGGCCGCAATCTCCACCCGGTGAAGCACCTCGCTCATCCGGCTGGCATGCGACCGGGCCATGCCGCCGCATCCGATAATACCCACCCTCGTTTTCTCTGGCATTTTCCTTTCCTCCATTCCCTGTACTACCGGATTCCAGTTCCTCGTGAACCACGGCGCCTGTCTTGACACGACATCTCGATATCCCTGTGGGTTAACGCACAATACGGGAATCCCATCAAGGACGTCGCCGTGCAGCCGTTCTCACGAACCCATCCCGTCGTCCCATTCAAAAACCACTTTTCCCGTGTCACCGCGATCGAAGATTTCGAATGCTTCCCTGGCCTGTTCAATGTGAAAGCGATGGGTCACGATTTCGTCCAGCGGCACCCGGTGGGTCTGCAGAAAGGCGACGGCATCGAAATAGGCGCCCATCGAATACACAGAATTGCCCCTGAGCGTCAGTTCCTTCCGAAGAATATCCGTAAAATCGATCTCGAGCGCTGACGCGCCGGCGCCCACGTAGACCACCGTCCCGTGCAATCCTGCGACCGACGCCGCCTGCGTGCGTGCGAGGCCGCTCCCGGAGCACTCCACAACCCCGGCCGCTCCATCTCCACCCGTCAGATCCCTGACCGCTTCAACCGGGTCGTTCTCCATTGCGTCAATGACAACCCCGCCGCCGATACGGCCCGCAAGATCAATCCTGTACGGACTGATGTCCACGCCAAACGTCCTGTATCCCATCGCCTCACCCATCAATAGCGTCGTCAGTCCCACCGGACCCAATCCGAACACCACAAGCGGATCGCCGTGACGTTTCGAAACCTTGCTCACGGCGGAAAAGGCTGTCCCGGCGGTACATGCCAGTTGCGTGCCGACCGTAAACGAGACCCTATCGGGCAGCGGCATGCAGTACCTTGAGCCCGTGACCATGAAATCCGCGTGGGACCCGTCGCGAGTCCTGCCGAATGCACCCTGGTCCGAACAGAACACCGGCGTACCGGACAGACAGACCGCGCAATGACCGCACCCTACCGTGTGATAGACGCAGACCCTGTCGCCTTCGGATACATTGACGACGTCCTTACCGACTTCGGCCACGACACCCGCCGGCTCGTGTCCGGAAATCATGTCCTTCCGCTCGCTCGCCCACGCCCGGCTGCTATGGTACTTGTGCAGATCGCTGCCACACAATCCCGCGACCTTCATTTCGATGACCACCTGACCGGGCCCGGGTTCTGGCCGATCGAATTCCCTGACTTCCACTTCACTCTCGCCGAGATAGACGACGCCCCTCATACCCTCATCTCCCACCGACTGGATGCCATTGTGAATTCATCCGATTCCGTCGCACGCAGACGACCGCCATTGCGCGTTTCCGCTATCCGCATTTCGATGCCGGGCGGCAGTCTGCAATTGGATTCCCCTGACTGATTCCCTATCTTTGAACCCTGCCGAGATGATGCCGTGTGCGAACGGCCACGTCGGTTTTCGGCTGCGGTTCATCGCACGCCCGTGTCCGAGAAACCGAGTCGTGGACCATCGCCGCAACGACGCAGCCATGATACTGCGAACCCGGATCCTTTGCAAGGAGACATTGCGAGGGAATCCCGATAGAGCGGGCGAAGCCCGGTGGCGCGTCCGGATCCGTCTGTGTTGGAACCGGCCATGGAACGACTCTGTCGGTATATTGAACATCGATGAAGATTCGATGCGTCGACACCGGGCGGTCGGTTTCCTCCGCCGAAGTTGACACCGCGTCAAATGTTCATCGGGACGTGTGGCAGACTGGGACAACGTGAAAGAAACCCTATAGAGGAGATTCTCATGTCTGATACGGCGCTGTCCGAACCGCGACATTCAGTACGCGTAGAACGCAATATACCCATAAAGATGCGAGACGGCGTCGTCCTGCGTGCCGACGTCTACCGCCCCGAAGCCGATGGCAGATATCCCGTCATCGTGGAACGGGTTGCCTACGAGCTGGTCGGCCGGTGCACGTCGAACGGCGAGTTCTTCGCAAGCCGGGGTTACGTCTTCGTTGGCCAGAACGTTCGGGGCACCTTCGCCTCCGAGGGCGAGTGGCGACCCTTCCTGGACGACGGCTGGGGCGCCAACCGCGACGGGTACGATACCATCGAATGGGCGGGCGTGCAGCCCTGGTCCAACGGCCGCGTCGGGATGGCCGACGGCTCCTATTCCGGATTCTCCCAGTACATGGTCGCCCCGACCCGGCCTCCGCACCTGACGGCGCTCTATGTGCGCCAGGGCGGCGCGGACTATTACAGCGGCTTCTGGTACCGGTACGGCGCCTTCTCGCTACCCTTCCAAAAGTGGGCGATGCAGACGCTGCTGGCCCAGCTGAAACACGAAAGCGCGCCACAGGGCCTTGAAGCCGCGACGGCGCGTCTGGCAAGCGCATTCGATGAATACGAAGACTGGGAGCGGCACCTTCCATTGAAGTCTTTCCCGCCCCTGGAAGGACTGCTCGACTGGTACTTCGAATACCTGGACCACCCCGAAGACGGTCCCTACTGGTGGCCCACCAATATCGCCTCGAGATTCGGCGACGTCGACACCCCCATGCTGCACTTCGGCGCGTGGTTCGACGTCTTCCTGGACGGCACGCTGCAGGCCTTCCAGGGAATCCGAAAATACGGTCGAACCCGGGCCTGCCGGCAAGGGCAACGCCTGCTCATCGGACCCTGGATCCACGGACCGGGCAACGCCGCAAAACGTGTCGTCGGCGAACTCGACTTCGGCCCTCAGGCGGTGTTCGACATGAGTGCGCACCGTCTGCAGTGGTACGATTACTGGCTGAAGGGTATAGACAACGGCATCATGGAGGGGCCGCCGGTACGCATTTTCCTGATGGGCAAGAATGAGTGGCTGGATTTCGACGACTGGCCGCCTCCGGGAATCACGTACCGGTCTGCGTATTTTCGAGCGGGTTCCGGAAAAGACGAAACCTCGCTCAACAACGGCGGGCTGACCTTCGATCCGCCCGACAACGCCGAACATCCGGACAGCTTTGCGTACGATCCGAACAACCCCATGCCCGGGCTGCGCTTCTATCCAACGCTGGGTCCCGTTGACCACAGGGGACTGGAAGGCGAAATGCTCACCTACACCTCCAGTGAATTAAAACGCGACCTGACCGTCATCGGACCCGTCAAAGCCATCCTGCACGGCCTCTCGTCGGCGCCGGATACGGACTGGGTGGTCAGGCTCTGCGACGTCTGGCCGGACGGCCGTTCCATGCCCGTCTGCGACGGCATCCTGAGAGCGCGATTCCGGAACTCCCTGCAACGGCAGGAACTGCTGACGCCGGGAAAGATCTACAGGTATGAAATAGACATGTCCGCCACGGCACAGGTATTTCTACCGGGGCACCGGATGCGCATAGAGATTACCAGCAGCGATTACCCCCGGTACGATCGAAACCTCAACACAGGGGGTCCCTTCGGCGAGGAAGTCACCGGCCAGATCGCCGTCAACACCGTCTTCCACGACGCGAACCGGCCGTCGTACGTCGTCCTGCCCGTTTTGGAAGACCGACCGTGATTCGTCATTTTTCGGGGAGGTTAATTCGTATATGTGCAAGTAGATAAAGGCGATTAAACTGCGGATTACCAGGATACACCAGGTCCTTTGACGTGAACGGAAATATCATCCTTGTTGACGACCTCGATACCTCGCTTCGCACCGGTCCCTTCTGTGTTTTTGTGCCTTTTGTGGACGATTTGATTGTCGTCTTTCTTTGAATTGAGGATAAGGGACGTTAATGTAATCCGCCCTTCGGGGCATCGGGGTCTGTCCGTGCAACGACCGGCAGAAAACCGCCCTGCGCGGGTAAGCTGTTTTTCGTCCAAACAGCCTCCCGGCAGGGCCTGTTGATCCGACATCCTCTTCAGCGGTTCATTCTTCCGGAAATACGTTACACCCGGGCGGCGCCTTCCAGTAACCCGCCAGATCGTGTTCTACCGCGCCGGCCCACCTTCGCAACACACCCCGCCCGTCGGCCCGTCGTTGCAGCGTCGGCCCGATCGCGCCCCCGCACCATGCCCCCCGGACCCGCTCCAGGAGAGCCTCCCTCACCTCCTCGCAACCCGGATCTCGCGCCAGGTCGTTGAATTCATGGGGATCGTCGACCAGATTGAACAACTGCGGCTCATCGAACCCATGGTAACAATTCAACTTCCAGGGACCCTGGCGGACCATCCGGCCGGGCGGTTCGTCGGCTCCGCTGTAATTCTCGGAAAACACCTCATTCGACCAACCCGGCGCCCGTCCGTCGCCCTCGAGGAAAAACCGGAGGCTGCGGCCAGCGACCTCCGGCAGGGGATCTCCGCCGGCCAGATCGATCAGCGTGGGGCCGACGTCCAGCAGGCTGGTCACGGCATCGACACGCCGACCCTCTTCGAATCGGCCCGGGAACGACGCAATCATCGGCACGCCGGCGGACCCCTCGTAAAAGCTGCTCTTCCACCACATCCCGTGCTCACCGGCCATCTCGCCGTGGTCCGAGAGATAGATCACCACGGTGTTGTCCGCGAACGACGTCGAAGCCAGTGTTTCGAGCAACCGCCCGATCAGGTCATCCAGGAACGTGACAAGGCCGTAGTAGGCTGCGCGTGCACGGCGCACCGCGTCATCGTCCAAACCGTTGACACCGCGCTTCTCGCGCCAGAGACGCATCGCCGGATGCAGCCCATCCAGGTAGCCATCGGGAACGGCCGGCAGTGCCACCCGATCGTAATAATCACGGTATAAATCCCCGGGACAGATAAACGGGCAATGCGGCAGCACATAGCCCGTTACCAGGCAAAAGGGTCGCCCGGGGCCGGACCGGTCGCGGCTTTCGAGAAACTCACGACACGCCTCGGTTACCGCCACGTCGTAAGCCTGGTAGGCCGTTCGGCCCGGTCCGGAGATTTCAACCGAGCGACGGGACTGGCCGGTCGTACCCGTCGGAATAGGTCCCAGATCGGGGCCCGGTCCGCCCGGAAGCGGACCCGAAACGTCTCCAATGATGCGCCTCTCGAATCCGTGAAGCTGGTCCGGTCCGACGAAGTGCATCCTGCCGCCCAGGACCGTCTCGTATCCCGCCAGCCCCAGACCGTGTGCGAATGTTGGAATATCCGACCTGAGAGGACACGCATTGGACCATACTTCGATATCAGACGCATGTCGTCCCGTGAGAAAGGTCATCCGCGACGGCACGCAAAGCGGCGACCCGCAGTAGGTATTCTCGAACAGCACGCCGCGGTCCGCCAGGGCGTCGAGGTGCGGCGTTCGGACGACCGGATCTCCGGCACAACCCATGTAGTTCCGGTTGTGCTGGTCCGACATGATCACCAGGAAATTGGGTTGGTCGGGCAAGACGGGCCTCCTCGCCTCCTGTCCGTCAGTCACGTCCGTTTATCTCAGAGCCTTCCCGGTCCCGAGAGCGTTACGAGCCGGATGCGATGGTTGTACGTATCGGCAATGTAGAGGTGACCGTCTGCCTCATCGAACGCGACGCCCGCGGGCCGGTTCAATGCGGCCGACGTCGCCGGGCCTCCGTCTCCACTGAATCCCGGTTGCCCGTTTCCTGCCACCGTTGTAATCGTCCCGGTAGCCAGGTCGATCGCCCGGACGCGATGGTTCATCTCATCGGCGATGTACAGCCGCCCGTCCGGACCGAACTGAATGTCCCGCGGGTTGTTCAAGTTCGCCTGCGTGGCCGGACCGCCGTCCCCGCTGAATCCGGCCAGGCCCGTGCCCGCGACGGTGTCGATCAGATCCCTTTCGAAGTCCACCCGCCGAATCCGCTGGTTGAGTGTGTCGGAAATATAGAGGTCTCCGTCGGGCCCCAGAGCCAATCCGCCCGCTGGCCGTGGATTGTTTCCCGCCGGGAGGTTCAGTTGCGCCAGGCGGGGCGGGCCGCCGTCGCCGCTGAATCCGGCCGTTCCCGATCCTATCACCGTGGTAATGACGCTGCCTGCATCGATCTTCCTTACCCGCAGGTTTCGCTGGTCCAGTACGTACAGCGTGTTGTCGGGTGCGAGCACCGTCTGCGAAGGAAGGTTCAAGAGCGCGTCCTCCGCAGCGCCGCCGTCACCGGAAAACCCCGGCGTGTCTCCCAGGAATACCCTCACCCTGCCGCTGACGGGATCGAATATCCGCAGCTTGTGGTTTCGCCAGGCCGTGAGCAGATACGCCCCGCCTGACAACTGGAGGAGATGCGTGGGGTGACTTAAATTGACGGACCTCCCGGGCGCCCCCGGCGGAATACGCTCGGACTGCGCGTAGGATCCGTCGCCCATGAGTCCGCTTCCGATCGCCGTCTCCAGCGTGCTGTCGCCCAGGGCCGCTCGCCGCACGCGATGGTTCGCCCAATCCAGAACGTAAACCCGGCCCTCATGGGTAACCATCACGTCCACGGGCCAGTAAAACGTCGACAACAGCAATACGTTGCCGTCGCCGTCCCAACCCGCATCCCCGGTGCCCGCCCACGTGCAGATCGTCCCCGGCGTATCCGAACACAGCGAAGGCGGTGCAATCGGTTCCTCGTCGTCGTCGGATTCGACGGGGTTGTCGTCACCGCACGCCAGGAGAAAACAGGCAAGCAATCCGAAGACAAACCATATGCTACACCGCCACACACGATCAATTCCAATCCGCATCTTCGCTTACCCTCACACCTGGTCCCATTTGACCGGCCTGCCGGTTCCTCCCATTACCAGCGTCGTTTGCCGCCGCACGTCAGGAACGTCAGAAATCACTCGCACACCGGAAACCGATTTGTTCGTCCGTGGCAAACGGCGCGTCGAACCACCTGGTGGTCGTGTCGGCAAGGTCCCGAAATTTCCATGAACCGCCCCGCATAACGCGGTTCAGCCCGATTTCAGGCCCTTTCGGATTTTCCTTTGGCGTGTCGTTATAGTAATCCGGATTGAACCAGTCTTCGCACCACTCCCAGGCATTGCCCGACATATCGTGCGCCCCGTATGGGCTCGCGCCCCTCGGGTGGCTGCCGACGTCCACCGTACGACCCACAAGATCGGCAATATTCGCGTGTTCAGGGGTGGGCGTGGCGGAACCCCAGGGATAGGGCCGCTTGTCTGTGCCCCGCGCCGCCTTTTCCCACTCCGCTTCCGTGGGAAGCCGCATTCCGGCCCATTCACAGTACGCCTTTGCGCCGTACCAGGTCACGTTCGTCACCGCCCGGTTGGCCAGGTAGAACGCTTTCAGCACGTACTCATCCTTGATGGTACGCCCCAATTCCTCGTCTTCCCCGTCTTCGTCCCCTTCGCGTCCGGCCAGAACGTCTATCGAAATCCGAATGTCCGCTCTTCTCGAATTCAGATTGTAGAGTACGTTGTCTTCCGGGTCCCGATTGCGGTTCACCGCGTTCTCGTATGCGATATCTTCGTCCGTCTGCCAGGGCGCCGTGCGACCCACAGTTTTGGTATTCCGGTTTCTGTCATTCAGAAAGGCGATGTATTGCGCGTTGTTTACCTCGTATTTGTCTATCTTGAACGCGTCCAGGTAGACGACGTGTTCAGGCCCGTCCGGCGGCAGCCCTCCACGGTCGGTCCCCATGGTGAATTCGCCGGCCGGCACATCCAGAAGTTCATGCTTCAGTATCGGTACCACCGGAAATTCGACCACGATCTGCCCGAAGAAGGATGCGAAAATTAAAAAGTCGGGCAGGTCCACCGCGCGACTGCCGTCCAGATCGTATATCGGGTCGTCCGACTGATACGCTCGCGCGAACAGGACGAAGTCGGTCAGATCGATGGTTCCATTGCCGTCGAAGTCCACGTCTTCAATAGTGACCCTTTCCGCCCACGCACGCGCAGGTACAAATGCGAGCACAAAAAAAAGTGAAAAACATAACAACACCCGCGCCATATGCGCATACTCCTTCACCGGCGTTTTTCCCCATCTCGTCAGTTTCCTGGCGACGAGTTATTTCTGCACGACAAACGTGGTTTCCTTCGCGAAGGATCTACCACTGTTTAAATCCGTTACCTTCACGTTGAGGTAGTGCCGTCCCGGTCGTGCCTCTCCGAGTTCCAGCTCCGTATACGCCACTTCAGACTCGTGCAGCCCGAGTTGTTCATATCCGATCGCCACGCCCTGCTTTTTCGACTTCCCCGTTAGCGTCTGTGCCAGCCTCGAAAGCACGCCGCCTGCCTTAGGCCCCATCGTATACTCGACCCGGTACCGGGTCTGGCCGAACTCGTCACGCTTCAAGTTGTAAATCTCGTAATAGACAAACACATTCTGGCCGGTTCCGAAGGTTCGTGACGGCATCGGAATCACGTTCAGACCGTTTTTTCCGAATTTGCCAGGATCAGCGGCGGACTCGCTGACATTATACGCCAATGCCAGGTCGCTCACGCGGAGACCCTCTCTATGGTAAGACTCAACGACCACCTGCTGCCGGTATATCCCAAGCCGGCCCGTCATTCGATCGCGAGCCTTGACTTCCAACCTGTAGACGCCGGGCGGCACTTCAAGCCTGACCACGTCCGGGAGGACGACGTCCGGGCCCGTTCGATTCCCCGGCCTCTTGTAAAACATTTCGGCAGTCTTCCGGTAGACTTTTTCCGAATGCGGCGAGAGCAGCGCCAGTTGCCGGCGGACGGCCACCTGTGTGACATTATGTTCGGGCAGATAGTTGGTCGAGGCGCACGGAATGCCATAGTAGATCTCCAGAGCGCTTTTGCCGTCCGGCCCTTTGAAGTCGGCCAATGTATAGTAGAAGTCAAAAGGCGCTTCAGCGTATTCGGGTGTGAAGGTATCGGGAGTCAGAGCGACCGCCTGCGTGAATACCTTCTCTGGCGAAAAACGACGAAACTTCGAAACCTGATCGATATTCAGATCAGGCGCATCCGGTACCGGTGCAAAATCAAATACCTGCGAGTTGAACTCGTCCGTAAACGTAATCTCGATCCCGCCATCGACATTGAGGTAGACCCACGACTCCCACGGCGTCGAACCGAGGTCGGCCCCCGCGCCCAGTACCGGACTGAATCCCGATCCCGCGAAAATCTCCGTGCTGATGCCGGACGGCAGGGGCCCAGTCACCGCGCTTGCGAGTTCAGTCTGGCCGATATCTCCGCCCTCGCCGATTGTACCTGCGCTGCTGGGACGTTCCGTGTTATTGCGGTCGGTCGACGAGCCCCCGTCCCGGCTTCCCTCCGACGTTGTCATCTGCCTCAGATTGGCATCGGAACCATCCGGGTCCCCTCCCGTGAAGGCGTCGCGCTCGCCCTCGATGCCCAGGTCGGCCGCGGCGCTTTCGAATCCGAGGATGTCGCGCTCCAGAGCGAAATTACGGATGGGAAAAACAGGACCCATAAACGACGTGCCGATCGCCTCGGTTCCATATAGCTGTCTGGCGAGTCGTTCCTTCACGCGCAGCACGGGCAAGCTATGCTGAAAATTCACGTTCCGTGAACTCGTCACGTGGTCCGGGTCGCCGAACCGAATATACACCTCGCCCCGGCGGTCCCAGGGTTTCTTGCCGTTGGAAAACTCCAGGCTGGCATACCAGACCCTGCGGTAATGCTCCAGCAACCGCTCGTTTACCGGCGTGCCTATGTCGGGGTCCCTTACGTTCCAGAAGCTTTCCAGATACGCTTCCCGCGTAGCGCCCGACGTCTGTTCGTATTCGGCCATTTCTTCCGATGAAGCAATCAGACCGATATCTTTGTAAAGCGCGCGCTGGTCCGGATTCAGCCGCGAGATGTACGTTGAGAAAAACCCCATCGCCATATCGTATTTGTTGCGCTTCGCGCAGGCCTGAGCCACGATCGGCATCAGTTCGATTGCATCGGGGTACTCGTCCGTAAACGCCCGGACTTTCTCCAGAATCCGGTCGTAGTCCTTCACTTTCAGGTACGCATGGCCCAGCCGCCTCCCCACTTTCTGGTCGGCCGGACGCATCGCCAGATACCGGGTGTACCAGACAATGGCCTCTTCGTAATCCTCCATGAAGTTGGCGTACCAATCTCCCATCAACAGATAGGCGTCGGCGTACTCCGGATCCGTCTTCAGCACCCGGTCCAACTCCGGCTTCACGTCGTGTTCGTTGAGCATATATCTCACGAGTGCGATCTTGTACTGGGCATCCACGTAGTCCCGGTCGCGCATCAATGCTTTTCTGAAATAGGCTATCGCCTGGTAGCGCTCGTTGTGAAGTTCCATCAACACGAGGCCCAGGCCGTAGTAGGCTTCGGCGTCGTTGCCCGGGAGCGCCGCAGCCTTTCTGAATGCCCATTTCGCGCCCCTGTAGTATTTGTCCTCCAGAAACGCATATCCCAGTTTCAGGTGTGCATCTTTATTTCGGGGACGCTGGTGGGCAACGACGCGCAGAGGAAAGATCGATTCGTCAACTTCATCTCTGCTTAGCCGCGCCACGCCCAGGTCAAAGAGTGAATCGACCACGGCGCGCGGCACATCCTGCGCCTCCACCGCGTATCCGCCGGTACCTCCCAGCAGATATTGCACCCGCCCCCGGTGCCAGTAGCACGTCAACACGGGGCCGGGGGCGTGAACGGCAGGCCGGAAATGGTATCCGATTTCAGGCATATGGGGTTCGTCGGTTGCAGGACATTGGAAAAGATGCCTGAGCTGCGCCAGATCCCGTGCTCTCGAGGACGCGTCCGACCGCCGTTCCTTCAGTTCGGCGGAAGCCCATGAAAGGAGCGCGCTCAAGCCAGTTGTTGTTACATTGGCGCGCGCCGAATTGAACTCTGAAATCAGGTCGCCGACTACGAGAAGGCGTTCCGAGCATACCGCTTCCTTCAGCGCCTCGTCGTTTCTGATACGGCGTCGAATCGCATCGATATAACCCTGACAGCTACCCCGGGACAGGCCCAGCGAAGCATACGTCTTTCGAATTTCCTTGAAACCGCTGACCGATTCACGGTAGGCATCCCTCGCGCTACGGTACTCCCCCCGGTGCATGGCGTGATGACCCCTGACCCACCAGTTCAGCGCCTGGTGAACCATGAGCATCAAGGCGTCAATCTCTGTTTCCTGTGCCGGCTGGAACGGCCTGCCATCGGATATATCGCTCGTGCTTCGCCACGGCGGAACGATGGAGCCGTCCACACCGACATACGTCGATTCGCCTTCCACAACCGCCGCAACTGCGTTGGCGCCTTGAGACCACTCCAGGGGACCGCGGACGTGTCCGCGCACGAGCAGCCTGGCGCGCCCGAATGCATCGACGAGCCACAATCCCTCCCGGTCCGTTACGGCCAGTCGGCTTCCGTCCGGCGCAACCGCCAGATCGATGGGGTCCATTTCGTCGGGCAACGGCCAGAGGGACTCGCCGGAAGCGTCAATTCGCCATATCCGATTGCGCGCCAGGGGAAGGCGACGCTGTTTGCGCGAATCGGACGTGAGTCTGCCCAGCGGCGTCGTGCCGAACGCAACGTGGTCCAGCGCCCGCTCCAGGTAGACCAGCCCGCCGTCCGGGAGGAAACCCACGTCACCAGGCGGCCCCAGGTAGATACCCACCCTTTCGGGCATCGTCCCGTCGGTTCTGCCCCGCCAGACCTGGGTCAGCAAAACCATGGGTTTCCCGGAAGGTATGAGCCAAACAACCCGTTCACCGTCACGCGAGTCACTCGCAGGCGGCGCCGCTACAGCCACGGTAGCAAGGCCGAACAAGGTTGCTGCAATTGCGGCGTATCTCAACAAACGCTCCTCCGGATCCGACGGATGAATGCGCGTCAATTCAAGGTGCGGTTACAGGGAATACCTGTAAGATAAGTACATTACCCCCTGTCGAACAACCCTTCTGTTGCGATTACTTCCAATGCCTCGCCCATCGCATCCACAGCCTCGTCGATATCCGCCTCCGAGTGCGAGTAATTGGTATAGCAGACGGAATAGACGATGATCCCACGCCTGAGTACTTCCTCGTTGAACCTGAGGAACAGCCGTGCCGCGTCGGGATGGTCGAATACCAGTTGCCCGACGGGGGGCGCGCCAACGAAGCGCGCAGGCAGGCCCAGTCTCCCGCTGCACGCGTTGAAGCCTTCGTGAAGCTGTTCGCCGCGCTTCCACAGCGTGCCGATTACATCCTCACGTTCATACACGTCCAGCACGGCCCGCGCCGCGGCGAGCCCGAGCGTATCACCTCCGAAGGTTGACGACACGACGCAATCCGCCACCGTCTCCATCACATCCGCCCTTCCCACGAAACAGGAAAGAGGCACGCCGTTCGACAGTCCCTTCGCAAACACCGCCATATCGGGAACCACCCCGAAATATTCCTGCGCGCCCGCCCGGCTCAGCCGGAACCCGGTTACGATTTCATCGAAAATGAGGACGGCGCCATGCTGCCGTGTTAACGTCCGCAGTTCCCTCAGAAAGGAACGCCCCTGTTCGATTTCCGCGTAACCGCACGCCACGCTTACGGCAGCAATCTCACCGGGAGCAGACTCAAATGCCTCGGCATACGGCCCGACGTCGCCCCACGGCATTGTGGCATAGGTCTTGCGTGTCGCCTCCGGCACCCCGCCCCTGGCCATCGTATTAACCCAACCGTGATACCCGCAGGTCAGGATGAGTTCCCGTTCCGTGAACGCCCTCGAGAGGCGGTGCGCCGCCGCCATGGCCTCACCGCCTGTCTTCAGGAACCGGACCCGTTCCGCGCAGGGGAGTACCTCCACCAGCCGCCGCGCAACCTCGACTTCCAGCGGGTGCGGGTAACTGAATACGATACCACTTTGCAGTTGTTCCCTGACGGCCTCATCCACCGCCGGGTAACGGTACCCCAGAGTTATGGGGCCAAGCCCGTTCCTGAAATCTATGTATTCATTGCCATCGGCATCCCATACCCGGCAACCATCGCCCCGAACCAGGTAGCAGGGCTCCACTCCCCGCAGCGCCTCTCTCGGGGCCTTGGAATGCGTCTGCGTGCCCAGCGGGATGACCTCCTGCGCCTGGTCGTACAACGCCCACGAACGGGCAACCGATCGCTCAACTGCCGTTTCCATGAACCACCTCCTGAATAAACCCCTTTTCGAGCTTCGAACGACGCATGATTCGTGCTAAAGGCCTCTTCTGAACAATGCGGGTCAATACCCGTGTATTGAATGACCGCCACCGGGAAACCAGACCATGTCCACAATCAACGAAACGCCCACGCCCAGGGAATAACCCACGAGCACACCCAGGAAGAAAGGCACGTAACGCCGGTAGAGCGCCGCCCCGCCGATTCGCAGGATGAGAAACTTGACAGCCCAGGCCAGAAACACCGAAAATACGGTATACCGGACGGACGTCCCCGTACCTGCCAGTGCGAATCCAACCGGGTGGAAGGGCCACCACGGAAACCTGTATTTCAAAAACGTGAGTAAAGACATCACCGCAGCGCCAATCCCAAACAGGCTCAACTGCAACCGGTGGGGCGGCTCCGGGTTATTCATCTGGGTGAGCACCCCGGCAAAGCCGGACTTGCTGTAGCGGGCGAACGGATAGTCATTGAAATTAAAGGCCCCGTACGTGTAACCGAGGTACAACGTGAACAGGATGGAAAAAACACATCCCACGCCGAATGCCACCAACAACGCCGCAAGCACGCGACGCCGCCCGCTTCCGGGGCAGATGTCCGCCAGTTTGGCCCCGTGAATGACCGACGGCATGAACAGGCCCTTGCCGTAGGACGCGATGCCGTTCGTGAATCCCAGCGTCGTCAGACTGGATCCCGACAGATTCCGCGACCCGAACAGGGACGTGACAAACCGCTGCGGCCCCACCGGCATGCTGATGAAGACCAGGCCCACGTCGGACACGATGCGCGAAACGCCCAGATACAGGATGAACGCGGCCAGAACAAACGCACACGCCAGGACGAGACTCATTCCGGCCTGCCACCACCAGAATACGGCGAACAAAACGCACACAATCAGTCCGAATACCGCCGTCCGGAACGACATCATCTCGTCTTTGTCATCCAGGGGCGCGTCCCTCCCGAGCGCCTTCATGAAGACCAGTTTCAAGTGGTTCCGCGACGTCCAGAACCCCCATCCCACCATCGCAAAAAACGCGCCCAGAGGCACCCACTGGAAATCGGCGGAGGCGTGGGACCACGAACTGGCGTTAATCCCAAGCCGGTTCAGAATCCCGCTGCGAATGATGAACAGAAGATCAAAGAACCAGAGACTGAATAACACGTCTATATTGGCGAAATAGCAGAAGGAAATCGTAAACATATTGATCCGCGTCCACAGACCAGGGAAATAACGTTCGAACCTGATCCAGGGGCCCCATCGGATGTTCGGAATCTGTGGAAATCCGGGAACGAAATAATTGATCATATTCCAGGCCAGAATACCGAACGCGACTGTGAATCCGATCCAGAATAGTCGTGGGTAATCCGATGTCTCCGCCCGTTCGGTAAGGTCGGTGACGGGGCGCAATATTGGAAACGAAATGCGTTCGCTTTCCATCCATTGCTTTCGCAGAATTACTGCGAGGCAGACCGAACCGAAAAACAGGGCGGTAATCAGCCCCATCCAGCAGACTACGGGTATAAACCACGCATTCCAGGGAATGGCGTCGCCGGGCGGCAGACCTTCGAACAGATAGTCCAGCGTACCGTTGGTGTTTCTTGGCGCCAGCCAATGGGGGATATAGGGATGGAAGAATTCTCCCCACTGGTTCTCCGGTGTCGCAAAGTAGAAAGGCGCCGCGATCGCCCCGAGGAAGTACCCCGTCAGGCCTACGGACGGGATCGCCCCGCCGACCAGACCGCCCGCCAGCACGACCAGCAGTTCGGTCGGCGACAACGCATACCGACTCGCGAGCAACCTGCAGAGCGGGTTCAGTCCCAGCGCCAATAGAAGGTAGAGCAGCAGGGTGCCCATCGGAAAGTGACTCAACGTCATCCGCGACGCGTGGACCACGTACTCCACGTAGTTCACAACGACGTTCACCCCGACCGCCAGCGCTCCCGCCAGGATAACGCTGCGCAGCGTCACCGCGTGCGTCTCGATGCTACTCTTGATGTCGGCCGATTCCGCAACCGCTGAACCCTCTGCCATAGTACCCTTCCCCGCATCATCCGACACCTGATACGGTGAGCCATCGTAATAACCGTAGACCCGGGACCGATGCAATCGATATTCACGACTCCAGCGACCAGCCGTCTCCGTGCACCTGGACACAGCAATATACATAACGAACGTAACAAACACAAAAATCGGGCCCCAACGACCAGGCCCGAAGTGCATTATTTCGAAATCGCAATTGAATCCGTCACGGGATTGGCGGTCCCATTGGGAACGGGATTTGTTGTAGAAATGAC
The DNA here is from genome assembly GCA_028873695.1 of Gemmatimonadota bacterium. Taxonomy (GTDB): domain Bacteria; phylum Latescibacterota; class UBA2968; order UBA2968; genus JAAXHE01. Next base: position 18,098 of record JAPPNU010000002.1, on the reverse strand, counting down.
TTACCGTTCAGGGAAGTGCCTTTATGCCCACTCTGCCGCCGTCGATAACCTGTACCGTCAACTCATAGCCGTCCAGCAAAGACATACCGATCAGCGGGTCACTGTCCACACAGTCCACAGCGATACGACGTGGACTGCCGTCCCATATAACAGTCGCTTCGTAAACGTCGAAAAGGACCTCGCTTCCGTCCGCCAGCCTGGCCCTGCTTCGCCTGCGCCAGGGAAGGCGAAGGTTTGCGACCAGCGAAGCAGGCAGGGTCAACCAGCCATCGAACCCGGTATCAATCACCGCCTCGACCTCCTGTGCCTGTTTCTCAAGGCCTCGCACCGTTACGGAAATTACGGCCTCCCGGTAGGCGGTAACGATACCGGCTATCACGTCTTTGCCGACCGATAGCGCGGTCCAAAGCGGCGGGTATAGCGAGAACCGACTCGCCTCATCCACATTTGCGCATCAGGCCTGCGGGACAGAAGGCGATCTGACGCCCCAAGTTCATCCGCGTCAACTTCATAATCGCCAGTCTCGATATCGATGACAACGAACTTCCCTTTGTTATCTGCCTCAATGCGGAGGCGTATGTCTCGCTCGTAAATCTCATCACCGCGCCGAGCGAACTCTTCTTTGCTAAAACGGGGGTGTGATACTGGCATTTTCCTCCTCCCGTTCGATGGTTTCATCGTTATTCGCAGCAATGTGAACAAAAACATCTACTTGAGAAATATACGACTTGAATATAGTCATGTCCAGGTTCAATTGATCCTGCTTCCGGATATTCCTAAACGCCCGCCGCCCACGTGTTTCCACCTGCCCGCACCTTTCCCTCTGTCTTCAGGTATTCGGCGCAGTGCGCGCCGCCCGCGACGCCCCCGACGACATCCAGTTCGTGGCCCATTTCGAGCAATCCATCCTGAATGCCCTCGTCCAGCGATCTCGTTACCATGACAGGCTCCTCCATCTGGACGTGCATCCGGGGACCGGACACGGCCTGTAATGAAGACGCGCCGAAATCCACGATTTTCTGCGCGATTCGCGCATTTACGCTAACGAGCCGGCGCCCACCGGGCAACCCCGCCGCAACGTCCCGGTCCGGGAGGCGAATCATCAGCGGCGCCGTATTATTCAGGGGCCGTTTTCGGGGAGCGACCGAGTTCCTGCGGTCAGGCCGCGGATCCAGGCGGCACATCCCATGCCCCAGGATCAGACCCGTACCGGGCACGGTGACAAGAGAACCGAATGCGCCGCCCTGGGAAATCGTCACGGACGCCACGTTGCCTTCCGCGTCCGCCGTGGAAACGTGGAGCGTCCCGGTCTTAGAATCTCCCTCGGGCCAGGGAGACCGCCGATCCACTGATTCCGGAAACTGTCGCAGGGATTCGACTCGTCCTGCCGCGTAGTCCTTACTCAGAAGCCGCTCGATCGGGACGTCAACGTGTTCCGGATCGCCCAGATAGAGCAGCCTGTCGCGCCAGGCCAGCTTCAGCACTTCGGCCAACCGGTGCCAGTACGCTTCCGTATCGTCGGGAACGGGCTCGAAGCATTCCAGCATATTGAGGATCTGCAGGGCGGTCAACCCGCCGTTCGGCAAGATCGCGGCATAGACGGTCGCGTCACGGTACGTCGTTTCATAGGGGGCGGTCACACGCGGCATGAAATCTGCCATATCCTCCCTGGTTAGCGCCCCGCCCGTACTGCTGACGTGGTCCGCGATCTTCCGCCCGATTTCTCCATCGTAAAAGTCACGCCACCCCGCCTCACATGCCCGCGTCAACGATTTCTCCATATCCCGCCGATGCCATAAATCGTCCGCGTTGGGCAAACGCCCCTGCGGCATCAGGTGCTTCTCTGTTGCCGGAAACTCTCGGATGACCGGCTCGAGGTTTCGCACCGCGGCGGCCGTGGACCCAAACGGGAATCCATTCTCGAGCAGCGTCAGGGACGGCGCCACGACATCGGACCACTTCAAGCGGCCCCATCGTTCCCACAGCACACCCATCCCCGCCATCATTCCGGGCGGACCCACGGCAAGGGGTCCGTGCACGTTGGCGTTGTCCCGTACGGAACAGAGGTACTCGTTCTCGTTGATCCCCTTCGGACCGTCTCCCGTCGGCATCACGTCGTACATCGCCTCGCTCGCCGACGCGGGCGAAACTGAGTTGGCATCCAGAGACCATACCTTCCCTGTCCGACCGTCCAGCACCAGCGCGCAAAGGACGTAGCCCATCACGCCCGTGGACTGCGGCTGCAGCATACAGCATGCCATGCTGGCCGCGGCCGCCGCGTCCATCGCGTTCCCACCCCGATCCAGTACGCGCGCACCCACCCGGGCCGCTTCTTCCGGCCCGGCTGCAACGACGCCGCGAGACGTGAGGACCTCTTTCCCTTCAACCATCAATATCTCCCCTGGCAGTCGAACTGATTCGCGGAATATGTGGAATGTTCATTGGACGGCAACCAAAGGAGTCGTCCCGACAGTAGGCTCAGCTACAGATTTGCGGCGACCTTATTGATTGCGGTCCCTATGTCCTGGATGTCCGACTCGTCCATATGTTCATGGATGCCTCGCACCGCAACCGTGCCCAGCCCCGCGACGGCCTGGGGCGTCGTTTCGGGTCCATAGTGGTATTCACGGTTCGTCACGCCGCAGGTGAAGGGACATCCACTCTTTCCGTACGTGATTTTGTCAGTCAGGTATTTCCCGCGCATGAATATCGGGTCACCGATATAATGGGCGCCTATCGGGACGCCCTCCGCGGACACCGCCTTGCAGAATCGGCCCGGATCGTGGCCCGTCACGTGAAAGATGAAATTCCACCACGAGACCTCCCGATCCGGTTCCCCGGGCACTGGCTCGACTCCCGGCGCGGCCGCGATCAATTCACACAGGAGCCGTCCGAGATGGATCCGGCGCTCTACGACCGCCCGCACCTTTTCCAGCTGCGCCAGGCCTACGGCCCCCTGCATCTCCGTCATGCGATAGGTAGGCGCCAGGAAACCGTGGTCGCGTTCCCCCATGTACTGATAGTCCCATCCCTTATCCGAAAACAGCTTCAGCCGAACATACGTTTCCTCACAATTGGTAACGGTCATCCCCCCGTCGCCGGTCGTCATGTGCTTGGACTGCTGCAGGCTGAAACACCCCATGTGTCCGAAGGTGCCGACGTACCTGCCCTTGAATCGGGTGGCATGGGCCTGGCTGCAATCCTCGATCAGGATCAGTCTGTATCGATCCGCAAGGTCCGCGACCGCCTCCACGTCGCACGGCCGCCCGAAGAGATGCACCAGGATGATCGCCCGAGTCCGGTCGGTAATGACCGTCTCGATGGACTCGGGCGTCATGTTCAGTGTTCTCGGGTCCACGTCGGCGAAGACCGGCACCGCGTTCTGCTGCAGGATCGGCATCACGCTACCCGGATCGGTTACGGGCGCGGTGATGATCTCTTCACCCGGTTCCGGGTTCACCGCCCCCACGGCAAGGTGAATGGCCGCCGATCCGCCCGTGGAACTCTGCGCGAACCCGACGCCGTAGAAATCGGCAAACGCCCTTTCGAATTCCTTCACGAACCGTCCGCTCTTGCCGAACAGATTCTGGCTCCGGACGGCGTCTACCAACAGTTCCTCTTCCCGCTCTCCAAACGGCGCCCTTTGGGGAAACGGCCGGGTTCGTACCTTCGGTCCTCCGTCAATTGCCAGTTTTGCCATTCTCCCTCCAACCACACCTGTCCAAAAACAGAAAAGAATAAACTACGAATAACGCGAAATGGCGCGAATAAAAGGCATCAAGGCAACACCCAAACTACGAAAGGCGCGAAGTTACAGGAAATTAACGGCGGTGAAAATCGTTCGCAAACCGGAACAAATCGCAGCCTGGAGCTCGGTATCCGGTACAAAAACCCGATGAGACCTCAGTCCAAGCCACCTATAGAACCTAATCTCCAAGAGTCCCACGGTTCTTGTTCTGCAGTGCCCTCCAACAATGAAGAATCCAGAAGCCGGTGATCAGAATCCGGAATGAAAACCTGGTTTTCTTCCTGATCCTGACTTTCGACCCCTGGATTTCTCTAACAGCCGAGCCCCCGTCGCCACGATCCTCGGTACCTTCGCGTTACCGTTCCAACCTGAACAGGACCTCCTTCTCCGCTACCGCATTGCCGTTTTGATCTTCAATGCGGACCGTCAGCCGGTTCACGCCGGCCTTGGCGTTCCTCAAGTCCATCTCGAAATACTCCTGCAGGTCCGTTTCCTCCCGGACCTGTTCCGTGGATACCGATACCTCGGGGTTGCGTTCGCCCCTGCGGAACAAGGAGCCCATCCCCGCCCAGAGGCGTCCGAAGGTGCCGCCCTTCTCCGGCATCGAATGGATCGTATAGTGCAACGTAAACCGGCTCTGGCCGAATGTGTCCGGTTTCAGGCCGTAGGCTTCGTAATAGACGAACGGATGCTGTTCCATCCGATAGGTCTTGGTGGTCATCGGGATCACCCAGATGTCGCCGCCCTTCGCGTACTTTTCCAGGCCGCCTTCGGTGGACACCTGAAATCCCAGTTCCAGGCCGCTCAGCTTAAGTGTATCCAGGGAATAATCCTCCACCTCGAGCTTTTCTTTGTAAATGCCCGAGTGGCCGGAAACCAGGTCCTTTACCTGAACCCGCATTTCGTAGGCGCCCGGACTCACGTCCAGCGCGAGCTGATTCGGAATAAAGGTACCCTTCCCCGTGTAGAGTTCCTTCGACGTACGTAATACCAGTTCTTCGCTGTCCTGCAGCGTCTGTCCGGACTCCGCTTCATACAGCGCTACCGCACACCCCAGGCGAAACACCTGCTGTTCCTGAGATTCCGACTCGCTCAGACTACGCGGCGGGATTCCATAGTAGACCTCCACTCGCGTCTTGCCATTGGACCCTCTGAACGTCGCCCGATCATAGTAAAAGTCCAGAAACGCCTCGCGTCCGCCCGGAAGATAGTGTTCGGGCATTTGACGGATGCTCCGGTTCATCACCATCGCGGGCGAGTACTTCACCATCCTGCTGGTCCGACGCAATGCGCCTTCGTCGAATTCCGCAGCCGGCACGGGCGCGAAGTCGAACTTCCCACCTCCCCACTCGTTGGTAAACACCACCTCGATCCCCCCGGCGACACCGGTATACACCCACGATTCCCACTTTACAAAGGACATGAAGTCCCCGCCCGTCACCTGCGTGCGGTTCGGGGACAGAGTCACCTCGTAATTGTCTCCATCCAGCGCGGACATGTCCGCGGGCGCCATCGGCTCATCGGCCAGGGCGGGCGCCCCCAGCTCCACTTCCAGGGGGTCTGGCGCTTCGCCCTGATCCGTTCCCGGTGGCATTTCAGCAGGGAAATCCAGACCGACCTCGTGCATCCTGCGAACCGGAAATACAGGCCCTCGTCCGACTTCCATCATGCCTTCCGCCCCGTAGATGTCGTGGGCGACACGCTCCTTGATCCGTTCCACCGAAACAGGCATGCGTGGGGCGACACTGCCGGACGTCGACCGGTAATCCGGAGCGCCGTACCGGATATAGACCTCGCCCCGCCGGTCCCACGGATTCGCCTGTTCGGAGAATGCGGTACGCGAATACCACACACGTCGATAGTGCTCCAGCTTGCGCTCGTTCACCGACGTCATCAGATCCGGGTCTCTTACCGACCAGAACCTTACCAGGAACTCCCGCCGCGCCGCGGGATCGTCCTCGGTCGCCCGGTAGGAAAGAAGCTCCTCCCTGGATGCGATCAGACTCACGTCCTGGTACAACCGGCGTTCCTCGGCCGGCATCCGGGAAAAGCCCCGGCCATAGTATTGCATTGCCAGGTCGAGAGCTTCCCGGCTCGCGCACGTCTGGGCCACCACCGGCAACAACAACCCCTCGTCCGTCGTAACCTCCAGAGAATCCAGGGCCTGCGAAGGCACGTCGTCGAAAACGCCCGTCCGGACATAAGCCGTGACCAGGGCCCGGAGCACGGCGGGATCACGGGTCGGTTCCAGGGAAAGCGACCTTACGTAGGCGTCCACCGACTTGTCATAGTCTTCGATGTCGAAGTACAGTCGCCCCAGAAGGCGGTGGGCCAATTCAGACCCCTGCGAAACAGCTGCCGCCCTGGAGGCATGGTAGATTGTTTGCTCGGAATACCTCCCTTTTTCTCCCTCCGCCTTCCCCGACCTGTAAGACGCCAGCGCCATGCCGAAGTGGGCCGGCGCAAAACTGTCGTTTTGAGACAACGCCGACTGAAACGCCTCTGCGGCGCCCGCCAGGTCCGTCTTCAAAAGCCGCGCGTAGCCAATCCGGGTCTGCCGGCCGGCCGGGTCTGCGATCATTTGAGGCCAGAACGCACGTACGGCCCGCTGAACCTCCCGGTCTGGCGCGGAGACGGCGGCCGTGTCAGCGGCCGTCTGCGGTGCATTCTCTGCGCCGACGCTCGGGCCTGCCACCAGGAAGAAAGCCAATCCGGCAAGCCAGGGGACCATCGTCCGCGGTAGATTCCGGAACATTGTGCTCGTCCTCGTTTCGGGTTTGCGCAAATGCGTCAGACCGCACCCGCATTATTTGCCTGAATGATTAATAAACATAAACTTACATGGATGGACAGGATAAAGACCAAATGGACGAAAAGATGCACGGTTTTCCGGGCAATGGCCGTGAACCCGTTATCCGCAGGCGGTACCGCACCATTCCGACGGATCCGATCCGAGAACTGTGCAGATTGGTGTTATCTTCGCCGTGAGTAGCATTGAAAGGCAACAACCTGTTCAATTGTCGTACCCATTCTTATGCATAACTCACCTTTACCTGCACGACGGGCGAAAACCTGATACTGTTCCCAATACATATAGGATGCCCACAGACGCATTTGGTTGCAGAAAATCACAAAGGCGGGGAGACGTGAGACGCAAGACGGTCGAATGAATAAGGGGAGACGGTAGAAGTGGCCCTTGGCAATATGTTCCTCCAGCTCGCCTGCGGCCCGACAGGAAACCATAAACGGCATGCGATCTCTACCCTCTCCCGGCTTACGTCTCACCAGGTGGTGGGGTGTCGTGTGGTTCTCTACCCTCTCCCGTCTACCCGCTTTTGGGCTTTTCCTTCTTCCTTTCTACTTCTTCCTTTTGCCTTTTTCCTGCTTCTCACAATAAGAAAGGAGGACGATCCATCGGACCGCCCCCCTTTTTGTTTAGCTCGCGTCGGATCCCTAGAACGTTCCGCCCACGGACAGACGCAGCGGCGGATCGAAAATGCCCAGATCCGCATTGTGGTAGGAGAGGTCCACGGTGATCAGTTGACCGCCCGGCAGTTCGTGCTTCAGACCGGCGCCGATGCTCCAGCTCTCAAGCGCCGTGTGCGTCCGGTAACCCGCGCGAAGCGCCAGCGTGTTCTCCAACCAGAGTTCCCCGCCCACGCGGGTGATCGGCCTGAAGTCCGTTACGAACTCGTGCTCGAGGGAGAGCGTGAAGTATCCCGGATCGCCCTTCTGTCCGAATATCTCCATCGCGCCGCCGAGGGAGTACGTAGTGGGCATCACCGCCGTGAATCCACCCTCGGTCACCTTGACGTTCGGGCCCAGGTTCCGGAAACTCATGGCGATCCTGCTGCTCCTGTACCCCGTATAGAAGTGGGTGCCGATGCTGTAGTCCAGCGTGGACACCTTCTCCAGGTGCAGATCTTCCTGGATCCAGCGAATCTGACCGCCCAGCATGAACTTGTCGGTCATTTTCTTCGCGAAAACCGCGCCGAGGGCGATATCGCCCACCTGCGCCATGGTCCCGGTACCCCAGGGAGCCGTTGGCGTGGTAACTTCGAATTCTTCGGCCGCGAAACTGGTGACCGTGAACCCGATAACTCCGAAACCGGCGTTGAACGCCAGCGCACCGGAAACCAGTGAGGAATTGGCCAGCCAACGGGTGTAGTTCAGGGTATAGGCTACGTTTTCCACATGCCCCAGTCCGCCGGCGTTCCAAAACGCGGACGTGATGTCGTCAGCGATGGCGGTATACGCGCCGCCCATCGCCTCTGCGCGCGCGCCCTGGCCGATTTTCAGGAACGGAAATTCGGAAAGTCCCACACGTTCGACCCAGAGGCCCCAGGCCTTGTCTACGTTCTCCATCTTCGGATCGATCAACGCCCCGTCGCGCGACCCGGTGCCGGGCGCCGGCTGCTCAACCGCCCACGCCGGCGTCACGGACAGGAGAGCGACGGTCACGAGGGCCAATCCCAAGATGTACCATCCTTTTTTCATAACAATTCTCCTTAAGCGTCGCGAGGTTCGTTAACGGATCACGACAAAGGTGCCGGTCTTGATCTTTCCGGCGCCGGCTGATCCTTCAACGCCATGCACGGCATAGAAATAGATTCCCGGACCCACAAGCGCCCGGATGGTGGAATACGGACGGCCGGTCCAACTGGTCTCGCTGGAAGAAATGCCCTTCTGGCGCAGGACCTGAATCAGCTGCCCGGCTGTGTTGAAGATATAGATGAACGAGTTGGACGGCACGTTCACGAACCGGATCTTCAGACCGCCGCCGTACTCGTTGGTGCCGTTTGCCATGTAGGGGTTCGGCACCACCACGATATCGCGTTCCAACGCGTCCGCAGCCGCCACGTACGGCAGCACGGGCGACCCGCGGTTGACCTGCAGGAAGTTGGAGAACGGACCTTCCTGTCCGTTCTGCAGGAACTTCTGCGCCCTGGGCGGGAGATCCGCGAAGGTCATCGTTCCATCGTTGTTCGCCCAGTCGTCATGGGGTTGCTGATAGGCCCGAATGCTGTAGTAATAGAAGAATCCGGCATTGGAACTCGCGTCGGACCAGCCGTACATCCCCGGCCGGTCGGCGCGCCGGCCGTCACTGGCCTGGTTCGCCAGCCCGACCGCCGTGTTTTCGTTGCCCTCCGCAGCGGCAACGGGCCAGTCGGCGCCCGCATCGTACGTGACACCCGCCGGTAGCGGCCCACCCACGGGGACGTCGCCGACGAGCGAAAACGGGCCGGTGGCCGTGAGCGTTCCACGCAAACCCCGATAGATCCGGAATCCTGCCACGTCGGCGCCGCCGTAGTCGGGATGAATGGCGCCCTGGGCTTCGGCGGCCCAGAACAGCTTCACCTTGGCGTTCTCGTCGCTCTTCACGTAGACGTCTATATCCGGCGGCGAATCCGGAATATCAAAGCCGCTCTGATAGGCGAAAAGCGCGTGCTCCAGGTGCTCTACGATCGCCTGTTCGCCCTGGAGGAAACTGGCCTTGTCGGCGGTGAGCGACCACTGCCAGATGTCTATTGGACTCTTGCCGGGCCCGCCATACTCCGCGCCGGAACCCGCAACGAACGCCACCACGACCTTGGCCTTGTCGCCCGGGCCGAGGGCCCATGGGCCGTACACCTGCGCGTTCGTGAAACCGCCCACCTCGGTGGGGTTGTCCTGGGCGGACGAGGCGGTCAGCTTGGCAAACGCCTCCGCAGGGGTCTCCCCCTCCAGCACGGGCTCGTCGTAGTCGGCCGTCGTGCGCACGTTCCACCAGCCCTGGTAGACCGGCTGGTCTCCCGCAGGCTGTACGTACTGACCCACGTCGTGCATATTGAACGCGTGCCTGGGGTCTTCAGGGCTGTCCGCGAACGCGACCGGCGCCATGCCCACGAAGGAGTGGGAGGCCAGCTTGCCGTCGGGGAAGGCCATTTCCTTCAGGTCTGACGTTTCGATATCCTTGATCCAGGGGTCGCCTGTATCTTCCCACGCCTTGAACGGGCTGTCGCCGTCGAACTGATAACTCAGCTTGAGCCCCTGCGCCCTGGCCGCGCTGATGGCAACCGGTCCGCCGGGGCCGCCGTCCACGTAGTTTCCTGCCTCCGTGTACCGGAAGTGATCGTCGAGACCGTCGTCCAGCCACCGCCACCAGCGTCCGCCGCCGCGGTTGTTGTCGGCCGTTTCGTTGATCTTCCACGTGGCCACCAGCGGAAGGTACACCTCATTGTGCCGGTCACTGCCGGTGTTTTCCAGTGTGAATTCCGCGATGACGAAATCGTCGAACATCTGGTGGGACCAGTTGTGGACCTTCCGTGTGATCGTGATGTCGAACTTGTTCGTCCACTTCGCGACCAGAATCTCTTCCGCAAACGCGTCGTCCGGCGTGTATTCTCCCGGAGAGTAGTTGCGGATGAGTCTGGGCGGCGCGCTGACGTCATTTTCATCCGGCACGTTCGCGCCCGGCCAGTAATTGCTTGCCGGCGAGAAGGATCCGGAACGTCCCTGCTCCCACTCCGTCGCCGCGCCCAGGTGTGCCTCGGGCCCGCTGGACGGATCATACACGAGCGGTGTGATATCGGTGCTCTTGCCCCTGGGTCCGGTCCAGGCAGCATCCACGCCGCCGGGCCCCACGACCATGATCCACGTGCCGAATCCGACCGCGTTACCGCCGCGTCGGGTATAGTTGGAACTGGCGTTACTGCTGGGGATGTTGGCCCAGCCGGGATACCAGAACATATCCGGCTCTCCCGTCTGCCCGCTTCCCAGATTCCAGCCGCCCATGGTGCCGTCCGAGTTCCAGCTGATCTGGAGGTGGCCTCGGCTGGTGGAAAGCCTCGGGGTGTCGCTCTGGTCTACCGCCCAGGCGCCCACTGGCAGGAGCAAGCCGCAAACAAGCGCCACAAGCTTGATGCCTGGTTTCATACTTGCTTCTCCCTTTCGTTAAGACCGGGGGCGGGCGCAAACCAGCCCCCGGTAACGTTGAACTCGATTAGAAGTTGACTTTGAGTCCCACGCCCACCTCGCGCGGCTTACCGTAGTACCGGGTCAACTCATTGTAGTCCCCGTAGGTAAGGTAGTCCTGGTCGTTCGGCCTGGGTACGTTCAGACCCCAGCGGACGAAGTCGGGATAGGAACCGCCGACGGGGCTGTCTTGCTGGTTGAACAGGTTGAAGACCTCCACGTAGAACACGGCGTTCCGCTGCCCGCTCTCCACGAGGGTCTTCTCAACCTGCAGGTCGGTCCAGGTTCGGATGGGCCTGTGGCGGAGTTCCGGCTGCTTCCCGGGCGGCGTGTACCAGATGGGACTGCCGCTCCGGATACGCCAGACCATATTGGCGCGGAGTCCGCCCACGACGTGGAACTGACGCAGCCCGGGACCGAAGTCCAGGGGCGTGTCCATGTACAGCGAGAGGCTGGACTGGACACGAAGGTCAGATCCTTTCGGATTGAACAGGCGGCCGCCGCCGTACGTGGGCTGCCATACGCCGTTCATATTGGCCGGCGCGTCGTACGCCTTCTGGATATCCATGAACTCGAAGATCACGAACTGATAGCTGTTGGTGATCCCTCTGGCCCGGCCTCGCCACCAACTGGCGACCCTCGTGGCAAGTTTCATCCGCTCTTCCAGGGAGAAATCCTTGCGGACGTATGCAGACCCGTTCCATTCCCAATCGTGATACTGATCGGGGTTCATCACGTACGAGGAATCCGGATAGAACATGGTGGCGTTGGAGCCAACGCGCGCCGTGGACGCCCAGCCGAAGTTGATGGCCGCGTTGAACGAGAAGTAGTGGCTGAAGCCCTTGCGCACGTGCAACTCGAGACCTCTCATGTCCTGGTAAGTGCTGGGTTTGCGACCCCAGACCCAGGTTGTGCGCTGCGGCTCGTACCAGTAGCGGCTTCCGGATGAAATCTTGCCGATCGCGCTCTTGTAGTAGGCCGCAATACCGGCCGTGTAGTCGGCCACGAAGTTCCAGTCGGCGCCCGCCTCGTAAGCCCGGGTGCGCGTGAGCGCAACGTAGGGGTTCGCCATCCGGACCTGCCCGTGCAGACCCCGGAACGCGTCCCACGCCACGTGGGCGTCGGGGCCGTTCGCCCGCCACTGCTCGCGGAAATACTCGAACAGATCGGGTACCTTCGCGTAGAGACCGGCCGTGAAGTGGAAAGCCGACCGCTGCGTGATAGGATGGGAAATCCCGAAACGCGGGCTGAACTGGGTGGCCCACTGCGGGTCGACCGTGACCATATCCACATGCTTGATGAGCCAGCGGTTCTGCGGCGTCTGAAGCTGCGAGACATTGTAGAACCGATGGTTGGTGTACAGCGCGTCGAACCGGATGCCCGCGTTCATCACCATCCCCTCGAACTCCATCTTGTCCTGCAGATAGAATCCGATCTGAATGGGATTGATGGGGGCCTTCACGTCGGGGAGATTGCCCGAGTGGGTGATGAAATCCACGATGCGCTGGCTCGGGTTCGGCGCGTTGTAGTTGAGATAGTAGATGCTGAACCGGGTGAGATCCATCCCGCCCTTGACGAAGTGTCCCTTGGTAACCTGGGACGACACGTCCAGCTTCAGGTTCAACCGGCTCCGGTCGGCGATGGTGTAGTTCGCGACGTTGGCGGGTTTCACGTTGAACCAGCCGTCGAGGTCCTTCTCGCCGAATACCGTTGTGGGGAACCCGAACTGGTCTCTCGGCCACTTGGTATCCTGCGTGTCTTCAAGCGTTGTGTAGAACGACACCCTGGCTTCGTAGAACGTCTTCGGCGATACGGTGTGGGTCAGCGAAGCATACGTGACCCTGTCGGTCACTATCCTTCCACCGGCGCCGGACCCCTCCGGCAGAAAGATATTCTGACCGTTGGACGCCCTGTCGCGCTGCGTGTTCGTTCCCCGGTTGTAATATTCCGCCGTGGAGTAGATCTGGCCGATGCTCACCTTGGCGTCGGCGCCCGGCCGGAACGTCAGCTTGGCGTTACCGCGGAAATCCAGCGGCGTGGACAACGTGGGGAACCCGCCGGACATCACGCTGATAAGACTCGTGGCGCCGAGGCTCGGGTCGAAGGTGGCATTGCGAACGGACGTGTTCAGCACGTCGGTGGGCTGCCGGGTCCACCTGGCGCTTGCGAAGAAACTGGCCTGGTCGCCCATCGGCCCCGAAATGCCGCCTTCAATATAGGACCCTTTGATGTCCGTATATTCCACGGCCCTGTGCGCAAGGCCCACCTCGTCATCGGGCGTGCCCGGAACGCCATCCTCGCCATCGCTCAGGATCACGGTTTCCGCGCGCCACTCGCGGTCGTCCCACCTGAGCTTGTCGCGGTGGTACGCGCTCTCATAAAGGTTGGATCCCCAGTGCTTCTGGCTCGGGGGCGTGTAGCGGAAGTCGCCCCAACCGCGGAAGTCGCGTCCGCCGTCTTTGGTGATGATGGAGACCGCGCCGGACTCCAGGTTGCCGTATTCCGCGCTCGCGCCGCCCGAAATCACCGTGATTTCCTGCACCGCGGTTTTCGAGGGTCCGGTGAACTGCCGGCCGTAGCCGTCGTTATTCGGGAGGGTGACGCCGTCCACCAACAGGGTGGCGTCTCTCGAGTCCCCGCCCCGGATGACGTTGGCGTTGGTGAGCTGGACTCCCGGGTTCAACGTCACCAGGTCGGTGACCGACCGGGCCATCGGCAGCGATTCCAACTGCTCGGCGCCCATCACGTAGTGACTGGTGGTCTTGTCGGGCTCCACCGGCGGGCGTTCCGCCGTAACCACGAGTTCTTCGGCTTCGAGCGCCGTTTCCTTCAACTGAAAGTCAACGGTCGTAGTAAAGTCGGCCTGGATTCGCACGTCCGTCTTCGTGACGGCGTTGTAGCCGACCATGGATGCCACCAGGGTAATGTTGCCCGGGTCGACCGAAAGGACAAGATAGTATCCATCCGCGTCCGACTGGGCGCCCCTGCGGGTGCCTTCGATTACGATATTCACACCCGGCAGCGGCTCACCGGACGCCGCGTCCATTACGCGCCCGGTCAGTTTGCCGGTCTGACCCGCGAACGCGTCCAGGGTGAAACCCGCAAGCACAAAGAGCGCGACCGGTAAAACCACAAACAGCTTCCATCTGTTCATCTGTATACCTCCTTCGAAAAGACTCCGCGGCTATTTCCCGCTGAAGTAGAACTTAACCCCGGCTCCGAAGTCCAGCATCTGCAGGGGGAAGGTTTCGGAGATTTCCCAGTCTTCCAGTCCCCGAAGATCCCCGATCATCATATTGTAACGTGCGCGAAGATCCACGGCCACATTATCGACCACGAAGGCTTCGACACCCAGCCCCGCGTTAACCCCGAGTGCGAACCGCTGGTCGGTGAACGGTTCCAGTTCCAGAACGAGGTCGCCAGTCTGTCCGGGCCACAGCAACCCGCTGACGTCGTTCCTGTACCGGTAGAAACCGCCCCCCACCGCGACGTACGGGGCGAAACTGCTGGCGGCGAACGGCTGTCCGATCTGCCGCAGCCTGACGAGGGCGTTTACCAGCAGACTGTTCAGGCTCATATTACTGGACGCGTTCGGGCTGGTGTAATCGTTGCCGTCGGTCCAGGTGAACGTGCGGGTGAGCAAACTCCCGTCCGTGAAGTTGCCGCTGTGAAACTCGAGTTCCACGGTTACGTTCGACGCGGGCACGTAGGCCGCGTTCAGCCCGAACTTGGAATCGTTTTCGTACCACTCGCCCAGACCGAAAACCGGCACGTTGTAATTTGCAAACACGCCGACTCCCCAACTGCCTTCCTGGGCAACAGCAGGCCACGCTGATACCGAGAATACAAGAATCAACAGGCCGACAACCCTGAACACCTTCATAAACACCTCCTTCTTGGGAATGATGACTTATCCCCTACACACTGCCTTACTCTGCAAACTGCTTCGAAACAAAGACGACCCGGCATTGGAAACCTGCAAAATCCCCGCAGTCTGCCAGATTCCTCACCCCCTCTCAATAAAAAAAGGGCAAACCTGTCCGGATACCGGAAGCGCCCGTTAACGCACTCCTGCTTCAAGCCTGTCGTGCCTATAGTAAACCACTACGCGGTAGCAATTTAGCATAAGCCAATCTGTGTATCGCAAAGGTTCGTGACCAAGTGCGCAACCGCGGGTATTCGACAGAAGATATATAAGGTTTGCTCAAATGTCAATACTTTTGTTTCCCGTATTCTCGTCTGCACTCGCGAGAGGCGCGCCACCCTATTCGCCCGCGTCTCGTGGAAGCGAAATGTCCGGAATCCATCGCGGCCGTCAGGCGGTCCCGGCCGTGCACCGCCCGGGATCCTCGCCGAGCGCCTCGCGCACTTTATCGCCGATGTCCGCGGGGCTGCCGCAGACCCGAATGCCCGCGGCGGCCATGGCGGCAACCTTCTCTTCAGCCGTGCCCTTGCCGCCCGAAATGATAGCGCCGGCGTGACCCATGCGCCGGCCCGGAGGCGCGGTCTGGCCGGCGATGAACCCGACGACCGGCTTCGAAAAGGAAGTCCTCACGTAGTCCGCCGCCTGTTCTTCGGCCGAGCCACCGATCTCGCCGATCATCACGACGCATTCGGTATGGGGGTCCTGGCCGAAGGCGTCGAGACAGTCTACAAAACTGGTACCGATGACGGGATCTCCCCCAATTCCAACGCACGTGGACTGGCCCAGGCCCAGGGCCGTCAGCTGGGCGACCGCCTCGTACGTCAGCGTTCCGCTGCGGGAAATGACACCCACGTTGCCGCCCCTGTGAATATCGGCCGGCATGATTCCTATCTTGCATTTGCCGGGAGAGATGATCCCCGGACAGTTGGGGCCGATGAGCCGGGTGGAGCGCGAACCAAGGTAGTGTTTGACCTTTACCATGTCCAGAACCGGGATGCCTTCACTGATACACACGACCAGGCCCACCCCGGCGTCCGCTGCTTCCATGATCGCGTCCGCGGAGAACGCGGCAGGGACGAAGATAATCGAAGCGTCCGCCCCCGTGGCGTCGACGGCATCGGAAACCGTATTGAATACCGGTACCCCTTCGACGCGGTGTCCGGCCCTGCCCGGTGTGACGCCCGCTGCGATCCGGGTGCCGTATCCCAGCATCTGGCGCGTGTGGAAGGAACCTTCGTTGCCGGTAATCGCCTGTACCAGGACTTGCGTGTCGCTGTCGATGAAGATGCTCACTTAGTATCCCTGTTAAAGACCATATCCGTCAGGTATGTTGATGAGTATCCTGATGCCGTGAGAGGGTAGAGGTGAACCGGTAGATGAAGTCCTTGCCCGATAGGTTCCTCCTGCTTGCCTCCTGCATGAGAAGAAACCTTGCAAGGCAGACAAACCCTCACGTCTTACGTCTTGCGTCTACCCCGCATTGCGGTCTGTCTCGTTCCTCCAGCGTGCCGTCGGCGTTGCCGATCACGATCCGGTGCGCCAGGCCGACAAAGAGACCGGATTCAACGACCCCGCAGATCGCAGCGATACGGCGTTCGAGATCCTCGGGCGCTTCGATGGGGCCGAAGGCGCAGTCCAGAATGTGGTTGCCATTGTCCGTGGAGAAAGTCCGGTTCTCGCGGACGCGCAGAGCTGCCCGGCACCCGAGCGCCTCGAGTTTCGATTGAACGAACTGCCAGCCGAAGGGGACCACTTCCACCGGCAACGGGAAAGCCCCGAGACGGTCCTTGAGTTTGGATTCGTCGGCAACGATGATTTCCCGCAGGCTGGCCGTGGCCACGAGTTTTTCGCGAAACAGCGCGCCGCCGCCGCCCTTGATCAGGTTGAAGGCGGGATCGATCTCGTCCGCGCCGTCTATCGTCAGGTCGATCCGTGTGGTTTCCGCGAAATCGACAAGCGGAATCCGCTCGCGTTCCGCCTGAATCCGGGACTGCTCCGAGGTGGGAACTCCCCGAATCCGAAGACCCTCCCGAACACGTTCGCCGAGTCTTTGAATTGCGTAGAATGCGGTCGATCCGGTCCCCAGACCGACGATCATCCCGTCGTCCACGAGTTCGGCGGCACGTTCGCCTGCGATCCGTTTTGGATTGCCGGACACTCTATGATTTCGCACAGTTACAGGATCTTCCATTCTTTCCGGTAGTCTTCAGGGAATATTCCGAATCGCGGGGAATTTATCAAACCACGACCCGGATCGCAACGGCAATCTGGAGTGACGTCAGACTCCCGCTGCGCCCTCCCGGGGTTCGTCAGCCGAAATTCATTGACATTTGCCAATCTATCATTATAGTACTAAGTCGCTGACAGCGAGCCAGCGTATTGGGAACGACCTGTGAACGAGGGAGGACACGTGGCGTACGACACACTCGAGGACTTTTTCGGAGATATCGTTGGAAAGGCCAGGCGCGGGCTGGGCTTGTCCGAATCATCGCTTGCTGATGCAACGGGGTTGAGCCCAGGAGATATCGGACTGATCGAAAGCTACGAACTCACCCCCGACGAAGACAGGATTCTTGCGCTGGCCTGCACGCTGCAACTGGACGGGAAGAAGCTGGTCGGAATTGCGAAGGGATGGACGCCGGCGCACGGTAATTCGCCTCACGACGACGTGCGACTGTCCGTGGAGCGGACGATTCTGGATGCGGGCATGGAAGTGAACGCCTATGCACTGAAGTGCAAGACGACCGGCGAAGGCGCGATCGTGGATGCGGGCGGGCAGGCGGAGCGGATACTTGCGCTGGCGGATCGTATGCGCCTGGAGTTGACCCACGTGCTGCTTACACACGGCCACGGCGACCACGTCGGCGCGCTTGCTGAAGTCGTTGCGGCAACCGGCGCCCGGGTCTGCTGCTGCGAACGAGACTTCGGGCTTCTTGGAAACCTGAAGGGACTCGTGACCGATCCGGTGGACGACGGTTGGCACACGAAGGTGGGTCGAATCGACGTTGATGCGGTGAGCCTCCCGGGGCATACGGCCGGCGGAATCGGCTATGGCGCAGGTGGGGTATTCTTCTCGGGCGACGCGCTTTTCGCGGGATCCATGGGCGGCGCGACGGGTCCGGCGTATGCCGGTCAGATCAGGGCCGTGACGGACAAGGCCCTGTCCCGGGATGAGAAAACCCGCGTTTTTCCCGGGCACGGGCCAATCACGTCCATCGGTGAGGAACTGGCGAACAATCCGTTCTTTGCGCGCTGAGCCGTGGCGGCGACCCGATGGGCGGCGGCGGAAGCCGACGGAAGGCCGCGAAAACCAGAGTTTTTTCTCAATTTCCAGGCGATACGGTACCCAAAAGGGCTTGTCTATAATTCAAGGAGCTTGGATATGTCCAGGTGGGTTCTTCTATTCGGAATCGTCTTGTTCACGTGCGGGACGGTGATGGGCCAGGAGTATTTCGGGAAGAACAAGGTGAC
>JAPPNU010000072.1:11390-104247 GCA_028873695.1 Gemmatimonadota bacterium | reverse complement strand
CATCACGTTTGCATCGCACATTATCAAGGGCCATGGAGACGTCTGCGCTCTTGACAGCGAGATTCATCGCAACCGGACCCCACACGGCCATCGTGCTGCCAGCACGCGCCCCTAAAACGGCTCGAACACGACAAATCCGTCACAGGCGTCGCTCTTTCGGTTCTTGTCTCACTCAGACGCTCTTTCTGCTTCCTTAAATTGCATCTTCTGACAATTCATGAATTAATCGGGTTAACGTACTTCCCCGAAGGGAGGTGAAATTGCATGGCCAAATCTCTCAAGCCAGGGCAACAAGCTCCAGCATCCGGTCAATACGAAATCGTCGGTCCACGTGGAGGAGCTACTGGCCAAGAACGAACGGTTGTCAAGGGTGAACCGCTTCCGCCTACGCCCGATTCCGGTCAGGGCTACGTGCTGGTGGACCGAACGAAGAACGATAGCGGACGCGCCTAACGCGTTCCTGTCTTGATAGCTGTGTGGCAGAATTCGCACCAGCGTTCCAAGGCATCAGTAGGCTTAACACAATATCCCATAAGGAGGATTCGATGTCAAATGCAAGCGACCTATCCGAGGCGATCCGGGAAGAAATTCTCGACGAAATCGCCGATCTCGAAGAATATGCGGCGCGTGGTGAACGTCCGCCACGTTGTCGTGGTTACCGCATACGTGTCAACCGTGAGCGGTTTGAAATTCACGAGCCAAAACCATTGAGAGAAGTCATTCTGCAGCTAGCGGGTTTGGTCCCAGAGAAAGACTGGACGTTGCGATTGATAGTTCGCGGCTGTAAACCGGAATTGATTAAGGAAGGCGAACAGGTTGACCTAACGCGGCCCGGGGTAGAAAAATTCAAGGCACTTCCTCGGGATCAGACGGAGGGATGAAGTGTCACTTCGACGCTGTTTTGAACTTCCACCACAAGATCGTCAATTCTTGGATGATTACGGATGCCAATGGGAGACCATCTATGATGGCTCCCATTGGGTAGTGCTACATAACTTCAGCACCCAGCACTGCGGGTATAACCACCATCACGCCACGGCGGCTATACGACTGGAGACGGGTTATCCGAAGACGCCTTTAGACATGGTGTATTTCTGCCCCGCCCTTGCCCGAAAAGATGGGAAACAGATTGGAGCCACCCAGGCGACGCAAATGATCGACGGGAAGACTTTTCAAAGATGGTCACGTCATCGGACGGGCACGAACCCCTGGACAGTCGGTCAGGACAGCCTAGGCACGCACATCTTGTTGGTTGAGGACTGGCTGCGGCGAGAATTTGAAATGTGAGTGTGGCAAATGGAAGTAACCCTTACCTTAACCGATGTGCAGCACAGCAGGCTGAAGTCTCATCTCTTCCCAAATGACGGAAATGAGGCATCGGCAATCATCCTTTGTGGAAGATGTGCTGGAGATAGAAGACACCGTTTAGTTGCGCGAGAAGTCCATCCAATCTCTTACAGACAATGCTCTACGCGAACACCGACGCAGGTTACATGGTCGACTGACGTCATTGTTTCTCTACTCGAACGCGCTGAGTCACAAGGTTGGACTGTTGCGAAAATTCACAGCCACCCCAACGGCGCGGCGAGATTCTCCACAACCGACGATAAGAGCGATCGAGAGTTGATGCCAGCCATTCGCGGCTGGTTCGACGATGATTTCTTTCACAGCAGCCTTGTAATGCTTCCCACCGGAGAAATGTTTGGCCGATATATTGATATTGATGATAACCTTGTACCCTTGGCCCATATAAATGTAGTAGGAGACGACCTGCTGTTTTGGTACGCGGAGCCTTTCGACGACACCATTCCAGAATTCGTGGCGTCTCACACTCAAGCCTTAGGCGAAGGGACATACGAACGTATTCGTCGTCTGTCGATAGGAGTAATCGGTTGTTCAGGGACAGGCAGTCCAGTCATTGAGCAACTTGCCCGGCTCGGTGTTGGCGAACTGGTGCTGATTGATGGAGACTTTGTTGAGGATCGAAATATCAACCGCATCTTGAATGCAACAATGAATGACGTTCAAGACGGACGGCACAAGGTCGATGTATTGTCCGATGCGATTAGCCGCATCGGCATCGGAACCCATGTTTTTCAACTGAATACTGATCTTTGGAAACCCCAAGCAGTACGTGCTGTCGCACAGTGTGATCTTATCTTTGGCTGTGTGGACACGGTTGACGGGCGTTTTTTGCTTAGCACACTTGCCTCACATTACATGCTTCCTTATATCGACCTTGGAGTCCGGATCCACGCTGTCCCAGACGGCGAACATAAAGGGAATATCCAAGCCATCTGTGGAAGTGTCCACTATCTCAAACCGGGTGGATCAAGCTTGATAAGCCGCGGTGTATTTACCCTTGAGGAGGTCGCCGCCGCAGGGCTGGCGCGAAACGACCCTGTCGCGCATGCTCGACAGGTTAAGGACGGTTATGTCACTGGCGTACCGATAGCACGGCCTGCTGTCATTAGCCTGAATATGAATATTGCTTCCCTCGGGGTACACGAACTACTGGCCAGATTACATCCATTCCGGGATAATCCTAACAGCGCGTATGATCACATCCAGATCGACCTCGCCGACATGACGGTTCATTTTGATTCGTATCCAGACCCCTGTCCAGTTTTCAATATGGATGTTGGAAAGGGTGATGCCAAGCCGCTACTTGGCATGCTGGAGTTCAGCGAGGATATAACTGAGTGATCGCGTTGATAACACGGTTCGGAACCCGCGTACGCAATCTGTTACGCCCAAGGTTTAAAACAGTGTACGTCGTTGAAGACGCACCAGAACGACCTCAGGCGAAAATACTCTATATCATTACGGAAGCAGGTGTGCCGTGGCATGTGGCGATGTTATGTCCCTGCCGATGCGGGCAACTACTGTACTTGAATCTTCTGCCGGATGAGCGTCCAGTCTGGCGACTGACAGTACATGATGATGGGTATTGCACCCTTTCTCCGTCCATCCTGCGAATGCGGCAATGCCGTTCTCACTTCCATTTACGTCGTGGTCGAATCTACTGGTGTAAAGACCACAAATTGCGGATTTGGCGGGATATTCAACTGTTTTTAACAAGGGAAAAAGGATAGCTATAGCGCTTCGACCCGGCGTTGACGGCCCACCAAAGTACCCCAATCCGTTGAACATCAAATATATACCCGGAAACCCGGCCAAAACACCCTTGTCATTGCCCTGTCTGATGAGTATATAATTATACCCGCAGGCCACCGGAATCGTCCACATGCATCGAGAGTTTCAGCGGCGGTAACGTGACTTCCCTTAACCTCCAGTGCCGAACAGGTGAAATTGACCGTTTCGAAATCCATTTGCGTAGTCATTCTCGAGTTTTCTCCCCGTTCCTCGATTATTCTTTTTCCCGATACCGATATTCGCTGCGAGTAAGTTTGCTGAGCAGGTACAGGAAGAACGATGAACGAACTCCAGGCGGATCTATTCGAACCAAAAGAGCGGGATCCGATTGGCGTTTCTCCGATCCAGGCGGCGAACGTCGGCTCTGTACCACAGCGCAGCCCTCTGCGATACCCGGGCGGAAAGACCTGGCTGATCCCACATATTCGGGTTTGGCTTCGGGGGATCAAACCGAAACCGCGTCTGCTCATCGAACCGTTCGCCGGCGGCGGGACCGTTTCGCTGACCGCCGTAATGGAAGGGTTGGCGGACCGATGCATGATGGCCGAACTCGATCACGACGTAGCCGCTTTCTGGAAAACGGCGTTGGAATACGGTCCCGAGCTTTGCACGATGGTAATGCGTTTCGAGCCGACACGGGAGGCTGTAGCCGCGCTTGCGAGTAAACCCCCTCAAAACCTCCTCCAACACGGTTTTCGTACTCTCGTATTGAACCGGACGCGGCGCGGCGGCATCCTCGCTCCCGGCGCGTCGCTCTCCCGTGCCGGAGAAAACGGAAAGGGCGTCGCGTCCCGCTGGTATCCGGAAACAATTGTCAACCGCTTGTGGGCAATCGCGGAACTCACCGAACACATCGAATTCCGGGAAACAGACGGTATGCGCTTGTTGGAAGAGTTTGTTGCCAATCGCGGTTTTGGTAAGGTGACAAATGTCTCCACTGTGGTTTTTGTAGACCCTCCGTACACTGCGGGTGGCAAGCGTGCGGGTAATCGCCTCTATGCCCACAACGAGGTTGACCATCCGAGACTGTTCGAATTGCTCGCTGAGAGTGGCGCAGAATTCCTGATGACCTACGACAGGGCGCCGGAAATCGTATCTTTGTGCGAAGCGTTCGGTTTCCATGCTGTCAGGGTGATGATGAAGAATACACATCACGACCGGATACCGGAGTTGATCATTACACCCAGGCCGGTGTTTATGGATCCGGGATTCAACACGACCCCGCCATGAAAATCCTCATCACCGGCGCGACGGGCGTCATTGGCAGCAGGCTGGTCCCTGCGCTCGAAGGTGAACACGAGTTGCGTCTGTTGAGCCGGCGCGATTTCCCGGACGATTCACGCTGGCGTCGAGTGGACGTGACGGATATCGACCAGGTCTGCGATGCCGCGGAAGGGATGGACGTGGCCATCCATCTGGCCATCGCCACGGGGAGGGAGGGGGACTACGAAGAGGACGCCTTCAACAGCCAGCGGATGGATATCAACGTCAAGGGCACCTATAACCTCTTCGAAGCGGCCCGGCGTCAGCGGCTCAAGCGAGTGATCTACACCAGCAGCCTGACGGTTGTCTGGGGCTATCCCCCGCCGCAATGGGTCGACGGCGACGCGCCAGCGAAACCCGTGGGGACCTACGCCCTTACCAAATACATGGGCGAAAAAATCGCGGAACACTACGCGGAACTGCACGGCGTCTCCACACTCTGTCTGCGCATCCCCAAACCGTTCGACGTCGACGATACAACGCTTGCGAATTCACCGATTCTGCCCCAGTGGCTCGCCTTTCCCGACCTCATCCGGGCCTACAAACTCGCCCTGACCGCACCCGACGTCGAATTCGAAATCGTCACTCTTGTCGGCGAAAGCAGAAGGCGCCGGTGGGACCTCTTCAGGGCGGAGCAAGTCCTCGGTTACCGCCCCGGATGCCGGTTGGAAGACATGGGTTACACCCTCCGCGAAGAACCGGATTCCTACAACCGCCCCAATATCGTCACGCCTCCCTGACCGGCCGGCGCCCCGCCCGTTGCCGTCGGCTCCGTTACAGCTTGCCGTTTACACGTTTTTCTTCGTAAGTTACGGGCCGCAGTTACGCGGTTTTCGCGCCTGGCAGCCTCGATGTGTCGGCGTGCGATCGTTACGCTTTTGCGTCCCCACATCATGGAGTCGCTCATGGAATCCCTGCCCCTGCTTTCCGGAGACACGATGCCTGTCGTGGGCCACGGCACCTATCCGCTGAAGGGCGAGCAATGCAAGCGGGTGATCAAAATGGCTCTTGAACTGGGCTACACCCACTTCGATACGGCCTGGATCTACAGGAACCAGCGGGAGATCGGCGAAGCGCTGCGAGAGGCCGGCGTGGACCGGTCGAAGCTGTTCATCACGACCAAAGTCGGTCAAGACTACCTGCAGTACGACGTTGCCGTCAATCAGGCGGAGGAGAATCTCCAGTTTCTCCAGATGGACTACGTGGACCTGCTCCTGGTACACTGGCCGCCCCCTGACGTGCCCATGGAAGAGACCATCGGCGCGTTCAACGCGATCTTCGACGCCGGCAAGGCCCGAAGTATCGGCGTCAGCAACTTTTCCGTCGAGCAGATGCGAGAGGCGTTTTCCGTTTCGAAGGCGCCGATCAGCGTGAACCAGATCAAGTACCATCCGGGTTATGAGCAACGCGACGTGCTCCGGTGGTGCCTGGAACACGACGTCGTCGTCACCGCCTACTCTCCGCTTGGGAAGAAGAACATTCTCGAGGATCCCGTACTGACGACCATCGCCCGCAGCCACGACAGGACGTCCGCGCACGTGGCGCTCAGATGGCTGATCCAGAAAGGCATGAACGTCATCCCGAAAGCCAGCACGGAACAGCATCTCCGTGCCAATTTGGACGTCTTCGACTGGGCCCTGTCCGAAGACGAGATGGATTCGATTGACCGGATGGCGCTTTAGCCCTCCTTTTGTTTTATAAACAGGAATTTACATGGATGGACAGGATCGACAGGATTGAAGTCTAATTCAGGATAGAGGCCGATAGCAGGAATGGACCACTACAGGATTGAGTAGATGACTTATCGACAGACGACCGTCAGGCCCATCGCCGGCGCACTCGGGGCCGAAATCTCGGGCGTCGATCTATCGGCTCCGCTCGACGACGCGTCCTTTGCGGATATCCACGCGGCCTACCTGGAACACCTTGTGCTGTTCTTCCCGGATCAGCGCCTCGATCCGGAGGCGCTCATCGCGCTTGGCAGGCGATTCGGCGAACTCGAGGCCCATCCGTTCCTGCCGAACCTGAAAGATCATCCCGAAGTCGTACTCTTGCAGAAGAAAGAGACCGCGGAAACCAATGTCGGAAACGGCTGGCATTCCGATATGTCGTTCCTGGAAACCCCGCCGGCGGGTTCCGTCCTCTACGCGCTGGACGTTCCGCCGTACGGGGGTGATACGCTCTTTGCCAACATGTATCTCGTCCACGATTCCCTGTCCGACGGTCTGAAACAAATGCTTGGCGGACGATCTGCCATACACGACTATACGCGGGTCTTTCTCGAGGCGGCAAGACGCGGCAGAACGAGCGCCAGCATGGAAGACATAGAAGCCGCACGCGATGAGATGCCGCCGGTGGAGCACCCCGTATTCCGCACGCATCCGGAAACCGGTCGAAAACTGCTCTACGTCAACCCCTTCTTTACATCGCACCTGAAGGATATTTCCCCGGATGAAAGCCGTCCGATTCTCGAATATCTCTATCAACAGACCGCGAAACCGGAATCCACCTGCCGTTACCGCTGGCGTGAGCATACCGTTGCCCTCTGGGACAACCGCTGCACCCAGCACTACGCCGTGAACGACTACCACGGCCACCGGCGCACCATGCACCGAATCACGATCAGGGGCGACCGGCCGTTTTGAATTTGGAGGTAAGGCCGCAGGCACGCGAAGAGACTCCGCCGGGAACAGCCGCACCGCTGCCTCGAACGTCATTCACGGCCGGTATTCGCCGGACGCGCGGTCCGAGCGTTTCCGAAACGCACGTGGTTTGCAATGAGCTATGACGCCATCGTCATCGGCGGGGGGATCGTGGGGATGTCCACCGCCTGGCACCTCGTCCGCGCCGGCGCGAAGACCCTGCTTGTGGATCGCAGGGACACGGGCCGCGCCACGGATGCGGGGGCGGGCATTCTGTCTCCGGCCACCAATACGCGGGACCCGGACCCATGGCAGCGCCTGGCGGCCTTCGCGGTCGACTATTACCCCGGACTCATAGAAAACCTGGAGGCCGAACAGCCGGGGGAAACCGGCTTCGCCATATGCGGCATGATGATCGTCGCCGTTTCCGATGACGAACTGGAACCGTTCGACGTCGCCCGCCGGCACATTTTCGGCCGCCGTAATCGCCGGGGAAAGCCCTCCGCGGAGGACCTCGGCGAGATAACGTCTGCAGAAGCCCGCAAGCGGTTTCCGGCGCTCGGCGACGTGCAGGGCGCCATTTACTACCGTAATGCGGCCCGTGTCGACGGCCGGCTGCTGACGGCCGCCCTGCGCCGCGCAGCGGAAGCCCGCGGGCTCACCATCCGGGAAACAGGCGTTGACGGATTGGAGATGACCAACGATGCGGTGACCGGGGTCATCACGGAAGGGGAGACCATTTCGGCCGGCGACGTGGTCATCGCAGGCGGCGCGTGGTCGCACGCGTTCGGCCTTCAGCTGGGGGTCCAGATCCCGGTGGAGCCGCAGCGCGGTCAGATCATCCATCTGGAATTGCCTCCTGCCGCCGATACGGCGTCCTGGACGATCGTCAGCGCCGTTCGCGGCCACTATATGGTGCCCTGGCCGGA
This sequence comes from Gemmatimonadota bacterium, assembly GCA_028873695.1. Lineage (GTDB taxonomy): Bacteria > Latescibacterota > UBA2968 > UBA2968 > JAAXHE01. The sequence goes on along the minus strand of JAPPNU010000072.1, from coordinate 96,257 downwards.
CAACCGGGTGGTGGTGGGCGCCACGCGGGAAACCGGATCGGGTTTCGACGCCCGTACTACCGTGGCCGGCGTGCGGGGGGTGCTCGGTGAAGCGCTGCGGGTGGCGCCCGGTCTGGCTGCGGCGGAGATTCGGGAAATCCGGGTCGGGCTCCGTCCGTATACAGAGGATCTCCTGCCCGTGCTGGGTCCCGTTCCCGGCAGGAAGAACGTCTGGCTGGCAACCGGGCATGGCCCCACGGGTCTGCAACTGGGCCCGTACAGCGGCAAGCTCATCGCCGACCTCATCATCGGCAATGACCTGCCAATAGAACTGGACGCCTATCGGATAACACGGTTCTAAACAGGATTCGTCGTTTTTCGGGTACGTTAATTCGTATATGTGCAAGTAGATAAAGGCGATTAAACTGCGGATTACCAGGATACATCAGGTCACTGGACGTGAACGGAAAATACGTCCTTCCTGACGACTCTTGCGCTCCGCTTCGGGAGTTTTGTCGCGGCGCCGCGTTGCTGTTTTTTTCGAATTGGGACCTATCTTGAAGCTCAGGGCACTGCCCGGCGGTCTGGACTCCGCTTCCGTCGTGAAAGGACATGGAGATATCGATGTCCGACCGTGACTATAAATGCCTTCTCGTGAGCCAGGAGAATGACGGTTACGTCCGCAGGGTAGTGCGCCGATCCGTCGACACGCTTCCCGAAGGCGACGTGCTGATCAGGGTGCACTACTCCTCGCTGAACTACAAGGATGCGCTTTCGGCCACCGGACACCCGGGCGTCACCCGGCGCTATCCGCATACGCCGGGCATCGACGCGGCAGGCGTCGTCGAGGAGAGCTCCGACGGACGCTTCACCCCTGGCGATGAAGTCATCGTCACGAGCTACGATCTCGGCGCCAACACGCCCGGGGGATACGGCCAATACATCCGCGTGCGCGCCGGGTGGATCGTCCCGCTACCCTCCGGCCTCACCCTGCGCGAGTCCATGGTCTACGGCACCGCCGGGTTCACCGCCGCCATGTCGCTGCACAGGCTGGAACGTCACGGTGTCGACCCGGGCAGCGGCGAGATTCTCGTCACCGGCGCCACGGGTGGCGTCGGCAGCCTTTCCGTCGCCATCCTCGCCCGGCTGGGGTACACGGTTGTCGCGGCCACCGGCAAGCCGGAGCGCGAACGGTTTCTGCTCGACCTCGGGGCGAACGCGGTCGTGCCGCGAGACGAAGTCGACGACGAAAGCGGCCGTCCGCTGCTGGCGGAACGGTGGGCCGGCGTGGTGGATACCGCGGGAGGCAATCTCCTGGCAACCGCCCTCAAGTCGACGAGGAGCAGGGGAATTGTGACCTGTTGCGGCCTCGTCGCGTCCGCGGACCTGAACATCAGCGTGTACCCGTTCATCCTGCGGGGCGTCAGCCTGCATGGAATCGACTCCGCGGAATGCCCCATGCCGGAACGGAAGTACCTTTGGGATAAAATCGCCGGCCCATGGAAGATCGATTCCACTGACGACCTGGTCACGGAACGCACGCTCGAAACCCTGGAGCCGGAAATACAACGCATTCTGAAGGGTAGACAGACGGGCAGGGTTGTGGTCAACCTGACCGAGAAGCTGTCTTAAAATTTCCAGCGGTCTTCGCACGGCTGCAAAAACGCCGGTCGGCGTTGGTCAAACCCGCCCGTATAGACAAATATGGGCGGATTTTCCCGCCTTGACCGCCGCTTTTTCGCTCGTGCTCGGGAACTCACCGGTAATTTTAAAACAACTTCCGAAATATGAACCGCGCGAGAATCGGTGTCATCGGCCTGGGACGCTTCGGCGTGCAGCACGCCCGCGTCCTCGCGCAGTTGCCGCACGTCGAGCTCACCGCGGTCTGCTCCCGCTCCGCGGAACGCGCGGGCAGCGTCGCTGCCGAATACAATGTACCCAACCACTATACGGAATATCGCGACCTGATTCGGGACCCCGACGTCGATGCTATCGATATCGTCACCGAAGTGGACCGGCACACTGAAATCGCGCTTGCCGCGCTTCGATTGCGCAAACACGTCTTCAGTGAAATCCTTTTGACCGACAGTCTGGATGAGAACGACCGGCTCATCGACGAGGCTGAAGAAAGCGGCGCCGTGTTCATGGTGGGCTTTCTCGAGCGCTTTGACGTCAGGCGCGCGAACATCAAGCAGAAGATCGACGCCGGGGAATTGGGAGAACTCGTCTCCATCTACGGCCGCCGTAACATCTGGCGCGGTATTCTGGACGCGCCGCGCTTCAAGCCCTATCCCCTGGTCATTCAACCCGGGATCCACACCATCGACCAGTTGCTGTGGATGGCCGGCGAGGACGTCCGCGAAGTGTACGCCAGGACCCGCGGCATGGCGGATCCGGGCCGCCCGGATACGTGGTGGGCCATGCTCACGTTCGAAAGCGGTCTCGTCGGTGTTATCGAACAGAGTTTCTTCATGCCCGACCGGCGGCTCTACTGGTCCAATTCAGGCCTGGAAGTGGTGGGCACGAACGGGACGGCCCACATCGCCGAACCCAACGACGCCGCCTGGATCTGGACCGGCGAAGCGACGTCCAGTCCGGACCTCTATCTCTCGCCGGAACTCCACGGAAGAATCGTCGGGGCGCTGGAGCAGGAACTCACCCACTTCGCGGACTGCGTCATCGGCCATCGAAATCCGGCTCACGGCACATTGCGCGAGGCGAGGGATGCCCTGCACGTGGGTCTGGCTATCGTAGAGTCCGCGCGAACAGAACGGGCGATACATCTGTAATCACGGAGAGCATGCCGCATGACCATACCCGACGACACGTACCTTATCGGTGTGGCCGGCGAAGACATCACGCCGCCGGTGGGGATCTATCTGGCCGGGTTCGCCGCCCGCACGGAACCCTCCACCGCCGTCTACCATCCCCTGAAAGCAAACGCCATTGCGATAGACGACGGCAACGATCCGCTCATCATCGCGAGCGCTGAGATCCTGGGTTTCTACGAACACACCGAGTACGTCCGGTCCCGCATCTCGGAAGCGACCGGACTCGCGCCGGCAAGTATCGTTCTCAGCGGATCCCACACCCACTGCGGCCCCTGCATCCGGGAGATGGACCGGCAGCGCCACGGCGAACTGGATGAGGACTACGTCGAGCGACTCTTCGACAGCGTCACCCGTTGCGCGAAGATCGCGTGGGAGACCCGGTCGCCCGCCCGGCTTCGTTTCGGTACCGGACAATGTGACATCGCCGTTTCCCGCCGTAAGCCCGACCGGAAGGGCGGCGTGGAGTGGAAGCCCGATGCCGGGGCGCCCCACGACCACGACGTGCCGGTGCTGGCCGTCGAAACTCCCGAAGGCGAACTTCGCAGCGTCATCTTCAGCTATGCATGCCATCCCACCAGCCGGAGCGGCACGCTCATTGGCGGCGACTACGTCTGTTTCGCCTGTGACCATGTGGAAGCCACGATTCCGGGCGTCACGGCGTTTTTTCTCCAGGGCTGCGCCGGAGACCAGAAAACAAGGTCCGTCGATCCCGCGTCCGAGACATTCGTACACAGGAGTGTCGATGAAATCCGCGACATCGGCGTCGACCTGGGGGAATCCGTTGTCCGGGTTCTCGCCTCGGGCGCCCTCGAGCAGGTTGCCGGTCCGATTTCGGTAAGGCAGACCATCCTCAACCTGGAGACCGAACCGATTGACATGGACCTCGTAAAATCGGGCCTGAACGACGATCGTGCATTCGTTCAGGCCTGGGCCCGTCATCTGTTCGACAGCGTCGAGAACAACACGCCTGTTTCCACTGACGTCCCCTTTGAAATCCAGACCGTGCGTTTCGGAAACACCCTGGCGGCGGTGACGCTCGCCGGTGAAATGACCGTGGAGCACGGCCTGCGGCTGAAACGGGAACTGGGTCCGCACGTTGACAACGTTCTTGCCCTGGCGTATACCAATGACATCGTCGGCTACGTCCCCGTCAGGCGCCAGATCCCCGAAGGCGGCTACGAAGTCTGGTTCAGCCAGCAGTACTGGAAACGCACGGGACCCTACGTGGCCGACACGGAAGACCGGATCCACGCCGCAGTGAGCCGATCCCTTGGCATCTCGTAGGATACGGAACGCCAAACCAATCCTGCATCCCTGGCCCGGCAGACATGACAGACGCGTTGCCCGAGATCGCTTTGGTCCAGATGGACGTGAAGCCGGCGCGGCCGGACCTGAACGTTCAGACGATGCTGCGCTACATCGACAGCGGCAGGGCGGCCGGCGCGGAACTGATCGTCTTTTCCGAACTCTGCATATCGGGCTACATCCTGGGCGACCTGTGGGAGGTGGACGCGCTCGTCGAGGATTTCGCGGCATACAGCGAAACGATCCGTGAGGCCAGTCAGGACATAACCGTACTCTTCGGGAACGTGGCGGTGGATCGGGCGAACATCGGGGAGGACGGGCGGATTCGGAAGTACAATGCCGTGCATGTCTGCGCCGACGGCCGCTACCTGGCGCGCGAAAACGTCCCGGCCGGGCTTCCCGCGGGCGTTCAGCCCAAGACGCTGCATCCGAACTACCGGTTCTTCGACGACGACCGCCATTTCTACTCGCTCCGGAAACTCGCCGACGCTTCCGGGCGATCCGTTTACGACTGGACCCAGCCGTTCGAGGTCCGCCTGAGGGATGGCCGGACGTTTCGTTTCGGCGTGCAGCTCTGCGAAGATATCTGGTGCCAGGACTACGGCTACGCGGAAGAGATCCTGGATACGCTGCGCGTCTTCCATAACCGGGGGGCGCAGGCGCTGTTCAATCTGTCCTCGTCACCCTGGACGTGGCAGAAGAACGCGAAGCGAAACCGGGTCGTCAGGGATATCCTCCGGCGTTCTCCAATCCCGGTGTTCTACGTCAACCAGGTGGGGGCGCAGAACAACGGCAAGAATATCATCGTCTTCGACGGCGATACGACGGTCTATTCTCCCCAGGGCGAAATCCTGCGCCGCGCGCAGCCGTGGCGGGAGCAGACGGTCCTTTGCCGGAGCGGAGAGCCGCCCGCTTCTTCACAGGACGAGATCGCGGCGATCTACGATGCCATCCTGACCGGACTGAGGCATCTGGACGACGTCCGCGAACGGGAGAACCGGTTTCTGGTTGGCGTGAGCGGAGGAATCGACTCAAGCGTAGTGGTATCCATGCTGGCGCAAGCTGTCGGGCCGGAGCGGGTGTTCGCAGTCAATATGCCCACGCGGTTCAATGCTTCCATCACGCAGGAAAACGCGAAGCAGGTCTGCCGGACCCTCGAGGTGGATTACCTGAGTTGCCCGATCCAGGACCTGTACGAGCATCTGTCCGACAAGATCAAGGGCGTGAGCTTTGCCAGGACACCGGGCGACTATACCCGGCTCGTGGACGAGAACCTTCAGGCGCGCATCAGGGGAGCGGATATCCTGGCGGGACTCGCCGCAAAGTTCGGGCTGGTCTTTACGAACAACGGCAACAAGACCGAAACCGCGCTGGGTTACGCGACGCTCTACGGCGACGTGAACGGCGCCGTGGCCCCGATTGCGGACCTATATAAGGTCCAGGTGCTGCAACTGGCGCGGTTCCTGAACGAACAGGTGTTAGGCAGGGAGGTCATTCCGGACAACCTGATCAGCGGGGAGACGGTTCCCAGCGCGGAATTGTCGGAAGCCCAGGACGTGACCCGGGGCCTTGGCGACCCCATCAAATACGGTTACCATGATGCCATGCTTCGCCAGATCATCGAATACCGGAAAGTCCCTGTCGATTTTCTGCATTGGTTCGTGAACGGCATTCTGCTGGAAGAGATCGGGTGGAACGACCGGGAGAAATTCCGGGCATGGTTTCCCGACGTGAACACCTGGATTGAAGACCTCGAGTGGGTCTCGCGTCAGGTGAGGGTCAACTATTTCAAGCGCGTCCAGGCGCCCCCGATCATCGTGCTCAGCAAACGCGCCTTCGGGTTCGACCTGCGCGAGAGCCAGTTGCCGGCGTACGAGATCCGGCGCTACGGAGAATTGAAAGAACTGGCGCTTTCCATGGAGATACCTTAAAAGCGGTGAGAAGGAAGAAGGAAAAAGGAAGAAGGAAGAAAGGGGGAGGAGGGCCACCACCTGACCCAGCCGTCAGCGATCAGCCAAAACCGGCTCGCGATAGGGACACGCGAAATCTGCCAGCGATGTCAGCGCTATTACGTGGGCGATCACAAGGGTCGCCCCTACGAATGCAACGACAGCGCGTATCAGCGCGAGATTGATTCGAGGATTTATGTTTTGTATGCGTGGTTTGCGATCGGCCTCGCGTTCGATGGTCGGCCCTTATGGAATGCAAGCAATAAGAAAAGGTCAGACCGTAAAGCGAAATGGTATTTCGCGGCCTTTGGATAATACAGGTAACCCAAGATGACATATATCGAAACAGCAATATCCCGAATCGAAGCGACCGTTGGCGTATCGGCCCGGCACCTGGAAACCGGCCGCGAGATTCAACACAATGCGGACGACGTGTTCTTCACCGCCAGCACGCTGAAGGTCCCCGTACTCGTGGAACTCTACCGGCAGGTGGACCGCGGCATAGTCGACCTGGACCGGCGCGTCGAACTCACCGACGAGCTTCGCGTGCCCGAATCGGGCATCCTCAAGGAAATGACAGCGGGTATCAACCCCTCTCTGCACGATCTGGCCATGCTGATGATCATCATCAGCGACAACACCGCGACGGATATCCTCTACGATCTGGTCGGCGGCGACAATCTCAACAACACGACGCGGGACCTCGGATTGCATAAGACCCGAATCCCCATGACGGTCAGGCAACTGCTCTTCAGCGTCGTCGGCCTGGATCCTGAGAATGCCGGCGATACGTACGACCTCTGCGCCGAACGGCTGTTCAACGAGGCATACGTACGCGACGCGGCGGGTTACGATCCGGAGCGGTCCGACGTTTCGTCTCCAGGCGACATGTGCAGACTCCTCGAGCTTCTGTATTCGGGCGAAATTCTCTCGCCCGCGTCTACGGAGGGGGCGCTGGATATCCTGAAGCGTCAGCAGCTGAGGACCGTGATTCCGTACGCACTGCCCGTCGGCACCACGGTTGCGCACAAGACGGGCTTCTATCTGGGCGTTCGCGCCGACGCGGGCATCGTGTATTCGCCGACCGGACCGTATACGATCGCGATCATGGCCAAACACGTGACGTCCCGGGACCGGATGGCCTTCGATCTCAGCCTTGCGGCTCTTTCAAGAGTCGTCTACGACGCGTTGGTCGAATAAGCCTCATCGGACGTCGGAGGAGAACCGCGAAGTGGGAAAGACCGTTGAAACCAGCCTGGACGCGCTGAGGAACTCACGATATCCGGGACGGGGCATCATCATCGGCCGGACGCCCGACGCCAGGCACTTCGTCCAGGTCTACTGGATCATGGGCAGGAGCGCGGGGAGCCGGAACCGCGTCTTCGTCGCCGAGAACGAGACGGTCAGGACCCGGGCCTTCGACGAATCCGCGCTGGAAAACCCGAACCTGGTCGTCTATACCCCGATAAGAGTTCTGAAGGCCCGTCACATCGTTTCCAACGGCGATCATACGGACACCATTTTCGATGCGATCCAGGACGGCGGCTCCTTCGAATCCGCCCTGAACACGCGGACATTCGAACCCGATCCTCCCATCTTCACGCCGCGCATCGCCGGCATCGTGGACTTCGACGACACCGGCGCCGCCTACCGGATCGCCATTCTCAAAGCCATCGCCGGAAGCAGCGGGTCCGCCTCCAGGCAATACTTCAGCTACGAGACGGCGATTCCCGGGATCGGCCACTGCATCACGACGTACAGGGACGACGGTGATCCCCCGCCCGCGTTTACCGGCGAACCGTATGCCCTCGAACTGCATGACGATATCGATGCGAACCGGGACTCTTTCTGGGAACTGCTCGACGAAGCCAACAGGGTATCCCTGCTCGTGAAGTTCATCGACGCGGCGTCCGGAAACTCGGACCTGCGAATTGTCAACAAGTATCGATAGCGGAAATGCTGAATACCCTCAAACAATTCTGGCCCGCGATCGTTTGCGCCATCGTCGCCCTGGCGTTCTGGGACACGCCCTACGTCAAACCGTTCCGGGTCTTCATGGTACTCATTCACGAAATGGGCCACGTGGCGGCCACCCTGGTTACTGGCGGCGAAGTCCTTGGAGTCCGGATCAACTGGGACGAATCCGGCCACGCGCGGAGCCGGGGCGGGATATTTCCGATCATCGCGTCTGCCGGTTACGTGGGCTCCGCGTTTCTGGGCGCCTTTTTCATCTACGTCAGTTCCTGGCCTCTGCTGCAACGGATTCTGCTTGCCGGGGTCGGCGGGCTCACGATAGGGATGGCAGTACGTTACACCCCGTTCGGCGGGGTCGATTTCCTGTTTGGGCTGGCGAGCGGCTTTGTTCTTCTGGTCTCGGCCGTTCTGCTTCCCAGGGTTGCGCGCTGGGTGGCCACGTGGGTCGGCGTGATGCTCTGCCTCTATTCCCTCTACGACTTCCGCACCGATCTCTGGCAATATGCCGAGCGCACCGATGCCGGCATCCTGGCACGGCACTGGGATGCGCCGGTCCTGGCCTATCCGATCGCCCTGGTCTGGGCGCTGATCTCCATCTACGCGATGTATCGATCCATGAAGTCGGTCGTGCGGAGGGGCCGGATGCGGGAAGCGCGCGACGTCCCGCAGGGTGACGCGGCTTCCGCCGGCGAGGGTTGAGCTGAGGTCTCCCTGACCCGCGGCGGGCGGGAGAGACTCGCCGGCATTCGATTCCTGTTCATTGCGATACGCGAGGTTGCCCGACATGCATACCAGTCAGGTCCTTTCCGCCGGGGATTTCGAATATTGGCAACGGGGTGGGAACGGGTTTGGGCGCGTGCCCTTCGAATCCTTCTGTCCCGATTACCATGAGTCGGACCGCACGGGCGTCGTCTCCCCTTTTCTGGAGGACGGCATCCTCCACGCCTCGCATGCGATTCTGGCCCTGACCACGGCCTTTTACGACGCCTGGCGCGCCCGGACGGACGACTTCTTCATCTATCCCCAGCACTTTGCCATTCTGGACATTTCGGCAGGCGGGGTCAATTCCGGAAGCGGACGCCTTCGCCTGGACAGGGACCGCCTGGGGTGGCCGTGGGGTAACCTGGACGTGTGGCCGGACTCCCAGTGGATTTCGTCCGACGGCAGCGTGTATGGCGCGCTGAAGAATGCGTTCGACCTCCATATCAACCGCCTGTTCTGGCCGGAGTCGTTTGTCCCCGGTGACGGTGAAGACCGGCTGCCCGAATACGCGCTCAAGATCATGCGGACTCGCCTCAAAGCGGTCTTCTATTACAGAACCGACGAGCCAAATATCGAGATTCGCAGCAATTCGAATGTGAAAAAGGTCGCCGACCAGAGCGTATGGCGACTGTCCCAACTCGAGGGTCTGTCGGCGGAGAACCTGCCGATGACGGACGATGAAGCAGCATCAGAAACAGGCCATAGTAGCGTGGAACGGTATCGCAAGGTAGAGCCGGATCAGTTTCTGGACGACGTAGGTGTTTGCTTCGAGAGTGGCGGATAGAGGCGCTGTGGATTTTTCAGGCTGATTGGCGTGGAACGCGCCTGAGCGGGCGAGGAAAGTGGTACATTAGAAGCAGGGGCGACCGGCCGGGCGCCTCAGGCGGTTGAAAGCTGCCTGTCCCGTCGTTTACTCCGATGTATCCAGGATGGACAGTGCCGCCTCGATATGTGCCACCGCCTTCCGGTCGGCCTCCAGCGCCTCAGCGATGAGCGCGCGCGCCCTGGCCCGGGCGTTCGCCGGGAAATTGTCTTCATGCTTCGCGGTATGGCATATCTCGTAAAGCGCCTCCAGCGCCTCCAGTTCACGTTCATACCGGGCAGCCGCGGCGTTCAGCTCACCACCGGCTTCCGGGAACACGTCAACGAGCTCCCGAAGATATCCCGCGGCGCCTTGCCGGCTCGCCCTGAGGATCCGGGCGTGGAAATGGGAATGGAAGGGAGAGACATCCTCCGACTCGAGGGCCTCATGCCAAAGCTCGTAGGCGGCGAATCCGCGAGCGTCGACGTCGTACGCGGCTTCTGACGGGTCATACCGGGTTCCGTTCGCGAAAGCCACGGCATTCCGCAGCGCGGCGCGGTGGGTTGTCCTCTCGTCGATTTCGGACGGGCCGTCGTAAGCCATCACGCTGAACATCCTGGCGTGGCCGATGGCATCATAGCGAACGGAGAAATCGGACCCTTCCCGGGTTCGCCATTTGTGCCGCACGGTGTACGTCTCGTCGGTGTCGTCGTAGCCGGCGAGCATACCCCAGCTGCCCGCCCCGAAACCGCTCGCCTTCTGCTCCGGGCTCATCGCCTGCCACGCCAGGGCGGGGATTCCCTTCTGCAGGCTCGCCCGGACGGCATCCCTCGCTTCCGCCTTGAGGGCGGGAAGGTCGACATCGAGGTCCGCCTTCGTAGTGTTGAAGACACGGAACTGCGCGATCTGCGGGTAGAGATAGAACCAGAGCCACCAATCGAGGTTAGCGTCGTGCCAGACTTCCCCGCCGCCCTTTCGCATCTCGAAGGCGAAGGCGTGTCCGGTGACGCCGCGCAGACGATCGGTGGACCACTCCGTCTGTCCGGCGCTCTGCAACATGGGATGGAGGACGGAGATGAGCGTCGAAAGGTTCGGTTGCGTGGGGTGGGCGTCGACGAGTAGAGGCATCGTCCGGTCTCCTTCGGGGACGGGATCGGCGAGATCCGCACCCGCTGAGGATGTGGCGGTTGCAGTCGGGGCAGGGACACCGGCGCCGGACAGGTCGTCGGCGCCCGAGAGTGCCGCGGTCAGAAAGATGGCGGACAGCGCCAGGCCGAGGGCGGTGTTGACCGCGGTCAGGGCGACCGGCCGGTCGCTCTTCGGTGGCGTCTCTGCCGATTCTGATATTGAGTCTGGCGCCATTCTGGGTTGGTCCTCGATAACAAGACGCAGCTATAATACAACCCAACGAAAGAACATCAATTGAAAAATAAAACGAATATTGATCTCGACCAACCCGTACGCGTGGGTTTGATCGGTGCCGGAAAATTCGGCACGATGTTCCTTGCCCAGGCCCGCCGGAATCCAGGTCTTCATGTACTCGGTGTGGCCGATCTTTCCATCGATCGTGCGCGTGAAGCGCTTGCGCGTGCTGAGTGGCCCCCGCCACAATTTGCCGCAACGGACTTCGACAACGCACTCAAGTCCGGAGGCACTCATGTCACGGACGACGGCGATTCTCTCGTCGGCGCCAGGGGCCTGGACGTTCTGGTCGAAGCCACTGGCAATCCGCTTGCCGGCATCCGCTACGCTCTGAAAGCCATCGAAGAAGGCCGCCACCTCGTTATGGTCAACGTCGAGGCCGACGTTCTCGCGGGTCCGGTACTGGCGCGACGGGCGGAATCCGCCGGCCTCGTCTACTCGCTTGCCTACGGCGACCAGCCCGCCCTGATCTGCGAGCTTGTCGAATGGGCCCGTACCAACGGATTCGAAGTCGTCTGCGCCGGTAAAGGCACGAAACACCGGCCCGTCTACCATACATCCACCCCCGATACCGTCTGGGACCACTATGGAATCGACGCAGAAACCGCGGCTCGCGGAGGCATGAACCCGCGAATGTTCAATTCCTTTCTGGACGGTACGAAATCGGCCATCGAGATGGCCGCGGTCTCGAACGCGACGGGACTCGAGCCGCAGCCGGAGGGGCTGAATTTCCCGCCCTGCGGCATCGACCGGCTGCCGGACGTCTGCCGGCCCCGGGACGAGGGCGGTCAGCTTGCCCACAGTGGAACAGTCGAGGTCGTATCCTGTGTGCATCCGGACGGCGCCGCCGTTGACCGGCACCTGCGGTGGGGTGTGTACGTCACCATCGAAGGTTCGGGAGATTATATCCGGCGCTGCTTCACGGAATACGGGTTGCCCACGGACGATTCCGGCCGGTACACCGCCGTTTACCGCCCCAATCACCTTGTGGGCATGGAACTGGCCACCAGCGTGATGCGGGCCGGGATTCAGGGCGAGGCGACCGGCGCTCCACGTGCGTTTGTCGCGGACGTGGCTGCCGCCGCCAAGCGGGACCTCGCGGAGGGGGAGATCCTCGACGGGGAGGGCGGGTACCGCGTTTATGGGAAACTTATGCCGGCAGCGAGCGCTGTCAGGGAAGACGTCCTGCCCATCGGTCTGGCTCATCAACTCAGGCTGAAACGCGGGGTTGCCGCCGGCAGGCCGGTCCATAGAACCGACGTGGAACTCGGCACAGACAGCGACGTTCTCAGCCTTCGAGAAGAAATGGAACGAAAGCTTTCGGACACCGGATGACGAGGAGGCGCCGCCAATGCATGTTTCAAAGGATCTCGGCAACGGGTTTCGCCACCACGGCGTTGCGACCGACATCGCCAACAGCCGGGGGCTCGTCGCCACCGTGGACGGGCAGGGCCGGAACGTGGTCCTTCTCTGGCTGTACGACCATCGCGGCTGTTATGCGCTCTTGCTGATCGACGCGGAAACCGGCGCCAGCGAACAGTACCCCCTCCCATTTCCTCCGGGCAACGACTTCAATGCGTGCCCGTTTTCGTCCATCCTCTCCAGCGGCAATCTCTTCTGCTCCCATTTTCACAGCCATTTCCTGGCCTTCGACCCCGCGGAACGCGCGTTTACGATCTGCCACGAAACCGTGCCGCAGATGGGGATGGCGATGACCGAAGACGACGGCGGCCGCATCTGGGCGGCCACCCATCCGGACAGCGGTGTCGTGTCCTACGATCCCGGCTCACGTGCGTTCAGGGACTATGGCCACGTCTACGAACAGAACTGGCGGCAATACCCGCGATCGATCGCGGCCGACGACGCCGGATGGATCTACTTCGGCATCGGCAGCACGGCCAGCCAGATCATCTGCCTGGAACCGGATTCCGGCGCGGCCGAGCCCGTATTATCCGAAGACGAACGCGTCCAGGGGAGCGGTCACGTATACCGGAACCTCAACGGGAAGGTCTACGGACAAAGCGGGGACGGTGCCCGAGGCTGGTTCGAACTCTACAAAGGCGCGCGCAGACACGTCGGGACGCTCGAGAAACACGATGAAAAGCCGTTCGTCACCGGCAGCCAGGGCCTCTTCCACCGGGACTTCCCGGACGGCAGACGCATCGCGGCGTGCAATCTGGAAACGCGTACGTTGTCGGTTGAGGGTCCGGATTCCGGGGAAGTCCGCGACGTCGACTTCGATTACACAACCGAAGGCGCCCACGTGATGGGTCTGGCTGCAGCGCCCGACAATACGATCTGCGGGGGCACAACGTTTCCCGCGCGCTTCTTCAGATACAGTCCCGACTCGGACAGCTGGATCAACCGTCCCAACCATGGCCAGTGGAACACGGTTGCCAGGCAGACGGACCGCTTTTTCGCCGGCGGCTACACGGGCGGCTTTCTGCTGGAGTGGGATCCCGCCGGCGTCTGGGTCCCTACCGAAAAGGGCAACCCGGATTCAAATCCGCGTTTCCTGACCGAATGCAAACCCGCCATCAACCGCCCCCACACGCTGCTCGCCCATCCCGACGGGAAGACCGTCATTCTGGCGGGCACGCCGGGTTACGGCCGCACGGGCGGCGGGTTGCTGTTCTGGGACCGGGGTACCGGGTCGTCCGTTCTGCTCGAACACAACGATATCCTCCCCGATCACAGCACCATGAGCCTGGTCGCCCTTGCGGACGGCAACCTCCTGGGCGGCTCCACCACCGATCCCGGCACGGGCGGCGAGCGGAAGGCGGAAGAAGCTGAACTCTACCTGATGGACGCGGAGACCCGGCGGGTCCTGTGGCGCGAGGTTGTTTTTCCCGGCGTGCAATCGTACACGGATCTCTGCCCCGGCTCGGACGGTGTGGTATACGGAATTGTCGACGGGGAACGCTTCTTTGCGTTCGATCCCGATTCCAGGGAAGTCCTCCGAAGCGAATGCACCGCGGAAATCTACGGGCTGACAGCCAGACAGCAGGGTCCGCGCGTCTTCGTGACCACGCCGGCGGGCAGCGTCTACATGCTCTTCGTCAAGGGAATCGTTCGGGTGGACCGGTCAGACCACAGCCTCGCTATGGTCGCTGCGCCTCCGGTACCCGTCAGCTTCGGCGGGGACTGGCTGAACGGACGCATCTACTTCGGAAGCGGCTCACACGTCTACAGCTACGGGGAGTGCGAGTAGGGAATGGAGGCTAACTCAGAAGCAGTAGCGCAAAACAACGGCGACGTCCGGTTATAAGGGCGTCGCCGCGTACAATGTACGGCCTAATTAATGTCCTAAACCTTCAGACTACCGAGGGTCGTCATCTCGCTGCCTTTTGTGGAAGCAGCATGGCAACGTCGGCAAGGTTTTTGCGTATGATGTGTGGAGTCTGCCAGGTTTATGCTGAACGACTGCATTTGTAGGGTGGGGCTGGCGAGGGTCGTCGAGTAAACGCTTCCTCTTGACAGAGGAACCCGGTACTGGTAACTTTCTTGCAGCGCGAATCCAGTGCTGCTAGATTTCACTGTGGAGGCGGCGGGTGACGCGCGAATCCATATGGAGTGTGTCGGACCGAGCTCTGTTCAACGTCATCGCTTTAGCGCATTTCATCTTTCAGATTTCCAGACTTTCCGTCTCCAGACCAGTTAATATACAAGACATTACGGATATTGGCATTTTTTCAGTTGTCATTTCCTTCTTTACCATGGAGGCATTTGACATGGCGGGTGCGTTGACGGAGACGGTAAGAAAGTGGCAATTCAATAGAGGACGCAAGAGAGGGCGACGGGAGGCCGAAGAGAGATACGTCAGGTGGATAAGGGAGGAAGAATCAAAGGGCACGGTCTTCAAGAGTCCTCCTCCATCGGATAGTACGAAGGAGTAATAACGCACGTCTGTCCATAACTGAATTAGAATGCATTGACGAAACGAAATACTGCATGCTACAGACGGCCTCATGGGGCGTGATCCCATGAGGCCGTTTCTCTTTTGTGGACTTCAGATTGACAGCGAAAGCAGGAGAGTCATGCAGAATATTACGCGAAAAGCTCCATTCCGGACAAGTGAAATATTCGTTCATCTCTTTGACCCGGAATTGTAAGTATTTGTCCCGCTCCTGCCTCATTTCCTGCATTATGTATTGATCCTGCTGTTGGCTTCTAATCCTGATCGGTTTTGATATTGCTTCTGGCTTCTAATCCTGCTCATCCTGTCCATCCATGTTAGTTCATTTTTAGTGAATCATTCAGGCTAGAATTCGTACTCCCGATCCCGGATCCGAAATCCCAGAAGCGACGCGCGTCCCTCCGGGTCGATCTGCACGAGCGCGGCGAATTCATCGGGGTGCTTCCGGATATCTTCGATAATCCGCGCGCGTTGCCGCTCCGGGACGTCGCAGTAGGAGATTCCGAAGTCCACGAATTCCTGCCATATAGACGCCCACGCGACGGCTTCGTCCTTTCCCAGGGCGCCAAAGGGCTTTTCCGCGTGTCCGGTCGCCACCGAATCCGCCTTCCACTCTCCCGTCGACTTCTTCCGCAGCAGGACGTGAACGGGCATATGGCGACGAGCCGATTTGCCGCGGATCAATACGTTCCCCGCCGATAGCTCTTGCGGCTTTTCCCTGGACGTTCGATTAACGGTCCACGTGGAATCCGCCTGCATGCTCAGTGTGAGATAGACTGTCTCACCCCGCTTTTGACGGACTCTTAGCCGTGCGACGTTATAGTCGAGTAAGATACCGGAACCTCGCATCACGTCCCTTAAGTTCGTAACCTTCGCGGAAAGCCATATCCTTCTTCCCGAGTCTTCCCGGCCCAGGGGCAGCGCGGCCAGGATGCCGATCTGCACGAGCAACGCGGCTGCGAACCAGACGTATCTCTTAACCATCGTCCGCGCCCCCCTGTTTGAGATGCCGCTCGAACCGGATCCCGCCCAGAATCACCCCGATGCCGCAGGCGATGAATACGAAAGACTTGAGGAGCAGGTGGGTATCCCATTGAATGAAGTTCTGGAAGATGACCCATGCCAGAAGCAACAGACCCGTCCAGAAGGATATCCTGCGATGGATCTTGACTGCCGTATAGAGCAGGCTGATCCCGATTGCGGCGACGGCCAGGTGAGCTGCGAGAGTAAATCCGACGGGCTGCATCGTCAACGTGCCACAAGCCAGCAGGACGCCGGCAAGAAGGACCGCTTTCGAGCGGTGTCTCAGATCATCCCTCGATGGCGGCGTCCGAATCACTGAGACCCAAACTGCTATTGCCGCCACGCAAACCAGACCAAAGGGTACCGTCCACAGCCACCCGGTCGAGTGCCAGTGGCGTTCCATAAGTTCCGTCGCGACTTCCCGAAACGACATCATGTAAGCCAGCAGCAGAATTCCGGCCAACCCGACGGTTCTCGCAATGACCCCCATGAGCCTTGCCGGTTCGATCCTCTCCATTCGAAGACCCAGGCCGTAGAGAACCGCGGCGATTACCGAAACGGCCAGAACGGCCGGCCAGGCTTCGCCGCTGTCGAAGCCCGCGCATACCGGGATCGCCGCCCCTGCCGCCAGGATAACGCCGGCGAACGCCGACGCGCTGTGACGCTTCAGAAACGGTAGACCGGCGGCGACGATCACGAGAGGATACCA
Organism: Gemmatimonadota bacterium; assembly: GCA_028873695.1. Lineage (GTDB taxonomy): Bacteria > Latescibacterota > UBA2968 > UBA2968 > JAAXHE01. The sequence continues at coordinate 79,585 of JAPPNU010000072.1, read as the reverse complement.
GCAGAACAGGTGCGGGTTCCCCTCGGTATGGCCGACGAACCAGACAAAGCTCGTGATGCACGTCAGTAACATGCAGGGTCCGCTCATCGTCGCAAAGGCGATGCCCCCCGCACCGATCGCCCAGATCCCGAAGGCGCCGTGAGGGTCGCCGTGCAGATTGAACATCTGCGCGATCAGTACGACATTGGCGCCAAAGACCAGCCCGCCCAGCACGACGAGGGCCTCCCCGAGTTTCTTTCGGGTACCGGACACCTTCCAGAGATAGAACCCGGCCACCTCGAATGCGAGCAGCGTGCTGAAGAGGAGCACCATTCTCAGAGGCACGGGGATCTCTTCCCATCGTGACGCCACGAAGCTGATCGCGCCCCCGCCGATCAGGCAAGCGCCGATCAGATAGAGGGCCTGAACGACCATGCCGCCGGATTTCTGCGTCTCTTCGCACAAACCATAGCGCCGTGATATCGCGGCGGACTGATCAGAGTCCACAACGCCTTCGCTCACCCAATCGTCGAGTTCCCGCCGAAGGGTCGTCCGAAAAGCCGGCGACACGCGCTCGCTGCCCGAATCTTTCTCACCCATCGCTGCCCCTTCTCTTGCAATTGCTTATCGAGGATTTGCGTTGTAAGACCGAAAAAAGCGTGGGTTTGAACATGAGCCGGTTTGGCGTGCGTATCACTCCGTCCTTGGGGCGGAGTCACAGAAGCCGTGCCGGCCCCTGAGCCTGTCGAAGGTGCCCGCAGGCAGTCGATGTGTCCGCGCACAAGTTCATCTACAAAGGGCATGTAGTACACGAACATTCGAGAATACGGGAGATTCTTCGCTGCGCTGTGATTGACATGTCTTGCGATAACTATTGGCAAAACGCTTAGCCCACACCTTCGCAGAACATGTCATCCTGAGGAGGCCAGCGCGCTCAGAATGACATGTTTTACGATTTACATGCATATGGCTTCCCGCTGTCATCCAGAAGAGGCCCCCCAGGCCGACGAAGGATCTACTGCAGCATCGCATCATCCCGCGCGATTGTCACGTGTCGATACATGAAAGGCAGCACGTCTGCCTGCAGCGCGGGACCGACGCGGCGAAAGATCCTTCGACTCCGCTCAGAATGACATGCGACAAAACAAACACGAACCGATGGCAACCCGTTTTCGTTATCCATGTCAGACCCGTGCAAAATCGCCAATTGAAGCCGCTCTTCGAACCTCATCTCTGAGAATTTCGCGGTTCTTGGACAGCAGTGCCCAACGAAAAAACAAATCGGCGGTTATTGAATAAAACCGCCGAAACCGGGGAGCTGTTTTATCTCTTTCAAGGATTGCGCAAACAGGGACATCCTTCTCAGGCCGTAACCTTGACAATGTCATACAGGAATTCGGGCGCGAAGTCCGCTTCATTTTCCCACGTTAACGTATGGAAGTCAGGGTGGATTCTAAATTTCATGAAGTACTCCCTGTTCTTCAGCGGAGAAAAAACTGGGCCCCACAGTTCATCCTTCAAATCAACTTCCCCTTCCACACCATCATCGAATCGGAGCCAGATTACATAGTCGTCTGCATAACGGGCTTCAAGTACACGGGGTATCATCTTTTCACTCCAGGGGGGGAATCTTGTTCAATGGGAGTCGCTGTTCCGCGAGTTCCCAATTCTCCATCAGTTCTCTTCTGTGAAGTTCATACCATTCCAGGACATGACTCAATGCCCGTCTGGGAAACTGACCGGTCACAGCGCCCGTCCTAATGTCTACGGTGATCTGGTACTCCCCGTATGCTGCGTGGAAATGGGGTGGACCGTGCTCGCGATGAAACATACCGATAACGATCCCAAGAAACCGACTTATCTCCGGCATAGTTATATTTTACAGAAAGTTATAGAAAATGCAACTGTATATTCATTCCCTTTCTGTTGAAGTGTCCGCGAAGGGAAGTTGGGATTCGCGTTTCGACGAACCAATTCGACAAGCTCGATGCGCGGCAGTTTCCGAGCGCAGACGTGACGTCGCATCTTGAGCCGTTGTCCTTAGCCTGTGGTCCCTGAGCATGTCGAAGGGCCGTGGGAGGGGTCCCGCAACCTAAACGCGCCCTATTCAATGGTCCCTTCCGTCGTAGATCCACATCGGCTCGGTCTTGCCGGCCCTGGTGAAGCCGCATTTTTCGTAGAAATCAATCGCCCTTCCATCGGCGATCAGCACGTGCTGGTGGAAGCCTTCGTATATGGCCTTCAATCTTCTCATCAATTCCGATCCGATACCTTGACCCTGATATTCGGGATCCACCAGCAGGTGCGGATAATAGACTACGAGATGCCCGTCCGAAATGGCGTTGCCCAGCCCGACGATGCGGTCGCCATCCCACGCCGTCAAGAGCGAGTGGGAGTTCATCAATGCATCGCGAAGCTCTTTCGGCTTGTTCGCGGAGGACCATTCGACGGCCGCATAAAGCCTCAACAGGGCATCGAGCGGAATGTCCCGGGTCTCGCTGTAGGCTATCGAAGAGCCGATCAAAACGTCCTTCCCTCTACGTAGTTACAATTCACTCTCAGTGAATCCATTGCATCATCGCTTCAATCTGATCGACCCGGTCCCGCACGAATCCCGCGACGCCGTCACGCAGGCCCGGGTTGTCACGGCGGCCGGACATCCAGACGGCGATCTTGAGACGGTCGGCGATCAGGAAAGAGGTCAGCATTCGCTCGTGGCCCGCATCGAGCGGTCGGACGACCCTGTATCCGTGAAGAAAAGCGGCGCGAAGCTCGGCGAAATCCTCCCGGCTGACCAGAGGGCCGAGGGTAGCGCCCATATCGCCGAGATAGTAGCCCCATCCGCAGTCGTCGAAGTCCAGGGCGCGCGCTTCACCCCTCAGAAACACGTAGTTCATCTGATGCAGATCCCCATGGATGAGACCGAAGACGGACGGAGCCTCTCCCAACTGCTCCATTGCGCCGCGTGTGATCGATTCTGCCCGGTCAACGGCGGCCCGTCTTGCGGGTTCGAGCACTGCTTTCGCATCGGCGATCTTTCCACCGTAGACGCCGCCGAGCAGCCCTCCGGCGTCCCAGCGGATGCGCGTGAAGCCGGGCGGGGGGACGAAGCCCTCGGCGTGGCAATGCAATCTGCCCATCAGCAGGCCGACCCTTTCCAGATGTCGCACGGTCAGGTCATGCTGGCCGCAAAACCGGCCGTTCACCCACCGAAAGAGCGCGCAGATTCTCGGCTCCGGGACGCCCGGCGTCGACGCGACCGTGACCAGATTTCCTTCCCGATCCGCGACCGGTACGGGCACAACGAGGTCCGTATCCCGGGTGATTGCATCCAGCCACTCCAGCTCCGACCGGAAGACCGCCAGATCCCTGTACCCCGGCCGGTTGACGCGCAAGACGTACCGACAGCCCCCGGCTCTGACCACGAACGTGGCGTTATGCCGGTGTTGCAGTGGCCGAAGCGTGAAATCACCCAGTTCGTAGGACGCAAGCGCCTCGAGCGCGAGGCGACGAAGGCGGCGCAGCTGTCCTCTGTATGTAAGATCCTCGAATGGTATCAGGTATTCGGATTCCCTCCTGCCTCGTGAGAAGACCTCCGGGCTGTCGGAGCCCGCTGCTTGATCTCGCCGTCATCAGATTTGACGTCCGGATCGATGAACACAGACATGGCTTCTCGGGCTTTCTGCTTCATTCGCACTTCAGGGAATCGACCGGGTTCGCGGCCGCGGCCTTCAGTGCGAGATAAGCCGTCGTTAGCGTCGCAATGAACAACACGGTACAGCCGCCCAGCATGAAGGGCTCCAGAGTGAGATCAACGCGATGGGCGAATCGCTCCAACCAATTGGATGAGACAAAAAAGGCAATCGGCCAGGCAACCGCATTGGCAATGACCACCCACTTCAGATTGTCGCTGACGAGCAGCACCACGATAGACGCAACAGATGCTCCAGAAACCTTTCGGATGCCGATTTCTCTCGTCCGTTCCTCGGCAGTAAACGAGGCATAGCCCAGCAGCCCCAGACACGCGACGAAGATCGCGAGAAACGCTCCGATTCCGAACATCTGTCCATGCCGGACTTCCCTTCGATACAGTGAATCGATCCGTTCATCGAGAAAGTGGTAGTTGAAAGGTCGGTCCGGCACGAATCGCTTCCAGGTTGCCTTGAGAAAGCTCATCGTTTCGGTTAGCGCTTCCGTTCGAACTTTCAATGACAGATACCTCAATCTGACAGGGGAAACCGTCAGGACGACCGGCTCAATCCGGTGCCGCAGATCCAGATGGAAGTCTTCGATCACACCAATGACTCGTCCTTGCGACAAATGTCCCTTTCCCCTCAATGACTCACCGATCGGATCTTCCCATCCCAGATTTTCGGCTGTCGTTTCCGTTATGATATAGCGTATCTCAGAGTTTCCGCGCCAGCTATCTGCGTCTTCTTCGGAAAACGATCTGCCGGATACAAGGCTCAAATCGAAAAAGCGAATAAAGTCCACGTCCACATCAAACATCCGAACTTCAATCTCTCTGCCGTCTTCGACCTTCAGAGTCGGAGCATAACTTCCGCTTCGAAGCCCGCCGGGGATTCCACGCGAGGCTGTCGCCATTGTGACATTGGGATGTTTCAGAAACTCCTGTTTTACGATATGGTATTTCTTCGACAGGGCGCTCTTTTCCGCTATCATCAGTTGGGCATTGTCGAAAATTGGCATAACCAGCACATGCTCATCATCGAATCCCAGGTCTTTCTTGCTAATGAACTCCAATTGTCGATACACGACGAACGTACAGATGATCAATAGTGTGGCGATCGCGAACTGCGAAACGACGAGCGATTTTCTACACCGGACGCCACCCGAGAGGGTCTTCGACATTCCACGTAACGCGGCCACCGGCTGAAAGCCCGACATGAAGAATGCAGGATAGCTGCCTGATAGAAATCCCGCAAAGAGGGCAATTCCGATCAGCCATGTTGGCGCCGTCGAATTTTCGATCAGATCCAGTGGTAAATCGGCCCCAATCAACATCGTGAAGTCGGGCAATAACAGCGCTGCAATGAACAGCGCAAGCAACATGGCCAGGCCTGACAGAAAAACGGACTCGCCCAGGAATTGTATAATCAGTTGACGACGCCTTGCCCCCATTGCCTTTCGCATCCCGATTTCTCGAAGGCGATTTGCGGCGCGTGCTGTTGCGAGACTCATGAAATTGATACATGCGATGATCAGAACAAAGGCCCCAATGGTAATCAGTTGATACAAATCTCTTATATCGCCCCTTCCGCCCCGATGGTATCCATAGTCGAGACCGGAGTAGAGGTGAATCCGCTTTAGTGATTGAAGATGATAGAGATTCTCGGTGCCTTTGTGTTCGCCCCTGTCCGGACCCAGATACAGGGCGAGCAGCTCGGGCAGTTTACGCTCAATTGCCGACGCGGCGACTCCTTCTGCGAGCCGGACGTACGTGTGGGCAGGGGTCGTGATTCCGGATTTTGTCCAGGTGTCCCAAAGCTGCTGCTTGCGAATGTAATCCGTTGGTGTTGCTGTTATGAAATCAAACTTGAAATGAGAATTGGACGGCATGTCCGCCAGAACCCCTGTGATTTTAAGGTCCAATCTCCCAAAATACAGGCGTTCTGCCGTGATGATCTTCCCGATCGGATTCTCACTCCCGAAGTATTTCTGCGCCATTTCCTGTGTGAGCACAGCGGATGACGGTTCCGAAAGAACAGTCTCAGGGTCACCGGACAGGACCTCGATGCCGAAGAATTCCAGGATGTTCCTGTCCGCGAGACAGAATCTCTGTCTGAATCCCGTGTCTCCGGAACCCACCCAGGTGGAAACAGCCCAGAATCGCGTTGCCTCTTCCACTTCTTCGAAATTTTCGCGCAGCGCCGAGGCAAGCGCACCTTTCTGACCTGCCGACCACTGAATGCGTCCGCTCGGCCACCGTGTCTCCCTGAGAATTCTGTAGACCCGGTCGGAATGGGGTCGAAACCGATCATAGTTCAACTCAGATTGCACATAGAGTGCGATCAACAGCGCGGGGGCCATGCCGACGGCCAACCCCGTAAGTACGATAAACGTATAACCCTTGTGCCTGAGCAGGTTGCGGAGCGCGACGACAAGATAGTTCTTGAACATATCGGCATGAAGGGGATGAGACGGCGAGGGATGTCAACAAGGGGGCATTACTCGTGTTAACTCCCTGCCATCTGCCGCTTGTTTTATTGGGAAGATTTCAGCCATCCCCCCCGCCGCCTGGTGACACATGAGGACAGTTGCCTGAGTACCGGCCGCCGGATCAATCTACTCTTACCATCACAGCCTTAGACATGCATCCAACGCCAGCCGGAAGAGCGCTTCTCTGGCAGATTCCTCTCTTCCCATTTCTCTGGGATCCCACTCCGCGCTGCTGACGTCGTCCGATCCGTACAATAGCTGCGCCAATTGTACGCCGCGGAACCTTGCGGCCGCGAATAACGCCGCAGCTTCCATCTCAACCGTGATGCATCCTTCCTGTCGGCGTTTCTTGACCTTTGACCGGGTCTCTCGATAAAACGCGTCGGTCGTCCATGTCTTGCCCTCGACGTACGGATATCCGTTCTCTTTGAGCGACGCGATAATCGCTTTGACGGCTTCCGGATTCACTCGCTCAGGCGCTCCAGAATCGCGGCGGTTACCTGGTCTGCCAGAGCCGCCGAGCCCTCCTGGGTAAAATGTACGTCTCGAGGAAGCTGAAGTTCATTCAGTCGCGGAAGGGCGAATGCGTGAAGATCGTTGATCGTAATGCCCGGCTCGTTCACAATCTCCGCCGCGGCGATGTTATAAATCGCAGCGTCTCCCAACTTTCGTCCGCTGGCGCCCTCAGGTACGGGTGTCGTCGTCGCCCAGATCAGCTTCGCTCCGGTCGTCTTCAGCCTCGACACCAGCTTCCCCAGATTCTCCTTATATTGTTCGACGGACGTGAACAGTCTGCCTTTTCCCGGTTCCGTGAGTCCGTCCCCGCCATCGACGTATCTCAGGTCGTGCAACCCCCAGTTGAAGTGAATGACGTCCCATTTGCGATCGCCCAGCCATTCGTCCAATTGCGCCAGCCCGCGGCTCGTCGGTCCGCAGTTTTCGAACGGACGGTAGACGTTCGCCCTGCCTTTGAGACGTTCTCGAGTCGGAATCGTATATCCCATTGAAATCGAGTCCCCGATGAGAAGCACATTCGGCAGGTTCGGATCGCCGGTTATCTCAACGAATGACGCATGGCGAGGGGCAGCTTTCGTGTCTGGCATCTGAATCCTCCTGGAGTGAATTCGACCGAAAAGCAAAAAGACGTCAATTTACAAGGATGAACAGGATGTGCAGGATAGACGCTCGCCTTTCCAGGCTTTGGTGGAGAACCCGTTACCCGCAACCCGCTCGACCGTGGGATATCCATCCCCTCCGCTCCCTGCCTGAGGGGTAAAACCGCAAGAGACGCACCCGCGCCGGCAATGCGCAAGAACTCGCGGCGATCCATACCGATCTCCTGTTCGGTATGGCAAGGCTTTTCGCTGAAATATCCTGATTTGGTTTGTCTCCGCCTATAGCGCCGCGCCGATACTCCGGCGTCACTCGCTCAACCGCTCCAGAATCGCGGCGGCTACCTGATCTGCCAGCTTCGCCGAGCCCTCCTGTGTGAAGTGCACGTTTTGCGGTCGCTGAATTTCCTGCAGTCGCGACAGGGCGAATGCGTGCAGGTCGTTGACCGTAATGCCAGGCCGGTTCATGATTCCCTTCGCGGCGGCGTTATATTTCGCTGCACCTCCCTGCTTCCGACCGTTGGCCCCCGCCGGCACGGGTGTCGTCGTCGCCCAGATCAGCTTTGCTCCGGTCGCCCTGAGCCTTTCAACCAGCTTCCGCAGATTCTTCCTGTATTGTTCGACGGACGTGAACGGTCTGCCTTTTTCCGGATCCGTGAGTCCGCCCCCGGGATCGACATATTTCAGGTCATGCAGGCCCCAATTGAAGTGGATGACATTCCACCTCCGTGCGCCCAGCCATTCTTCCAAATGCGCCAGCCCCCGGCTCGTCGGACCGCAGTTCCGAGGCGGACGGCGGACGTTCGCCCTGCCTTTGAGGCGCTCTCGAGTGGGAATCGTATATCCCATCGAAATCGAGTCCCCGATGAGAAGCACGTCCGGCAGGTTCGGGTCGCCGATTATCTCCACAAATGACGCATGGCGTCGGGCAGCGTTCGCTCTTGGTATAGCGCGCTCCTTAGATTGAATCGGATTCGAGATTACGGATCGCGGGCGTCCGTTATAGAGCCTGATCTTCGGATCCCTGAATCGGGCAACCGCGTGACGTCCCCAGGTGCCCAGCGCAATCGCTCCTTTCGGATTCGCTTCGAGCGTCAACCGGTTGACGAGTTTGCCGTTTACGTAGGTGGTAACGGAATGTCCTCGAACTGCCAGAACAAGATCGTATTCACGTCCTGGCTCGAGGACCAGGTTGACAACGTCGAGTTTGGTGACGCCGCGTTTGCCGCGCTCGTAGGTGCTGATTGCCATCGCCTTCCAGCCACCGAGATAGTCGACCATATATTCCCGGCTCTCTTGGGTTATGCCGAAGCGGATCTGCACGTTGGCTCCTTGAACCCGGATAACCTGTACCTTGAACTCATAGTGTGACTACGTACTGTCTCCCTTGACGAGTCTGGTGGCGTTATCCAGGCCACCCGCATTTGCGATTACCGCGTCTCCATCCCGGGACCACACGCTTTCGTCGTCTGGCGTCCAGCCCTCCAGACCCTCTCCCGTCAGCATCGACTCCCACATGATCCAGCCCGTCATGCCGCCTATACGCGCGCGCCCGTAATCGCCCTCCGAATCGAGTCGGTTATCCGCAAATGCAGGTGTTATCGCTGATTGAAGAACGAGGATGAAAAAGAGTACTGCGGGCGCTGTCATCAATTCACCTCCGGATTCACAGTGGTTCGTTGCCGCAATGGGACACGTCCCAATAGTCCAGGCGCACGGGACGGTTTAGTACCTGGACCTGTTTCACAGTTCACAGGTCCTCCATCCATTCAAGAACGAACGGTTCGCCTTCGAGATATTTCCGGCAGGCGCCTTCCACGAAACGTGGCAGCGTCGGGAATTCCCCGGCGGGATTCTCCGTACGCCAGGACAGGAGTCGAATGCAGGACTCGATAAAGAAACTCTCGATAATTCGCAAATGGTTATCGGGCAACGGGAATCGTTGTTCGTAACCGTCCAGAAAAGCCCGGCACAGCGTCGGACTCATCGGATTGACGGCGAAGCACCATCCCACGTCGGCAAGGAAATGCCCGAATCGACACCAGTCGAAATCAATGGGACGGATCTCGCCCCGATGCACGATGCAGTTGCCGCATGAGAAATCTCCGTGAAGCAGTCCCTGGAATTCCGGAGACATTTCCATTTCCGCGACATGGTCGATGACTCGGCCGGCAGTCAGTTCCAGAATCGCGAAGTCGGGGGCGTCGATGCGCCCGTCGTCTGCAGCGGGACGCAGCCGGTTCAGGTCGAGTTTCAGGTCTTCGGGCACGCCCCCGGGACGCGTAAATCCATCCGGAAGTGTCCACTGACTGCTGTGCCGGTGAAGTCTTCCGAGGACTGCTCCCACGTTGTGGAGTTTTCCCGATGGCAGGTCAACGAACGCCTCATCGCCGTAGTTGTCCCAGACCAATTCGCCGTCGATCCAGCGGAGAAGGGTGACGAGAAAGGTTCGAGCGCCATTGGACGCCACGCGGGTGATGAGGTCGCCTGACAGGCTCCGGACCGGTTTCTGTACGACCAGATCGGTGTCGCGGTCCAGGGCTTCCAGCCAGAGAAGGTGCGACCGGATGGCCGTTCGATAATCGTGGACGTCTCCGTCACCCATGGCGTAATACACGGTGACGAGGTAACTCCCGAAGGCCCCGTCTGCACGGAACTTGACCATGCTGTAGCCTGAAAAGCCAATATGGCCCACCTGCTTGCGCTCGGCGATGCGGGCCTCCCCTGTATCGTATTTTTCCAGGGCTCGATCGGCGGCGTGCAGATAGTGCTGAAGATGATCTCCCACAGGCACTCACTTGCGGTTTTGATGAATCCACTCGACAAGGGCGGGATCGACGGTTTCCATCTCGCAAATGCTCCGGTACACCTCACGCCACCCATCGCGGATCTCGAATCGAGAACGACCCGCAACGCTATCGCCTGCGTCCCACCAGGAGCGTATTGGGCGGGTCCTGCCAGGGACATTCGGCGACAAATCCGGCATCGCGCATGGCGGCGAGTTCGTCTTCGACCGGGAAGTACGTGTCCTCGGAAGCCCACTCGTCGAAGTGCTCATGGGCGCGCTTTTCGTCGATGCCGCGTGAAACGAGGTGGGCCGTCCATATACGATAGCACCGCTCCCGCTCCTCCGGGTCCGCGGTCATCGTGACGTCTGTGGTCACGAACACCCCGCCGGGGCGGAGCGCACGGAAAATGTGCTCGTACATGACGAGCTTGCGTTCCATCAGCGGAATGTGGTGCAGGGCCAGGCAGGCGGCGACGGCGTCGCACGCGGGGAGCGGCGCTTCGAAAGAGCATTCTCGGAAACGCACGCGGCTCCCGAAACGCTTCAGCCGGACGCGCGCCCGGTCCAGCATCTCCGGATCGACGTCGATGGCTTCCACGGCGCCGACGTTTTCGTACTCGAGCATCGCTTCGGTCAGGGCCCCCGTTCCGGTGCCCAGGTCCAGCGCCAGGGCGGGGCGGATTGCGGCGATTTCGCCGGCGATCCTGTTCAGGCCTTCCTCGTAGCCCGGGATGAATTGGCGAATGGCTTCATCGTAGGCATCGACTTCAAGACGCAGATGGCTGCGGACGGAATGACTCATTCAAGGTACCGGGCTTCAATTGCCTTTACCGCGGCACGATTCACATAGCCCTGGTCATGAAATCGATCGGCGTATTCAATCGGTGTCACATCCCTGTATTCACGTACAGCTTCATCGGGGGTTGACTTAAGGCCCTTTCGGAGGGACGCTCGATGGGACGGGTCCGCTCCCTTTTCGAGGAGCATGACAGCCATTCTGTCCTCCTTCCGGCCTTTCTTGATGACACAGTTGAACAGCGGGGTGTGCCCCCCGAAGCCGTCGCCATCGATATCGGCTGCCGCGTTCGGGTCCGCGCCGTTATCGATTGCCCAATCGAAGATCTCATCCTCGTCGAATTCGATCGCCATGTGCAGGAGCGTTGTCCCATCCAGCGGTGTACCGTGGAGACCGGTGTCGTCACCAACACGGAAGTCGGGAGGATAGATATCGTCGTACCGAAATCTGCGCGCAATAAGCTCTGAATCCTTTTCGAGATGACGCTCCAGCAGATCGATCCGACCAAAATGGAAGGCCATCGCGGGGGTGTCCGGAAATTCCACGCCACTTTCAGCCAGAATTCTCAGACACTCATGTTTTCCAACCGGGTTGCGGCTGTACGTCTCCAGAACCATTGCGGCCGGCGCGGAAAAATCCCCGTCTGCGTCGCAAAGTTCGCCGCCGAGATCAAGAACCATCTGCAGTCCCCTGCTATTCAGGGTTTCGCAGGCTCCCATCGCGACTCCACGCTCCACTCTTGCGCCTTTCTTGACCAGCGCGCGAACCGTATCGGCATTTCCCTGCAGGATGGCTCGCCCGAAGGCGTGTTGGATCTCCGGACTACCCAGGTCCGCGAGCATTTCTACAATTTCGGTTTTGCCCAATTCAGCAGCAAAGCCCATCGCAGCGCCCCAGTGTGAACCCCGCCCTCGAGCCCCTTCTGTCAGGAGTTCGGGATGCTTCATGACCAGATCACGTACGGATTCCAGATCGTCGCGAGACACAGCGGCGCACAGTCTGGCAGCGATCAGCATTCTGGGCCAGCTTGGGTATCGATACAAGCGCGCGAGCACGAGTTGTGCGTCGGCCAGCCTGACGCTTTCGGCGGAAACGTCTCGTGGATGCAGACCCATAAAGTCGGAAATCGCCTCGGGATCGCCCGATCGAAAGGCGTCCAGAAGCGATTTTGCCTGCTTCCTGAGGTTCTCGATGTTGGGTTTAACGGGAAGACTTTGACGGCGGGGCATAGCAGCCTCCTCTCCAAGAGTCGCCCGGCGTCCGCATTTTCGGGCAGAAAGAAGGTGCTATCGGATTCTCAGGATCTGGCGAGGTGGGTGGGCTTAGCCCTTTCCGCGGACCGGAGGCTCCCTGTCGAGCACACCAGTTATAATAACCATTGCCGGGCGCAAAGGCAAGCCGACTCTCTGAGTATCTCCATCAGGGAGTCTGAACGCGCGCTGTTCCGGCGCCGGGAAGTCAGGTGAGGACGATGCGGAGCTGCTTTCCCAGGGCCCGCGCAGCGCGGTCCATGGTACGCAACGTTACGGAGGAATTCGAGGAGTCGAGCAGACGTTCCAGCGCCGAACGGCTTGTCTGCATGCGCCTGGCCATCGCCGACTTCGACAGCTTGTTTTCCTCCATGAACTGATTCAACTGATATGCAATAACCCGCTTCGTTGCTGTGGCCTCCGCTTCACCGAGAAGGCCCTCTTCAGTCAGGAAATCGTCAAAGTCGCTGCCGGTATGTGTATTCATTCAGCCTCCCTTAGCGTCCGTAGCCTAGTGAATGCGCTACTTCTCGACGACGAAGTGAACGTGGTTCGTTGCGTCTCTGAACTGGGGCAATTCCGACGTTTCCGCGGCGAACTCCAGGACGTTTTCGTATGCTTCCGGTTCATCCTTCCCGAGTGACTCGAACAGCGGCGCCATGCCTCCCAGGAATCCCTGAGCGCCCGCATGGCCGACAATTCGCAGCCCCGCCTCCTGAAGTTCCTCGCTGGCGATATCCGGGTTGGACCAGTGACATTCCGTGAATCCTGAGAGTTCATGGTCTTCGAAGGCCTGTTCGCCGAGCATGCTCCTCAGAAAAGCGGGATTGCGGAATCGCTTCGGGAAATCGACGACACCACTTCGGAGCAAGCCCCATGCGTTGAGAAAGGCGACAATCGCCCTGCCTCCCGGTTTAAGAATGCGAGTCGTTTCGCTCAAGGCTCGTGACCGATCGCCCCTCTCGATCAGGTGGTACAGAGGACCGAGAAGCAGTACGGCATCGAACGATTCGTCGTCAAAGCATGAAAGATCACGTGCATCTCCCTGAACGAAACTTTCCGCGCTGATTCCTTCCGATGTAAAAGCCTGCTTTGCTCTCTCCAGCAGCTTCCCGGAAAGGTCGAACAATGTGACCCGGTACCCGCGCCTGGCGAGTTCGATGGCGTAACGGCCAGGTCCGCCCCCGATGTCGCATATTGCGCCGCTGGAGGGAAAGTATTTCTCGATCAGGCGAAGGGTGGACGCGAACTCGACTCGCGAAAGCCCGGTATCCAGCCGTTCCCACTCCCGTTCAGGCGCCGCGTCGTAGTAGTTTCTGACGTATTCGCTCATTCAGGTTTCATTTCAAAAAGGCTGTTCCTGCTGGGACGAATCCAGTCTCTTTCGGATCAACCTGATATCTGCTGGATCCATTTGCGTCGTGCGCCCTGGTTTCAACGTTCCTCGCTTGATCTCTCCTGCCTGCTTGACGCTGGCCGCGAGTCGGGCAAAGTCGTGCTCATTCATGCCAGATACTCCTTTGCGTTCTTGCCAGGCTGCTTGCACTCTCAGAGGAAGTCGCGCAGTTCCAGTAGGTTCCCAATCTCCGCGAATGGCTGGACCTCGCCGGGTTCCCTGTCTTTTCGATTCACCCAGATGCCCCGGATTCCAGCCGCCTGCGCTCCGCCGACGTCCTTCCGGATATTGTCTCCTACCATCAGTATCTGCTCAGGTCCGACACCCGCGAGTCGAATCGCTTTCTCATAGAAAATTGGATGGGGTTTGGCGAATCCGATGTCAGCCGAAACGAGAACGTCGTCGAAATAACCCGCCAGACCGCTGGTCTCGAGCTTCAGCCGCTGCAGATCGGACGCGCCGTTCGTGGCCAGAACCAATCGAACGGTTCCATTGAGTTCATCCAGAATCTCGGTTGTCTCCGGAAAGTGCTCGAAGAGTCCCGTCCGGGTCTCCACGAATTCGTCGGCGAGCATTTGCGCCAGCTTTTTGTCGTCGACGCTCAAATCCTTCAAAGCCCGTGACCACGACTCGAACCGGTACGTTGGAGCCCATTCGCGCAGCCAAGCCAGGTTCTCATCCTCCCCGGCGAACCCGGGCCATAAGCCCTCCCAAGAACTGATCCCGACCCGGCGGCAGTAGTCGATTACCGGCGTTGAACGCCAGAGTTCGCCAGCCCGCTCCAAGACCCTGTCCCGGAGTTCAGGCGGACGGACGCCGGCGGCAGCACTCGCGCGTTGTCCGGTCTGTTCGAGTGCTCTGATGGCAATCGGCTTTTCGAGAATGAGGGTCTCGTCGAGGTCGAACAGAATCGCTTGAACCGCAGTTCGGACCATCGGCTAACTCGATTTACACCTTCTTGAATGACTTCCGGCCGTTTCCAAACGTCAATCAGGCCGTAGGTTGACGCTGCGCGGCTTCCCATAGCGCGGGCACATCCTGGGAACTTCTGATTTCGGGGAAATACCGTGCCATGTTGTCAGCGCAGATCGATTGGACCATGTCAGCGATGTAGGACGGATCGACGAGAGACTCGATTCGTTCGTGCCAGGTACTGCGGTTCTGATGTCCGCTTCCCGCGTCGAGCGTGTCCGCGGGTATCTGCAGGAAGTCTGCCAGTCGCCGATGTGAACGGGCCAGTTCGTGAGTTCTGATCACAAGCCGCCGGTCCGGCGGGATTGAATGGCACCTGTCCACGTGCCCGTTCCAGACGTTCAGGTAGGCAGCAACCGAATAAATGCCTCTCTCTGCAAGTGCGCGATCATGCTTCGAATGGGGATGTCGTTCCGGTTCTGCCCACCAGGGGAAGAAGTCCAGGATTTCAGAGGGCATCTCGCGGCTTATGACGTGCCCGATCGCCGATTGAAGCCACGAATAACAGTCGCGGATGAGAACGATGAATTTCGACGCGGGGAAGACGTCCAGCAGGTGGCCCATGACGAATTGGTTCACCCACGAGACGTCGTATTCAAGGTTGAGCCGGGCGTCCCGTTCGATGAGAAACTCTCGAAAGGCCGAGGCTGAGACATCACCGCGTGATTCTCCGAGAATCATATCGAGCAGTTCCGGCCGTTCCGGTTCGTGGGCCGCCTGGTAATTCGCTGAAAGCAGCCCGACGAGAGATGCCGTGCCGGACTTGGCTTGTCCAACGCAGAAGGCCTTAACTCGAACTGGATTGCGAATAACGGTCATGGTGTTCTCGAAAGCGCCTGCATCGGTAACCGTGCGATCCTGTGATCTGGTATGCCCAAATGCAAGATCGTGCCGAATTTCCTTAGTCACGGCTCAAGCGGTGCAAGATCAATTGGAGTCAGCACGCCGAAAAAGCCATACTTGATTCCAGAAGGATCCCCCTTGCCGGGTGGAAAGTACTCCTCTATAAGATCCAGGAGCCGACGGTTGAATTCGGCCGCCTGCCGTTCCGAGAGTCGTGCGCGGTTATGGTTGACGGAGCTTTGAAAGCCTGGACCGAAAATACCGTCTGCACTCTCCCGAAACGCCTGGTTGAACTGGAAGGCAACTTCTGAAGGTACCGGCTCGGTGGTTTCGGCAGTGTTATCACCTGGGTCCCGGAATCGAATCCTGTCTGCCGCCGGGATACAACGCCAGGCCCTGGGGTCATTACCGGTTTTCTGGAGACGTACGACATCGGTGTCCGCGAGTCGTTCCAGGTGTCGAAGGATGCGTGAATCAGTCACGCCCAACGTCGACGAGATCTCAGCCACCGTTTTCCCTTTTCCAAGAGTTTTCAGGATGCGCCTGCGGAGGGGGTCGGTGAGCACGCGGACTCTCTCGTCATCAATGACAAGCAGAGATCCCTTTCCGGTTTCAACCGGGAATGTGAATTCGGTCCAACGCGCCATACGGATCCTCCATCTGAATGTCGTTGCCGTTGTCATATTAGGTAAGCTGAGGATTAACTCCACGACCGCGGCAAGAGATCAGTCGCGACCGACTCCCAATAGCGGAGGCAACTCAGCCAACGAAGTAATCTCGAAATCCGCCTGTATCCCGGAGTCGTTTCTCACGCCATCACGATTCAGCCACACGGCAGGCGCTCCGGCATTGCGCGCTCCCGCAACGTCGTTTTCCAGAGAATCTCCCACGTGCAGAAAGTGCTCCAGCTGACAGCCCGCCCGTTGCGCGGTGATCTCAAAAATCCGTCGATCGGGTTTCTCGATGCGCACGTCCTGGGAGAATACAACAAAGGCAAATCGTCCGTCAAGGCCGCAGCGCTCGGGATAGCTGTTCCCGTTTGACAGAAGTCCGATCTTGAATTGCGGCGACAGAACGTCCAGAGCCGGCAACACATCCGGGTACAACTCGATGTCTTCAAAGCGGTGCTTCCGATATACCTGATTCAGATGACGAGCCAGGCTTCCGTCGTGACAGCCTACACGCTCGAGCGTCCTCTCGAATGCAATCCGTCTGATTTCCGAGAGATTCCAGACCTTGCCCCTCAATTCGTCCGCAACCTCATCGCGAATGTCAATCATCTCATCGACCGTGAGGCGCGATGCAGGTTCTGCAGGGACCTTCCTGCGCAATTCCGCTAATGCGTGTTTCAGTGAATGCCTCATGACCTTCTGAAAATCCCACAGGGTCATGTCGCCGTCAAATGAAATCGCTGAGATGCGCAAGGGTTCCTCCTCCATCTCTCCCAATCTACGCCGCGTCTCCACTTGCTCCGTGCAATGCTCGCTTCTTCGCCATCCTGGCAATTAACGCGGTTCCAACGGCCGAAGCCGAACTCAGTAACGTCACGGCGCCGGCGGTCAGGACACCCCACAACCAGAGCGGCAGGACGGGATTCACCGTTCCGAGGACAAACGGAAGCACGCCTACCAGCAAACCGCTCACGGCGCCCCATCCGGCGACTCGCGACAGCTTCAACGCGTCGAGCCCGCGACGACCCTCCGCAATCCCGATTACCGCGGAAAAGACCGCACCGCAAAGGAAGCCGGGATACGCACCGATCGCGACCCACATTTCATCCATGGAACCGCCCGGATCCAGGATGATCCCTGTCAGCACGCCAACCGGCGACCATACAACCGCCCAGGCCAGGGCCACCAGGATGACAAGAAAACTGCGTCTGAAGCACAGATTCATTTGGTAACTCTCCTTTTGCCACTGCTATCCAGGATAGCTTGGAAAAGACGATCTAAGCTGGGTAAATACCTGTTTTTCTTGAAAGTCGTTTCGTAGTGCCAATGCAGTTTTCCTTCTTTGGGCCACGGCTGTCCAAGACTGGAACAAATTTGGGGCCGGTGTGGTTCGCGTCCCCGGGAGCGAGGGCATCCTGCCCTCGACGTCGGGTAACTCGTCGGACACAGTGTTTTCCACGAACCGGTGTCGGATTGAATGGAAGCGTCAGTCCCTCGACGCGAATTGGGATAGGTGACGCGAAGTTCGAGGGCAGGATGCCCTCGCTCCGGATATTCGTGGATTATGCCTTGATAGCGGTTGGAAAAGACGATTTAGGACAGGTGTGTCCTTTTACAGTTGTTTCGAAGATTCCTTTGGATTGTGTCTGTCATCCTTGGGCCTGTCGTCGCGTGTTGAAGCGGTTGGAGCCGCTTCGGAAGGCCGAATCAACGACAACCTGGTAAGGTGTCGCTCCTCGTCATACAGTCGCCTGAATCGCTCATCTTTGCGCTTCTCGTTCAGATGACCTCTGAAGCTCCTCATCCGGTTCCTCCTTTAGACTGCTCTCGTCAGACCGAGTCAACTGCCGTGAGAGCATTCTGTCTTTCAACGGCCTATGTGCTTCTTCCGCTCGTGCCAAACTGCGGTATCGCGCAAACGTCGCCGCGACGCGCGCCAGCTCTGAGGATGAGGCGAAAGTACCGGAACGTTAACGTTGAGTTGGACGCACTACCAATATACAAGAAATGCCCCCGACGGGGGCATCATCTTATTTTGAATTCGACTAACGGAGTCTTACGCTCGAAGGAAGTCTTCCACCGTGACTCCGGCTTGTTTCAGAATGGCAGTTACGGTACCCTCCGGCAGGTCTCCAGAGTGATTGGGAATCGTCGTTCGACGTCGAGTGACGGGGTTCCTCCAAATCTCATGACTGCCTCGTGCGTGCCGGTCAAACGTGAATCCCAACCGCCTTAATCTTCGGATTATCTGTCTATAAGTGAAACCCGCGAGCCGGCCCATCAAACACCTACGGGAATATCCAATTCCACGATGTCCATGTTTATCTCATGCAAACCATCCGGCAGCGGGTCGCCATGTTCCCTGCAGGATTCGACAAGCTTCCTGGCAACATCTTGAGCGATTTCAACCGTCTCAGCCACTGTTCGCCCCTGTGCCACAAGTCCGTCGAAATCTTCGGATGTAGCGAGGTATTGACCGTTTTCTACTCGTCTGATTTGAAGACGAAGTCGATATTCCACTGACATCTTTTGTTCCTGTTTCGCCGCTTCAGTCACGTGCTGGGGGCGGACGTGCTGCCTCTCAGGCGTTGAGACGTGCAAACCGCACGGGGATGATCCCATGCTGCAGTAGATCCTTCGTCGGCCTGCGCTGCATGGCAGTCTGTTCTCACATGTAACGGACGTGATTCGCCGACGTCGCACGCAGGCCTCCTCTGGATGACAGTGGTGAACTACGTGCTTGACGACTGGACAGCGTGTCAATCTTCTAAACAATCAGCGCGGCGGCTTTTTCCTTGAGCACGGGCAGGAGTTCGTCCGCCGCTCGTTCAAGTGCGGCGAGCGCATCGTTCGCCTCCTCCAGATCCTCTTCGCGAGCCAGGTTTTCCAGCCGCAGCGCAGCCTCCACGGTCGAGTTGGCGAAAAACACGGCCGCCGAGCCCTTCAGCGTATGCGCCGCGCGCCTTAGCAGGGTGCTGTCGCCGCGGCCGATCGCCCGCTTCATTTCCTCAAGGTGCCTTGCGTATTCCGTAACGAAGAGTCCGGCCAGTTCGGCCAGAATCGCCTCGTTGCCGCCAACCTGATCCAGCGCCCCCTGCCAATCCAGCGTGCCGCCGTCGGCGACGGGTTCCGCCGGCATCGCATTGTCCGATGGGACGTCGTTCTCCACAATATCGTAGAGATCTCCAGCACGGATGGGTTTGGGGAGATAGTCGTCCATCCCCTCTTCCAGACACCGTTCCCTGTCGCCCTGCATCACGTGGGCGGTCATCGCAGCGATTCGAACATGCTCCCCCGTCGAACGTTCGCCTTCCCTGATTATCCGTGTTGCCTCCAGCCCGTCCATCTCCGGCATCTGAATATCCATGAGGACCAGATCGAACGTGTCGTTCTCCAACGCCGCGAGTGCTTCCTTGCCGTTGTTTACGGCCGTAACCCGGTGGCCGCGCGGCTCGAGCAGGTCCACTATCACTTTCCGGTTGACCAGCCCGTCCTCGGCCAACAGGACGCGACGCCGGTTGGCGGCCGGTACCGGTTCCAGTATTCTCGGGACGTCCGCGGTTTCGACAACACTCACGTCCAGGGCTTCCAGTGCGGCATCGAGCAGGTCGGACTGCTTGACCGGTTTTGTCAGACACCGGGCAAGCCCCAATGCGTCACATCGGACGGCGTCATGCGTTCTACCGGCCGACGAAAGAATCAGTATCGGCACATCCTTCGCCGCGGGATTCTCCCGAAGGCGTTCCGCCAGCGCGAATCCGTCCATATCCGGCATCACCGCGTCCAGCAGAAACAGGTTGAACGGCCGATCCGCTTCGCGGGCCATCGAAAGCGCCTCGAGCGCCGCAGGACCCGAATCCGCGACCTCGATATCCATACCCCACGTGCCGAGCATCTCCTCGAATATGAACCGGTTTGTACGGTTGTTGTCCACCACCAGCGCACGCAGGCTCACCAGGGTCTGCAGGTCGGCCGCCGACCGCTTCGCCAACGGGGGTTGCGCTTCGAAGACCGCGGTGAAAAAAAACGTACTTCCCTGGTCCGGTTCGCTTTCCACCCACATCCGTCCGCCCATCATCGCGGCGAGTTGTGATGAAATCGCCAGACCCAGCCCCGTGCCGCCGAACCTTCTGGATGTGGAAGAGTCGACCTGGCTGAACGAGTCGAAAATCAACTGTTGATCTTCGGACGCGATGCCGATGCCCGTGTCTCGCACAAAAAACCTCAGACTGACGGTGTCTTCCTCCCGGGCGTCCACTTTCACGTCGACAAGCACGTCGCCTTTCGCGGTGAACTTGATGGCATTGTCCACCAGATTGATTACGATCTGCCTCAACCGGCCGGGGTCGCCCACGAGCCGGTCAGGAACGTCAGGCGCGATATGGCACGCCAGTTCCAGGCCTTTCTGCGTCGCTTTGACCGCGAGGGTCTGCACGGTATCCCCCAGCGTATCCCGGAGGTCGAAACCGATTGCTTCCAGTTCCAGCCTGTTCACTTCCAGCTTGGAAAAGTCGAGGATATCGTTCAGCAGCGCCAGCAGCGCTTCGGAAGACTGCCTGCTCAACTTGAGATACTCGCGCTGCTGAGGCGTCAAGTCCGTGTTGCCCAGCAACTCCGTCATCCCCATGATGCCGTTCATCGGCGTGCGGATCTCGTGGCTCATATTGGCCAGAAACTCGCTTTTTGCGCGATTCGCTTTTTCCGCCGCGTCTTTTGCTGTCTGCAGTTCCGCCCCCGAGCGCTCCAGGGCAACGGTGCTTTTCTTAAGCGCTTCGTTCGCCTGGCGTTCCGCGGCCGCGGTCTTTTCCAGTTCGCGGTTCTTTTCCTGAAGTTGTATCTCGGCGTGCTTGCGCTGCGTGATATCCCGGACGGTGCCGATCATATGCACGTTCTGCCCAGCGGTGTCACCAAAAACGCGCCCTTTGTTTCCGAGCCATCGGATCGTCCCGTCTGGCCAGACCACCCTGTGCTCCACTTCGAAACCCACGCCTTCCTTGATCGTTCGCCGCACCGCACCGCGGACCATCTCCCGGTCTTCGGGATGTACGAATCCGTAAAACGCTTCGCGCGTTCCTTCAAATTCCTCCGGTTTCAGGCCGAACAACGGCGCCACCAGATCCGACCACACGAGTTCCCCTGTCAACAGATTGGAATCCCAACTGCCCATGCGGGCGGCCTCCATGGCCAGCTTCAGACGGGCTTCACTCTCCCGCAATGCCTCTTCCGAACGTTTTCGTTCGGAGTCCAGATATGCGAGCGACCGGGCGTACCACCAGATCAGAAAATTGAGCGCTACGATTATCCCAAGCGAAAACAGAGACATTCCGGACTCGAACCCCAGAATTCCTTCGCCGTGAGGCCAAAGCCAACCCAGCGCCAGTGGAATCAGAAACGCGGCCGGCAGCAACCGGCGCGCCATCGACCCGCCGGCCGTCGTGCTGACAATGGTTGTGGTGGGTTCCAGATCCGGCCGCGACAGAAACATGCCGATGCACAACAGGCCGAACGCCAGTGTGGTATAGACGCTCAGATGCACGTCCCATGACACTTCCCTGGGGGAGACCGCGTGATAGAAGTGGCCAATCGCGTAGCCCGCGGACAGGACGGAAGCGACCGACAGACACGTCTGCGCCGGCCAGGCGTTTCCGCGGATACGGAAATGCCAGAGAAACAGCGCCAGTCCGATCAGCGCGAAACTGCACGCCTCGTCCCGCAACATGTGCCCGGCGCCCGCGCCGAAACCGATAAACTCGGGGCTCGCGCCGATCAGTTCCAAAACTGCGAAGACCACGACGACCGCGCCGATTGCCTTTCCCAGGAACTGCCGGCGCGCGGATGACCTGCCGCTGCGAAGCATCCAGAGCGACACCCCGGCAAGCACGAACAACCCGGCCGTCAATAGAGACATCCATTCAGCGACGGGCGCGCTGACCAGCCATCCGGACAGAACCAGGAGGGAAAGCATGACGACGATCAGATTCGCCGTCTGCGCGGCTATCGCGGCGATTCGCAACAGACGCGGGTCTGCATAATCGTCCATTTGAGTGCTTCCTACGGAAACAAGCCCCTCATCAGTTTCGCCTGCGTCACACGGTGTATTCCTTCGATCAGCGCCGCCGTACGTATATCCAATCCATCGCGTTCGGACCGTTGAATGGTCCGCTGGAACCCGTTGAGCAGAATCTGCCTGAGTCGATCGTTGATCTCCTCAAGCGTCCACATATAATTCTGCGTGTCCTGGACCCACTCGAAATAGGAAACCGTGACCCCGCCGGCATTACCGAGTACATCGGGCAGAACAAACACCCCTTTTTCCTGCAGGATTTCATCCGCTTCCAGGGTTGTCGGTCCATTGGCGCCTTCGGCCAGGATTCTGCACGAGATCCGTTCCGCGTTGTCGGCGTTGATCTGATTCTGGATTGCCGCGGGAACGAGGACGTCGCAGGGGATTTCCAGCAATTCCCGGTTGCTCACGGCGTCACCGCCCTTGTAGCCTTCCAATACGCGGTTTTCATCCACGTGCCGCAGCAGAGAATCCACGCTCAGTCCATCGGGATTGTAGATGCCGGTGGTCACGTCGCTTACGCCCACCACTCTGACGCCGCAGGCCTCGAGGAATCTCGCCGCGCTGCTGCCCACGTTTCCGAACCCCTGGACGACGGCGGTCGCGCGACCCAGGTCCATGCCGATGTGTCTGGCCGCCTCTTCCACCAGATACACCAGTCCCCGTCCGGTCGCCTCGCGGCGTCCTTCAGAGCCGCCAAGCACCACCGGCTTCCCGGTGACGACCGCCGGCACGGTATGACCCATCTGGTGGCTGTACGTGTCCATCATCCACGCCATGACGTTTTCGTCCGTGCCCATGTCCGGCGCGGGAATGTCCTTCTGCGGTCCGATAACGTCAATGATCTCCGACGTATACCGGCGCGTCAGGCGCTGCAATTCGCTACGCGAGAGAACGGTTGGATCGATGCGGACGCCGCCCTTCGCGCCGCCGAACGGGAGGTCCATCAGGGCGCACTTCCAGGTCATCCACATGGCCAGGGCGGTTACCTCGCCGAGGTTCACGTCGTGATGATAGCGGACGCCGCCCTTCGTGGGCCCCATCGTCAACAGATGTTGAATCCGGTAGCCGGCAACCGTCTCCACGTATCTGTGCTCGTCCCGCCGGAACGGGAAGGTAACCACGTGGGTGCGCTGCGGAAAAAGCAGCCGCTGCCGGATGTTGTCGTCCAGTCCCATCAGGTGGGCGGCCTTCAGGAACTGCTGCTGCGCCAGCCGGAACATCGGCGACTCCCACTCGGCGTGCTGCGCCCGGCTGCGTTCCACGGCGTATCGGATCGACCTCACCAGAAGCGGGCCGTCCAATTTGGATTTTACCAGATAGTCCTGCGCTCCGGCCTCAACGGCCCGCGCCGCCAGCTTGATGTCCTCCATGCCTGAGAGGATCACGACGGTCAGGTCCGGATACGCGGCGCGAACCCGCAGATAGGTCTCCAGGTCCTCGCTGTCCGGCAGTACCAGGTCCAGCAGCAGCAATTCGTAACCGTCCGCCGCGAGCCGGTTAAGCCCGTCGGCGAGGGTACCCGCCGAATCCACCTCGAATTCAGGACCGTCCGATTTGGCGAGCAGTTCCTGAATCAGGCGGCTGTGAAGCGGATTGTCCTCGATCAGCAACGTTTTCAGGTTTGTGCCTGGCATCGTCCCATCGACTGCGCCGTAACCTGGCGCGATTCAAGATGCGAAGGTGTACATCGAATATTTAGTCCTATTGGGTATTCGTGTCAAGTCCAAAGCGCTGCAAGAGACGCATTTATGCGATTCGCCACGGCATCGCCCGGTGAAACGGACAGGGATGCGCCACCTCGCCGCCGGCGTTTCGTACCGAAAACGACCCGGTAATTTTAAAACAACCTCTTAGACGATCAGACCGGTTTCCGGTTGCAGGATATCCGTCACCGGCTCTCGCGCCGCAGATCCAGCCAGTCCAGTTCCTCCTGCGTCAGCCGGATCTCCATCGCCTCCCGGTTCATGCGGCTTTCCTCGACCGACCTGCAGCCCGACACCGTAAAGACGTTCAGCGGCTGGTTGAAGAGATATGCCAGCGCGATTTGCGCCACGGCCTTTCCACGCTCGCCGGCAAGTTCCGTCGCACGTTCCAGCCGGGCGAAGTTCTCTTCGTGTCCATAGACCCGGGCGCAGCCTTGCGTCATTTGATTCGCCAGTTCGGTGATGTTCTCACGCGTCAGAAGACCTGAGAAAAATCCCTGCGCCAGGCTGGACCAGGAAAACACGGGCATCTGCGATTTCCGGTACCACGCTCTTTCCTCAGCTCCCCGGGGACCCGAGATACTCAGGCAGCCCTCCCAGACCTCATTTACGCGAACGGCCAGGCTGAAATTCGGGCTGCTGGCCACGAACGGTTTCAGGGCGTGGTTCTTCGCGTAAACATTGGCTTCGCGGATACGATTCACCGTCCAGTTTGACCCGCCGAAGGCGCGGATACGCCCTTCGATCATGTGCTCGTTCAGCGCCTCCACGAGCGGACCCACCGGCACGTCCGGATCGTCCCGGTGAAGCAGGTAGAGGTCGATGTAATCCGTCTTCAGCCGCGCCAGGGAATCGAACAGGTCGGAGGCGACGTCGAAATCCGTCACCCGGCGGTGTCGATCCGCGTTGGGGTGGCCGCCCTTGCTGAGAATGAACACATCGCTTCGGTTACCGCGCCGGTCCATCCAGGCCCCCAGCGCCCGCTCTGCCTTTCCGTTACCGTATACCGGCGCGGTATCGAAACTGTTGCATCCCAGCGCCCGAATCCCGTCGAGAAAATCGATGCTCGCCTCGACATCGTCCGTGGAGACCATCAACGTACCCTGAACCAGCCGCGAGACCGGTTTGTCGATTCCCTCGACACGGCCGTATTTCATAAGGACTCCATATTAGATATATTATAAATAATATGTTTCGCAACGTCGAAAAAGCAATCGGAGATCGGAAAAAGGCGGGCGCCCACAAGGGACGCCCCTACGAATTCAACAACGACGCAAAACACGGAGGGTTCGATTCGAGGATGCCTGGTTATGTAGGGGCGTCCCTTGTGGGCGCCCGGCCAACGGACATCGATAGGTTCCGCGGATGACAGGCCCCTTTATCCGCACCGCGACGAGGTGAACCACACGGGTTGCCCCTACGAATTCAACAACGACGCAAAACACGGAGGGTTCAATTCGTGGAAGTCCGGTATTGTAGGGGCGTCCCTTGTGGGCGCCCGTCCCGTCGCGGTCTATTCCATCGGAAATTTCAACCCGATCCGGTCGCGGATCGTATCCATCGTACCCATGATTTCGACGGTCTCATCCAGCGGGATCTCGTCGCTTTCCAGCTTCCCTTCGCGCAGGTACCGGCCGACCGCTTCCGCCTGGCAGTTGTACCCGTTCCCGTCGTACGGTCGTTCGACCACCGTCTCCTTACCGTCCCTCACCAGGGTTGCGGTCGTTCCCCGCCAGTACGGCGGATGAATGCGGATCATCCCCTTTGTACCCATAATGTGCGCCCAGTGAGACGTGCCGCACTGAATGGACGTGAACAGCACGGCCATCTCTCCCGAGTCGTATCCGAGCATCATCCCGGCCTGTTCGTCTACCTTCAGCTCGCCGATGTGGCCCATGCTCATCACCTGCGACGGCGGGCGCCGGTACACCATCGAGGCGAACGACAGCGAATAGATGCCCACGTCCATCAACGCCCCGCCGCCCAGCGCGGGATCGTAGAGGCGGGACTTTGACGTTCCGGGACGAGACCCGAACCCGAAGTCGGCCGAAACCATGCGGACCTCGCCGATCGCGCCGTCCCGCAGCCATTGCCTCACCTGGTACATGATCGGCAGGAAACGCGTCCACATGGCCTCCATCAGAAAGAGGTTTTCCTCTCGTGCGGCCGCGACGATGTCGGCGGCTTCCGAACGATTGATCGTGAACGGTTTCTCGCACAAGACGGGTTTGCCCGCTCTCAGGCACAGGATACTGTTCTCTCTGTGCAGGGAATGCGGCGTTGCAACGTAGATGACGTCCACGTCCGGATCGTTCGCAAGGGCTTCGTAGCTGGGGTGCCGCCGGGGAATGCCGAATTCGTCTCCGAATGAATCGGCAGCCTGCCGGGTCCGCGAACCCACGGCGACCGGCGCCGCGTCCGGAACCGCCTCAAGGCCCTTCACGAACGACTTTGCAATGGCCCCCGTACTCAGGATACCCCATCGGATGCGCTCGCACATCTCATTTTCCTCTCCGTGATCTATGACTCCAACGTGCCCTCGCGATCTGCCGCGGCGGAACGTTGGGAACGATTACCCGCGGGCGCCGCGGGATTATCCGTCGTCGTCCGTGGCCAGCACGCTGGGCGCCAGCGTCTCCAGATGCGCCAGCGGCTCCTCCAGGCTGCGGATCGCCTGCACCCAGAAGTCGGGCTGTTCCAGGTCGCTGCCGAGACTTCGCTTTGCCACGTTCTCCACGGTGTCACTGCCCGTCAACTGCAGGAAGCTTTCATACCGGGACAGGAAACCCGGCCCCTCGTTCCTGAACATCGCATAGAGCCCCCTGCTCAACAGATAGCCGAACGTATACGGAAAATTGTAAAACGTGACGCCCGTTATGTAGAAATGAAGCTTGGACGCCCAGAACCATTGGTCCTCTTCCCCCTCCTGAAGCACGTCGCCCAGAACCCCGCGCTGCTTCTCGGTCATCAGCGCTTTCAACTGAGACACACTCAACTCTCCGTTGCCCCGCTCTTCGTAGAGCGCCTTTTCGAACTCGAACCTGACCGGAATGTCCAACAGATAGGTACCGCCGTGACCGACCTCCGAATCCAGGACCACGGCTTTCTGCAACGCGTCCACGTCCGGATCCGAAAGTACCCCGTCGGCCAGAATCATCTCCGCGAACGTGGAGGCGGACTCCGCCAGCGTCATCGGGTAGTGCCTGGCAAACGGTCGCAAATCCCGCATCACGTGACTGTGAAACGCGTGCCCCGCCTCGTGGGCGAGCGTCAACGCGTCGCCCATGGTGCGGTTGTACGTCATGAAGATCCGCGACTCGGAGATCATCGGCGATCCCGTGCAAAAGCCGCCCGGACGTTTTCCCGCGCGCGGTTCATAGTCGATCCACCGCCTGTCGTACATATCCTGCGTAAAGTTTCCGAGGGCCGGATACGCCTTGGCGAACGCACCCTGCACCATCGATTTCCCCTCATCCCAATCCATCGGCGACACGTCGGGAAAGGGCATCGGGGCGCCGAGGTCGAACCAGGCCACCCTGTCCAGGCCCATCGCCTTCGCCCTGAAACGCTGGATCCGGCGCCCGATCTCGATCTCGGAAAAAATCGCGTCGAACATCGCGTCCAGCGTCTTCCGCGAAATCGCTGACTGGAACAGGGCCACCTCGAGAAAATGCGGGACTTCGCGGTACCGGTTCAACGTCAGTCGCGTGCCGGAAATCGCGTTCAGGGCAGCCGCCGCTACGTCTTCCACGCTTTCCCATGCGGCGTTGCCTCCCTCGAACGCGGCGCGCCGCACCCGCCGGTCCGGGTTTTCCATCAACGAACGACGCTGGGAGATGGGCACCTTCTCCTCCCGTCCGTCGGGGAAACGCATATCGAATTCCAGCTTTCCGGACAGGGTATCGTAAAGCCGGCCCCACGCCGAGATACCGTCCACCCGCAGGTCGGCCGCGAGCGCCTCGCGCGCCGAATCCATCGTGTACCGGGCCTCGCGGCGCATCCGCCCCAGAAGATAGCCGGCGTCCGAAAGCGAATCCCTCCCTGCGAGCGCCTCGAAACCGCCGTCGGACGCCGTCTTCAATCCCCTCAGCAGTTCCGTCTCAAGCTTGGCGGCCTCGGCGAATTGCAGCGTCAACGCGGCCTCTTCCTTCAGATAGGCCTCGTTTCGCGCGTCCGCGGCTGTGAGACAGCCCACGTAGGAGGCCACGTGACGCAGCCTCGTGAAAAGGTCCTCGCTGCGGAGGAACATGTCCTCCCACGCATCCACGTTGCCCTCGTCCAGCGGCTCCAGACCCCTGGCCGTATCCAGCAGGTCCCGCGTATCCGTCTCCAGCGCACTCTTGAACTTCATCATCTCCGGCCCGTTGAACGCCGGGAAATAGCTTGTCAGATCCCAATTCATCCCCGCATCGCCAGCAGTTTGCGTCATACGTCATATCCTCAAGGTTTGACTTCCACGCTCAGAATCCTTGCCGCGGTCCCCCCCATGATCAGCCGCAGGTCGTCCGCGCTCAGAAACGCGCAGTATTTTTCAATCCATCGCCTGGACTGTCTGTACGTACAGAACCGGTTCTGGAAGGGCATATCCGTGCCCCAGTTCAGGTGGTTCGCCCCCACGTTGGCCACCATCGCTTCCAGCACCGGCCACACCTCCCGGTACGGAAAGTCGAACCAGTCTCCGATTCGGACGGGGAAGCAGACCTCCAGATTGCAATTCGGGTTTTCGAACGGCAGCCAGATTTCCCGCGGCATCGGCTGGAATTCACCGTCCGAGACAAAGGCGCGCCAGGGAAATCCATGCGTCAGATTCACGACTGTATCGGGATAGCGCTCCATCCAGCGGACCAGGACCTTCTGCTCATCCAGATAACCCTGCCGGGCGCCTTCGGGCGTCATCCGCCGCGTCACGTCGACCGGTCCGGACCCCAGCGTGAAGAAAACCGGCACGCCCAGCGAGGTCGCCGCATCCCAGAACGGACGGCAGGACGGGGCGTCCCACGGCTCGGTGGTTCCGAAATAGGCCGGCCGGGCATTGAACTTGATCGCGTGTAGTCCGTGCATCCGGATCGCCGTGTGGAGTTCCTCGATTACCGCATCCGTCTCCGTCCGGATGCGCCACTCGTCCACGGGCGCCATGGACCGGAGCCGGTCCGGGTACTGACGCACGCATTCGGCAAGGAATCCGCTGTTTCGGGTCAACATCGGATTCGTGTGGATGAGCGCCATGTCCACGTCCGCGTAATCCATCTCCGCGACCAGGCTGTGCGGCGTGAACTCCAGGTTCCGCAGATTGGGCGGATAGAACTGTTTCGTATAATCCTCCCCGTCGATCGTCCAGACCACCCGCCCCATACGTCTGTCCACCCGGAAGTTCGCGGCTGGCAGATCGCTCCAGGACTCGTAATCCGTGGGGATCAACCCTTCCGAGGTCGCCGGCGCCCTGTCCCGCACGCGCCAGGCCGGCTGGTGATGCAGGCCCTGCGCCTCCTGGACCCATTTCAGGTGCGCCGCGCTGGTTTCGAACCCTGCCGGATCGTCTCCCGGCTCGAAACAATACGCGTGGGAATCTATTATCATTGAGATGCTCCAGGTTATGCCGCGACTTGATCAGGCATCAATGCGTCATCACCGAAGATCATGGAGAACGACGATTTTCGACTGGAACGGGTCCGCGCGTCGATATAACACGCGCTGAACGCCCGCCTGGGAATATCCATCCGGTTCACGCCCGACCGGTGAAGCAGCCAGTTATGCAGGATCACAACCTCCCCCGCATCCATCGTCAGGTCCACGATCCTGTCTTCAGGGCACCATTCCCGCTCGTGTTCTTCTGAAATCGTGTGTCCCTGTTCGCTGAGAATGCCCAGTTGATGGGAGCCCGGCACCACCTGCACGCATCCGTTGCCGGGCGTGGCCGGGTCCAGCGCCGTCCAGACCGTGACCAGCGGATCCCGGTCCACGTTCCACGAACCCCCGCCGTCCTGATGCCACGGCAGGTCGGAACCCTGTTGCGCCGGTTTGTTCATGAACATCGCCCGGAAACAGGCGATCGAGGCGTGGGCGCCGTAGATATACGCGCAGATCTCCCTGAAAACGGGTTTCTTCATGTAGGCCAGAAACAATGTATCGTACTCGAGCCCCTGAATCTTTCGATAACCCAGACTCGCGCCCTGGTGGCCGATTCCGCCGCCCTTCACCTTCTCGTACCGGTCGGTATTCGAGTCCAGCTGCATCGTCAGCCGGTTGTAATCCAGCGGCGCCCGGCCCAGCATGATCTCGTCGATACGCCGCTGCAATTTGGCCAGTTCCTCGTTGCTGCACTGTCTGCCGATTTTAAGGTAACCGTCCCGGTGGTAATCGCTCCACTGGTCCTGTGTTATGATCCGCCGCATAAGAATATCTCCCGGTGCTGATTGTAAGATGTGCGCATTCCCGCGGTCGATTCCGCAGGAAATTCCGGTCGTCAACACACTGTTGCCAGCCGTTCCCGTACGACCTGTTTCCGGATTTTGCCGACCGACGTTCTCGGCAAAGCATCCACGAATTCGATCCTGTCCGGAACCTTGAACGCCGCGAGCCGTTTTCCACAGTACGTACGTATCGCGTCCTCGCTCAGATCCACATCCGGTTTCGACACGACGGCGGCAACGACGCATTCGTCACGGATCTCATCGGGCACGCCCACCACGCAGACGTCCACGACCCCCTCGCATTCCTGAATAACGCCCTCCACTTCAATGCTGGAGATATTTTCTCCGGCGCGCTTAATCAGATCCTTTCCCCGATCCAGAAAATAGAGGAACCCCTCTTCATCCGTGCGCACCGTATCCCCTGAGTACAGCCAGGTGCCGTCAGGACGACTTCGCAGGGTCTCGGCCGTTGCACCCGGATTCTTGAGATACCCCAGCATGATCGTCCGTCCGGGAATTCCCTTTACGATGATCTCGCCCGGCGTGCCGGCAGATACCTCCCGGTCCTGCCCGTCAACCACCTTCACTTCGTACCCCGGCACCGGCTTGCCCATCGCGGCGAGGTTGCGTTCTCCGGTCAGTGGACTCATTACCGGAAGCGAACACGTTTCCGTCATACCCCACAGCTGCTGCAGCGGCGCCCGGAAACGCCGGTTCCAGGTCTCGTACTGGCCGACCGTCAGACTCTGGGCGAAGGTGACGTTACGGATCCCGTGCGCCGCATCGGTCTCTCGCTCCGGCTGGTTCAGCAACATCCGCAGCAACGCACCGAACAGGGCCGCCATGGTGCAACCGTATTCAATGGCCTGCTCGAAGAACCGGCTTGCGCTGAAACGGGACATCACGGCCACGCTCGCGCCGGTTACCAGGGACGGCCACAGCGCGTGGCATTGCGCGCCCGCGTGAAAGAGGGGAAGCGCCACCAGGTGCCGGTCCATGCGCCGAAGGCCGGTACACAGGGCGAATACGTCAGCGCCGTAGATGAAGCACGTGTTCGTCAGCATAACCCCTTTCGGCCTCGACGTCGTTCCGGACGTATAGAGCAGCTGTACGACGCATTCCGCCGCGCCGGCGCCGTCCGGCGGTTCGCCGCTCTGCGCCGCCAGGGCGTCCTCGTAGACCGTGTATCCGCCGGGCGGCGCTTCTCCCGCCTCGCAAATCACGGTACGGATTCCCGAATCTGCGGCGACCCGGTCCGTCACGCCCAGGCATGCCACTTCCGTGAATATCGCCTTGCTTTCCGAATGGGCGACAAGATAGGCCAGTTCATCGGTTGTCGAGGCCGGATTCGTGGGCATTGCCGTCACACCGAGGTACGATGCGGCAAGAATCAGTTGTGCGCAGGCCGGATGGTTGGACAGGTGCAGATTGAAAACATCTCCGGGGCGGATACCCATCTCAAGCAAGAGATTGGCCGCCTGATGCACGCTCTCCAGGAACGCGGCCCAGGTCCACCGGAATACCTGACCGTCTCCCCGTTCGAACACCATCCATTCCCGGTCCGGCTGTTTCCGGGCGAAGCCCGCGAAATCGCCGTAAAGCGTCCGTTCCTCCGAAATGTCGATCATCGATCTTTCCTTCGCGCGATGAACGCCGCAAGGTTCGCGCGTGCCTCGTCCGTTCCGAAACAGGCCTCGAACGCTTCCGATGCGGCGGCGTCCCACCTTGCCTCGCGAGCGGAGGAAATCCGGTTCAGCAGGCTCCTGGTCGCTCTCAATGCAGCCGGAGGGAACGACGCAAGACGCAGCGCGAATGTCCGGACCCGGTCGCTCAACGCGTCGTCGGCAACGCATTCGTGTACAAGGCCCAGACCCTTCGCCTCCTCGCCGGTCACCGTTTCGCAGCCCAACGCGATCCACCGCGCGGCCGCCCCGCCGGCCGCGTCGACCAGCCGGCCCAGCCCCCAGGGCGGCGTCCATCCCATTTCCACTTCCGGCATACCCAGCCTTGCCGATTCCGATGCGATCCGGAAGTCATGGTACACCGCCAGTCCCACCCCGCCGCCCAGGACGTGGCCGTGCAGCTTCGCGACGGTAGGCTGCGGGATGTCATCGAGCAGAGCGAAGGTATCGGCGTGTACCCGTTCCGCCTCCGCGGCTTCCTCCGCGGTCAACGGCGCCAGCTCTTTCAGATCGCTGCCGGCGCAGAACGCCCGGCCCGCGCCGCCGGTCACCACAACCCGCACGTCTTCACGGGCGCGGATCCCTTCAAGGTGGGCGCCGAACGCGCGTACGCTATCGAGATCCATTGCATTCAGCACATCGGGCCGGTTCAATGTCAGCCACGCGATTCCGTTTTCGATCCTCAGGTCGATCATTTCAATCTATCGGTGTTTCTTGGGATAGTCGTACGATACCATCCTTCCCATACCGGCCGTTACGCTCACCCAGGAATCGACGTCCAGATCCACGCAAAAGACGGCGCAGGTTGGCATATAGACGTTAGCGTCCGGAGAAAGGTAGCCGGCCAGGTCCGAGAGGCCCGGATTGTGGCCCACCATGATCACATCACCGCAGGTGTCCGGAAACTTGCGCACTACGGCAAGCAGGTCGTACAGGCTCGCCTCGTATATCGCCATTTCCTCGACGATCGTCCCGGCAGGGAATCCCAATGCCTTCGCGATCACGCGAGCTGTCTTGACAGCGCGTCTCGCGGGACTGCAGACGATCATGTCGGGCTTCGCGCCGCCTTCTTTCAGACGCGCGCCCATAAACGGCGCGTCCCGTTTGCCGCGCTTGTTCAACGGGCGTTCGAAATCGCCAAGCGCCGGATCGCTCCAACTGGACTTCGCGTGTCGAATCACATATAGCCGTTTCATAAGCTACCGCCTCCAGAGCGAGGAGTGAAGAGCGAGGAGAGAGAAAAGAGGAGTGAGGAGTGAGTAACGATAAAAGGCGGATCGGGAAACGCGAAAGGAAAGAGGATTGCGAGGCCTTTGACTCGTTTTCTCTCTTTTCTCACTCCTCTCCACTCTCTCCTCGCCTTTCCCCCGGACCGCCCGCGAGCCCGCCGGCGTCCCAGATCAGACGCGGGCCGCCGTCGAGCCCTCTGATGTGCCCGTTCTCCCTTTCGCGCGGGTATCCCAGACAATGGGAAATATAGGTTACGCCGTCGATTTCACGAAACCGGTTTCGATGCTGATGGCCGTAAACGTGAATGGTCGAACCGAGTCGCCGGATCTGCGCATCCAGTCCGCGGCATCCCGCCACTCGGCTGAAGTTGAACGCGGGGTGCGGGTCTCCCGGAGATTTTCCCCACCTCCGGGGTGCGGGTCTCCCGAATATCAGTTCCCGTCTCGGCAGGAAGTGACTGAATGAGATCACCGGCCCATCGTATGTACGTGATATGTTCCTCTCATTCGCGCCAAGGAAAAACTCCGCGGCCGGCCTCGCGGTCTGCGGCCACCTGACGAAATGGTCATCGCTCCACATAGACAGCGTCTCGTCTTCACCCGTCTTCGGCGAGTATAAGCTGCCGGGTCCCTCCTCGGGTTTCAGATACCAGGAAAAAAGAGGTACGATCCACACGCCCTTTCCGTTTCC
Organism: Gemmatimonadota bacterium; assembly: GCA_028873695.1. Lineage (GTDB taxonomy): Bacteria > Latescibacterota > UBA2968 > UBA2968 > JAAXHE01. Next base: position 45,816 of record JAPPNU010000072.1, on the reverse strand, counting down.
TATTCTGCCGGGTCGCGTCCTGACGTCGAGACGGTCGCAGATGGCAAGTACCTGTTCGAATTTTCCCAGAGACCCGCGAGCCGGTCCGGTTCCCCGTACCCACAATTCGTGGTTTCCGGGAACAAAAAAAACGCTTGCGAACCTGGAGCGCAGACCGGCCAGCGTACTTTCCAACCGATCTATCCGGTCGCTCACGTCACCGGCCAGAATCAACACGTCCCGGCTGAAGTCGGACTCGGAGAGCGAATTCATCCAGGCCAGATTCAGCACGGAGTCCACGTGGACGTCGGACAGCGCGAAGATGCGCACCGTCTCTTTTTCGTTATCGCCCATGCCTGTTAAACTGTCCACACAAGGAAAACGGTTTCGGCCGGCGATCGGGCGACACCTTGCCGTTTCACTATGATATCAGCGGCATTGTCGCCTTGTCACGCGGCACACCGCCCGGGAACCGGCGTCACAGTACCAGAACGCTCCGTCCCACATCGTCATTCCATGCGGTTCAGGGTGGTCCGCCGAAATCCGGATCTTCTCCAGAATCGATCCGTCCGCGGTATTCAAGCGGTAGATTGCACGGTGATTGGTTTCCACGCACCAGAGGTCCCGGCCCTCCCAGGCAATACCGTGCGGGCGATCCCCGGGTGCCGGAATCGAGTGTACCACATCGAAGCCTTTGTCCGGTTCCACCTGATAGATCGTCGCCGACGGCGGTACGGCCATCCAAAGGCAACCGTTGCGGACTTCCAGGCCGTGCGCCCCGGTAACAACCGCGCCTGGCGTATCGAAACGATCAAGGGTCTCGCCCGTCTCGCGATCCACGCGAAGAATCTTCCGGTCATACGTGGAGGCCAGCCACAATGCCGAACCCGCGACCGTAATTCCGCTGCCCCGGTCCGACGCCGTTTCGAGCGTCTTTATCGTTTCGCCCGCGAAGGATACGAGGGCCGCCTGGTTGGTCTCTTGGTCCAGAAACCAGATGCCTTCCGCCGTGGCCTGCATGCCGTTCGGCTGCGGGCCGGGCGCGTCGAATTCGTGTGTGACGTCAACCATTCGTATGCTCCTGGTTACCCGGGTTCCCGCGAACCCAACCGGACGGCGGTCGGGCTACGCCACCCTCGTCTGCGGCTGGTTCATCAATCCGATGATGCTGTCCGGGTGCTCGTCGCGGGTGCTGAAACCCGGCGTATCGCCGCGCTTGCGGTAGCTCGCGGTGCGCACGTACGGCGGGTTAATTTCAGGATATCGGAACGACGAAGGGTCTGTTTTCAGCTTCTCGATCGCGTTCCGTGCGCCTTCGCGGATGAGCGTGCGGGACCGCGCAGGCGCGAGATTGACCGCGCTCAGCTTGGCGCGGCCGTAGGCGTCCGCATCCAGGTCTTCCAGCCCGTCGGGAAGCAGCCCGCGTTTCACGCCCACGGTGACCACGCCGGGCGTGAGCGCCTCTGCCTCCGCCGCAAACGCTTCCTCTCCTGCCGCGAAAATCGTCGGCACCCCGAGTTCCATCGCGCACAGCACCAGTTGCCCGTATTCTCCAATGGAAATTCCGTTGATCGCGTAGTCCACGCACCCGAAGCTTCCCGTGTGCGTCAGGTGGGACCAGGGTGTGCCCGCCTTCGCGTGCTGCCCCACGTATGCCAGCCCCTGGTACGAATCGTCCAGGCTCCAGGGCCAAATCGGGGCGGCGTGGCCACGCATCAGTTGCGCGCGTTCGTCCAGAAGCTCGGGATCCATGGCGCCGTGCCCGTGCCCGTCCACCACCAGGATCTCTTCCGCGCCGCCTTCGCTGAACCCGTCCACCGCGGCGTTGACCTCCAGCGTAAGGAGTCTCTTCGCTTTATCGTAGTACATCGCACCCGGCGTGCACCAGTCCTCGAAATTCAAAATGCCCGCGACTCCTTCAAGGTCGGTCATAATCATCAATTTCATCGTCCATCTCCCGTATTTACACGATTTTCGGTTTGTACGCCTATACTTCTCGCCCGACCCAGAAGTCATTGAAGCCCGTTACCGGCCCGTCGTTGTTCGGCCCGCTCGCCAGGTCGAGGCCGCCGAACAGGTACGCCTCGTCATCCAGGGCCGCCATGCCCGGTACGCGGCGGACACCGGGATACGCGGCAGAATCCGAGTAATCCTTGGATCCGTCGTGCGCCTGCAGGCAGGTCCACTCTCCGGTGCTTAGATCCAGGCGCCACAGATCGTTCAGTTGCGGCCCGTTCACTTCTTCGGGCATGAAGGTCCCCTGCGGCCCGAACCCGCCGAAGATGTACCATCGATCGCCTATCCGCGCCGAACCCTGGCCGTAACGGGCGGATGGCCGGTCCGCCGCGGTTAAGTCGTTTTCCGCCAGGCAGGTCCATGCGCACGTGGCCGGATCGAAGCACCAGAGATCGTTATAGAACTGTGGATCACGGTCCTGCGTGTCCCGCCCCGCCCAGACATAGAGCCGGTTCTCCCAGGCCGTCATCGACATGACGTATCGTTTCGGCGGGACGGCCGCGCCATCCGCCGCTTGGATCCGTTCCCAGACCCCGGACCGGGTATCATAGGTCCAGAGTTGCCTGCTCAGCACCGCTGTCTCGACCGTCGGGGGAAGCGGCGCCCGGTGGCCCCAACCGCCGAAGAGATAGATCCTGCTCCCGATTACGGCCGTTCCGAATCCGCCCATGGTCGTCGGACGTCCCAGGCCGGCAAAATCGGGGTGCTCGAGCAATACGCCGTCATCCGGCTCCAGCAGCGTCCAGTGCGCTTCCGAAGGGTCGTACATCCACAGGTCGTTCAGCAGGGCGAACTTCCATCCCTCGCTCAGGATCGACAATCCTCCGAACAGAAAGAACCGGTCGTTTATTTCAACCCACGCGGGCAACATACGTGCGCATGGCCTGTCTGACGCGGCGTCGAACCCGGCCGCGCCGTCGTTTGCTTCCAGCAGGTTCCATTCCTCAACCGACGGATCGTACAACCACAGGTCGTTCAATGCACCGAGCGTGGACTTGTTTCCCTGCCCTGAGGAAGCGCCGTATTTGAGGGTACCGCCGCCGAACATGTAGATGCGACCCCGGTAGGGCAGCAGCACGCCCGGCGCCTCTCTGGCACAGGGTACGTCGCCGCCGGTCGAATCGACGTCAGGATGGCAGAGCCGCCAGTTGAATTCGGAAGTCACAAACAGCCATTCTCCGTTTTGTCGCGTTTCCTGTCGTCCGTTCAAGGAAAAACCGGCAGGACCAGGCGTGAAGGATACGCCTTCGAGTGATGGACCTCCTGTATTGCCGCCAGGAGTTCCGTCTCCGCGAGGTCGTTCCCGCCCGTGTTGTGATTCCGGTCGTGGTTCGGAAAGTCACTGCTGGTGATTTCGAGGCGTATCCGGTGCCCCGCAACAAACCTGCAGGCCGTCGGCGTCATGCGGATGCGGTATTCGGTTACCGCTTCCGGGGCGACGAAATTCTCCTCGTCCAGGGAATGGCGATGCCGGGCGCGGACCATCCCGTATGCGACGTCCATCGCCGGACCGGCGGGATCTTCATCCACGAGCCGGGCGAAGAAATCGGTGTCCGACGCAGAAGTCGCCGCGTAGAGAACGACCTCGGCATAGCCTGCCGTCTCCACGTCGGTTTCCAGGGGCGGCGTGCGGAAAATCAGGATATCCGGTCGATAATCGAGCCGCCTCCGGTCCGACGGTTCCGTAAACAACGCGGTTGACCAGAGCGTGGGAACCGGGTCGTTCGGATCGTAAACGTACGTATCAGGGCTGTCGCCGGCGGCAGGGGCGTCGAGCAGGCGGCCGGACCCGGTGGGAAGGTGCGCGTCGCCGTCGCTGTCGAGGTAGTACACCGCCCGCGCCGCCCCCTCCGGCGGCCACGTCGACGCCGACTTCCAGGCGCCAGACCCCATAACGAAATAACGGACCGCCGGCTCCCGATCCACCCCGTTGTCATCACCCTTCAGCCAGCGGTCGAACCAGCGGATCATCGCGTCCTGCGTGTCCAGTTTGGCAGCCGGCCCGAAATCGAAAGTTCCCTGACGCCGGCCGCCAAGGTTGCTGTGGTTCCACGGCCCGATCACGAGCCGGGTCTGCGTTCTTGCATGGTCCGTCCGTCCGTGCTTCTGCATCCGCCCGAGGTGGGCCATCGTGCCCCCGCAGTGGTCGTACCAGCCACTGAAGTCCAGGTTCGGAACTGCCACCTCGCGGTGTACTTCGTCGAATTTCCAGCATCTGCGGTTCGGATGCCGCAACCAGTCCGCCACGTATCCGGCGAGTCCCTCGGGCAGGTATCGCGGCAGGTCCAGCCACGGCATGAAATACAGCCATCGCATATGCTCGACGTCTTCCCAGATTGCCACTGCCTCGTCCCTGTGATGCGGACCCGGCGCGCCCTCCCTCCGACGGATATCGGGCGCCATGGTTCCCATCCACCACTTGACGCGCCGAGCGGGCCGGAAGGATCCCCACCAGTCCACTTCCGTATTCTCCAGCGGAATCGACCATGCGCACATCGCGACCAGGTGCGGCGGCCGCAACTTTGCCAGCATCCACTGCATCCAGGCGTTGTAAGACCCTCCGAACGTGCCAACCTTCCCGTTGCAGTACCGCTGCCGCGCCAGCCACTCGACGCTATCGTAACCGTCCTGCGCATCCGGCGTGCCGCCCTCGACCGTATAGGGGATATACGTTCCGTCCGAAGCATAGCGACCCCGTGAATCCTGGGCAACCACGGCGTATCCGGACCGTACGACGCGTTGAAATCCGCCGTTCGGCTTTCCGTACGGGGTCCTCATCAACAATCCCGGATACCGCCCGTTCCCCGCCGGTCTGAACACGTTTGCGCGCAGCACCACCCCGTCGGACATCGGTACGGGGACGTCCTTCTCCACGACGATCTCCGGCGCGTATTCTTTCTCACTCATGTCGAACCCTCTGAGTGACCGGCTGTTACCGAAAGCCGACTGTCAGATTCGCATTGATATATCCCGAAAACCCTTAACGGCATCCTTGAATCCCGAAGCGCCGGGTAGCGGCCAGAGGCAGAAGACCCCGTCGAAACTTCGACATCTGAGGTTGGAGAGAATCTCCACGAGCTCCGCGTTGCCTTCGCCCGGAACCGCCGGGTCTCCGCTCGCCGCGACGACGTCCCTGAAGTCGACGTGCCTGACGGACCGCCGGACCGGTCCCTTGTAAAGACCCCTATAGAAAGGGCTTCCGCCCGAGCCCGCGACAGCGGCCGGATCGTATGCCATGTTCAGTCTGGCCGACCCGACCTCTCTCAACTCTCCGGCGATATCCGACGGGTTCACGCCCACGGGATTTCCCACAAGCACGTTGACCTCGCCGTCTTCGGCGGCCCGGGAAAGCCGTTCAAGTGCGCCGTTCAGGCCCGCAGGCTTCAATCCGTCAGGCAGACGGACATGCAGGCACGCTGCATTGAACCCGGTAGCAATTCCACAGGCTTCCGCCAGCTTCTCGGCAGACGCGAACGGCGTACGCACGACCACGACGTTGAGGTCCCGATCCCCGAGGCGACGGCAAAGATCATCGATATCGACCTGGTGATTCGTATGCACCTCGACCGATGAGATCCCCGCCGCTGAGACCAGGTCCAGCGCCTTTTCGGTTTCTGCATCCACCGTCCACAGCGGCACGCTCAGAGTGAATTCCTCGTCCGCCAGCATGGACGTCAGGGTTTCGCCGGATGCGGCCGGCACGCCGCTCCGGATCACCGGACGTCCGGCGGACGATCTCGCGATCTTCTCCCTGTATCCCACGCAGTCCGCGCAATGCGGATTTTCGTCCAGCGCGAAACCGGGATCGCGCGACATCTCACGCCGCATGATGGCCACGGCCCTGGGAGCGTCGATCAGGCGGCATACCGCCGGTCCGATCGACCCAACCGCCATGGCGCCTTCCGCCCTGAACAGCCGGTCGAACTTCAACACGCCCCCGCGATGCCCGCCCGGACACCGGCGAATCGTCATCGCGCGGACCTCGCCGTTTTCGGCCACATACTTCATTTCCAGTTCGCGGAGATAGGGCAGGTCCAGTTCCGCCTCCACCGTGTGCAGCAGCGTCATCGTGTCGAGGTCGCATCCAACGTGCAGCACCTTTCCGCCGAGGGTGATCAGGCGGCCATAGGGCGTCTCCGGCCCGTCCGGCACAGCGCTTTTTTCGTGATCGGACAGAATTCCTTCCGCCCTCGCGCCGTACCCCGCCACCGGATGATACGGATGCCGGCTGCGCAGCACGTCCGGACGCTGCCGGAACGTCTCGCTGATGACGCCCATGTCCGAAGGGATCACGTCCGGATCGAACGTGCGGCCGTCGCGGGCCGGATGCGTGGGCATCAGCAGGGTTCCGCCGGAACCCACGACCTCAATTAGCGCGTCGATTACCGCGTTCGCGCCGCCGTGGACGGGTCCCAGGCTGCTCAGTGACGAATGGACCATCACGATCGCGCCAGGCTGCAATCCGAGCGCGGCCAACCCGCTTTCAATTTCACGTTGAGCAAGCATCATTGCCGACCAGGATCATTCGAAAACGACGATCCTGGCCCGGCGGGCCCTTTTGTGTTTTTGTGCCTTTCGTGGTAAGTGTCTTTTCGCGGCCCATTCCCTACCGCCATTCGATCAGCGCCTTCGCGTATGCGCGCCCCACCAGTTTGTAAGCCTCGCGCAGATACGGCATATGATGTCCGGACAGGATACAATCCACGTGCAGCGTGGAAAGCCGTTTCAGGGTCCTTAAATACGCGGGCTTGTCGAACTCTTCGCCACCCTGCCAGCCCAATTCCGGCTGATAGTTGGTATTGCCGCAGAACAGGACGTCGCCGGCCAGCCAGATGGTCTTTCCGGCGTGTTCGAACCGGTAGATGACACACCCGTTGGTGTGACCGGGCGCGTGGATGACCTCGAACCGGAATCCGCAGGCGTCGATGACGTCGCCGTCCTCGACCACGCGGTCCACCTTGCAGGCCGGCAGACGGAACCCGGCGGCGTACGGAATCGTGCGCGCGTCCGAGTTCTCGATCCCCTCCGCGTCGCCGGGCCCGGCGATCACGAGGGCGCCGCGTTCACGAATCGCCGCGGCGTTGCCGATGTGGTCGTAGTGGCTGTGGGTCAGCAACAGGTAATCCACTCTATCCAGCGAGATTCCCCACAAGGCCAGCTGTGCTTCGGCCCGGTCCAGGTCGCCGGGGACCGATCCCGAATCGACCATAATCGTGCCGGCATCGTTATGCAGCACGTAGAAATTCGGATGTTGGGCGTAAGCGAATCCGTCCGCGAGATAGATATTCGACAGAATCTGCATACCGGCCTCCGTCGGCTCTGTCACTCTAAACGTCGGAAACGCCCGTATATCCAGGAGGAATGAGTCCTCTTTGATGGTCCCTGCAGTGCTCCAGGAAACTGCGGTCCCGCAACAGGAATCCCGGATCTTCCACGATACACCGGGTGCCGGCATCGATCAGTTCCCTGGCGTTCATCATCGTCACTCTCGCATCACCGATCGAACCGTACTGGACGAGGCCCAGCCGCTGCATTTCGGGCTCCATCAGAGAGTAGTCCCTGGGCACGTTCGGCGTATGCACCTTCTGAACGTGGACGTGGATCCGGCCCCGCTCGTCCGCCACCTCCAGCCGGGAGGGCTCGTCCATCAACGCGTAGGGCGCGTGCCCGTATTCCTCGCAGGCGTGCATCATCGTGCAGCTGGTCCATCCCGTTCCCAGGAACATGTAATGAGCGTCGATCTCGCCCAGCTTTCCCCAGGCCGTATCCCGTCCGCACGGGGTGAAACAGCGGACCGCGCCTTCCGCGAGGTACTCGGCCTGATGCCCGATCGCACACATCGGATTGCTGGAATCCAGGCATCGCACGGCACCCGGATGATGCCGGAAGACTTCCGTGATCCGTCCCATCCGCGAGGGCGAGCGCCGAACGTCGAATGCCGGACTTCCGCTGTTGAGCGCATACTCGCAGTGCCACCCGTTGAAATGACACGTATGCACCGCGATCGTGCCCCGGGGCCCTACCGCTTCGAGAAACGCATCGATCACAGTTTCCGCGCCGCCCTCCACGTAACCCATACTGCTCAGGGAATTGTGGAAAAACACGGCGTCGCCGGGATTCACCCCCAGGTTTCGAAGCCCTTCGACGATATCGTTTTTCCTGACGACGGTTTTTCCTTCCGGTGACCAGGGTTTCTTTGCCATCCGGGGCGTCTCCCTTGAAATGAGCGAAGCAGGTTCCGATATCAGAGTCGTTTGCCGCCGCGTCCCTATCAGTCCGTTGATAAAGTCGCTCTGCAGGCGAGGCCGAGCCATTGTGGCCGAAGACAAGGCGCGCAACCGAGTCCCATCCTGCGATTCGGCGAGGGCGCGCAACGCAGTATTTCGGCCGCAAGGGCCGGCCGTAGCCCGGATGGACTTTTTCAATGGGCTGCTATACCGGTCAACCGCGATACGCGGCGAGAGACGGATGGTCCAAAACGGAGGCGAGCCACGTCCATCCCTCTTTGCATCGATTGTACGTCTCGAACGGGATGAAGTCGAAGTCCAGGTACAGGTTGATCGCGCGCACACTGGTGGTCTGGGTGGTCAGGTAGGCCCGATCATGGAAGTCCGCGATCCGCCGAAGCGAGGCCGTCAGAAGCGGCTTGGCGAGTCCCCGGCCCTGATACTCCGGCCGGATGGCGATCCAGTGGATGCGGCCGTAGTCCCTTCCGTTGAACGCGTCGTTGTACCAGGCCGTGCTCGTGCCGATCACCTGACCGTCCGGGGCTTCCAGATACAGGCACCGTTCCTCCATCCGGTCCCTCCCGGGGCCGAACTCGCTTTCGAAGTATTCCAGCGCCCTGTCCAGCGAATCGAACGACGCCACGGCGATCTCGATGTCGGCCCAGAGGTGGTCTTCTCCGGCCCGGTAGTAACGGAGGCGGTAGCCCGCTGGAAGCGGATATACGGGGAGGTCCGTGAGGTCTTCCCTCACCATCACCACCGGAATGTGTTCCTGCTTCCTTTCCCAGGCCGCTTCGATTCTCACAACGCCCGCCTCCGTCTAGCATTGTCGGGGGTCAATCCTCTCGATGCGCTCAGTCGTGCTTGACTATGGTCGTTCCAGCCTCGTTGAGCGCATATTCAGGGCCTTCGCCGATCACCGTCCCCCATTGTTCGCGATCCCGGTGCTCCAGTACGAGCCTGATTGTGCCTTCCGACGGCCCGCCCAACACGTAGATTCTCTCCGGACGCCGCGTGAGCACCGGTCCGCGGACCGGTCCGGCGACTTCCTCCACGAAAGGCGCCAGAACCAACTGCGGCGCGCCGCCCGGGACTGCGTACCAGAAGGAGATCATCGAACCGTCGGTCTGCTTTCCGACTGCGCAGTCCCCGCCGTGAGGCAGAATCGCCCACAGGACGTCGAGCGACGTCTCGCCGGCCATCGCGAACCGGAAGCGAAGGTCCGCCTGATCCATCGCCTCCAGGTCTTCCGGCGGGATGTCGTAGCCGGCAAGGTAATCCCTCCAAAATGGTTCGACCGGCTGCGTCACCCTTTCGAATTTCGCCGCATGCGAAGCGGCGTGATAGAGCCGGCATGCCCGTCCGGACGGCGTCCGCAGCCGGAGCGATCCGTCCGCTTCGATCCGGGTATCGACCTCATGTCCGACGTGGAAGTGGGCTTCCACGGAGCGCGACTCGTGGCCGGAGAACCGGACGCGGTCCAGCACGAATACGGCGTGGCTGTCCCTCGCGTGCAATACCGTCCGCTCGAAGGCGGACAGGCCCGGCACATCGGGGTACGCGCCCGCCGCCTCGCATCGCGCGGCCGAATACACGTCGTTTTCGCCGCAATATACACCCGTCACCTCGCCGCCGGTATCGGGGTCGACCGACTGTCCCAGATCGTCGAAGGTGAGCGCATTCTTGAACTCGGTGTCGAAACGAAAATATCCGGACGGCCGGAAGAAATAGTGACCGTTTACAAAGTACGTAAAGGACGCCCGGTCTTCATAGTGGGCGTGCTTGTTTTGCGTTATGGTCTGTATCGGAAGCCCTTGGTCCAGCCGGGACTGCGCCAGCGGCCCGCCGGGAACGGTACACTCGAAGCTGAGTACGGATGCGCCTTCGTCAAATCCCGTACGAGAGACGAACTGACCCATCGACGGGAAGGCGGCGGCCGCCGGCAATCCGTCCGGAGGTTTCGCTTCAACACAGGGGTTGTACCACAAAAAGCTCCAGCCGTAGTCGTGATAGTCCTTCAGGAACGAGCGGGCGGATTCCCGTTCCGCCTGCCACTGCGCCAGGCCGTCGTTGAACTCGGACGCCAGTTTGTACAGCTGAAAGGCCACGACCCCGCCGGTCTCCCCGTGATACCGGCCGCTCGGCGTCGAATCGTCAAGAAATACGTAGCTTCCGTCCGGAAGCAGGTGGTACGCGCGCCAGCGGGACAACGCCTTCAGCCATGGAATGTCAAACGCATTCTCCCCGAAGACCCTTTTCCTGCCCTCCAGGTAGAACAGCATCGGACCCAGCGCGTAATTCAGCGGGGCCACGCCCTCGTTCCACGCGCCGTCCTCACCTTGAATGGAGACGATCCACTCGACTTCTCTCTCAACTGTGGTCAACCAAGACCCGGCTTCCGGCGCGTACGGCAACAGGGCCAGACAGCCGACGCCGGCGCCGAAAACCGGCACCCAGCAGTCGTGGTAGTGGTATCGCCGGCTCCAACCGGCGGCGCCGGTATCCATGTGCCGGACCATCCGGCCGGTCTCGACCCGCAATACCTCGACCGCGCGACGGATGAGCTGCTCCGGGAGGACCCGCCCGAACAGGTCCACGCCATAGGCCAGCGCCATCACGTGAAAGGCCACAAGATATGAGGACCTGACCTGCACGTCGCCCGCGCTGCCCACCTCGACCCATCGCGCCAGCCAGCGTTCGGCCAGTCCGCTCCACCGCCCGTCGCCGGTGACCTGCCAGGCGATGCCGCAGTTCACCATCAGAGAAAAACAGATCTCGAGGAGATCGCTGTACGCGGGCTCCTCCAGGTCCCAGAGCGTGTCGGGCGGATCGACGGGCAACCGGCCGTTCAGGTCATCGACCATTGCGCGGAAGAACCGGGCGTGTGACGAAGCGCTGCGATTCCGCAGTTCATCCAGTTCGCGGTCAGACAGAATCAGCCGCGGCGCCCCGGGATCGACCATCGGAGGAATCCATTCCCGTATCAGACATGAAATCGAACGGTCCGGCTTCGCAAAACCCTTCATCCCAAGTCTAAACCATACCGGGTGGGATTGCAAGCCCCTTTGACCGTGGAGTGGATGGCGGCGCGATCGGCCAGGAATCGTTTCGCGACACTTCTTCGCCGTCGCGAATTACCAATTCGCATTACGGATTCACCCTGCTCGTACCGCGAATTACCGATTTGTGTTACCGGATCTCGCCGCCACGTTTGCGTTGTAGGGGCGTCCCTTGCGGGCGCCCGGACTGTACGCGCACCACCTCGCCACGTCCGTGCCGGCGCGAGGCGTCCCGAATTCAGAAAAAAGCTGATTTTTTTCCCTTGACAAGATACGCCAACCGGTTTTATCGTGTCACGTAATATATTTTAGAAGCGTATCCGCGTCGTTGCGCGGGTATCGAAACGGCATCGCGATGGCTTACTCTGTGGGAGGGGTACCGTCTTGTCGTAACCGCAATTGTCGGCCCTCCTCCGGAATCTGCGGACGCCCGTTCCGGATGCCGCCGATCGGGCAATCGAAGCCACGCAGGGAATGTTTCCGGGGGAATCGGTGACAGGGTAGAAGCTGTTTTAAAATTACCGGTGAGTTCCCGAGCGCGAGCGAAAAAGTGGCGGTCAAGGCGGGAAAATCCGCCTATGAGAGGCGAGCAAGCGCAGCCTCGATCTCGTAGGACGGGTGGATTTGACCAACGCCGACCGGCGATTTTGCAGCCGTGCGAAGACCGCTGGGAATTTTAAGACAGCTTCTTAGGCCAAAGTACTGCAAACGGACCGGGTTTCGCGAGAACGTCGGCGGCGATCGCGCGGCCCGATTCATCACAAGGAGGGCAGTCTATGGGCACATGGAGGTTTACGGCTGTTGCCGGGCTTCTGGTGGCGCTTCTCGCCCCGGATTCCGGCGCGCGGGAGTACGACCGGATCGGCGGGCGGTTGCTGTTGGGCTACAACCTGCCCGTGATGGGGCTTCGGAACAACTGGTACACACAGGCCGTACGTTGGGGCGGCAGCGTGGTTTACAACCGGAATGCCAACAACGCGCTCGAGTTCGAATATCACCGTTTGCATTACAAAGACGGTAAGATCGAGGGTCAGACGTTCACCTGGAACGAAGACGCGAAGGATTATGCAAGCCCCCGCTCGGATGCCAGTATGCGGATTAACAGTGTGCTGTGCAACGTGGTTTTCCGGCTAGGCGACAAATCGCGGCTTTTCAATAACCAGGCGACGTCACCCTATGTGGTCGCCGGCGGTGGTTTTCACAGCTACAGCAATCGCGTGAGCGGCCTGATCTATCCCGGGCAGAAGGGCATCCCTGTCGCGGGTTCCGAGCAGAACAGGCTGGATCCAAGCGTGGTTCTCGAACCGGTAGTCGAGAGCCGGTGGGCGCTGGGGGGCCATTTCGGGTTTGGCGTCGAGAGGTTCATGACCAACAACGTTTCACTGGATTTCCGGGCTCAGCACAATTTCCTGGTGGGGACGCTCGGTCCGCGGGAGGCCTGGGGTATCAAGGGCGTGATGCCGCTGTTGCAGATGCTGGATCTGGAGGTCGCCGTCAAATTTTACGAATCGGGAGATTAGTGCGCCTTCCACGCCCTGGAAAGGAGGAGGTGTAATCCGACAACGGGCGCGAGAGGCAACTGATAAACAGGTAGTCCATACAAACGGAGGTACGGTAATGAAGAAGTGTGTTCTGTTTTTCGGATTTCTTTCCCTCTGTACGGCACTGGCGTTGAGTGGCAGCGCCTGGGCCGGCACGACCGGAAAGATTGTCGGAAAGGTCCTTGATAACCAGGGAGAGCCGCTGCCAGGCGCCAACGTGGTCGTCGAGGGCCTCAATATCGGATCGACAGCCGATGCGGAGGGGTTCTACGTGATTCTCCGCGCCGACCCGGGGCTGTATACGCTCAAGGCGTCCCTGATCGGATACCAGGCCGAGTCGCAGACGGACGTGCGGGTGCAGGCCGATGTGACCACGGAGGTCGACTTTACGCTTCAGGAGGCCACGCTTGAACTCGGGGAGATGGTGGTCAAGGCGGAACGTCCTCCGGTGGAGGTCGACAAGACCTTCAGCAAGTACATCGTAGGCGCCGATGAGATCGAGCAACTTCCCATCGTGCGCACCACCAGCGAGTTGATCACGCTGCAGCCGGGCGTACACCTCGACGGTTCCGACCGCATGCGGGGCAGCAACCGGCCCGGTGAGTGGCGGAGCCGCACGGGCGGAGACGTGGCCTATTACGTGGACGGCGTGAAGATCGTGAACAGCGACGGCGCGGGCTCTCACAACTGGAAGTCCATCAACCGGTCGACCGTCCAGGAAATTTCCGTGGTGACGGGCGGGATGAACGCCGAATACGGCAATGCCCAGGCAGGCGTCATCAGCATCATTACGAAAGACGGCAGCCAGAACTTCCACGGGTGGGCCGAGTACCGGCGGACACCTCCGGGGCAGAAGCACTGGGGCGCAAACGTCTACGAGAGCCCGTCGCATCTCGACAAGATGAAGTGGGGCGAGGGCGAGTGGCAGAATGAGCGGGACCCGGAAACGGGTCGGCTCGTCCACCAGCGCGCGGATTACGATGAGGTTACCGGACACGAGGTGGAGGGAAATGTCTCGGGTCCGCTGTCCAAGAGCGCTTCGTTCATCGTTTCGGGCAAGACCGCCCGGATGGCGCCCATCTATCCCTCGGGGACGGAGCGGGGTTACTACGACGACATTGGTCGGTTCGTTCCTTCCCTGAATAACTACCAGGGATCCTACAGCGTCACGGTCCGTGCGTCCGAGAACGTAAAGATGAAGATCGGCGGGCTGTTCGAGTATAACAAGAAGTTTATTGGAACCGACCGCGACACCTATCGGAACGAACGTTCGGCGGGAACCGCCAGCGGAATTATCCGGGGTCTGTACGACAGCGGAAAGAACATCTTCCTGCCGGAGGACTGGAGCGCGGCGGGAAAGATGAGCACGAACCACAATATGCAATACCTGGCCATCACCCATTCGCTCTCGCCAAGGACGTTCTACGACCTCCGGATATCGCGCTATTCAACCGTCGACGACACCAGCGACATCGCGGAGAGGACGTCCGACGTGCGTACGGATGCGGACGGATGGTTCGCCGTGGACCGGCAGGTGCGCCAGTACCAGGTTGCGGACCGGAAGCGGTACCAGGTGAAGCTGGATCTGGCCAGCCAGATTACGAAGGGGCATTTCGTAAAGGCCGGATTCGAATTCATCAAGTACAGCATGTTTCTCACCCGCTACACCGGGGAGAGCGCGCAGGCCAGGCGGCTGGAGTTCGCGGGCGCGCAGGGCGTGATCGGTGATCCCGTCAAGCCCCAGCACCTTGCCATCTACGCGCAGGACAAGATGGAGTTCGAAGGCATGGTCATCAATGCCGGCCTTCGCCTGGATCTGTTCGATCCGGTCTCCAATTTCCCGGCATCGGGCGCTTACGCGTTCTCGCCCATGTACAATTCACCACTGAGATTCCAGAATGCGCCCCACCGCGAGCCGGTCGTCTTCAAGAACCTGAGTCCGCGGGTGGGGGTGTCGCATCCGATCACGGCGCGTTCGTCCATGCACTATTTCGCGGGTCTGTTCCTGGCCTATCCCGACATCTATTACCTGTTCAACGGAGACTGGCGCACATCGGGTCCCGACCAGGACTGGAACGGGAACGGCGTCATAGACCCGGGTGAGCAGTATAACGCGATGCGGCCGTCGTACCCGATACGCAGCGGCCAGGGCACCACTGAAATCCGGCCCGAGAAGACCGTGTCGATGGAGGTGGGGGCGGACTGGAACTTCGTGCAGGACTACACCGGCGCGATCGCGCTGTATTACAAGAGCGCGAAGGACCAGTACCATTACCATTCCGACGTGCGCTTTTACGCGCCGCACAGGCCGGGCTGGGTGCATCCCTACGCACGGATCCTTCACAACAACGGGTTCGAAGAGCAGCGGGGTCTGGAGCTTTCCGTGCGGAAGCCCCTCAGCCACAATTTCGCCATCAACGTAGCCTATAACATGACGTGGGCGCAGGCCGGATGGGGCAACTTCGACGCCTGGTTCAACTTCCTGTATCCGGACTCCCTCTACATCGCCAGCGGGCGATACTGGTACGAATACAGGGTCGAGAACGGCGTTGAGGTGCCGGTGCCCCTCACGGTGGAACAGATCCGGGAGATCGGCGCCACCGCCAACAGAGTCATCCGGAACAACGCACGGAGAGACGGCAATCCGGGAGGCAGAGGATACGAGCAGACCCGGATGACGGCACGGGAATACGGACTTATCGGTCTGGATGACTTCGAGCTCGACCACATCCACGTCTGGGCGAGGGGTTATCAGACCGGTCTGAACGCCGACGGCGGCGACATCCGCAACCAGGGCAGCGTACAGTTCCTCTACCTCACGCCGGGGGACTACGGGCCCGATTTCAACGTGTTCGGAAGCAAGTTCCTTGCCAACTGGCGGGTCAACCTGCTCTGGCGCATGCAGAATACCGGATCGTTTTGGTACACGCCGCCGAATTCCGGCCGCGAACGGCGGCTGCGGCCTATCCGCACCTGGACCGACTTCGCCATTGAAAAGCGCTTTCCGTTCGGTCATGGGCGGGGCGACGTCAGCCTCTTCCTCGAGGTGCGGAACCTGTTCAACCAGCAGGACGACAGTTCATACAATACCACCGACTGGACCAACTGGGGCCTGCTGACGGCCCGTCCGGACAACTCTCACTTCCTCCTGTACGGGGATACGGCCGACCGGAGTTACTACAGCCATCCCCGGCGCACGGAAATGGGTCTGAGAATACAGTTCTGATCCATTCCGGCATCCATCACGCCATGAATGAGCGGGAGCCCCGGGGTTGCCCGGGCTCCCGCTGCAATGCGATTCTTTTTCGAGGATCCAAAAACGCTAAGGAGGATACGATGCGTTCGAACCGTATGAACACCGTCCTGAAAGGGTACGGTGGATGGGCGTTCGCAGCAGTCCTGGCGATATGCTGGTCCGGACAGGTCTGGGGCCAGGCGAATCACCCGGGATCCGCGGGCAGGGCCGCCCTGGAGCGCGGGATGCTGTACACGTCCGTGACGAATCTGGGCACGCAGGGAGGCTCCATCGGCGCGGCGCTCTCGCGGTCTTCCAGCATGGTGTATCCCGCCACGGTGGGCGGGGACATCATTACGGGCCAGGGCTGGGCCAGCCAGTTGCCCTTCTTCCGTGTGGACTGCAACAGCGAAGGGCGAATTGAAGCCACGTCGCACGGGGAGGGCATCGGCCTGGCGCTGCGCCTTCCTTCCAGTTACGCGGGTTCGAGAGCTTACGACAATTTCTCCAAGAACGGGTACTATGTGGTACTGACCGGCCCGCGGTCGGACATGCTCGACGAGATCGTGCCCATGGTGGCGGATCCGTCCATGGACGAGGAACTGCAATACCTTGGCGGGGAGATCAGGGTGCAGCCCTCATCCGCCGAGAATCCGGGCGCCGAATGGCGTAAGGGCGCGCCTTGGTACTACGCGCCCACCTGGAGCGAGAACCTGGCGCAGATTCTGGAGAATGCGCCGCTGAACCGGGCCCCAGTGAGGATCAGCAACTGGTCGTGGGGGGAATACGCGACTCCGGGGCCACCGGCCGCGCCGTCATCCCGTTCCGACGAATGGCCCGAAGAGATTGTCGTGACCAAGTGGACCACGCTTGCCGGCGTAACCTTTACGCGGCGCACGATGGCCTGGAGCTACCCGGCCTGGGACGACTTCATCATTACGGAGATCGAGATCGAAAACACGGGTGACAGCGACGGAGACGGTGAGAGGGACCTGCCCGTGGAGAGGCTCGATGACGTCTATGTTCCCATCATCGGCTCCTGGATGCTCACGGACGCGGGGTTGTCCCACTACAATCGCTCCGATAGGTGGCACTGGTACAACGTGGGCGGTCTCGACGACTGGATCGTCTATACCGAAAATGCCGGTTATTCGGGTCCTGCCAAGGGGCTGAAGATGATCGTGGACTGGGACGGCGACAGTCCCGAGTTTCCATGGGACGATACAGGCGATCCTGTCAACCGGCTGATTATTTCGCCTTCTTGCGATACGGGCCGCAAGGACGGTGAATTCACCTCGTATCAGTATATGGGCTTCGGCCCGCTGGCGTATGAGGACGGCGGGGACTGGGGTTTCAATACCCGGGACGCGGGCAAGTACGTCCGGCCCCAGGGCGACCAGCCCCACGCCGTGCGCTTCTGGCGGATCGAAAGCACCACGGTGTCCGCGGACCCCCGGCCGGGCGCGCACGACCGGGAGACCATGTTCAATATGATCGCGGAAGCCGGCTATCAGGCCAATCCCGGCGAGATCGGCGTGTTCTACAGCGCCCAGACCTTCGGGCCGTATTCGCTTGGCCCCGGCGACAAGGCCAAGCTGGTGGTGGCCTGGGTGGGCGGATCGGGCGCTGGAGAGAGCGATCTTTACACCTGGACCCGGTCCCATCTGTACGACTTCGACGGCCTGAAGAAGGGTGAGGAATGGATGGTGGAGTTCTTCAAGCGCGCGAAGTGGGCGTATGATAATGAATACGACGTACCGGACTCGCCGCCGGATGTATACGTGGATGTTACGAACAGCCCGGAGGCGCAGAACCTGCTCACGTGGAACTCGGCCGACGGCGCAATGAACCCGGACTATATAGGCGCCGAGGCCCAGGACGTTGCAGGTTACCGCATCTACCGCTCCGAATGGAACCCGGACGGTCCCTGGACGAGGATTGGCGAGGTCCCGGCCGGGACGCATACGTTTACGGACGTAGAGTCGGTAGCCGGCTTCAACTACTGGTACTCGGTAAGGCCGTTCGCCAACGGGCACGAAGACTGGGTGGGACGCGTGGGCACCATGGCCACCCTCCCCTCGCTGGTGCAGGCGCAGGTGAAGGCCGGCCTCGAGGGCGGCCAGTGGGCCAGATCCCAGCGTAAACCGCCGTTCTTCAGCCCGAAGCAGCCCGCGGTCAGCGAGACCGAGGCGTTGGGCAGAGAGGTCTTCGTCGTACCGAATCCGTTCCGGGTTGGCGACGCGAATCTGCAGTACCCGGGCAAACCGCAGATTCGATTCGTGAACGTGCCGAGCAAGGCCTGGATCTACGTATTCAACAGCGCGGGCGACATGGTTGGAAAGATCCTTCACGACGATCGAACGGACGCGCCCGACGATCCGAACGTCTGGCTGGGCGAAGCGCAGTGGGACCAGTTGGCGATGTCGCTGGGAACGGGGTCGATTTCCGCGGGCGTCTACTTCTTCGTCGTGGAATCTCTCGTTTCCGAAAGTATGGGGAAGAAGCGGATAGGGAAATTCATGGTCATCCGATAGCCGGCGTGCGGCAATTCCGGGAAGGAGCAAAAGCTTATGAAGCGGTTACTGTGCATCACAATGATGACCGTGCTCGCGGCCGGTGCGTTCTGGAACTCGCCCGCGGAGGCGCGGGACGTGCCCGAGATCCTCAAGTCGGAGGATTTCCGGAAACTGGGACTGGCGTCATTTCCGTGGATGAAAGTGACCCAATCTCCGCGCGCGGCGGCCATGGGAGACGCGTTTACGGCCGTATCCAACGACATCAACGCGATTTTTTCGAACCCGGCCGGTCTGGTCCACCTGAAGCGGTTCGGGTACCAGCTGACCCACACCCGGTGGCTGGTTGACACGGGGTTCTATAGCGGCGCGTTCGCCTACAGGACGGGTTGGGGCGTTCTGGGCGCCAGCGTGTTGAACTACGACGTGGGCGATATGCCGGTTCGGACCATTTTCAACCCGGAGGGCACGGGGGAAATGATCAAGGGCGGCGGAACCTCCGTCGGCCTCGCGTATGCGTTTCACGCTACCGACAAGCTGGGCCTGGGCATCCGCGCGGTGTATATCTCCGAGACCCTGCACGTGGACAACATGACGTCCCTCGTTCTGGACGCCGGCACCCACTTCTACACGGGGTTCCGGAGTTCCCGAATCGCCCTGGCCATGCGGAACTTCGGGCCCGATACCAAGGTGCTGGCGGAAGACCAGAAATTCCTGATGCCGATGAATTTCGATATCGGCGTGGCCATGGAGGTCTTCGGCCAGATGGACGAGCCGAACTATCTGACCGTCTCTTTCGCCAGTTCGTATCAGGTGGACTACGAGCAGCGGTGGCAGATCGGCAGCGAACTGTGGCTTTCCAGTGCGGTGGCCCTGCGCGCGGGGTACAAGTTCAACCACGACCTGGAAACATACAGCTTCGGTGCGGGATTCAAGGGCAACTGGGGCGAACGTACCGTGCTGGTTGACGTCGCCTATACCAACGTCGGCGAGTTGCTGGATGCACCCATTCGGTTCAGCGTTGGCGGCGCATTTTAGCTTCACACGACGTGGCGGCGCGGATTCGGGCCGCTCGACGTAAACAGCGCTAACGGCGGCGCAATGTGTCTCCGGCCGGGTCGGCGGGAAGGGGCATTGGCCGCCGTTTTGTTATCGGTGCACGGATCGCTAACGGAATTAATCCGGAATTAGCAGAACGGGACCGAATGAGGAGTTTTCCGCGCGAGGAGGTCCATGCGTGCCATCGGACTTTATTGTGTTTTCCTGATTGGGTGGACCGTTGCTGGTTGCGGCGGCGCGGATGAGCCGCCAACCGGGGCCGTGGAGGAAGTCGATCCGAACAAGGACCGTCCCCTTCCGGTGGGTCTGGTGCGGCTTTTCGGAGGCGTAGAGATGGTACGTGTGCCGTCCGGCCACTTCACGATGGGTATGGAACGAGGGCCCGTGGATCAGCAGCCCGCACGGCAGGTGTACCTGAGCGCATTCTATATAGACCGGTATGAAGTGACCAATGCAAAGTATTTCCGGTTTTGGGCCGCTCCGGACGGCGGCAACCGGGAACGGCACACGCCGGCCAGCCACGGGTCCACGAACGGTATTGGCGACTGGCCTGAGCGGGCGGAAACCAGGCCGAATTTTCCGGCCGTGGGGATCAACTGGTTCGACGCGGCCGCCTACTGCGCCTGGCGCGGAGGCAGGTTGCCGTCCGAAGCGGAGTGGGAGAAGACCGCGCGCGGAGACGAGGCGAGAGAGCCCTACCCATGGAACAAGGGACTGAACGGTTCCCGGGCGAATTTCAGGGACGGCGACGACGGGTACGACAATACCCTGGCGCCGGTGGGGAATTACCCCGAGGGCGTCAGCTTCTACGGTGCGATGGACCTGGTGGGAAACGTGTGGGAGTGGTGCGCTGACTACTACGATGCCGAATACTACAGAGTGGCCGCCACCATCGGCCCCACCGGACCGGAACAGGGCAAATTCCGCATACTTCGGGGCGGGTCCTGGCGAACCGCAGCGGGGGAGGATCCCAACAAGCTCAGCATTACGTATCGAAGCTGGTCCGATCCCACGGGAGCCACGGACGGATGGGGCGTCCGCTGCGCAAGGGACATAGACTGAGCATGCGCCGGTGGAAGCGGTGGCGACTCGCCTGGTACGGTCTGCTGGTGTGCGCCGGGTGCAGCGGAGAATCGCTCCTTGACGAACTGCCCGAAGGGGTCTTCCTGGACCACACGCCCGCGGGTACCGTGGATACGATGCTGGTTGTAAACGCAGGCGATTTTCTGATGGGCACGAATCAGGGTTTCGATCCCGAAGGACCGGCGCATGTTGTATATCTAAGTACATATTATATAGACAAATACGAGGTGACCAATGCTCAGTTCCGCGCGTATGCACGCGCGACGGGGGCTTCGTTGCCGCCGGAGTCCGGAAACCCGTTATTTTCCGATGACCGCCAGCCGGTCGTGGGGGTGACGTGGACGGAAGCGGACGCGTACTGCAGGTGGCGGGGTGGACGCCTGCCCACGGAAGCGCAGTGGGAAAAGGGGGCCCGTGGAACGGACGGACGGACCTACCCTTGGGGTGAAGCAGCGCCCGGTGCGGACTACGCAATCATGGACCTGGGCGGCATGTGCGGACGTACCAACTGGGCGAATCCTTCCGCCGGTGCAGTACCGGGCGAGTTCTGTCACACCTTGCCCGTGGGTTCCAGACCATGGGGCGCGAGCCCATACGGGTTGCTGGACATGGCGGGCAACGCGTGGGAGTGGTGCAACGACTGGTACGACGACACTTACTATGGACGAAGTCCCAGGGAAGACCCATCCGGTCCCGCAACCGGGGCGTTTCGCGTGGTCAGAGGCAGTTCCTGGCACCACCTGCCCCATTACCTCAAGACGTCGTCCCGGTTCCGATTCTATCCCGATCAGAGAGGAAATTTCATCGGGCTTCGCTGTGTGCGGGATGTACATCAATAGCCTGCGCGCGGTCACGGCGGTCCGCGCGCTGCGGCAGGGGATCCTGGCGGTCTGCGTTACGTCGGCGCAACCTCTGCCGGCGAGCGAAACGGGGCTTGTCCTTCAGGACAGCGTCGCTGTCCGGCTGATCGACGCAACGGGATTGACGTCAGTGACGACCGCGGGTTTCGGGATGGGGGCGACGCGCGCCGCGTTTGCGCCATTTGCCGAAGCGGCCGGAC
Organism: Gemmatimonadota bacterium; assembly: GCA_028873695.1. Taxonomy (GTDB): domain Bacteria; phylum Latescibacterota; class UBA2968; order UBA2968; genus JAAXHE01. The sequence goes on along the minus strand of JAPPNU010000072.1, from coordinate 24,044 downwards.
TCGTGGCTGACAGCAGGGGCGAGAGCGAGGCGGAATGGAACCTGACCCGGCCGGCGATCGCTTTCGCCGTCGCGCGGTTGCGCACGGCCCTGGCGGCCGCTCCTGATTTCGCCGCGGCACACTACCTGCTGGGCCTCATGGACGCGCGGCAGCGAAGGTACGGGGATGCGCTGGCGGGATACCGTCGGGCGGCCGGGGCGGGACCGCCCTTTTCCGGCGATCCGATGAAGGCGCTGTTCCTCGAGGCGGTCGCGCGTTGCCAGGCCGCCGCGCAGGATGTTGCGCGCGGCACCCAGTATCTGGACCGCGGGAAAGTGGAGGATGCAGGCACCGCCTATCGCCGGGCCGTGGCGCTGATGCCGGACTACGCGGAGGCGCACGCGAACCTCGGACTCGTCCGGATGCTGACCGGAGATCTCGACGGGGCCGTGTCCCGGCAGATGGAAGCCATCCGGCTGGCCCCGGACCTCGCCGAGGCGCATTATAATCTGGGGAGCGCGTATTCCCGGCAGGGGAGGTATGCGCAGGCCGTGTCCTCGTTCAGGGAGGCCATTCGACTGAAACCGGAAAACGCGCCGTCGGACTCCGTCGTGTCGGCTGTCGACGCCAATCAGGGGGCGTACACCCGATCCGTCGCCGGATACCAGCATGCCAGGCGCTACGCGGGCCTTGCCGGCGCCTGTTTCAATCTCGGCGATACGGAAGCGGCGATAGAGGCATACGGTCATGCGGTCCGTCTCGCCCCCGACTTTGCCGACGGACACTACAATCTGGGTGTGATTCACGAACGGGAGGGCAACGCGGAGCGTGCTATGGTCCACTGGCGGGCGTATCTGAAACTTGCCCGTAACGATCCGGCGCAGAAGGCATGGCTTGCCGACGCCAGGGCAAGACTGAACCGGTTGGAAAATTCGCGGGAAAAGTGAAACGCTCCGGTATTATATGGGCTGTTCCGGCGCTACTCGCGTGCATGGAGGGAAAATGCCCCGCGCAGGATGTAATCTTCAAGGACGTAACCCGGTCCGCCGGCATACAATTCAGGCACGACAACGGCGGATCCGGCAGGGCGTATATGCCGGAGACGATGGGATCGGGGTGCGCGTTCTGGGACTATGACGGCGACGGAGATGCGGATATTCTGTTGATCAACGGCTCGCCGCTGCAGGAGCGCGCATCAGAAACGCCATCCACGATGGCGCTCTATCGTAACGATGGTGACGGGCGCTTTTCCGATGCGACGGCGCCGGCGGGTCTCAAGCATCCCATGTACGGGATGGGCTGCGCGGCCGGCGATTATGACAACGATGGTGACAGTGACCTGTACGTGACGTGCCTGGGCGCCAACCGGCTCTACCGGAATCGGGGGAACGGACGGTTTGAGGACGTTACGGCGCAGATGGGGGTGGGTGATACGACGTGGAGCGTGTGTGCGGTATGGCTGGACTACGACCGGGACGGGGACCTCGACCTTTTCGTGGGAAACTACCTTCAATGGACCGCGGAACGTGACGACTGGCTGTCCGCGCGTTCAAACGCCCGATCCTACGCGCCGCAGCTGTACGACCCGGAGTACTCGCGGCTATACCGAAACGACGGAGACCGTTTCGAGGACGTCACGGCCGCATCGGGAATCGGCGGTAAACCCGGAAAGGGCATGTCCGCGGTCGCGCTGGATTACAACGGGGACGGATGGCCCGACGTCCTGATGTCGAATGACACCATGCCGGATTATCTGTACCGGAACAACGGGGACGGCACGTTTACGGAGGATGGCCTTCTGGCGGGCGTGGCGTACAGCGCCGCCGGAGAAGCGAAGTCGGGCATGGGTGTCGACGCGGGAGACGTCCGCAATACCGGCAGGGAGGACCTGGCCATCGGGAATTTCGCCTTCGAGATGATTTCCCTGTTTCAAAACCAGGACGGTGCATACTTCACGGATCGGACCCTGTCTTCCGGCGTGGGACACCCGAGCGCGCCGTTCGTCACGTTCGGCGTGTTTTTCTTCGACTTCGATCTGGATGGCCATCTGGATCTTTTCGCGGCTAACGGTCACGTGGACAGCCGGATACACGAGGTGAAATCCCATTTGACTCATGCCCAGCGCCCTCTCCTCTACCGGAACGCGGGCGGCGGCAGCTTCGAGGAGGTAGGCGCGGCAAGCGGTCTCGTCGATCGCCGGGTAGGGCGTGGGGCGGCATATGCGGACGTTGACGGCGACGGCGACCTGGACGTGCTGGTTGCCACAAACAATGGTCGTCCCGTGCTTTTTCGGAACGAAGGCGGAAACCGGAACCGCTGCCTGAGGGTTAAACTGGTTGGAAGCGGCACGGAGGCCGGCCTGAGGACCGGGCGAGGCCGGAAGGAACCGGCAGGGTCCAACAGGGACGGTGTCGGCGCGACGGTGCGCGTACGGATGGGGACGGCGGTGCAGAGTCGTTCCGTCAGGGCGGGTTCGAGCTATTGTTCGCAGAGCGAACTGATATTGACTTTCGGATTGGGCCGGGCCGGGATTGTCGATGTATTGGAGGTGGTCTGGCCTTCCGGTCGAACAGAGCGGATCAACAACGTTGCAGCCGGGCAGACGGTAACCGTTCTGGAGGGACGGGGAATTGTTGCCGGAACGCCGCTGGCGAACAACTCGTCGGGGGATTGAGACAAGGGGGCACACTATGCACACCGGACGTCGATTTCAGCCTGTCCTTCTTCAGCAATTCTGCATTTTTGTTCTGATGCTGGGAATCAGCGTACCGACGCGGGCGGAGACGCTCTCGAAGAGGGATTCGTTACTCGCCGTCGGCGAACGGCAGATGGATAGCCGCCGGTTCGGCGAGGCGCTGGATACCTTCCTCCGTCTCGCCGAGGCCAACCCGGGAGACGTGCAGATACTGACCCGCGTGGGGCGGGCGCATCTCAAGGTTGAGGACTTCAAGGCGGCTCAAAGGTCGTTTGAGGCGGCGATCGACCTGGATAAGAAAAATGCCGCGGCGCATGCCGGCCTCGCACTCGCGTACGCCGAAATGCCAGCCAAGGGCATAAGCGCCCTCCATAACTTCAGGAGGTCCATCGGGGCGGCAAAGAAGGCCATCGAACTCGATCCGGAACAGGCCGACGCCTACCGTGCGCTTGGGGAGGCGCACGAACGATTCAAGGAGGACCATGAGAAGGCGCTCGGGTATTTCGATACCTACCTGGAGATGGAGCCTGACGACCCCGACGGCCTCTATTTTTTCGGCCTGGCGTGTATACAGGCGGAATCCTACGACAGGATCGCTCGACATATCGTTCCCTACGTGGAAGCTCTCGACGAGGAGACACGGTTGCTGCCCATCGCTGCTCAGGGTCACCTCCACGAGGAAAAATACGATGAAGCGCTGGAGGTTTTTCACCGTTTCCTTGGAAGCGTCGAGCCGCAGGAACGCGAGCTGTACGAAGACATCGCGAACGTGGCTTCTGCGGAGGAACTCCGGGAATTCCAGGCGCTGACCGACTCGACGGCGCGGCAGGCCTACATGGAGCGATTCTGGCTGCGGCGAGACCCCGACATGATGACGCGGGTGAACGAGCGCATCGTCGAGCATTACCGGCGCGTCTGGTATGCCCGTTCATTCTTTGCCGACAAGGTTTCGCCCTGGGACAAGCGGGGTGAAGTCTATATTCGATACGGAAAGCCGGACTACCGGTCGCGGTCATATCAACGCGATCTGTCGGTCACCCCCGACGTGGATGCCGTCCGCATGCGCATGGCGGCCAGTCTCTACGGCGCCGAGGCTTCCTTTATGACGTTCACCGGACCGGTGTTCCCGATACGGGCGTTTCGCCATCCCATTACGCAGCGCACGCAGGACGCACTCCACGGTTTCGGTTCGGCCGATCAGCGCGACGCCAGTTTTCTGGAGGACGGCTTTACTTCCAATACCGATGCCGCGGATGAAGAGGAGTTCCAGGAACGCGACCTGGAAGGTACCCCGCTGACCACGCCGCTCACGCGGAGCGATTATGACGACCAGGACGGCGCCCGGTTCGAGGAATTCGGGAATCAGATCGCCCGGATGAAGTTCGGCGATTACATACCCGTGACGATCCACACGGATATGGCCACCGTTCCCTGGGAAACCTGGATCTACACGCAGATTCAGGGGGGAATCGAGATCGTGTTTACGGATGAAAACAAGAGCGGTCAGTTCAATTTCGCCCCGATTCCCCCGGTGACCGCGCTCAACAACCAGCTTGTCAACATCACCCGCCTGGTCAGATACGCGCCAGAGATCATCTACCAGAACGCCGCGCACGAGACCCCCGACTATTACCGGCCGGGAATCCAGGGACCCGCGTTGAACTTTTATTACGACCTGGCCAACTTCCAGGGTTCCAACGGACAGACGAACGTCGAAGTCTACTACGGCATTCCGCCCGAGCAGGTCGAAATTGCGGAGCAGGCCGATTCGGCGCAGGTCCTCGTCCAGTGCGCGATGGCCCTGGCTGATGCTGCCCATACCACAATCTACCGCGATACCCGCGAGTTTTACTATGAAGGACGGGCGGACTTCAACAGAGTCAGGGGCGCATTCCTGCCGGAAATGCTCAGGACCGGGGTGCCGCCGGGCAAATACGAACTCCAGGTGCAGATCAAGGACCTGGCTTCCGGGCATACGGGACTCTACAAGCAGGCCGTCGAGGTTCCCGATTACAATGTGGAAGCGCTCAGGATCAGCGATATCCTGCTGGCTTCTGAAATCGGCGACGCGGATTCAGCGGGCAAATTCAGCAGGGGCGATATCCGGGTTGTGCCGATGCCCACGAGGAATTACAGGAAGGCGCAGAAGGTGTACGCCTATTACGAGATCTACAACCTGAAAAAGAACCGCTTCGGACAGACCGACTACGAAGTGAAATACGTGGTCCGGACGGTCGTGGGCCGATCGGAGGGCGTGGTAGGCGCTATTGCTTCGGTATTCAAGCGCAGAAAGACGCAGATATCGGTCTCGTACGAACACGCGGGAACGGCAACCACCGAACAACAGTACTTTGAAATCGACCTGGACAAGGCCAAGCCGGGCGTTCAGGTCCTGGAGGTGAGGATCAAGGACAGGGTCAGCGGAAAAAGCGATACCCGTGAGATTCAGTTCCGTTACGGAATCTGATTCGGAAGTTGTTTTAAAATTCCCGGTGAGTCCCGAGCGCGAGCGAAAACGTGTCGGTCAAGGCGGGCAAATTCGCCCATATCCAATGTATCGTGGCTGCGCGCCCCTCGCCACTCTTGGGTGGATTTGCCCAACGCCGACCGACGCTTTTGCAGCCGCGCGAAGACCGCTGGGGGTTTTAAGACAGCTTCTCAGGCCGGCGCGGCATATCGAGCGCCACCCCTAGAGGGGAGAAATGCAACCAGGGCGCAGTACGCTGCGCCCTGCGTGTATCTGCGCACCCGTCCATCCCTGACGGGACCGTTTTGGGCCGGTGTGATAGGCGTTCCCGGGAGCGAGGGCAGGATGCCTCGCTCCGATTACAGGTGAATTCTGTCGTGATAGCGGCCGGAGAAGACGGTTTTGGACAGGTGTGATCAGGGAGGAAACTGAGAATGTCGGAAATTCGCGCGGGACTGATCGGCTGCGGCGCGATCGGCGGCGTGCACAGCGAAGCGGTTGCGGGGCTGGACGGCATACGCATGGCCGCGTTCTGCGACGTGGTTGAAGAGAAAGCGCGCGCTTTATGTGCTCGTGACGGAGGCGACTATGCCACATCTGACGTCGGCCGCTTACTTTCGGACGATTCGCTGGACACCGTCTATATCTGTACCCACCACGACACCCACGCGGATTACTGTATCCGGGCGGCGGCGGCGGGGAAGCACATTCTGGTGGAAAAGCCCCTCGCGCTGACGGTTGAAGACTGCCGGAGGATCGGGGAGGCGGTCGAGCGGGAGGGCATTCAGCTCTTTACGGCCTTCAAGATGCGGTACTATCCGATGTTGCAGAAAGCCCGGGAGTTGATCCCGGAGCCTCTGATGGTGGTGATGCAGATGATGGACAACCGATGGGGGGATACCTGGGCCAACGATCCCGTCCTGGGGGGCGGCAACGTGTACAGCCAGGGATGCCATTCTTGCGACCTCCTCAGATATGTAGCCGGTTCGGACCCGGAGGAAGTCTACGCAGCGGGCGGGAACTACTATCAGCCAAACGGCAGGCCGGACAATCTGACCGCCACGTTCCGGTTCGAAAACGGCGCGGCAGGCTGCTGGATCCAGGGAGATGCCAACCAGCCGGCGACGACGAGCAAGCTCTTCATGGAGATTTTCGCCCAGGACCGGTCCGTGCTGCTTACCGACCGGTTCTGCACGCTGACGTACACGGAGACCGGGAAGGAGCCCGTGGTCTTCCGCGGGGAGGAGGGCGGATTCGTCGAGGAGAACCGGCTGTTCGTCGAAGCGCTGAGGACCGGCGCGCCCATGGCCGCGGACCACGTGGACGGTCTGATGGCCACGCTGATGATGATTCAGGCAGGTCGGAGCATCGAGAGCGGCAGACCTGAACGCGTCGCATCGCTTGCAAGGGTCTGAAGCCGCCACAGAGCGCATGGTTTTTTTCATCACGGGTATAATTGTGAGGTGACGCCATGAAGGAACACAGACATCCGCATCCGCACAAGGACCCGCGACAGCCCAGGGACGGCGCGAGTTTGCGAACCAACCCCCCTGTTTTCGCCTGGCTTCCGGTGGAATCCGCATCGGGCTATCGCCTTCAGGTTGCCAGGGATTCGAGCTTTGCGAACGTCGTTCTGGACAAGGGGGATTTGCAGGAGCCGGTATTCCTGCCGGAACGGGCGTTGGATCCGGGAACGTATTACTGGCGCTGGTCCACGGGTCGCGGCGCTACGTCGGAGGTATTCACGTTCGAGATCGGTTCCGGGGCGGTTGTGGTGGAGGTGCCCGCCGCAGGCGAATGGCTGAAGCGATTCCCGTCGGAACATCCGCGCATATACGTCCGCCCCGAGGAGGTGCCGGCAATTCGGGCGGCCGCCGCCGGCGATGCGGCACAGGCGTGGGCGGGCCTGCGAGCGAGCGCCGAAGCCGTGTTGGCCGAACCGCACGAGATCGAAGAGCCGCCGTTTCTGCCCGACCGCAGCGAGGACTATCAGAGATATCATGAGACGTGGGCGCCGATCATGTGGGAGTCCCGGCGTTTCGTCAAGGGCGCGGAAACCCTGGCGCTGGCCTATCTGGTGGGCGGAGAGGACCGGTTCGCCCGCGCCGCATGCCGGAGGATGGCATCCATATCGCGCTGGGATCCGGAGGGGTCGAGTCACCTTGCCCACAACGACGAGGCCCACATGTCCGTGATCTGGAACGGCTCGAACGCGTGCGACTGGGTATGGGACCGGTTTACGGACGAGGAGCGCGATGCCGTCGTGGCGCAGTTCCGGCAGCGGGGACAGATTACGTTCGACTACATGCACAACAGGGGGTCGTACGGGGTGACGCGGTTCGACTCCCATGCCGGCCGCGAGATCGTGTTCCTGGCGCACATTGCGCTGGTGTTTCACGATCACATTCCGGATGCGCAATCGTGGCTGGAGTGGCTCAGGCCCGTGCTGTGCGGCATCTGGCCGATCTGGGCGGGCGACGACGGGGCATGGGCGGAAGGACCGTCCTATGGACTGGCTTACGTCACCATCATGAGCATGTTCGCCTCGGCGTTGAAGCGGGGTATCGGCGTGGATCTGTACCGGAAACCCTTCTGGAAGAACCACGCACGGTGGCGCCAGTACTGTCTGCCTCCGTACGCGGAATGGATGGGATTCGGCGACCATACGGAGCGGTGGGCAGGCACCTGGAGGTCCAACGCGGACCTGGTGGATCTGATCGGGCGCGAGACGGATACCGATGCGTTCGCAGGTTACGTGGAAGCTTTCCGCGCTGAGGCAGAGCAAATGCAGACGCCGGCGGAGCGGCGAAGCTCGGGCGTGATGTCACAGCTTTATTTGGCCCGACATGATAAAGCGAGTCCGCACACCGGTGGGGAAAACTCGGTATTCCGCGAGTTCCCGGCCGCCGGATGGGCCGCGGTCCGGACGGACCTGAACGACGCGGCACGGGACGTTGCGCTGATCTTTCGCTCTTCTCCGCTCGGGGCCATCAGCCATTCCCACGCGAACAACAACGATTTCATTCTGCACGCCGGCGGCAAGGTGATGGCGATGCCCAGCGGCTACTACATCGGGTACGGTTCGGATCATCATACGCACTGGGTATGGCACACCAAGTCGCACAACTGCGTGACGCTTTCGGATGCCTCCCAGATCATGCGGTCGCACGATTCGCTCGGGAAGATCGAAAATGCGTTCGAAGACGAGCGGATCGTTTACTTTGCAGGCAACGCGGACGCCAGCTACAGCGACCGCGCGGAACGGTGCCGGCGGCACGTTTTCTTCCTGAAGGCGCACAGCTGTTTCGTGATGATCGACGAGTTCGTCGCGGTTCCGGGCATCGATTCGGCGCTGCAATGGAATATCCACTCCTGGAACCGTTTTTCGGTGGACGAGGACAGAAGGACCTTCCTGCTGGAGCGTGAGGGGAGCTCTCTCGAAGGGCATTTCATGTACCACAACAATGCATTCTTCTCCCTGAGCGAGGGATGGGACCCCCCTCCGATGCGGACCGACAGGGACAGTTCGCAGTGGCATCAGCAGTACCATCTCCGGTTTACAACCTCAGGCCTTGTCAGCCGTCGCAATCTGGGGGTTGTGCTGTGTCCGGGACACGCCTCGCTCAACCGGCCGGACGTACAGACCGAGCGGTCGGGAGAGACGGAAGTGGCGCTGATCGGCGACGACCTTGTGCTTGTCGGCGGTCCGGACGGCGCGACGTACGGCTCGCTTCACGCGGGTGGGCTTGCGTTGCTGGTCGTTCAGGGTCGCAGGTACGAAGTTGGAGACGGCGGCCTGGTTTCGTGACGCGTAGACTGGCGCCGATACGATGACGTCGCCTGTCGATGGATATCGAACGCCGGAGGTCCGGGACCGTAAACGGACACGCCGCCGGAACAGGGCGGCGTGTCCGTTTGTGACCCGGCAACGGCGGTTGGGGGGCCGCGACAGGGTAAAACCAAATGCACGCGCGGGTGTCCAGTCCGCAGCGGCGAAAGCATTCAACTGGTTCTTGTTAAGAGGAACGGATCATGAACAGGGGTTCGGTCGGATTGAACGTAGACGCACTGAAAGACATGTGTCTGGAAACGGCGCTGGTCGTCGACGGCGAGCCCAGGGCGAAGGTCGTCACCGGCGGGGATGCGACCCACGCACGCCAGGCGGACAGGATCGTCGATCGGGTCGTGGCGGCAACAGGGGCCCGGCTGGAAGTGGTCCGGGCATCGGACGCAGCGGCAGGGGCGCTGCTGCAGGGGAACGTGGTGGCGCTTGGGAATATGGCCGACAACGACTTCGTCCGGTGGCTTTATTACAAGTGGTGGGCGGTGGAAGACCGCTGTTATCCCGGCAGGGGCGGGTACGCGCTGCGGACGTTGCACAATCCTCTGGGGAACGGGAATAACGTGGTTCTGCTGGGGGCCAGTGACGAGGCCGGGCTTGAGCGGGCGGTTTCGCGCTTTCTGGGGCGTGTGCCGGACGGGACGACGCTCGACGTCGGCTGGTTGATGGACATCCGTCTCGGACCCGAGTTCGACGCTTTCGGACAGCCGCCGGAGGGGTGGCTGCAGGAGCGGCGGGAGGACTTCATCGCGAGGGCGACCGGCCCGCACGCGTCCGAGGCCGGCGCGGGCTACCAGTTGATTTCGGAAGCGGGCGCATACGGATTGATGTATCACCGGACGGGTCACGAAGCGTACGCGGCGGCCGTGCGAGAGATCGCGGACGCGCATCTGAGGATGGGCGAGTACGGGGTGATGGCGCACTTCCACGTCTGGTGGCTGGCGGCGGTCTGGGACCTGATCGAGGAGAGTCCGGTGTTCTCCGATGAAGACCGGTTGACGATTACACGGTATCTGCTGTGGATCATGGATTCCACGGAGGGGGCGTATACGCGATTCTTCCGGGAGGGTGTGGGGCACCGGATGATACGGCAGAACCATCAGACGCTGGTGGCGCTGGCGGCGTGGTTCGGCGGCCGGTATTTTTCAACGCACTACGGTTTCGAAGAAGCGAAGGAGTGGATGGCCGCCTCTGCGGACGTGTTCAAGGGGCAGGCGACGTCGTTCAAGCCGATTGAGGATGCCAACGCCTATCAGTGGATGACGCTGGACCACATTCTGACCTATGCGCTGGCAAGTGGGGATACGACGTATATTGACAATGGGAGTTGTGAGCGCTCCCTGGACCAGGCGGTGCTTTACTGCAACAACCGGGGAGCGCTGCCCGCGTTTGGAGATACGGGTGCGCCGACCGAGGGCTACCCCACGAATTTCCTGGCCAAGGCAGGACACGTTCTGCAGGACGGCCGTGCGGCGTTCATGCTTCGCAAACGATTCGACAGACCCTCGGACTATTTCCGGCCTTCCCCGCAGGGTCGCAGGTACGAGTCCGTGAGCGATCCGCTGCTCGTGAGGAGTTTCGAGAAATACTTCGACGACGGACTCCAGCCCGAGGTCCCGGCTGAGATGGCCGGGGTACGGGTGCTCGAGGTTGCCGGCGGTTTCTACGATCTCCCCGAAGACCCGAAGGCGAGGCCGCGCGAAGTAAAGCCATTGAACGTTTCGAGAGAAGAGGCGTTCGACACGGTCTGTTTCCGGGAGGGGTTCGACCGGGACGACCAGTACCTGATGCTGCACGGGATCTATTACGGCAACCACAGCCACGAAGACGGGAATACGATCCCGGAGTTTTCGGCGAACGACCGGATCTTCCTGGTGGATGCCTCGTATACGGAAGGACCGACGCTCAAACATCACAATGGCGTGACGGCGGTGCGGGATGGGGAGGCGTGGGACGTGCCCGCCCTGTGCCGGCTCGAAGGCGCGGCGAATCTCCGCCGCGTGGGCATGAGCCGGACGTCCGTGGATGGCGAATGGGGCGCCCTGTGGGTCCGGAACGTCGTGTGGCGAAGGGGCCGGTATTTCGTGGTGGTGGACGAGGTCGAAGCGACAAAGCCGGGAGCGTTCGCGCTACAGTGCCACTGGCGTACGTTGGGGACACCGTCCCTGGAAAACGGCACGCTGGAGGTCATGCAGCGCGACCCTGCGAGCGGTCTGGAAGATACTTTCGTTCTCCAGAGCGTGGGCGAAGGCCGGATGTCACTGGAGCGGGACTGGGAAAATTTCGGCCACTGGTGGGAAGCATATCCCTATGCGGACGATTACGTGAATATCCTGCGGGAGTCGACCAACCGGAAGATGGAAGCGGGAGATCGACATACGTTTATCAACCTGTTCTATGCCACCAACTTGCGAAAGCCCGTGGACGACCGGATGCGCCGCGTGGGGGATTCCGCGGTGGTGGTCGAGGGGTCTCAGGGCCGGATGCTGGCAGGGACCGGAGATGGAAACGGAACGTTTGACGCCGGACCGATTTCCGGCCGCGCCGGAATCTACGCGGCGGGCGACGGGTGGTTTGCGCTGTGTAACGGCACGTCGCTGCGTTCGGATGGCGCTGCCTTTGAAAGCGAACACCCCGTTTCAATCGAGTTCGACCTGGAACGCGGCGAAGGCGTGGTCGTGGCGCCGCGGCCCGCTGAAATTACGCTGAATGGCGAGCAGTTACACGTTGCGGCGGGGCGGCAGGAGGTAAAAACGCGTAGTCCCGGGTCAGGTGGTTTTTCAATGGGCGGGATTGCAGACCTCCCGTCGTACCAGGCCCACTTTCGGACGCCCGCGCAGGCGACGTCAGTACCCGGGCTGCGCGGTGTCTGGACGTATGAAGCCGGTTCCGGCGTTCGCTGCGCCGCCGCCAGCGCGGAGGGTGCGCTCCTTGGAACGGAGGACGGACGCGTTCTGGCTCTGGACGAAAACGGAAAGCCGGCCTGGTCGTTCCAGGCGGAAGGAAGCGTGCTTTCGGTGTGTCCGGCGGAAATCGACGGCCGGCGCTGTGTGATTGCGGGCGCGGACGACCGGCATCTGTATCTGCTGGAGGACGGCGGAGGCGTATTGTGGTCTCGCGCCTTTGAGATTTATCGGGGGACATGGGACCGGTACGCACGGAATTCCGCGGTGGAGTTTGTGACGACTGCGGACCTTCGCGGCGACGGCAGGTTGGATATCCTGGCGGCGGTCTCGGACCGGAAGCTCCACTGTTTTGACGCGTCCGGCCACGAGCGCTGGAGTTTTATGATCTACGGGATATTCGCTCCGCTGCGTGTCGCGGACATCGACGGGGACGGAAGGCAGGAGGTGATCGGCGGACCGGGCCGGATTACATGCGGCGGGACATGTTACGTGCTGGATGCCGACGGCGGCGAGACCGCAAGCAACGGGCTGGACGGGTGGGCGTCGATGATGCCCGCATGCGACGTGTGGGCGCGGCAGAAGGAGCACCTCATCGTGTGCGGGACGAACCGGTCGCACGTGTTTGGCTTGAAACTGAACGACAATCGACTGGAAACGATCTGGAAGCGGGGGGGTTTTTTGGCGGCCGGGCGGCCGGGGGGGGGGGGGGGGCGGGGGGGGGGGGCGAGGGGGGGGCCGGGCGGGGGGGGGGGGGGGTGTTGTTTGT
>JAPPNU010000072.1:0-11380 GCA_028873695.1 Gemmatimonadota bacterium | reverse complement strand
CTATGTCGACGGCAGCCCGGGCCCGTTCTCCCTCCGGGTCGTAAGTCGGGCCGTGGGGGGGGGGGGGGGGGCGGGCGGCCCCCCGGCCCCCCCCGGGGGGGCGGGCCCCCCCCGCCCGGGGCCCCCCCCGGGCGGGGGGCCGGGGTAAAACAGGCCGGAGATCCTGGTCGGATCGGACTGTTTCTATCTGTATCTTCTGGATGAAGACGGGAATGAACGGTGGCGGCGAAACCTGGCAGCGCCCGTTCAACAGGTGATGGCGGCCGACCTGGACGGTGACGCGAAGGTCGTCGCGGGGTGCGAGGATGGGTCCGTGTGGGTCCTGGGCCGTGATGGCGCGCCGGTTGCGAGCCACCGGACGGACGGGAGCATTCACGTCCTGGCGGCAGACGGCAGAGGCCATCTGATTCTCGGCGGGTCCGGCGGGACGCTCTCGGCAATGGGCCTTTGAGCCGGCTGGCGAGCGCGTACCCGGCGTCCTGATCCTTCGGCACGGCATGCCCCATGACCGGATCCGGACTTATCCGATGCGTCGGGAGAGGCGGAATGATGCGGCGACGTTTCTATCTTGTCCTTCTCTTTGCCGTCGGGATGGAAAGTCCCGCCGCCGCCCTTCCTGAGGATCCTTCCAGAAGCGATCTGATCGAGGAAGAGGAGCTCTTTTCGGCGGCGGGTGAAGCGCTCAAACAGGTTGCTTCGGGGAGATTCGATCTGGTCCGACGCGAGCCGGGGACAGTGGTTCGCACCCTGGGGTCGGATTTCGCGTTGACGCTTGAACGGGACCTGATGCCGGGGATCTACCGGCTGAGCGTCCTCTGTCTGGCCCCGACGACGTCAACCGATTCCTTCTGGCTGGAGGTGAACGGAGAGCGGCAACCGCAGGCGATCGTGTTGCCCAAGGACGAGTACAGTGAGGTGCATCGGGGATTTCGACTCGACGCGCCGGGAAGGACGTCCATTCGTCTCGTGCTGCGGGAACGGCCCGGTGTGAGCGTTGCCCGCCTGAAGCTGACGCATCTTACGGTTCAATTCGATGCCGCGTCCGTTATCCGCCCCGACCTGACCGGAGAGCGTCCGCGCCTGTTTGTGACGCGCTGGGACATCCAACGTCTGCGGGATGCCCAGCGTAGCGAGGACGGACTGCGGCTCTACCGGCTGCAGGGGATGTTGCGGGGAACGCCGCCTCCCGGTACGGGTCCGCCAAGGCGCGCGGGATGGGCCTGGCGCATGGAAAATCAGGCGATCACCTGCCTGCTCGCCAATTCCCCCGATGCGGCCGAACGCTTCGAGGCCATCCGGCGCCACGTTCTCACGATATGCACATACGATAAGTGGCTTCCGGACGGCTGGTCCCATGCGACACCCGATCTGGATCTTGACGCGGCCTACATGATCCACGGGACCGCCGTCGCGTACGACTGGCTCTACAACTGGTTTACGGAGGATGAACGGCGGATCATCCGGGAGAAGCTGGCGTATCAGGCCAGGCTCATGTTCGAGGCGTCCTTTTTGGAGAGGATGTATTGGGCTCGCACGGTCCAGCAGAACCACTACTGGTTCGACAATTACGCCATCGGCGTGGCTGGCGCCGCACTCTACGGCGAGGTTCCGGAGGCCGAGGTATGGATGGCATGGAGCTGGGACCGCCTCCAGGGAACGCTGAAGACCTTCGCCGCGGACGGGGGGTTTCACGAAGGACCTGCCTACTGGAACTTCTCCATGGGTTCGCTGTTTCGATGGATCGACCTGTACGAGCATACAACGGGTCAGACCATCGCCTATGCGGACACCTGGCTGAGGAAGACCGGCTATTTCCCGATTCATTACGTATATCCCGATCTGCAATCGGGCGCGGCAATCGAAGATACATTTCGACCGGGGGTTGTACCCACGCTGGAGAGGCTGCTCTGGCTGGCAGGTCGCAACGGCGACGCCCGGCTGTTTCGTGTCGCCGAGTTGGTTCACGAGGGGAAGCGGAGTACGCACTGGTGGACATTGAAAGCGCTGGCCGAGGGAATTGACGCCGCGGCGGGGACGCTGGACGAACTGATGCCGAAGCGGGCCTATTTCCCCGACGTTGAGATGTACTTCGCGCGAACATCGTGGCGCACCGATGCAACGATGTTCGCGCTGGGGGCGCGTCCGTTGGGGGGTCACACCCTGGCCCGGCTGATCGAGGCGTATCCCTGGATCGGCGGCGTAGGACACAACCACCCCGCGCAGAACAGCTTTGTGCTTTACGGCAGCGGGAAGGAACTGGTGATCGATCCCGGCTATACGCTGAACAAGGAAACCGCAAACCACAACACGGTACTGGTAGACGGACAGGGGCAGTACGGCGACGGTGAGCGGTGGCCGCGCTGGTATCCCGGCTGGGCGCACATCGGGTACGCCTCCACGAAGTTCCCATATGTACGCGGTGAGGCGGCAACGGCGTACCCTCGGGAGCTGGGACTGGAGCGGTTCACGCGCCAGATGTTGATGCTGGACAACCAGCGCGTCCTGATTGCCGATCATCTGGAGGCGGACCGGCCTCGCCGGTACACGTGGCTGCTGCATTTCGATGAGGACGCGGAGGTGGTGTCGGTGGGCAACGGGCGGTTTTCAGTGACTTTCGGTGGCGCATCGCTTCAGATCGATGTTCTGACTCCGGACGACGTGGCATCGCATATCGACCGCTATGAACCTGTCTGGAACAATATTCTGCGGCCCGACTATCATCCCAGGATCGGCCGGCTGCAGTTGACCACCGCGCCGTTGAGAACCACGCCAATCGTGGCCGCGCTGGGCATTGACCCTTACGCGGTGCGCCCGGTGCTGGAGATCCGGCCCGGCGTCCTGTTGTTGACGTTTCCGGACAGCATCCGAGTGGGGTTCAATAGAACGGGCGAGGTGGTCGCGGTGGATGGGCTCGAGACCGACGGGCGCGCCGTGGTGATCACCCGTCATGGAGCCGGAGGACGCAGGGCCAGGGTGCTGGACATGCTCCGGTACCGCGACGGGTCCGGCCGGTTGCGCGACTTCCCGGACGGTGAGGGTGAATTCGTCCTGTCGAACGGCGTCTGGCTGCCGGCGTTCGACGAGACGCCCGTTGTATTGAGCGCCGACTTCGACGGGAACGGTACCGTGGGTTTCAGCGACTTCCTTGCGCTTGCACAGGCGTTCGGGTCCCGCGCGGGAACGACGGGCTGGGACGTCAGGTTCGACCTGAACGGCGACGGCGAAGTCGGGTTCGGGGATTTCCTGATTCTTGCGGCTCAATTTGGCGGGCGAATTACCGGGAATTGATTTTGGATCCGGCGGTCCCCCGAACCCCGGGTCCCGGTATCCGTAATGCTGCAGCCGGCTTCTCGAATTCACTCACGATTCTATTTTCGTGTGCAGGAGGTATACAGACGTGGTCGAACTCGTTATCTTCGTTTGTGCCGTTATTTTCGTTTCTGCGACGTGCTCTCTCGCAGAAGCCGTTCTTTACGCCGTTCCGGTGAGCTACGTCGAAAGCCTTGCGCAGAAGGGTACCGTCTCGGGCCGCATCCTGAAGGACCTGCGTATGCGCAACGTCGACCGTCCGATCTCGGCCATCCTCTCCCTGAATACGATTGCCAATACCGGCGGCGCGTTCCTGGCGGGCGCGGCGTTCATAAAGGTCTACGGCGCACAATGGGAACACTTTTTTACGATATTCATCACACTTTCGGTCCTGCTCCTGTCGGAGGTTATTCCCAAGACCGTCGGCGTTGTATACAGCCGGACCCTGGCCGGTCTGATCGCGATACCGCTTCGATTTCTTGTCCTGGCAATGTACCCGTTTGTCGAGACATGCCGGCTTGTGACCCGGGCGTTTTCGAAGGGCCGAACGTCCCAGGAGGTATCGGAAGAAGAAGTCTCATCAATGACGCGCATGGGGAGGGAATCGGGCTCCATTGAGCCTCATGAAGCGCAGGTGATGCAGAATATTCTCTCGCTCAAACGCAAGACGGCGAGAGACGTGATGACGCCGCGGACGGTCGTATTCGCGTTGAGCGCGGACCTGAACGTGGAGCAGGCGCAAAAAGAGGCCGGAACCTGGCAGCACAGCCGGGTCCCGGTCTACGAGAATGACTTCGAGGACGTGATCGGCGTTGTGATGCGGCGCGACGCGTTGAATGCCCTGGCGGAGGGTCAGGGACAGCAACCGATTTCGAAACTGATGCGCCCCGTCCATTTCGTCGCTGAGACGGTCTCTCTGGACCGTGTTCTCGAGACGTTCCTGGAACGCAGGCAGCACCTGTTCATGGTCATCGACGAATATGGCGGCCTGGCAGGGATCCTGACGCTGGAAGACGTGCTGGAAGAGATCCTGGGCCGGGAGATCGTGGATGAGTCCGATACGGTGACGGACATGCGGGAACTGGCCCGCCGCCGCCGCCGGCAGGTGTCGGAAGGGGAGTAGCCGGTATCTGCAAATCTGGCGAGTTTCACAATGGTATTGCGGCCCCCGGCATTGGTATAAATCAAAACGTAGATGGGTAAAGGGAGAATCCGAGATTTACCTTGGAAGTCTTGACCTCGGGGGCAGCCGGATCTTCAACCTCGCATTCGCAATGCTATGTTGATCTTCGTGGAGTGGCGAATGAACCTAATTCGGTGGATTCTTGCAGTTCCGCTGGGGGTTGTTGCTGCGTTCTTGGTCCATCTGTTTGTAACTGCTTTGTCGGGTTTAGCTCATGGGTTCGACAGGGTCGCGGATTTCTGGGATTCTACGGATATGGCGGGCATGCCGATTGAAGGAACTTATATAATGTTTACCGCCAGAGTTTTGTCGGCTGCTGCACTCCTCCACGTTGCAACCCGCGTTGCCCCCAATCATAAGAAGAAGCTGAGCAAAGTGCTTGCGATAATCGGAGTTTTGGGCATCGGGCTGATGTTTCTAATATTGTCTGGCCTCAGTATCTTGTTATCGGGACCGTCTTTGGGCATTGGCGGGTGGTATAGAAACATACTTGAGGCGTTTAGCGTCATTTTCGGATGCGTAGTCGGATATCGTTTTATAGACGACGATAGAGACCCAAAAACGCCAAGCAGTCAGTAAGGCGAAGACAAAACCTCGTTGGTCAATAGCAGCATGTATCGGCATACCGAATTCAAGATTAAAGCCTCGAACACTTCTTCTTTCGAAAACCACACCGGTAGTCTCATTTAGGTATAGGCAAAAAAGCCTCTATCCGAAACATCTGATGATGTCTCAGGGGAGAGAAAAGATGCTTTTTCGTGTTCGCGCCAAGAACCGCCTTGTGAGTCGTATTGAGGGTCGCCAGCTACGAGATTTCAGAATCTCAGAGCACGACTTTCAAAGCATATTATTCGACAATATAGAACGATTCCTGCCAGATGAGGAGCTTCTGACGATAGCACATTCCCGAAACTGGCAGGAGGAACCTGATATTCTGGCACTTGACAGAAAAGGACGCCTTTTCATTTTCGAGCTAAAGGTATGGGAGTCTCAATCGGAAAATATCCTCCAAGCGTTGCGATACGGTCAGATATTCGGTCAATACAGATACGAAAAACTGAACGAACTCTTTGCTGCATTTGATGGTCGGAAACGCTCATTGGACGAAGTCCATGGGCGCATTTTCGAAGATGATCCGCCGCTGCAGAAAGAGTTGTTCAACAACGAACAAGTGTTCGTCATTGTCACTAACGGCCTGGATTTTAGGACGAGAGAGGCAGTTCGGTATTGGCGTTCACGCGGACTGGACGTCCGCCCATGGGTTTATCGGACCTATGCAGACCCAAAACCAGACTCAGACGATTCATTCCTACTTGAGATGTCTCGTTTTTCGACCATAGACAATCCATATGAGGATGTTGCATCGAAGTACTTCATCCTGAACACGAACCATAGGAATAACCCTAAAGATCACGATGATATGTTACGTCTCCAGAAAGCTGCGGCGTACTTTTCACCCTGGAAGCGCAAGATTGATCAGCTCTCTCCTGGGGACATGGTCTTTCTCTATCAGTCTGGAGTCGGCATTGTCGCATGCGGCGACGCCTCGGGAAGTCGTGAGAAGGCACCCTATCAGGGCAAGGCGGAGTACGCGGACGAAGAATATTTCATGACGTTGAATCGTTTTCGGCTAGTAGAGCCGCCGCTATCTGCAGCACAGATAAAGGCAATATCAGGCCGGAACTATAGTTTTCGTGGAACGATGTTCTCAATAGACGAGGAAAGCGCGACCGGATTACGAAACGTCATTAATCAACGATAGCCAGTGTCCCTGAGTATTTGGATCGGCACAAAACAGGAGAGATGAAGGAACCCGCACAGACACTTGCCATGATTTCCACTTCCGTAGTGCGGTCGAATGCGTGCGGCGGATGTTTTGTGACCGTTTCATACAACACATTGATCTTCGGTTCGTGTGTTCAATAATAACCAAGTCATTGGATCACATCGGATCAAGGTAGCCCTCACACCGTAGGATATGTCCACTAAAATAGGACGGTAGGCTGCGTTAGTCACTGCTCTGAAATGAGTTACACATTTCGAGCAAAAAAAGAGGGCGTTCGAAATGAACTTCGTAACCTATAATCTTGTTCTGCTTGCTGCGAGTTTTCCGGCTCTTTTCATTTTTTCAATTGGCGTGATGGGACTCTTATCTCCCCTATCGTTATTCTCAAAGTCAGCGAGATTGCCCAAAGCCATGTCGTTACCGATCCTAGGATTGGCCGGGCTTTACCAAATCTATTTCTGGGGACTTTGGTCAGCCTTCATCGTTGCATTGACTTACAAATACACAATTAGGCTGGAAGTAACCTGGGATTGGATGTATTTTGTTAGTGGTTTCGCGTGGTGTACGGCACTTATCGGTTGGCTGAGCCACAAGGAACGACAGTCGAGCGAATCTCTCAAGGAAGACCGAGGAGTCGTCTCTGGCACGTTTATGTACTCCACCGTCGCCCTGGTGGCATACGTCGTTTTCGCCATTTGGCCGCATCTAATGCTCGCTCCCTTCGGTTGGGCACTTGACCTACTGGGTATGACAAAATACGTTGCTGCGGATCCCTTTGTCGTTGTATGCCCACAGCCCATCCCTGAATTTACACTGGGGTATAATTCGAACCCGAACGAGGCTGAGGTACAGCGACTTTGCGACTGTATCTGGGCAAACCTAAACAGCGCAGAAAAAGACATTGCCCGTGCCGTTGCCAAAGGAGTAGGAGAGATTTCCGAGTTGAATTTGCGTAAGTTCTCTTCACGATTTGGCAGTGTGGTTGAACAGTGCGGTGGCATGGATCTGTAGAACTGTCGGCCAACGGTATCGGATGCACCGAATGTGCTATTTCGAAACGTCGCCTATGTTATGGGGATCATATACAAAGGTAAACATCGGAGCGCAACAGGATTATGGCTTACAACAAGTGATGCCCAAGTGTTTACTATTGTGGAGTAAAGAAAAATCAGGGGGTTGTTGTTAAGCGTTTTGTATACTCTTGTCGGATATTCTACCTTATATCTTGTTTTCATGATTGGAAGGACGACATGAGAATACTACCTCGGATGCTGGACGTTAAGCAGATTGGACGCGACGAGGAATATTCGATTTCTTGTGTAGACTGCCACGCAGCGCTTTTTGATTCCACCAAGCCCGGGCCAGTCGATAGCGTGGGCATCTTGGTTCGCACGCCTTGCGATTGTGACCCCGACGACGAGAAAAAAGGGCCGCCAGAAAACAAAAGACTCACAACGCCGGTGGTCGTCCTCTTGGTTTTCGTGATGCTGTTTCTCTCGTATTTAGTCTACGCGTCGCACAATAGATATTACGTTGTAAAGTCAGGACAACACACCGCGTACAAGGTGGATCGCTTCACCGGCGAAGCGTGGTTTCTTGCCCCGCATCCAAACAAGACGCGAAAAATCAAATGATACCTATGTCCGTATCCGATGTTTACCTTTGCATAAAATCCCCTTTGTTATAGTCCATTGTGGACAAAATTGTCGCACAGAACGACGTTAAGTGCGCCACACAAAATCACCCTTGCGAACGAGCCAGAAAAAACATAAATTCTACATGGAATCCTTGAACGTGACGCCTAAATTACGGCATCACGTTAGCGCCATTACATCGAGTACCTGACAGCACCATGGGCATCCGGTCACGTACATACAAGATTGACCATGCCGATTCCCGATGAACTGTATATCTATCACATTGTCCACGTAGACCGCCTACCCTCAATCTTCTCGGATAAGGCCCTATTGTGTGACGCGGAAATTGCGAAGCGTCCACCGGGTGGCGCCGTGATTGGAATGAACAAGATCAAGGACCGGCGATTGAAGTTGCCCCTTAACAGCCATCCTGATCTCTTCGTTGGTGACTGCGTACCGTTTTATTTCTGTCCGCGTTCCGTGATGCTCTACGTGATTTACAAGGCGAACCACCCTGAGTTGTTCTACCGTGGCGGACAGGGCGCCATTGTTCACCTGCAAGCGAGTCTGCGGCAGGCCGTTGTTTGGTTAAATCAGAAGGATCGGCGTTGGGCGTTTACAACGACAAATGCCGGATCTCGGTTCTTTGAGGATTATTCGGATATCAACCTGCTGGACAGGATTGACTGGAAAGCAGTGCAGGCCAGGAACTGGATGGATTGTAAGGAACGTAAACAGGCGGAATTCCTGGTTGAACACTCGTTCCCATGGGAATTGATAACGCGAATTGGCGTGCGTTCGCAGCAGGTCTACAACCAGGCCATCGCGGCCCTTGCAGGTCCTGCGCCGAGACCCGTTGTCGAAGTCAGGCCAGAGTGGTATTACTGAGAACAGAGGAAAACTGGCATGATCGAATTCAAAACCGGTGACATCCTCGCCGAACAGACCGAAGCTCTCGTCAACACCGTAAACTGCGTTGGGGTTATGGGGCGTGGCATCGCGCTTCAATTCAAACGCGCATTTCCCGAGAACTTTGAGGCGTATGCGGATCGGTGCAGGCGAAATGAGATGCAACCGGGACGAGTGTTCGTGTTCGAGACAGGGGGTATGTTGCCCCCGCGCTACATCATCAATTTCCCAACCAAACGGCATTGGCGAGGCAAGAGCCGGATCGAAGACGTTGAATCAGGCCTGATGTCGCTCGCTGAGAAAATTAGGTCGCTTGGCATCCGATCGATTGCGATCCCGCCGCTTGGCAGTGGGCTCGGCGGATTGAACTGGCGGGAGGTGCGTGCCCGTATGCAAGCGGCCTTGGAGGAATTTGAGGATGTCAAGATCGTTATATTCGAGCCGGGCGGCGGGCCTGTGGACAAGCGCATCAACCAATCCACTGACATTCCGTCAATGACGACGGGGCGAGCCGCGTTAGTCGGCTTGACGTACCGGTACCTTCAGGGCCTGCTTGATCCGTTCGTGACACTCCTGGAAGTGCATAAGCTGATGTACTTTATGCAGGAATCCGGTGAGGGCCTGAGACTAAAATACAAAAAGGCAACCTATGGACCTTATGCGGACAATTTGCGGCACGTCCTGCAAAGGATTGAAGGACACTTCATATCCGGATTGGCCGATGGCGGTGACAAACCAAAGAAGCAACTTGAACTCGTGCCCGGCGCAATCGACGATGCGACGGCGTTTCTGGAGAGTCACCCGAGAACGCAACAGAGGTTCGATCAGGTTACCAATCTGGTTGAAGGATTCGAATCGCCACTGGGACTTGAACTGCTCGCTTCGGTTCATTGGGTCGTCCGCAAGGAGATGGCCGAGACTTTCGACAAGGTCATAAGAAGCATGTATGCCTGGAATAATAGAAAAAGACAGTTCTCGCGCCGCCAGATTAGGATCGCATACGACACGTTGTCGGAGAAAGGCTGGATTGCGCGTTTGAACCCGCCAACTTCCCCATGACCGCTGCCCCGCCCCGGTCAACTGTCCGCCGCCTTCCGCGATACCGGACACATTCGTAAAGGGATTCCGGACTATTCGGGAGAATGTCAGTGACAGCAAGACAGTTACAGCTGTTCGGGCCGTCTGGAATCCCGGATGTTCCCCTGTCGTTTGATGATTTTATCTGCGATATAGAATGCTTCGACGATTTTCACAAGGAAACGGCAATCCTGGAATTCCCGGATCCGGAATTCGATATTCCGGTCTTTGTGAATGAGTTCTGGACTTCGCGGCAGAGGGCCGCCCACTCGCTTCACGAAATCTCGTACCGCGCGTGTTTCAAGCCCCAGTTGCCGCGTTTTTTCATTGAGCGGCTTACTCGACCGGGCGACGCGGTCTACGATCCCTTCCTGGGTCGGGGGACGACCGCCATCGAGGCGGCATTGCTGGGGCGTATCCCGATTGGGACGGACGTCAATCCGCTGAGCGAGATTCTCGTGGCGCCGCGGCTCGACCCTCCTTCGCTTTCGGTCGTTTCGGGACGACTGATGGAACTGCCTCTCGAAGGCGCCTGCGAGATGCGGGACGACCTGCTTGCGTTCTATCATCCAGACACGCTGCGTCAGATTACCAACCTTCGGAAC
The DNA here is from genome assembly GCA_028873695.1 of Gemmatimonadota bacterium. Taxonomy (GTDB): domain Bacteria; phylum Latescibacterota; class UBA2968; order UBA2968; genus JAAXHE01. The sequence goes on along the minus strand of JAPPNU010000072.1, from coordinate 874 downwards.
ATCCTGATCGGAAAACAGGCAGACGGCGGTCCGGATGCGGTCGACCGGTGGATCAGAATGGTGGCGACCAACCGGCTGACGGGTCATTCACCCGGTTTCTTTTCCGTCTATACGCTGCCGCCGAACCAGGCGGTCACCGTAGAGCGGCAGCGGGGTATCAATAGCAGTCGAAGTCAGACGCCTCCTCATCGGGACGTTCGGGTTTCGGTTCTGAAGAAGTCCGGATCGCTCCTGGGCAAACTTGAAGTATCCGAATCCGAACGGCTTCGCGGGGCGTCGAAAAACGCATTGCTCATCACCGGATCGTCCGACAACACGCCCGGGATCGAGAACGATTCGGTCAGCCTCGTTGTCACGTCGCCGCCGTTTCTGGACGTGGTGGACTACCAGACGGACAACTGGCTGCGGTGCTGGTTCAACGGTATCGACCCGCGGACCGTTGACATATGGCACTTTAAGAAGCCGCAGGAATGGCAGGCAGCCATGACGGGCGTTTTTGATGAACTCAGGAGAGTCCTCAAACCCGGGGCCTACGTCGCCTTCGAGGTCGGGGAAGTCCGGGGGGGGAAAATCCTGCTTGAAACGCTCGTTGTCCCCGCGGCGGCGGAAGCGGGGCTCGAACCGCTGATGGTCCTGGTAAACGATCAGGCTTTCACCAAAACCTCAAATTGCTGGGGCGTGGACAACCTCAAAAAGGGAACGAACACAAACCGGATCGTTTTGCTGAGAAAGTCATGAGGACTGCCATCTGTCGCGAAGAGAATTAACGTCAATTCGAAAAAACACTACAGGCAAATTGGCCACAAAAAGCAAAAAAAAGGGGATTATATACGAGAGTGACGAAGCCGGACACAGAAAAGGCCGGGCGAAGGTG
>JAPPNU010000015.1 GCA_028873695.1 Gemmatimonadota bacterium | reverse complement strand
GCAAAAACCAAGTTCAAAAACCCCTTCTCCCCAGATTCCCTGCCTACGGCGTGTTACTTTTGAAGCGACCAAAAGGAACCAAAAGTCGCCGCTGGGCGCGGGGCCTGCCTTATGCATGGCGCGAATACACTCACCGGACTCACCCGATACGATGGCCTGCCAACACCGGCGGATAACGCAAATCGGTGCGGGACGGAACAACGCGCCCTGCTCTGGTAGTCCTCTCGAGTGGCATCGCGTTTGGAAACCGAATTCCTATCCGAATGCGAGACCCCGTGCCGAGATCGCATCGGTACAGAATTCTTGAATTATGGTTTTCGCTCTTGCTTTTAAGCTGATTGCTGACGGCTGATGGCTGACCGCTTGTTTTCCCGTTGTTGACCGTCGTCCTGCATTCGTTTAAATTAAATCCGGAATGAATGAAAAAAGCCGGAAAAATCCCGGCACGCGGACAAGACGGCTTCAGATGGATAAACGAGAAAGGAAGACCATGGCGCTGAACAAGTACAGTTCCCGGATTACGCAGGTGAAGTCCCAGGGCGCGTCCCAGGCGATGTTGTACGGGACGGGAATGACCGAAGCGGACATGGACAAGGCGCAGGTTGGCATCTCGAGCATGTGGTACGAGGGCAATACGTGCAATATGCACCTGCTGGATCTGGCGGCGAAGGTGAAGCAGGGTGTGGATGCGGCGGGTCTTCTGGGCATGCGATTCAACACGATCGGCGTGAGCGACGGGATCTCCATGGGTACGGAGGGCATGAGCTTTTCGCTCCAGTCGCGCGACCTCATCGCGGATTCGATTGAGACGGTGATGGGCGCACAGTGGTACGACGCCAATATATCCCTTCCGGGCTGCGACAAAAACATGCCGGGGTGCGTGATGGCCATGGGCCGTCTGAACCGGCCGTCATTGATGATTTACGGAGGCACGATCAAACCGGGGTTCAGCGACCACAAGAAACTGGACATCGTGTCGGCCTTTCAGAGTTACGGGGAGTACCTGGCGGGCGAACTGGACGAGGAGGGAAGGAAAGGCGTTGTGCAGCACGCCTGCCCGGGCGCCGGCGCGTGCGGGGGGATGTATACCGCGAACACGATGGCGTCCGCCATTGAAGCGATGGGGATGTCGCTGCCCTACAGTTCTTCAACGCCTGCGGTGGACAAGGGCAAGCTGGAAGAGTGTTTCCAGTCCGGCGCGGCCATCCGGAGTCTGCTCGAGCGGGACATCAAACCCCGGGACATTATGACCCGCGAAGCGTTCGAAAACGCCATGGTCGTGGTGATGGCCCTCGGCGGGTCGACCAACGCGGTGCTGCACATGATCGCAATCGCAAAGTCCGTTGGCGTGCCGCTGACCATCGACGATTTCCAGGCGGTGAGCGACCGGGTGCCGTTACTGGCGGACTTCAAGCCCAGCGGCTTGTATGTGATGGAAGACCTCCACAACGTCGGGGGAACGCCGGGGGTAATGAAGTATCTGCTTGAGAACGGCCTGCTGAACGGCGACTGCCTGACCGTTACGGGTCGAACGATTGCGGAGAACCTCGCGGAATTGCCGGGACTTGACGAGGGTCAGGAGGTGGTTCGCCCCATGGACCGGCCGATCAAGACCACGGGACATCTGCGGATCTTGCGGGGAAACCTGGCGTCGGAGGGCGCGGTGGCCAAGATCACGGGGAAGGAAGGGGTGCGGTTCTCCGGTCCCGCGTCGGTTTTCGACCGGGAGGAGGACCTGCTTGGCGCCGTCGAGCGAAACGAAGTGAAGAAGGGATGCGTCGTGGTCATCCGTTACGAGGGACCCACGGGCGGGCCGGGCATGCCGGAGATGCTCACGCCCACGTCGGTGATCATGGGCGCGGGCCTTGGCAATGACGTCGCGCTGATCACGGACGGACGGTTTTCAGGCGGATCGCACGGTTTCGTCGTGGGGCACATCACGCCCGAAGCGCAGGAGGGCGGCACGATCGCCCTCGTCGAGAATGGGGACGTGATTACAATCGACGCGGAAGCCAACGAGATCAGCGTGGACCTGAGCGACGAGGAACTGGCCGAGCGGCACGCGGCGTGGACCGCACCCCCGTACAAAGCCTCGCAGGGGACGCTCTACAAATACATCAAGACCGTGACCACGGCTTCCGAGGGATGCGTGACGGACGAGTAGAGCGGAAAAGGAAGAAGGAAAAAGGAAGAAGGAAGAGAAAAAGCTGAATGCCTGGAGTCACGGTAGACCGAAGAGGGCCGCCATACCCACTCTTGGACGGAATCCGGCGGTAGAAAATTGAAAAAGGCGAAAATTTCAAAGGGTGTCAGATCCTAAAAAGAAACGCCCATGTCAGAGACAGTGGGCGTCGGGCCGGAGAATACTATCCTCCGGGGGGCACAAGTGCCATAGCACGCCACAAATATAACATTCACAAGGCAGTTGTCAAGAATCAATGAAATCCACTGCTGTCCAGGAACCGTGTGATGCTCAGAGATAAGGTTCGAAAAGCAGCTCCTATTCGCAATCTTGTTCGGGTTTGACTTGGACAACGGAAACCAGGTTCCCATCGGTCGGTGTTTGTTGGAACGCATGTCACTTTGAACGGAGTCGAAACATCTTTCGCCGCATTCGTCCCGCTGCAGGCGGACGTGCTGCCTATCAGCTATCGACACGTGAAAAATCCCAGGGGGATGATCCGATGCTGCAGTAGATCCTTCGTCGGCCTGAAGGTTTCCTCTGGATGACAGCGGGAAGCCACGTGCATGACAATCCTAATACATGTCATTCTGAGCGCGCTGGCCTCCTCAGGATGACATGTTGTGCGAAGGTGCGGGCTCAGCGTTTCGCCACCGGACACGTGCGCCCTGCGACCGAACGCAATCTGCACGCTTTCACTACATGATTCACCCACAGCCGGAGCGAGGGCATCCTGCCCTCGAACGTCGCGTCACCTACCCCTATTCGCGTCGAGGGCAGGATGCCCTCGCTCCCGGGAACACCAACCACACCGGTCCCGAATCGACTCCTGCCCTGGACAGCTCTCTCTGATCTGACGGTAAAGAACAAATGACAGGGTACGAAGCGCTGAACGAGACGACACCACGGCGAAACGGGAAAGACCATCAGACATGAGCTTGACAAGCGAGCCAGAAAGCGCCCACGAAACAGGATCGAAGCCACCGGTTGATTGGGAAACCCTTTCCCGGCACGTGAATGAAAGAGGCGCGGTCGTCTACAGCGTGTCGTGGAGACACCGGTGTGCGCTTGAGTGGAAGCTGCCCTGGAGTCATCTCATTTTGAATATGTTTGCCCGAAAGCTTGAATGGATCGTGCTGGTCGCGACATGCTACCTGGCGATCACCGGTCTGTGGCCATACGCCATTGTTGGATTCGGGATCTGGTACCTGGTCCTTTTCCCATTCAAGAGAAAAAGCGTGATTGCTGCCATTACGGTCCACGCTGCGCAAGACCGCGAATTTTTCGATCTGGCCAATCAACGCGGGACTTTTCGATTGGAGTAGGGGCGACCGGCCGGTAGCCCCTACAAAACCCTCGTCGCCGGTTCCTTGCTTCCCATTCGCAATCCACGTCTCGTTGTACACAATGCGCGTCCATTCCGATGCGTCTCATACAGTAAAGTTACCGCCACTTCTTCCTTTTGCCTTTTTCCTTCTTCCTTCTTCCTTCTTCCTTCTTCCTTGTCTCTACTTACCGCCTCTTCTCCTTTCTTCCTTTTTCCTTTTTCCTTTTTCCTTCTTCCTTGTCACTACTTACCGGATTGCCGTGGCGGCGGGCGGTTCGAACGGCGCGACGCCAGCGATTGAGCAGGGCGTCGCGGTCTTTCTTTGGCATGGACGGTTCGAAAGCGCGTTCTGGAGGATTGATGTCTGAAAGTGCATCCGGACCGGCCCAGAAGCCGGTCGCCAGGCCCGCGAGCATGGCGGCGCCCAGGGCGGTGGTCTCGGTGTGGCGTGGTCGGATCACCGGCACATCGAGGATGTCGGCCTGGAACTGCATCAGGAAGTCGTTGGCGGAGGCGCCGCCGTCTACCCGCATACGGGCGACGGGACCCCCCGTGTCGGCGGCCATAGCGTCCACAAGCGCGGCGCTCTGATAGGCGATGGATTCCAGGGCGGCGCGCGCAAAGTGGGCGCGTTCGGTGCCCCGGTTGATGCCGACGATCGTCCCGCGGGCGTCCGGATCCCAGTACGGCGCGCCGAGGCCCGTGAAGGCGGGGACGAGATAGACGCCGCCGTTGTCCGGAACCGACCGGGCGAGCGTTTCCGTCTCCGTCGCATCCGCGATCAGACCGAGACCGTCGCGCAGCCACTGAACGGCCGAGCCCGCGCTGAACACGGAACCCTCCAGGGCGAAAGCGGGACCGCCGCGGGCATCGCACGCAAGCGTGGTGAGCAGGCCGTTCTGCGAGGGAAACGCGTTCGAGCCCGTGTGGAACAGCGCGAAGCAGCCCGTGCCGTACGTATTTTTAACGTCGCCCTCGTTTACGCCGCGCTGCCCGTAGAGCGCCGCCTGTTGGTCCCCCGCGATACCGGCAATCGGGATACCCTCCGGCAGCGGCACCGCGCCCCGGGTGCTTCCGAACACATGGGCAGAGCGATGGACCTCCGGGAGGATGGCCCGTGGGATGTTGAACGCGTCGAGCAGGTCCGGGTCCCACTCGCGCGAATGGATATTGAAACACATGGTGCGGGAGGCATTGGTCAGGTCCGTCGCGTGAACGTCGCCGCCGGTAAGCCGGAAAAGCAGGTAGGTATCGATCGTGCCGAAGCAGACGTCGCCAGCCTCCGCCCTTAGACGCAGACCGGGTACGTTTTCCATTAACCAGACGATCTTCGTGGCAGAGAAGTAGGCGTCAATCACAAGGCCCGTCTTTTTGCGGACCATCTCGTCCAGGCCCCGCTCCCGGTAGCGCCGGCACAGATCGGCGGTTCTCCGGCACTGCCACACGATGGCGTCGTGTACCGGTTCTCCGGTCCGACGGTCCCATATGACCGTGGTTTCCCGCTGGTTGGCGATCCCGATTCCTGCGAGATCCGCGGGGCGGATGCCCGAATCCCGGATCGCTTCGGCGATCACCGCGCTTGAGGAACGCCAGATTTCATCCGCATTGTGAGAAACCCAGCCGGGCTGCGGATAGATCTGGCTGAATTCCGCGTAGGCGCGGCCGACGATATCGCCCGCGCGGTTGATAACGAGTACGGTCGTCCCCGTTGTGCCCTGGTCGATTGAGAGAATCATATAGACGCCGGATCAGGTTCGGGCAACTGTGGTTGGATGGGTCGCTGGCGCATCGCAATCTGCCTAACCTCAATCCGAAAAAAGGCAACGGCAAAACTTACCACAAAAAGCACAAAAGGCACAGAAGGTATAAGCGCATAGGCGGGGCATCGAGGTCGTACAAATGGATGGAATTACCGCTTACGTCCAGTGACTTCAGGTATCCGGCAACTTTGACATCAATTTGCCTTTGTTCTTCTGTATATATTCGACATCCAGGTCCCAGGATAATTTCGAAACAAGGCTAATTGTCTTCTTCCGTAAGGATCGCGTGCTCGGACAATGTTCCCTCATTCCACTTATCCAGCCGGATTCTGCCTCGTTCCAGTACCGCATAAGTGCATTGCTGAATCCAGTCGCCCAGGACGACCAGTTCGCCCGTGCGTTCACTTCGGGAACCGGTGTGGTCCCCGGTACGCGCTTCCGTGCCTGCCGGTTCGTCTGGCGGACCGCCCACTCGGGCGTGGAGCGTGAAGTGGTAGTGGCCGTGGATTACGACGTCGACGCCCTGGCCGATTTTCTCTCTTGCCGCCCTGTAGAGAATATCCCGGTTGCCGGAACCCCGCCTCCGGATCCGGTATTCCGAGAGCCGGGAGGTATACCTGGCAAGGGTGGCCCCAAGGTCCGGATGGAGCAGGCGAAACAGGCCCACGCAGGTCCGGTTCTTCAGAATGCCGCGGCTGAGGCGGAATCGCCAGTCGGTCCGGATCTCGTCCCCGTGGGCAATGTGGATCCGGAGACCCTGGTGCGTGACCGTAATCGGGCCGCCGGGCAGTTCAACGCCGAGTTGACCGGAGAAATATTCGCCCGGCCACAGGTCGTGGTTCCCCGGCAGGTATATCACGCGAACGCCGGACTCCACGAGGTTGTACAATTCGAACAGGACCCGGGCGCCGCTCGAAGGGACCGTCGTGCGGTACTCGAACCAGAAGTCAAAGAGGTCGCCGACGATGTATAGCGCCTCCGCGTTGCGACGGATGGATTTCAGGAAGTCGATCAGGACGTCTTCCCGCTCCCGGGCGCTGCCTTCGATATCGGGCGCGCCAATATGAACGTCTGAGATGAAATAGATTTTTTCCAAGCGCATCACCAATGTCGGAAACACAGCAATCAGCTATCAGTCGTCAGCCGTCAGCTAACGGCAAGAATGAAGAACAAGATCAAAAACAACCCTTTCTCCCCAGATTCCCTGCCTACGGCGTGTTCCCTTTGAAGCGACCAAAAGGAACCAAAAGTCGCCGCTGGGCGCGGGGCCTGCCACATGCACGGCGCGAATACCCTCACCGGATTCACCCGAAACGATGGCCTGCCAACACTGGCGGATAACGCAAATCTGTACGGGACGGAACAACGCGCCCTGCTCCGGTAGTGCTCTCGAGTGGCATCGCGTTCGGAAACCGAGACCGCGCGCGGCATCGCGTCGGTGCATAGATCTTGACCTGTGGTTTTCGCCTTTGGTTTTTAGCTGATAGCTGACCGCTGATGGCTGACAGCTTATTTTCTCAGCAACCGCCTGATAGCAGGCGCCTGGGGATCGTTGGGATTCAGTTCCAGCACCTTTCGAAGGTTGGCTCTCGCTTCCTCGATACGATTCAGCGCGCCGTAGGCCAGGCCCAGGTTGAAGTAGGCATTCGTGAGCCGGGGGTTGATCTGAATGGCTTTTTCAAGGTACGGGATCGCCTCTTCGAACCGACCCATACTGTGGTAGGTCCCACCGATGTTCAGGTACGTCTGCGCATTGGCCAGGGCGGGATGAAGCTCAAGCGCGGTCTCGAGGTGCTCTACGGCCTCCTCGTACCGGCCAAGGCCGTGATACGTGGCGCCGATATTGACGTGTGCGCCGGGGTGTCCGGGTTGGATTTCAAGCGCTTTCTCAAGCGGGTCCAGGGCTTCGCTGTATCTTCCCGCCTCGTTGTACGCGGCGCCGAGATTGACCAGCGCGAGCGCCGTCTCGGGCTGGAGTTCGACCGCTTTTCCGAGGTGGTCGATCGCGGCTTCGTGCCGACCGGTCCCCAGGTACGCGGCACCCAGATTGATATGCGCCTCGGCAAGATCGGGCTGGATCTCCGTTGCTTTTCTGAGGTGGTCGATCCCGCGCTCCGGCCGGCCGAGGTCGCAATAGATGATCCCGACAGACAGCCAGTGGCGGGGATTCTTCGGATTCGCATCCAGCGCGCGTTTATAGGCGTTCAGCGCGGGTACGATCTTTCCCCGCAGCCGGTAGTAGGTCCCGAGTGTTTCCCACCCGTAGGATGCGGCATGCCCGTTCAGCCTGCCCATAAGGTGCGCGTATCGGGCCTCGGCGGCAGCGGGGTCGGCATTCAGACCAATCCACAGCATGGTGTGCAGGGCGGCAGCCGCGCATATGACAGAGAAGCTTCGGTGGGTCCGCTCATCCTGTCGACGGCGTTCCAGCAGTGCAGAGGCAGCCCAGAGTGTGAGCGGCAGGGCCGGAAGCGCCAGGATGTCCCAGTCTCTGAAGGCGCCGATTTCAAGATTCGCAATAAACGTGAAGAAGAGAGGGACGGCGGCGGCCGAAAGCAGGAATGGATGGTGACGAAAGTCCTTCCAGCCGAAAAGGAACACCGCCATAACTGCCGCGGGTGCGGAGAGGATCTGCAGATTCACGAAATCGAGCAGATGGGAGACGGAGACGATGCGGTAGGGCACATGAAAGCCCGGTTCCGAAAACAGGGGGAGAATGTGGTGTTTTCCGCCGGTCCGTTCCAGAAAGGCGCCGAAGTCGAACCCGGCGATCCAGAAGACCAGCACAGCGGCCGCCGGGGCGGTACATAACGCGGCCAGTTTATCCGCAACGTTCTTCCATTGCGGCATCGATGCCTCGCCGTGCCGATACCCGCGGTAGCCAAGGATGAGCAGGGAGGGCGCGAAGAGAACGAAAAGAAAGTGAAACGGGACGAGCAGTCCCAGAACCAGCGCGGGCGCGTAGAGCGGCGCCCGGTTTTCCAGGCTCCGAAGACCCGCGAGCAGGTAGAGCAGACCGGCCGGCATGTAGAAGGCATAGTTTTCCACGTATCCGAAGAAGAGTTGAACGTAACCGGCGGTGACGAGGAAGGCGAACGCCACGGATTTTTCACGGTCGCTCTTTCCGAGGGCGCCGGCCGTGGCCAGGGCCAGCAGCAGATAGAAAAGTCCTGAGGCATAGCTGTAGACACGATACGTGTTCTCGGCGGTTTGCCAGAGCGCGGCGCCGGCGCCATGCAAGAGTCGAATCAGGGCGAAGGTAAGCGGGGCCCTGTCCACGCGCTGTGTGATGCCGGCGTCCAACTCCCGAAGATAAAGGTAGCCGTCTCCAAGGAGATGCCTCGCCGACTGGAGCGCAATGAATCCGGCAAGCGCCAGCAGGACGAGCAGGACGCGAACGATCCACGTGCGGACGCCGCCGCTCCATAGTCCGGAAGAAATCGTTCCGAACAAGGCGCCGATTCGAGAACGAAGACATGGAATTAAAACGAGCACGGCCAGCAGAATGAAGACAACACGCAGCGTGTCGGAATAATAATACAGGAAATCGGCGCCCCAGAAGGGATTGGGACGCCAGTAGGCGAGAAGGACGTGGAGGCCCAGGAACACGCCTGCGACGGTCGCGGGATTCCGGATTCCGGCCTGCCGTTGCCGCTTCGATTTTCGCGCTCGTCTCCTGCTCAATTGCCGGTCCTTCCTGCTGTGTACGGTACGGTTTTCTCGCTTGACGCGTGCACCCGATAAGGATATGTTAAAACGTACCGCATATTGAATCTACCGCCGTCGCGCACCAAAGAACCTATGCCCGATCCACAACGAACCACCTATGATCTCATCATCGTCGGCGCAGGGCCCGCGGGCGCCGCCGCCGCTCTGTACGCGTCGCGACACGGCCTCAAGACCCTTCTCCTGGACAAGTCCACTTTTCCCAGGGACAAGATCTGCGGCGACGCCCTGTCGGGAAAAGCCGTTGCCATTCTGCTCGAACTCGGCCTCCTCGACGGGATACGGGATCTGCCCGGCGCCCTCATCAACAAAATCGTCTTCAGCAGCCCGGATCACGTGGATGCCTGGATCGATCTGGAGCGGCATACGCTTCACGACATTGGTACCGGCCGGAATATCCCCATGGAGGGATTTGTCATCCGCCGGACGGTTTTTGACGCATTCCTCTTCCGTGAGGCCCGACACAGTGTAGACGCATGCATCGAGGGGTTTGCGGTTAAAGACCTGGTACGGGAAAACGGAATCGTCAATGGCGTAACCGGCAGCGCCAACGGACAACAGCAGACCTTCCGCGCCAACCTGGTCCTGGGCTGTGACGGCTTCAATTCCATCGTCGCGCGTCGAACCGGGCAATACCGCCACGACGGCCGGCACTGGGTTGTGGCCCTGCGTTGTTATTACGAAAACGTGACGGGACTGACGGACCAGATCGAGCTGCACTTCGTCAACGAAGTCCTGCCCGGGTATTTCTGGGCCTTTCCCCTCGAGAACGGCTATGCGAACGTCGGCATCGGCATGCTGCACAGCAGCCTCAAGCGGCGCAAAGTCAACTTGAAGGACGCGCTTCAATCGGTGATCAGCCGCCCGCCCTTCGACCGGCGATTCGCCAATGCGCGCGCAATGGAAGAACCCATCGGATGGAATCTGCCCATCGGCAGCATCCGGAGGAAAAGCTATGGCAACGGCTTCATGCTTCTGGGGGACGCCGCGGGGCTGATCGATCCCTTCACGGGGGAGGGTATCGGCAACGCCCTGTACGCCGCACGTTTCGCGGCCCAAACCGCCGCCGAAGCCAGGTCGGCGAATGACTTCAGCGAAGCGTTCCTGAAACGATACGAAAACCGCCTCTGGGATGCGATCGGCGACGAACTCAGAACCAGCAAGCGGCTGCAGGACCTGGGCCGGTGGCGGCCCCTGCTCAATCTCGTCATTCAAAAGGCCGCACATAATCAACAGATCAGCGATCTCATCACCGGCATGATCGCCAATGCGGTCCCAAAGAAGAAACTGTTCAGCCCGCTCTTTTACCTCGGTTTACTCTTCAAGTGAGACCGATCATCCACAAAGGAGGATTCAGCATGAAATCTCCGGCCACGCCCACGTTCCTGTGTCTTGCCGTTCTTCTGTCGATAGGCGCTACCCTGAATGCCAGGGAGAAAGTCGCGCTTCAGATCGCCTATCCGGACGGACGCACCATCAAATATAAGCATAAATATTCATTTGCCATAAAGAGCGACCGCGCGGAAGTCATCGTGCCCGGACGCACGCAGCGAGGATTCACCTCGGGCGAGATCAGGGGCGAATGGCGGAGCCGGGAAGTCGTCCACGCCGGCGCCGGCGGTGAGTCCGACGACACAGCCAAGCGCCTTGTCGCAACCGTGAGCAAGGCCGTCAACGGCTTTTTCTTCGAAAACAAACGCCTTACGCACGACCAGTTCCCTTACACGCTGGAGCAATTGGACGACTGGGAACTGACGTGGTTTCTCTCGGAAGACGGAACGGTTCAGCGTCATTCAAGCAATAATTCCGCACGAGACCTCAACCGCCCGGACATCCTGACAGACCTGTGGCAGATCTGGACCCCCGAACTCGGTCCGATCCTTCCCGAGAACCCGGTGGGTCCCGGCGACACGTGGACCGGCGAACTGAATTTCAAAACCCCGGTTATGTTGATCGATGACGAAGCCATTGTGGAACTCAAGAGTACATACAAGGTGAAGAATGTCGCCACCAAAAAAGGAAATAAGATCGTCACATTCGAGGAAGACAGAAAGGTCCGATTCAGAGCGCCCGTTAATGTCGGCTCCCTGCAGCTGGTCGTCGACGGGACCGGAGAAGGCAAGGGCGACTGGGTCATCGACGCCACCCGCGGCATCGTCATCTCCCACAAAGTGCGGACGAACCTTACCCGTCCCGAGGTCAGGCGCGTCGACCACAGGAAGCCCGTGGACAACATCCGCGCAGAAATCGACCTTTCCTACGAACGAAAACTGGACAAGGTGGAAAAGGAATAGGAGGGCGCCCACAAGGGGCGCCCCTGCAATTTCAATCATTCATTCGTTTTTATTCCAAATCGTATTCCCTTAACGCGTAGGGGCGTCCCTTGTGGGCGCCCTCCGTTCGGCATCAATGCGCGACCAGAACAAAGCCTACCTCTATGCCATCGCAACGGTTCTGCTCTGGTCGACCGTCGCCTCTGCATTCAAGATCACCCTCCGTTACCTGGATCCGCTGCAGCTTCTGTTTTATGCCTGCCTGGCTTCCACCTGCACCCTGGCGCTCATCATCGTTATCCAGGGCAAAGCAAGCCTCATCTTCTCCTGCTCAAGAAAACAATATCTGAAGTCTCTCCTGCTGGGCTTGCTCAACCCCTGCCTCTACTACGTGATCCTGTTCAAGGCGTACGATCTTCTACCCGCTCAGGAAGCCCAGCCCCTGAACTACACCTGGGCCATAACACTCTCGCTCCTCTCCATTCCTCTATTGAGACAGCGCGTTAGACCGCAGGAAATCTTCGCCGGATTCGTGTGTTATTCCGGCGTCCTGGTGATCTCCACGCGCGGCAACCTCCTGGACTTCCGGCTGTCGGACCCCCTCGGCGTGACGCTGGCCCTTGCCAGCACGATCGTCTGGGCCCTGTACTGGATTTACAACGCGCGGGACGACCGGGACGCCGTCGTCGGCCTTTTCCTGAACTTCACGTTCGCCCTGCCGCTTATTTTCATCCTCTGCGCGTTTTTCTCGGATCTCCGCATTGCCAATCTCTACGGGCTGGCGGGCGCCGCGTACGTCGGCGTAGTCGAGATGGGCATCGCCTTCGTATTCTGGCTCATCGCGCTGCGCCTGTCGGAAACCACGGCCCGGGTTGCCAACCTCATCTTCATCTCTCCGTTCGTCTCTCTGTTCTTCATCCATTTCCTGGTCGGCGAAGAAATCCTGCCCTCCACCCCGATCGGGCTGGTTCTCATCGTCGCCGGCCTGCTGGTTCAGCGTCCCGGTTCGCGATCGACCTCTCAAAAACAATGATACGATGACTCTCGAAAGGATATTGGGATATGACCAGACCGGACTCTTCAAAACCTCATGTATTGCGAAACGAAGCCGAATGCAACGCCGCTGTGAGCGAAATCGACGGCCTGTTGGATGCCGATCCCGAAACGGGTTCAGAAGCATACGAGCGACTGGAGTTTCTTTCCGTTCTGGTACAGGCTTTCGAAGACGTCCGGTTTCCCGTTGATGAGACGATGGAGCCCCGGGAGGTCGTCGACTTTATGCTGGAACAGAAAGGACTCGCGCGAACCGATCTCGCCGAATGGCTCGGCGGCCGAAGCCGCGTTTCCGAATTCTACAACGGCAAACGATCCCTGTCGATTCGGCAGATCAGACGCCTGACCGAAAACCTCGGCATCTCTGCCGACCTGTTGATCACTCACGACAGAAAGCGTTGAAACCGCGATTTCCAGCGCCATAGCATCACCCCGAACTGCAAAGCCGCCAGACAGGGCATAACAGTCCGTTGACAAAGTCGCTCTGCAGGCGAGGCCGAGCCATTGTGGTCGAAGACAAGGCGCGCGACCGAGTCCCATCCCTCGATTCGGCGAGGGAGCGCAACGCAGTATTTCGACCGCAAGGGCCGGCCGTAGCCCGGATGGACTTTTTCAACGGGCTGATAAGTCCAACTGACGGCTTTTTCGTACTTCCTGGAGATGCACCAACCAATGCACGCCGGTCGACCAGCGAGTCAGCAGTCCCTATTCCCGGGATCTGAGCATGGAAAAACCCATTGAGGCAAGGAGCAACGGGAGGGCGGCGTCGATCACGATCCAAACCGCGGAAACCGTTTCCATTGCGATGGCGGTGAATCCTGGACTGTGCAGGTTGAAGAAGTTCCAGAAAAAGAGAATGCCAACGAAGAGGAGACCGTAGAATTGTACGTTTGCCTCGACGTATTCGCGGGTTACGGAAGCGCCGCCGCCACCTCCAACCGCACGCTTGCGAATATATCCGAAGACAACGCCGAGAACGATCGCCAGCACCATGAGCGCGTTGAATCTGCTCCAGTGCGGGCTGTATGGACTGGCTTCGGTGGACGTGTAATAGAGGGGTTCGACGACCGTATGAATTGCCACCACGGCGGCAACGAGTACAAGATAGACGCCGACGATGCGTTTGAACGAATCCACTGGATGTATCTCCTTCCTCTGGAATTATCGACACATGGAACGACGTGAACTTCGCGACGAACACCGGGACTGACACACATCGAAATATAGCGGGCACCTGCGCCCTCGACAAACAAAACCCTCCAAAGCCCCTGATCGTTCCGTCCACCGAAACATCCACCGATGCAAACATGTCAATCGGTTCATGCGACTTGGCCGATTTGCGCAATTCGTGGTGAGATACGACCTATGGGGAATTATTCACGAAAACCCGTGGTTGCGTTGTTAAATACCGGAAAAGTGAGCATCTGTCCTGCTTAATCCTGTTAATCCCGGTCGGTTTTGGTCTTTATCCTGTCTATCCTGTCTATCCATGTAAGTTTGGGTCTTCGAAAAAAGCGGCTATAAGAAAGGAAACATCCTCTCCGGCTCGTACCCCGGCATCACCGACCGGTGTTCGCGGCCTGCAATCAGTCTGTCACCGTCGGTGAATCCCTCGGGCCGACCCTCGAGAATCCGGATCAGTTGCTTCCGCCACGGGGACAGCAACTCATCGGCGCCTTCCACCGACGCCAGGTCGCGCTGTTCATGAGGATCCTCGTCCAGGTCGAACAGGTGTTCCCGGCCCGTCTGCGTGAACCAGATGTATTTGTGGCGACCGTCCGTCACATAGTGATTTCCATGCTCGTACGCGTAACACCCCGAGTGTTCGCCGTGCAACACGTCGCGTATGCCGTCCGTTTCGCCGCGCACCACCGGCATCAGGCTCTTGCCCGTACACGTTTCCGGCACGTCGAGGCCGCATGCATCCAGAATCGTCGGCATGATGTCCTGAAGGCCGACCGGTGTCTGACACGTCACTGACTCCGGCGCTCCCCAACTCCGCGGCGCGCGAATCAGATACGGAATGCGTGCCGAAGCCTCGTAGGGCCACGTCTTGCGGAACAGGCGGTGGTCCCCGAGCATCTCGCCATGGTCCGAAGTGAATATGACGAGGCAGTCGTTCAGCAGCCCCCTCGCGAACTGGATCAACCTCCCGATCTGATCGTCGATGAAATTCACCATCCCGTAGTACGCCGCGCGCGCGCACTGCATATCGTGCGCACTCAGACAGATCTCCGAAGCGTTCGGGTCCAGCCCCTTCGACGGCGCGTCGTACCCGGCGGCCCAATCTCCGACAACCGGTTCCGGCAACGTGCGATTGACGTAGCGGTCATAGTAGACCCGTGGCGGCGTCAACGGCGGATGCGGATCAATGAAGGAGACATTGAGGAAGAAGGGCGCCGAGGGATCCCGCTTTTGAAGAAACGCCATCGCCCGGTCGACGCACCAAAACGTATGCATCTGCTCTTCGGGCAGAAGGTGCGGCCGTCCCACCCATCCGTTGGACGAGATGCCGTGGGCCATCCCCGGATCCACCTCCGTGCGTCCGTGGCGTTCCCGCAGCCAGTCCACGTAGTCGTTCTCCCGCCCCCGCGTGCCGTCCGCGAGCTGCATGTGGTCGAATCCGTACCGCCTGCGAACCGGCGACAGGTGCAGCTTCCCGATCATTTCGGTCTGATATCCGGCTCTTGACAGTTCTCCGGCGAGGGTATGCCGCGGATGCCATTCCGTTTCCTGAAACCCCACCACGCCATTCGACGCCGGCGCCGTGCCGGTCATCAGAGAACGCCGTGCGGGGATACAACTGGGACATTCGGAGTAACCGCGACCGAAAAACGCCCCCGAGTTGCCCAGCCAGTCCAGGTTGGGCGTCTGCAGGACCTCGGGCGCATTGGGATCCAGGCCCACGCAATCCCCTCGCTGCTGATCGGTCATGATCAATACCACGTTTGGCCGTTCTTCCGGCATTTCACACTCCTTTCATATAATACCCAGCGCCGTGTCTATCTCCGCCTGATAGGCGTCAATTTCGCCGCTTTCGACCTCGGCCATCCGTACCGCCCGACCGGCCAGGGCTGACTCGAATACCGCGTAGACAGCCGCCACGTCCTTCATCCCCTCCGTTCCGTCCACCTCCACGTCCCTGCCCTCCGCGATGGCCTCGCCAAACTCGCAATACTCCATGGCAAGAAGCTTCCAGTCCACATCGGGATCCGCCGCCGTCAGCCCGCCGGGAAAGAAATGGGCGGACACCGCATCCTGTTCAAAGCCCTCAGCCTGCGCCAGCATTTCTTCCTGTTCCCGGAACGCTCCGCGCCCCCGTCGCATCCTAACCCGGCCGCCGCGGGTTCCATAACCCTCGATGCATCCCTCTGTGCCCAGAATCAACTGCGTACTGCACGCCCCGTATCCTCCCAGACCGACCACCCAACTCACGGTGGCGCCACCGGCCATGCGAAACAACGCCACTGACGAATCCTCGGCGTCTGCCGGGACTTCAGACGCCATCTCCTCGTATTGTCTCTGGTAAAACTCATACGGCCTCCACGTCGTATCGGCCTTCCGCCTCACTGGCTCCACAAGCCGGACGTCGCCGTATACTTCATGGATATCCCCCAACTGATAGCGGATCAGGTCGGCATAGTGTACCCCCATGTCCACCAGCGGCCCGCCGCGATTCTTGAGGTGACGCCAGGGCGTGATAAAGATCCGGTCCCCCTCGCTCACCGCGTGAAACAGACCCAGGTACGGTGTCCCTATCGTGCCGACGCTTACCACGTGATGCACCAGCCGCGCCGAGGGGTCCCGCCGGTAATTCTCCGCCACGGACAGCACGCGTCCGTTCCGGTCCGCGGCCTGGATCATCAACCGACAGGCGCGAACGGTTATCGCCATCGGTTTCTCCACCATCACGTGCAGTCCGAGATCCAGCGCTTTGCAGGCAACCTCGTGGTGCACCGCGGGATCGGTCACCACGTCCACGGCATCCAGTTCCGGCATCGCGGCGGCCATTGTCTCCAGGTCCGTAAAGACCTCGGGCTTCACTCCCAACTGCTTTTCGGCCTCCGCGGCCGCCATCTTGGCATTCTCCGGGTTGATGTCGCACAACGCCCTCAAGTCGATCCTGTTGAACGGCGTCTGTGCAAGCGTCCGCAGACCGTACAGGTGCCGCGTTCCCATACCGCCGCACCCCACCAATCCGAGGTTGATCCGCTCCATATCGTTCACTCTTGTCGGAATTCCGTGCCCACCTGCTTCAACGCCGCTTGACACACGGGCGATATTCGATTTTCTTGGGCCTCAGGACGCGGAGGTCGAAACAAATTCGACTCACACAAAGACACAAAGGCACAAAGAAAAGAAGGGGAAACAGCGAGCAATCATCGGTTAGCGTTAACACCGTACGATTGCAATTCGTGAGTGTTCGGGTTCTGTAGGGGCGACCGGCCGGTCGCCCCTACGTATATCGTGCGTCGGACGACGAACAACGAGGGCAACCACAAGGGTTGCCCCTACACATGCCAGAGCGGCGAGCGCAGGATACCGTCGATCCCGGAACCCCTGTCGTCTGCGTTCATCCTTTTTCCTTCTACCTTTTTCCTTCTTCCTTTTACCTTCTTCCTTCTTCCTTCTTCCTTCTTCCTTCGGTTCTTTTATGGTCCCTATCGGTTTCAGCACCTACGCCACGCCGGAAGTAGACGTCTTCGAGGCCCTGCCGAGAATCCGCGCGATCGGTTACGACGCGATTGAAATCGCCATCGGAGACGCATGGCCGACGGCGCCGCACAAGCTCAATCGGAAGACCAGGCGCAGCCTTGCAGGCACCGTGCGTGATCTCGGCTTTCCGCCACCGGTCCTCTTCGGCCCGGTCTCCACGTGCGCCCGGGGCAGCGAGCGCGGCGCGGTCCTTGCACGTTTCATCGAGAACTGCGTCCTTGCCGAAGACCTGAATTTCGACGACGAACCCAGCGTCATCACCACCACGGTGAGCGGTCCTCTCACCAGATGGGAAACCGACAGAGGCGCCGTCGCTGCCGACCTGGTCGAACTTGCGGACCTCGCAGCCGAACATCACGTCATCCTGGCCGTTGAACCGCACGTCGGCGCAATTCTGGATACGCCCGAAAAAGCGGCCTGGCTGATGGAGAACACCCGTCATCCCCACCTCAAGATCCACTTCGACCACAGCCACTTTCACGTGCAGGGCATCGACCTCAGGCGCGCCGCGGATCTCTGCCTGCCACACACCGTCCACATTCATATCAAAGACGGGTATATGAAAGACGGCGCCGTGACTTTCCTGTTGCCGGGCGAAGGCAGCCTTGACCTCGTCGAATACTTCAAGATCCTGCGCGATGCCGGAACCGAAGTATCCGTTGGCGCGGAAGTCAGCGCCATGATCTGGAGCCGGCCCGGTTACGACCCCTGGCACGCCGCGGAATTCTGCTACCGCGCGCTTGACTCCGCGCGCCGGCAGGCCGTCGTCGAAACGTCAGGCGAACGGTAACGTGTTGTCTGGTCAGGACGCTATATTCTCCGCGCGGTCCCGAAACGGTACGTCGGGTGACGCTCCATCTCCAGAGCCGCGTGACAGTAGAACGGGTATACGCTCCACTCCACGCACCCGAGCAGATCGGGCTTCCCGTCACCGTTGAAATCACCCGGCCACGCGTTCGGTCCGTGAACCGTAAACGCGATCTCCTCGCCGTAACACCTGAACGCTCTCGGCAGGTCGAAAACAGGCGTATCCAACGAGCCGACGTTGCGCAGCAAATAAATCCTGCCCGTACCCGCCACGTTGTACACCAGGTCGATCAATCCGTCCCCGTCCCAATCCACCGCGCGGAACGACTCGGTCCAGTGCTTTGTCCGGCCCACGATGGAATCGTCGATTTCCCTGCCGTCAACCAGCCGCACGTGGCGGCCGCGTCTGAGTCTGCGGCGACCGTCACCATCCCTGTATTGAAGGAAAAGGGTCGCTCTTCGGGTATGGTCGTGCGTGATGAAATCCATCAGGCCGTCGCCGTTCCAGTCCGCGAACGCAGCGCCGGTACGCCAGAAAAACGGGGATCGCGCATCGTAAGGATAGGGACTGTTGGGCAGGGTCTCGTCGGCGGCCACGCGACCCGTCTCCGCCCGAAGCCTATCGGAGTCCGGGAATCCGTCCACTTCAAGAAATCTGCGGGACCCAAACCTGGGCTCTTCCAGCGTTCCGGTATTTCGATACCACACAATCCGGTTCGTTTCGTTCGGGAGCATCAAGTCCGGCAGACCGTCGCCGTCCCAATCCACAAATACGGGATAGGGATACCCCATATTGTGCCAGTGGCTGCTTTTCAGGATCTCGTCGCGCAGGACCCGGATCGGTTGACCGTCGGAACGAATCAACTCCGGCTCATTCCAGGCCGGTCGCTCATTGCTCCCACTGTTGATCACCACGCGAGGCCAGCCGTAGCCGCCGCCGATGACAAGATCGGAGACGCCGTCGCCGTTCCAGTCGCACGAACACGGCCACGACTGATCGCTCAGCGACATCACCGCGGAGACGGAAAGGGCCCTTCCCCGGTGTACGAAACGTGGATGGCCGCCCGGTGTTCCGGCAAGCTCATAGAAGGAGAGATTCTGGTACATATTGTGCTGCACCAGAATCCCGCTACGCGTACCGTCCGTCACCGTGCTGAGCCGGCTGCAGAAGTCCAACCCAACGTCGTCCAGTTTCTGTTTCGGCCCGAACCGGGGCGGATCGCCCCCCAGATTCTTCCGCCACGTCAGCGGATGATCGCAGCCGCCAACCGGCAACGCCATGACGTCAGGCAGACCGTCGCCGTCGATGTCCAGGAATTCGAGCTGCTTCCCGACCTGGAGATCAACCGCCCCGGCGGGCCTGAACGGCCAGCCGTCCGGATTCAGATTCCGGATATAGTGTCCGTTGACCACCAGGTCCAAAGCGCCGTTCCCGTTCAGATCTACGATGCGGATCCCTGCGTTTTGAGCAACCGGCGCCGGAATCTCCACGTCCTTCACGAAGACGGGCAAACCGCCCGGGTCTCGTTTCCCTGAATTGAGGAAGACCGTTACTCCGGTATCCAGCATCCCCGCGTATACGATATCCGGCAGCCCGTTGCCGTTCAGATCCGCGAAATCCGATTCGGCGTACACGTGCGGGAAATGCCGCCAATGGCGTGACCCTTCTTGATCCACGTACCGAAACCGGGCAAGATCTCCAAACGTGAAGTCCTCTTCCGGTCCCACTCGGGGATAACAGACAATCCCGCTGACGGGCGACCCCGGTCGATAGTAATAATTCCAGCACCCCACAAGGTCCGCTCGGCCGTCGCCGGTGACGTCAACGAGCCGCATCGAATGCGCGAGCGTAATCGGCCGCGGGACCCCGGCGTTGAATCGCAGAAGATCGCCAACGCCGATCATCGGCGTGTACTCCTGCGGCTGCAGAGACGGCCGCTTCGGCAGGGTGCGAAATCGGATTTCGTACTCCGTGTGATCGGGGTCTTCGATCACCCACTCGATTCTGCCCCGATCCCCATAGGCGAAGTCCTCGGTCCGGGCGAACGCGACCTCCCTTCCTGAAGCCAGATCCACTACTTCAATGGAATTCGGATCGAACCGACCCGCGGCCTCAACCTCTTGTACCATTCGACCGAAATCCATCTCCACCGACATCGGAATACGCCCGAGATTCGCGGGCAGCGCCGACGTCACCTCCAGCCTGAATCCATACCGAACGCCAGCCATCCCGTTACCCGGTCTTCAATCGTCCCTGAAACGCCTCCCTGAAACTCTTCATCTTCGGCTCGATCACAAAGATGCAGTAGGGTTGGGCGCGATTCGAACGATAGTAGTTCTGATGGTAATCCTCGGCCCTGTAGAATTCGGTCAGGGGCGAAATCTCGGTAACGATCGGATCCTTCCACAGGTCCGACGCGTCCGTCTCGGCCATAGATTGTGTCGCCGCGGCCCGTTGTTTCTCGTCATGATAGAAAACCACTGACCGGTACTGCGTGCCCACGTCAGCGCCCTGGCGGTTCAGCGTCGTCGGATCATGGGTTCGCCAGAACACGTCCAGGAGGTCCCTGTAGGAAACCGTTTCCGGTTCGAATCGGATCTGCACCACCTCGGCGTGCCCCGTCGTCTCCTCGCACACCTCGCGGTACGTCGGATTCGGTACCGATCCTCCCGCATATCCCGAGACCACTTCCAGCACGCCTGACAGGTCCTGGTAAACCGCCTCCACGCACCAGAAACATCCCCCTCCGAACGTCGCGTGTTCTTCCGCCATTTCCGTCTCCTGACTCATATTACTTCCTGGACATCCCGCGTGTATACACCTTGCCCTGGATGATCTTGTGAGCGACTCGCCCGCTGATCACACGTTCGCGCGCGAATGCCTGCCCGCATCTGTGACACTTCAGATCTCCGTGGGTGAAATCCTCGACAATGCGTTCCACGAAGCACTTGACCAGGCCGCCTCTTCCGCCCTTCCGGTATCTGTAAAGCAGGGCCCGGCATCCGGCGCAATGGATGGATATGGTCCGTCTATCGACCCGATCTCTGGATGCCATCGCATGACTCCGGACGCAGTTCTCCCAACGACGGCTCGCCGGGGGAAATGAACTCCACCGCAGGGTTTTCGACACGACCGTATGCGTGCCACACCTTGAACCCGAGCAGCGCGAGCAACTCGGGAGAGGCTTCCCGCAGCACCTCCGGCGACGCGCCCACCGTGAAATTCTCCTGAGATCGGAACTGCGGGCCACAGAAAGTCGTAAGCAGCGCGAGCCGTTGACCGCCGGTCACGTTGGCCCCGGTTCCATGCCAGATCCGCGCGTCGATAATCAGGGCAGTACCCGCGGGGCCCTCCGCGGCGACCGCCTCCATATCGTAGGTCCCGTCCGGCTGCCGCCCGAACAGGTGGCTTCCCGGCACAACGCGCGTTCCCCCGTTTCCGGCGGTGAAGTCGACGAGCATCCAGAGCACGTTCACCGCTGCCGCCGGTGCGATAAACGGGGGCGCGTCATCCACTTCCGTATGGAACCGCTCCCGGGTGATCGAGCCTACCGGCAACGCCTTCCGGCCGGGATGCACGGGCGGCGGCATCCACCACTGGTCGGTATGCAGGTCCATCTCCACTCCGCCCGGCTTCGCGATATTCGCCGTAAAGCTCGAAAGCAGGTACTCCTCGCCCAGGACATGACGAATCACCTCCCGCACCGGTTTCTGAAACAATACCTGATGAAAGACCTGCCCCTTGTTGATCAACATCCACAGCCGCTGGTTGACGCCCCCCTGCGCAGCCGTGAACGCCTCGGGCCGTACCCGGCCGCTTTCGTCCCGGAACGAACCCCAGTTCTGGTTCGGGCCTCCGTCCTCGTACGCTGCGCCGAGTTGCCGTTCTGCCTCCGCCTGCTCCAACAGCCTTTTCCGCATGGCCGCGACCTGGTTCCGGCTCAACGCGTCCTTCAGCAGACAATACCCGTACGTCTCGATATTTGTCTTCGCCACCTCCAGGTCGCCGGAAACCCGCGGCAATCCATCGACTTCCAGGCCAGCCATGTCGACACCCCCGTCATTCGCCGATATCAGGTCCGACTCTCGAAAAAATCACCTATATGCTACGCCGGTATCCAGGGCAAGTCAACCCCTTCCCACAACCGTCGAGATCTTAACCTTGATTCGCAAATATTCGGGGACCTGAATGGCGAATATATACTGTAGAACAAAGACGAATTGACGTCAAGGGTTCCGGATACTTGATGTCACTGGGCGTGAGGGGAATTTCATCCTTATGAACGACCTCAAGCCGCCGTTTTCGCACCGTCACCTTCTGTGCCTTTTGTGCTTTTTGTGGTAAATTGACTGTTGTCTTTTTTTGAATTGAGGTTAAACGAGGCTTCAATCAGCAGTTGAATTCCAGCCTTCTTATTCGGTATCTTGAAGCGCTTCAGACAAAGCGGCGCGCCGGAGCCGGTTCCCCTTACCGCCCTGGCAGCCCGCCTTACCTCGGCGAGGGTTTCATGGAACCGCGAGACCTCCAGGCCTCCCTGGAGAGACAGATTGCCGAATACATGGACAACCACCCGCGTTCACGGGAGATGTTCAGCCGCGCCCAGGCGTCTCTTCCGGGCGGCAATACGCGCACCGGCGTACACTTCGACCCGTACCCGGTCTACGCCGACCACGGCGAAGGCGTCCATCTCATCGATCTGGACGGCAATCGCCTTCTTGACTTCGTGAACAACAACACCGCCCTCATCCTGGGCCATGCGCATCCCGAAGTCGTCGCCGCCCTCCAGGAGCGCATAGCCCTCGGCACGGGCTTCTCGCGTCCGCTGGCCCTCGAAGTCGAAATGGCCGAGTTTTTGAAGAACCGTGTCGCATCGTTTGAAAAGGTGCGCTTCTGCAGCTCCGGCACCGAAGCCGTCCTGAATGCCATCCGCGCCGCCCGCGCCTTCACCGGCAGGAACAGAATCGCCAAATTCGAAGGGGCGTATCACGGGATGGACGAATACGTCATGGTAAGCCACGTTCCTCCGCTCGACGGGAATCTGGGACCGACCGACCGGCCCGAATCCGTGCCTTCATCTCGCGGCCTCACTCCCCAGGCGATCCGGAACGTCATCGTCCTCCCGTTCAACGACGCCGACGCCTGCCAAACAATCATCAACGAACACCGGGACGATCTGGCCGCGTTGGTTGTCGATCCGCTTTCCACTGCCGCCGGCTTCACCCTTCCGGCAGATGGTTTTCTTTCGCGCCTCCGCGAAATGACGGAACGCGCCGGCATCCTGCTCCTATTCGACGAAATCGTCAGCTTCCGCATTTCCCGCGGCGGGGCCCAGGAAACGTATGGCGTACGCCCTGACCTCACGTGCCTTGGCAAAGTCGTTGCCGGCGGCACCCCCGGCGCCGCGGTCGGCGGCCGCTCCGACGTACTGGACCTCTACAGCCCCACCGGAGGTGCGCCGGAAATCCCTCATTCCGGTACATATAACGCAAACCCCATCGCCATCGTCGCGGGCCTCACGACGCTTCGCCTGCTCACACAGGAGGCCTACGGTAAACTGAATGCGCTGACAGGGCGCCTCGCCGACAAGCTCGGACGTGTCTTCCGGGATACCGGCCTTCAGGCGCGGATCACAACGGCCGGCTCCCTGTTCCGGGTCCACTTTCTGGCCGAAAGACCCCGAAATTACCGCGAAGCGGCCCGCGACAACCAGCTTCTGTACCGCTGGCTGTTCTTCGCCCTGCTCAATCGCGGGATCTACTGGAAACTCGGCGGCAATGTCTCTCTGCCGATGGAAGACCGGCACGTCGATCGCCTGGTCTCTGCGGTCAGCGACGCGCTTCGAAGCCGACGTTGAACCGTTTTTGCCCCGTTTCGGGTCACTCCATGACAGACCGTCCGACAGTCCACAAATCCGACGTCGTTCAGGGCTTCGCCGCGCTCGGGCTTCGGGAAGGCGATGCGATGCTCTTTCACAGTTCCCTCAGGAGTTTCGGAACCGTTGAGGGCGGCGCGGATACCGTCATCGACGGGGCAGTCGAAGCCGTTGGCGAATCGGGTACCGTGGTCGTTCCCACCTTCGTTCAGAAGGTCAACGGCGAGTCCGCCACCTACAGGAGGCGCTTCGAGGCATGGGACGTCGATGGGTCGCCATCGGACGTCGGGCATATTACGGAGGTCCTCCGCCGGCGTCCGGAAGCCGTGCGCAGCGACCACTGCTGCGACTCCCTGGCCGCCATCGGGGCCGATGCAGAAGCCGCGATGGGGGGACACAAGCACGCCGGGCCTCGTTACAGCCCGTGGGACGGGAAAGCGTTCGGCCACGGCTCTCCCTGGGATTGGCTTGTGGAGCGCAACGCCCTCTACCTGCTCATGGGCGTCGGCTTCAACGTCTGCTCCATCTTCCACTACAACCAGGCCCTGTGGGTCGAGCGCAGTTACGCCAGCACCGGCGACCCGCGCATGTGGCCCAATTTCAACTTCAGCGTCATGGGCGAACGTGTAAAATCCGCCGGCCTCGTCAGTCAGGTTTGCGTGGGGCCGTCAGTCTGGCAGGCTTTCCGCGTCGTTCCCACCCTCGAACACGTCTCCCGCGTCCTCGACGAAGAACCCTCCCTCATCACGCTTTCGCTATTGAAGCTCTACGGCGAGTGATCGCCAAACCTTGACGACACACGGCCGATCCCATATTTTCGACTTCAAAATGCGCCTACGAATCATCTCCGCACGGAGAGCCAATCGAAATGAGCGAAGAAAATATCGTGAGATATTCCCGCGATGACCTGCCGGAAGATTCACAGACAGACTGGAATCGGGTCAACTTGTTGACGGAAGCCGAATTGAACGAAGCTGCGGGTTCCGACCCGGATGCGCCCCCGTTCGCGAACGCTGAAGATTGGGAAATGACCGAAATACTGGCGCAGATTCCGATAGACCGGGAAACCTTTGAATACTGCAGGAAACACGGTGGAGGTATTCAAGCTGTGGTCAGGAATGCCGTACGCGAGTACATGGATGCACATCCGATTGAATTAGCAATATGCAGGGTTCTTTCATTGACGGGTAGTTGAGGGCAACCAAAAGGGTTGCCCCTACAAATTCGTCGTCAGCGTTTAACGCACAAGAGAGTCCATAAGAAAAGAGCGCAAAAGCCGGTGGCCTTTGCGCTCTTTTCATTTCGTTACGATGTCGTGTCCGAACCGCCTCCTACCTCTCTCCCATCGGCGTATAGTCCCGGATATCTTCACCCATATAGATCTGCCGCGGACGCGCGATGCGCTGCTCCGGATCGTGCATCAACTCTTTCCACTGCGCCAGCCAACCCGGCATGCGGCCCACTGCGAACATAACCGTCATCATGTCCGTGGGCAGGCCCATCGCCTGGTAGATGATGCCCGAATAAAAATCCACGTTCGGATACAGACTGCGAGAAATGAAAAACTCTTCTTCCAGCGCGATGCGTTCCAGTTCTACCGCGATGTCGATGAGTGGATTCTTTCCGGTGACTTCGAATACCTCTTCGGCCGTCTTCTTGATAATCGCCGCTCTGGGATCGTAGTTCTTGTAGACCCGGTGCCCGAATCCCTGGAGCAGCACCTCCCGGTTGTACACCCGCTTGATATAGGCGGGGATATTGTCGACCGACCCGATCTCGTTCAACATCTTCAGTACGGCTTCATTCGCGCCCCCGTGCGCCGGCCCGTACAACGCGCCGGCGGCGCCCGCCGCCGCCGAATACGGGTCTGCACCGCTGCTGCCGACGCCGCGCATGGTGCTCGCGCTGCAGTTCTGTTCGTGGTCGGCGTGCAATATAAGAAGGACTTCCAGCGCCCGTTCCAGCGCGGAGTCGGACTTATATGCGCTCGTACCCTCGAACATCATCTTCAAAAAATTGGCGCAGAATCCCAATGACGGGTCAGGGTCCACAACAGGCAGCCCCTGGCTTTGGCGATACACGGCTGCCGCGGCTACCGGGGCCATGCCCATAAGCCGTCGGATATGTAGCTCCTGAACATCCTCCGTACCGATCTCTCTCGCATTGTCGTAGAATGTGGACAGAGACCCCAGCACGCCCACCATCATCCCCATCGCGTGTGAGCCTCTTCCGAATCCACTTACCAGTTCGGTCAACTTCGGCTCGGCTTTGACGTACGCCATCACCGATTCGTTCCAGGTATTCAGTTGCGTCTGTGACGGCAGTTCGCCGTACAACAGCAGATACGACGTCTCAAGGTAGGTGCTGTGCTGCGCGAGCTGATCGATCGGATATCCACGATATCTGAGGATGCCTTTTTCGCCGTCGATGAACGTCACGGAACTCTGGCAGGATCCGGTATTCAGATACGACGGATCGTATCCGAGAAGCCCGAAATCGTCCTCCGATACCTTAATCTGCTTCAAGTCAGCGGTTCGAATGGCGGCCCCGTATTCGGGGTACGTACCATAAAGGATGGGTACCTCGTAAGTCTTGCCGGTGCGATTATCCGTAATGGTGAGTGAGTCTTTGTTCATCCACACAAATCCTTTCAAGTCGTCTGCCGCTGTCAGTCAGGCCCGAACCGCATAAATTACACTCTCGAGCGGTCTTCCGGTCAGGCCATGGTCACACGTTTGTTGTTGAGTCACCCCGCCGAAAACACGGTCCAGCGCGCGTTCGTAAGAGCGGTTGACGGCATGGCTCCAGATCGCCAAAGTCCCGTCCGGACGCAACCGCGTTCTCAGCGTCTGAAGCGCTGAAACGCTGTACGCGCGGCGGTTTTGCGGGCGCACCACCCGGTCGGGACCGTTGTCGATATCCAGCGCAATGCCGTGATAGCTTCGGGGATTTCCCTGTACGTATTCGTAGAAATCGCCGACGACCACCTCCGTGCGCTCATCGTCGAGAACGTCGGCATTGTCCAGATATTCGCGGTTCCAGTTTACAATTCGGGATTCGAGTTCCACCACGCACACGGAACGCACGTTTGAATAGGCGAGCGCCTGACGAAGGGAGATTCCCAGTCCCAAACCACCGATAAGCAGGTTGATGTGCCTGCCGGATTTCGATGTTTCCATGACCGTGTCGATCAATGCGCGATTGGACGACGCATTGTAGGTGGCCATCAGGAAAACACCGTTGACGATGAGTTCGAAATGGGAGACCGTGCCGGCGTTAACGGACGCAAGCTGTAATTCACCCGTACGGGTGGACGAACGCTGCACAACCCGCCGATCCATAGCCAGACCCTGATACGTCCGTTGAGCCCCCTTCACTATTAATGACAAAACAGATGCAGTATTAAGATAATGCAGAATTGAAATTTCACAAGCAGATTTGAACTCGAAGAAAGATCCGTGAACAGTCCGGCGAGAAAGTCGCTCTGCAGGCGAGGCATGGTGTCCCGTCCCGGAAACAAGGCGCGCAACCGAGTCCCATCGAGCGATTCGGCGAGGGCGCGCAACTGGGAATTTTAAGACAGCTTCTAAGGGTGAAATGCCTTGACAATTATGGATGCGCATTTAGATTGCCGATCCGGCAGCGCGCCGTAGGACAGATGCGAGACGCTTCCTGATAATGAAGGTCATCAATGGCTATACCGGATCGTTCCGATTCCTTGCGAATGGCTGATATAGAGTGTGTGAATCCCGGCATTGCGCGCGGTCGATTCCGCTCGGTGCTCTTCGATTTCGACGGTACGCTCTCGCTGATTCGCCAGGGGTGGCGGGAAATCATGGTTCCGATGATGGTCGAAACGCTTGGCGAATGCCGCACAGGCGAAACCGAGGCCCGGCTTTCGCGTGTCGTGTCCGATTTTGTCGACCGGCTTACGGGTAAACAGACCATCTACCAGATGATCCGGCTCGCCGAGGAAGTGCGAGCGCGCGGCGGCGCGCCTCCGGATCCTGTGGCCTACAAACACCGCTATCACGAACGGCTTAACGGTCACATCAGGGACCGCATTCAAGGCCTGCGTTCCGGCGTCGCCGAGGCGAAAGACCTGATGGTGCCGGGGTCTCTGGATCTGCTCCGCAACCTGGAACGCAGGGGACTCACGCTGTACCTGGCAAGCGGCACCGACGAGGTGTACGTGAAAGAGGAGGCAGACCTTCTGGGGCTGACGCCTTTCTTCGAGGACCGCGTATACGGCGCACTGGACCGGTACGAAGATTTTTCCAAGGAAAGGGTAATCCGGGACCTGATTGCCTCGCAGGGGATCGAGGGTGGGGAACTGCTGGGCTTCGGCGATGGATACGTGGAGATCGAAAACGTCAAGTCGGCCGGTGGGATGGCCGTGGGCGTCGCGTCTGATGAAGCACGCCGACGGGGCGTAAATGCGTGGAAACGCGAACGACTGATTCAAGCGGGAGCGGATTTGATCATACCGGACTTCCGATGCCAGGAGACGCTTGTGGGATATCTCCTCGACGCGTAGTGTTAAGAAGCTGTCTCAAGATGCCCGGCGGCCGCCGGCAATCCGGGACGCCCCGTTTCGGAGGGTTTTATCGCGTCGCCGCGTTGCTGTTTGTTTCGGAATGAGGCTAATGACCCATTCCCATCTGAAGGAACTCCTGACGTCGTTTTCGGATCTGTCTATCCTGGTTGTCGGGGACTTTTTCCTGGATCGCTATCTCGTAGTCGATCCCGGCCTCGCTGAAACCTCCCTGGAGACCGGGCTGGAGGCGCGTCAGGTCGTACAGGTCCGAAACCTGCCGGGCGCGGCAGGAACCGTGACCGGTAATCTGAATGCCCTTGGGGTGGGGCAGATCCGGGCGCTCGGCGTGATTGGCGATGACGGACAGGGGTACGATCTGAAGGCGGGACTGCGGGCATCCGGCGTGGATACGCGGGACCTGATGGAGGTCTCCAGCCGTGCGACGCCAACCTATACCAAACCGGTTCTCACGACAACCGGGAAGGAGATGGAGCGATTGGACATCAAGAATCGCTCCCCTCTTCCGCGACGCGTCGAAGACCGCGTTCTCGCCACCCTGGAGAGACTGTTGGGCGAGGTCCACGGTGTGATCATACTCGACCAGGTCCAGGAACGCAATTGCGGCGTCATTACGGACCGGGTACGCGAGGGAATTGCGCGCCTTGCGCCCGCGTATCCGGACGTCGTTATTTTAGCGGATTCCCGATCGCACATCGGCCTTTTCCGGAACGTGACGGTCAAGGTCAACCGCGAAGAGGCGATCGAGGCGGTTTCCATGGACTCCCTGGCGGAAGCAGTGAATTGCCTGGACGCTGCCATCCGGTCTTTCCTGGACCGCACCGGCCGGCCCGTCTACGTCACGCTTGGTCCTGAGGGTATCCTTTGCGCCGACGGCGAGGCGACCGACCTCGTTCCCGGTATCCCGGTGCCCGGTCCCATCGATATCGTCGGCGCGGGTGACAGCGTATCCGCGGGGATCGTCTCGGCGCTTTGCGCCGGCGCCTCGTGCGCCGATGCGGCAAGGGTCGGCGTGCTGGTTTCGTCCATCACCATCCAGCAGATCGGGACAACCGGAACCGCGTCACCCGAACAGGTGCTGCAGCGGTTTGAAGAATCCAAACAGGATTTCTGACCAGGCACCTCTCCTCCCGAACCACCATCCAACAATCACATTTCCCATTTTTTAAATCACGCCTGTGTCCACAGTGCATTTGTAGGGGCAACCCTTGTGGTTGCCCTTGTTTTTGGCGCACCGGACGGACACAACCTCTGGCTCCGTCACGGTGTCCTCACGTTGGATATATACGAAATATGATATTGGATCCGGCATAGAATTACCGCGCCGAGTAGGTCAGATACCAAGATGTGCTCTGAGCCGCCCGGGGAGCATAGTCCACCACGGGTCGCCGGCCGCCAAGCGCAGGAGGTGGGTGTTGCCGGGCGCGTCGTTGGCACCCAACCCTTTTTCAACAATGATGGTGCAGAGATCACGTTCGAGGAATTTACCCAGGCGTCTTTCGAGACACTCGGGAGTTCGGATGATGCAAGCGCCGGTCAGATCGGCAGCCGGCAGGTCGAGCAGGTGGTCGATGTTCCAGCGCAGGTTCTTCTGGCCCGTGGATTTGAGACGTCCGTTTCCCAGACCGATGGCGTTGAATCGACTGAGCATTTCGCCGCGGATATTGTGCGGTTCCTTCCCGCCGCTTCGGGTGGCGTGGCGGACAAGCCGGTTGGCCAGCGACGCGGCGCCTTTCTCCGACGTCGCCGACCCGACGTAGACGTACTCTCCCACCGGAAGCTCGATGATCTTCCCGCGCTTGAATCCGCCGAACTGAAGCGCGGTATGCTCCGCCAGACGAATCCGCAATATATACGACCCACCCTGCGATTCGCCGCCCAAGAAGACGAGAGAGGAAGCCTTCGGATTCTCGTCAAGCGCTTTACTATTGCTGCACACGTTGGAACGCCGGACATTTACAAGTCGGCATGCAAAGAACTCCTCAATTCGGCGTGCATTCCAGCCTCCCATGCCTGATAGTCTTCTGGCGCACGCCAGAATTCCTTCCATGCGGAATTCAGGAGACCAGCGAATGGCGCCAGTGCATCGGGCTTAGCTGTCACCACACCAATCCCTTCGACTCCCACTTTTATCGCGGTGACGATTTTTGATAGCAACTCTTCAGGGTAACACTGCCGGTACTCCGGCTCCACATCGTAGCCCATTATTTCAACGAAATCCCGCCACTCCGTATTGATCCGCTTCGCTTCATGATCGAATCCACTGGCCGTAAGCATGCTGAGCATCACTTGCATCCGTGCATCATCTGCCGGGTGCGTTTGTTCGAATGCCTGCTGTGGTTCGTTTATCAGCGGAGTTTCGAACGGATCGTCGCCACGTTTGACGCAGAGGTGAAAGTGTGACCAAACAAAGGCGGGGCCTGTTGTAAGCACACCGAATAGGTCACAGAAAAACTCTTGCATCCAATATATCGTCCAAAAGGTGTCCCATAACCTAAGCTGATGAATATTGCCCCCTGGCTTGCGAACGCGTTCGGCGGCAGTAATCTCGTTGCGAAAATGCTCTACCTTATCGAACATGCATCGCTTGTAGGCGATATGG
The DNA here is from genome assembly GCA_028873695.1 of Gemmatimonadota bacterium. GTDB lineage: Bacteria > Latescibacterota > UBA2968 > UBA2968 > JAAXHE01. The sequence goes on along the minus strand of JAPPNU010000015.1, from coordinate 73,709 downwards.
TATGGTCTTAGCGATGGAAGATCAACATTCTGATCTTGGTGAAATAGATGGCAAAGCTCGTGATAAATGTCGGGTAGATGAAGTAGGAACCGGCTCTCGATCAAAGGTAAACATAGGAGATTGAAGCTTGGATAAATGTGGAAATAGTCCTGAGAAATATGGCTGATCGTTGGAGAAATTAAAGGAAAAGCGATTTCATTGCAGATATCCGTAATTTTCCGGTTTAAGAAATCATCATCTGGGCTCGTTCTGCTAAGGGCAAATACGCCGACTCCTTCGACAGCATTGAGTCGTTTCGCTATCCGTTTTAATTCCCTGGTACGCCGCGGAGTCTGCAACGCCGAATCGACTATGGTCTCATCGGCCAAACGTTGAAGAGCCAATTGTGTTTCATCTAGTCGCGACAGGCAAATCTGTCGCAAACCGTCATATTCTCGCAGGTACCGTTTCTGTACGATTTGGCGTAACTGCCGCGTCCTCTCCAATGATTCGCCAATCGATCCGGTCAAGTATTTCTCAATCATCAACGCTCCCGTAGACGGCGTGCAATTCCAACCCGTTCCCGTTCTAGTCTCTGCGCAAGCTTCTCTAGCTGTTTGCGATGGCTAAAATCAATATTGCCGCTGAGGAGGCGCTCGCCGAGACCCATCATTCCCTGCAAGGGCTCACCGATGTTTGACCGGAGCAAGCCATCAAAGGTCAGTGCCTCGAGCGACTGCGATTCTAGACCCTGATCACTGGCATCAATGAGAAGTTGACCGAGTTTCTTTTGGTCTGGATCCGGCGGACCTGTACCTTCCCGCCCCAATCGTTCAATTACCTTGTCTACTAGTACAGCGTATGCTTCTACATGCGCATAAACGCCGTTCAGCAAGCTCAAATCACTCATGTCACCACCTCTTCAGAAAGATTGGCACTGGCGAACCTGATGGCGTCTGGATCGTATTCCGCAGCTTCGTCGAACAAATCGCGTGCGCGGTTCTTCGCTTCTCGTAGCGTCACGAGATTGCCACGATTGAGTTGGGGTATGATCAAGTTAGAAATTACGTCGTCGACGATTCTGCCGCGCCACGCGCTAACGCTTTGTAGTTTACTAAGTAAATAAGCCCGCTTCCTGACTGGATCTTTGGCTCTGGCGCTCGCCACGACATTCTTGAAGAACCATTGCCGCTGGCACTGGCGAAACGAACGGCTTGCCGAATACGACCACCTCACTGTCGTCCTCGCCTTCGCGACCTGATGAATTGCAGGTATTCGAGTAGTGCATCCTCTTCTTCCACTGTAACTGTTCCAATGCGAGCAGCGAAGCTGGAGATAGATGCCTGTCCTTCGGCCGATCGATCACCAGGCACCGGATAACCGGCCAATTCCATCAATAATTCGTATGGTACACGATAGAGTTCGGCAAGCTTGTACAAGTTCTGTGGTGCCGGCGTCTTTATCTTACCGTGTTCCAACTGGCTCAGATAGGCGTTGGAGATCCCGGTCTTCGTCTCTACAGCTCGGAGCGTCAAATCGAGCTTATTTCGCGCCGATGCAAGAAAGGTCCCAAGATTTAATTTTGACTGTTCCATATTGCTAAATCTACTTAACTTTGCTAAGTTTGTCAAGCATAATGAACAAATAAGATTATCGTGTACGTATCGAGCAAGGCAGCGACTTCCAGCTTAGGCCTGTTTACCACGCCTGTGGGATTATCTAAGCGGCCGTTTTTTCTGCAATCAGGACGTCTCGCGCCCCTAAATTTGACAAAGAGCGTCATGCAGCGAGAACCGGGTGATTGAGCCGATCACTCGCGAAACGCAGACAGGCGCGAATGTCCTCGAGCTCAAGGTCCGGATGCTCAGCCAAAACCGTTCACGGGTGAGGTCATGAGCAAGCAGATTCAGTACGTCCGTCACACGAATGCGCATGCCTCTTATACAGGGACGTCCCCCGCACTGTTTCCGATTTACCGTGATACGGTCCATCAGGGTCGCCATAACGTCCTCTCCTGCAAGAAATCGTCATCCACAGAGATTGACATACTGAAAATATATCCCTCGCCAAACGTCTGTCAACACCTCAAGCCCTGAAACGCGTGCCAGGCACTGCAGATATCCGCCATTTCATTCATCATCCGGCGCGATGCCGCGCGCCTGCATCCAGTCCATGACGATCTTGTGTCCGCCCGTCTTTGCCTGCTGGTACACGGATTCACCGGCCGGGTTGACCCAATCCGGATCGGCGCCACGTTCGAAGAGGATTTTGGCGATGGTCGCGTGGCCGTTTCGACACGCCAGGCCGAACGCGCTGTCCAGCGCCGTCTTCGGCGGTCTCGGCGGATCCCAGCAGGGCAGGGCGCCCGCGTTTTCCGTTACGTTTCCATCCTCATCGAAATACTGATCCACGAGATCTCGCCTTCCGGCTCCGGCGGCCGTCATGAGATTCGATGCCGCGCCCCGGTCGATCAACAGCCGTGCGACGTTCAGACACCGAAAGATGACCGCATTCCAGACCGGCGTCCCGTTCGCAATCACGCCGCAGTCGCTATCGATGTCCGCCCCTGCATCCAGAAGCAGCTCCGCCAGGTCGACGTCGTCGTTGCTCGCCGCCCAGTGCAACGGCGTCTCTTTCACCGCTTCATTCTGCCCATGCTGGAAACGCGCGTTAACGTCGGCCCCGGCCTCGATGAGCAGCCTGGCCATCTCCACGCCCTTCGGTTTGTGCCCGGGATAGTCCGCGATCGTATGCAGGAGGGTACGGTCGTTGTCTTCCGACCTGCAGTTGGGCAGCTCCGGATGCGACTCGATGAGCGCCTTCAGCCTTTCCATATCGCTCTGCTCGACGGCTTCGCGCGCCTGTTCGATCGGCGTCATTCGCTTTCCTCCAATTTGCGGTTCATGGGATCCCGAGACGTTTCCGGTAGACTTCGTCGCTCATCGCCTTTTGCCGCCAGTAGGGTTCGCGGACGGTCGTCATCAGTTCCGCGCGGGCGCCCGCCCCGTCTTCCCATTTCAGTATGCGGCGAGGGTACGCCGCTTCCACCCAGACCGTCGTGTTCCACCGGTCCGTCTCCCAGCGCCATGGCGTGGCTTCGTGGCTCTCGTTCGAAACGGTGATCGTCTCCGGCTTCCCTTTGCTCAACCGTGCGTCCACCAGGGCGTGGGGGCGGTGCCGCGTCCGGAACGACCAGAGGCTGCGCAGAAGCCGAACCGGACGCGATTCGCCCGCCTGCATCATCGGACCCTTGAGCTCCCGGATCTGTATCAGCAGATGGTCTTCGCTTTGAAAGGCATCTGGCATGTCCAGACTATACGTACGCAGGCCTTCGCGTTCGAAATAACTGTTCAGGGCGCCGCGCAATTTGCCGTCATCCACGCGGATTTCATCGAAAATATGCCCGCACCACTCCTGTGAACTCAGATTCACCTTCATCAGCTCAAACGGGTTTGAACCGTCCAGACCCTCAACGGCGCTGAAGACCGACGTCATTACCGAATAATCATAGATGCCGGTGGTGAACTTCAGCACGTTGTTCAGTTTGAGCACGTAGACTCTCTCCGCCTGCGGCGTTGGCGACTCTACCTTGATGTAGGTCTTCCGGTTCAGGTCTTCGGTGACGAAAATGAGGACGCCGTAGCCCTCGCGGGACTCCCCGTAGCGAGGCTGCACCACGCGATAGCTGGAGATCTCCGCCTTTCCGTCCGCCCAGTGCGCATAGAAATCCGGCGTCTCCGCGACGACCGGCGGGACGAATACGAGCGTCGCCAGTACCGTCAGGGCGATTGCGCATAATCGGGGCATGTTTCCTTCCTTTCATTGGATGATCGACTGGACTGGAAAGGGCCGCCTCACATTCGGGGCGGCCCGTCGGTCCCGCTGCGAAGTCGAACGCAAATTCAGGTCGCAGGCGAAATCTATCGCACAAATCCGGCCCTGTCAACTCTGTTGGGCCTCGACAGGTCGAAAACGACCGCCCGTTCTGAGTCCGCTCAAGGGGGCGAAATCGCCGCCGTTTCAGGCCAACTCCTCAGCCGATCGTTGATTTTTTTTCGCACGTCAGCGGCCGCCTCACGAACTTCAGAGGGCGCGCGAACCGTCTCGCCCTGCCGCTCACGAAGGGCGACGATCAGTGGTGCCAACGCAAGGGATTTCGTTGGATCGCTGTTTAGGAGAGCGACAAGCTCACGCTCGGGAGCGCCCGCTGCGACCAGGTTGGGCACGAACCTCAGCATTACTTTCATTGCTACGTCGTCGTCTGGAGGAAAACCGGCATATACAGAGCAAAACACATTCATAGCTGCTACTTTTTCATGTCGGACCGTCAGCGCAAGAGCTCGTATACACAACATCTGCCACGCAAATTGGCCGTTTCCATCACCGGGCAGAGCACAGACCCTTTTTTCGAGGTCCTCACACAACCGTAGCGCTTCATCCGCGCGACCCATTTCGGCCTGGAACATACCCTTGTCGATCAAGGCTCCGATGACAAACCTTTGCAAATCGGATGCATCGCTGCCGCTATATCGTTGGACCAATTCATCCCACGCTGCAACTGCGCCTTGCGAATCGCCCAGTACCGTCTTCACTCTTCCGATGTCAATCAATGCTCCGGCGACACACATCTGAAGTCCCGACACATCGCTGGCGCCGAATCGCTCGACAACCTGCTCGTAGGTTGCTACCGCGCCGTTCAAATCGCCAATCTGAGTTTCCATTCGACCCTTGTCGATCAGGGCGGCGCCAACCCAATACTGTAGATCCGCATTGGAACTGTAGGAGTAGCGTTCAATGATGCTCTTGACTATTGCATCGGCTCCGGCTGCATCCCCGAGTTTCATTGTGGCTTCTGCTTTGGAGATAAGCGCTGCTGCGACCCAATATTGAATATTTGATGCACGGCTGGCGCGATACCGCTCAATTAACTCATCCCAGGAAGCGATGGCTCCTTCCAGATCGCCTCGCTCCTTTATCGCCTTCCCCTTGTGGTTTAACGCCACGGCCACCCACCATTGTAGTTCTGGCGTTGTACTGGCGCCATAATGCTTGACGACCTCCTCGTAAGCCGCGATGGCGCCTTGAAGGTCTCCCGATTCTCGGGTCGATCTTCCTAACTCCAACAACACGGAGGCGACGCGCCACTGAACATCCAGGGCGTTGCTGTCGTGGCAGATTCTGACCATCTCCTCACACGTGAACTCCATCGCACGCAGTTCGCCGAGTTGCAGATAAGCGAAAGCCTTCATCTGAAATATGCGAGCAAGAAACACTACCGAATGTTGCAAAGATTCCGCCTCGCCGGCTGTGAGCAACTTTGCAGCAATTTCGATGACGCTCCGCCATGCCCCTTCATTAAATGCCCGATCGATTTTTTCCTGAAGCCGCTTTTCCGACTTCGCCTGATAATACCTGTCGAGTCTGTCACCTGCGTCTTTCACCATATCCCGCTTTGCGCTGGAACCCACCTCATCGGCCGGCTTCATTTTTTCCAGTGCTCGATTCATCCCAGCGCGCAGCACCTGGGACTCCCTCGCCTCCAGGTACAACTGTTCGCTGATTTCAGATATCTCACCATCGTCGTAAAACGCCACCATGAAGTGTATCAGATTCTCCACAATTGCCGCCTCGTCCCGCTCGCGTCGCAGCTTGTAATAGATGCTGTAGATGGGTTCTGCTGGAGCGTACAGCCTTTTCCTTCCCGTGCCTTCCACGACGACGGCGCCCCGCTCGACCAGTCGTCCCAGCATTGTAGACACTACGCGCACATCTGCACGGGCGCGGGCCGCAATCTCGCCGGTACTGGATGGTTGCCAAAGGTCAATCACAGAAACGTAAACGCGCCTTTCAGTTTTCGCCAGAACTTCAAGATGACCGCGAAAATACTCCGTGTGTTCGTCTATCAGCGTAACGAGTTCTTCCATCAGCCTGCGCAGGGAGCGGTGTCTGGCGAATTCGGCGACGATAACCAGAAGACGAGGGTTCCCGCCGGTCAAGATCTGAAGCGGCCTGATCTCCCGAGTACTTACGTTATCTCCGCTCACGACCTGCCAGAGGAGGCGGCACTCATCCGTATCCAGCGGTTGAAGACTAATATTTCGGAATAGTTCGAAGAAGGGTTGTTCTGCTTCGTTCAGACCCTCGAACCGACTCGTTGCGGATGCGAGCAGCATGACTTGAGGTTCGGTTTGTAGTGCCTCTCTGAGCTTCCAACCGAAATCTTCGTCCACGTTCTCGCACAGCGATTGAAGGTTCTCGACCATTAGCACGAGTCTTCGGTTCAGCCGGTCCGCCGCTTCCAGAACTGCGGCACGGGCGAGTGCTTCGAGCGACTGTTCACGCCAGCGAGAAGACAAGCCTGCATGCGTCTCACGCAGTTGCCGTGAGAGGTCAGAATCGTGTTCCTCGATCTCTCTGGCCAGGTGAAACAGCGCCTCGAGCCAGAAGTCGGCCAGATTGAAAATTTCCTGGCTCTCCTCCATAAAACGCACCGGTAACAGCCGTCCAGAGAGTTGCTCGTCAGTCCTCAATTCGGCAGCAGAACGGACAAGTAGCATGGTTTTTCCGCGCCCCCGAGGCCCCACCAGGATAATGTGCTGACACGAAGGCGAGTCCACGTTCCCACGCAAGACTTCGAGTATCGTTTTGAGTTCGCGGTTGCGGACGACGAATTGCCCTATCACCTGTTCGTCGGATTGATGTGTGCCCGGGTTGAACTTCCTTATTGGGCGATTCGGGCCTGGTGTCGAAGATTTGGATCCTGTCATTACGCTCTCTCACTTGAATCTGAATATGTATCACGGCGCAGGATGGGGATATGGTGATCCCTGAAGCGGGATGACCACCAATCCTTGAGCATGCGCGACTCAAAACGATAACCACCATTAACGAGTTTGAGGTACCCGTCGTGTTCCAGGACTTCGAGAATATCCGCGATGCGGGAAGGTGCGTCATCAACAAGCCTGGAATACATCCGACCGAGACTGTGTCTCGCATCTGACGTAAACACTTCTTGAACCGCTGCTTCGGCGAGGATTTCCATTGCGATAGGGTAGCTTTCGTCCTCAAGGCCTTCCTTCAGGCGCGTTTCGTAGTGCACGAGGTTGCTTTGGCCGGAGGGTCCAAGGAGTTCGTTACGATAGACATGGTCCACGTCGTTCAACTTCACAAGGTCACGCCCGTGCATTGTGGCGAAGTCCCTTAAGCGTGCGAAGAATGATTGAACATGGTGGGGAATGCCGATTCCTAGCGCGTTGTAAACCGCTTCGGCCACCCCGTCCTTAACGGTAAATGCGTAACTTTCCGCAAGGCGATTGAAGCATTTGACGCTTGTATCAAGGTCCCAGGGTCCGAGACGGTACGGATAGAGATGGTTGATACGGTCCGGTATCCCAATGCGGCGAACGAGGGGTTCGAGACCGATACTGCCGGACACAATGAGGACCGGAGCGCCATCTCCAAGTTTCTGCAGGACGCCGCGCAACCAACTCAGGAACTGGTCTACGCGGTGCGCATTTTCGTCCTGTTGGAGCATGCGCTTCAGAAAAATCGGCAACTCATCGATAACCAAGAGGACCGGTCTGTCCTGATTTGCACACACGTTAAACATCTGCTCACCGTGATGTCGCCAATTCCCCTCATTCAGCCCGGCACGGATCTTCACGCCAAATTCAATCGCTGTGATCTCCTCGAAATTTTCATTAATAAAGCGCTTCATAGCAGCGGCGAAACGGGACGCAATGGAGCGAACGGGATGTGCGGCCCTTGCAATTTCTGTGATGACGTCCTCTGCGGAAGTTGCTCCCTCGACATCGGCGAACAGAAAGATCCATCCGTCAGCTTCGAGTCTGCGCCCGAGTTCCCTGACAATGCTGGTCTTTCCCATGCGCCGCTGTCCGGTCAACAGCACGTGGTTTCGGTCTCGAACCCGCGTTTCCAATATCTGCAATTCACGTTTGCGATCGAAGAAATCGTCACCGCTTACCCAACGGCCAGTTGCTGAGTTCATCGCCAGCCCCTTTCTTTGAATCAGACTGATGCAAATTTACTATACAACAATTCTGTTGTCAACAGTTTTGTTGTATAAATGCCGCGCCGATGAAATCGGAAATCGTCAGACGTACCACATCCTCGTTGACCCACCCTGTATTACGAAATTTCTCCGTTTCGTTTTCCTCATAGCATGAAGAAGGGCCGTGTGAGCTACACGGCCCTTCTTCTCAAAGTCGGTTACGTCCGTCCGATTTATCTTCCTGCTGGTCCGGGATCAAGTGACGAATCTGTCGTCTGCTTCTGAGACTCAGGTTCACTCAAACTTGAGCGTTGCGAGCCCTTCGCATGTAGATTGTCGGATTGCCGTACATTCCGCCGGAAATTGACTCAGGGCTGAGATGTTCTATCACTGGCCCTTGTCCCATTTTGCTGCGCCAGCGTCCGTTGGGCATCTGTACTGCCGCGTGCATCCACTCACCTTGTTCTTCGTACAACGCTACCTTTTCATAGCCATTTTGAAGACTGCTGTCTTCGCATTTCACAAATCCCAGACCTGCGAATACTTCCACGAGGCTTTGGATGTCGGCCGAACGAGTAGCATACTCGGGCCAGTAGTCGTCTTCGTGATTACTCCAGGGGTTAGTTGTATCACCGGCGGCGTACGAGATGCAATTGTATCGCTTGGAGGGTTCACCTACAATTTCAAAGCCTTCATAGGATAGCCTTCGGAATTCTCTAGTAAGAAACCGCGCCGATCTAGGCAAATCCATTGGCTTCGCCCCACTCCAGCCAGGATGCCTGCATTATTGCGACCTTACCCCTGTCGTCAGGTCTCACGGGATTGGCGCCGGTGATTTCGCGTAGCGCGTAGAACCAGTGCCCGCCCTGCGCCTGCATCCGTTGCAGTATCAGCGGTACAACCGGCTCACCCATACTGATTATTTTTTGGTGGGCGGGATGTTTAATTATCAGATCTGTGCGTGACAAAAAGACGGTTTCAATTTCCCATTGGTCGGCGAGTTCCGTAAAGCGTTCATGGTCGGCCGGCTCAATGTCCGCCTCATCTGCGTATTGCCCGTAGCCCAGACCTCGCACATGCGGCTCCTGGTGCAGAAGCAAGCGCAACCTGTTCAGTTCCTCAGCATTCCAACCCATCGCGTCGGCTACGGCTTCGTCCCACAGGCGGCGTACTTCGCATTCGCCGTCGCGGAACTGGGGGACTTCCATGTCCTTCGTGCGCTCCCAGCATTCGGAGAGAATGCCGCGTATGCGATCAACTTTGATGTCGGGGATCCGGACGTTTTCAATACCCGCAGGACGATATATCGGAAACTCCAAGGTTCGACCTGCATTTCGCATCACCTGAAGACGTCCAGGAGTGGAGTTAATAAACACAGCAGTAGCTCTCGCTTCTTCAGGAGTCATTCCTGTAACGGGATGCCACCCGCCGCCAATGTATTTTTCGTTAGCGGCGACAGCCGTGAGTCGCGCTGTGTTGTTACGTTGACCTTCCGTTATCAAAAGATGAGATTTCCATTCGAGGTAATGTTCTGTTTGGGATTCACGTCCCTTTTGTGCGATCCAATACTCGTCGGGTTGGCCCTCAATGGTCGTTTGAGCGTCTGCGCCTTTCCCGTATAGAATGGGCGTGCTACCGGCATGGCTTTGGCTCGCTCTTTCCATGTTCTCGATAACTCTTCTTCCAGACTGACGCACGATGTAGTCAGGCAAGTCCTTAATTGCCAGTAGGTCCGGATGGTCGGCATATTCTATGCTGGCCTTTGCTAATGCTGGCGAACGCCATATCGCGGGCGTCCAGTCGCCGGCTTCGATTCGCTCGGCAGGCCAAAATGACGCTTCTCCCCATCCATTTGCGATAAGTCTTTCTTCACAATCCAACAGACAACGGTGAAAATCCGCAATCTCGCCTTCGTCCACCGGCATTACGTCGAGATTGATGAACCGAGTCGGCGGCTTGGGACCGATGGGGTGGCGGCGCATTACAATAATGCTTTCGTTGATGTTAGTGTTTTGGCTCATATTTGTGTTCTGAGGCTGGTGCGAAGTCAATACCGTGTGGATATAAAAGCGCTGCGCTAGCTCGCGGCGCTTGTTCTGTGCCGAAGTTGCACATAGAGCTACCGTTGGCGTTATCATCGCCAGTACGCCTTCCCGCAAGTTCAGACAACGGTCTGCAAGGGCGGTGAACAATGGTTCCAGCGCGTTTTTTTCCACGAAATCGTTCATGTTCCTGTCACTTCTGACAAGGATCTGCTCCATTGAGTCCGCTCGGGTCCGCAGTCGATTCTGAATCTGCTTGGGAAACTTCTCGCCCATGTTGGCTCGGTTGGTGAACGGTGGGTTCATGATGACAATGCGGGCATCCCTGGCCGCGTCAACCGCATCCTCAAGGTCTGTGTCGTCGGCTGACGTCCAGGTCGCCTGCGAACCGATTTCGTCGTCCCCGAAGTCCAGTTCGCCTTCTCTGGTAACAATCGACTTCTGCCCAAGCAGTTCGAGCGTTCCCACCGAAATCCTGCCGGGATTGTCCCTGTCGGGACCGTAAGGCATTTTATGAAGTCCCATTCTACGGTAGCTGACTCTATGGTTGCCCGCTGTCAATTGGGACGCAGCGAGTTGGAGAGAAACCGGGTTGATATCCATTCCTTTGATGACATCCTCAACTGCCAACTTCTGAAGCCGGGTCAGGGTTTCCGTGTCCGCCCCATTCTCAGCCGCTCTACGCTTCATATCGGTGAGAATAGCGGCAAGCAGCGTTCCGCTGCCGCACGCCAGATCGACAATTTTGTGCTCCCTCCACACGCGTGGGTCTGACCAGTCCAGATCTCCGCAGGCGTCCAGCGTCAGCCTGGCGGCGAGCGACGCGGCGACGGGTCTGGTGAAGAATGCGCCGTCGCTCGCCTGATTGCCCATGACGCGGTTAAACAGCGGCCCTGCGTGGTCTGCGCCCATATCCGCATAAGTCTCGGCGATGCGTTCGGCTTCGGCGGCGATGTGATGCAAGGCGCGTTCCAGACCCGCAGTCTTACCCGTCGTTTCCACCCCGTAGATGGCTTCCAGCGCAGGTTCGAGCACAGGACGGAAGTCGTGGCGCATGATGCGCTCCCATTCGCGGCTCATCTTCCGAACGACATTCATTTCGTTCTTGATGATCGACAGGTCGCTGATACCCGAGAGCCAGCCGCCATTGGCGATACGCTGGTGCAACATAGCGGCGTTCATCATCAGAAGAGCGGCTACGGTGCAGCCGTCCGCCTGCTTCTTGTCCGTCTTTTTGAGCCTGTCCAGTCCGAAGTGCTGGTTCAGCGCATGCAACAGTCCGTCGGCGCGCATGTGGTGGGCTGCTTCGCTGACGCTCCCTTCCAGTATGTTCAGGTCGCGCATCACGCGATTGTCGCTCAGACCTGACTTCGCAAGGAGGTTCATCTTTATGGCGCTGCCGTGCTCTTCCAACCCGCTCAGCTTGAGCAACACCTGCCCTTTTTCCTCTGCTCGCTCTTTGGCGGTCTTGCGTGCCTTCTTATGACTGCCCGGCTGAACGCGAATGCCGCCCTCGCCGGAGTTTATCATCTTCCGAGCCTTGGCTTTGGTTTTCTGTATGTTCACAATGCCTCGCGCCTCGCCTGCTTGAGGCTTGTCCCGTTCAACAGAATCGGCTCGGAGTTCAATGCTTCCATCGTCGTTCTTCTTTCCCGTAAAGACCTGCGTTATCTCCACCGCACGGTAATCGACCGGTTTTTCATTTATGCGTGGTAATTCTGATGTAGACTCGGTGCTGTATTGTGCCTGGAATTCGGCATGCGTTTCGCCAACGCGTCGTATTCCGGACTCGGCGCGGGTCTTGCCTTTCAATGTCAGTTCGACCGCTTCCTGCGCCTCGCCGGGCGGTCCCTCGACTTCGCCGTACTGTATGCGATTGCCTTTGCCCGTGGCAACCGCCACTAACGTGCGTTCGACCGGCGGTGGTTTGGGGATATACAGTTGCAAGAGTTCCTCAAGGCTCTCCTCGATGCGCTGGTCGTGGGCTCGCAGCGCCAGGAGAATCTGCCCAAGCTCCTGCCACCCTTCCTCGGAGTCACTGTTGCTCAGCCATTTTTCCGGATCGGCAGTGGGCGGTATCAGAATGGGGCAGACAATGTAGCCCAACTCTTTGTCGGGTGCGGTTCGCATCGCCCGTCCCACGGCCTGCACGACGTCGATGGGACTCTTCCGGGCTTCGAGAAACGCCACCGCGCTCAATGACGGCGAATCGGTGCCCTCTCCGAAGATGCCCACATTGATGATGCCGTGAGGGTTTTTCGCGTCGGCCGAGGCAAGCCGTCCCTTCGCGGTTTCGCGCGCCGCGGCGTTGCTCGACGCGTCCAGGTGTTCGAGGCTGTAATCAGACACGTCCCTTCCATCCGCGTTTTCGTCGAGCCACCTTGAGACCCATTCCTTCACGTTTTCGGTCTCGAGGTCCTCCGCCATGTTTTTGGACTTGTCCACTGTGTTCATGAAGGCAATACAAGACCTGATGTCCACATTTTCGCCCTGGGTCGCTCCCCCCATCGTGAGAGCGTACGCCAGGCCGCGCATGTAGTCCGTGGTCGTCAGCTTGCCGCGCCCTTTGCTTTTGGTGTTCTTAGCCAGAATGTTCGCGGTCTCGAACGCCTCCGGGTCGTTGATACCCATCGCGATGATGCGGTAATCGGACAGCCAACGGTTGCGGACGGCTTCCAGGTAGCTCTTGCGGTACAGTTCGACGCCGAATGTGGTCTCGTCGTCCATCGAGCGGACGATCCAGTTCGGATTGCCGGTGGCGCGCTTGCCGTCATAGATGCGCGGTGTAGCAGTCTGATAGACGCGATAGGTTACCGGAAACCTGCCTCTGTCGTGGCAGACAGTGAAGTCACGAAGACGCTTTTCTTCTTCATTGGCGGCAGTGGATTTGGAGTTCCTGCGCTTCAGTCCCGCCGTTCTGTGCGCTTCGTCAACAATCAACACGCGCGCTCTGACGCCGGCGCTCAGCAGGGCTTCCGATACCCTTCCACTGCTCTGGTATGTGCCGATGAGAACTTTGATTCCGTTATCGATAGTGGCCTGGCGCATCCATTTGGCAATCTCTCCGGCGTCGGTGGTGACCCTGCCCTTCACCTCGGACGCGCTGACATTGCTGTTATCGATCGTAGGGTCGAGCGTGGCGTTGCGCTTGCCCTCTTTTTTGGGATCGTAGCCCGCCGTAACGTCCGAACACACCGCCAGAACATCGATCGGAACGATGCGGTTTTCCAGATACTCGCGTCTTATCTGGGATACGAGCGCTATGGAAGGACACAGCACGATGGACAGCTCGCCCGGAGGCGTCAGTTCTTCCACGATCCGGAGCGAGATGCGAGTCTTTCCCGTTCCGCACGGCAGAATGATTCTTCCGCGGGCCTCGCCGAGCGGCAGTCCTCCACTCTCGGCGTGTTCCTGTTCTTTAAGTATGCGGACGCTGTCGGCGACGGCTTCGTCTTGCATGCACGATTTTGTCTGAATCGCATCCTCTTTTTCTGGATTCGTACAGTGTTCGCATTCCTCGGATACGGCACTCGACTGGGGCTGCTGGTGCAGGTCGTTCGTGATGTTGACCAGTTTGAGCGGCTTCTCGTTCATCGAAGCCGCCTGCATTGCGCCGCTGGCAAGTGGATTGTCCCCGTTTGTGACGACCCAGCGTTCGGCCCAGAAGTCCGCAGCGGAGGCAGCCGCAAACTTGGCGATCTCAATGTTGTGGATCGGGGAACCACGTCCCTTGTCATCAAGCCGGCGCGACTTGCATTGGATTGCAACGTGCTTCCCGTCGCCGCGACGCACGGCTACGGCGTCTATCCCCACGTCCAACCTGGTGGTGTTCGGGAAACGTGTCTCTCTATCCGGCCAGTCCTCCCAATGCCAGCACATTGAGAGATCCCACTCTTTGATGAATGGACCGGACTCCACAGTGACGACTTCAAGCCATTTTCCGTCGGTCTCCTGTGGATTCATCTCTGCTGTTTTCTCGATCGCCGTTTCGATGACAACGGTCGCTTTGTCGTTTTGCATGGCGTTTTCCTTGTTTCCCTGTGTCTGACTCACGTCAATTTACACGGCGGGTTCCACCCAGTTTAAGACATACTCCGACTGGTCGCAGGTCTCCGGCGATCTGGGGATGCGGCAGACCTTCTCCACGCCCTGCCACCACCTGGCGACCTGCTCCAGGGCCGATGCGCCGCTCTCGCCGTGGCGGACCAGCCAGCAGCCGACCACGGTACCTGTCCGGCCAACGCCCCCCAGCAGTGAACGTAGACCGTCTTGCCGTCATCCAGAGCGGCGTCTATTGCGTCCAGTATCCGGGCCATCCACTCGCGGCTTCGGGGAACCCCGGCATCGTCAATCGGGAACCGTTCATAACCCACGTGCACGCCATGCGCCGGCGCTTCCCGTTCCGCAATGTCGCGATACGGCCGCAATTCGCCGGCGCCCGTAAGGTCGATGAAATGGTTGATTCCGGCGCACAGCAGCATTTTCAGCTTTGCTGCCGCCTGGCATGGGTCCAGGTCGCCGGGGTACTCTCCCGCCGCGAATCGGCCCGGACGGACCCAGTAGCTGTTGGGCAACGGAGGTTTCACGTCGTTTCACTCAATGCGCGTCCAGCCAGTTGGACCCCGTACCCATTTCCACCACGATGGGTACCTGCATCGGAATGGCGGACTTCATCCCGTGTTCCACAATGCCCGGCAGGACCTCCGCTTCGTCTTTGTGCATGTCGAAGACCAGTTCGTCGTGCACCTGCAGGAGCATTCGCGATCGGAGGCCCCGTTCCAGGATTTCGCGATGGATGTAACTCATCGCGAGTTTTATCATGTCCGCGGCCGTGCCCTGGATGCGCGAGTTGATGGCGTTTCGCTCCTCCCCCCTTCGTGTCGTCGCGTTGCGGGAGTTGATGTCGCGCAGATACCGACGTCGTCCGGTGACCGTCTCGACGTAGCCGTTCTCCCTGGCGAACTCGATGGTTTCGTCCATGTAGGTCCGGATGCCGGGAAACTGGTCGAAATAGTGGTCGATAAGTTCCGCGGCCTGCGTTCGGGTAATGTCCAGGCGGTCCGCCAGACCGAAGGCCGAGATACCGTAGATGATGCCAAAGTTGACGGTTTTCGCGTGGCGTCGCATGTCTTCGGTTGCCCCTTCGATGCCGTAGATTCTCTCAGCGGTCGCCGTGTGGATATCGCCGCCCTGGCGGAAGACGTCCGTCAGGGCCTCGTCTCCGCTGAGTTCCGCGGCCACGCGGAGTTCGATCTGAGAATAGTCCGCGGCGAGCAGCACGTGGTCTTCGTCGCGCGGCACGAAGGCTTTCCGCACTTCCCTGCCCATTTCGGTGCGGATGGGGATATTCTGCATATTGGGACCGTGGGACTGCAGCCGACCCGTGGCGGCAACCGCCGCTTCGTAATTTGTATGTATTCGGCCCGTGGGTTTGAAGATCGACCCTGGCAACTGGTCGACGTACGTCGATTTCAATTTGGTGCACATCCGGTAGAACATCACCTGTTCCACGATTTCATGTTTATACGCCAACCGCCTTAAAACCTGCTCCGTGGTCTGGTATTGTTTGGTCCTTGCCGTGCGGCGGGCGTTCGGATCCAGCTTCAATTTATCGAAGAGGATGTCGCCCAACTGCCTGGGAGAGTTCAATTCGAAGTTTTCACCCGCGAGTTGGAAGATCTGCTCCCTGGCGCGCTCGATTTCGCCGGCGAGCCCTTTCGACAGATCCCGAAGCACTTCGGCTTCACACCGGATGCCTTCGTATTCCATTTCCACCAAGGCGGGGATAAGCGGGCATTCCACGTCCCGGAACACGCGCACCTGTCCCATCTCATCCAGCCTGGACCTCAGAATTTCGCTCAGTTGAAGGGTAATGTCCGCGTCTTCCGCGGCGTACGTGGTTACCCGGTCCAGGGGGACGTCGGTCAGGCTCAACTGGTCCTCGCCCTTCTCGCCGATGAGGTCGGAAATTGGAATGGGGCGGTATCCCAACAGCGCTTCGGAGAGATAGTCCATGGTGCGTCGAAGGTCCGGCGTGGCCAGATAAGCGGCGAGCATGGTGTCGAACAGCGGGCCGTTGACTCGAAAACCCTTCCAGCGCAACACGCTCAGATCGAATTTCAGGTGGTGGCCGATTTTTTCGATTTCAGGATTCTCAAGTATTGGACGAAACGCTTCGAGGATTGCGAGCGCTTCGTCCGGAACCTCGGGCAGAGGCACGTAGTACCCGGTGTGAGGTTCGTACGAAAAGGCCAGGCCGATCAGCTCACATTTCTTCGGATTGAGACCCGTGGTTTCGATATCGAAACAGAAGGCTTCCTGCTCGCTCAAGGCTGCGATGAGTTCCCGGCGGGATTCCCCGGTATCCACCAGTTTGTAGTCGTGTTCGACGTCTTCGAGAGTCCGAAGGTCGCCTCCCACCTCGTCGGTTGCGGCCGTGGGACCCGCCTTGAACGCCTCGCCGAACAGTCGCTGGCCGAGGGTATTGAATTCGAGCTCGACAAACAACGCCTGCAATTTCGCCACGTCCCAATCGACGCGTTTCAGGTCCTCGGGTCTTACTTCCAGCACCACGTCGCGTTCTATGGTGACCAGCTTCTTGGAAAGCAGCGCCTGTTCGCGGTTTTCTTCGATGCGTTCCTTCTGCTTTCCCCTGAGTTCATCCACGTGGTCGAGCAGGTTTTCGATGCTGTCATACTTTCCGATCAGTTTCTGCGCCGTCTTTTCGCCGACTCCGGGCACGCCGGGGACGTTATCCGAACTGTCGCCCATCAGTCCCAGGATGTCGATCACCTGTTCCACGCGTTCGATCTGCCACTTTTCCAGGATTTCCTTGACGCCCTCGACTTCCACGTCACCGGTGCGCCCCGGTTTGCAGACAAAAGTACGATCCGAGACCAGCTGTCCGTAATCCTTGTCGGGCGTAACCATATAGGTGGTAAAGCCGGCAGTCTCCGCCTGTTTGGCGAGGGTCCCGATCACGTCGTCCGCTTCCCATCCGGGAACCCTGACAACCGGCAGGTTGAACGCCTCGCACAGTCGGAAGACGTAAGGAAGCGCCGCGCTGAGGTCCTCCGGCATGGCCTCGCGCTGGGCTTTGTATTCGGGAAACATCCGGTGCCGGTGGGTTGGCTCAGGTGTATCGAAGACAACGCCGATGTGCGAGGGCTCCGCGTTGGAAAGAATATCCAGCAGGGTGTTGGTAAGCACGAATACCGTAGAGGTATTCAGGCCGGTGGAGGACATGCGCGGGTTGCGGATCATCGAAAAATGGGCCCGGTAGACCAGCGCCATTCCGTCCAGCAGGTAGAGCTTCCTGTCTGTTTCGCTCATTGTTCTCTCCCGACCCCCGAATCACTGGTAACAAGGAGTGCGGGGGTTCTCATTATTCTTGCGACAGCGTCCCGTGCGACCTACCTTGTCTCGTTGATTGCCAACCTGTCTATGCGTTGACCGATCCTTCCGTGGAGGCGTTGAATGGAGAAGTTCGAACGACGCGATTTCCTGAAAAAGGCTTCGGTCGGGGTCGCCGGCGGCGTTGCCGCCCTGACCGGCTGCAGCCCCGCTTCAAACGAAAAGCCGGCCGCGCCCGCGGTGCATACCAGAAAGAAATTCGAATGGAAAATGGTAACCACCTGGCCGCCGCATTTCCCCATTCTAGGCGAAGGCGCGGACATGCTGGCCGGATGGATCGATGAGATGTCCGGCGGACAATTGAAAATTACGGTCTACGGCGGCGGCGAGCTGATTCCACCGCTTGAGGGATTCGACGCCGTCAGCCAGGGTACCGTTGAGATGTGTCACGGCGCCGCGTATTACTGGGCCGGGAAAGCGCCGGCCACACAGTTTTTCGCTGCGGTTCCATTCGGCATGAACGGACAACAGCTCAACGCCTGGATCTACAGCGGCGGTGGGCTGGAGCTCTGGCAGGAGCTGTATGGTCCGTTCAATCTGGTCGCGATGCCGGTGGGCAATACGGGCGTCCAGATGGGCGGCTGGTATAATCGCGAAATGAACAGTATTACCGATTTTCACGGTCTGAAGATGCGGATCCCGGGGCTTGGCGGAAAGGTCATCGCCAAAGCCGGCGGGTCCGCAGTGTTGTCGGCAGGAGGCGAAATCTATACGAACCTGGAACGCGGCGTCATCGATGCAACCGAATGGATCGGACCCTATCACGATTACCTGATGGGATTCTTCAGGGCCGCGAAATACTATTATTATCCGGGCTGGCACGAGCCGGGCACCGCCCTGGAACTGATCGTCAACAGGACCGCCTTCGAACAACTGTCATCGGACCTGCAGCGGGTTGTGGAGACGGCCGCCGCCCGTTCCAATGCATGGATGCTCTCGGAATTCGAGTCCAAGAACAGCGTCTACCTGGAAAAACTCACCAAAGAACACAACGTCGTATTGCGCAGGTTTTCGGACGAGGTCCTGAAGACGCTGCGAGGATACTCCGTTGAGGTCGAGAACGAGGTGGCTGAAGCCGATCCGATGAGCAAAAAGGTCTATGCTTCTTTCGATGCGTTCCGGAAGAATATCGATCCGTGGGCGGCACTTTCGGAGAAACTCTATTATTCCGCAATTGGCGGATGACGATTGCTTGCGACAGAAGTCGTGAGTCAAAGGGATGCGTGCAATACGCGTCCCTTTTCTGTTTCTGATCCATCACGACGCCAGGTATCGCGGCAGCCACGTGGCCGCTTCGGGAAAGACGATAACCAGGGTCAGGCCGATCAGCTGGACGACGATAAAGGGGATGATGCCGCGATAGATGTGGCCGGTCCGCACTTCGGGCGGCGCGACCCCTTTAAGGTAGAACAGGGAGAATCCGAACGGCGGGGTCAGAAATGACGTCTGCAGATTCATCGCGATGAGCACGCCCACCCAGAGGAGGTCCACACCCAGATGTGAGAATATCGGCGCGACGACGGGGACGATAATAAACGTAATCT
Organism: Gemmatimonadota bacterium; assembly: GCA_028873695.1. Classification (GTDB taxonomy): domain Bacteria; phylum Latescibacterota; class UBA2968; order UBA2968; genus JAAXHE01. The sequence goes on along the minus strand of JAPPNU010000015.1, from coordinate 54,720 downwards.
CAATGAAGTCTATGAAAAATCCGGCGATGAATATGACCACCATGACAAGCGCGAGGAAGACGTGCGGCCCCGGGTCGGCTTCCACGATCAGTCGCGTGAGATACGCGTCGCCCTGCAATCCCCTGAAGACGAGGCCGAAGGCGGTGGCGCCAACCAGGATGATGAAGACCATGCAGGTGAGATGGGTGGTCTCCGCCATTACGGCCTTGAGCGTCTCGAGCGATAGTTTTCGCTTGCACAATGTCAGAACGGTGGCGCCGAGGGCGCCCACGGCGGCGGCCTCCGTCGGCGAAGCGATTCCGGCAAAAATCGAGCCGAGAACGGCCGTTATCAGCATGCCGGGCAGGAGGAACGCGTGGATGGTCTGTTTGATTCTGACCGCGCCAACAAAACGGTCCAGGTCCGACCTGGGCATGGCGGGGGCGGAATCCGGCCTCGTCAGGGCGACAATCACGATCCAGATCAGATAAAGACCGACCAGACAGAGGCCCGGAATCACCGCGGCAATGAACATGTCGCCTATGGATATATTCAGAATACTTCCCAGCAACACCAGGACGATGCTGGGCGGAATAATCTGACCCAGCGTGCCGGACGCGGAGATGATGCCGGTGGCGAGTTCGGTGCGATAGCCTCGTCTGAGCATGGTGGGCAGGCTCAGGAGACCCATGGTGACGACAGTTGCCCCGACAATGCCGGTGGAAGCGCCCAGAAGCGCGCCGACGACGATAACGGAAACGGCAAGGCCGCCGCGCAGCTTGCCGAAGAGCAGCGCCATCGTTTCCAGCAGTTCCTCGGCAAGCCCGGACTTTTCGAGCATGACACCCATGTACACGAACAGCGGGACGGCGATGAGCACGTAGTTGGTCATCACGCCCCAGATGCGCAGGGGCAGCAGATTGAAGAAATCGATGCCGAACGTGAGGTAACCCAGAATGAACGAAACGCCGCCCAGGGTAAATGCGACGGGAAATCCGAAAAGGAGAAGTACAAACAGGACCCCGAACAGGATGAGCGGCATGGCTTCCATCACACGTCCGCCCTCTGTTGTTCGGCATCGGGGCCCCTCGCCTGACTGTCTGCGATCTTGAACAGCGAACCGAAGGCCAGCGCCAGACCCTGTAAGGCCAGCAGAAGAAAGCCCACCGGAATGGCGGCTTTCAGGATGAATCGCGCGGGCAGCCCGCCCGGATCGGGCGAACCTTCACCGATAATGAAGGCGTTTATGACGAACGTGTGAGAACACCAGATGGCGACCACACAGAATGGCAGGAGAAAAATGAGACTTCCCAGGAAGTCCACCCACGCCCTGGTTCTTGCTGAGAACCGATTGTAGAAAACATCCACCCGCACGTGTTTGCCATGCTTCAACGTATATGCCGCTCCGATAAGGAAAATGACGGCAAACAGATGCCATTGCAGTTCCTGCACCGCCACCAGGCTGCTCTTTAGCAGGTAACGCGTGAACACGTCGTAACAGACGACGGCCACGAGCACCGTGGTGAGCCAGGATACGGCAACGCCGATACGTTCGTTCAACCGATTGATGATGCCGACGCAGGCACGAAGAAAATGCAAGAAAAGGACGCTCCCAGGGCGGCTCAGGGCCACAAAAACGGCCCTTTGATTCATGGTCGACGGGAAGCGAGTTGCGCGGCGTAAATTAAGAACGGCGCCCGTCGTTTGCAAAGAAAAAAGCGTTGCCATCACGACGTCTTTTCGCTTCTTTAACACCAGGACAGGGAGGCAAAAAGCGATCAGCTGTCAGTCGTGGGCAGTCAGCTATACCCGGTCTACGATTCGGCCTGGCGATATCAATCCACGGTTGCCAGGGCCATTATCCGGGCGCCCACAAGGGACGCCCCTACAAGACCGAACATTCACGAATTAAACTCATTGAGTTCCAGGCCGATCTTGCGTATGCAGGGGCGTCCCTTGTGGGCGCCCGGCCGACGGCGTTCCCTCCATCTCTTACGTGACTTAAGATTTACCTCTCACCGATTTTTAAGGAGCCGTGAATGATGCAACGGTCGGGTTTGATTGCCCTGCTGGTCGCGATTGTCGCGGCGGCGGCGCCGGCTCACCCACAGGACAAAGTGCGCGTGAGTACGGCGTGGCCGGTGGACGGGGCGCGACCGGGCGACCTCGTGGCGCTGGCCATCGTGGTGGATATCGACGATGAATTTCACATCAACCCGGATCCTGCGCAGGTGGTCGTGGTCGGCGATTTTGAACCCTATCCCACGGACGTCCGCATTCTCGAGGCGGCCAGCGGTCTCACCCTTGAAGCCGTTCGCTTCCCGAAACCTCATCCAATAAAAGCAGACTATGCCGATGGCGACCTCATGGTGTACGAGGGCCGAACCGTGTTTTACCTGCCTGTCAAGGTGGGTGACGAGGTGCCACCGGGACCCCAACGGCTCAAACTCGAGGTGGAGTACCAGGCCTGTGATGCGTACACGTGCTTCATACCCAGGACAGTCGAATTGGAGGCGTCGCTGCCGATTGTGGACGCCGGCCAATCCGTAAACAGCCTGAATTCCGGGTTATTCGAAGGGTTTAGCGCGACCGGCGCCGATGCCGGGGCGGGCGGCGTGCGCTTCGATCTGTTCGGCTGGACGTTTTCTATCGATACGTCATCCGGCGGCGGGCTGATTCTGCTCCTGATCGTAGCGGCCTTCGGCGGCGGGCTGCTGAACCTGACGCCCTGCGTGCTTCCGGTAATTCCCATCAAGATTATCGGGCTGGCGCAGGCGTCGGAGAATCGGACCCGGCGTCTCGTGCTTGGGGGCTCGATGTCGCTGGGCGTGGTCGCATTCTGGCTGGCGCTGGGTACGATGATTGCCGGCATCAGCGGATTCACGGCCACCAATCAGTTGTTTCAATACCCGGTTTTCACGATCCTCGTCGGCATTGTCATCGCAGCGATGGCCGTAGGCATGTGCGGGCTGTTTTACATCCGTTTGCCGCAGGCGGTCTACCGGTTCAATCCCGGCCAGGACAGCCTCGGGGGGTCGTTCGGGTTCGGCATAATGACGGCCGTGCTTTCCACGCCCTGCACGGCGCCATTCATGGGAGCAGCCGCGGCGTGGGCGGCCACGCAATATCCGGCAACCACGCTGCTGACGTTCGCCTCGATCGGCGCCGGCATGGCCGCGCCGTACATGGCGCTGTCAATCTTTCCCGCGCTGGTGGAGCGGATGCCCCGCACGGGCCCGGCCAGCGAGTTGATCAAGCAGGTGATGGGTCTGCTGATGCTGGCGGCGGCGGCCTACTTCGTGGGCGTCGGCGTCAGCGCGCTCGTTGTCACACCTCCTGACCCGCCGGGCAGGGAATACTGGTGGGCCGTGATGGCATTCGGCGCCGCCGCCGGTTTCTGGCTGGTCTACGGAACGTTTCGGATCACCGCCCGTACGGGACGGCGTGCAGTCTTCGGTCTTCTCGGCGCGGCGCTTTTCGTTTTCTCCGCGTCGGGCGCCGTCCGGTTTACGGACAAGGGACCGATCGATTGGATTTACTATACGCCCGCGCGGTTTCAGGAGGCGTTGGCGGAGGGGCAGGTTGTGGTGGTGGACTTCACCGCTGAGTGGTGTCTGAACTGTAAAGTGCTGGAGCACAACGTACTGCAAAGTCAGGAGGTGGTGACTCTGCTGGCGGCGCCCGACGTAGCCGCTGTCAAGGTGGATATAACGGGCAACAACCCCGTTGGCAAGGCGAAGTTAAGAGATACCGGCCGGTTGACCATCCCGCTGCTGGTCATCTATGCGCCGGATGGACGGGAGGTCTTCAAAAGCGATTTTTACACGGTTGAACAGGTGCTGGCGGCCGTGAGACAGGCCCGTAGGATGCATGCGAGCGGGCTCGCACCGTCGGTCGAGGAGGTGGAATGATAACGCAGAGTGATCATCTTCTTACGGATGCGCAGGTCCAGCGTTTTATCCTGGATGGCTACATTACCGTACAGACGGACGCCATCCCCGATACACACGGCAGGATCTACGACGAGATCGAAACCGTCTTCGACAGCGAAGGCAACGTCGGCAACAATATTCTCCCGCGCGTGCCCCGGATCCAGCAGGTGTTCGATCAACCCGTCGTGCGCGGCGCCCTGACGAGCCTCCTCGGACCCGACTACGTCATGAATCCGCACCGACACTGCCATCTGAATCCACCGGGCGGCAGGGGCCAGAGCTGGCACAAGGACTGTTACGTCTTCGACCACAATATCCGTCACCCACGGTTTCAGTGGGTGCTGGCCTTCTATTATCCGCAGAATACAACCAAAGACATGGGCCCGTCAGGGGTGATCCCACGCCTGCAGAACTACAGGACCATTTCGAACCCGAATCCGGAAGAAACCCGCGAGCCGGAGTACGCCATTTGCGGCGATGCCGGGATCGTGACCCTGATGCATTTCGACTCCTGGCACAGGGCGACGCCCAACGTAAGCGACAATAAAAGGTATATGTTGAAGTTTCAGTTTACGCGACTGCGGGAACCGCAAGGTCCCACCTGGGATCACCGGAATGAAGCCTGGACGCCTCCGGAAGACGATGCCAACCCGGCTGCTTCCGCGGATGTCTGGAAGTGGATGCGTGGAGAGACCGTCAACGGGCGTTCGGAAGCAACCGGGAACGTGAAGGAAGAGGGCCTGTTCGACGAGGATGAGTGCGTGCGTATCAATACGGCGTATGCGCTGGCCAACGACAGGACGTCGATACCGCTGCTCGTGGATGCGATGCGCAGGGAAACGCTGGCGGCCGTCGAGGATACGACCGCAAAGACGGCGGACAACGCGCACGGGACCAATCCTACGCCGGGAGCGGCTGCGCGCGCGTTGACAACCATGGGTGCGCCGGCCATCCACGCGCTGCTGGAGGCGCTGGAAGACGACCACTGGTGGGTCCGCGCCATGGCGGCGCACGTGCTTGCCCGGATGGGCCTGGAAGCGCGCGCCGCGGTGTTCAGCCTTGTCGATAGGGTTGGCGACGATCACTGGTGGGTCCGCCGCAACGCGCTGGAAGCGTTGCGTTCGATAGGGGCGGATTCCCGGAATGCGCTGGGGGCGGTATTCAGCGCGGTAAAGGACCCCGACTATCGCGTTCGGCGGAATGCGGCGCTGGCGCTTTGCAACGTCGGCGAGGCGGGGGACCCTGCGGTGGATGATCTGATCGACGTTCTCGGTGATGAGAATCGCTACAACCGGTTCTATGCGGGGCTGGCGCTCAGGCGCATTGGCACACCCAGGGCCCGAAAGGCGCTGATCGACGCGTTGTTCACCGCGCGGTGGTGTGCGGTGACGACTGCCGACGATCTGTATTGATTATTCTTCAGACAATGCCGTGCAGGGGGCCGTTGCGATCGCCCAGGCGATCGACTTTCCGCGTGATTCGGGGGTCTTCCACCAGAGGCGGCGCGTGGTGGGGCTTCAGGCGGGCGTCAATGATCAGCGGTCCATAACAGCCCCAGTGTTTGTTTTCGATAAAACTGCCGGCGCCGTAGATATCGTGCGAGGGATTGGACCGGGTAAACGTCACCCAGAGGAAGTTGTTCAGCGTGCGCGCCGAGAAGTCAGCATCGTCCACAAGCAGAATCAACGGAAAGCCCTGGACCTCCGCCACGGATTCCAAGGCGGCGGTAAGCCGCTCCGCCGACGCTCCATCCGCGGCAGAATTGAAGGGGGGCGCCTCGACCGCGAGGATGCCGGGAAGCGCGACCTTCGGATTCTTCAGATCGCCGGGCAGACTCAGATCGCCGGGAAGCTCGACAGGCAGATCCCTCTTTTTTGCGCCGGCCGCGGCAATCACAACCTTGGAACCTTCGTTCAGGCCGGTGCCGGAATAGTCCAGGGTATCGATGGTCGTTCGGGTCTGAAAGTGAAGGTCGCGGGTCCAGTCCACGCGTTCGAGGAGATGTCTGAGAAAATCGGCAATATCGTGAATATCCAGTTCCGGATTGTCTTCGCCCGCGACGATCAACAGATACTTGGCGAGCGAGCACGCGCCGAACCCCAGCAGCGCGTTTGCGATGGTGAGTATCTCCTGGGGTTGCCGTTCCCGATAAGGAACGTAGCGCTCGCTCCCGATGGCCAGGAGCAGGGGGTGAACGCCGGCGGCGTCGACGGCGTTGATGGCCTTGAGGCCGGGAAGTTCGACGGGGACCATCGGGCCTGTCAATTCGTGAATGAGTTCGCCGAACGCGGTGTCTTCCTGGGGAGGGCGGCCGACAACGGTGAAGGGCCAGACGGCGTCCTTCCGGTGGTAGACGGAATCGACGCGCAGCACGGGAAACTCGTGCGCCAGGCTGTAATATCCCAGGTGATCGCCGAATGGGCCTTCGGGCAGGGTTTCGCCCGGGTTGACTTCCCCCGTGATACAGAAATCGGCTTCGGCGGATATCGTGAAGCCGTTTTTTAGTACATATCGGAAGCGACGGCCGGCCAGCCCTCCCGCGAAAGCGACTTCGGGCAGGCCTTCGGGAAGGGGCATGACCGCGGCAAACGTGTGCGCGGGCGGCCCTCCGACGAAAACGCTAACCCGAAGGGGCACGCCACTCTCGATGGCATTCGTATGGTGTATGCCGATGTCCCGCCGGATCTGGTAATGCAGCCCGACGTCTCTGTCGGGCTCGTAATGGTTGCCCGACATTTGAATGCGGTACATCCCGAGGTTGGATTTGAGGATACCGGGATTCAGAGGATCTTCGGTGTAGACCTGCGGGAGCAGGATGAACGCGCCGCCGTCGTCCGGCCAGCACCTGATCTGCGGGAGCCCGGCGATCGTCGTCGTATTTTCGAGGACGGGACCGGACGGGACCCTTCGGGGCGGGATATTCAGGGCAATGCTGGCGATGCCCGCGGCCTTCCAGGGCGCCTTGAGGTACGTCGGCGGGTCGGCCTTGATTTCGATCAGACGCCTGACCCACTTCAGCGTGGAGCGGAAGATAAAGCGGGATCGTTCCAGGGTGCCGAACAGGTTCGAGACGGCCGGAAAAGCGCTGCCTCTGACATTCTCATAGAAGAGGGCCGGCCCTCGGGCCTGGTACACGCGGCGGTGGATTTCGGCCATTTCCAGGTCCGGATCGACTTCATCACGGATCCGGATGAGGTGGCCGTTTTTCTCCAGGTCCCGGACGCAGTGCAGCATGCTCCTGTAACGCATCTTTTCCCCGAATGTGACAGATTGGCGCTGTTCTTAGGTAAACAATCCGGAAGTCACTGTCAACACAAAGGTGAGGAATGACCGGTGGACGTCTCGAAGAGGCAAGTCTGTTCCGCGGCTGAGTTCGGGTTCGAAACGAGCAATCGATATCGCATCCCGACGCGTGACGGGATCTCTCTGGGGGCGACGATATCCCGGCCGCTGGCCGATGAATCGATTCCCGCGCTGGTGTGGTACGACCCTTACCGTGGGGGATCGGACGGGTCCACGTCGCCGATTGCCCGGTATTTCGCCGAGCGGGGGTATGCATTCGTCTATTTGAACGCGCGGGGGACGGGAAACTCGGAAGGGGTGAGCAAAGACGAGTATATGGCGGAGGAAACGCGCGACGGATACGACGCCATCGCATGGCTGGCCGACCAGCCGTGGTGCAACGGCCGCGTGGGGATGCTGGGCACATCCTACAGCGGTTTTACCACCCTTCAGGTTGCGGCCATGGCGCCGCCCGCGCTGAAGGCGATCGCGCCGGCCTATTTTACGGACCGAAGGTATACGGACGACTGTCACTACAAGGGCGGTTGTCTCCGCGGCTTTTATGACATGCTGACCTACGGCCTGAATATGGTCGCCCGAAACGGGCTGCCCCCGTTCGGCGAAGCCGTGGGCGAGGGGTGGAGCGAACTGTGGCGGCAGCGGCTCGAGGAGAGCGAGCCCTATCTGCTGAAGTGGATTTCCCATCAGGTGGAGGATGACTATTGGGCAGTGGGATCCATTTCGGGGCATTACGATCGAATTGGCGCGGCGGCCCTGTTGATTGGCGGCTGGCACGACGGGTACCCCACGCCGCCGCTTCGGGTGTACCGGGCGCTGCAATCGCCCAGGCGCCTGCTGATGGGACCATGGTCGCATTCGTACGGAGACCAGTCGCACTGCGGACCCCGGATCGACGTCTTTTACGAGTTGCTGCGCTGGTGGGACTGTTGGCTGAAGGAAATGGACAACGGCGTTCCGGAAGAACCCCCGGTGCAGATATACCGGCGGGAATATGAAGAACCGGTGACGGACCGCAGCACGATAGCCGGCGGATGGCGAGCGGCGGAAGCTCTTCCCCGGCCGGCGCCGGAGACGTTCTATCTTCACAACGAAAACCTGGCGGACGGCCCGGCGGAGGAAGCGGGGGCGGCTTCAACAGCCTATCTGCCGGCGGCATGCCGGCACGGCGGGTTGTGGGACGGGGGGACGCCCTTCACGCTGCCGGGAGACCAGCGGGAGGATTCGGCTCGGGCGGTCAATTTCATTTCGCCACCTCTTGCGGATCCGGTTTCGATCCTGGGAACGCCAACGTTCAGCCTGTACATCAGTTCCGACGTCGAGGTGGTACCCGTGGCCGTCCGGCTATTGGAGATTTCGCCGGATGGGACAAGCGTACTCGTGACAAAGGGAATATTGAATGCGACACGGCGGGAGGGGATGGACCGGGCGGTTCCCATGGTTGCCGGCGAAGTCTCCCGGGTCGCGTTTCATATGGAAGCAACGGCGTGGAGATTCACGAAGGGAAACCGGATCGGGATCAGCATCAACGGATCGGACTTCCCAAACGTATGGCCCACGCCGCGGTCGGGCCGGATCACGGTTCACTGGGGACCGGAATTCCCGTCGAAAATCGAGTTGCCGATATGGAACGGTGGAAGCGCTCCCGGCTTCGAGTATCGACCTTCGCCGCACGCGCCGAGGTCAACCGGGTCCGGCGACGCGCCCTGGCAGGTGGTTCACGACGTGCTGGAAGACCGGTACCGCCTGGTTCTGCTCGGCGGCGAAGGCGAGATGGGGGTGTCCAACCGAACGCCGGGGGAGGCCTGGACCCGTTCCAAAAAGGTGGCGACGGTCGCGTGGCCGGGGTGCGAGGTGCGGTCCGAAGCGACCGGATCGCTAACGAGCAACGGCGATTGTTTTGTGATGAACCTGGGACTGAACGTATACTTGAACGGGGACCTGTACTTTCAAAAGCAATGGAGCAGGACCGTCAACAGAGTGTTGTTATAGGGGAGTGGCGTCCGGCTCCCTGCAGCGCTGGCAGTGACGAGATTCGGCTCACACGGAGACGCGTATGCGCGCGGTGTTTTACTGGGGCAGGGCGGGGCTCGGGTTCGAAAATAACAACCCGTACGGCCCCTTGCTCGCCCGGGCGATGGGCGGGATCGGGGTGGATCTGGAAGCCGGATACGACGAGGACCTGAGCGAATCGTGGTTGATGGAAAACCGGGATCGCGTGGACGTTTTGCACCTGAACTGGCCCTCATACATGTACAACACGGACGATGCCGGCGAGAGCGTCGAAAAGTGCGCAGAGCTCATCGGCCATCTGACCCGGGCCCGGTTCCTGGGTTACCGGATTGTGTGGACCGTCCACAACCTGTATCCTCACGAACGTCCGCATCCGGGCCTGGACCGCCTTGCGCGCCTCGCGATAACCCGGCTTGCAACGGCCCTGATCGTGCATTGCGAGTACGGACGCGCACAGGTATTGAATCACTTTCACCGGACACACGGCATCTTTACAATACCCCATGGCCATTTCATCGACGCGTACGAGAACAAGGTGTCGCGAATCGAGGCGAGGAGACAACTGGGGATTGCACCAGACGGATTCGTGTACCTGTTTTTCGGAAACGTGAAACGCTACAAGGGCGTCGAGAAGCTGCTCGAGGTTTTTTCCCGGCTGCCCGGCGAACATCTGAGACTGCTCCTCGCCGCCAAGTCGAACAGCGAATACAGCGCCGAGGTGATCGCCCGGGCGCACGCCGGAGATCCGAGGATCCTGACGCGTACAGCCGAATTCTTCCCCGACGAGGAGCTCCAGCTTTTCTTCAACGCGGCGGACGTGATGGTGCTGCCTTTCGTGGATATGCTGACTTCCGGATCGGCGATAACGGCGATGTCTTTCGCGCGGCCGGTGATCGCGCCCGGCATCGGGTGTCTCCCGGAACTGTTGGACGAATACTCAGGAATCGTATACGATGCAAGGGACGGAGAGGGCCTGGCGCGGGCGATGGATGAAATCCGCGAGCGCGACATGTCGGCCTGCTCGGAAAGCGCGTTTCAGCGGGCAAAGGCGTTGTCGTGGGAGCCGATCGCCGAAAAGACGCTCGAGGCATATAAATATGCGTCCAAAAGGTCAGTTTAGAATGATTGCCGGGAGCTTGATCGGGTAACGCGAACCGGCAGTTCGCCGCGCGAACGCTTGATCGGGTAACGCGAACTGGCAGTTCGCCGCGCATTCGCCGGACCGATCGATGCGACTGTTCGATATTGAGAAGGATCGGCAATGGCAGGAATGACATTCGTGATGCTGGGCAGCGGCGCCGTCCGGGACAACCCGGTTCGCGGCGGTCCGGCGCAGATGCTCATGATCGGAGACGAGGTGTTGATGTTCGACTGCGGGCGCAGCGCCAGTACGAACCTGGCGCGCGCCGGTGTGGGGTGCGAAGCGGTGGACCGGTTGTTTCTGACGCATCTGCACTTCGATCATATCGTGGACGTGCCCTATCTGGTTTTCGTGGGATGGGTCAAGGTGCGGCATCGTCGACTTGAGATCTATGGACCGGAAGGCACGCGGGATTTCGTGGAGAGGGTCATCAGGCCGCCCTTTCAGCAGGACATCGGCAGCCGGATGAGTCACGGAAAGGACGTCCGGCCGCTCGATCCCGAGGTGATCGAAGTGGACGGGAATCACTGTTTTCTGGAGCGGGACGACTACCGGATTTCCGCCGTGTTTACGGACCACGGTAATATTCCGACCCTGGCCTATCGCGTGGATGCGGGCGATCGTCGGGTCATCATCACGGGAGACGGTACCCCGGATGATGACTTTCCGGCATTCTGTAAAAACGCGGACCTGCTCGCCGTCGAGTGTTCCGGGACGCCGGAATTCCTGGAAACGCAGCCGTGGGGCGCATGGCATATCACCCCCGCCGATATTGCGGATATCGCGCGGAAGGCGGCAGTGAAACGCGTTATGATCAAACACCTGGTGATTGAAGACATTACGGGAGACCGGACTTCTCCCTACCAGATGGCGGAACAGATCAGGAGCGGATACGACGGCGAGGTGCTCGTGGCCGAAGACGGGCTGGTTGTAGAGATCTGATTGACGCCTCGTATCAGAGACAACGGCAGTTACAGGATATCCAATTCAATCCGTGGAGGAATGGAATGACCATTGTAGACGGCCACGTCCACGTGGGTTTGACCAAATACGTCGCTGTTGAAGTGCTTCTGGCGCAGATGGAGTCAGCCGGAATCGACAAGGCCCTGCTGGTACAGTACGGCGGATGTCACGATAACGCCTATTTGAAAGACTGTATGGACCGCTATCCGGGCCGATTCGCGTCTCTGGGCGCGGTGGACTATGACGCCGCGGATGCAGGCGACCGGATCCGGCGCGAAGTGGCCGAGTTCGGCCTCGCGGGACTGCGGATTCCGGCCTCTGTAGACAACGAGGCGGTCTGGGAGGCCGTCGGCGAACTCGGGATCATGGCCAGTCTGAGCGGAGGTAAGGCCGGGATGCTTCGTCCGGGGACCGAGGAGCGGATCCGGAGATACCCGAACGCCACGTTTCGCATCGAACATATGGGATGGTTCCCGGACGTGGAGAAGACCCCGGACGAGCCGTCATACGAGCGCCTGATGGGATACGCGAGCTACGAAAACACCGTCTTCATGCTGTCGGGATTCTATGCATTCGGGAAGGGCTATCCCTACGATGAGGCGACGCCGTTTATCGAAAGGGCGTTGGAGCGGTTCGGCGCCGAGCGGATGATGTGGGGGAGCGATTTCCCGCCCGTGAGTCTTCATGAAACCTGCGAGATGGCGGTCAGGATGCCCCGCCGCTGGACGTTTCTGTCCGAAAGCGAACTTGAATGGATCATGGGCCGCACCGCTTTGAAGCTTTTCAGCTTCTAGAATGCCGACGCGGACGCGAGCCATGGGGATTGGTAGACATTGAAAGGAGTCTCGATGCGGTATAGCAGCCTCTTTACACAGACGCTTCGCGAGGCGCCGGCCGACGCGGAACTGACCAGCCACCAGCTTGCCCTGCGGGCCGGGCTGATCCGGCCGCTGGCCGCTGGCATTTTCAGCGCGCTGCCGCTCGGACTCCGGGTGGCGCGAAAGATCGAGGCGATCTTTAGGGAGGAGATGGCGGCAATCGACTGCGTGGAACTGCTGATGCCCATCGTACAGCCGGCTGAACTGTGGCGGGAAAGCGGACGGTGGAATGAGGTGGGTCCGGAAATGCTCCGGATGCGGGACCGATCGGAGCGGGACATGTGCCTGGCCATGACCCACGAAGAGGCGGTCACGGATCTGGCGCGGCATTTGATCAGAAGCTATCGGCAACTGCCGATGTGCGTTTACCAGATTCAAACGAAATTCCGCGACGAGCCCCGGAGCCGGGGCGGTCTGATACGCGTTAGGGAATTCACCATGAAGGACGCGTACAGTTTCGACCTGGACGAATCCGGCCTGGATTCGGTCTATCAGGATATGTACCGGGCCTATGAGAATATCTTCCGCCGGGTTGGCCTGGCGGACCAGGTGGTTTCGGTGGAGAGCGACACCGGCATGATGGGCGGGACCGGGGCGCACGAATTCATGTATCTGAACCCCGTGGGTGAGGACACGCTGCTGATTTGCGATGGATGCGGATACCGTGCGAACCGGCAGATTGCCGTATACGAAAGGGAGGCGGCGGTCGCGGAAGCGCCGCAGCCGCTCCGGGAAGTGTCAACGCCGGGGTGCACGACCATTGAAGATCTGGCGCGGTTCCTGGACGTCCCCGCGAGTCGGACGGCCAAAGCGGTGTTCATGACAGGGTCCGTACAGGGAGAAGAGCGGTTCATCTTCGCGCTGGTACGGGGAGACCACGAACTGAGTGAGACGAAGTTGGCCAACGCTGCAGGGGCCGTGGACATGCGGCCGGCGACGGAGGAGGAAATCCGGGCGATCGGGGCCGAGCCCGGATACGGATCCCCCATCGGCATCGCCGCGGATGCGTTGATTGTGGTGGATGACCTGGTGGCGGCATCCGGTAACCTGGTGTCCGGTGCGAACAGGGTGGACCATCACTGCATGAACGTGAACGTGGGCAGGGATTTCAAAGCGGACCTGGTCGCCGATCTGGTGGCGGTGGAAGCCGGGATGCCATGTGCTTCGTGCGGCGCCCCGCTGCGGTCGGCGCGCGGGGTCGAGGTGGGGAATATCTTCAAGCTGGGCACGAGGTATAGTGAGAAACTGGGCGCGAACTTCCTGGATGAAAGCGGCAAAGCGCGTCCGCTGGTGATGGGTTCCTACGGGATCGGCGTCGGGCGGCTCCTGGCCTGCGTGATCGAGGAACACCACGACGATCAGGGCATCGTCTGGCCGATTTCGGTTGCGCCGTTCCACGTGCATATCGTGGTGCTCTCCGGAAATCGGCCTAAAGGAGAGTTGGAGGCGGCACAGCGTATCTGCCGGGACCTGGAAGCCGACGGGATAGAAGTGCTGCTGGATGACCGCAACGAGCGGGCGGGCGTAAAATTCAACGATGCGGACCTGATCGGCATCCCAATCCGGATTACGGTGGGTTCCCGGGGGCTGGCGAAGGGGGAGGTGGAAGTGAAAATGAGAAACGAGGAGGAAAGAAATGACGTCGCGATCGACACGCTGGTTGGGTACGTGAAAGAAATCGTGCGCAAAGGAAAGGCATGAATACCGTGTATGTCAAGTTTAATAGTCGCAAACATCAGGTTGAGGGTTATTACGCACTGGCGACCCATGCGACGGTGACCAGCTTGCCGGATGGCGTATACGTCGTGCCCGTTCAGGCATTGTCGATTCTGGATGACCAGGAAATTTCATATCGACAAGCCTCGGAAGACGAAGTCGAGAAATCTAATGCACAGCCTATCCACCTTTGGGATAACGACCCACGATAACTTAGAACCGCTCGTTGCAGATCTGCATCAAAAAAATCGGTAACTGATCACATTGGAAATCGAACGTGACTATTGACGAAGTCCCTCACGTGAGTATATTAAGACAGGTCTGGCGCGATAGAGTAGCCCCTGACGTATCGCCCACAGGAGGTACACTTGGCGGCAAGGAATAATATCCATGTCACAGCAAATGGTGGCAAATGGGAAGTAAAGTTAGCGGGCATGGATAACCCTCTCGGTGTTCACGCAACACAAGCCTATGCGATTTCGCACGGAAAAGAGTTGGCGAGCGGCTTAGGCACGGAGTTGCACATTCATCGTATAAATGGCCAATTAGATAAATGTATAGATTACGAGAATGTGCCCCCTTCTCCCTTCGGTTAGTTTACTCCCCAGTATTGCGTCAGACCGTTCCCCGTTAGGCGGAAAAATTGGATGGATTCAATATTAAGATGTGAATTTAAAGATATCATTAGCCGTGACACAGTAGGCGATTTTATAAATAGAGTGAAGTCACAAATAATAAGACAGCAACCTTCCACACTGTATGTGGAAATTTCCACCGGTGGTGGTCAATTTGAATCTGCTATTTCTCTATATTATTTTTTGATGGGGCAATCTATACAGACCATTACTCATAATTCACAACAGATTTATTCTACTGGCATATTACCTTTTTTAGGTGGCAAAAAACGATTGGCCACACCCGAAGCTGATTTTGGCATTCACTCCATCTATTATCTAACATCACAAGAAGAACGGCTTGATCAGCTTTTGCTTGAACATCGCCTCAATGGTGTAAAGGAATGTAATCGGCGTGTCCTGGATTGTCTCATTAAACATACTGATATCTCATTAACTGAGGCACAAGAATTCACAACTGCACAAAACATAGTGCCGATTTCGGCGAAACAGGCCTTGTATCGAGGCATTATTCACGAAATTAAAGAACTTGAGGCTTAGGATTATACCGTCATTCTTGGCATCATGTTAACTCGATTAAATCAGATGGACACATCGATGTGATCTGAATCAGGTCTGACGGGATGTCCGACGGAAGCCCTGGAGACGCGTTCTCCAGGGCTTTTCTATTGATCGATCGACCTGGAGCGAAAAACCATTCGGCGGGCGGCGTGAGTGATTCAATAGCGGGTCCCCGCAGTTCCTCGATCGCGCCTCATCCCGCAAGCCCGCGGTACCCCCGGTCGACGTCAGGCAGATCCGTGGCTTTGCCAAGCGCCTCGGCCATCGCGCGCACGTGGAACGGCAGGGCGCCGCAGCAGGATCCGATAAGGCCGATGCCCATATGCGCGGCTTCGGCGGTATATTCTGCCATGGAAAAACGCGTGACCACGCGGGGCTCAACCTGGGTCCAGAGATTGGCGACGCTCAACGGTCGATTGAAATTCTCTCCGGGTTCGAGTTCGTATCCGGTGGGCTGGGCGCACAGGGGTACGGAGACCGCTTCCCTGACTTCGTACATCAGCGGGCGCATGGTGGACCACGGGCGCATGCAGTTGATGCCGACCACGTCGGCGCCGGCGTCCACCAGACGTTTGGCGGCTTCGCCCGGACGATAGCCCTCCCTCGTAAATTCCGCGTCACGATAGGTCATCGTAACGACGGCGGGAATCCCCGCCTGTTTTACAAAGGGTATGGCCAGGCTGACTTCATCCACCGAATAGAAGGTTTCGATGATGAAAAGGTCAACCCCCGCCGAGGTCTGCTGGCCGACACGGCGCTCGAAGAATTCCCGGGCATTCGCCCTGTCTGCTTCGGTCATGGGGTCCCATTTCGAACGGCCCGAATAGACGAACGGGCTGAGCGTGCCTGCCACGAACCGGTCCGGTCCCGCGGCTTCACGGGCGAGTTCCACGGCCTTACGGTGAAGTTCCTGTTCCCGTTCCATCGGCCGAACCCCCCAGACCATGGCCTGCAGAACTTCGGCGCCCGCCCGCGCGAACTCTTTATGGAGTTCGAGGACGCCATCGGGATGGTCGAGCACGCCCATCGGAATTTTCGAAGCATAGCTGCCAAGGCAACGGCGCTCGAATTCGAGATAGTAGCCACCATCGCAGAGCAGGTGGCCGTCTGCGACACGATCGAGAAAGTTGGACGGCATCAGTGTCTCCTGTATTGACCAAGAACCTCTGTTCGGGCCGGTACAATATAACGCGCCGAGACCTATAGCTCTACCTCTTTGAACCTGTCTCCGGAACGAACGGCGTAGGCGTTGCCGGTTTGACCCAGGCGAAGTTCGGCCTCGTCGCAGACCAGGGAAGTTCCCGAAGCCAGACAGAAGGACTGCGGCGTCCCGTCCTTCAGTGTGACGACGGCCGCGCGGCCATTCAGAAGAAGGCCGTCGAAGCGCGCCTCGTTTTGCGCAAGGTGATGCAGCAGGACAAAACCCTCGTCTCCGGTGGAAATCCGGAGTGCCAGGGCATCGTCGGACAGGACGTGGCATTCGATATCCATCGCGGGTGGGCGGCGCCGAAACGGCGCGTGTACCGCGGCGAATACGGCGTCCGGACCCGGCCGGGAAACCTGGAGGTGGCCGCGGTACGGAAGAACGGCCCCCGGTATCAGGGTGCCGCCTTCGGCATGCAGGGCCTCGATGACGTCCTCTTCGGGTGGACACTCGGAAATCGTAACCGTGGTGTCGCGGATGATCGGGATGACGGTGCGCAAACCACCGCTGTCCATGGTCCACGTGGCGGAGACGTCTTCCATCGCGTGGCCGGACCGGCCGGACCGCAGGGGTTCGGGGACGTCCGTCGGCGAAAGGTCGCCCAGACCCGAAACCTCCAGGTCTCCGGATCGGGCGTGCATCATCCACGTGTACGAACTGCTTTCTCCGGAGACGCGGAAGACGTCCACGATGAGGGGTTCGCCCGCGCTTCGAGGCAGCAGCGCGATGAGGCGCGTATTGGCCGGCGGCAGGCCCGCTTCCGCGAGCTTCGGACCCGGGGTCACACACCAAAGGAGCGGTTTTCCTCCCTCGCCCTGGTCGGCGCATTCCAGGACGGTATTGTGCGATAGCGGTCCGCGTTCCCAGAGGCGGGCCCATTCCGGATTCCAGTTGTATCCCATTTCCGTAACGAGTTCCTGGCCGCACGACCAGAGGACGAAATTGAGATAATCCTTCTGTTTGTGCGCGGCCGGAATATAGGGGCCGTAGTCGATGAAGGCCATGGTCCGCGAATGCTTGTCTTCGCCCTGACGTAGAATCATGAGTCCGATATCGGGCAGGTGGACGCTTGACGAAGCGTAGGGTTCGCCGTCGCCTTCGACCGCGGCATCCGGATCTCTGTAGAAGAGCGAATATTCGGTTCCTCCGTTCAGGTCGCCGCCCCATACGGTCTTGAGATGTCGCAGCGCCTTCGGGTTGTTGTAGACGATATAGGCGATTTCCGAACAGAAGGGACGCAATGGACTTCCGACGTGCGAATCGTTGATCGCCGGGTTGGTGTCGTCCGGAAAGGCGGCATCAAGGAACCAGGTGTAACACTTCTCCAGAAGGGCGCACTGGGGATTGGCGTACACGTCGGTGTCCAGGTTGCCGCGGATGATTTCCGGGATGCCGATGGTTGTCTGAAGCAGCCCCAGGGTGTAGTCGGCAGTGCATTCGTAAAACGCGCCATCCTGGAAGAACACGCCGGCCTCGGGCTTGAGCATGTCTTCGTACAACCTGACGACGGACCGCAGGATTTCCACGTCGTCCGTCAGCGCGGCCGAAGCCGCGATGCACCACCACGCGCCGCCGTGGTCCTGTATCGAGTAGTGCGAGAGATACGGTGAGAGGTCATCCGAATATTGGTATCCCTCGAGCGTCGAGGTTCCCGGGTTGTTGAAGGACTCGACGAAATAGTCTCGGACGTATTCCACAAAGGCATCGATGGACCGTCGCTGTTCCTCGTTGAGGGCGTCTGAGCCGCGGATAAGGTCATAGGCGATCAGCACGGTTCGGGCGCACCAGGCATCCCTCTGTTTCCAGCCGTCGATTTTCCCGTAATAGGGATCGTTCTGATCGTGCCATACATTCTTGTTGACCTGGTTCAGCCGGTAGTTTTCGAAGACTTCCGCGAACCGTTCAACCAGAACCGCGGCTTTTTCGGCGTAACGTGCGTCTCCCTCGATACCGTACGCAATGCCGGCGCTCTCCAGGCCGCCAAGGATGTACTTCAGGCGGTACGTGCGGACCACGGCCTGGATATTCCAGGTTTCGGACGTGTCCTCCGGGTCCCAGTCCCAGGTCGTCTTGCAGTCTGTGCATTGAAGCGTTTCGCCCTGGTTGGTCAGGATGTAGGCGTACCAGGGTCCGCAGCCGCAGTTGGGACAAACGACGGTGACGAGCGGCGTCCGGTCGCTGATGAAAGACCGCATCCGGTCCCGGTCCATCTTCAGATAGTATCCGGCCCCGGACTTGATCTGTCCATAGAGCTTCCTTGCCCAGTCGTGGCGTCTGACATTTTCCCTGGCCCGGGCAAGGTCGTCGGGCTTGTACATCGTGCGGGGATATCGATGGTTTTGCATATCGTCCTCTTGTCGCCGGCGAACTGTTTCACGTGTTTCACGCGCATATACCGGCCGATGCCAACCCCGCCCGTCCGGAGTTCCATTTTTGCGATGTCCCGTGCCCGGTTGCGGAAGGGTACGGTGACCGGTCGTTCGCCGTCCAGAAGAAAGACGGCGGTCTGATTCGAAAAGTCGAAGTCTTCGAATGTATAGACGTGTTCGTCGGATTCGACGACGTACCATTTCCGCCTTGAGCGATCATTGTACGGACAGTTGCCCTGGAATGTAAGTACCCTGCCGGAATTCATCAGTTCCTTTCCGCCCTGGAACAGCAGAGAGCCGTCCCTCCGGATATGACATTCGATGGCGGGGCGGTCCGCGCTGTCATAAAGTCGAAGGGCGTAAAGCGTGTGGTACTCCGGCTTGTTTCAATCGTCGCGCTCTCCTTCTTCCTCTCACTCCTCACTCCCCACAGCTGTCTTTGTTCTTGCCTTTACTGACCACTGTTTTTCACTATCCACTGCCTCTGTGCCTTTTGCTTCTCTCTCACTTCTCACTCCTCTCCACGCTCTCCTTGTGAATGTCTGTTTCAATACCCGTGAATCGAATGGCCGGCGCCGGGGAACCAGATGATGTCCACGACGAGTGAAAGCCCCACGCCGGTCGTATAACCCGTTAATACGCCCAGAAAAAACGGGATATACCGCCTGTACAGCGCCGCCGCGCCGATACGCAGGATAATGAATTTGATGCACCAGGCGATGAAGACGGAAAAGGTGGAAAAGTGGACGTACGAAATGCCCGCAATGGCAAAGCCTACCGGATGAAGGGGCCACCACGGAAAGCGATATTTCATGAACGTAAGGACGGACATTACCGCTGCGCCGATGCCCAGCAGGACCGGGCGGATGCTGGTCTCGACGGCCGGATCCTTCATTTTCGACAGCGCATTCGCAAAGCCGCTCCGGCTGTATCGCGTGAACGGAAAGTCGTTGAAATTGTAGGCCCCGTGGGTGTATCCCAGGTAGAGCGTATAGGCGATGGATGCGACCACGCCCGCGGCAAATGCCAGAAAAATTGCAGTCAGCACGCGGGGGCGGTGCTCGCGCGGGCACAGATCGGCGATTTTCGTGGCGTGAACCACGGAGGGCATGAAGAGACCCTTGCCGAACGAGGTAAGCGCGTTCGAAAACGCGAGGACGGTGAGGCTCGGCCCGGAGAGATTCCGCGGCCCGATCAGCCGGGTGACGATCTCCTGCTGGCCAATTGGCGTGCAGACGAAGACCAGGCCGACTTCGGCCACGATTCGGGATACGCCAAGAAAGATGACCAGGGTCGCCAGGACGGAAAGACAGGCGACCCCGATCCCCATGCCGGCCCGCCAGAACCAGAAGACGGCGAAGAGGGTGCTCAGGGCGAAACCAAGAACGGCCGTTCGGTATCTCATCATTTCGTCGGCATCGTCCAGGGGCGCGCTCCGGCCGATGGCGATTCTCATCACCGATCTCAGGTGGTGTCGCGCGATCCACAAGCCCCAGCAAACCAGCGTGACGAATCCGCCGAGCTGAAGCCATGCAAACTCGCCCGTTGTCGTATAGGTACTGCTGGCATTAAACCCGTATCGATTGAGGACGCCGCTGCGCAGGATGAAGAGGACACAGAAGAACCACAGGCTGAAAAGAACGTCGATGTTGGCGAAGTAGGCGAAGGAAATGGTGAACATATTGACGCGGGTCCAGATACCGGGAAAGTATCGCTCGAAATGCACCCAGGGACCCCAGCGGATATTGGGAATCTGCGGAAACCCCGGGACGAAATAGTGGATCATATTCCAGCTGATGATTCCCAGGGCAACGGCGAAACCGATCCAGAAACGCCTGGAAAAACCGGGCTTCTCCCGGTCGGTGAGATCCAGCACCGGGCGCAGGATCGGATAGCTGAGCCTTTCGCTCTCCACCCATTGACGCCGGAGTATGACGGAAAGGCTGGTGGAGGCCACAAAGAGGGCCGTGATCAACGCCATCCACGCGGCGAGGGGGATGTACCAAACCTCCCATGGAATCTCCATGCCGGGCGGGCCGCCCTCGAAGAGGTGGTCCAGGGCATGGTTGACGTTGCGCGGCGCCAGCCACTGGGGAATGTAGGGGTGGAAGAACTCGCCCCACTGGTTTTCCGGCGTCGCGAAGTAATACGGCGCCGCGATGGCGCCCAGGAAATAACCGGTCAGCCCAACCGAGGGGATGGCCCCGCCAACCAGGCCGCCGGCCAGGATGACCTTGAGTTCCGTGGGCGAGAGCGCATATCTTGCGGTCAGTTTCTTGAACAGCGGATTGAGGATCAGGGCAAGGGCGAGGAAGACCATCAGCGAACCCATCGGGAAGTGGCTGAGGGTCATGCGGGAGGCGTGGATGACGTACTCGATGTAGTTGACCCAGACGCACGCAGACACGGAGACAAGCGCGGCCAGAAAGATCGATCGAAGCGTGACGCCCCGGCCGGCTGGATCCGGCGCCGACGCAGTCTGATAGGCGATGAGAGGATTGGACGTTGGGGGCATTGGGATAAGCGGAAGACGCTATTGGATGGGCGAGTCGTAGAAGCGAACGGGATCTTCCAGGTCCCATACGCGTTCGAGGGCGCCGTGTGGGTCGAAGCCGCGGCTTATCGAGTTCCTGTTGGTCATCGAGAATCGGGCGCCTGCAACATGATAAATCCGTTCCGGCGGATGTCAACATAGAAGCTGTCTTAAAATTCCCAGCGGTCTTCGCACGGCTGCAAAAGCGCCGGTCTGCGTTGGTCAAACCCGCCCGTATCCAATGTATCGAGGCTGCGCGCCCCTCGCCTCTCTTAGGCGGGTTTTCCCGTCGGCGCTGCGCGCCCCTCGCGCCTCATAACCGCCGCTTTTTCGCTCGCGCTCGGGAACTCACCGGTAATTTTAAGACAGCTTCTTATGAATAAATCGGAATCGATGTACTTGCCAAACGGCAAATTCTGGACTTAATTACAGTCTCCCAGGTTCTGCTCTTGCTTTTTGTTTTTAATCCCGGTCGGTTCTGATCCTGCTCCTGTTTCTAATCCTGTTAATCCCGATCGGTTTTGATCCTGTCCATCCTGTGCATCCATGTAAGTCCCGAATAGCTATGAGACATCAGGTCGACAAATTCCTTCTGATATCCATCGACTGCCTGCGGTACGATGCGGTAAGCCGGGTCAATCGACGGCTGAATACGCCCAAATTCGACCTGTTGACCAGGGACTATGCGTTCGCCGAGCGGTTTTTCGTGACGGCCCCGGCCACGCGCCCGTCTCACACGTCCATGTTTACGGGGTTGTACCCGTTTGAGCACGGATTGTGCGGGCAGACGTATCTGAAGATGTTCGCGGGGATACCGAATCTGTTTCAACTCTTCTCGGATGCGGGATTTGAGATCCATGGCCGCTCCGAGCGGAGGGACGTGTTCCGTTTTCTGGATTACGAGCGTTATATCGAACCCATGGATCCCAATGCTGCGGATCAACATCTCGGTTCAATGGAAGACCTTTTGCAGTCGGCGTTCGAAGGCGAGGACCGGCCGCGGTTCTGTTTCCTGCATTTCTGGTATACGCATGGTGGGTACGGTGCGAGGGGAATTCCCGGAATGCCGGACCTCAAAGCGCTGGTGGATGCGGGAAAGGCGGACGAAGCGCTCCGGTTTTACTACGCGGCGGTGACGCACGTCCAGGAATTCCTGCTTGTGGAAATTCTGAAGCGCGTGAATCATGACGACTGGGCGGTGTTTATTCTGGGCGATCACGGGGAGGGGTTCTGCAGGGAGGGGTTGGCGCACGGGGACCTCCTGCACGAGAATGTGATCCACGTTCCGCTGCTGGTATCCCTTCCCGGACACGAAGGACTGAAGTTGCCGGAAGGGCCCCTTGCGACGATCGATCTGTTCCCCACTATGGTCAACCTCGCCGGGCTTACGGTAGACTATAAGGGATATGGCCGTGACTTGCGAGACAACGGGGGTTCTTTTCGCGGTCGATGGGTGTATTCGGAACTTGACAACCTCTACGGCGTCGGATTTCTGAACCCGGGCAATCTGCAGGCGGACCGCAATCGGGTGACTTCACGCGTGGCGATGGACGGCGTGGAACTGAAGCGGGATGAGGATGGTCTGCGTATGTGGTCGGTTACGGACGGAAACGTCTTCTTCAGAGAAAAACTCGACGGTGAGGACTATGTGCTTCGGGACGTTTTCAGCGGTGCGGACTTGCAGTGTAACGATCCGGCGCCCTTCCGAGCGTTTCGAAGCGACATCCTGGAAGGGTCGAATTACAGGCGCCTCCAGGCCCGGGAAACCACGCAGGCCGAGGCTGACATTCTGGCAGAACGATTGAGAAACCTCGGGTACATCGAATGAAATCGGGTTAGCGACTGCGTCTCGTCATCGCTCCTCATCCACGTGATGGCTCGGGCATCTCCTTCTTTGCCTTTGCGGCCAGTCCGGCCAGGTGACCGTCGTGCGCCATGCCCTGCTCGAGGTGGATTCTGCGTTCGGGTCCGGCGGTAGCGACCATGGTCTCGCCATAGAGACGATCGATCCAGAATCGGGCGTGGCCGGAAATGTAATTTCTGAAATCTTCGATCCTTTCCTCGGGAAAGCGCTGTGAACAGTTGATGGTGAACATGCGTCTTCGCGCACTGCCGCCGAAGGCGGCGTGTTTCAAGTTGTGGTTGAACACGGCGATATCTCCGGGCCGGGTTTCCAATGCGACGCCCGGAAGGAGGTCCTTGCCTTCGATTCCCCAGTTTCGCCCGGACTCCCGAATCTGATCCTGCACGACCCGGGCGAAGCGATCGTCCAGCATATGGCTTCCGGGGATCACGCGCAGGCAGCCGGTGTTCCGGGTCAGAGGATCGAGGTAGAAGGCGATCTTGACAAAACGGACGGTCTTGCCCCAGCCGTCGGAATGCCACGCGGTATCGCCGGCGTAGTAGTTGCCGTCGGAACCGACGTAGTTGTAATCGGAACCGAGCAGGTCGACGAGAAGCCCGTTGATGCGGGGATCGTCCAGAAGGGCGCAGAGGCGTTCGTGCTGGTCGATAAACGGCACGATACAGGATCGCCGTTCTCCGTCGTGCGGCTTGCCATCGTGCCCGCCCCCGCGGTCCGTCCAGACCTGCTCGAAAGCGTGGATGACGTCGCCAATGACGTCGGACATCAGCCCGGGCAGGCACAGATATCCGAACGTGTCGAAAAACGCGAGTTGTTGCCGGGTGAGAAGTTTCGGCATATCGGCACCTCTCTCGGATGTACATGGATATTGGGATTCCGGCATGTGTACTGTACGAACTTTCGAAGAAAGTCCACATACATGATAGTGAATTTCGAACTGTTGTCGAGATATAGTCTGAGCTATATTGATGTCAAAGATCCCAGATACTTGAGAGCACTGGACGTGAACGGAGATTTCATCCATTTGTGCGACCTCGATGCCCCGCTCTTGCGCTGATTCCTTCTGTGCCTTTTGTGCTTTTTGTGGTAAGTTTTGCCGTTGCCTTTTTGCGGATTAAGGTAAATCCTGGTGATCCTGTCCATCCATGTTAAATCCCGCTACTGAATTAACGGGGAGGCGCTATGTCGGTTCGGTTTGCTTTCGTTGGGTTTCGTCATGGGCATATCCACGATCTTTACAAGCGGGCGAACGGTCGCGACGACGTGGTCGTCGTGGCTGCCTGTGAAGCGGATGACGCCGCGCGGGCGGCCGCGGCTGCTGCCGGTGTAAACGTCACGCATTCGGACTCCGAGCGGATGTTGGGCGAAGTGGATTGCGACGTCGTGGCCATTGGTGAGTATTTCGCCGGGCGCGGCGGTGCGGCTATCCTCGCTTTAAACGCGGGAAAGCACGTCATCGTCGATAAACCGTTGTGCACGCGACTTGACGAACTCGACGAAATCGAACGAATCGCGGGCCGGCGGAATCTGCGGATAGGTTGTATGTTGTCGATGCGGGATCACGGGCAGACCATCGGCGCGAGGAACATGATTCGGGAGGGTGCGATCGGAGAGGTCCACGCGATTTCATTTGGCGGACAGCATCCGCTGCTGCTGGGTTCGAGGCCGGGTTGGTACTTCGAAGAAGGCAGGCACGGCGGGACCATTAACGACCTTGCCATCCATGCCATCGACTGTCTTCCGTGGATAACCGGCCTGGAGTTCGAATCGGTCAACGCCGCCCGGTGCTGGAATGCCTTCGCACCGGAATTCCCGCACTTTCGTGACGGCGCGCAGATGATGCTGACGATGGACAACGGTTGCGGCGTGCTCGGAGACGTGTCGTACTTCATGCCCGACAAGGCGGGATATTCACTGCCGTTCTACTGGCGGTACACGTTCTGGGGACGGGATGGCGTGCTCGAGGCAGGCACAACGCAGGATACGATTCAGATCGCGTGGAAGGATTCGGAGCGCGTGGAGTCGAGACCGATACCGGAAGATCGGTCCGGAGGGTATCTTCAGGCATTCCTGGAGGATATCCGGGGGGAGGCCGCGGAAGGCGAACGGAGTACGGAATCGGTGATTCGCGCCGCCAGAACGGTGCTGAAGATTCAGAAAGCGGCGGATGAGAATACACACGACGTGGCGTTGCGCTGATGTTCGCCTGCCATTGGATGTTGACTCTTCAGCCGGCATTGTTTAAAGTTTGAGAGATTCGGATTTCGCGGGCTGCAAGGACGCCAGGAGTATGTCGTGAGTTCATTAATACGATTAATGCCGGTCTTGAGTCTCTTGCTGGTTTTAGGATCGGCAGGCCGTGAACCGGCATTCGGAAAAGGCGCGGGATTCGTGCTGCTTCGCGAGGGGGTCGGCGCCCGCGCGGAAGCAATGGGCGGAGCCTATACGGCGGTCGCCCGCGATCAGACGGCGGCGGCGTGGAACCCGGCGGGCATTGGCGCGCTGAAGGGCAAGGACTTTCTGGTGACGCATCACAGCTCGTTCCAGGAAATCCAGCAGATCTATGGCGGATGGGCATATGGCAACGGCCGGTCCGGCGTCGCCCTGAGCCTGGGTATCTATTCGGTAGGCGGGATTGAAGCGCGCACCGGGCCGTCCTCGCAGCCTCAGGGTACATTCGGCATCTACGAAATCATCGCGGGGCTCACGTACGCAAAGCGGATCAAAACAGGGCTCTACGCCGGCGCAACCGCGCGCGCATTGCACGAATCCATCGGCCCGGAGCAGGCATCGGGATTCAGTGTGGATCTCGGTCTGCTTTACCGATTCGACAAGAACGGACTGACCGCCGGCGCCAGCTATCGGAACCTGGGACGGATGGAGGTGATGGATACGCAGAGGACGCCTCTGCC
The DNA here is from genome assembly GCA_028873695.1 of Gemmatimonadota bacterium. Lineage (GTDB taxonomy): Bacteria > Latescibacterota > UBA2968 > UBA2968 > JAAXHE01. The sequence goes on along the minus strand of JAPPNU010000015.1, from coordinate 28,720 downwards.
CGGGACGTTTCGAGCCGGAATCGCCTGGCAGGCGAAGTGGTTCACCGGTTCTCTGGACCTGGGCGCGCCAAGGCACGGTTCCGTGGGTGTGTACACCGGTATGGAACTTCGCGTAAAACGGGCGTTGTGCCTGCGCGCCGGGTACAGGACGGGGAACGATATCCGCGACTGGTCGTTCGGATTCGGGATCCAGCCGGGCAGTTGGCGGATGGAATATGCCTATGTGCCGGCCGCATTGGGACTCGACGGTTCGCATCGGCTGGAGTTCGGCATCAGGTAGCCGGCACGGGGATCCGCAGGCGCCGCGGGTCGACCATGCGCTCCAGCTGAACCACCCGGCAACGACGGCGTTATTGTCCGGAGGCCGCAAATTGGCTGGCGATGCGAACGACGGCGGTCGCAGCGTGGGCGATTCGGGAGCGGCGATTCATCGGCGAATGAATGGTGACACACTTCCCGGACGGGACACCAAAGACCGCATCTGGCTCAACGTCCTGTTGTTCGCACTTACGGCGTACACGACGACAACGGCGGGTACGCAGATGGCGGTCGGCATGCTTCTCGCGGTTTCACCGGAGTCCATTCCACGGGATTTACATTCTACGGATCTGCTGTGGCGCCCGAAATATCTGGTTCTGGGGCTTCCGTTCTCCGGAACCCTGCTTTTGATTCTGGGTATCCACGAGATGGGGCACTACCTCACCTCACGCCGCTGGATGGTCCGCGCAACCCTGCCCTATTTCATTCCCTTTCCGTCATTCATCGGAACCCTTGGCGCGGTAATCAAAATCAGGTCCCGCATTCCGAATCGGCGTGCGCTGATGGACATCGGGGCATCCGGACCGCTCGCCGGCTTCATCGTTGCCGTGCTTGCCCTGATCGTCGGATTGCATTTGTCCGAGATCGTGCCCGTCTCAACCTTTGCCGCAGGCGGGATTTCACTCGGCAATTCCATTCTGGGCGGGTGGCTGACGAATCAGATTATCGGAGATCTCCCCGAAGGCCTGGCGATTTACGATCATCCGATTTTCGTGGCCGGCTGGCTGGGACTCTTTGTGACCGCACTGAATCTCATGCCCGTGGGGCAGTTCGACGGCGGGCATATCGTGTACGCATTCGGCGGGGCCCGCATCCACGCGCTGGTTTCGAAGGCGGCGCTGGTCCTTCTTGGAGGCATGTGGGCGCTGGGGCCGCCGTATGACTGGCTGTACGTCCAGGATCGTGTCTCAACCTGGCTGGATACCCGTTGGCCGGGATGGCTCATCTGGATACTCATCGCGTTGGCGCTGGGACGCCGTCATTCCCCTACCGGCGACCCCGATCTGGTCCTCGATCCGTTTCGGAAACTGTTGGGATATCTCTCACTCATCATCTTCGTACTCTGTTTTGTGCCGCGGCCCATCAGTTTTGCGGTACCCTGAATTTAGAAGCTGTCTTAATATTCCCAGCGGTCTTCGCGCGGCTGCAAAAGCGTCGGTCGGCGTTGGTCAGATCCACCCGTCTTACGAGATCGAGGCTGCGCTTGCTCGCCTCTCATAGCCGGATTTTCCCGCCTTAACCGCCATTTTTTCGCTCGCGCTCGGGAACTCACCGGAAATTTTAAGACAGCTTCTTGCCACGGACGCGCTTCATCTCCCGTGCTCAGGAATTCGGGCCCGGCATTCCTCCCCCGAGTGAATCCATTAGTTTCCCCTGCTCCGGTTGACCCCGGCGTACGTCGCGACCGGCTTGCCCGCGCCGGGTCGGGATTCCGCCGGCCAGGACGGTATCGCGATCTTTCATACTGCTATGGCAAAGACTTCCAACAGGCGTTCCCGCCGAATGAGGATGGCCCGCAGGAGGCGCCCGATGTCATTGCGTCTCTGGACGCTTGCGTTTGTGCTGGCGTTGGCGGTCGGCCTGGCCGGGTGGATGCGCTGGCGCGAGGTCAAGGCCCCCGCCTCCGTGCAGGAAATCGCGTTGAATCAGCAGGCGCAATGGCGGACGCTTCCTGCAGACCCGTTGGCGTTTGCAGATTCCGTGGCATCACGGGCGCCCGCGGTTCTGAAAGACCTCGGTGTTCCGGAAGGCGTCGCGTCCATCAGGCGGTCGCAGGCGCAGACCGGCGGTACCGCCCGCTGGGTGATGACTACCGACGTGCCCGACGGGCTGCCATTGGCGGTGTTCAATCTGCAACTGACCCGGCTTGCTCGGCGTCTGGGCGGCGACGTCGTTGAAGCCGTGGAAGACCGCAATGGCGCGAGACTGTCGATATCTGTGGGCCTGGATGGTGTCCGCACGAATCAGTTCATACTGAAACGAAACGCCCGGCTCAATCGACTGCCGGGTCGCGTCGCCATAATAGTGGTCGATTTCGGATATCAGGACGAGGCGTTGATTCGTGGATTCTGCGCGTTGAAACAGACGATCACGTTCTCGATCTTTCCAGGCCGGGAAAAAACCGCCTGGATCGCGGAGCAGGCGGCTGCGGCCGGGCATGGCGTCATGGCGTATCTGTCGATGGAACCCCTGGACTATCCTCGCCATGACCCGGGTCCGAACGCGGTGTTGATGGGCCATCCACCGGAAAAAATCAGGACGCTGATTCGGGCGGCGCGAGCGAACCTGCCTCAGGCAAGGGGAATCAACAACCATATGGGGTCGCGTTTGACGGAGGACCCGGCGGCAATCCGCAGCGTATTGAAAGAAATAGACCGCCACGGTCTCTTCTTCGTGGACAGCTTCACCAGTCCGCGCTCGGTGGCCTGGTCAGTCGCGGAGGAGATGGGGATGCCCGCCGGACGAAACGCAATGTTCCTGGATCGAAGGGAGACACAGGAGTCGGTCGAACAATCCGTCGAAGCCCTGGCGAAAATGGCCGGCGTAACCGGAACGGTAATCGGCATTGGAAGCGCGAGGCCGGCCACTCTGGCCGCGCTCGAACGCGTGCTGCCGGAACTCGAAAAACAGGGCATCGAATTCGTCAGCGCCGGCAAAGCCGTCAGGTAAGCAATCGGCAATGACAGTTGCCGCGGGACAGAACCCTGTTCAAAATCCAATACCCGTTGACTTGCGCAGAAACGCTTGGTATATTTGGGCTGCGCCGGAGCTGAGAATCGGGACAATTCGCACTGCGGCAAACGCGTAGCGAAGTCTTCGGTACCTTAACAGCCCGTTGAAAAAGCCCATCCGGGCTACGGCCGGCCATTGCGGTCGAAATACTGCGTTGCGCGCCCTCGCCGAATCAAGGGATGGGACTCGGTTGCGCGCCTTGTCTTCGACCACAATGGCTCGGCCTCGCCTGCAGAGCGACTTTCTCAACGGACTGTTATCAACCGAAGCCTCGTATGTTCCGGTTGATGGATCCGGGTTCCTGTTGGCGGAGGTGCGAAATCGGAAACACAGGCTTCCGGTTTGAGGTGTTGGCCACAGACCAGAGCGCACGAGCAGGGGTACTTCATACGCCGCACGGGGTTGTGGAGACCCCGGTTTTTATGCCTGTTGGCACCTGTGGCACGGTGAAGACGCTGGGACAGCAGGATCTGAGAGATCTGGACGCCAGGATCATCCTGGGCAATGCCTATCATCTGTATTTGCGGCCCGGGGCGGATCTGATTTCCGAGGCAGGCGGCCTTCACGGTTTCATGAACTGGGACCGGGCGATCCTGACGGACAGCGGCGGCTATCAACTCAGCAGTCTGGCGGGGCTGAACAGGATTACCGACGAAGGCGTACACTTCCAGTCACATATCGATGGGTCGCGTCATCTGTTTACCCCCGAGAGGGTGATCGAGATTGAGCGGGCGATCGGCGCAGACGTCATCATGATGTTCGATGAGTGTACGGCCTATCCATGCGACTATGACTATGCGCGAGTGGCGGGTGAGCGCAGTTTGCGATGGGGCGCCCGCTGCTTACGCGCGCATTCAGCAGCGGGGGGTCTGAGTGCGGCCGGGCGCGAACAGGCGTTGTTCGGCATCGTTCAGGGGAGTACCTATCCCGATCTGAGAGCGCGGTTTACGAATGAGACGGTGGCGATGGGTTTCTGGGGGTTCGCGGTCGGAGGCACGGGCATGGGCGAACCGGGCGCCGACACCTGGCGCGCCGTGGACGCTGTCGTGCAACGCCTTCCGGAGGTGTCGCCCCGCTACCTGATGGGCCACGGAACGCCGAAGGACCTCGCAGAGGGGGTAAGCCGGGGCATCGATATGTTCGACTGCGTGTTACCTACCCGGAACGCCAGGAACGGCACCGCCTTTACCCGCCTGGGCAGGATGAACCTGCGCAACGCGAAGTTCGCGCGCGACCTGGCGCCGCTCGACGCCGAATGCGGGTGTTATACCTGCAGGAACTATTCCCGGGCCTACCTTCGTCATCTGGTTCATTCGAAGGAGATTCTGGGCCTGCGCCTGTTGACCCTTCACAGCCTCCATTTCTATCTTTCGTCAATGCGTGAGATGCGCGCCGCCATTCTGGCGGGGCGGTTTTCCTCGTGGAGAAGGAAGTTCCTGAATACGACGAAGCGTTAGCACCGCAGTATCTGCAAGCGAAGCGTTTTTCCCGTTCAATTCATATACCTGATTCCTTCAAGGAGGGTTACCTTTGTTTGGCGTAAGCGAAGCATTCGCTATGGGCGGCCAGCCGACCGATGGGTCCGGCCCGGGATTTCTCGTGCAGATTTTCCCTTTGTTGTTGATGGTCATCGTCGTCTACCTGTTGATCTTTCGCCCGCAGATCAAAAAGCAGAAGGCGCAGCAGGCGATGATCGATGCACTGAAGAAGGGGGATAAAATCGTGACGTCCGGGGGCATTCACGGTACGATTGTGGGTATTAAGGAAGATGCCGGTATCCTGGTCGTACAGGTCGCTAAGGAAGTCCGCGTTGAGGTTTCCAGGGGATCGGTTTCCCGGGTTGTGGAAGAAAAGTGATCGTGGACCTGACACGGAATCGTACCCGGGATTCAGGAGAAATCGGATCCCTGATTGGAGACGGATGTGAAGCTGGTATTCATGGGGACGCCCGACTTCGCCGTGCCGTCCCTGGATCGTCTGGCCGCCTGCGGCCACGAAATCGCCGCGGTCGTGACCCGACCGGACCGGCCGCGTGGACGAGGACGGAAACTGGCGCCGACTCCCGTGAAGACGGCCGCCCACCGGTTGGGGCTTCCTGTAATGCAGCCGCGCTCCCTGCAGGCCACGGACTTCCTGGATCGGCTTCGGCGCTTCAACGCGGATCTTTTCGTCGTGGTCGCGTTCGTCATATTGCCGCGGGTCGTTCTGAAAATTCCGGCGCTCGGCTCAGTGAACCTGCATCCGTCTCTGTTGCCGAAATACCGTGGGGCGGCCCCGATCAACTGGGCGATTATCCGGGGGGAAACTGAAACCGGCATCAGCGTATTTCGCCTGTCCGGGCGGGTGGACGCGGGGGATCTGCTGTTTCAGCAGGTCGTAGGGATCGGTCCGGACGAAACTGCGGGAGAGCTCTCGGATCGATTGCGGATGTTGGGTGCGGATGCACTTGCGGGGGTTGTCGAAGGGCTGGAAAGAGACGAATTGGCATCGAAGCCCCAGCCGGACGCGGGGGTCACGCGAGCGCCCCGGCTGGAGAAGGAGGACGGCCGGATTGACTGGACCCGCGGTGCGGCGCCGATCCGCAATCTGGTTCGCGGAACCAACCCGTATCCGGGAGCGTTTACGACCTGGAGAGGCGAATATCTGAAGGTGCATCGGGCTTCGGTCGCCGGCGGAGCCGGGCTGCCCGGCGAGGTGGTCGTGGCGGACGGGAGGAAGGGATGTGTGATTGCCGCCGGCGAAGGAACCGTCGCGCTTGAAGAAGTGCAGCCGGCGGGCAAGGGGCGGATGACCGGCGCCGAACTCGTGCGCGGTTACCGGATCGAATCCGGGGAGATCTTCGGTGACGCCATCAGGAACCGCCAATAGACGACGTCGCGTCACATGAAAACGCCGTAGACTTTTTCGAAGGAGGTGTTGCGTCTATGTTTCCTTTCTTCTGGGACCCGACACTGATTCTCGTGATTCCGGGGTTCATCCTGGCGCTGTGGGCGCAGTTCAAGGTCAAGCGGACGTTCGCCAGGTATGATGAATTCGGTTCCCGAAGCGGATGGACCGCGGACCGGGTCGCCCGCGATATCCTGCGGCGGGGCCGCGTTTCGGTGAAGGTGGAGAACGTTGGCGGCAAGCTGACCGATCACTACGATCCGCGGGACCATACGCTGCGCCTGTCGGACAGCACATACGGTTCGCGTTCGCTCGCGGCCATCGGCGTAGCGGCGCATGAGGCCGGCCACGCGTTTCAGCACGCGCACGGGTACTTTCCCCTGAGCCTGCGGACGAATATCGTTCCTGTGGCCAATTTCGGTTCCTGGGTGGGCATGCCCCTGTTCTTCATTGGATTTTTCTTTCAATCCGGACTGATGCTTCAACTTGGCATCATATTCTTTTCGTTCGCCGTCCTGTTCGGGCTCGTCACGCTGCCGGTGGAGTTCAATGCCAGCAGCCGGGCAATTGCCATTCTCCAGGACGGCGGATATCTCACCCGGGAAGAAATCCCCGCGGCCCGAAAGGTACTGAATGCGGCGGCCTGGACCTACGTTGCGTCGGCGCTGGTGGCGGTGCTTTCCCTGTTCCGGCTGTTGATCCTGTCCGGCCTTCTGGGCGGAAGCGACGAATGAAAACCACGCCCTGGTATTCTTTGAGGAGGGAACAATGTATGACGTGGTAACCTTCGGTGAGGCGATGATTCGATTGTCGTCGCCGGAATACCGCCGGCTGGAGAATTCTACCAGTCTGGACGTCGAGATAGGAGGAGGCGAGTACAACGTGGCGGTAGCCTGCGCACACCTGGGTCTGAAAACGGCGTGGGTATCCCGGCTTGTGGACAATTGGACGGGTTGGATCATTCGGAACAAGGGCCGCGAACACGGCGTGGACATGTCCAATATACGTTGGGTGGATTTTGACGGCGTCGGTTTCGAACGGAACGGGTTTTACCACGTCGAACTGGGCGTCGGGCCGCGGGCCAGCGCGGTGACCTACGACCGGGCGAATTCTGCGATTTCGAATATCGAACCCGGCATGGTGGACTGGACGTCCATTTTCGACGGCGCGAAGTGGTTTCACGTCAGCGGCATCACGCCTGCGCTTTCCAGCAGCGCCGCGGATACGACGCTGGAAGCCCTGGAGGCGGCCAGCGAGGCCGGAGTGACGACGAGCTATGACTTGAACTTCCGGTCGAAGCTGTGGAGTTCGGAGAAAGCACAGGAAACCAGCAGCAGGATTGTTCCGCTGGTCAAGGTACTGATCGGCAACGAAGAGGACTTCGAGAAGGTCCTGGGGTTGAAGGCGGAGGGTTCGAAAGATGATTACAGTCAACTGGATCCCGATAGCTATAAGGACGTGGCGCGCAGGGCGGTCGAATCCTATCCGAACGTGGACTACGTGGGCACAACCCTGCGGGTTGCAAAGACGGGACTGCTGAACGATTGGCGAACGCTCCTGTTCGACGGTGAAGCATTCTACCTGTCTCGAATCTACGAGGACCTGGAAATGGTCGACCGCGTCGGAGGCGGGGACAGTTTCTCGGCAGGGCTGATATCCGCCCTGATCGAGGGGGTGGATCCCCAGGCGGCGGTCGATTTCGCCGGCGCGTATTCGGCGCTTGCGCATACCTTCCTGGGCGACGTAAACTGGGCGACACGGGCGGAGGCGGAATCCGCCATGCAGGGCGCCGCAGCCAGAATCAGGCGCTAACTGCCGATCCCACAGACAGAGGAGAATATCGTATGGCGGGTGTGCTGGATCGAATTATCGACTGCGGGGTGGTGGCGGTTCTGAGGGCGGACTCGCCCACGGAACTGATGGATGTATCCCGGGCGCTCAGGGAAGGCGGCGTGGTTGCCATCGAAGTGACAATGACCGTTCCGGGGGCGCTCAGGGTCATTGAGGAGGCATCCGCGAAAATGGAGGACACCATCGTGGGCGTCGGGTCCGTCCTGGACCCGGAGACCGCGCGCGCAGCCATTCTGGCAGGGGCGGAATACGTCGTGGGCCCCACCCTGAATCCGGACGTGATCACGATGGCAAAGCGTTACGGAAAGGTGGTGATGCCGGCGGGGTTCACGCCTACGGAGATTCTTGCCGCGTGGCAGGCGGGGGCGGACATGGTCAAGGTTTTCCCTGCCGGTGTGGGCGGTCCTGCCTATTTCAAGGATGTCAAGGGTCCGCTGCCCCAGGTGCGCCTGATGCCGACGGGCGGCGTTGACGCGATGACGACCCCGGAGTTCATCAAGGCGGGCGCCTGCGCGGTGGGGGCGGGAAGCGCGATGGTGGATAAGCGGGCGGTGGCGGAGAAGGACTGGCCCGCGTTGACGGCAACCGCCCGAGCCTTTGTGGATGCCGTGAAACAGGCGCGGGCCGGGATGTGAGCGCACTGGCGGTCGGCGTCGACCTGGGCGGAACCAATACCCGCGCGGGCCTGGTGACGGACACGGGCGAAATCGTCGCGCGGTCCCGATGCCCCACACAACCCGAACTGGGCGCCGATCGCGTGATTTCGGGAATCGCGACGTGCGTCAGGCAGGTGCTTCGTGAAGCGGGCGGAACGAAAGTACGCGGCGTGGGCGTCGGCGCGCCGGGCCCGCTGGACCCCTTCAATGGCGTCATTATTTCTCCCGAGAATATGCCGTGCATGCACGGCGTGCGACTTAGAGACCGGCTGGAGGCAGCGCTTGAAATGCCGGTGGTGGTGGACAACGATGCGAATCTCGCGGCTTTTGGCGAGCAGTGGCAGGGCGCCGGCAGGAAGGCGCCTCATTTTTTGTGCGTGACGCTGGGCACGGGTGTCGGCGGCGGCTGGATATGCAACGGCGAATTGATGCATGGGTTCAACGGCAACGCGGCGGAGGTGGGCCACGTAACCATCGACTGGAACGGCCCCCGCTGCCCCTGCGGGAATTTCGGCTGTCTCGAGCTCTATGTCTCCGCGACGGCGATGGTGAGGCGGACCCGGGAACGGCTTGAGATCGAATCGCCCGAGACGGCGCTGACCGCGGACGGACTGACCGCGCAGGGAATTTTCGAGGCTGCGGAAGCCGGAGACGCGTTTGCCCGCGCCATGTTCGAAGAGACCGGTACGCTGCTGGGGATCGGCCTGGTGAGTCTGGTCAGTGTAACGAACGTGGAGATGGTGGCCCTGTGCGGCGGGCTCGCGCGTGCGGGGGAACGGCTGTTAGCGCCTGCCAGAAGGACCTTTCAGGAGCGAGGTACGGTGGGGGTCAAGGAACGGGTGCAAATCGTGTCAGGCGTCCTGGGAGACGACGCGGGAATTCTGGGTGCGGCAAGATTGGCGATCGGAGCATGAATCGTGAAGCGCAACAACGGGAGCCGGAGACCCGCGAATCGCGCCCGCGGGAGTTCCGCCGCAATTCTGCTCGCATTCGCGGCGGGAATGGCGATGCTCACGTGGGTCGTTCCGGCGGCTGCGGAGAGTCCGGATTCCGCGGCCGTGGACAGTGTCCGGGAGATCCGGCCCGCCCGGGGCGCGATGTTGCGGTCGCTGGCGCTGCCGGGATGGGGGCAGTTTTATAACCGGCGGCCCATAAAGGGCAGCCTGATCGCCTTCGCGCAGGTGAGTTCCACGGCGGCGTTCTTCGTTCGCCGGAACCAGCTGAAAAGCCGCCCGTCGGTCGACGCGACTCCGGAACGGAATATCTTTCTGTACACAACGATCGGCCTTATCCTGTTCAGCATGGGCGACGCGTACGTGGACGCGCATCTGGACCAGGTCGACTGGGGGGAGCCGCACGGGTCGGGTGAGGAAGGCCTGGAATTCCGTTTGCGATTCCGAATCCGCTTTTGACCAGGATTCGTCGTTTTTCGGGGACGTTGAATCGAATATATGCAGGCTGATAATGGCAATTAAACTGCGGATTACCAGGATACGCCGGGTCACTGGACGTGAACGGAGATATCTTCCTTGGGAACGACCTCAATTCCCCGTTTGGCGCCGGTCCCTTCTGTGTTTTTTCTGCTTTTTGTGGCCAATTTGACTGTTGCCTTTCGGCGAATTGAGGTTAACGGACGCCAGAATAACTTTGCGTCCGGGGAGTCCGGATGATGGATGACCGGTTTCCTTTTACGCGAATTGTTCGACGCCTGCCGGCATCGGTGCCGTTCGTGGGGCCCGAAGCGCTGGAACGACGGCGCGGAGAGGCCTTCAGGGTGAGGGCAGGCGCAAACGAAAGCGCCTTCGGGATTTCGCCGCTGGCGCGCGAGGCGATGTTCCGTGCAGTTGAGCGGTCGAGCTGGTACAACGATCCGGAAAACCACGAGATCCGCGCCGCAATCGCCCGTCACCACGGTGTGCCGTTCGAAAACGTCAGCGTCGGAAGCGGAATCGACGACCTTCTCGGGCTTGTGGTTCGAGTTTTTGTCGAGCCCGGTGAGCCGGTCGTAACCTCCCTCGGGGCTTACCCGACGTTCAACTACCACGTAAACGGGTTCGGCGGGCTTCTGCACTTCGTGCCTTACCGGAATGACAGAAACGATCTGGAGGGACTGGCCGACGCCGCAGTGGAGACCGAGGCCCGGCTGGTGTACCTGTCCAATCCGGACAACCCCACGGGCACCTGGCACCCGGCGGCGAGAATCAGGGCATTCGAAGAAGCGCTTCCGGATCGCTGTCTGCTGATTCTGGATGAAGCGTATTCGGAATTCGCAACACAGGATGCCCCGCCGGCCATGGCGCCGATCAGGCCGCGCGTCATTCGTATGCGCACGTTCTCGAAAGCGCACGGGATGGCCGGCGCCCGAATAGGATATGCGGTTGCGGACGCGGTCATTGCCGGGGCCCTGGAGAAGGTGAGGCACCACTACGGTGTGAATCGCGTGGCGCAGGCCGGGGCGCTCGCCTCGCTTGAAGATACGGATTTCGTGGCAAACGTCGTCGGGTCGGTCGTGGAAGGACGGGCGGATTATGCGCGCCTGGGAGAAAGTCTTGGCCTGCCCACGCTGCCTTCAGCCACGAACTTTGTGGCATTCGATGCCGGAACGGTCGATCGCGCGAATACGATTCTGGAGACGCTTCAGAGACACGGCGCGTTCGTGCGAAAACCCGCGGCGGCGCCTCTGGACAGGTATTTCAGGGTGACGGTCGGGACACCGGAGGAGCGGCTGTTGTTCGCCGGGATACTGAGGACGGTCCTTGCCGAGCTGTCGCATGAAGGGTCCGGTTGATCACGTAACGCGAATTGGCAATTCGCGGCTTCAGGCAAACTGCGGAGGCGGATATGGACGAGCCAACAACGCTGGATCTGTTTCGACTGGACGATCGTGTAGCTTTGATTACCGGAGGATCGAAGGGACTGGGAAAGGAAATGGCGCTGGCGCTGGCCGAGGCTGGCGCCGCCACCGTGGTCTGTTCGAGAAGCGGGTCGGACTGCGAATCGGTTGCGGCCGAGATCGCGGCGAAGGCGGGGCGGGAGAGCCTGGGCCTGGCCGCCGACGTGACGGTGGACGCGGAGGTGGCCCGGCTGATGCAGGCCGTTACGGACCGGTTTGGGCGGCTGGACGTCCTCGTCAACTGCGCGGGGATCAACATCCGGCATCCCCTGGATCGTTTTCCGGTCGATGAATTCAGGCAGGTGATCGAGACCAACCTGACCGGTTCATGGCTCTGCTGCAAGGCCGCAGGACCGATCATGACGTCCCGGAAGAGCGGATCGGTGATCAACGTAGGGTCCACGCTGAGCGCCGTGGGTCTGGCGGAACGTTCGGCGTATTGTTCGTCCAAAGCTGGGGTCGTCGGAATGACCCGGGCGCTCGCGCTGGAGTGGGCGCCGTTCGGAGTACGGTGCAACGCGCTCTGCCCGGGACCCTTTCTGACCGAGATCAACAGGCCGCTTCTGAAGACGCCCGACAAGGTGAAGAGCCTGCTGGGCCAGACGGCGTTCAATCGCTGGGGCGAGATGCGAGAGATCCGGGGCGCGGCGCTGTTTCTGGCCGGCGACGCGTCGTCCTATGTCACGGGAACGTCGTTGTTCGTGGACGGGGGATGGACGGCCCGCTGATGCGGACGCGCGGACGGTTCACCGAAACGGAATGGTCCATGGTACATTTTTCGACGAAGCATTCACGATGGACGGTCAGCCTGGCTCTGGGGTTCGCGATGCTGGCGGGCGTTCCCACTGCCGGGCAGGGGCCGCCGTTATACGAGGACAAGATGAAGATGCTGGTCTACCTGGACGCGGGGGGCCGGGAACGGGCGATATCGAACGCGACGGACTGGGAGAAGCGGCGGGCGCACATTCTGGCGAATATGGAGCAGGTAATGGGGCCCCTTCCCGACCGTTCCGGCCTGAACGCGCCGGATATGGAGGTCCTGACAGCCGAGGACCTGGGCGACGTAATCAGAAAGAAGGTCTCGTTCCTGTCGGAACCGGGCGACCGCGTGCCCGCGTACCTCCTGGTCCCGAAGGGCCTGACCGGGAAGGCGCCGGCAATGTTGTGCCTGCATCAGACAACGGAGATCGGGAAGGGCGAGCCCGCGGGCGTGGGCGGCATCCCGGATCTTCACTATGGGCTGGAGCTTGCGCGGAGGGGCTATGTGACGCTGGCGCCGGACTACGTGAATTTCGGAGAGTACGAATTCGATCCATATCAGAACGGGTACGCCAGTGCGACGATGAAGGGGATCTGGAACCACATGCGCGCCGTGGACCTGCTGCAGTCGCTACCGGAGGTGGATGCCGGGCGGATCGGCTGTATCGGCCATTCCCTGGGCGGACACAATTCCATGTATCTGTCCGCGTTCGATCGGCGGCTTAAGGTCGTGGTGTCCAGTTGCGGTTTCAATTCGTTCTTCAAATACTACGGCGGCGACCTGACCGGCTGGAGCCATCCGGGGTATATGCCCCGAATTTCCGAACGGTACGGCAAAGATCCGAAACGGATGCCGTTCGATTTCACAGAGGTGGTTGCGGCCCTCGCGCCCCGGGGTTTTTTCATCAACGCGCCGTTGCGCGACGGCAATTTTGAAGTCTCCGGGGTGAGAGACTGCGTCCGGGCGGCAGCGCCCGTTTACGCGTTATTTGGCGCCCCTGAACGCCTGCTGGCTTTACATCCCGACGCGGAACACGCGTTTCCGCCGGAAATCCGTGAGCGGGCTTACGCGTTCGTGGATGAAATATTGAAAGGGGTCAACCCGCGTCAGGACGACGGCAGCCTGCGCAGACAGGACTGACGCCGGCCGGCACGATTGCCGCCTGGAGGATAACGATGGCCGATCCGAAACTGGAAAGCATCGTGCGGTGGGCGCCCCATCCTGCCGCCGCGCCGCTGACTGAACGGGGTGGAGACAGGTTCGCGGCGGCCGCAAACGGGACACGGACCTGCGTGGGCGGATGGCAGGCTGAATTCTCGGGCATCCGACCGGGTCGGACGTTTCGGGTGACGTGGGAGGTCCGGTACCGGGACCTCGATCACCCCAGGGACGCGCTGCGCTGTAAATCCTATTGGGGAAGGATGCCGCCCGACGACGCGACCGTGCGTTCCGCGGAAATAAGGGAATGGGACTATCTGCTGCCTTCGCCCGCAGGGCCGGGAACCATCAGGTTTTCACGAACGATGACCGCGCCCGCCGGCGCGGGGCGGCTGACCTTGCGCTGCACGTTCCGCTGGGCGACCGCGGGCGAGTCGGAGTGGCGTCTCCCGCAGGTAGAGATCGCAGATACTCCGGAGGCGCCTGCAGCGGTTAGGGTGGCCGTCGTAACCGGTAAGGAGGGATCGCGGACGGGACCCTTCACAACCGTTGCGGAAAATACAGATTACTATCTGCCGCTTTGCGAAGCCGCGTGCGATACGGGGCCGGATCTGATTGTCCTGCCGGAAATCGCCCTTCAGTGGGGAATTGCGGGGAGTCCCATCGACCTGGCGGTAACGCTTCCGGGACCGGAAACGGCGCCGTTTGCGGACCTCGCCCGCCGCCACGGGCTGTATCTGCTGCTGGGCCTGTTCGAGCGCGACGGCGACGCGGTTCACAATACGGCGGCGTTGATCGGGCCGGATGGAGCCGTGGAGGGCAGGTATCGCAAGGTGCATCTGGCCGTGGGCGGAGAGAGCGAATCCGGCATTCTCCCCGGTGAAGGGTTTCCGATGTTCGATACGGAAATCGGTCGAATCGGATGCAATATCTGCATGGACAGTTCGGCCGCGGAGTCCTCACGGATGGTGGGACTGAGCGGGGCGGACTTCCTCCTGCTTCCGATCATGGGCGATCACCGCGCCAGCCGGTGGAGCCCCGGACCGTCGATCTTCAGCGAAGACCGCTGGAAAGCCATCATGCGGACCCGCGCAATGGACAACCAGGTGTGTATGGTGGTTGCAAGGAACAGGACGCACGGCAGTTGCGTGGTGAACAGAAAGGGTGATATTCTGGCGTGGAACGAGGGAGACCGCGATCATATCCTGGCCACGGTTGACCTGGCGGACGGATATCGGATGTGGAATGGCGGGTGCTTTCGGGATGTGAACTGGATGCAGCGACGCCCGCACCTCTACGCGGCATACAGCGACGAATCGAACCGGGGATCTTTGACGGCCGCGGTGTATTAGCCTTGATTCGCAGCTATTCGGGAACCTGAATGTCGAATATGCACAGAAGAACAAAGGCGAATTGACGTCAAGCGTCCCGGATCATTGGCGTCACTGGGCGTGAATGGAAATCTCATCCATTTGAACGATCTCAATACCCCGTTTTCGCACCGTCACCTTCTGTGCCTTTTGTGCTTTTTGTGATAAATTGACTGTTGTCTTTTTTCGAATTGAGGTTAGTGCGCCACGCCAATCTCTCATCTTCTAAACCGGTAGACTCATAAGCGACTGACGAGCCCGGCGGGATATCCGCCGGGCTCTTTCAATATCAGCCGGGTTCTCTGATTCTGAACAGCAGAATACCCGCGGCAACGGCCACATTGAGAGAATTCGCGCCTGCCGCCATGGGTATGGAAACGGCCTGGTGGACGCGCCGCTGGAGATCCGGATCGACGCCGAAGGTCTCGTTGCCGAACAGAAGGGCAATGCGGCCTTTCCGTTCGATCTCATAGAACGGCGTGCCCTCCGGTCGGGTGGACAGAGTGCGGACGCCCCGCCGCCGCAGGTCTTCGATCAGCGCGTGAAGATCCTCATTTCGAAATACGGGCAGGCGAAAGATGGAACCTCGGGAAGCGCGCACCACCTTGGAATTATAGAGCTCGACGGAACCGGGAGACAGGAAAACGCCCGCCGCGCCTGCGGCCTCGGCGGTGCGGAGAACCAGCCCCAGGTTGTTGGGGTCGCGCAGCCGGTCGAAGAGGATGAGGGGTCCGCTCGTATCCAGGGCCCGTTCCCGGTTCTGCGACAGGTATCGCACCACGCCCAGCACGCCTTCGGGATTCTGATGTTCGCCCATATTTCTGATCGCGCGGCGATCCGTCTGCTGGACGATGATTTCCCGGCGCGTGGCCTCGCGGTGAAACTCCTGCAGGCGTTCTTCGTTCTCGAGCATCTCGCGGTCGAAGATGAGCTGCGCCACCGGTGCGTCTGACAGGAGCGCTTCCCGGACCAGGCGAACGCCTTCGATAACGAATTGACGTTCGCGCTCACGCGCCTTTCGGTTCCTGATAAGCGCAAGGATCTTTCGGGCGTTTCTAACGGCCATAGGGACTCTGTGGCAGCGGTCAGCGGTTTGAGCCGTCTACTGACGATCGCCGGAATCGGCCTCGGCATCGCGTTCGCGTATGGATTCGCGCAACTTCTGAAGTTCCATCCATATCTCGCGTTCGCGGCGGCCAAGTCCAAGAAAGTAAATGAGTATCGCCGCCCATATAACGGCGTAGGCGGCAGCCATGTAACCAAGGTGTTGCATACACATCCTCCTGGATCACCCACAGGTGCGGGCCTAAATCGGCTGAACCCGTGCTTATGTAACGCGGAATCGTGTTTTCAGTGTTTCAAGTTCCTCCCGGGCGAGGTCGAGCGAGACCCGTCTGGCCAGAATAGCGGCGGCCAGTACGAGAAATGCCGCGGAGCAGAAGACGAACGCGACGAGCATGTCGGGCGGCAGCCCTATTTTCTCCGCCCGTACCACCTCGGGATGCTGAGTGCGCCACAGCCGCGTGGCGTAGTGGATGAGCGGCGCGTCGAGAAAGCCGATGATACCCAGAACCGCACGAAACCTGGCGCTCTGAAGGGGGTCTTCACTGTAGCTCTTCAACATCATGTAGGCAACGAAAATGAGCCAGAGGACCAGGGTGAGGGTCAACTGAGCGTCCCATACCCACCACGCGCCCCAGACGGGTTTCGCCCAGATGGGACCCGTGAGGAGGACGAGCGTACAGAAGAGCAGGCCGACCTCCGCCGCGCACGAAGCCCAGACGTCCCATCGTTTTTCCGATCGAACGAGGTACAGAATACTGAAGACGAAGACAAGAAAAAAGGCGGCATACATCGCGAAGGCCGACGGCACGTGAAAGTAGAAGATTTTCTGGGCGAGGCCCATCTGTCTTTCCACGCTTGCGTACACCAGCGCGAACCAGGGCGCTGCCAGCATGCCGACCAGCGCCAGCACGCCCAGGATGCGGGACCACAGGTACAGTTGTTTCCCCATATCATTCCTCGATCACATAATCGAACAAGAGCACGCACGCGGCCACGAACAGAAGCGCGAACGCACCGCCGATGTTGATCCAGGCGGCAATATCGGACAGAGAATCGCCCGCCAGCACGGCCCGGAACGACTCGACGGCCGCCAGGAGGGCCGGGACCAGGACGGGGAGGGTGAGCATTGGAAGCAGGGCCTCCCTGAGGCGGGTCCTGATCGACATCGCGGCGAAAAGGGTGCCCACGGCCGCGAATCCAAGGGTCCCCAGCAGAAGTACGGGAAGCAGGCGGGGCAGGTGCTGCCAGACGGAGACATTCAGAAAAACGACCATAAGCGGAAGGATCAGGGCTTCCAGAAACAGCATGGCGCACAGGTTCGCCAGCATTTTGCCCAGGTAGATCGCGCCCCGATCGGCGGGAGAAAGCAGGAGGCCCGACAGGCAGTCGTTTTCGCGTTCCGATACGAAGGAGCGAGTGAGGCCCACGAATCCGGCGAACGTAACGGCAATCCAGAAAATGCCTGGCGCGGCGCTCCTTATGGTTTCCGAGTCCGGCTTGAACGCGAAGTTGAAGACAAGAAGCACCAGAAACGCGAAAAAGCACATTGCGCTGATCCGCTCTTTCGTGCGGACCTCGGTCTTGAAGTCTTTCCGGAATACTGCGGAAACCTGACGGAAGAAGAGGGCCAAAGGCGCTCCCGTTCCCCGCGACGCACCGGACGTCAGAAGTCGACGAATTCCTGTTCCGCTGATTATTCTGACGCCGGGATTGCGGAAGGATATTAGACTATGGCTTTCTTGTAACGACGTTCCAGACTCTCGATTGACTGTCCAGAGATTTCTCCCTTCGCGACAAAGCGCCCTCGGTTCAGGATCGCGAAACGGTCCGCGAGATCCGTACACCGGCGCAGATCGTGGGTCGCCAGGATGACGGTACGGCGCTTCCCTCGAAGCTGATTCAGCCGGTCGCTCAACATGGCGCAGGCAGCCGCATCCAGGCCCGCGAACGGCTCGTCGAGAAGAAGAATCGATGGCCGGTGCAGCGTTGCGCGGGCAATGGCGAGGCGCTGCTTCATGCCCCTCGAAAACCCGCGGACGAGGCCGTGTTCCCTGCCTGAAAGACCCACCTCCGCCAGCGAATGGCGCACACGCTCTTTCAGGTCGTCCAGACCGTACAGTCGGCCATAGAAGCGCAGGTTCTCCCCTGCGGTCAGGTCTTCGTAGAGAAGGGTCTGGTGGGAGATCAGACCGACGTCCGCCCGAACGCGCTCCGGCTCCTTTCGGGCGTCCACGCCCCGGATGAATATCCGGCCGCGCGTGGGTCTGGTGAGGGTCGCTACGATCCGCAGGAGGGTCGACTTGCCGGCCCCGTTCGGGCCAAGAAGCGCAAGGGCGCCCCCCGGAACGTTGAGGTCCACCCCGTCCAGGGCGGCGATGCGGCCGAATCGTTTTCCCACGTTTTCGAGGACGATGGCCGGAGTGGGCGACGCCACAACGCCTAAGCCTCGCCGTCCAGGACGCGAGTCATATCGACAAGCTCCGCCTTAAGGGCATTTCGACGGGTCTGGTACTCTTCCTCCGGGAGGCGGCCCTGCTCGTACCGGTCATCCATGTCCGCAATCTGATGCATCAGGGCGTTTCTGCGCGCTTCAAGGTCCGGCGGGCCTCCGGCCGGTGCTCGTGAGGGGGAACCCGTTTTTCCGGGGATCCGGAAGAAGACGGCAAGCAGCAGGAATCCGATCGCCAGGCCAAGAAGCACCCACTTGACGTCGGCATCGCCCCACAGCGCCGAAAGAGACCAGGAGGATGTATTTATTCCCAGGTCGATCCGGTCGCCCCGGTTGAAGCCGGCGCCGGAGAACCGTCGAAAATTGTGTTGTTCGAACGTGACTTCACCCCGGTCCTGAAGCGCGCCCGCGGCGACCTCCGCGTCGGCAGGACGCACGAAGACGTCCACGGTCCCCGTGGGGTAGCTCAGGGTCTGCGACAGGCGCCCCGAGGCGGGCAGGTCGAAGGCAAACAACAGCTGGCTGTGACCCGGACGAACGGGATCCGGATTCACGAGGATCGGGCCGTGGGTGTGAAGACCCTGCGGGCCGTCCCTCACCTCCGTCACGCCGTCGGGCAGCAAGACCTCCAGGCCGTGTCCGTGACCCTCTCCCGTCCTGAACGTGCGATTGCCGTCGTTTCGTACGATCAGAATCTGTTCCACCCGTTTTTCGGCCGCGTCCACGATGATGTGGTGTGAGACTACGGTGAGGGCGGTGTCCGAGTCGGTGGTTTCGTAGACGGCGAACTCGTTAAGGCCGTCCGAGAGCCGCTGGACGTAATTCACGCCCGCATAGGCCGCGGAAAGAAACCAGATTGCGTCATCGCCGTCGGCGTCCTGGAACGCGAATCGGCCGTCTTCATCTGTTGTGTCCTGACCGACGATTTCAGGTTCGGTGGCCTGGCGAATCAGCAATACCACGCAGTCCCGTTGGGGTCTGGAGTGCGTCTCGTTGGTGACGCGGCCCTTGACGAGGCCATTCGCGGGGCTAGCGTGCAAAAGGCCGATCAGCACGAAGGCGAAGCAGCGGAAACATCTCGTCATGGGTGTGACCCCGCGAGGGCCGTGCCGCATTGTGGACAAAAGCGCGCGCCCTCCGGCGTTGCCCGTCCGCATCCGGCGCAGATGACGGTGTCTTTTTTTCTCATTGCGGCGATTTCCTCTTCGATGCGGTCCTCGATTCCCGGCGCGGGACCGGCGGTTTCCTCGATAACCCGCATCAGTTCCACGGCCCGGCTCTCGTAGCGTGAGCGCGTGGCGCGATAGTCGTCCTCCTCCACCTTCCCCATACGGTAGTCGAAATCCAGTTCGCGGATGGCGTCAACGAGGGCTTCTCTTTCCTCAACGAGCCGGGTTCCGCCGCCGGGCCCGGCATCCCTCTCTCCAATCCGGCCCTTCGCGGTTACAAACGGACGGAACACGAAGACGCAGACGACCATGAAGGTAACGATGCACACCGCGACGCTCACAGGTCCCGCTCCCGGAGTTCCTTCTCCAACCTCAGCCTGTACGGGTCGTCGGTATCTGCCTCCGGGACCCTGCCGGCCGCGGGAGTACCCCGTTGACGCGACCAGCCGCGCAACACGGCCCCCAGCACAACGCCGCCAAGCAGGAGAGCCATGATGGGCATGATCCAGGCGGAAAGATTGAATCCCGAGGCGGGGGGCGTCACGTAAACTTCCTGCCCGAATTCCGCGACAAAGCCCGCGATGATGGCTTCTCTGTCCTGACCTGCTTCCAGGGCTTCGGCGATGCGGGCTCTCTTCTGATCCGCCCAACCGCAGGCGCACTCATCCAGCGGCCGGCGGGGGCAGGTGCCGCAGAGGCACGCCAGGCCCTTTGCCACGTCTCTCACCCGTTCCTGCGCCACTTCCGCAAATACGGAACCCGCCAGCAAGAGAAGCAGGAGCGCCGGGACGATCATCCTCATAGGGTAAACGGAAAGCCCGGAAAAGACCGCGCCGGTTGTCTCACGTTTCCCGTCTTCAATTGTTCGGTTCTCTTTCTTCAGACTGGATCCTTTCAGGAAGCGGCAGGAAACTCGATGTTACGTCCGCGCCTGAGGCGTTCCCGCCGGTCGGGCAGGATGGCGATCACGGTCCCGAGGGTAAGAACCCAAGCGCCTATCCACACCCACATTACGAGGGGATTGACGTAGATCCTGAACAGGGCGGCGCCGTCCGGGTCCCGCCCCTCATACAGGACATAGAGGTCTTCCTTGAGGCTGGAGCGAACGGCGACTTCGGTCGTTCGCTGCTGGTCACTTCGCTTGTAGTAGACGTGCTGCTCCGGCCACATCGTACCCAGGCGCTCGTCTCCCTGGTAAACGCCCAGTTGGGTCTGGATGACAATGGTGAGCGGATTCTGACTTTGTGAGGTGCCTTCGTAGACGAGCCGGTATCCGCCGAGGGTCGCGGACTCGCCATGCTTCAGTGCCGCTTCGATTTCCCGGTTGAAGGCGTTTCCGGTGAATCCGAAGAAGAGGAGAACGACGCCGAAGTGGACGATATATCCGCCGTAACGCCGTCGGTTTCGGACGGTGAGCGACCACAGCGCTTTGAGATAGGGCTCCCTTGAACTGCTGCCGCGCGCCTTCGCGCCTCTGTGAAACTCGGTGGCGATGGCTCCGGTCACGAATCCGCAGAGCGTAAAGGAGATCAATGCATAGATTTCACGCACGCCGAGGGCGAATGCCGCGGCGCCGCAGATAAGACCGAAGACGCCCGGACCGGCGAAGTGCTTTTTCAGGCTGCGCGCCGACGTCTTCCGCCAGGCCAGCAGCGGTCCAACGCCCGTCAACAGGAGAAGCAGCAGGCCGATGGGCGTCATGACCGTGCTGAAAAAGGGAGGGCCAACGGTGACTTTGGAGCCGGTGACGGCTTCGGAAAGCACCGGGAACATCACGCCCCAGAATACCGCGAATGCGGCGGTCAGGAAAAGCAGATTATTCAGCAGAAATCCCCCTTCCCGGGAGACGGGAGATTCGTATTCGTTCCTGCTCGTCAGCAAAGCCCTCCTTCGCCATAGAATACCGGCGGAAAACACGACGATTACCGCCAGGAAATACAGGAACACGCCGCCGATCGGCGACTGGGCGAATGCGTGTACCGACGAAACCAGGCCGCTCCGGGTCAGGAACGTGCCGTAGATGCAGAGCGTAAAGGTGAGGATGATAAGCGCCATGTTCCAGACTTTGAGCATCCCCTTCTTTTCCTGGATCATAACCGAGTGCAGAAAGGCGGTGCCCGTAAGCCACGGCAACAAGGCGGCGTTTTCCACCGGGTCCCAACCCCAGTACCCGCCCCATCCGAGAACCACGTAGGCCCAGTTGCCGCCCAGCAACTGCCCGGTCCCCAGGAAAAACCATGGCCAGATGGTCCAGCGCCGGGTGGTGCGGATCCACGATTCATCCACCTGCCGGCTCAATAGCGCGGCCATTGCAAACGCATACGGTACGATGAATCCCACGTAACCGAGATACAACATGGGAGGGTGAATGGCCATGGCCGGATGGACCAGGAGCGGATTCATGCCCTGGCCGTCGGCCGCCGTAAAGCCGAGTTCACGAAAGGGATTCTCGTAATATCCGATCAGTACGAGGAAGAAGACCTGGGTAAGCGACATCACCACGGTCGCGTAAGAGGGAAGCGCGCCCCGGAACCTGCGGGTATTGCGCGTGGCGAAGAAATTGAACGCGGCCAGAATAAAGGCCCACAGCAGGAGCGAGCCTTCCATGCCCGACCAGACCGCTGTGAACTTGTAGGGCGTCGGCAGATCGCGGCTGGAATGGCCGGCCACGTAGTGGAGGTCGAAGCGGTCGGTCAGAAAAAAGGACTCCAGCAGGCCGAAGGCCGCCAGAACCATCAGAAAAGTGGCGGTGACCGCGCGTTCCGTACTGAGTGTGAGATTCAGCCTGCCGGTCCGACCGGCCAGAACGCCGGATACCGCCGCGTAGAGGGACGTGACAACCGAGAACCAGATGAGGAAGTTGCCGAATTCAGCCATCGTCGGAGCCGCGGGTCATCGCATGACCCGGCTTTCCCGGGTGAGGATTATCTGCTGTAGGATTCCTTGATTTCTTCGTAGGACTGACCTTCGTACTTGGACGGACATTTGGCCAGCAGGGTGTCGGCGCGGAAGCGGCCGCTCGCGCCTACTTCACCTTCCAGGACCACGTCGGCTTCGTCTCTGAAGGTGTCCGGCACGATACCCGCGTATACGACCTGTCGTTTCGTGGAGAAGGCATTTCCCTCCAGGGGTTCCCAGATCTGGAACTCGACAATACGGTCCGGAAGTTTCAGTATCGTGCCGGGCGTGACCTTGCCCGCCAGCTTGATGCGTTTGTTCAGAAACTCAGTCTCCCGGGCTTCCAGTTCGGTAACGGTGAGGTAATACATCCCCATTTTCTGAGAACTGCTTATAACCAGGAATACAAGACACGCGACGATAACCGCGAATCCCGAGATGAATTTGACCTTTCGGACCGTCATAGACTGGGTTCCAGGAATTGAAATTGCATACGAATACCCCCGGCCGCCGTTGTCGGTGTGAGCATTCGGACCCGTGTTGCAATACCCTTCGGGAACGCGGGACGGGCTGTCCGGAAGAAGCCCGGCCGCCTGTGAAATATAAATAAGTACGACGCATTAGCCACAAAAAAAGGCTTTTGCGCGGTATATTGGCGATTCGCGCCATGGTCCCGTGCCGGACCAATCCAGGGATCGCGGCCCCTACGCGACTCGAGGAGTGGGAGACGTTTCGTGAGCCGTTTAAAGACAATAACCACAAAAGGCACAAAAACACAAAAGGTCACCCCTTCCGGACCACTCCGTTCCTGGATACCTGGGGTCACTGGACGTGAACAAAAGAAATGTACTTCCGGACGACCTCAATACCCCGGTTTGCACCGGTACCTTCTGCGCCTTTTGTGCTTTTTGTGGTAAATTTCGCCGTTGCCTTTCTTCGGATTGAGGTGAATCGCCGTCCAAATGACTTGACAGCGTAATCTATGGAACCATATTCGAGATTGCCCGGTACCGCCGGGAGATTGTCGGAAGTCATCTACTTCCGTGGCACCGAATGAAGGAGGACGACATGGCTGTTCTGGACGCGGAGGCTTTGGATTTCTGGGGCGAGAACGGATACGTTGTTGTGCCCGAGGCCGTGCCGCCGGAAAACTGCCGTGAGGCCGAAGCTGCCGTGTGGGCATTTCTGGAGATGGACGCCACAGATCCGGAAACGTGGTATCCGGAGCCGCCGAGGCCCGGTATCATGGTTGAAATGTACCAGCATCAGGCGCTGTGGGACAACAGGCAGTACCCGAGGGTACACGGTGCATTTGCGGATGTATGGGGAACCGAAAAACTCTGGGTGAGCTTCGACAGGACGAGTCTGAATCCGCCGGAACGGCCCGGCTTCAGTTTCAAGGGTCCCTATTTGCACTGGGATATTTCACTGGATGATCCGTCGCGCTTTATGGTTCAGGGCGTGCTCTATCTGTCCGATACGGCGGCGAACCAGGGCGCGTTTACGTGCATACCCGGCTTCCACCGGCGAATCAGGGACTGGCTGGAGACGCTGTCGGAAGAGGACGACCCCAGGAGGCGGATGCAGGAGGAATTCGGACATCAGGCGAAGCCGATCGCCGGCAGGGAGGGCGATCTTGTGATCTGGCACAGTCTCTTGCCGCACGGGAGCAGTCCCAACTCGGCCGACCGGCCCCGCATCGTGCAATACATCACGATGACTCCGGCGAAGGAGGAGGACGAATCACATCGGGAGAGCCGCATCGAGGGCTGGCGCGAACGCCTCACGGGATTGGGGAAGAACCAGAGGGAAAAGGAGCATTTGGAAGGTGAAACGGCGCGATTGACGCCGCTCGGCCGACGGCTCCTGGGACTGGATCGCTGGTAGCGTCGAACGGCGGCCACCGGCCGCCATATCCGATCGATTGACCGTTGTCGCGGAACGTGGAGGGCAGGGCGATCCATGATTGTTCGCCACGAAGACCGTGAGTTCAAACTGATTGCCGGACATGACGGCGACTTCTGGATCGTCGAGGTCTTTGAGATTGTCGACGGTACGCAGCGCCTTCGGTTTGAGTACAAGCTGAACACGCCGCGGGATGAGACGACGGCACGGGAACGGGCGTGGGAACTCTTCTCGGCGCGGAACCTCGAGGAACGATCACGGCAATAGGTTCCCCGAGTCCGTTCGCCGAAAGACAGGAAAGAAAGAGACCAAACTCAAATTCAACAACCACGTCCCCCAAAATTCCCTGCCTACGGCGTGTTCCTTTTGAAGCGACCAAAAGGAACCAAAAGTCGCCGCTGGGCGCGGGGCCTGCCTCATGCATGGCGCGAATACCCTCACAGGACGCACCCGATATGCTGACCTGCCAACCCCGGAGGATAACGTAAACCGGTGCGGGACGGAACAACGCGCCCTGCTCTGGCAGTACTCTGGCAAGGTGTCGCACCGGTAAACGGTGTGGCTTCCAGGGTTAGAGCAGTTGTCTGTATACAAAAAAGCGGAGGCGATCACGAGGGAATCGCCTCCGCTGTTCTTTGTCTGATTGAGATTATTTCTTTTTTTCGTCATCCACGACTTCGTACTCCGCGTCCACGACGCCGTCATCCTGCTTCTGCTCGCCTGCCTCCTGCCCCGGGTCGCCGGGAGTCCCGGCCTCGGGTCCGGCCTGCGAGGCCTGCGCATAGAGTTCGCTGGCGACCTGGTGCCACTCCTGGGTGAGCGCTTCGGTGGCGGATTTGATTTCGTCCGCGTTCTCGCCCTTTAGCGCTTCCTTCACCCGGTCCACCGCGGCCTGCACCCTGGCCTTGCCGTCTTCGGTGATTTTGTCGCCCATCTCTTCGAGCTGCTTTTCGGTCTGGTAGACCTGCTGGTCCGCCTGGTTGCGAACCTCGATGCCCTCCCGCCGTTTCTTGTCTTCGGCGGCGTTTTCCTGGGCGTCGCTCACCATCCGATCGATTTCCGCGTCGGAAAGGCCCGAAGAGGCTTCGATGCGAATGCTTTGTTCCTTGTTCGTACCCATGTCTTTGGCGGAGACGTTCATGATCCCGTTGGCGTCGATGTCGAAGCTGACTTCGATCTGGGGGGTCCCGCGCGGCGCGGGCGGGATGCCGTCCAGGTGAAACCGGCCGATCGTTCGGTTGTCGACAGACATTTCCCGTTCGCCCTGGAGCACGTGCACCTCCACCGAAGGCTGACTGTCGGCAGCGGTCGTGAATACCTGCGACTTCTTCGTGGGGATGGTGGTGTTGCGATCAATGAGTTTTGTCATCACGCCGCCCAGCGTCTCGATACCGAGAGAAAGGGGGGTCACGTCCAGCAGTACCACGTCCTTGACGTCGCCCGATAGCACGCCAGCCTGGATCGCGGCGCCTACCGCGACCACTTCGTCCGGATTCACGCCCCGGTTCGGGTCCTTGCCGAAGAGTTCCTTGACCGCCTGCTGGACCTTGGGCATGCGTGTGCTGCCGCCAACCAGAATGACCTCGTTGATCTCCGACGGAGAAAGTCCCGCGTCCTTGATCGCCTGGATGCACGGCCTCTTCGTACGTTCAACCAGGTCTTCCACGAGTTGCTCGAACTTTGCCCTGGACAGGGTCAGGTTCATATGCTTGGGACCTGACGCATCGGCCGTGACGAAGGGCAGGTTGACATCCGTCTGCATGGAACTGGAAAGCTCGCATTTGGCCTTTTCGGCGGCTTCCTTAAGCCGCTGCAACGCCATCGGGTCGTTGCGCAGGTCGATGTTGTTCTCCCGCTGGAATTCATCCGCGAGCCAGTCGATGATGCGCTGATCGAAGTCGTCGCCGCCCAGGTGGGTGTCCCCGTTGGTGGATTTGACCTCGAATACGCCGTCGCCCAGTTCCAGAATGGAAATGTCGAACGTACCGCCGCCCAGATCGTAGACGGCGATGATCTCGTCGGTTTTCTTGTCCAGACCGTAGGCCAGTGACGCGGCGGTGGGTTCGTTGACGATGCGCTTTACGTCCAGGCCGGCGATTTTCCCGGCGTCCGTCGTGGCTTTGCGCTGTGCGTCGTTGAAGTAGGCCGGAACCGTGATTACGGCTTCCGTAACGGTCTCGCCGAGGTATTCTTCGGCCGTCTGTTTCATTTTCTGGAGGACCATGGCCGAGATCTCGGGAGGCGTGTACGTCTTGTCGCCCAGTTTCGCCGTTGCAAGGCCATTGCTGTCTCTCTGGACCTCGTAGGGCACTTCTTCAATTTCACCGGGCACTTCCTCGTAACGCCGGCCCATGAAGCGTTTGATGGAGTAGACGGTATTCTGCGGGTTGGTCACGGCCTGGCGTTTCGCCACCTGGCCGACGAGGCGTTCGTCGTCCTTGGTGAAAGCGATGACCGACGGCGTGGTTCTCCCGCCCTCGGCATTGGGAATCACGACGGGGTCGCCACCCTCCATTACGGCCACGCAGGAGTTGGTCGTTCCCAGGTCGATTCCGATAACTTTGCCCATTTTCAGGATTCCTTTCTGGATGATAACGGCGTGATTTATGCCGCTTTTTCCTTGCTTTTGGATTTCGCTCCGCTGCCGCTTTTTTCCTTCGAATCTTTTTTCTTTTCTTTAGGCGCGTCCTTCTTTGCCGCCTCCTTGTATCCCTCGCTCCGGTAGTCGGTAATGTAGAACCCCGATCCCTTGAAGATGAGTCCCGCCCCGGCGCCGATGAGCCGCTTCAGCTTAAGTTCGCCGCACTCCGGACATTTGCGAAGCGGCGGCGACGTAATGCTCTGAAAATGTTCGAATTCATGGCTGCACGCTTCACAGGCGTAGTCATACGTAGGCATAAACGGCTTCCTTTTTCCGGATACTTCGGATTGATAGGGCGTCCGACGGTGCATTTAAAGCAACATGAGTACCAAAGCATTGAAGACATACTGAAATATATGAAAAACAAGCAGATATCAAATCATACGCGCAATCTGGATCCACCCGCAACCTGTCTTTTTTGCATAAATATGCCATTTTGGCATATGTCATAAGAAATGGCTGCATACTTTGCAGCCATCCTTGTGTTCAACCAAAGCCGTCAGCTATCAGTCGTTAGCGGTCAGCAAGAAACGAAAGGCAAAAGCGACCCCTCCACCCTGCCCCGCAGACCTCTCTCCCCGTCCCTCTCTCCTAAAGGAAAGAGGGAGGAAAAACGGGTTGCGCCCTATCAATGTATTTCACAACCGGCGACGGGCGGTACGGGGGGTTTTCCGTGCTGATCCGTCGAGCACGTTTACAGTCGTTTGGGGAGCGGGTGGTCAGTTGCTATTGGCGCCGGCCCTGTACTGCCGCCACAACGGCTTCGGCCGCTTCTTTCAGCTCGCGCGCCACCGTGAATTTCAGATCCGAGTTCTCCAGAATCCGCGCGCCTTCCTCGGCATTGGTACCCTGCAGGCGAACCACGACGGGAAGGTCTACCGGTAAATTCCCGAGCGCCTGGACCACACCTTCGGCGACCCGGTCGCAACGAACGATTCCGCCGAAAATGTTGATGAGAACGGCCTTGACGCCAGCGTCCGAAAGGAGGATGCGGAATGCGTTTTCCACCCGCTCCACGTTGGCGCCGCCACCCACGTCCAGGAAATTGGCGGGTGACGATCCCGCATATTTGACGATGTCCATGGTGGCCATGGCCAGACCGGCGCCGTTGACCATGCAGCCGACCTCCCCGTCGAGCTTGATATAATTGAGGTCGAATCCGGAGGCATCCACTTCCAGAGGGTCTTCCTCGTCGGTGTCGCGGAGTTCCCGAATGTCTTCGTGGCGGTAGAGCGCGTTGTCGTCGAAATTCATCTTGGCGTCCAGCGCCACCAGGCTGCCGCCGGCGGTGACGACCAGGGGGTTGATTTCGGCCAGGGAACAGTCGGTGCCGAGGTAGGCGGCAAAGAGCCGGTCGATGAACCGCACCCCCTGTTTGAACGCTTCTGATTCCAGGCCCAGGCCGAATGCCAGCCTGCGGGCCTGAAAGGGTTGAAGTCCGACCGCCGGGTCGACGGTCTCCCTCAGGATCTTCCCGGGCGTCGCGGCGGCCACTTCCTCGATGTCCATGCCACCCTCGCTGGAAGCCATGATGACCAGCCTGGACTGATCCCGGTCCAGTACCACGCCCAGGTAGAGTTCGCGGGCGATATCGGTGGCGCTTTCGATCCACACCTGCTTGACGTTCTGTCCTTCAGGGCCGGTCTGCGGCGTGACCAGGTTCCGTCCGATCATGTCCCTGGCGTATCCATAGGCCTCTTCAGGGTCGCCGGCGATCTTGATCCCGCCCCCCTTGCCCCTCCCGCCGGCGTGGATCTGGGCTTTTACGACAACGGCGCCGCCAAGCGCTTCCGCCGCGGTCCTGGCCTCGCCGGCCGTTGTGGCCAGACGTCCCTCGGGTACGGGCACGCCATACGACTTGAGGATTTCCTTGGCCTGGTATTCGTGGATTTTCATGGGGTCTCCTGATTAGACCTTAAATAAGCGAGTATTTTTGTTTGTTGTGCAGCAAGGCGCTTTTTGGTGCGT
>JAPPNU010000027.1 GCA_028873695.1 Gemmatimonadota bacterium | reverse complement strand
GCGACTTTTGGTTCCTTTTGGTCGCTTCAAAAGGAACACGCCGTAGGCAGGGAATCTGGGGAAAAGGGGTTTTTGGTTTGTTCTTGATCTTTGCTATTAGCTGACGGCTGATCGCTCTTTTGGCCTTGCCATCTGAACGTTTGTGCAGTATATTCAGCATATGGCGCATGCGCACCTTGCCATTGAAGAATCCGCGGCGCGTTCCGTGCTGATGCCTCAGGACGGTCCTCCCGTCACGCGATACACCCTGAATCCGTACGTGGGCTGCGGGATGGGGTGCGCGTATTGCTACGTCATGAAATACTCCTACGCCGTGGAACACCCGATGCCGTGGGGCGCCTGGGTGCAGCCCAAGACAAACGCGCCCTTTCTTCTGAGCAGGGTACGCGACAAGATCTGGGGCCGGCGTATTTTCGTGGGCTCCGCCACGGACCCTTATCAATACGTGGAACGCCGGTACCGGCTGACCCGCCGCTGCCTGGGCGTGCTGCAGGACAGCAACCCGAAAGACGTTGTGGTGCATACGCGAAGCCACCTGGTTCTGGACGACGTGGAATTGCTGAGTACGTTTAAATCCCCTCTGCGCGTGTGTTTTTCGGTGCCCACGGACGACGACCGCGTGCGAAGAAAGCTGGAGCCGCACGCCCCTCGCATCGACGTCCGGCTGAATACCATGCGCCGCCTGAGGGCCGCGGGTATTCACGTCACCGCCGCGCTGGCGCCTCTGCTCCATTGCGAGCCGGCCCGTTTCTCCCGGCTGCTGAAGGATGCCGCTGACGACGTCTACACCACGTCGATGCGCTATACCGACAAGACGGGCCTTCAGTCGACCGGCAGAGCCAGGGCGTATTTCGAAAGCGCCCGTTACAAAACCCTGGTTGCGGAGATGGACCGCTGCCTCGACGCGGCCGACCTGAAGACGAACGGGGACGACGAGCGAGACTTCGGGTCGCGATGAGTGAGTGTGACGCCAAGGCAGGTGTTCAGTGTTGAAATCAGGAGAATCAACAAGCGGTAGCATGTTATTTGGACATACGGCTCTACGCGGTGTATCTTGTGGTGTATCTTGTTGTGATCGCAAGCGAGCTAATTCGTCCAGGTAGGTTTCCGTAAGATGGCTTTGCACTCAATCGTGCAGGTCTTCAAAATCGGTGTCGACGCGCGTTACTTTTGAATGGCCGCAATGTCAAATGTTCAGGCATATCCCGTTGGACGCCATTAGACGAATATATATCCAAGGGTGATCCTATGAGTCAGATTATGTTGGATGTGGGGACAGAAAAGGCGCTGGCCAGTCATACGACGCATGCACAGGATACGGAACGAAAGCCCGTAGTTGGGGATTTTCATAGTCGTGGCGATGTATTCATCTTTTTCAATCGATCTGAAAACCTGTATGACCATTGGCCGACTCCAACCTGCATCGTCTCGGATGGACCGTATGGACTAGGTGGATTCCCCGGGGATCTGCCGACTCCAAAGGATCTGTTGGAATGGTATCGACCTCACGTGAAAGCCTGGTCGGATCGGGCGACGCCTTTGACGACATTGTGGTTTTGGAACTCCGAAATCGGATGGGCGACGGTTCATCCACTCCTGTTGGAATACGGATGGGAGTATCGGGCATGTCACGTCTGGGATAAGGGGTTGGGTCATATCGCAGGCAATTCGAATACGACCACCCTGCGTAAATTTCCGGTGGTGACGGAAGTTTGTGTACAGTACGTAATGCCTGCCCGGTTTCAAGTGGGAAATCGCACGATGAACATGCAGGAGTGGCTCCGTTACGAGTGGAAACGATCTCGACTTCCATTCAAATTGGCTAATCAGGCCTGTGGCGTTGCAAATGCTGCTACACGAAAGTACCTGACGGTAGACCACATGTGGTACTTTCCGCCGGTTGACGCCTTCGTACGGATGTCCGATTTCGTAAATGCCAACGGATACGAGAGTGGACGACCCTATTTCAGTATTGACGGTATCCGGCCTGTTTCTGGTACTGAATGGAGTAACATGCGAGCTAAGTTTCGATGTTCAGCAGGAATAACCAACGTATGGAGCCATCCACAGGTGGCCGGTTCTGAGAGAGTAAACGGCATCCGACGCAGTATGAAGTGGAAATACAAGAGCCTTCATGGAAGCCAGAAACCCCTTAAACTCGTTGAATTGACCATTGTCTCAACAACGGACCCACTTGATAACGTCTGGGAGCCATTTGGAGGATTGTGTCCTGCTGCAGTTTGCTCGTGGAAACATAACCGTAAGTGTTATAGCGCAGAAATAATACCTGAATTCTTCACAGCTGCCGTTCACCGTCTAGGATGTTCGCAATGAATGCCACACCACGTGCCCCAAAATCCGTCGAACCGACAACATGGGAACATTACGACCTATGGTTAAGGGTACGAGAGGCGATTCGGGCTGTCCCGGATCGTTTTTCGACGCCAACTGTGATTGAAGGCTTGCTTGTAACCGATATATTCACGCTCAATACGCCGTTGGCAGCAACTATAGAAGAGCAAGTCGTTAAAACACTGAATATGCTGAGACCTGTCTGGGATGTGGATCGGAAGTACCAGACCTATTCATTCGTGAGGCAACCTCAGACATTTCCTGACGTCGTGCTTAGAAGAAACGACAATGGGCAGGACATCCTTATGGGGATTGAACTTAAGGGCTGGTATCTTCTGGCGCGAGAAGGGGTCCCTACCTATCGATTCACAACAACTGCGGCGGCATGCAATCCCTGGGATATTTTGGTTGTTGTACCGTGGGTCTTATCGAATGTACTTGCTGGTTCACCAGTGATTTTCGCGCCGTTCATTGAGACAGCTCTATATTGTGCTCAACAGCGGAACCATTATTGGCAATATGAACGGGCTGCCGGTTCGGATTCCAGTATTGCTATCCCGAACGGCGTTACCCCATATCCGCTCAAGAGCGATCAGATATCTGACAAGCCAGCGCACGACGGCGGAGGCAATTTTGGTCGCATCGCACGATACGGAATAATGAATGAGTATATCGCACGTATGAAGGCATCTCGAGTAAGAGGAATAAAAGTGTCGGACTGGTTGAAATTCCTGGAATTGCACGCTTCAGATATTTAGTGCCGGACTTACGAATCAACCTTTGATATTTTTCTATTGAAAACCCTCACGCATTCTTCGCCGATCTCGAATGGCCCACGAAGATCACCGAAATTGAATTCTTCGAGAGAGTCAGCGAACTGCAGGTGGTGAAAACGTACCCCTTTCTGTAAGTCCTACCGAACGCGCCAGACTTCCCATTAGACCTATCCCAAATCCGGTTTTTCCCCGCTGACATCGATAACAACGACGGATATCCTGCGGGCTTCCTCGTCGGAAAGCGTCGCCGTCAGTTGTTCCCGCAGCTCATCGGGAACGTCCGGACGCGATCCCGATGGAGTACGCCGGGTGAACGCCTTGCCGAACCAGAAAACCAGGTAGATACCCTGTCCGGCAGTACCGGGTTCTCGTGTGTATTTTGCGATCAACTGCGTCCTTATCGCAGTCCAGAGATCGGGATGATTGTTCCTTTTGATCTCCACCGGCACGTTAAAACCCTCGAAGTAAGCACGAATGTCCGCCCGCTTGTCGTCTGCATATCGGCCCTCCGGTTGGGCGTCAATTACCAATGGCGTCGATCTGTACTTCAAGTCGGACAGAAACGCGTCCCGGCAAAGTTCTTCATGTTTGGGTTTTCGGCGATCCTCGTCAGCGGGTTTTTCCCAATACTGGCGCCAGTCGGACGTGTTTCCGTCTCTTATGGTTCGTCCGATCTCGTCCATCCTGTCCACCAGGAGCCCAGCGAGATCGGCCGCGTTGGCAGGGCTGCCACCATTCAGGGTCCGGCAGACCCGTTCCGGTTCCGGATGGCGAAAACTGGCGTCGCGCTGGATGACGCATTGAGAATCTCGCGCCCGTGATAGCCTGTCGTGCCATGCCGATAGCGTGGGATCGCCGAGCAACCTGTTCAGCGCGGCACTCGCGTCGTTGTCGGACCTACCCGCGAGTCTCCGAATAAGAATGTCGACAAGCAATGCCGCTTGCATTTCAGGTTCTACCAAAACGCCCTCTTCATTATCGGATTCCTCATACCATGTTTGATCCGGTCCGTAGAAAGCTCCAACAAGGAGCACGAGGACTTCCAATACTGCAACGTCCAGTTCGATATTGGTAAGCGACAAACCAGCATCGGAAGACACGAACGGGAAAAATCCCACCATGTATCGAATCCGATTTTCTCGACCTTGAACAAAGTCCATCAGAGGATTTACGTACGTCGCTGGTGAAACCACAACGGCCGCCGAGAGCCAGTGAACGCGCTGAGCGTCGTTCATGCTTTTGCGGGAAAGTTTTGATTCGATCAGTTCTCTGAACACACTGCGGTCGGCATATCGTAGTGCGGACCAGAGGAGATAGTCGAATGCGACAATCTGTTCAGTCTTGCATCGTGTCGGAAAAGAACGCAGGAGGCGGATGCTTGCCAGCCGGGCAACCTCCGCGTGAGACGGGTCGTGCGCGAATTCCCAGAGTTTGCATATACTGTGGCGACCACTGCGCAACTCCGATCGAGCGAATCGGACCTGAACGTCGGCGACGATATCGGGACACATTTCAAGAAGCCGTGCATACCAGTCAGGCCGATATTCTCCGTGGGGAGTACAGTAGTAGAACGCGACTGCCGAACAGATCCGATTCTCATCTGAAAGAAGCGTCTCCGCTGCCGTCGTTCTCTCCGCTTCCGCCAGGCCCGCCAGGAAAGGCCACTCGAGATAATGCTTCCGTCCCTTCTTCCTCAGATCGAGAATCTCGATTAACCCGGGGATATCCTCCCTCTCGACCGAAACGCGAAGCCCCCGCAGCGCGGCGTTAATCAAGCCAATTTCGCCCCGGAAGTGTTTCTCAATGGAACCGATTGCATTTTCGGCGCTGAAATTGAAGAAGTTTCCGAAATAAACCTCCGCGATCTTATGGAGCAAGGCGGGGGCTGCCCTGTTCTCGCGCAATGCTTCCTCGTTAGCGCGAAAATGATCCAACCACTCCTCATTCCGGCGCCTCGTCTGATCGATGTACCGCTCTCCGTACCTGTCCCGATCTGCCACAAGGTCGCCTCTACTGATGGTGTCGGGGGCACGCAGCACCGCGAGACGTGATCTCAGTAACTCGCATTTACCTGTATATTTCTCCAAATCTTCGAGTGACAGGCCCTCGTTACCGGTGTGTTGAGAATGGCACACCCAGGCAAGCTCCAAAAGATGCTTCGCAACTTGCGGTTTCAATTGTGCGTTAAGGACAGCCTGCTCCAGATACCAGCGACCGACATTGGATGGCGGGACAGCGCCGTAAAGACGTTCTTTTACGTTCATGGCGTGATACCTGAATTCGTCGGATTCCGGACATCGTTTCAGTCCTTCAAGGATGATCTCTTTCTGAAGCTCTGGCCGCTCTTCGATCCATATGCGTATGTCATCTACGATTTCATCCCGATTGTGACTACAGGACAAACCTGCGTCCAGCCAGTCGTACAGGCTGTCAATGTCCAGTTGATCTCCCTGGACTTTCAGACCTCGGTACAACAGCTTTAGCGGGAATGAATATGGGAGCCCAGCGCGCGCCGGCTCAATGTCCAATTCGGCAAGCCTGAGCTTAAGTTTGTCCAGAAGCTCGGCGACCTGCGCATTGGAGGAGTTTTCGATAAGATCATACTCCCAAAAACGTAAATACCTGCCGACTATATTGGTAGTCGCATTTTCGAATAGGTATTTCCACACCACTGAGGGAGTTATTTCTTCGGGGTAAAGGCGCCACAGAAGGGTTCCGAGGATTTCATTGTCTGGATCGGATACGAGACCAGCATCAACCTCTCTCAGCAGCGACTTAAGAGCTTTTGTTCCTTTGTCGTCGCAGAGAAGAGACGCATCAAGTGCCAATACATTGATGCCCGGCCAACGGGTCTCGTCGCGGACGATATCAAGCAAGAGGTCGGAAAGACCCGGAATTGCGGACCCCTCGCGCAGAAGCCGCAATACGAAATCGACGTACGTCTGGTGTCCGGTTTCGCGATTGCGGTCTCTCAGGACATTCCTTAGCGCGGGTTCCATATCGGGGGTCGCGAGAGGACCGAATGCCGGGGCTATTTCAATAGATCCAAGGCGCGATACCTCGCGGTTAAGCGCTTTCAGGAGCGCCTCTTTCTCTTCGAGTGCAAACCCGCGGATATCGCCGTAGAGTCCGACGCCGACGGGATCCTGTTCTATCAGCACACTTCGAGCACCTTTGCAGTGTGCTGCGATCCAGGCGGACAGTCCTCTCAACACAGTCACAACGATCCCGTCCTCTCCCGTGATGAGAGAGAGGATCCGCCGGGCAGGAAGTCCATCTTCGATCAATCGTGCGAGATAGCGGCCCCCGAGGTATTCGGCGACGTGGCGATGAACAGGACCGAAACGGTTCAACGAACCCGATTCTGCCCTGAACAGCTTTGTCGATAGCACGGACTGTAGCGCGTCCGGGTTGTCGTATTCAATTTTCGCTACTGCCGGGAAGTCCGAGTCCGGATCACCCGTGACTTGTGTATACCCTTCTATACCGGAAATCAGCTGAACGGCGCAAAGACGCCCCGCCGCGTCCAACATTTGACGTGTATCCGCCAACTGACTGGCAACAATGTGATCTCGATTGTGCTCGCGGATCAGATACGTACAGGCTTGTTCGAAGGTTTGCAGGCGGCTGTCCGGCCATCGTTCGCTACGCGCTATAACGGTGGCCAGAAACTCAAGGGTCAGCGGGTTTTGGAGCAGACCGTCAATTTTTCGTTCACGGGCATTGTCTATAAAGAGCTGCGGATCTTCGATACCCTCTTGAGCGCTCAGGATCCGAAGAATATCGGCTTCACCAAGGGGATCGAGGCGAAGCACCGTGACCTTTGAGTCGGGCGAAACGGCTGCCAGGCGCTTCCAATCGTTTTCCCCGAGCCAGTCCGCTTCCCGGCACGACAATCGGAAACGGGGACGTCCCAGTCTTTCGAGACGACTGCGGATCTTGTCAAAGGGAGTACATGCGTCGGTAGCGCCTGCCCGAACCTCGTCAAGACCGTCGATAAAGAGTGTCGTGTCGCGCCACTCGGGGTGCTCTTTCAAGGACAATCCATGAAAATCTCGCGCGTCGACCTTGCAGGCTTCGTGACCAAGCGCCTTTTCCTCGTCCTTGAACGCGGTGGTCTTGCCCGAGCCGGGGTCGCCCAGCAACACGTAGGCGGGCGTATCCCGAAAATCCGCCAGGGGTCGTGAGCCCTCTACCGGATTTCGTTTCTCATCCCCGTGCGGAATTACGGTACAGGCGCGTTGGACTATCATGTTCACGTTTCCTCAAACCAGTAATTAGCGGGTACAGTCAAAAATTCATCCAGCCCGATGCCGCCTTCTCCAACGAGCAGGGAGCAATGCGGACGAAAACGCTGCTTGAAGACCTGCATTCCCCGGAAAGTCAGATTCTTCGT
The DNA here is from genome assembly GCA_028873695.1 of Gemmatimonadota bacterium. GTDB lineage: Bacteria > Latescibacterota > UBA2968 > UBA2968 > JAAXHE01. The sequence continues at coordinate 10,660 of JAPPNU010000027.1, read as the reverse complement.
ACCGCTCTTAACCTCGATTGCGATGATTCTCGGACCCCTTTGTAGAACAAAGTCGACCTCGTATGGACTCTCACGCCAGTATGACAGCCGAGTGTCCGGCGCGGCCGTATTGAACAGATGGGCGCCAACCGCGCTCTCGACAATGCGCCCCCAGAATGACCGGTCGGCCTGCGCTTCATCGAACGAGTACCCGGAACCGGCCGTCATCAGGGCGGTGTTGAGAACGTTTAACTTCGGGCTCGAAGCCCTCTGCCGAAACAGCCGGTTGGAATGCTTCGGCAGACCCGCGAGCAGTCCGGCGCTCGAGAGCAGATCCAGGTAACGTGCCAGGGTGGTGGTGTTGCCGGCATCTTGCAACTGGCCCAGCATCTTCGTGTAGGAGAGAATCTGGCCGGATTGCGCAGCACCCACCTCGAAGAGTCGTTTCAGCAGCGCCGGCTTGTCAACCCGTGTCATCGAGAGAATATCCCGCTCCACGTTTGGTTCGATAAGCGCGACAAGGATATAGTTACGCCACCGATCCGGGTTCCGGGCGAACCGTGCAGCCCCAGGATAGCCGCCGAAGTACAGAAATCTCGCCAGATCGAAATCGAATGCCTCGGCCATTTCCGCAAGCGACCAATGTGAGACGGGAATGGCCTCGAAGCGACCGGCGAGGCTCTCACTCAAACCGGATTGCATCATGAGCGGCGCCGAGCCAAGAATCACCACGTGCAGCGGGCAGTTCCGTGCGCGGTCCGCGTCCCACAGTCCCTTTACGGTATCCGACCAATTCGGGATCTTCTGAATCTCGTCTATGGCCAGCACGAAACCGCGTCCGAATCGTTCAGCATCCAGCCGGGCTTCCTCCCAGTGGTGTACGATCCACCCGGCGTCTCGCTCACGTTTGAGAGGGTAGGTTGAAACGGCAGTATCCGAACGAACTCGGATTTCATAGCTGTCGGGTTCGTCCACTGACAGGTAGCGGCTTTCGAGTTCAATCTGCTGTAGCGCCTGGCGCACAATGGTCGTTTTGCCCGTTTGGCGTGGCCCAAAGATGGCGATTATCTGATGGGGCGTTTCGCCGATCCGCTTAATAAGCGTACTTACCTGTCCGCGCTGGAAGGATTTCATACTGGAAATTTACTCTATTGAGTAAATTTAGTCAAGATAGTAATTTCCCTTTTTTGAGACAGATCGCCAATCCCGTTTTAGCGCCGTCACACCGTTGGATTTCGGTACAGATCGCTGCTGTCCGGGAACCGTGGGATTGTTGGAGATGAGGTTCGAAAAGTGGATTCGATTGACGAATATGTACGGGTTTGACCCTGATAACGAAAACCTGGTTGCCATGGGTTCACGTTTGTTGCAATACTTGCCATTCTGAGCGGAGTCGAAGCATCTTTCGCCGCTTCGGTCCCGCGCTTGGGGCGGACGTGCTGCCTCTCAGGTATCGCCACGTGCAAATCGCACGGGGATGATCCCATGCTGCAGTAGATCCTTCGTCGGCCTGGGGGCCGGCCCTGGATGAACGTCTGGTGTCAAGTGAAACCGATACATTTCGTGGACGTTTCACCCAGGCCTCCTCTGGATGACAGTTTTTGCCGAAACCTGACCGACACGTTTCGCCAATGGCTGTGGACGTTTTTTCCATCCGTACATTTCGCGCACTTTCGCGACTTTCGTAGTGAATCAAACCCGTTCTTGGACAGGTTTTGGAACCCGTACAAAAAACGGGATGCGCGAAGGTGTGGGTTCCTTCGGGCATCCCGCGTAAATCCGGTCGTGCAGGACGGGACGATTACGATTCCCGCCCCAGCGTTTTCATCGCAGCCTGCGCCGCATAGGTCGCCGGGTCGACGGTGCGGCGGAACGGATCTCCTGGATGAACTCCGCCGCCGCGTCGCGGTAGGTCTCGAACGGATCCAGGAGACTCAGATGGCTTTCGTTCTCCAGGTAGACCGAGTCCCAGTCCACGATGTACCGCATCCGGTTCTCCGACAAGGCCCTGATCACGTCGGACCGGCCCCGGGCCCGCGTATCTGCGGGCGGCTCGTCTTCAGCCCGGGCGATCTGCTCCTCGGACAGAATGCGGCGCGTCATCCCCTTGTGTTCGAGGTCCAGGTAAAAACCCCGGTTGGGATCGATATTGTGATACTCCAGGTCCAGGCTCTGGAGCCACGGATCGTTCCAATCCAGGCCCTCCGACCGCACGAACATCTCCAGCATCCACTTCTTCGCCACCCAGTCCAGCCGGTCCTTCAGGGACATCGGGTCCCGTTCCAGGTCGTCCAGCGTGTTCTCCCATTCGACCAGCACCCAGTCCGATTCCTCATCCATCCCGCGCAGATGCCGTTTCGCCAGATCCAGGTACCGGCGCTGGATATCCACCGCGGAAACCGGCCTGCCGTTCTTGCGCTCCAGAATCCACCTGTGCGTCGGGTCGCGGGAAATTTCCTTCAGCGCCCACACCGGGTCGCCAAGGCCCACGTCCTGCGGGAAAATCTTTTGCTCGATTAGATTCAATACCATCGCGGTGGTTCCAACCTTCAACGCGGTGGCGTACTCCGACATATTCGAGTCGCCCATCAGCAGGTGCAGCCTGCGGTACTTGTTGTAGTCGGCCAGCGGTTCGTCGCGCGTGTTGATGATCGCACGGCTGAACTGGATCCATTGATAGATCTCCGTGACGATGTGGTCCGCGCGCTGCGAAATCTGAAAGGCGACCGGGTCCTCATGCCCGGCGTCGTCGACGTCGTCCCTGCCATAATAGTAGAAGCTGTCGTCGTAGCTGCCCACCCTGCCGGCGCCGCTGTAGATCTGCCGCGTAACCAGAAACGGAAGCAGCGCCGGTATCACCACCATCGAGAACGGTACGTTTCGCCGGATCAGGTAATTCTCGTGGCAGCCGAACGTGGCGCCCGTGTAGTGGTCGATATTGTTCTTGAGGAACGAAGCCTCTTTCGCCAGCCCCAGCGAACGAAGCGCGCGATGCAGAAGCCGCTCCCCCGCCCGGTCGGAGGCCACCAGGTCGAACAGGCTCTTGCACTCCGGCGTGGTGTATTCGATATGCCCCATATCGATATATACCCTGCCGGAATTGAACAAAAAACCGCCGTTTCCCGGCGGTTCGTCACGGCCCCGATAGTGGATGTCGACGATACCCTTGCGGTCGGTGTGAAAAACGTGGTCCTTCACCTTCACCGTAATCGCATCCGGGCTGACGAACCCCTCGTGCTCCGGCGCCATGCACCCGTATTCCGTTTCCAGACCGAAAATGCGACGTTCCATCTCGTGTCCCCATATGGACGCCTGTTCGTCGAGGCCGGTGGGGACGGCCTCCAACCTCAGCGACAGGCCGGGCGCCCACAAGGGACGCCCCTACACGGGCTGAGCAAGGATCTGGTGTTCGATGAGATTGTCGCCGCTCAGCGATACGGCCTGATCACGGGCCGAATCTCCCGATCGCCAAGGACGCGAAACCGGCGTTTGCCGGGCCCGGACCGGTCCAGAACCACGGCCTCGACCGTGGCCGATTCCAACGCGTCCTTCAGGATAGCCTGCAGATCCGCTTCGCCTGCCAACCGCTCCAATTCCGACGCATCCTGTGGAATCTCGTCCAGGGTTCCCACAAACCGTCCGGCCGCCCACGCCTCCAGCGCAGCCTTCAACGCGTTCCGCAGGCTGAGCCGGTCCTTATCCGGCAGGCGGCTTCGCATCAACCCGTCCGCTTCCGGAACCTCGCCCACAACGCCGCGGCCTTCGTGTTTCTGAAACGTGCCGTCGTAGTCCACGGTATAAAATACGGCGCCTTCCTCGGACACATCCAGTTCCAACATCAGGACACGCACGATAAACGGCGACCGGAACACCTCGTCAAACGCCGTCTTGACCGCGGGACCCAGGCCGAAGTGTACGATCTGCTGCAGGTTCACGTCCTGCTCTGAATAGTTGAACCCGATCACCGACGCCAGATCCACGGCGGACTGCCGCAGCTTTTCGATGTCGGCCGGATGCCCGAGCGCGGCCATTCCGATGCGGTCGTAGACTTCGAAGATCTTCTGTTGTCCCCGACCCAGCGTCAGGAGCAGGGCGCCGTCCCGCCAGGCCAGACCCACAACCGGGCTGCCGCCCCGAAGCTGGTCCTCGATATATTCCCGCCGGTTGGCTACCGCCTCCGCCCATCGATAGGGTTCGTCCAGCATCATCCCTCAGCGTCTCCAAGCCCACCGGTACGGGCGATATAGCGCTCGTAGGACGCCCGCAGATCCTCCTCCGGCACGGTGCGCAGTCCGTCCGCCGAAATCGTCTTCACCGTGGGCAACACGCCGGCGTCCCGCTCGTATCTCCCCGTGGCGGCATCGTATTCCGCAGCCGTATGCAGAAGGCGCAGGGCCATTCCGAGGCTTTCGCTCCGGTCCAGTTCGGCAAATGGACGCTCGCCCCACTGGTTATTGTAGAACATCGCGCCCCGGATTGCCGCCGCGCCAGATCCCGTGGTGGCAAAATCGGCGCTTTCGAACTGCGCGCCCAGCACGTCGTAGAAGAAAATCTTGCCGCGGCTGTCCTGACGGTCGAACGTGGCGAAAATGGGGATCACCGGCCCGATGCCCTGCATGGCCATTGGCAGGTTGTCGCGGATCAGAAGGGAAAGGCGCCGCAGTTTGGCCGCCAGGCTCATTTCCTGCAACTGCCGTCGCCGGTGATATTGAAAGGTATGTTCGAGGATGCGGGCGATTTCGTACGCCATGGCCGGCGATCCGGAAATGGCCATCACCGAAAACGCGTCTATATCTATGACCTTGTCGGCCCGGTCATAAAGCACGGTGTGGCCGGCGGTCGCCCGGCGGTCGCCCGCAATGAGGACGCCGTCCCGGTAGCGAAGCGCCAGGATGGTCGTGCCCTCGGTGGGCTGAAACGGAAGGGACGCCGCGGCAGCCGGCGCGTTTTCCTTCAGGCCGGCGCCGGGCAGCCGGTATCCCTCGGCCTTGAGCAGATCCAGAAAATCCCCGCCCGCGCCCATAGGCTTACTCGCCCGTTCGCTGGCGGTAGCGTCGCGCCTGATTCGGGTCCACGCGGCGCATCCGTCGCAGCAAATCGCGGGTATCGGGTCGGTCAACGTCCGGTCGGGACGGCCCGTCGTCCCCGTCGTTCGGCCCCCCGTCGGGCGCGCCAGGCCGCCGGGTCCGCCGCTCAAAACCAGCCAGATCTCTTTTCATAGCCACCTCCTCCTCGATTCCGTTCAGGAACGCCGGAGGGTATCCCCGAGCGCCTGACGCGACCCCCGGTCAGACCTCAAGCGCGTTCAGGAATTCCTCCAGTTCATCCGAGCGATCCAACGCCCTATTATAATACGCGACCTTCTCCCCATCAACCAGATCCTTCATATCCACGGAACGCTGTTCGCCGTTACGGAAGAAGACGATCCGGTCCCAGTTGACCGATTTGACGTCGTGGCCGAATTTATCCAGGCATCGCCCCCGGAACCAGGCGCGCGTGTCGGCAGGCGGAACGGACATCGCTTCCTCGATCCGTTCGTCGTCGATGAGGCGGACCATCTTGCCCTGCGCTTCCAGCAGAAAATACAGCCCGGCCTCCCGGTCCACGTTGTGGTACTCCAGGTCCTGGCTCTGGAGCCAGGCCAGGTCGTCGGGTTTGTCGCAGGAAAGCCCCTCCGCCTCGCGAAAGCAGTCCAGCAACCACTTTTTGCTGACCCAGTCGCAGACGCCCACCATCGCCATGGGGTCCCGTTCCAGGCCGTCCAGCGTCTCCTCCCAGGCGCTGAGCACCCAGTCCGTTTCCACGTCGCCGCCGCCGAAGCGCTCCTTCGCCAACGCCAGGTACATCCGCTGTACCTCAACGGCCGGTACCAGGCGGCCGGTCTTGCGGTCCAGCTCCACCAGCCACTGATAGCTCTGGTCGCGCGACACGTCCTTCAGCGCCGCGACCGGATCCTTCAGGACCACGTCGGGCAGATCGTCCTGTTCAACCAGCGCGACCACCAGGGCGGTGGCGCCAACCTTCAGCGCCGTGACGTACTCGGACATATTCGCGTCGCCCAGGATCACGTGGAGCCTGCGGTACCTGCCCGCGTCCGCGTGCGGTTCGTCACGCGTGTTGATCAGCGGGCGTTTGTGCATGGTATCGACGCTGGCGATCACCTCGAAGAATTCGGACCGCTGCGAGAGCTGATAGATGGACGCCCTGTCGCCGCGTTCCACGCCCATCTTGCCCGCGCCCGCGTAAATCTGCCGCGTCACCAGGAAGGGAAGCAGCCCTCTCACGATCCGGTCGAACGGGGTCCCGCGGTCCATCAGGTAGTTCTCGTGACACCCGTAGCTGTGGCCTTCGAAATCCGTATTGTTCTTGTAGATCTTCACCACACCCTCGGGCAGCATCTCCGTGCGCCGCCGCGCGCAGACGTCCACGATCCGCTCGCCCGCGCGGTCCTGGGCCACGAGTTCGAAGAGGCTGAGGCACTCGCCCGTGGCGTATTCCGGATGGGTATGGTCATTGTAGAAACGGGCGCCGTTGCGGATAATCAGGTCGCTCTTCAGCTCTTCAAGCGGCACCTTTCGCTGGCGATCTTTCTGTAGATGGACCTTCTCGTCGGTATCGTTCAACAGGGATTTCACTTCGAATCCACGCACGTCCTTGCGGGGGTTCTCCAGCTGATAATCCCACAGAGCCGTAAACTCACCCGTGAGATAGCAACGGATCAGCTGCATCGACTCCTCCACCACGTCGATCCTGTCCACGCCGTCGATCGTGATCCCGTATTCCGTTTCAAGGCCGAAAAGTCGGTTCATAGACTGCGCTCAATCTCCTGGTAACTGAAGAAAACAATGTGCCGTTTGGACGCCCCGATTGGCCGTGAAAGGCCGCTGATGGCGGAAACGCTATCGCGAAGTCGTCCTAATGCGGTTTTGCCAACGCGTTTTGACAGGTCGATTGTTGACAGACAACTGCTCCCTGGAACGACCTGCCGGGTGGCTATAAGCCCTTTACCTCATATCGACTTTTTTCTTCTTCGTCCTTTTTCTTATCCGCGTAAGAAAAAGGACCAAAAAGAACCGCGCCCTTCGGCAGGGGGCCGGTTTTTCCGTGAATTACGTCAGAGGCATTAATGAGCGCTGGGCGGCCCGCGACCCTGCAGCGGTACGCGTGCGAATGCGCTATACGGATCTGCACGGAAAAACCCCCCGTACCCCCGGTCGCCTGATGTAAAATGCATTGTTAGTGCGACACCCGCGTTTGCACCCTCTTTCCTTGGAGAGGGGGGATCTTGACTTTGCCTTTCGTCTTTAGCTGACGGCTGATAGCTGATAGCTCCATCCGAGAGGTCTGCGGGGTGTGGAGCGGTTGCATTTGGTCTTGCTTTTCGCTTTTGGCTGATCGCTGACGGCTGATGGCTGACAGCCATGTGCGGTGGGCCGGGGGAGTGGTGCGGCTTTTATACAATCCGATTTTCCCGGCGTTTGGTATCCCGCCCGGGGCGAATGGGCGAAGCGCGCACGACGTTTTCGGGATCGTAATCGAGCAGCTTGAGCCAGTCCTCCGTGTTGTCCGTGGGCGGGAAGATCTCGTTCTCCGTGTATTCGGTCTCGACCGCCTGAAGCAGATCGTCCTGGGATATGCCCTCTTCTACTCCTGACGCGATGGACCGGCGGATGGCCATCTCTTTCGCGCGTCTTACAATGGATTCCATGATCGCCCCGCTGGCCAGGTCGCCCCGGCGGAGAACGTCTTTCCGGCCGCTTCGGAGGGTCACTTCCAAAAATCTCGTATGGTCCCGCTTTGAGAAGATCTCTTCCGCGGTGCGCGCGACGAGCGTGTCCACCGCCGCGACGCCGTCCCCGCCGTGTTCCTCCAGCGTCTTGCGGTCGATCGGGAGATTGGGTGTCAGATAGATCTTGAGGATGTCGAGGGTTCCATAGCGGTCGGGACGCGTCACCTTGATTTTCCGGTCGATCCTTCCCGGCCGCAATATCGCCGGATCGATCAGGTCGGGGCGATTGGACGCCAATATAATCACCACGTCCTGCAGGGATTCGATGCCGTCCATCTCCGAACAGAACATCGGCACGACGGTATTCGAAATGCTGTGCGACCGCATGGCCCGGCGCGTACCGAGAACGGATTCCGCCTCGTCGATGAACACCACGGGCAGGTAACCCTCCTTGCGCTTCTCCCGCGCCCTGGAAAAAATCTCCCGGACCTGGCGTTCTGACTCGCCCAACCACATATTCAGGATTTCCGGACCCTTGATGTTCATGAAACATTCCTTCAGGTCCAGACCGGCCTCCTGCTGAGCCTGCTTGACGAGGTTGTAGGCGGTTGCTTTGCCGATCAGCGTCTTGCCGCAACCCGGGGGGCCGTAGAGCAGGAACCCTTTGGGTACGCTGTACTGGAACCTGGAGAACAGGTCCGGGTGCAACGCCGGCATCTCGATCGTATCCTTGATGGCCTGGATGGCCTCGTCCTGGCCGCCGATTTTCTCCCACGGCAGATTCGGGATCTCTTCGAGAAAATAGTCTTTCGCCTCTTTTTCCGGCATGCGTTCCAGCGCCACGCGGAAATTCGGGTCCACGCGCACCTCGTCACCCGCCTTGAGGGACGCCTTCACGAGGTTGCTGGATCGCGATAGCACCGAGATCTGACCGCCCGGCTCCTGTCCGACCCGCAACCTGCCGTCTTCGAGCATGTCGGATATCTTCGCGACCTGGCCGGAACTTGAAAAGCCCAGGTCACCAACGATGGCGAACGCGTCGTTGACGAGCACCCGCGTGCCCACCTTCAGCGCCTCCTGCTCCATCCGTGAATCAACATTGGCGTAATATTCCGAGCCGCCCACGCTGATGTAGGCGACGCCGTCACGGGGGGCCTCCAGAAGGGTGCCCACCCGGTTGGCAGGCGCCGTCACCTTCTCGAGCGCGGTTTCCATCTCGACGATGGTCCGCCTCGCCTCCTCGAACGTAATCTCGTCTTCCTGAAGCTGCCGGCGGAGATGGTAGAGCAGGGGACGCCGTTTGTCCTTTTCGTCCATCGACATCAGTATCTGGTCGATAATGGACAGGGACCGGAACGTGTGCTGCATATCCACGTAGTCCTGCAGAAAGTCATCCGGCGACTTTCGCTGGCGAGATCCTTCGTTCGGGCCGTTGATGGCGCTTACCTCCGGAATCCAGGGGTTTGTGAACCCTAATCATCCATTTCGCGTTTGAAGGACAACTTCATCTTGGCGCCGGCGTTCTCGACCTTGACGTTGCCCCGGATCACCGTGACGTCCATCTCCTTAAACGACAATTTGATTTCATGGCCGATGACAATCCCCCTGCCCACGTCGATGGTCCATTTGCCCTTTCCCTCGCCCGTCCCTTCGACCATAATCGACACCGCATTGGAAAATATCCAGCCGCGATACCGCATCTGCCGGGTCTCGTCTATAAGTGCGACCCGTCGGCCCTTCTTCTTCGCCAGCCGCTTCAACACGTAGACGCTGTTGATCTCCACCGAGCCCTTGTCCTGCAGCGCCGCGATGGGAATCTCGTAGCGACGAATCCCGTTCCAAGAATCTCCCGACCCCACCTCCCTCTCAGGCAGGACCGGGTGGATTTCCGGCACCCATAGTTGCTGCAAATCGCTGATCGCGGCTTCGCGGCGCACCTCGTACGGCTTGAAACCGGGTTTGAACCCCGTCACGTCGCCCGTTGCGGTCACGCTCCACGAAAACGTCCGGCCGTTGAACATATCGAGCAGATAGGGAAAGTTGGTCTCGCTGATCTGAACGCGGTCCTCCATGACCGTGCTTTCGGCGTTCTGAACCGTCGCCGTGACGGTCGCGGCGGTGGCTTCGATCGCGGTGACCGCTTCCCTGCTCTTCCATTTTCCGTAGTTCCGCACGTCGACCGTGCCGGACGTCTTGTCGTCGTCGATCAGGTCGGCGCGGCCGCTGTAGTATTCCAGCGTCCAGGAATTCTTGTAAAGATTCGACTGTCCCGCCTTGTACACGAAATTGAGCGCCACCTTTTCGCCGTACGCCGTTCCGGCGGGAACGAACAGGACAAATGAAACTATCAGGCAGAGAATTCGATACAGGACCATGGTTCCCTCCCAATATTGTGATGGAATTCGAGCGATTGAAATCCGAACAGACGTCAATGTTGCCTAATTATAGCCCGGTGGTTTTGGATTGTCAACCTGTAGTATGATTCGCGCGACGGACCGCCAAGGTGGGCGTCCGTCAATTCTCTCGGGGGCATTCAGGAGGGTCGAGGCGGTTATGATCGGCGCGGGGCCATCTTTCGACTTCAACGGCGACGGAACGGCGGGATTCGCGGACTCTGTCGCGTTTGCGGAAGCATTCGGCAGGACGTCAACGGATGCAGACTTCGATCCGGGGTTCGATCTGGATGGCGATGGGACCGTTGGATTGGGTGAATTTGTGATATTTGCCGGGGCGTTCGGGGAGTGAAGGGAAGAAGGAAAAAGGAAGAAGGAAGAAGGAAAAGGCAGCGATATCTTTGACATCTGGCGCTACTGCATTAGTAATCTGACATGACTCGAATGGAAGGTCTTCGTGGTTTTCTCCCTCTAGGAGAGAGGTCTGAGCGGTTGGAGGGAGGTCCCCCGGGAGCGAGGGCATCCTGCCCTCGGAACGCCGCCGTTGCATTTGTAGGGG
>JAPPNU010000055.1 GCA_028873695.1 Gemmatimonadota bacterium | reverse complement strand
GTCAGCTAACGACGAATGGCAAGATCAAGAGCAACCCCACCACCCGGCCCCGCGGACCTCTCCCCCCGGCCCCCTCTCCTAAAGGAAAGGGGGAGAAAGGCAGGGCGGGTACGTGCAGACCGGTAAGATAGCCCTTCGGATTTACCTGTCGTCAGGACGGAAGGTCTCTGATATAAGACACCGATTTTTCTTTGCTATCGTCCTGATGACGACGGGTGTATCGAGCGCCGGGACGAAGGCCGCCCGCGTGGATTCGCTGTATCGCGAAGCGGCGCGGAGACAACGGTCACGGCGGAATGCCGGGGAAATCAGGCAAATGACTTCACGTTCCTACAGATCGACGCGAACAACGCGCCCGCGGGTTTCCACAAGCTCATCGTCACCCTGAAGGACCTGTATAGCGGCCAGATCGTGGAACGGGCTGTGGTATTCCGGGTGGTGGAGTGAATGAACGACTCTGCGGCCGGAGTGGATAAGGCGCTGGCGTTCCCGGGAGCGAGGGCATCCTGCCCTCGACGTCGGATAGCTCGTCGCACACGGTGTTTTCCGCGAACCGGTGTCGGATTGAATGGACGCGTCAGTCTCTCGACGCGAATAGGGGTAGGTGACGCGAAGTTCGAGGGCAGGATGCCCTCGCTCCGGTTACAGGTGAATCATGTCGTGATAGCGGTTGGAGAAGACGATTTTGGACAGGTGTGTGAATATATATACGATAATATTTAACTCTGAAATCGATGGAGGAGCCATTGCTCCACAAAACCAGAAATCTCGTTGAAGATTGGCGGGAAGGCGACGCCCGGAAGCTCGCAACGCTCGAGATGGAAGCGGACGTGGGCTGGCCGGGCGGCGGCGGATGGCAGACGACGGCCGAGGAACAGGAGCGAAATATCAAAGAGAGCAACCTGCTGGGTGCAATCGTCACGGAGAATGAAGAGCGCATTATCAGCCTGTGCACGATAAGAGCAACGCCGGGACAGAAGGCGCAGGCGTTCATTCCGCACCTCAACTGCCATCCGGATTACCACGGGAAGAAGCACGGGAAATCGGCGCTGTGGGGCGCGATGGAACGCGCGTACGAGGCGGGCTATCAGCGGGTCGATCTATACACGTGGCCGGGGAACCTGCAGGCGGTTCCCCTGTACAAGAAGATGGGCTTCATGTGGCGGCCGGATTCATCTGTACACATGGAGAATTTCACGCCCGCCGCCCGCCGGCACCCGCTCGCCGCCGCGTTCTTTGCCAGGCACGACTGGTACGAGACCCATGTGCGGGAGCTCAAGCCTGAAGAGGACGTGATGACGCGGGGCAGGGTGAAGGTTTACGAATATCTCTGGCGCGCCCCGGACGGCGACCTGCTCAGGCTGGTGTTCGACCGTCAGAGCTGGGGGATCATCGAGCTCGAGAACAACGAGCTGACGGTATCGTGCAGCCTGCCCGATGAAAAGCTGGTTGCGGGGGTCCCCCACGCTGTCCGCTGGCGTATCGTCAACAAGAAGCCGCACCCGTCACACGTCTTTCTCGCCGCTTCGGGCGATCCGGGTGTCAGGGTGGAAAAACGCGAGGCGATGGACGTCGCGGACACCGCCGAGATAGAGGAAACGTTCGTCATCGATCCCAACATCGAGGAGAAGTCGCGCGAACCCAAAGCGGCCGTGCTGCGGACGGACCTGGTGATCGACGGGGTGGGCATCGAACTCGCGGCGGGGATCGACGTCCGCCAGGCCGTGGATGTCTCCGTCGATGCGCCCTGCTCCATTTTGACGCCCGGGAAGCCGCAGGAAGCCACACTGACCCTGCGTTCCAACGTGGAAGAGGCCTGTACTGTGAAACTCCGGGTTATGCCGGCGGGCGGCGTGGACGTCGACGCCCGCGAACGGCTGGTGTCGCTCGATCCGAAGGGCGGGGCCGAGTTGACAGCGCCGCTCACGGCCCCGCGCGCCGGGCCTGTTGCGATCGACGCCCAGGCGACCGCGGTGTTGGATAGTAAGGAAGTTCCCGTCAAGACCATGCGCCTCGACCTGCTGGCCGTCGAGCCGGGCGGCGTGTCCGGCGGCGTCGGGTCGAAGGGCGCCCTGCTGTGCGGCGGCGGACTGACGGTCAGCGCCGATTTGCGCAGCGGCGAGCTATACATCTATCACTCGCTCCGGGCGCTCAGGTCCCGCCGGCTGAAGCTGCAGACCCCGAGGCTCGGCCCGCCCTTTGCCGGTGGCGACCTGTTTCAGGAGAAGGCCGAGGCGCGGATCGAACGGGACGCCTTGGGGGTGGTGCTCCGCCTTCGGACCCCTTCCGTGATTCGACCGGGCGTGTGGCTGGATAGAAGGATCCTGGTTGGGCAGGGCCCGCTGGTCCGCGTGCTGGACAGGGTCATCAACGGAACCTCGCTGCCGCTGGACCTGTCCGTGTCGCAAGACTGGTGGATTCAGATGGGCCGCACGGCGTCCCTGATCGTTCCGGGGAAACATGGCGTGTCCCGGCAGGCCTTCGGGTCGGGAGGACGGGACCTGGACGACTTCAGGCTTCCAGACGAAGCGTCCGCGTGGCCCGAAGGATGGTTCTGCGTGGAGAAGGAGAATGGCTGTACCACCGGCATTCTGTGGGACCGGGCTGAACGGGTGAGTCCCGGCCCCTGGGGGAGTGTTCGAACCCGCGCCGTCCGCGTGAAGCCGGGCGCGTCAACGTCGCTGGACCCCGTCAACGCCTTTGTCGGAGACGGCAACTGGGAGACGGTCCGGTCCTGGTGGCGGACCCTGTTCGGGAGCGTGCCGGAGGTCGAGACATCCGAGGCGCCCACGCGACGGCCGATCGAGTGCCGCATCGAGCCGCGCCCGCTGGTCGTGACGGGAGATCCGGTGGAAACGACACTGCGTCTGGACCACGTGGGCAGGCATAAGCTGGACGGGGAACTGATACTGGAAGAATCTGCCGGTCTGTGCCCGGACGTACAAGCCGTCAAGGTCACGGGGCTTTGCCAGTCCGGACCCGTCGTGCGGAAGGTGGCCTTTCGTCCCGCGGCGGGAGTCCGGCCGGGCGCGAAAGAAATCCGCGCGCGTTTCGAGACGGAGGAGGCGGTCTACCGGTTCAGGCAGAAAGCCCTGGTCCTCCCCGCCGCCGCTCGCGAGGTCTCGGTGTCGCGCCAAAAGAAAGGCCGCGTCCTTGCGGTCGACAACGGGATATTGAGCGCTAAGGTCGCACCGGCTTTCATGGGGACCGTGATTTCTCTCACGCGCGACGGCAGGGAGTATCTGAACTGTCCGTATCCCAACGTAGAACCCCGCGCCTGGATGAATCCATGGTACGGCGGCCTTTCACCCGAATACGACCGGCTCGAGGACACGCTCTACAAGGAACGGTCCGGTATCGGGTGATCGAACGGAAGGGTCGCCAGGGCCTGGTGTGGCGCGGGGTGCGCGTCCACTGTCCGATCGCGCAGGAGCATGCCCGCGGTCAGTCGATCGCATGGGAATACCTGCTCGCGCCCGGCGCGGACGTTGTGGCTGTTCGCGTGACCTGCCGCGACGAACTCGGAATCGGCGCTGAAGGGGACCTGGGCTTCGGCGTGTGGCCCACGTTCGCCGCGTCTCCCGGGACGGCCACGTTTTACAACGCAACCGAGGAATCCGTTTCGACGCTTGCGGCGCCCCACTGGACCAGCGGCGGAAACTGGAACTGGGGCGGGATCGTCGGGAAGAACGGAGAGGCGTTGTTCCTCAGCGCGGCCGGGGAGGGGGCGCGCGCCGGAGGGTTCGCGCTGGGCGAGGTCGGATGTTTCCTGCTGGGCAACCTGGACAGGTGGATGAAGGCAGGCGAGCGGATCGAGGCGCTCTTCTTCCTCCTGCCGGCCAACGGCCTCGAGGAAGGAAAGGCGGGCGCAGTCTGGAGTGAATTCGACGCGCTGCCGTAGCGAGGGAATCGCGGGACGGCGACCGAGCAGGAGGATTTACGCGAAATCCGCCGTTCGAAAATATCGCTCGACCTTGTAGCGAAAGAGGCATTGGGAAAATAAAAGGAGAACGGCGCATCCGAGGATCTCTTGGATGTTTGTGAAACCAGTTCCCATTTCAAGCCATGTACCGCCCAATATCCCACCACCAAACGCAAAAAGAAACCATAATATCACAAACGAAATCAAACCTGGTCCGAATCGCAGATGGATCCAGGAAAGGAAAGGGCTGAATAGATACATCAGGGTTAGAGGTCGGATAAATCCAGGAATGAACTTGAATGGCGTTTCGTAGTCCGCGTAGAGCCACGCGAGGCATCCCACAAGATAAAAAAACAGTAGCGTGATCCCACAAAAAACAGTGGTATGTAAGAAACTACCCCAATACGCGAGTCTTGCCATCTGATGACGGGAAAGCGGATAGAGCAAATTACCCTTGAGAACCAGCGATCCGAGCATGAGATGGAAACAGATGAACATGGCGGGAAAGATCGATACGAGTACGGTCATGTTCCTTATGGAGGATGGTTCGAATATTGCCTGATATATGTACAGAATCCCGATCTCGTGGGATTCCCTCTTGTATCCCATATAGTAAGCCATCGAGATCACGCAAAGTACGGCAATAACGGATATTCCCACGGTCGCCGCGGGCCATCCTCCGCGAACCAGACCGAGATTTTCGTATTCTCCCGCGCGAATCCAACTTAACAGGCCGGTAATCGGTCCCTTGAGTTTCCATTGACGCCTCGAATTACCCTTCGGGGTTGTCAGTTCCTTGATGGAGACCATCGAATCCCGTCGGGCAGGTTTGACTGCGATATTTCTCAGGAGGAACAGTGTCGCGCCCAGCAGGGTCAGGAGGACACACAGGTGGGTCTGAGAACCGTAATAATCGACGATTGGATTGATCGAGAATCCGGCAACGACCAGCAGAGACAATGTAAAGATCGAAACTCGGCTTCCCCGGACGCCCAGAGTCGAAAAATCCGGCACTTGACCCCGGCCTACTGTCACTCCCATACTATACCAGAGGAGAGCGGACGTGAAGATCGGCAGGGTCGGTCCGGGACCGCCGAGCGATCTGTAGGCCCAAGTTACGATGAACGCCGTGGCGATGCCGGCCAATAACAGTGAAAAGAATTGACGTCGTCGCAGATTCGGTAGCGTCCATGATATGAGTGTGTGTTGGAGGCCGCGCATGCCCTGGCCGAGGTCATTTCCGACCATTGCCGCGAAGAAAAAGCCGAGGAAATTGAGACGGCTCGGCGTGGGTATCCCGGGGAATGGTTGGTCCGGATAGGTAAAGAGAAAAATCGCGACGGCGAATCCCTGGGATAAGACGAACAGAATCGTCATCCGACGCCACAACAGGCCGTAAAGCGAATAGAACCACATGACGAGTCTCCGGCAGGACAACACGTGAAAACTATTCACACGAGATCGCCGTATTTGAAATGCTTCCGGATTTTGCAACGAAAGAGGTACTGGGAAAGCAGGACGAGAACTGCAACCGCAGCGGCCTCGTGGGCGAAAGAGATGCAGCAACCAAACTCGAGCCAGGTCGTACACAGGACCGAATAGCCAATTAGGAAGAGCGCCAGGATGACGTATGAAGAAACCTTGAAATCTTCGTTCCGAAAGCGCACCCATTGGATGACCGGATTGCAGATGAACATCAGCAGGACAGGACGTACGAGGTCTGTTTCAGCGAGAATTCCGGTGAGGCCGTCAAGCAGAAAATACCCAAGTATCCAGGACCCGCAAAAGAGAGCGTTACATATAAGGGCACTCCAGAAAGCGAGGCTCGCCAACTGTGGTCTCGAGAGTGGGTAGAGCTGTCCTTTTTGTACGTATAGAGATTGTTGTAGCATGACGAGTCCCAAGCCCAGGGACACGCCAACAACTCCATGTACGTGAGAGTCACCGAAAACCCGATAGATTATCGCCAGGGCAACCAGCATGCCAACCGAGTACAGCAACGTCCACCCAAACCACCCGATCCGGACCGTACCGTAGTTCTCGTATACGCCGGCCCGGACCCAGTCGTCCAGACCGGTGAGGGGAGCTGCTCGATTCCATCTCTGCCTGGAGTCTCGCCTTGCGGCCATTCTGGCCGTCTGATAAGGTCCAAACGTGAACCGATGGAACAACGGCATCGAAACAAGCGGTTTTCCCCTGGCGACTTTGGTAGCGAAGCTGCGTCTCAGATATAGTATGGCGACAGACGGCGCAACAAGCGTAAATGAGGCCGGTTGGGCTATGTAAAGATCGGTGATTCTGTTGGTCGAGAGGATGCCGAAAACAAAAATCAGAATCGTGATGTAGAAGACGGAAGACTTCCGGTACCGGAGCGATCGGGCATCGACGAATTCGTAAGCGCCGAACGGAAACGCCAGGCTGTACCACAGGAAGCAGGAAGCAAGAATTGGGATTGCGGGGGCGAAGCCGCCCATCCAATGGTAGGCCCAGGCTGTCAGGGCGGCGAGTCCGATTCCCGTAATACATACGGATGAAAAGAGCAGCCTGCGAAGACGGGGAAGCGACCAGGAAAGGGGCGTGTGCTGGATCTCGCCCACACTCTGGCCTATAACGATGCCGGCGATCGATGGGAGAGCCATCGTGACCAGAATGAGGCGTCCCGGTTCAGACAGGATGTCAAGCTTCGTGCCCGCGGCCCAGAGCACCAGCAGTACTATTCCGGCAAAAGACACGTAGAATGCAAGGATCGCCGGACGCCAGAGCAGTCGGTACAGCGCGTAGATTCCGATCATTCGTTCTCCTGCAATAGCAGCGGGAACATCTGCTCCAGGTTCAGCGGGCTATTCGCCACGTCGACGCCGTATTTCGCCTTGAACGCGTCCAGGTTGCCCGAAGCCCCGTCCACAAGCAGGCGGGCCTGGCGACTGTCCCCGTCCCGGGATACGACGAAATCCTCTTCGAAGCGCGTCGGAAGCCTGCCGTTCCGGGCGGTTACCCGCCATTCGGCGAAGCGTTCCTGGAGGTCGTCCAGCGAAGCGTCCGCCCTGATCCGGCCCCTGTCGAGGCAGATCACGCGGTCGATGACCTTTTCGACGTCGTGCAGGACGTGTGACGAAATCACGATCGTATTGGCGTCCTGCTGCAGGAGCTCGAGGAGGAATTTGAGAAACTGCTCGCGCGTGATGGGGTCCAGGCCGCTGACGGGCTCGTCCAGAATCAGCAGGTCAGGCCGGTGGCAGACGGCCAGAATGATGCCAAGCTTCTGGGCGTTGCCCGGCGAAAGGGTTCCTACGCGCGCCGAGGACTCCAGTTCCAGTTCGTCCAGCAGGCGCTCCTCCAGGTCCCGGTCCCAGTGTCTGTAGAACGTGGAGACGTAGCGAAGCTGCTGCTCCACCTTCATCCATTCCAGGAACCGGTTCTCCTGGTGCACCACGCCGATGCGCGAGAGTTCGTTCGGACCCAGTTTGTCGCTGGGGCACCCAAGGGTCGTGCATCGCCCGCTGGTCGGCAGGTAGAGTCCGATGACGTGGCGGAGCAGGGTGGTCTTCCCGCTTCCGTTTCTGCCGATGAGTCCGACGACAGCCGGCTTCGGGACGGATACACTGACGTTGTCCAGTGCGGTAACGTCACCGAAGGACTTGGTGAGATTCTTGACTTCGAACGCGGATTCCATATTATGGCTCCTCCTGATTGCCGGCGTCGTCCAGCATCCTGCCGAAGATCTCCAGGGCCCTGGACTTTTCGATGCCAAGCTGTCTTGCGATGGCGACAATGGGCGCGAGGCTCTGCCGGAGCCGGTTGACCTTGTGGACCTCGACGGTCTCCGGCTCCAGGTGACTGACGGTCAACGGACGTCCGCGACGCCGTTCCACGATACCCTCGGCCTCCAGGTACCCATAGGCCTTGCTGACGGTCATCGGGTTGACGCCGAGTTGCGCCGAGAGCGAGCGCGTGGCCGGCAGCTTTTCTCCAGCTTTCAAGAGACCGCTGGCGATATGAAACTTGATCTGGTCCATCAACTGCCGGTAGACCGGCACGCCGCTGTGGTGATCGATCGCGATCAGCACGGTGAGTTCTCCAATGTGTATTAGTGTATTACTATCAATATACAGCAAGGCAGTGTGAGTGTCAAACGATTTTCGTTCCTGGATGATAATGCTGAAGACGGAACCTTTGTGCTGCATTTCAGTTTGTACCGAATGCATACGCCATGGCATCATCTAATGCCGCAGGAGATCCTTCGTCGGCCTGGGGGGCCTCCTCTGGATGACAGCAGGAGCAAACGAGCTGCGAGTTCATTTCATGGATACATTTCAACGATGAGATTCCGACCTGCCGTGTAGGGGCGTCCCTTGTGGGCGCCCTGCCTTCAGGACGAGCGAAATAGACACCCTTTATTCGCAAATCCCACAACCAAGGAGCGTACAATGAAGATGACGTCGATGGATCTATGGACCGTGGGGGTGCCGAGCCTTCCGGGGCGCGTGAACAGCCCGGAATGGGTCCCGGACGTCGGATGGGACGTGGTGCCCAAGCATATCCTCCGGATCAACACGGATACCGAGCATTACGGGCTTGGAGAGACCGGCCGCGGCGTGCCTATAGAGGACGTGCGCGCGGGGGCGGCCCTGGTATTGGGCCGTGATCCTGAGGCGGTGACGCTGCAGAATATCTACGAGCCTCGGACCGACGGTACGGAGACGATGCTGACCGTGGGAACGGGTCCCGCGTATCACGCGCTCGAGATGGCGGTCTTCGACTTGGTGGGCCGTGCGCGCGGGATTCCCGTACACGCACTGATGGGCGGCGCGGTGCGCGATCGGGTGCGCGCGGATTACTGGATGGGGTCCCAGACACCCGAAGACGGAAAGCGGACCGTCGCGCGGGCGCTCGAGCACGGCTTCAAGGGCATCAAGATCAAGTGCAAGATCGAGGAGCCTATGGTGGAACGGCTTCGGGCGATCCGGGACGTCGCGGGTCCGGAATTCAAGGTCACGGTGGACCCCAACGAGCGGTTTCGCACAGCGGCGCAGACGATCGAACTCGCGCGTGAACTCGAGGCCCTCGGCAACGTGGAAGTCTTCGAAGACCCGATTCCCAAATCGGATCTGGAGGGCTACATAGAAATATACGAGGCCACCGATATCCCTATCGCGATGCACCTCGGGAGCGGCGATGGGGTGCTCCGTGCAGTGAAGGCCGGCGTGGTGGACTGCGTGAACCTGGGCGGGAGCATGGTGGGATTCGCGAAAAGCGCCGCCGTCGCGGAGGCGGCCGGGCTGCGCTGCTGGCACGGTTCCGGCGTCGACCTGGGAATTATGGAGGCTTCTTTCGTGCACGCGATATCCGTCGTGCCGAACTGCACGATGGCGTCGGACATCGTTGGAAGCTGGGTGCGTGAGCACAGCCTCATCGGTGAGCCGAGGGTTTTTGAGGACGGATTCACGCCGGTCTCCATGGCGCCCGGGCTGGGATGCGAACTGGATATGGAGGCGGTGGAACGGTACAGCCGCGCCTGCGAAACCCTTCAGGGTCCGTAGCGTCTCGTGTTTCAAGCGTATTCGGGTCGAAAAACAGAAAATCCCGCCGGGTTTTCGGAGATGCGGATGATTGCGTTGATATTGAATAGCCTGCTGTCGTTGACGGCCCTGGCACAGGTCGCGTCTGCCGTCCCCTCGAAGGTTGATTCCCTGATCCATGCATCCACCGACACGACGCTGGGTTTGGACGGACGGAGGGACCTCCTGAAGGAGGCCATAAAGCTCGACCGCACGGGAAAAGCCCTGCACGCGCTGGCGCGTTTACGTCTGGAAAAAGGCACGACCCATTCGCGGCAGCAGGCGAGATCGCTGCTGACGCGGGCGATGGAACGGGAACCCGAAAATGGGGACTACGTCGCGACCTTCGCGGAACTCCTGTGGCGCACCGGGCCCAGGGCCGGCTCCTTCAAGAGAGCGCGGGAGGCCATCGCGCTGGACCCGAAGAACGTGCGCGCCTACTATTGGGCGGGACGGTTCGTAGTCTGGTCGTGGGAAATGACGTTCTTCACACGGGAAGACGAAGGGGACGCGATGCGTGTGGCCGGCGACGGTGACGTGACGACCGGGCGCACGTTCGCACAGCGCGGGTACGCGGACATGGACGTGGAAGCGGGGATCGAATACCTGGACCGCGCCCTGTGGCTGGATGCGGAGCACTGGCCGTCCCGCGTGCATCTCGGGCTGGCATATTATATGGCGCGGATGCCCAACGAACTGATTTCCCTTTTTCAGGACGATATCGAACGCAATCCGGGCCGCGCGGACGCGTACTTTTTCAAGGGACTCGGCTATCAGGAAAAGGACGACCCCGAATCGGCCTACCGGGCATACGTGGCCGGTCTGGCGCGTTTGTCCGACCGGCAGCGCCGCTTCATGCAATCGGTCTTCCTGATGCGGGACAAGAAATCGTGGAAGAACGGGGAACCCCCGCCGGACGAGGAAGCGATCCGGAGCTTCTGGTTCGGGAAGGACCCATTGTATCTGAGCGAGATCAACGAGAGGATGCTGGAGCAGTGCCGGCGCGTGGCTTTCGCGAACCTGCGTTTCGGCGACCCCATCAACGGGTACGCCGGGTGGGAAACCGACCGGGGACAGGCCTATATACGGTACGGCGACCCGGTCGTGCGCCACATGACGCCCGCGGACATCGATCTGGGTCTGACGAAGACCATCGAGGAAGAGGCGAGGATGAGGCGGCGGAACCCGCGCCCGTCCGGGGGGATCTTCGAGTTCCACCCTCGAAAGGATACGTGGACCTACGACGGGTTCGAGGTATCGTTCCTGAATACGAATTCCTGGGACTCGTGGCGGTTCGGAGAATCGAAGCTGGGAGGTCGGACGCTGACTTTCAACGAACTGGTCGAGTCGGTCCCGGACTACTACCGCTATCCCTATCAGTACAGCGTGCCGTATCAGATCGCGCAGTTCAGGCGCGACGGCGGCAGGACGAGCGTGGAAGTGTATTATGCGCTTTCCGGGGATCAGGTCGCGCATGAAGAGGTGGGTCCGGGCGTCCGCGCGGTGGACGTCGTGCAGGCGCTGTTCCTGTTCGACACGGCCTGGGATACGCTGCGGAGCGAGGTCGGCCGCGTGCGGCGGATGCCGTGGCTGCATTACGTCTCGACCAAACGCGGGTACCTGATCGCGAGCGAACAGCTGACGCTTGCGCCGGGAGACTATTACCTGGCGGGGGAGGCGGAGGACCAGCCGAGCAAGAAGGTGGGTACGTTCAGGGAGCCGTTGGAAGTCAGACGGTTCGACCCCGATTCGCTGGAGATCAGCAGCCTGCTGATGGCGCGCCGGATCTTGGAACGCGACGAATGGCCGGTGGAACGCGGCCGGTACATGGTGCTCCCGAATCCATTGCACGAGTGCTCGCGCGATGGAAGCGCATGGTTCTATTTTGAGGTCTACAATCTGGCGCGGGATACGTTCGGCGCCACGCATTACAGGATCGGCTATCAGACGCAGGTGATTCCGGAGCAGCGGCGGCTGGAGGACCCGCAGCCGGAGTGGACGACAGCGGTGTCCTACACGTACCGGGGCGCGCGGGACTGGGAACCCCGGTATCTTCGGGTCGACATGGACGGTACGTCGCCGGGATTGCGCACGTTCCGGGTGGTCGTCGAGGACCTGCTGGCCGGCGCCGAGGCCGAATCCACGACACGCTTTCGAGTAAGGTGGTGACCCGCGGAAAACGGTAAACGCCGGTCGCGCCGGGGAACCTTTCGTTCCTCCAGAGGGTCTACAATATGACGCGAGAGTCGTTCCCGACCGACTCGGACAGGTTGCCGCTCGCGCATGCAACCCGCGCATTGCCGGCTACTTCTCCCCGCACGATCAGGTGAAATTCCCAATGTTGCGAATTGCCATAATACTTTCTTTCATCCTCTGTGTATCCGGCCCGACGGCCGCCGCAAAGCGCGACGCGTACAAAGTGGCGGCCCTGCTGGCCTCCGCGGCGGATACCTCGTTGTCGCACATGAAGCGGGTGTCGCTGATGGAACGGGCGGTCCGGTACGATCCGTCGGGGCGGGCGATGCACGCGCTGGCCAGGCACTATCTGAGTCGCGGCACCGTCCTGTCCAGGCGGTTCGCGAGGCAGTGGGTTCAGAGGGCGATGAAGCGGGAGCCGGAGAACGCCGCCTACGTGAAGACGTTCGCGGAGATCTTCTGGCAGTCGGGTTCGCGTGACGAATTCTACGAACAGATCCGGCGGGCGATCGCGCTGTCGCCAAACGACGCCGACGCGCTCTATCTGGCGGGGAGGCACGCCGCCCGCGAGATGATGTACAATCTCGAAAGGGAAACCCTGAAATCGGGCCTGGAACGCAAGCGAAGGTTCCATTACGGTAATTACGGCAAGGGAATGCGGGAGCAGGCGATCGGCTATCTAACCCGCACGCTGGAATTGGACCCGGAACATCGACCCGCCCGGATTCTGCTCGGACAGGTCTACCTCGAAGGGCACATGGCCGATCGTCTCGTGGAACTGTTTGAAGGTTACTCGAAACGCCATCCCGAAGACTGGGACGCGTACTTCTTCACCGGCCTGGGTTACCAGACGCGTGAGGACCTTGAAAAAGCCTTCGCCGCCTATTCTCAAGGTCTGGATCTGATGTCCGGGCTGGAACAGCAGTTCATCAGGTCGGTGGTGGTATTGACGGACCGGGAGGCGTTGAAGGACGGCGGAGAACTTCCGGACGAAGACACCCTGCGCCGGTTCTGGACCGGACGGGACCCGTTGTTCCTGACCCCTGGTAACGAGCGGATGCTTGAACATTGCCGGCGGGTGGCGTATGCCAATCTGAGGTTTGCGGACCCGGACCGCGGCGTTGAGGGCTGGGAGACGGACCGCGGCCAGGTGTACATACGTTACGGACATCCCGACGCCCGGAACATCTATCTGGACAGGATGAATTACGTGCTGCTCCGCGAGACATGGAGCTATCCGGGGTTCAGCATAACGTTCGAACGCCTGGGGGAAAACGACTGGGACGTCCTGAACGTCTCGATTCGAGGGTCGGTACGGAGCAAATACAAGGATCTCGTGGAGCGGGTACCCGAATACTACAGCGACCCGTACTGGCTGAAACGGTACGACGCGCCCTTCGAGATCGCGCAGTTCCGCGGCGATAACGGCAGGACTCGGGTGGAATTATACTACGCGCTTTCAGGCGAACACGTCGCGCACCGCGAGGTCAGTTCGGGAATACAGGCGGTGGATCTCATGCAGGGCCTGTTTCTGTTTGACGCAGGATGGGAGGAAGTCAGAAAGACCATCTCTCCCATTCACAGAATGCCGTGGATCGAAGGCAATGCCGTGCGGGATGGATACCTGTTCTGGGGCGAGCGTCTATCCATGGACCCGGGGACGTACCATCTGGCGGTCGAGACGGAGGATCTGAACAGACAGAGTCTTGGTACCCTTCGAGATTCGTTACGGATCAACCGGTTCGGAAGGGAGCGACTGGAAATCAGCGACCTGCTGCTGGCACAGCGGGTTGTAGAGCAGGACGACCGCCCGTTCGGCCGGGACAGATACATGGTGTTGCCCAACCCGTTGAAGCAGTGCCAGCGGGACGCCAGCATGTCGTTCTACTTCGAGGTCTACAATTTGAAGCGGGATGAGTTCGGCGCCACGAGTTACCGGATCACTTACCAGACGCGCCTGCTTCCTGAAAAATGGAAAGAGAAGGACGTGGTCATACCGGAGTGGACAACCGCCGTGACCAACGCATACAGAGAGACCAGGGATTGGCAGCCGCACTATCTCACCCTGGATATGGAGGGGTCCCCGCCCGGACCATGGGCGTTCAGGGTGATCGTGGAGGACCAGCAGGCGGCGAGGAGCGCGACGAGTTCGGCGGTGTTTCGCGTGATGCCGTAAGCCGCGCTCGACAATAGGGTATACAGAAAAGGCCGACGAGAAAATCGTCGGCCTTTTTTTGCCGGCAGGATGTCCGGACTTCCTCGTCTCGCTAGTAGTTATGCACGCCATGACCCTGGCCGGGGAACCAGACGGCGTCCACGAGGAAGGAGAGTGTGATTGCCAGCACGTAGCCGGTCAAAAGACCCAGGAAGGCGGGCTGCCATTTTCTGTAGAGATTGACGCCGCCCACCTTGAGCAGAATGGCCTTGATCGCCCAGACGACGAAGATGGAGAAGAAGGTGAGCTGGGTGTTCCACGAGAAGGCGATTGGAAATGCGATGGGATGAAAGGGCCACCAGGGCAGCCGGTAGTGCAGAAAGGTCAGCAGCGACATCGCGGCGGCGCCCACGCAGAAGACGGCCAGGCGCTCCCAGCTGGTGTCGAAGGGGCTTCTCATCTGGGTAACGGTCAGGTCGTACGCGAATCGTCCGGCGCTGGAGAAGGGCCATGCGTTGAAATTGAAAGCGCCGGTCCGATACCCGAGGAAGATGGTGAGGGCGAAGTCGGCGGCGAGACCCACGACCACGACCAGTGCCAGGGCGGGCACAAGCCGCCGCCGGTTACGGCGGATCAGGTCCGCGAGTCGAACCACGTGCATGAAGGGTGCCATAAACGTGCCCTTGCCCTGGCAGACAAGGCTGTAGGTGAGGCTGATGCCGGACATGCTCGAGGGCGAGAGCGCGCTGGTGCCGATCGTGTACAGGGCGGCGTACTGTTCGGTCAGCGTGGTACGCATATAGGCCAGACCGGTCTCGCAGACGATTCGGGCGATGGAGAGGTAGTTGACGATCAGGGCGGGCACGAGCAGTGCCACGAGTTTACCCTGCATGCCCAGCCGGGAGAAAAAGGCGCAGATGAAGACGAGGCTGCCGATGAGTCCGAATACGGCGAACCGATACGAGAGCAGTTCACCGGCATCGTCGGCATCCCCTCTCCCGAACGCCCTGGCGAAGACGGCCCTGATATGGGTGCGGGCGGTCCAGAGGTTCCACAGCACCAACACCGTCAGCGCGCCGAAGCCCTGCCAGGCCGTGACCTCGGTTTCGGCGGAGAAGTTGAGCGGCTTGCGCGGGATGACGTAGCCGATGCGGTTGATGATGCCGTTCTCGAACCAGAAAAAGAGTACGAAGAAAACCCAGATGGAGAACAGGATATTCAGATTGGCGAAGTACGCGAATCCCGCTGTCAGAAAGTTGATGCGGGTGTTGACGCGCGGAAAGCCCTTTGCAAAGACGACCCACTTGCCCTGCAAGGGGATTTTGGGCACGACCGGCCAGAAATAGTTGAGGATATTCCATGAAATGGCGCCGAATCCCACGCCGAAGCCGCCCCAGAAGAGACCTCCCCGCAGGGCATCGGGCAGGAAGCCGCCACGTGTCGCACGAGTCAACGTTGCGCCCACGGAAGCAAGCGGAAAGACCAGGCGCTCGTTTCGCACCCACTGCTTGCGCAGGATCACCGCAATGCAGAACAGGAGGGTGCAAAGGGCCAGCAGGAAGAAGATCCAGCTGATGAGGGGCGCGATCCACGCGTGGTACGGCGCCTGCTGCCCCTCGGGCAGACCCTCGTAGAACCAGGTCATCGCGTTATTTTCATTCGAGGGCACGGCCCACTCGGGCATATTTGGATGGAGATAGTTAGCCCACTGATTCTCCGGGGTGGCGAAATAGTAGACGCCGGAGAGAATGCCCAGGAGAAAGCCGGTAATGCCTGAGGTGGGCACCACGGCGCCCACGAACCCCATCGCCAGGATGGTGAGCAGTTCGGACGACTGCAGGGCGCTGTGCGGGCGTAGACGGCGGACGATGCCGTTGAGGATGACCAGCAGGAGAAACGTGGCGAAGAGGGCGAGGGGAAAGAAGGAGAGTTGCATCCGCGATGCGTGGATGACGTATTCGGTGGTTGAAATCCAGAAATTGACGACGAGCACCAGCAGAAGGCCGATTGCGACGGCGCGAAGCGTCACCGCGTCAGATTGCGGTGCAGCGTGGGGTTCGGACTCGGCTTGAGGTTCGGAACTCTGCGCCATCTTTCCCTTTCAATGGATCCCACCACAGGAGGCCGGGCGCCCACAAGGGACGCCCCTACGACGCGAGGTAGTGGGAATTTTTACTAATACATAGAATCGAGAGCATTCTTCTTGCTCCCGCCTTTATCCTGTTTATCCTGTCCAACCGTGACTGTTTCGTCTTCTGAATTGCCTAAGAATCCCCGGGTCCCTTCAGTTTCCACCCCGGATTCGTGCCTTCTCGCATGTCCGGCGGAAGGGGTTCCGCCAGTTTGCCGTAGAGGTCCGGACGCCGCGCCCGCAGATACCGGTATCCTGAGGAGACCGGTATCTTGTCGGGCGTGAGCAATCCCACCACCACGTCGTCCTCCAGCGCCTCCGACTCGACCAGAATCTCGCCGAACGGATCCAGGATCATCGCATTGCCGTTCTTGACGGTATCGTGATCCACGCCAATGGGATTCGTGTACACGGCGTACACGCCGTTTTCATAGGCGCGCGCCGGAAGCCAGCGCATGAGCCAGCCCCGCCCCTTCGGCCCGTTGAATTCCTGCCGGAGCGATACCGGGTCGCGATGGCGGTTCTCCCAGAGCGCGCGGTCGATGACGCCCCTTCCGGGCATCGCCGAGGGCAGCCCGCAGGTAACGTGCGGCATGAAGACGATTTCGGCGCCCATCATCGCGGTCAGGCGCACGTTTTCGGGCAGGTTGTTGTCGTAGCAAATCAGGATGCCCACCCGGCAGCCGAGGAGGTCGAAAACGGTGAACGCGTCACCTGAATCGATGAACCTGCTGATGAAGGCGTGCAGCTTGCGATGTTTTGCGACGTAACCGTCGGGAGTCACGGCGACGTACGTGTTGTAGAGAACATCGTGCTCAGTTTCCACGAGGCCGGCCAGAAGCGCGACGTCGTATTCTCGTGCGATCTCAATCAGGCGTTTCGTTGAGGGTCCGTCCGGAACGGGCTCGGCCAGTTCGACGATTCGGGAACGCGGGAGGGTCTGCAGAAAAGTGTAGCCGGGAATG
Organism: Gemmatimonadota bacterium; assembly: GCA_028873695.1. GTDB lineage: Bacteria > Latescibacterota > UBA2968 > UBA2968 > JAAXHE01. Next base: position 2,725 of record JAPPNU010000055.1, on the reverse strand, counting down.
CAGCACTCGTGAAAGGAGACGATTTCGGCGCCCGATTCGACGGCCCGCCTCGTGAGGGCGTCGATCCGGGAAAGGTTGTAGGGTTTGTCTGCGTCTCTCGCTTCGAACTGGGCGGCGCCGATTCTGATTTCACGCATGGATTTCCATTCTTGCCACCGTCAATGGGTCTGAAGTCAATTTGTCGGACCGGCACGCTTCGGCAACTGAGCAGGCGTTAGCCTCAATTCGAAGAACGACAATCGCTAACTTACCACAAAAAGCACAGAAGGCGACGGTGCGAAAACGGGGTATTGATGTCGTTCAAATGGATGAGATTTCCCTTCACGTCCAGTGGCAAGTATCCGGGGCATTTTCCCGGCTTTTCGGCGTTTTTCCTGCAGATCCTGAACATCCATGTAAGTACCAGTATCTGTACAGAAAGGATCAGTGATCGGGCGTCAGGCCGTTCCGTCCAGAAGGCCCTTCATGTAGCCGATGGCGTAAAGCCTGCCCATCAGGGTGTAACCCGGCGGGTCGTTGTCTTCGCCGGACAGCACCGGGACGTGATCGGGCCGTATGGGGCCCGCGAAACCGATGTCCCGGTAGGCCCGGATGCACTCGGCCATGTCGGTGTCGCCCTCGTCGTGGAAGGTTTCCTCGAAGCTGGGCACGGTGCCTCTCACGTCGCGGAAGTGGGAAAAATGGATCTTGTCTCCAAACCGGCGAATGGTTGCCGGAACGTCCGCGCCCATTGCGGCGAAGTTGCCCTGGCAGAAGGTAATGCCATTGAATTCGCTGGGTACCATGTCGATAACGCGCTGGAACGCGTCCACGCTGGTGATGATGCGGCCGATTCCCCGTACCGGAGACAGGGGCGGATCGTCCGGGTGCAGCGCCTGCTTGACGCCGGCCTCCTCGGCCGCGGGAATCACCCGCTCGAGGAAGTACTCAAGGGTTTCCCAGAGCAGCGCTTCGCTCACTTCCCCGTATTCTGTGGGGGGCGCGTCCTGCATCAGCGTATCGTCGTAGCTGCTCACAAACGCATCTCCCCTTCCGCGTGTGGTGAAGGAGGTGCGCATCCAGTTGAACACCGCCATCCAGTTCCAGCACATAATTCCGATGCCGGCGGCACCCAGGTTGCGGATGGTCTGGCAGTACGCGTCGATGTCCTCGTCCCGCCCGTCCAGCCCGAGTGTGATACGGTTCGTGATGGGTACGGACTCCACCACGGACCACGTAAGGCCGGCGTCGGCGATGCGTTCTCTGTGATGTACGATGGCGTCAAAGTCCCAGATCGGACCGCCGCCGGGGAGTGTCGTCACCAGGTCGGTCACGCCGATCTGGCGGGCCAGCGCCATCCGTTCTTCATCCAAAGGACGCAGGACGAGTGCGAATCTCATGGATTTGGTCTCCGAAATCGGGTTTGACGACGCCGCAATGCCGCGTCGATTGGTCGAGGGTTCAAAGACCTCTGAATTTATGGCATCACGGACTGATGTGCAAATCGAAAGACGCCGTGAATACCGCACACGCCGACAACCTGGTACATTTCGATGCGCCCACAGACCAACGCGTTTGGAATGCTGGGGCGGACTCTAACAGGTTCTACCCGAGGCGGTCCATGCATTCCCCAAAAGGCGTTCAGTATATACAAATGATGCCTCCGCCAAAAACAGGATTCGAGGCGTGAGGCATCAAGTGTGCTGAATTGAACAATTGTAATTCTGTCGTAGTACGAACAGATCTGCGAGCCGGTGAACGGATAGGGCCTATTTCAGCGAGGATCGATTTCGAAGCCTTCGCTCCACCGCACGATGCGCTGCAGAGTTATCCGTATCTTCGGTTGATTTCCGCAAATCGCACTGTGTGCGCGATTGTGTTCAGATGGAACGTGACGCACTTCGTGACGTCCTCTTCGTACATCTGCTACTTTGAATTCGACAATGCCGTTATCGTCGGGAACTCTCGCTCGATTCTGCGACTGCCGGGGAGTTGAATATTTCGACCAGTCTACAGACAGATAGCTACCTGCGAAGCTGAACAACCCGACCGGGAACTCGTGCGCTTTGTTTGCCCTCTTTGACTTTCTAATCTCGTTGTACTTTTTCTTGTTTACGCGATAATACAGCAAGTCGGAATTCGGTATGTACTCAATGTCCCACCTATGCATTCAATTCCTCCATCCAGTGCGCGATCTCTTCTGGATCGGGTCTTTGTTCGCCCTGGATAGATCGTTCGCCGTTACAGTTGTCTCCGTAAAATGAAGATGTGCCGTCAGCATTGAAGACAACCAATAGCTCGAAGAGAGGTGTTCGCCAATGAACGTCAACACTTCCCCCGCTCGCTGGCAAGATCTCGACTTCTCTGGCGAGGCTTTCGCCATTTCCTTGCGAGCACAACTCATACACGAAATCGCTGGCGGCCTTGACAGTAATTTCATCGAAAACGGGTGACCCTTCGCCATCCCAATCGGCTTCCAGACGAAATAACCGTTGCTTCGCATCCTCAACAATGGCAATGACGTCGCCTCCATTGCCTGCTAACGACTCATCAACTACAAAAGCCTTTGCGTCTTGCCCGTGAGGTCTTACGTTTCTGTATTCCATCTGAAACACTCATCTATAGGAGGCAGATTTCTTGCCGGAATTCCAGTGAGTCACCCACAAGGAACATCGCTAACAGTCCGTTGATAAAGTCGCTCTGCAGGCGAGGCCGAGCCATTGTGGGCGAAGACAAGGCGCGCGAC
>JAPPNU010000060.1 GCA_028873695.1 Gemmatimonadota bacterium | reverse complement strand
CGTATTTCGACCGCAAGGGCCGGCCGTAGCCCGGATGGACTTTTTCAACGGGCTGTTAGAGGGGCGTCTGCCAGACGGCTTTACCAACGAAAAACGGTCCGAGAGATTGCACGTATTGCGCGGTCTGCCGGGTCTTTCGCATTTCCTGAACAACGTGCGAGAGCGGGTGCAACTCGGGCCCCAGAAGTCCGATGACGAAGTCGTTGTCGTTGCGGTCCAGGCCATAGCAGGCCAGGCGGATGTCCTGGGCAAAACCCGCCTCGGCGTAGGCACGCCCGATTCTGGCATGTTCACCCAGAATCCCGCGCAGATCCTCACCGGACAGCAGTCCGAACTCGGGCTTGCGGCGCAACGGATACCATACGGCCCAGGGCCAGTCCGGGTTAAGGACCTTACTGCGAGGCTTTCGCAACAACGTTTCTTCCAGATCGGGTTCGTACCCGTGGGCGTAGGTTCTCCCGAACATGGTGAGGTCGGGAATGCGTTGAAGTTCAGCGAACGGACGGGTATTCAGCAATGTGCGGATTTTTCCCGGGAACGCGTCCGGAGATTCGGATAGCGTAAGGATGCCAACCCCGGACGGATCGTTCAGATCCGCGTACAGGACGGCGTGGACCCCGGACTCGCTGAGTGCGTCGGCGAGCGTGTCCGTGCGCGGGCAGTTTTCATAGACGTGCAGCTGCATGAAGAGCCGACGGTTGCTGGCCTGTATCTGCCCGTTAATGGGTTTGCCTTTTTCACGCAGGTCCGGAGTCTGATCTCTTGAAGTGGAACGCATCGAAGATTCCGTCTGATGTGAGAATGAGTCTGCGGATGGCGGCGTTTTCTCTCCGAAGCCGTGTCGATATTACCGGTGAACTCCCGAGCGCGCGCGAAGACCGCTGGGGATTTTAGGGCAACTTTTCAATATACGATGCATCGGTGGTGTTTCAAGCGAAAGATGCGCGCACCGTGTATTTGATGGCACGGGGTCAACTCCCCAGTCTGGAAAGAGACTCCGCGATCGTGGGTTCAAGGCCGGCTTCGACGTCGTTTCGACGCAGGGAATGGAATTCACCCAGGACGGCGTTGGCTCTGGCGAGAATGTCAATGCGTGCTGCATACAGATTCACCTTGTCGCCAGGCAGCGCCCATATGGCGACGTCGTCCGTGAGGGAATCCAGGTATGCCCGCGCGCCGCAGCAGCCCAGGCTGAGTGCGGCCCTTCCCGTTCTGACGGCACGGGGAACCACCGCACACGCCGGTCTCCCCATTGCGGGCGGAACGGCGGGTTCTACCTGTTGAACGGCTTCGGTAATGATCAGGCTCTGCCTGGCATGCGCGAAGAGCAGAACCACGGTCGGTTCGAGTGGCGTTTTGTCCAGCGGGGCGTAAATTACATGCCTGGTTTCGTTCTCCAGCACCGGGATTTCCAGGACGTCCTGTTCGCGTACGTAATCCATACCGGCCATGGTCTTCAGGACGTCGCCCAATTCGCCTTCGTACGAAGCGGGAGGGTCGGCCATATGATGTGTATGAACGCCGATAGCGCACAGTTCGTGGTGGGAGGTCCGGGTGGCAAAGGGTCCCTTTGCTGCTTCCTGCCAGAACAGGCAGCCGGCGGGCGCCCGACCATCGTAATCGGGTACGCCTTCCGGCACCTCGTCCGATATGCAGACAGAAATGGGAGGCAGGAAAAGGTTGAGTGATTTCTCGAGCGCGCCGGCAATGTCAGGATACGAGTTCATGGGTTCCCACCTTTCTGTGGTACTTCGTGTACAGCCTGGTTGACATATCCATCCTACTTGATTGAGGCTGTCGAGCGATTGTCTCTTAAGGCATTCACGAGCAGGACGATGCCCATTAATATGAGGGGGACGCTGAGCCACTGCCCCACGCTGAGCGGGAAGCCGTGGCCGTAAGCGGCCTGCCGCACTTTGACGAATTCGACAACCACCCGGAATGAGAAGACGGTTACGAGGAACAGGCCGAGCAGTAATCCCGGCGGCGTCCGGGCGCGCAGTTTTGAACAGACGGCATAGAGGAAGACGAAGATCAGTCCGTAGGCGAGGGATTCGTAGAGTTGCGCCGGATGCCTGGGTACGGCATCCACGTGCGAAAAGACGACCGCCCAGGGCAGGTCGGTCGGGATGCCGTAGATTTCGGAATTGAAGAAGTTTCCGATTCGGATGAAGAAGCCGCCAAGGGCAACCGTAACGACAATGCGGTCGAGTATCCAGAGGTAGGACTGATCCGGCCGGTTACGGGCGTACAGATAAAGCGCGGCAAAAATGCCGATGGCCGCGCCGTGGCTCGCAAGGCCGCCCCGCCAGATCTTGAAGATCTCAATCGGATTTGTCAGGTAGAACACGGGATCGTAGAACAGACAATGTCCCAGTCGCGCGCCGATGAGGGTGCCGAGAACCATATGGTTCACCAGGCTGTCCAGGTCCTTTGCGGATTTCTCCTCGAGCCGGAACATTCGGCGCATAATGAAGTAGCCGAGGACGAACGTGACCAGGAAGCACAGGCTGTACCAGCGCAGGACAACCGGACCGATGCGGAAGATCTCCGGGTCGGCGCTCCAATGGATCAGGGCGAATCCGAACATATGAGACCGGTTTACGGGCTATTGGGCGGGGCGGGATCAAATCCGCCCGGATGGTAGGGATGACACTTGAGAATACGTGAGACCGATAGAAACAGGGCGACCGGAATGGGATGTTGCCGAAAGCAATCACGGGCGTACCGGGAGCACGTGGGATGAAACCGGCACCCGTTGCCGGGGCCGAAAACGACCTGGAGAAAAGGCGAGACAAGCAGCCGGTAGAACCCGAGGAGCACGATCGCAATACCGGCCGGAATGCGGCTGACGGAAGAAAGCATGTTCCGGCGATCTTTCAGGCAAAGTCAGGATTGGCTTTAGTTGCGAATGACGTAATCTATCGTTGACCCACGTTGGCAGGAAAAAATAGCAAAATGAATCAATCACCGAAAGGAGAATTCATGGCGGAAGAGACGATCTTCAGCAAGATTATCCGCAAGGAGATACCTTCGGAAATAGCCTACCAGGATGACCTGGTCACGGCGTTTCGAGACATCAACCCGCAGGCGCCGACTCACATTTTGATCGTACCCAATAAGGTGATTCCCACCGTCAGCGATGTATCGTGCGAGGACGAGGCCGCGCTCGGCCGTATGTTTAGCGTGGCGGCCCGGCTCGCGGAGGAGGAAGGGCTTTCCGGAGATGGGTACCGGCTGATCGTGAACTGCCGGGACCACGGCGGCCAGGAGGTGTACCACCTGCATATGCATCTGCTCGGCGGCCGGCCGCTCGGGCCCATGCTCGCACGGCGGCAATAGCCGCTCACCGCGGTCCGGCGGGAGCGTCAGAGCGGCGCGCTCCCAACGCCTCGTGCGTTGCTATTGCTCCTGATCGAGCCACTTGTAGGCCGCTTTCGCGTTCCTCCAGAAGACCTTCTCGACCGCTTCTTCTCCGATGGCTTTGAAGTACTCCATGGGGATGCGTTGTACCGTCGTGTAGTCCGCACCGTGTTCGCATACGGGCCAGTTGCTGGCGTAGATAAGCCGATCCACGCCGAGGATTTCCCAGAGGTGGTCCAGGGTTGGCGCGTAGTAGATCAATTCTGGAGGCGCGGGTTTCCGGATGGCGGTTTCAACCAGGCCCGAGACCTTGCAGTAGACGTTCGGGTACCGTGAGACGTTGTGCAGGCCGTCGATCCAATCGGGGTCCGGCGTCTTTCCGTCAATAGGTACATGGATAACGTGGTTGAGTACGATGCGCAAGTCCGGCAGCCCTTCGGCAATGCGGACGGCGGAGTGAAGTTGTTCGACGTCGATGAGAAGGTCGAGCGACAGGTCGGTTTGCGCGAGCAACTCCAGTCTGGAATACAGCGGGTCGCTGACGGTTTGAACCTCGTTCCGGTGTAGACGGATGCCACGGAAGAGGGGATTTCCCGACAGACTCGCAAGTTGATCCTCAAAGTCGTCCGATTCCGGGTCGAGATTACCAACGAAGCCCACGATGAAGGGTTCCGTTTCGGCCAGATCGAGAATCCAGCGGTTGTCTTCAACCCATTCACTGGCTTCCACGACCACGGTGCCGGTGACGCCCTCGGGAACGGCCACGGCCTTATAGTCTTCAGGCAGCACACGCCGGTAAAGCAAAGCGTCGTCCCGCGGCGGCCAGGGAACCCCGTCCGGGCGGTAGGGATCGTAGAAATGGGTATGGGTGTCGATGATCATCTTCGCGCTCCTTGCGTCGTTCCGATGCTGAAATCTTGACAGAGCAGGTGGATTGCGTATTTTCTATGAAACTGTCAGCGATCGACTGTGAAGCGAGACCCGGTTATGTCCAGCGGAAAAGGACGGTATTCGTCCACAAAGACCTTTCACAATCTGCCGTGTTCGCACCGGCAGGCCCATCACGACGGGCACTGTCAGTTCATCCACGGCTACAACCGCGACATAACGTTCCACTTTACGTGCGACGAACTGGATGAGAATCACTTTGTCGTGGATTTCGGCAAGCTCAAGGACCTGAAGGCGTGGCTGGAGCACATGTTCGACCACACGATGCTGATCAACGAAAACGACCCGGAGCGGGAGCTGTTCGAGGAGATGCACCGAAGGGGGATCGTAGACCTGCGCGTGATACCCAACGTCGGGATGGAGGCCTCCTCCAAATATGTGTTCGACTATGCCGATCGGATGATACGCGAGAAGACGGACGGGCGCTGCTGGGTCTACCGGGTGGAGACGCGGGAGAATATGAACAACTCAGGAGTTTACGAGATTGTCGATCAGCGATAGCGGCAGTAACGATCGACCGGTTCCTGCAAACTGAACCCGTCAGTCCCTGTACCGCAACCAGAGCCGCACATAGTGCCGCCGACGTGCAGGGTCGGCATCGTCCTCGAATGCGGTGCGGTTGTGTAGTATCCAGCGGTTGTTTGTAAACAGCATCTGTCCGGGCTGCAGACTGAATTCCACCCTGAAATCCGGACGGCGAAGCAACGCTTCGACGACTTCGAGCGCGTCTCTCTGTTCGACGTTCAGCGATTTGCCGGCGCGCTCGTGACCCACCTGGATGTAATAGTACAGATATCGGAGCGTCAATTCACCCTGGCTCCATCGAAAAACCGGGAAATGAGACGTGGGAGAGTCCCCGGCCCTGAACTGTCCTCGACGATCGAAATAGAAGCGCCGATAGAGGGTTTGAAGGACGTCCGGATGGTTTTCCAGGAGTTCATTGTGAAGGGCGTAGCCGCTGACAAGCTGGCTCTGCCCACCGGATTTGGCCGTGCGCAGGCAGAGCAGTCCCACAATGTCGGGCAGGGGCTCTCCGAATGCATTGTCGTTATGGAACGTACTCTCCGCATTGGTCACCGAAAACCTGGCTCCCTGTGCCACATTGTCGCCCGTATCACGGACGTCGTACAATAGCGTTCCCTCGATATTCTGCTCCATCGGGGCGCCAAGGCACTCGCCAGTCAACCAGTACATAGACTGCGCTATTTCCGGCCCATACCCGTTGATCGGCACGCGACTGACGACGGCAAATCCGCGCCCCGATCTGATCACTTCAGTTACCGGTTGAAGGCATTCTCCGAGGCAATCTATCGATACGTCCTGGCGGGAAATGTCCGTTATGGACATGTGATTGTCCCGCGCATCGCGTATGATACGCTCAGTGCCGGCGAGATAATCCTCGGACAACGTGTAGTGCCAGGCTGCCGGATCATCGATGCTACCCGCCCGCCAGGCCCGCTCGTCGGAAACTTCCTCGGTCAACATCTGCGGATTATCCATTGTCTCGCCTCTGCCAGGTGGGCGCCATTTTCATGGGGTGGTTGTCCCGGCATTCCATCGGCCGGAACTTGAGTAAATATAGGAACTTGCCGGTTGAGGAGCAAGGCCTGGATGGGACGGTCGAAACCGTGCAGGCCCAGGTCGGGGGTGTTCAAGGCGCGCCGGTTCGGGAAAAGACGCGACGAAGGATGGAAATGCAATGGCCCGGGCACGAAAGACCGTTCTGATAACCGGCGCCACGGATGGTATCGGCCGCGCGCTTGCGGAAATCTATCGCGCGCGCGATGAGCGGCTGGTGCTGGTAGGCAGGCGTCCGCTGGATTCGCTCGAGGGAGTACTCTACACCGAAGAGACCTATTGCAAGGCGGACCTGTCGAAGCAGGATTGCGCGGATCAGGTGTGTTCGTTCCTGAGTTCGCGGGAGATCGAATCACTGGACCTCGCAATTCACAACGCGGCAACGGGATACTATGGTTCCGTCGCCGATCAGCCCGGGTCCGTCATCCGTGAGGTCGTAGCCGTCAATCTTCTGGCGCCGTTGCGCCTGACGCACGCGTTGGTACCGCACGTGAAGAATACCGGCGGCAAACACGTACTTATCGGGTCCATCGCCCATGCGTTCCCGTGTCCCGAATTCGCCGTATATGCGGCAACCAAAGAGGCGCTCGACGTCTTCGGGCGCAATCTGCGCGTTGAGGGCGACGTGAACGTCCAGGTCATTCACCCGGGGGCGACGCAAACGGGCATTCATCGCAAGTCCGGACGACGGGACGGAAATACCGGAGCCTTCCCGCCGGCGGAACGGGTCGCCCGGCGGATTGCGCGGGTTATCGACGGACGTCGATCCGTGGCGACAATCGGATTGAGAAACAGATGGCTGCGGCTCTGCGGTCGCTATTGCGACGGCGTAATCGAAGCCCTGATGCGATGGCGGGCGAAATGAAACACGCGGTCATAACCGGCGCGGCGAATGGCATTGGCGAGGCGCTTGCACGCAGGCTTGTTCACGCGGGATATGCCGTGACCGGCGTGGACGTGGATGCCGAGGGCGCGGCCAAACTGGAGCGGGAACCGGGGGTGCGGTTTGTCATTGCCGATCTGAGTACCGATACGGGCATCGCACGCGTTCACGATCAACTGGGCTCGATGGATACGATCGACGTACTCGTTCACAACGCGGGTATCAACGCCGTCGGGCGGTTTCCCTGCGTCGGGATGGCGGATCAGGAGAAGGTGGTCGCGTTGAACCTGCAGGCGCCCATGGCGTTGACGGCGAGATTGCTGGAGGCCGCCCGCATTGTTCCTGGCGGATCCCTGGTTTTCGTCTCCTCGCTTTCGCACTACGTAAGCTATCCGGGCGCTGCGACGTACGCGGCAACAAAGAGCGGGTTGGCGTCGTACGCGCGAAGTCTCTCGGTCGCGCTCGCACCGTGGGACATTCACGTCATGACGGTCTTTCCGGGTCCCACGCGCACGGCCCACGCCCGTCGGTACAGCACGGACAACTCGCGGGAGGAAAAACGCATGCCGCCGGAAGACCTGGCGGAGGCCGTCCTTCGTGGTATTGAGAAGCGAAGACGTCTGCTCGTTCCAGGTTTCGGAAACCAAACGGCGGCCTTCCTGGGCGCCTGGTGTCCACGCGTTGTGGAACGGGTGATGCGGAGGGCGATGTTGGGAAAGAACTGAGAAGCTGTCTTAAAATTCCCAGCGGTCTTCACGCGGCTGCAAAAGCGGCGTTCGGCGTTGGTCAAACCCGCCCGTATAGACAAATATGGGCAGGTTTTCCCGTCGGCGCTGCGCGCCCCTCGCGCCTCATAACCGCCGCATTTTCGCTCGCGCTCGGGAACTCACCGGTAGTTTTAAAACAGCTTCTGAGGATGGGATCAGGGCCAGACGGAATCGAAACTAATGGAAATCAGAGCGCCGAGCTTCGCTGGGGTAAGGGAATTCCGGATCGCGGTAATGCAGGCGGGTACTCTATTCCTTCATAGAGACGCAATTCGACGGGTTTCTGATTTTCATAGCTTCTGGAACAGTGGGTGGTTTTTCAATGCACGGTCAAACGTGAGCGTCTTGTTACATCCCGCCCGCGTGCTCCTATGGCCAAGTACGTAGTCAGAAAAATCACCTTTACTATGTTGATAATCGTACAGTGCTTTTTCCATCGACAATTTATCGTCAAAAGCGAATTGGCGTGTCTGAAGTATTGCCCTTAGCGTGTCTGAAATTGTCGATCGATCATAGTCATAGGCTGTTTCCAGGACCCAGACAAGCTCACACAAGCCAGTCGATGTGATAAAAAAGGACTCGTTATCCGTTTCGATCTGTCGTGTTGCGATTTTCGACTGTTCGGGGTCATCTTGCGTTAGATATCGAACGAGTACGTTGGTATCCAAACCCTTCATTGTCTCTTGCTACCTCGCAGGCGAATGACCCGGTTCATTTCTGCAATAGAGACGCGTTTCGACGTGGTGGGCAGAATTCCCTTCAAATCTCGAACGTCTCGCAGGTTTGATTTTATGACCACGTCTCCGTTGTCTTGAATGACAAGATCTAATCGGTCTCCCGGATTCAGAGCCAGATACTCCCGTACTTCCCTTGGCAACAGGAGATGGCCGTCTTCATCAATCCTTGTTTCGGCCATGGAGGACCCCCTCTGATTTCCAGGCAGAGTGAATACCGCTGTCCGCGATGTATGCTGTGATTCTCACACCTCTAAGATAAAATGAAGCCGGAAAAGTAGCAAGCCCCGGATTGAATTCTGAATCCGGGGCTTGGCGTTACGTGTAGGGATCCATCTTCGGAGAAGATTGCACGCCATACGCCGGTGCATTCGCGGTCGACTCCGGGTGGAAACTAAAAGAAATACATTTTGTAGTTCAACCTGAGGCTGCGTCCGGTTTCGGGCATAACGGACCGGATGCGCGACAGGTGGTTGCGGTATTCGGTGTCGAATAGATTTTCGAGGGAAAGGATAAAGCTGTGTCGTGCCTGATTTGCGATGAAATCGCGCTGGATGTAGATGCCAAAGACCGAATAACCGTCGGTGGGGTCTTCGTAGGTATCCACGCGTTTCTGTCCCGCGGCCCACTCCACGGTTCCTCCCCCGGTGAGCCAGGGGTGTCTGTACGTTGCGCTGCTCACGAACTTGAGCGGCGGCATTTCGGGCAGGGGCATGCGGTCGTCCCGGTTTTCGCCGCGCACGTGACTCAGGTTCATCTCCAGTTCCAGGCGCGCGTTCGGGCGCCACTTCAGGTGGGTTTCCACGCCCGTCATTCTCGCGTCTATACCCTCCGCGGCGTAGATGGGAAGCAGTTGAGCAAAGTTGATTTCTCCCGTATTTCGCGGCGCGATGTAATTGTCGAATTCGTTCCAGAATCCCGTGAAGACCAGGTCGAATCCCGGCTGCAGGTAGTGTAAGAATGCCTCCGCGCCGAAACTGCGTTCGGCATTGAGTTCGACGTTTCCCTTCTCAAAGGTGTAAGCGGCCAGGTGCGGTCCCTCGTTGTAGAGTTCCTCGATGGTGGGCGCGCGCTGGGAGCGGCTGAGGCTGAATCCCGCGGTCAGCCGGTCGGTAATCGGCACGAGCGGGCTGAACGCTGCGGACCATGTATGGAAGGTGCGGTCAATGTCCAGACTCGTGTTGGAGACCGCCTGCAGGCGCGGGTCGAAAGTGGCATAGGCATACCGGGCCGCGGCCTGCAGTTCGATATTGCGATAGCTTGTTTCGTGATACAGGCCGAAATTGACGTCCTGCTTTCGCGTGGGCGGGGTGAAGACAAAAGCGCCCAGCTTGAGATTGCGATGTTCGAAGCCGGTCGTGAGAACGGTGTTCTGCTCCTTGTTTCCCGAGTTAAGGTAGAGTTTCAGATCGCCGCTGTAGTCGTGAAAAAGGAATTCGGATCCGATGCTGCCGCTTGATTCGTATTCGACGTGGTAATAATAGGCCTTCGTAAAGCCCGCCTCGATTCTGTCCGCCGTCCCGCCGTCGAACCGATAGACAGCCCTTCCGTCGAAGACCCGACGGATGATATCGAGGTCCGCGCCGTTCGGATGCGCGCCGATGAATCCGCCCGGAATGCCGTACTGCGTCTCGAATTGATCGAAAGATGCGCCAACGTATCCCCGGTTCCCCGCGTAGGACACGCCGAGGGCATACGTGCGGGTGTTGATGGGCGTGTTGGCAAGCCGGCCGACCGGGGTCCGGATGTCCCGGGTATCCCGGTAGGTGGACTCGGCGTGCATCGCGAGCGGCCCCACGGGCGCGGTGAGGGCGGCGGACGAGAAATAGCCCCGGTTCGCTGTTTCCCCGTAGGCGCCCACGCTCCCGAAGAAGCGATCAGGCCGGGTTTCGGGAATCCTGTGCTTGACGACGTTGATGACACCGCCGCCGGCCGTGGACGTGTGCAGCAGCGTGCGGGGCCCCCGGATGATTTCCAGGCGTTCCGCGTTGAACGTCTCGACGGTGACCGCGTGATCCGCCGACGTTGCGGAGAGATCCTGAGACTGAATGCCGTCGACGTTGATCTGTACACGGTCGCCGCTGAGCCCGCGGATGACGGGGCGGGCCGGCGCCGGACCCATGCTCCGGATGGCAACGCCGAGTTCGTTCTTCATGGTCTCGGCCAACGTGATGCTGTATTTCTTCCTGAGTTCGTCACCGGAAAGCACACGTGTGGCCTCGTGCAGTTCTTCAAATCGGGTTTCAGCGCGTCCGGCCACAACGTCGATGGGGTCCAGCCTGTGGTCCAGCCGCGCCAGTTCGAGATAGACAACCGGATGCTTCGCGCCCGAGAGGTTCAGTTCGTGGCGCGTTTCCCGATAGCCGACGTGCGTAAAGGACAGCCGATAGTCACCGGGAGACAGGTGGAGTACGAAGCGGCCTTTTTCGTCCGTAGACGCGCCCGCGACGTCATCCGAAGGCTGGACGTTTACGTTTCCGACCGGCAGTCCGGTCTCGCCGTCGAAGACGTACCCCTCGATCAACACGGCCTGAGCTGCCGAACCGATACCCGCCAGGCAGGCCACGGACAGCAATGCGAGCGCGGCCCGGATAAAGGGCAGCCGGATGGCGGAGCGGTGGCTCGAGCCGTCACCCGGCTGCAGAAGCTTTATCCTGAATAAGTCAGCCATCTGGAGTGTGTTCCGAGGTTACAGGTGGCGGGAGGGCCGGAACAACCCTCCCGACGCGTTTCCTGCTACGGCGCGGTGACCGCGACCGAAATCGGAGCGAATTCGGCTTCCGCCTCATCATCGTGGAGAATGGAAAGGGTTATGGTGGTCGTGCCGGCCTTCTTTCCGATGAGTCTGAAGGCCCAGTATTCGGGCGCTACAGGCGGATCGATGGCCAGCAACGACGTGTCGGCCACCGCAATCCCCAGCGTCTCGTCGGGCGCTTCGGGCTGGAATTCAACGTCGTGTTCGTCAAAGAAGAACGCCGCGATGTGGTCGGTTGTATCACCGACGGCGACAGTCAGGGCATCGGTGGCCGTGCCTTCTCCCTCCAGGGGCGCCTGTGTGAGCAGCTCACCGCTGTCTTCCTCTTTGAGCCGAACGCCCACCGGTTCCTCGTGCTGACCCTCCTGCGACTCCACGTGTACGGGAATGGGTTGTGTGCGGAAGTCAATATGCCCTTCGTGTCTGACTCCAAATACAATGGTGGTTTCGCCCTCCTGCAAGCCGCGCAGGTGAAAGTCGAAGGAACCCTCGTCGCCCTCGTCCTGGTGGACTTCGAGCACGTCGGAGTCGGCAATGATCCAGGCGAAACTGAATTCCGGATCTTCCGGCGGATCTATTTCATCGCCGTGTTCGTCCAGAAACATGATGCGCCAGTGAGGCGTCAGGCCGATCGGTGCCATGAGTTCCGACACCCGGCCTTCGTTTGAGTCGATTTCTCCCTGGAAATAGCGGAAGAACCGAACGCCGGATTCGATGATGACGAGCCCCTCCGCCTCGAACTCTCCGACCACGTGTACCGGTAGCGGCAGCGTGGTGAAATCCACGTGCCCTTCGTGCGAAATCTGAAGCCTGATGGTGGTCTCCCCATCTTCAAGGCCGCGCAGGGCGAAGACGAATTGGCCCGCTTCCCCCGCGTCCTGGACGACTTCCACAATGTCCCTGTCCGCAATTTCCCACGTGAACGTGAAGCCCTCGCCGTCGGGTGGCGCCATTTCGTTTCCGTCGCTGTCCAGAAAACGGATGGTCCACTTGTTTGTGACCTCGCCGTGATGGACTTCCAGGGCTTCCGCCCGGCCGTCGCCGGAGTCGATCCTGCCCTGGAAGTAACGGAAGAATCGCTGGCCTCCGTCGAGGAGGACGAGACCTTCGGCTTCGTAATGTTCTTCCTGTGGCGTAACGGGGTCGTCTTTTCCACAACCTGACGCGAACACGGCAACAACCGCCGCCGTTGCAATCCAGTGAAGGGATGATTTCATTTTCAGCATGCTGAACATTAATGTTCTCCTGTGTACCGGAATCTCACTTCGCCCCGATTCTCGCGTGAGCATCCGCCGGCGCGGTAGACGAACTGTGGTTGTGCCGGCATGCTGGCGAAATGCCAAATGGCCGGGGCTGGTTTTCCGCCATTGCGGATATAACCTGACCCGGAGAGGGGCGGGACTGCACGATACGCGGTCCCGAGAGTCTATCCGCGTGCAGAGCCGAGGCACATTTCTACATGCGCGGATTCAAGCCAGGGCCGACCTGGTAATCCTGTTTGAAAAATTGAAAGCAAGGAGGACGTGTCATCAAGACACGTGAGAATGGATCAGGACACGGGCGGGGCGCGTCCGTCTGGCAGAAGGAGGGAAGAGCGCGGAGAACGAAACGAGAAAAAGGCCTGTCTGAAATACAGAAAGCAAAGTTGCAGCACCAGCACTGCCGGAAGGCTGATGCTCAGGTTGTTGAACCAGGCGCAGACGGTACATTGTTGATCGTGATCGTGTCCTGGGAAAGCGGCAACCAAAAATACCGCAAGGTAAGCCGCGAATATCGCCAGAGCGAAAACGACGACAGGATGAATCCGTCTGCAGGAAAACAACATCCCTACCGTCTCCGGAAGAGTACAGAACTTACCGGGATCTATACGGAAATATACCGGAAACGGTCGGTTTCGTCAAGTGAACGGAAGGCGGAAGGCTGCCGACGGGAGTCCGGTCTGTGCCGGACGTTATTTGACCAGGAGCATGCGATTGGTTATCGCGCCGCCCGGATGCGCCAGCCGATAGAAATATACGCCGCCGGAAACGGAACGTCCGAACCCGTTCCTTCCGTCCCACAGGACCTCGTACCGGCCCCGGCTCTGGTGATCCCGTACCAGAACCCGTACCTGCTGGCCCAGCACATTGTAGATCGTAAGGTCGACCCGCCCAGGTTCAGGGATCCGGTAGACAATCCGGGTTGAGGGATTGAACGGGTTGGGTCTGTTCGGATAGAGCGCCAGGGTCTCCGGAGCCAGCGAACTTTCGTCCGCAACGCGGGCGACGCCGCCTGCCGGCAGGAGAAGCGTGATTTCCCGCCCGCCGTTGATAGGGACACTTTTCCATTTGGAGACCGTATTGCCCGCGATATCCACTGCGCGAACCGCGTAGTAGCCCGAAACACTTCCGGAGCCTTCATGTCGGATTTCTATTGTGGCGCGTCCTTCGCCGTCGGTTGTGCCCCTCCACCGATACTCCCTCGCCCGGCCGGAAACGGAACGCGAGAATTCGATCCGGACGTCCGATGTGGGCCCGCCGTCTCGCGACAGGAACACGTGAACGACCGAGCGGTTCGAGACGTTCGACTCGTCCGCCGGTTTCGGTCGCCCGGTGGTAATCCGGCCCTGTCCGCCTTCCGGATAGGCCGCCGCCGTGATCCGGCCCATGAGGCCTTCCCTGATGAAGTTGACAAGCGCCTGCTGGTAGGTTACGCCCAGACGCGTGAATCGCGCGCCCCGATAGGGGTACTGGTCGCCGCCCCTGGCGAGGAAGTCAACGGTCGCCACGTGAATGTCCGGCGCGCCCGGTACGACGCGTCCGTTGTCGACGATTCCGGCGCCCGTGTCGAGGGAGATCTCCACAATACGGCCCCCGCGTCGCGCGACGTTTCCACTTTCATCCAGTTCCTGAGCCACGCCGTCGGGATTCCAGACCATCGTAAAGCCCGAAATCTGGGCGAATCGCCCTGAATTGTGTTCTACCTTCGAAACCGCGTTCTCCATGATTTCCCTGAATTGCGCCGCAGGAACGGCGGGCACGACGGTGACGAAGTTGGGGAACGGCAGCATGTCGAAGGACGTGAGTTCGGATACCGCACCTGCTGGTATCTCGCTGGCGTTGCGTATTCCCCCTCCGTTCGCGATGCCCACCTGAGGGACGGGAACGCCGAACGACGAGGCAAGCTGTGCGCTCTGCCATCGGAGGGCATCGGCCACCAGGTTGCCTTCGTTGGTCTCCCGGGTCCGGATCCTGCTCCTCACGCCGTCGAGTGCAACCTCCGACGTTCCCACCTGATTTGAAGCCAGGGAAGCAAGTGCATCATTGACCGGGGTGACCACCCGGTTCCGGACGTCCTCGTCGGGGTCCACGGCATCCGGCTGGTCGCCGCCGGCCACCCGCACCGGACCGCTGGTGTCCCGGTCGACTGATGTAATGACGCCGGCAGCATTGAAACTGGCCACGAACCGGCCCACGTAGCGATAATTACCCGCGGTGGTGACAACGTGGACGTCGTTTCCATCTGCACCCTGTTCGACTATCGGGTACGGTCCGGAGATCTCGGTTTCGTCGCCGGGAATGAGACGCGTCCCAGGATTTGCCAGGATGTCGTCGCCGCCGCCCGCGATCACCACGTCCACGCCCCGCAATTCCCGCGCGAGCTCCAGATCGTAGTCAATGGACTGGAGGTGGCTGATCAGAACGATGATACGCACCCCGCGCAGCGCCAGCCCGTTCACTTCGGACTGGATGGCTTCCCTCAGCCTGCGGTCGACCCTCACGTTTCGCGGACTGGAGATGAACGCCAGGTCCGGGGTGGTGGCGCCTACGACGCCGATACGTTCGCCGCCGACGCTGACGACCGCGCTCCCGGCGATTCGGCCGGAAGCGACGAGATCCGCCAGTTCCGGTTCGTCCCCGGAATCCAGATTGGCGCTGAGATACGGCGGGCGCGTGAGGCTGTAACCGGAAATGAACCTGGCCAGGACGTCCGGTCCGAAGTCCAGGTCGTGGTTTCCGATGCATACCGCGTCGTACCCGATCAGGTCCATCGCCAGGGTGTCGTAGAAGGGTTCGGAATCCGGACGCCTGAGGCTGACGTTGAATTCGGGGCCGGCGAGGAAGTTGTCGCCCGACGATACCATGATCACGCCGCCGTCCATCCGTGCTTCGGCTTTGAGCTGATCTGCCAGGGTCTTGAATCGGTCCACGCCGCCGAAGTCTTCCAGGCCCTCTCCAGCGTTTATCAGCTGGGACTCGCCGTCGTTGTTGTGCAGAATGGTGAGTTTGAACTCGCCGGCGGGCGCGGCGCCGGACACTGTAAGAAGACAGATCAACAGGACGACAGCCGGACCCCATAGCTGGATTCGATGAAACATGGTTCCTCCGTCGGATATCATGGAAAGCGGGCCGCGGGAGTCCGGTGTTTTCGGGCAATTGACCTTGACACCTGAACCGTACCTGCGTATATCATGTGCTGCCTCGCGTTCATTATAAAGTGACGATGGAGCTATCGATGTCACCAGCCACGCCGGACGAAATCCGGAAACACTACCGGAGCGCGCTTTCATCTCTGGTCGGAAAACTCGAAAAGGACCGTACGGTACTCGCCGCGATTCTGTTTGGCAGTCTGTCCCACGACGAAGTCTGGGTGAATTCGGATATCGATCTCTGGATCATCATGCAGGAGGGCGTGAAAGAAGGACATGTAACGCTCTGTGAAGACGATGTCAACATCCATGCGCAGCGCATACCCCGCAACGTCTTCAAACGCCGGATCGAGGGCGATCTCGGCGGCGGTTGGCTGGACTTTACGTTTTCGAAGAGCACCCTTCTCTTCACGAAAGACGATTCCGTAGCGAGATGGTACGACGCCATCGATCACATCGGAGCACGAGACCGGGCGTACCAACTGTTGAGGCACGCAAGTTTTCTGATACCTTCGCTCAATAAAGCGGAGAAGTACTTCTACCTGAAGAAGGACTTTGAATACAGCTTCTGGTGGCTCATGCAGGTTGTGCGCGACCTGGCGTCGATCCAGGTGATCCTGCACAACGAAGCGCCCGGCCGGGAAGTGGTCCATCAGGCGCTCAAATACAATCCAGCATTATTCAACGCCGTCTACACAGACTTTGTAAATCAATCCAAGACTTACGAATCCGTCAAATGCGTGCTCGATCTGGTCAATCACTATCTCGAGGAAAGGACGCCGGACCTGTTTCGCCCGCTGTTGGACTACCTCGAAGATTCGTCCGAAGTGCGCAAACTCTCGGAAATCAGCGACTATTTCCAGAAAAAGATCCAGGGCGGCGGCCTTGAAGCGGCGTGCGAATGGCTCGTCCGGCAGGAAGTCATCCAGAAGCTGTCGAGTCCGATCCACCTGACCGAGAAGAGCCGGGTTGAAGTGGAAGAACCCGCGTATTACTACGATGGCGAGTAGACGAGAATACGAATAGACGAGAATACGAAAAAACGAAAAAACGAACAGGCGAGTAGGTGAGTGATATATTCCCGCTCTTTCGTAGTTTCGTAGACTCGTAGTTTCGCCCTTTCGTAGTTTCGTTCATTCGTAGTTTCGCTCTCTCGTAGTCTCGTAGTTTCGTAGTTTCGTTCATTCGTAGTTTCGCTCTCTCGGTGTTTCGTTCCTGTCAGCTCAGTTTTTTTAAGGCCATCGATGAGATCCACCATTGAAGTCAAAGGCGCCCGCGAAAACAACCTCCGGAATATCCATCTCGAAATTCCTCGCGACAAGCTGGTCGTTGTCACGGGCGTGAGCGGCTCAGGGAAGTCCTCCCTGGCTTTCGATACGGTATATGCCGAAGGGCAGCGGCGATTCATGGAGTCGCTTTCCACCTTTGCCCGGCGATTCGTCTCGCAGTTGAAGAAGCCCGACGTCGACTTCGTAAACGGCCTCTCTCCGGTCGTTTCCATAGAACAGAAGACCGTGATGAAAAATCCCCGCTCGACCGTGGGAACGATGACGGACCTGTCGGACTATCTGCGCATGCTCTTTGCAGGTATCGGGCAACCGCGGTGCCCTGTCACCGGAGAGAAAGTCAAAGTCTGGACCCCGCATCAGATGATGGAACATCTGCTGGCCCTGCCGGACGGCGCGGAGGTCGAAGTTCGCGCACCGGTACTCAAGTTCTATGGCGAAGACTACGCCTACCTCTTCGATGACGTGCGCACCAAGGGTTACCGCAGGGTGCGTATCGGAGAGTCGGTTCACGACCTGAGCGAGGAAATCGATCTGGATGAAGACGAAGACTACAGGATCGAAGTGATCGTGGATCGCTTTATCGTCCGCGAGGGTCTGGACAAGCAGATCGTGACGTCCCTCACGCACGGCCTCGAGGTAATTGGCGAGGGGTTCCTTAGTTTCCGCGTTCTCACCGATATCGGCAAGGCAGCAGAGGCCGCCTTCCACCGGAGACTCGGTGGATCGTCCGCGCGCGTTGTCGCCGGCCGCATGCATCACGGGATGTTTACGTTCAATGATCCCGCCGGCGCCTGCGTGACGTGCTCGGGTCTGGGGACCTATCTCAAGGCCCACCCCGACCTGGTCGCCCCCGACAAAGATCGCAGTTTGCGGGAAGGCGCATTCGTGAAAGAAGCGCTGAAGTACGACGTCAACACCTGGGGCGGGCGCATACTCTACAGCCTGTCCAGAAAGTATGACTTCGACCTCGACACCCCCTACAAGGACCTTTCCGACGATGTACGAGACCTGCTCCTGCACGGGACACGCGACGAAAAAGTCGTCATCGAACAGCCGCCCGACGCTAAAGTCGGCGCGAAATATATCGGGCGCGAGTTTCGTTACGACGGCGTCATCAATCAGATCGAACGCCAGTATCGCCGGTACAGGCAGAAGGGCGCGGCGCACGGAGGTATGGAGGATTATCTGCGTAAAGTCATGGTTGAGAACCCCTGTCCGGATTGCGGCGGCGAGCGGTTGAAGAAACAACGCCTTCTGGTCACAATCGAAAACCACAACATCCATAGTCTCGGTGAAATGCATCTGCCTGATCTGCTGACCTTTCTCGCGGAACTTGCCATACCCGAGAAACAGAAGGAAGTCGCCTCGCAGATCATCCACGAAATCTCGTCCCGCCTCGAACTCCTGATCGGCATCGGTCTGGACTATCTCAACCTCAACCGCCCGACGGGTACGCTTTCCGGCGGCGAATCTCAACGCATCCGCCTCTCCACCCAGATCGGCTCCGGGCTCATGGGAATGTTGTACGTTCTCGACGAGCCCAGCATTGGGCTGCACCCCAAAGACAATGCGAAGATGATCAGCACCATGCGGCGGCTCCGGGATATCGGCAACACGGTTATTGTCGTCGAACACGACGAGGAAACCATACGCGCCGCCGATCACATCATCGAAATGGGTCCGGGACCCGGCGTACACGGCGGTCATGTCGTCGTTACGGGTCCTTTCAACGAGGTACTCCGGTGCCGGGAGTCGCCAACCGCACAATACCTGAGCGGGTCGCGACGAATTGACTTGCCTGTCCGCCGCCGCGAAATGAACGCAAAGGCGATTCGGATCAGAGGCGCGCGGGCGAACAACCTCAACAATATCGACGTTGAGATCCCGCTTGGTGTCTTCACGTGCATTACCGGCGCGTCCGGCTCGGGCAAGAGTACGCTGATTCACGAAGTGTTGTACAAGAAGCTCTACAATCTGTTTCACGACAGCCGGGTTTTCTCCGGCGATCACGACGACCTCTCGGGCCACGAACACGTGGGAGACGTCATCAACATCGATCAGACCGCCATCGGCCGGTCTCCACGATCCAATCCCGCGACGTACATCGGGTTTTATGACAATATCCGCAGATGTTTCGCATCCACCGGGGAAGCCGCACGACGCGGATATACGGCCTCCCGATTCAGTTTCAACGTCAAGGGCGGCCGCTGCGAAGAGTGCACGGGAGAAGGTGAGATCAAGACCAGCTTCGCCTTCATGCCCGACGTTTCCGTTCCCTGTCCCACCTGCAAGGGCGCACGCTACAACGACGAGACGCTCGAGATCACCTATCGGGATAAGACCATTGCCGACGTCCTCGAAACGTCCATCGAAGAGGGTGTCACGTTTTTCCATGGGAACAACCTGATTGCCCACAAGCTTACTGTGCTCGACGACCTGGGGCTGGGCTACCTGAAGATCGGGCATCCGGCCACCATCCTCTCTGGCGGAGAGGCGCAGCGCATCAAATTGGCCAGCGAACTGGGTAAAGTCAAACGCGGAAGACACAATCTCTACATCCTGGACGAGCCGACCACGGGATTGCACCTGGCCGACGTCCAGAAGCTGCTCGACGCCCTCAACGGCCTCGTCGACGCCGGGCATACCGTTGTGGTCATCGAACATCACCTGGACGTGATCAAGACCGCCGACTACGTGATCGACCTCGGCCCGGAGGGCGGGCACAATGGAGGGGACGTCATTGCCACCGGTCCTCCGGAGGCGGTGGCCGCTGTTGAGCGTTCGTATACGGGACAGTTCCTGAAGCCGCACCTGGAGAGGAGATAGGTTTCGCCAATCGACGTTACCCCCGATGAGATCGCGCGGCGCCTGATGGCGATCAGGCAGAGAGAACTCGAGTGCGTTCCACGCGATTCGAGGATCCAGGTACCATCTGATAGCGCCGTCGTCACACTCGATCCTCCTTCTGCCTCAGCGCCCTATCCATCGGCTAATCGGAATGGCGTGTTCTTTTTCGGATGCGGGAGGAGGGTTTCCAAGAACGATTTGCTGGAAATCCTGAACGTATTCAGCGAATCGAAGATCCAACGGTTTTTCTTCTGGATGAGTCCGAACCCTCAGGAAGAGGAAATGACCGGGTGGCTGGGGGACAACGGTCTCAAACCGTTTAAAGGAACCACCTATCCCACGCTGATTCGTCCCGTTGAAAACGTGGACCCGTTCCCGGCCGGCCTGGCCGTGCGCCGGGTATCAGGACGCGAGGTCGAAAGCCGGAAGGATGCGATTCTCCGCATATTCGAGCCCTGGCCGTGTTCGTTCTTCTTCCAATGTGTCGATCGGGACGGATTCGACCATTTCCTGGCATATGACGGCGACACGCCCGTCAGCGCCGCGATACTGGCCCACGATGGAGAATTCGCCTATCTGGGATGGGCCGGGACCGCGGAGGCGCACAGAGGAAAAGGCAGCCAGAATGCGCTGATCCGAGCCCGGCTGAATCGCGCCGCGGAACTGGGTTGCCGGGTGGCCTGCAGCGAGACCTTGGCGATGCTGAAGACGTCGCTTGGAAATCTCGAACGCAACGGATTTGAGAAGGCCTACTACAAGAAGGTCTATGTCTGGCAGTCCTGATACCCGCGAGGAACTCCGCATAAGGGCGCAGACCGCGCAACACTGAGTTCGAAGATTCTATACAACTTTCTCATAGTCGCGGTTCGTAACGCGATCCGCAACAGGACCCACACCGCGATCAGCGTTGCCAGCCTGGTGATCGGATTGACCTGCGCCATGCTCATTATGCTGTATATCCGCTATGAGATGAGCTACGACGCATATCGTCCTCATGCAGACCGTGTTTTCCGCATCATGCAAAAGGATAAAGACCAGCGCGGTCGCGTTCGATGGCAGAGCGCGCTTCCGGCAAAGGTCGCGGTGAGCCTGCGCAACGACTATCCCCAGGTGGAAGTCGTCGTCCAATACCGCCAGATCAGTTCCTGGTTTCGCGCCGAAGGACGGATATTTCGCCAGCGGCTCTGTCCGGTCGACGGCGACGCTCTGGGGTTTTTCGGGCTGGACGTGATTCACGGCGATGCTACTCAGCTGTCTCGAGAGGACGCCTCGATTGTGTTGACGCGGCGCCTTGCAGCGAAATTGTTCGGCGACACGGACCCCGTGGGCAGGACCGTGGAGGTGCAGCGGGAGACGCATGTCCAGTCGTTCAATGTCATCGCCGTGATGAAGGATCTCCCCACCAATACGCGCTTTGAGTTCGACAGCGTCACGCGCTTTGCCTCGGACATCTGGGCGATCCGGGCGGCGCCGATCTTCGTTCGTTTGCAACCGAACGCGGACGTGGAGGCGGTCGAGAAGGCGCTTGCCGCCCGGTTTCCAACGGCTTCCGGACGTGCGACGTACCGGCTCCAGCCCATGCGTCGCATCCACCTGTATTCAAAAGTCGATCTGGAGGGTTTCAAGGGAGACTCGGGGATGTTGTACGGCGACGTTCGCGATCTCTATCCGCTATCGGCGCTGGGTCTCGGAATCCTCATCATCGCGTGTGTCAACTTCATGAATCTGGCCACCGCACGCTCGGCCCTGCGCGCCCGCGAGACCGGCCTGCGCAAGGTCGCCGGCGCTCACCGCGAAGGCCTGGTCGGCCAGTTCCTTTGCGAGTCCCTCCTGGTTACCCTTGTCGCGCTGCCGCTGTCCATCGGATTGACGAGGGCGCTTCTGCCCCAGTTCTCAGCTTTGATGGGCAAACCGCTAGTCTTCGACGCCGTCGAGCAGATTCACTGGATTCTGGGTATTGCCGCGATCACCGGCATGTTATCCGGAATCTATCCCGGCCTTTATCTGTCGGCCCAGCAACCGGCGGACGTATTCAGAGGCCTGCGCAAGGGGCTGCCCCGGGATCTCTGGGTGCGCCGGGCCCTGGTGATTCTGCAGTTCGGGGCATCCACAGTCCTCATTGCGACCACGCTCGTCGTCTACCTGCAGATGGACCTGGTGCGGAAGCGGGACCTGGGATTCAGCCGGAACCGGATCCTGGTCGTCAAGGTCTTCGGGCCCGACGCCGAGCGACTCCCCTTGAACAGCCGCTACAACACGGTCAAACAGCGGTTTCTGTCTCATCCAGACGTCATATCGGCGGCCGCGAGCCTGGACCTGCCGGGGCACAGCTGGCCCAAACGCCGCTTCGTATCGCCCGTCGATTCGCCCGATCGGGAGTTTGAAGCTCGGGTATTTCGAGCGAATGAGGACTTCCTCGACTGTTACGGCATTCCGATACTGGCGGGACGGCATTTCACGCGGGCTTACGCCGAACGGTCAATTGGCAGTGTCGAAGGGACCGAGGTTCTGATCAACGAGACGGCGGCGGAGAAATTCGGCTGGACCCGGCCCGTCGGACAGGCGTTCCTGCTGAACAGGCGAGCCGCAAGGGTGGTGGGGATGATCCGGGACTTTCACGTGCGGTCGTTGAGAGAACCCATGGTCCCTCTGGTGATGTCGGCGGCGGGATCGAATCTGAAATATCTGCATCTGAAGATCAAGGAGGATCGAGAGCAGGAAGCGCTTTCGGACATAAGGGAGATCTGGTCTGAATTGGTCCCGACGATCCCTTTCGACGGCTTCTTCATCGACGACTACGTGGAATCAAAGTACAGTCATGAATACCGCCAGGGGGCGCTGGTCGTCCGTTCTGCAATTGTCGCCATCCTCCTTGCGTGCCTGGGAGTCGCCGGGTTGGCCGGATTCGCCGCCGAGCGGCGCACGCGCGAAATCGCGATTCGCAAAGTGCTGGGGGCTTCGGAAGGCCATCTCCTGCTGCGGGTTGCCCGGGAATTCCCGATGCTGGCACTCCTGGCCGGGGCGGCCGCATGTCCGTTTGCCTACCTGTTGGCACGGGACTGGCTGCGGAACTTTGCATACCGGATCGATCTCACGGTCTGGCCATTCCTCCTCAGTATGACGGTCACGCTCCTGATCGCCGTCGTAACGGTCGTTCGATTCGCCCGACAGGCGGCCCGTACCAACCCCGTCGACGTCTTGAGCCAGGAATAAGGCATTCTACGCAACTTTCTCACAGTCGCCGTCCGGCACATCATTCGCCAACGTTTATATACGCTGGCCAATCTTCTCGGATTGAGCGTTGGTCTGGCGTGCATGCTACTGACGTGGCTCTACGTCGCCCACGAAACCGGCTTCGACGCGTTTCGCCCCGGAGCCGATCGCACCTATCGGGTTTTGCGGCAACTGACCACCCCCCATAAGATGGATTTCCAGATCGAGGCTCACGCTGCGCTCACCCCCAGGATGATCGAGTCCATCGCCGAAATCGAATCTGCCAACCGCATCCGTCCGGGTCATCGGTGGGTGCAATATCGCCAGTTTGCGCAACGCCGTGCGTTCTGGTATACCGATCCCAACTATCTCGTATTCTGGGGGATCAAGTTGACGCGTGGCGATCTCCACAAGGCGCTCAGGCAACCCGGTGGTGTGGTCCTCTCGAAAGAGGCCGTTGCCGAATTCTTCCCGACCGGCGAAGACCCGATGGGCAAGGTGCTCGAAGGTCAGTGGGGCGATTACGTTGTCACCGGAATTCTGGAGGAGCAGCCGCGCAACACGCATTTCAATCCCCATTTTGTAACCGCAACCCTGCCGGCAAGCGTCCGGGATGCCTGGTCCAACTGGGAACTCCGCACCTCATTTCGGTGGGTACAGACCTTTGTTCGTCTGCACAAGGACGCCGACCCGGAGCGAACCGAACAGAAATTGCGCGCGCTTTCCATACCCGAAGAGAACCCGGAAAACACGACCAGCCATCGCCTGCAATCCCTTTTGCGGACGCGTCTCTATGGCCGTGAAGATTTCCCGGAAGGCATCAGTGGTCCGGGCACCGGCATTGGCGCCGGCGATCTCAAGGCGGTTCGGTCTCTCGCGTCCATTGGCGTGCTCGTCTTGTTCGTCGCATGTATCAACTTTGTGAATCTTTCTACCGCGCGCGCGGCGCTTCGTGCCAGGGAAGTGGGTATGCGAAAGGTTGTTGGTGCCGGTCGGCGGCAGTTGGCATGCCAATTCCTCCTCGAGTCTGTCCTGCTCACCATTCTGGCACTGCCCCTGTCCCTGGTCCTCACGGGCATGACCCGGCCTTACTGGCAGCAAATCGTGGGTGAAACGGATACACTCTCTGCATTCCTGGAGCCGCACGCGGCGATCGTACTGCTGGCTGCAACGGTTCTCGTCGGTCTGCTCTCGGGAATCTATCCCGCCTTTCTTCTCAGCCGGGTCTCCCCCATCGCCGCGTTGCACAGCCACTCCGCCTTGGGGTCCGGCGGATCATTCCCGCGAAGCGTCTTCGTGGTCTTTCAGTTTGCCGTCTCCATTTTTCTCGTTTACGTCGCCCTGGTCGCCTTCGTCCAACTCAACTTTGTACTGAAGAAAGATCTGGGGTTCAACAAAGAGAACATCCTGGCGATTCGCATCTTTGACGTCGACAGGTCGCTGAAGAAAACCTACAGGGAAGTGAAACACCGCTTTCTCGAACACCCCGATGTGCTCGCGGCAACCGCATCCGCCAGCCTTCCGGGCGAAGGCTGGACGAGCAGAAAAGCAATGGTTCTGGATCCGTCGGGCGCTGTTTTCGAGATTCGGCAATACGCCATCGATGAAGATCAATTCCCCATGATCGGCGTCAATCTCGTTGCCGGGCGCAATTTCTCCGCTGACATCGAGAGTGATTTTGAACGTGCATATATTTTGAACGAGACGGCGGTGGCGAAACTCGGACTCGAAAATCCCGTAGGAAAATCGTTCAAACTTCTCGACCATGAGGGCTGGATCATCGGTGTCGTAGAAGATTTTCACATGCGGCGGCTGACCGAAAGACTTCACGCCAATGCCTTTGTCTTGCGCCCGCGCTCCTTTCGCGTGGTCAACTTGCGGCTCGCCGCCGGAGACATCGGCGAAACCATGCAGGGCCTCGAAGAAATCTGGAAAACCTATATTCCGGTTCGACCATTCATGTATGCATTTCTCGATGACCGGCTGGAGGTCAATTACGGAAAATATCTGCGATTCCAGCGTATATTCGCGGTTGGATTCGGCGTTTCGTTACTCATTGCCGCTATCGGCCTTCTTGGTCTTGCCGCACACACGTGCCAGCGTCGACGCAAAGAGATTGGCATTCGCAAGGTCTTCGGCGCTTCCTTCGGCAGAATCGCAATCCTGCTGGGCGCCGACTTCACTAAGCTCGTGTTGATCGCCAATCTAATCGCATGGCCTTTCGCTTATGTCCTCATGCGAGACTGGTTGCAAGATTTCGCTTATCACGCAGATATGGGCCCGTACCCCTTTGTTGTCACGGCACTGGGATCTGTCCTCGGCACGTTGATGGTTGTCGGATTCCAGTGCTTCAGAGCCTCCAGCGCCAATCCCATAGAGGCTTTGCGCCACGAATAAATGCGTCCTTCCGCATTGAGGACGTATAGAAAAAAACTGACGAAGCCACGAACGGAATTGACGTGGAGGGCGTATCATCATGTGGATACCCGACGCGAACGTGTCCCGACATCACACGGATGTTCTAACTGTGATCAATTATTATCGGATGCACGCTACCGGTATGGACGTTGTCCTCTTTCCGCCGGTTCGTCTCACCTATGGCGGCAAATCCGACTGTATGGTCTATCCGAATGTGGGCGTGATCGTGAGAAGAAACGGCCCCAGGCAGATCTGCAGGAAAAACCACGAACACCAGGTCTACGAGGGGCCGCCGAATTTCGTGCTGGAGATCGAGTCCAAACACGGCTTCACGGACCTGGGCAAGAAACGTCAGATGTATGAGGCGTCGGGAGTCCAGGAGGCACTGTTCGTGGAGAACGGCAAACCGGCAACGTGGTACCAGCTTCGCGGCGGAAAGTTCGAGGTCGTCGGGCAGGAGCCGGCCGGCCTTGTAGAGAGCAGGGCGCTTCCCGGCTTCGTCCTTGACTTCGCCAAATTCAGGGAACACAGGTGGCTGGAAATGATGGAGGATCTAAGGGAAAGTGTCGGGAGAACGGATGTGAAGAGGGAGCTTGCGCAGGAATACGGTATGTGAGGACGAAGAGGCGAATAGGCGAGAATACGAATAGGCGAGAATACGAAGAGACGAGAATACGAAAAGGCGAGAAAACCAGAAGACGAATGACGTATTCCCGGTTTTTCGTAGTATCGTAAATTCGTAGTTTCGTTCCCTCGTAGTTTCGCAGTTTTTCGTTCTTTCGCAAAGCCCCAAAAACGACGAATCAAGGTTCAATGGAGGAACAGAAATGACGACAAACGGTGTCTACAGGGTCGCCGACCTCTGCGAGGCGGCCGCCAGCGGCGACGTCCCGCGGATTAAACGGATACTTGGCGAGCAGCCCGATCTGGTGAACGTGCACATGGCCGAAAACAACGAACACCGCGCGATTCATTACGCGGTAATGAACCGGCACATCGATGCGGTCCGCGTCCTCATGGAAGCGGGCGCGGACCACAACTCGGGCATCTATCCCCACCGCGATGCCACCGGCGCGTTTACCATGGCGCGGGAACGCGGCCTGGACGACATCGTCCACGTGATCAGGGAAGAAGACGAAAAACGCAAGCTGGCCGCCTGCAAGAACATCACGATTACCGAGGAAAACGACGCGCTGTTCGAAGCGGTCGGAGAGGGGAGGGAGGAGGCCGCGCTCGACGTCCTGGACCGACAGCCCGATTTGCTGGACGCTTGCCATCGCAATGGCGGCAGCGTGATTCACGCGGCCGCGTCGCACGGCCGTTACCGGCTGGTTCGCGAATTGCTCGATCGCGGCGCCGATATCGGCCATCTCACGCCGGAAGGCCAATCGCCCCTCGACGGCGCAGTCCTTAATGTACGCGGGCGCAACAGACCGCCCAACGAAGGGTGCCTGATCTGCGCGGGTATCCTGCTGCAGGCGGGATGCGAGCAGTCGATCGAATCCGCCGTCGCGCTTGGCGATTTCGATTTCGTTCGGGCGTTCGCGAAGGAACATCCCGAACGCTTTCAGTCCAACGACAGTGAGCGCAACGGCCTACTGACGATCGCGGTCCAGAATGACAATATCGACATGGTGCGTATGCTGCTCGACCTGGGTCTGCACCCGGACGACAGGCATCAGCTGCACCACTACGAATCCAGGCCGTATTCGTGGGGCGGGCCCCTGTCCGATGCGGCGGGCAATTCCCGCTATGAAATCGCCGAACTCCTGCTCGAGCGGGGCGCCGATCCCAACGCCAGCATCTATGCCAGCGCCAATCCCGTGGGCGCGGCGTACAACAACCGTGACAATCGGATGAAGGGCCTGTTATTCCGGTACGGAGGCATACTGGATCACGTCACAATCGGACTCGAGGCTGAAACCGCCGCCGGCGCGGTTGCCCTCCACAACGACCCGTCGATCGCGGAAAAGCTGCTGTGGGCGGCCGGATGCGGCGGCGACCCGGATATTGTGGGGATGTGCCTGCGGCAACTCGACTGGGGACCGGACGACGGTCGCTGGTTCGGCCTGCTGGAGCAACCGCTGCGCCTGTGGCGGACCAACCCCCACCGCAAGTTCCGCGACTTTGACCGCACGGTCTATCCTGAAATCTTCCGGATGATCCTGGATCACGGCGTGAGCCCAAATCTCGTCGGGCGTTTCGGGTACCGGCTGGCGCATCACCTGGCGGCCTGCGGGATCGTCTGGGGCGAACCCATAATGACCGAACCCGAGCGGATTGCCTTTGCCACCATCCTCATCGACCACGGCGCCGACTTGAACGTTATCGACGAACTCCTTCAATCCACGCCGCTGGGCTGGGCGGTCAGGTGGGGCAAGCACGAACTGGCCCGATTGTACCTGGAACGCGGGGCCGACCCCACGCTGGCCGGCGCCGACTGGGCCACGCCCCTCGCCTGGGCGCAGAAAATTGGAGACGAGGCCAGCGTGGACCTCATCTCCAGGTACGCTGAATGATTTTCTGACGGACGCCGCAGCGCGGCTTCGTTTTGCTCGGCCGCCACCAAATAGGTGGCAGGAACCGCGCGCGCCCGTTTGATGGACCAATCACTCCCCCCTTGAGGGGAGTCGCAGAAGCCGAGCCGTTCCCTGAGCCTGTCGAGGGGCCGGCGACGGCTGATGCGGTGGGGGGATCCCAACACCATACCGTCTTCCGTCTCCCCACCACTCAGAGAAAGGCGCAGCTCGACGAAACACACTAAATTTGATCGATTTTCTAACTGTCCAAATCCACCGTGTATCTGACGCAATCCGCCGCGAAGTCCTCCGGCTTTTTCATGTCGTCCCAGCCCATGCGTCGATACTGCTCCGGAAGCGTAACGATCAGTTGACCGGTTCTCCTGTCTTCGTACCACCCGAAGTTGGTATATCTCACGTTCTCGTGCGCATCGTCGGGTCTGTCCTGAATGAGCCGGACCGAGTCCTTCACGATACACGCGTTGCGCGTGTCGAATTCGGCGATCTGCAGCGGATATCGAGGGATCTGCCCATAAACCGGGCCATCCAGGATATTGGCGATCCAGAAGGTCTTGCCGGTAACGGACGAATCAAAAAAGGCCGTGCATGAGGCGGGTGTCCAGACGTTCGATCCGTCGTCGTAGGCCAGCGGCTCCGGCTGCGACCAGTTCATCCCGCCGTCTTCTGAAACGGCGGAGTAGGGGATGGTATAGCTGCCCGTCGACTCGTTGCCCTGGCATCTCATGGTGGCGAACAGCGCGCCTGATTCCAGCACCGTGATCGATGGTTCGCAGCATCCAATTCTGGATTTCCCGGGCGGTACTTCGATAAAATCCCCGAATTCCCAGTCAAATCCGCTCCGGTCTTCTTTCCAGTGTCCCCTCGCGCAGACCACCCTGAAGCACCAGGGTCTGGTACCGTCCAGTCGTTCGTACTCCGTGAAGGGCGCCAGCACCGACCCGTCCGCCATCCAGATGCAGTGGGTTCCGTTGAGGATTCCGCCGCGAACGCCATACTCGAAGCCGGGACCCCATCGTTCCGCGTCGAAACCGTCCCCCCGGGCGACGATCTGGACGGGATCGCTCCACGTCACACCCTGATCAGCGGATACGCTGTAGAATGCGCGGTAAGCGCCCTGATTGATGTAGCCGTAGCATCGCTTGTCTGCCTTTTGCCCCCTGTAAAACCGCACCAGAACGTCGTTCTTCGTGTCCAGGCTGAATCCCGCCGGCATCAGCTGCTCTTCGGCGATTCCGACGTCGAAGCGTACCCTCCCTCCCAATTCCGCCCACTGTGATCCGTTGTCGTCCGACACCCTCACCCAGTTGCCGTCGTAGCATGCATCCAGCGTAGTGCGTCCGTCGTCGTGATTCACCCATTGGAGGAGCTCGGACGTCACCGTTTCGACCATTCTCTCACCGGCTGCGCCCGTGTACGTCTGGCCGCTGGCGTAGAACGCGTGACGCCCGTCGCTGGGCATATAGGTGTTTTTGGCAACACCTGCGCCGACTCGCTCGTTGTTTTTCATTCTGGTGGTCTCCTCGATATCCGGCGTGAACTGTTTTGGCGTGTAAAGTCAATTGCCACAAAAGGCACAAAAACACAATAGATCACGTCTTACCAAACTCAGTTTCAGTTCTGCAGTGCAGCGACCCGGTCATTTGTCTGATGGCCGCGAAACTCTTGACGCGATTGCGGTCGTTTCCACACTGATTGTACCTTCCGTGCCTTTTGTGCTTTTTGTGGCTATTGTCCTGCGCGTGCGGATCATCCCCTGACAGCGTCGAGCGGTAAATCGCCGACTTTTCTGATCCACGCCTGCGCCCAGGGCGCGGATTCGATCCCGACGTCGCAGGTGGTATTGGCGAGGAAAACGATGCTTTCGATGCGGCGTTCCCGGAGCCACCGGAGCCCCAGTTCGCACTGGTGTTCCATCTGCGGAACGGAGACCGGGCGCCGGTTGTGGAAGTCCCAGAGATAGCACCCCAGGGAGACCCGGCCGCCGGGATTGATCGCTTCCAGACGGTCCAGGTTCCGTTCAAGGTCCTTCAGGTCGTCGGAGTTCCAGGTCCAGAGATTGACCACGTCGCAGTATTCGAGGTAGGGCGCAACCGGAAGGTCGAGTTGCTTGATGTAGAGGACGACCCAGAGGTCCAGCTTTCGGCCGGCAACGTTCAGCCTGGGACGAATGCCGGCGAGGTCGTCCACGGAGAGGGCGCTTCTGCCGTTCTTTCGCATGAAATCGTCCAGATAGACGCCGGTGATGTTGGGATGGCTTCCGGCGAGGTCCAGCACGCGTTGCAGTTCGTCCCCTTCCACCTGGCCGCCGCTGCCCACGATGGACCAGGTGACCTGTTTCAGCGAGGAAAAGGTAACAGCGAATTGATCGTACGGGTACGCGGGCAGGCCGCGCCACCGGATCATATGGAGGTTCGGGACGTCAAGAAATAGCGCGCCTTCGGCGGGTGTCATTCGCGAGCCCTGCGTGTACCCGGCGGACGTGAGCGAGTCGTTGTCCGATCCGGCCACACAGGTGAAGATCCAGAGCCTGTCGCGTACGGTTTCCATGGGATGCCTTTCGCTTGCAAGAAACGTCTCAAAGGACCGCACCCGCGTGAACGGTCAGACGGGTGCCTTGTTGCGCTTGTTCGAGACAGAACCGCACTGTGAAGAAAGCAAAATTTCCGACGTTGACAGCCAGGGGATATGAGACACCGGGAAGCAACGAGACCACACGAATGCCTGGACGCAGGCGCCGAAGGCGAAAGAAAGCGGTATTGCGGGAGCGTGTCAACGGAAAACAAAGGCGGAATTCATGGTGGAATGTCGTGCAACGGCCTTCGGGTCAGAAATCGACGAGGGCGCGGAAGCCGACGATGCGGAGCCCGGCGACCGGGCAGCGACCGTCCGCGCGTACGGTTTTTGATTCGATATCCGATCAGCCTGGCGTACGTTTTGCAGGAAAAAACTCACCCGGCTTGAATGAGACAGGGAGCCGGGTAGTCATTCGACCGCAGGGGCCGGTCGTGGCCAGTATGGACATTTTCAACGTGCTGTCACGGAGAGAGGCGCCGTTTCAACTTAGGCACTTCGCGTGTGTGGAAAACAGGCATGGCATTTGCGCACGGACATAGTTCCGGCCCCGGCGAATCGATGCGCGCCGGACGATCCGGCCTGGCCTCGTACGTGTTCCGGTTTCTGCGTCCGGGACATGCCGGATCGGTCACGTTGAAGGGTGAAACACTGATCCTGGAACGCCCATCCGGGTCGATGGCCGTCCCCTTGCGTGAAATAGAGACCGCCGAGGTGACGTACGGGTGGTTCTGGGGACGATTGCAAGTCCGCTTCGCCTCCGGCGACATCAGGGTATCCGGACTGTCGAAACTGGACGCGCAGGTATTCGGCGATGCGCTTGTACGTGCGCGAATCGCCTGGTGGCGAGGCGCCCTGGAGACACACGTCGGAACGATTCAATCCGTCTATGACCGCCTGGCGCAGTTTACCGACCCGCCGCGGTACGTGTCGCGTACGGTCTTTTCCCCAATCGAGCGCGATGCCAGAGACGTGGTCGCCCGGTTCCCCTCTCAGTGGCCCGAACAGCTGTCCCACGTCGCAGAAACCCGAATGCTGAAGGCGATTCAGGACTTCTCCGATGATTCCGAAGGGTGTCGGGCGAACGCCTGCGCTACGTATGTGGCCAATGAACTGGTGCGGTCCGGGGAATTCTTCGACAGCGTCGAGGCAAGGCCGCTCACGGACGAGCAGCGGAGAGCGGTTGTCGTCGATGAAGACCGCAACTTGGTCGTCGCAGCCGCCGGAAGCGGCAAGACGTCGGTCATCGTTGCCAAGGCGGGTTGGCTCATTCAGAAGGGTTACCGGCGCCCATCGGAACTGCTTCTGCTGGCATTCGCCAAGGATGCCCAGGAAGAAATGAAGGAAAGGGTCCGGAAACGCCTGGGGGTTCAATTGGGCGCGGAACTCGCGGTTCGGACGTTCCACAGCCTGGGCATGTCGATCATCGGCGAAGCCGAACGCAGGCGCCCCGCCGTTGCCAGGGCCGCGGTAGACGATCAGGCCCTGTTCGACCTGCTGAAGAGCATCGTTGGCGACCTCGTGACCGATCCCGGGTTCTCGGAGGTTATGCTCAAATGGTTCGCGGGGCATTTTGCTCCGTACCGAAGCGAATTCGAATTCCGGACTCAGGGAGAGTACTGGGCGTATCTTAGGGACAACGGGGTCCGGTCGCTGCGAGGCGAGAAGCTCAAGAGTTTCGAAGAATGCGAGATTGCCAACTTCCTCTACCTCAACGGCGTGCGCTACGAGTACGAACGCGACTACGAACACGAAACCGCCACGCCGGACAGGAGGCAATACCAGCCCGACTTCTACCTTCCCGACGCGGGGGTATACATCGAGCATCTTGCACTCTCGGAATCGAACAATACGCCTCCCTTTATCAACCGCGGCGAATATCTCAGGTCATTGGACTGGAAGCGAAGGCTGCATGCGGAACATGGCACGGTACTCGTGGAGACCTACAGTCACGAAAAGGCCGCGGGCAAACTGACGGAGAACCTGGCGGTAAAATTGGCCGTCCACGGGGTAACGCTATCTCCGATCCCATCCGACGAGACATTCTCCGTCCTCGAACAGCAAGGTCGAATCGAACCTTTCACGCGCCTGGTTGCGACGTTCCTCCATCATTTCAAGGGTGCGCAACTGTCGGCAGACGACGTGACGCGTCGCGCTGCCGGGGCTACAAACCGTCCCAGGGCCGAGGCCTTCCTGACCGTTTTCATTCCCGTTTATGAGCGTTACCAGGAATCGCTTGCACGGCAGCGGCAAATCGACTTTCACGACATGATCACCATCGCGACGGAACACGTGCGGCGGGGGCGTTACCGCAACCGGTTCGGCTACATACTCGTCGATGAGTTTCAGGATATTTCGGCCGGGAGAGCGCGACTGTTGAAGGCGTTGCTGGACACATCGAACACCGCACAGTTATTCGCGGTCGGCGACGATTGGCAGGCCATCTTCCGATTTGCAGGTTCGGACATCGCCATCATGCGCGAGTTCGCGGCACGCTTTGGCGAGAGCGAACGCGTCAACCTGGAAACGACGTTCAGATGCGTGGACCGTATCGCCAACCTCGCAAGCCGATTCGTGCTCAGTAACCCCGCACAGATCCGTAAGGGTGTTTCGTCCATCTTCGAAGCGGACGAACCATGCGTACATGTAATGGTCGCCCGGGAAACGTGTCCCGATATACTGGCGGAAGTGTTGAATGTAATCGCCGCTCATGCCGCGGAGGACGACGAGCGCGCTACGGTTCTGCTGCTGGGCCGGTACAGGCACAACAGGCCTCCGAATATGAGCACGTTGGCGCGAGCGCATCTCAATCTTGAACTCTCTTTCATGACTGTACACGGCTCCAAGGGCCTCGAGGCCGACTATGTGGTGGTACTCGACATGTGCACAGGAAAATATGGCTTCCCCTCCGAGATCGTTGACGACCCGTTACTGGATCTCGTACTGGCAGAGCCGGAAGCCTATCCGAACGCCGAGGAGCGCCGCCTGTTCTATGTCGCGGTCACCCGCGCCAGGCGCGGCGTCTATCTCGTTGTCGATAAAGGAACGCCTTCGGCCTTCGTCGAAGAGTTGATGAAGGGCAGCTATGACGTCAAGGTTCATGGAGAGCAGACGGAACGGGATGTGCCGTGTCCCAAATGCAACCACGGACGGCTGCAGCGGAGAGGTAACGCTCGGGACAGGGGGGTATTCTACGGTTGTTCGCTTTGGCCGTATTGCGAGTATCGACAGCCCGGGTGTCCCCATTGCACGACTGGATTACAGGCGAAAGTCGACGGGAACTACCGTTGCCGGGACTGCCGGAAGGCCGTTGAGGCATGTCCCGAGTGCTTTGGATGGCTGCTGGAGAAACGTGGAAAATACGGAAGGTTTATCGGCTGTTCGAATTGGCCGGACTGCAGATATACGCGGAATGACCTGAAAAAGCGGACAGGACGTTCATCCGCTTTCAAAGGGATCGGACGAAACCGCAAATAGCCTGCGTCACGCCGATGACATTGTTGACATCAGGCTTGGATAGCTGTAACTTTGTGGAGGACCGATATGGACCGGCTCTCGGTATGGAGCGTCACAAATAGAGTTATCTTTGCCGGTCTATCCCTAGCAGCCCGTTGAAAAAGCCCATCCGGGCTGCGGCCGGCCCTTGCGGTCGAAATACTGCGTTGCGCGCCCTCGCCGAATCGATGGATGGGACTCGGTTGCGCGCCTTGTCTTCGACCACAATGGCAAGTGTTCCGACCCGGAAATAGATTGCCGAAATTCGACCGCCGAGTCGCCCGGCTGGCAAGGCGCCTGAGCGAGGCGACCTGCTCACGGTCACCGAGCGAAGGCAACGCCGCCAGACGGGATGAATCGGCGGATGAATGGTGACATATTTCCGGGACGGGACACCAAGCCTCGCCTGCAGAGCGACTTTATCAACGGACTGTTAGCCTTCTGTATCGCAGGACTCGTACTATGGCACTACGACTCGCGAAGAATGGAGGGCTTGTTCGATATCGTGACGCGCTCAGGAAATATCGTTCTGTCCTCCGTTTCGGAGTCGTTTATTATTATGGAGATTGTCGATATGGTACTCGGTATATATGAGTCTATCAAGAAGAGGAATTACGAACTGGGATATCAGGCAGGAAGGCAAGCCGCATTGAAACAGCAGAACGGAGAAGATCAGGGAGGCGCTGATTCGAACGCAGCCGAGAGAGCCGAATCATCCACTCCGGGCCCCAATCCGGACGAATGAGTGAATTTCAGCAACAATCAGGCAAGCTCCGCCCATAGTTAACGTTGGGCGGTATTTTTTCCCCTTTTTCGGGAGCGTTAAACAGTTGACGCTACCAGCCTTAACTCGAACGAAAACAACCGTTAATTTACCACAAAAAGCACAAAAGGCACAGAAGGACCAAAAGCCGACCAGTGTGAGAAAACCCCAACCGTCCGGATGGAATCTGGACGTTGTTCGTTACCCCCAATCAGTCGGCCACAGAATAAAACCCTTCCCATTTTGTGTTTTTGTGCCTTTTGTGGCTATTGCTTTTTGTGCATCAATGGCTAAAAGAAGCACATAAGGCACAGAAGGATTATTTCGGAGAGCGTTAAATAGTTGACGCAGTTAGACGGCGCGGTCGAAATTTCTGTAGCAGTCCCCGGGGTCAAGTCATGCGGTGAAAAAGGCGACGACGGTCCAGCAGATCGCCGCCAGGAATGCCGCGATGGACGCCTGGGGTATCTGCGTCTTGACGTGGTCCATGAGGTCGCAGCCGGTGCACATCGAGCTGAGCACGGTGGTGTCGGAGATCGGTGAACACTGGTCGCCGTACACGCTGCCGTCCATGACCGCCGCGAAGCAGAGGGTCATGAACAGCTCGGGATGGGAAAGCCCGTGAGCCCCGGCCACCGCCCATGCAAGCGGCATGGCCAGCGGGAAGGCCACGGCGTAGGTGCCCCAGCTCGTCCCCGTCGAGAAGGCGATGACCATGGTCATGATCTGCAGCAGCACCGGCAGCAGGAAGTAGGGAATTGCCTCCCCGA
The DNA here is from genome assembly GCA_028873695.1 of Gemmatimonadota bacterium. GTDB lineage: Bacteria > Latescibacterota > UBA2968 > UBA2968 > JAAXHE01. Next base: position 73,532 of record JAPPNU010000060.1, on the reverse strand, counting down.
GTTGCTCGACCAGAAAGATGCCGCCGCCCGTCTCCTTGTTTATCCCCCCGATGGTGATGGCGAGCAGGAGAATGACAGAGCCGAGCACGACCCCCTTGAGACCGTCGTGGAATCCCGCCACGAGATCCTTCAGCGACATCCCCTTGGCCAGGGCCATCCCCGCGGCGAGCACCAGGGCCGTTCCGAAGGCCCACTGCACGTTGGGTGAGCCGCTGACGATGAAGGTGCCGACGGCGATGCCGATGAGGGAAATCAGGGGCAGGAAGAACTCCATCACGTGCGGGGTATATCCCTCGGGAACGTTGCTTCCCTGCAGCTCCTTCGCACTCAGGGGGTTCGCTCCGTCGGCGTCCAGCTGGCCGGTCTCGCGGGAGCGTTCCATCGCGGCCTTGAGCCGCTTGCCGAGGAAAAGGGGCTTTTCGATGCTGAGGAGAAACGTGCCGAGTACGGCGAAGATCGCGTAGAAGCAGAAAGGCACGCTTTGGAAGAAGAAGGCGATGCGGTCCGTCTCGGTGGCGAGGAAGCCCACACCGGAGACGAAGATGAAGGCCTGGACGTACCCGGGCCAGGCGTTGAAGGCGAGCTGGGAGGCGATCGGCGAGGCGGTCGAGTCGACGATGTAGGCGAGTTCTTCGTGGCTGACCTTTTCTGTATCGGCGATCGGCTTGACCGTGGTGCCGACCAGCACGGTGCTGACCGTGCCCCCCTGGAAGAAGATGACGCCGAGCATCCAGGAAACGAGCTTGGCGCTTCGGGGGCCGCGCACGAAGCGTTCCGTCATCAGCTCGGCGAACGCCTGCGCGGCGCCCGTCCGGGACCAGATCCCCATCAACCCGCCCAGCAGCCACAGGTAGAGCAGCAGGACGCCGGCGGAACTGGTCGTGGCCAGCGAGGGGATCAGCACGTCGCCGGTGAAGTCGTAGCGTGTAAGCACCAGCGCTCCCGACAGGATGCCGCCAATGAGCGAGGTAACCGGCTCCCGGGTCAGCCAGCAAAGAAGCACGGCGACCACCGCGGGAAGCAGGGACCAGAAGCCCCAGTGGTGCTTGGCCAGCAGCTGATAATATAAGGTCCCTGGCTCACCCTCCTCCAGCCTGACTACGGAGACAAACTCCTTCTTCACTTCCGGGGTCTCGCGCGAGCCTTCCATTCGTTCGGGGTTGAGCAGCGCCTCCTCGATGGGCACGGGGTGGAAATAGGTCGGCTCTCCCCGATATATGTAGTAGAGGTTTCCGTCTCTGTCGACGTGAGCATCGAGGGCGATCTGCTCGACGGTCCAGGTTGGCGCCACGTTGATTCCGACGATCCAGGATACGACCAGGGCGATGGCGAAGACGACAAACTTGCGGACACCAGGGCTCATTCCAATCTCCTGATGAAAGATGTAAGGGGACGATTCGGAGGGATGCCGGAGGGCTTCGCCTCTGTTCTCTACCCCTATTGTACCCTGATCTGCAAAAAACGCAAGTGTGCATTCGGGTTTGTTCGGAAAAAGCTCGTTACGACAGCGGCATTGCAATTCGCCCAATAGCCTCGGCACTCGCGATGCGATTGCGGTCGCTTATCTGGAGACCGAAACAGACCTGTTTGGATGATCCGTCACTATGAAACGACAGAGCCATCCGGGTACTGAAAAAGCTTTGGTTTGCTATCTGCGCACGAATTGCGATATTGTCTTCAAACGTCGTAGAGATTTTACGCGAACGACAAAGAAGCCGACGGCTAACCCATAGTTAGACGTGACGCGCCCATGAAACGAAAGGCAGTACCATGTTGGACGAGTCAACTCTAAACGAAATAATACGGCGCATTGTAGAAGTCGCTCATCCTGAGAAGATAATTCTCTTCGGATCCGCCGCGAGGGGCGCCCTGAACCGCCATAGTGACATCGATCTGCTCGTCGTAAAGGACGACAACGATCCATGGACTCTGATGGGAGACATCTATGGAAACCTGCGCGGCGTTGGCGTAGGCGTGGACGCGATCGTGGTCACCCCGGCGCAGGTGGAACGGTACAAGGACTGTCACGCGCTGGTGATCAAGCCCGCGCTTCAGGAGGGAAGGGTCATCTATGAAGCCGCCTGAACGCATACGCGTACGACGCGTACTTTCTGGATTGCGCACTTCGACATGGCGCGCCGCTGTTGACGTTGGACCGAACCCTCGGCCGGGCTGCAGCCGCACTCGGTGTCAACACCGTTGTTCCGGAGGTGTAGGATGGACGTATATACCTACTCGGAAGCCAGGCAGAACTTCTCAACAGTACTCGACAAAGCCGAGGCGACGGGCAAGGTCCTCATACGCCGAAAGGATGGCAGGACCTACGCCCTGGTACCGGAACGCCCCGCCGCGTCGCCGCTGGACGTTCCTTCGATCCAGGCGGACATCTCCACCCGGGAAATCCTCACGCTCATCAGAGACGAGAGACGAAGGATAAGAGGGCGGGGACGACGAGGCGAATAGCGACGCTTCAGGCGGGAAATCGCGGGTATGAGCGGTGCCGGGAGGGAGTTGTGGCGTGAGAAAGTGTACAAAGGGTCGTCGACTTCGGCCGGACTCGGCTATCCGCGAACACAGTCTCTGATGGCTTCGGCGATGTCCCCGGTCTGGGGCAGGCAGGCGTCTTCCAGCGGGGCGCTGTAGGGCATTGGCGTATTCAGGCCGCCCAGAACCCTTGGGGGTTTGCGAAGGTATTCGAAGCCCCGTTCGGCGATCTGGCGGACGATTTCCGCGCCGGCGCCTCCGCGCGCCGGGGCTTCGTGTACCACCAGGAGGCGGCCTGTCTTTCTGACCGATCTGAGGATGGTTTCCACGTCGAGTGGGACGAGGGTACGGGGATCGATCACCTCGACGTCGATTTCCTCGTCCAGGGATTCAGCCGCCTGGAGGGTCTTCTGCAGGGCGAAGGAGACGGCGACAACGGTAACGTCGGCGCCCTTGCGTTTGACGTCGGCCACACCAAGGGGAACGACGTGATCGCCTTCCGGCACGGCCCCCTCGATGTCACCCAGCAGCCGGTGCTGGATGAAGACAACCGGGCCGTCGTCGCGGATGCCGGACTTCATCAGGCCCTTGGCGTCGGCGGCCGTGGCCGGCATGACCACCTTCAGACCCGGAGCATGCACGAACCAGCTCTCGAGGCTCTGGCTGTGATGACCGGCCTCCCGTGTGCCGGCGCCGCCGGGAGTGCGGATCACCATCGGGACATTAACGTTGCCTCCGGACATCAGGTGGATCTTGGCAGCCTGGTTGACAATGGGATCCATGCATACGGTGACGAAGTCGCAATACATGATGACGGCGACCGGACGCAGGCCGGTCATGGCGGCGCCCACCGCCAGTCCCACGAAGCCCGATTCGGAAATGGGCGTTTGCCACGTGCGGCGTTCGCGGAACTGGTCCCAGAGTCTGTCGGGATCGCGGACCGGACCGATGTCCTCGCCGATGGTGAAGACGCGCTCGTCGCGGGCGGCTTCTTCCCTGATGGCGTCGCTGATGGCCTGGGCGTACGTAACGCGGGGCATTGATCGGTCTCCGGATGTACGATTCTGGATCGGGCTGACGCAACCGGCGTGAATCGGAGTATGCCATATTGGCATACAATTATGTCAAAATGGCATACATAAACAATCGTAGCAAATTACGTGGACACTACAGGGCGACTCCCGCGGTAACGGGCATGTCGCCCAAATCAGGATATGGAGATTGTTTACCGTAGTCCACGGCTTCGCGCGCCGCCTCTCTGGCATCGGAGATGATGTTCTGTTTTTCTTCCGCCGTGAGGTATCCGGCGTCGAAGAGCTTGCGTTCGAAGAGGGCGATCGGGTCCTTGCTCTTCCAGGTCTCCAGTTCCTTCGGGTTGTTGTGTTCGCCTTTGCCTCCTCCCGCGTGGCTCACAAAGCGGTAGGTCTTGCATTCGATGAGCGTGGGTCCGTTGCCGGCGCGCGCTCTGGCAACAGCCTCCGACGCGACCCGGTACACCGCGAGGACGTCCTGGCCGTCCACGATGGCGCCCGGCAGGTCGTAGGCGGCGGCCTTGGCGGCTACGTCCGGAGGCGAGAGCGTTATCGTAGCGGGGGTGGTGGCGGCATAGAGGTTGTTTTCGCAGACGTAGACGGCGGGGAGGTCCCAGAGCGCGGCTATATTCAGCGCTTCGTGGAAAGCGCCCTGATTGGCGGCGCCCTCGCTGAAAAAAGCGACGGCCACCTGCCGTGTGCCGCGATATTTCGCGGAGAAAGCGGCGCCGGTGGCGATCGGGACCTGAGCCCCCACGATTCCGTTTCCTCCGATGAGCCCGAGTTCCGAACTGAAGATGTGCATGGACCCGCCGCAACCACCGCTGTACCCGTGTTTCCGGCCCATCAACTCGGCCATCATCCGCTCGAGGTCCGCGCCTTTGGCAATGGCATGGCCGTGACCCCTGTGCGTGCTGGCCACGAAGTCATCCGGCTCGAGGGCGGCGCAGACACCGACCTCGGCGCCTTCCTGACCGATGGCAAGGTGGGCGGCGCCGGAGATGACCCCTTCGCTCTCGGGATTGTCGCGAAGATAGCTGGTATAGTCGTAGTGGACCCTTACCTGTTCTTCGAAAGAACGGATACGGTACATCCGCCGGAGCATCTCAAGGCACGTTTCTCTGTCGGGCATCATTGGCGAAGGTTCCAGGGTTGAAAGTGTGCCACGGTGTCAGCCTGTTCCCGGATGGGCGCCTTCAACGGATTGCTAACTTCCCGACGCGTCCCCAATCCATTCGAGCCGGTCTCCACGTTGTCTACAGTGACCCATTGCCGAATCGATGGCGTCGTGCAGCATGTCGAGCGTCCTGTCCGCCTGTTCCGACGTCATAACCAGAGCGGGGGCCAGGACAAGGACGTCGCCGTTGTTGCGCAGAATCATGCCGGCGTTCCAGCAGAAATCGGCGATAAAACTCCCGGCTTTTCCCGGAGGACTCAGGGGCTCACGCGTCTCGCGGTCGCCCACGAGTTCGACGGCCCAGAGCGTGCCCAGGCCGCGCACGTTTCCCACGAGGGGATACCGGTAGAGTTCGTCCAGTCTTCTCTTGAACCGGACACCCAGGTCGGCGGCGCGCTGCACGAGGTTTTCGTTCTGGATGATTTCGATATGGGCGAGAGCGGCGGCGCAGGCCGCGGCATGGCCGGAAAAGGTGTGGATGTGCCGGAATCCGGTCCCGGCGCTTCGAATGGTTTCGGCGATCTCTTCTGTGGCAATCGCGGCGCCGATGGGCAGATAGCCGCCTGAGAACCCCTTGGCGACAGTCAGGATATCCGGCGAAACATCCCAATTCTCGCAGGCGAACATCCTCCCGGTTCGGCCGAATCCCGTCTGAATTTCATCGAAGATGAGCAGGACGCCGTGCCGGTCGCAGAGATCGCGCACGCCCTTCAGATATCCATCCGGGGGAAGGGGAAAGCCGGTGTTGGAACCCGGGATCGGGTCCATGATGACGGCGGCGACGGTCTGGGGGCCCTCCCATTCCAGGACGGATGCCAGATTCTTGAGGCAGGCCAGCGCGCAGGTATCGGGATCCAGACCGAGTTCGCAGCGATAACAAGTCGCGGGCATCGCGTGGGTGAACCCGGGCAGCAGGGGTTCATAGGGCTCCCGGCTGCCCGCCAGGCCGGTTGCGGAGAGCGCGCCGAGCGTGGCGCCGTGGTACGAGCCCCTGCGGAATATCACCTTGTAGCGGTTTTTCTCGCCTTTGGCCCAGTAATAGCTGCGCGCCAGCTTGATGGCCGCCTCGTTGGCCTCAGAGCCGTCGTTGACAAGGAAGGAGACTGAGAGGCCTCCGGGGGCGATCTCCGCCAGTTTCGCCGCCAACCTGGCGGCCGGCTCGATTACGTATTCCTGGCTGCCGGGGAAATAGGCCAGTTTCTCCATCTGCTTCGCGACCGCGTCGATGACTTCGGTACGGCCGTGTCCGCACAGGGTCGTGAGCAGGGAGGCGAAGGTGTCCAGGTATTCGTTACCCTCTGCGTCGTAAATGTACAGACCGTCGCCGTGGGTAATCGTCATCGGGGGTTTATCGGGCTGTGCGCCATGGAAGTAGTTCTGCCAGAGGTGACGCGACGCAGCCACGAGGTCTTCGGTATCGAGCGGGTTCTTCATGCCGATTCCCGTGCATAAGAGGAAAAACGGGCCTTCAATCTATGTCTACTTCCCGGCCCTTTTCGGCCGACATGTAAATCGCATCCATCATTTTCTGCACCATCAGCCCGTGTTCGGCCGGCGCGAGCGTGGGCTTGTCGTAAAGGACGTGGTCGACGAAATTGCGCAGTTTTGCACCGAAGGTGGAACCGAATTCGGATTTGGGCAGCCAGCCGGGCTCGGTGTTTACCATGTATCCGTTGTCATCCCGTGCGATCGTGAGCGGATCCCAGGTGGCGCCGCCTTCTTCGCCCATAAGCTCAAAGTTCCATACGTCGGCCTTTATGTGTGCGGCAAAGCTGGATTCCACGTGGATGACGGCGCCGTCTTCAAAGCGGATCTGGCCCACGGCGAGGTCTTCGACCGTGTAGGTCTCATGGTCCCAGTCCGGCCACCTGCAGGCGGTTTCCGATTTCCTGTTTCCGAGGTACGTAAAGACATTCCCGCTGGCTGCAACGGGTCCGGGTGAGCCCATGATGTAGTGGACGGCTTCCAGTACGTGGACGCCGATGTCCACGAGCGGCCCGCCGCCCTGGAGTTCTTTCCGGCCGAAAACACCCCAGTTTGGAATGCCTCGCCTGCGCAGGGCCTGCACTCGGGCAAACAGGATCCTCCCAAGGCGTCCGCTGTCGACCGCTTCCCGGATGAATCGGGATTTCGGGTCGAAGCGATGCTGGAAGCCGATAACCAGCTTGCGCCCATGGTTTCTGGCCGTGTCGACCATGGCTTGCCCTTCGCGGGCATTCATGGCCATCGGCTTTTCGACGATGACGTGCGCACCCGCCGAAAGCGCGGCAATCGCGGCGGGTGCGTGGAGACCGTTCGGGGTGCAGACGCTGACGGCGTCGGGCCTGACTCTGCTCAGCATGGTCTCGTAGTCCACGAAGCAATCGGCAATGCCGAACTCATTCGAACGCCTTTCAAGCGCCGCTTTCGAGATGTCCGCCATGGCGACCATTTCGACGTCGTCCATCTCCTGGAAACAACGCATGTGTGTGCCGGCAATGCCACCAGCGCCGATGAAGGCGATTCGGAGTTTTCTGCATTCGGATGCGGCCATTCGGAAAACCAGGTTGAAGTGGGATAACCCAGTGAGGGACGAAGGGGTCGTTCGGGATGCTGGATGCCCTACGGGATCTTCTAACCGGCGGACATACAACCCGAAAAACCCCTTCGTTCCGGAATTGACCGGGTATTGGCGGGATTGTCCGCGCTAGAATATGGTGGCCGACCTGAGCACCGCGCCGGTCCCGAAGTAAATTTCCCTGCCCAGAATCGGCCCTGCGATACGGATACCGCCTTCCACGCTGAGGACCTCCTCGACCTCACTGGTGGCGGGGTCGAGACTGTAGATGAGCGTCGAGGTGAAGCCGTAGATCTTCCCGTCCGGTCCGTTCTGCAGGCCGAGATCCAACGGCCTGCCGCGAGGCAGGGGAATGCGATGCGTGAAGGTGCGGGTGCGGGGATCGAACACGAAAAGCTCGTCGAGACCGCGGCCCCGAACCGTCCCATAGAGCATGCCGTCGGGCCCCGTGAGCAACGCATTGAAGACCGATGCGGGCGCGCCTGGACGCCGGATGGTTCCCTCCCAGGCCTTTTCTTCCGCGTGGTAGTCCCATAGAAAGAGGGTGGCTTCTCTGACTTTGGGATTCGTCCCGCTGCCGCCGCTGATCGTGGTGCCCACGGCGATGAGCTTCTGCGATTCCAGGTGGGCAAGGGTATAACAACTCGCATCTCCCACGATACGTTTGTAGGACTTTCTTTCACCCGTCCCGGGATCATAGTAGGCGAGGGGGCCGCCCCACCGGCCGTAGTCCGGTACCGATGCGATCCAGACCCTGCCCATCGGACCGGTGAGCGTGGAACGGGGCCGGTAGGAAATGTCGTCCAGCCGGCCCAGATCGCGGGGATTGTCGCCCGGGCCCGTGCCAAACTGGTAGGGAAGGGCAGGGTCGTACACCGAAATGCGAGCCGCCGGATAGGAGGAGATGTAAAGCTTCCCATTCAGGTTTGCCATCGAATAGGCTTCGCCGGCGGAACGGGAACACTTGCCCAGGTCGACCAGTTCAGTGGCACCGGGGCTATACCTGAAAAGGTGCAATGGCAGGATGCTGGATCCGTAGATGAGACCGTCCGGGCCGGTGTGAATATAGAAGATGTCGCTGCCGCTGGCCTCGTAATCGAGTTCGAACGTGCGGACGGTTCCGAACCTGCTGCGGATACTGAGGGTACGATTGATCTGTTCGGACGCGTCCGAGAAGCGAAACGTGCTTCCGTCGGGAAGCGTCGGACTCGGCACACGGCCCGGCAGTGACGCGACGGCGATGCCTTCGATCCCTGAAATCAGGAAATTGCCGTAGTCCGACGTGATGACGTAGAGGTTGCCGTCCCGCCGTTTCTCCAGATTCAGCGTGCCCTGTCCCTTGAACGTAATGGGCCCGACCAGAAAACTTCCCCTCGTGGCGGGATCGAAGACGACGACGTGTGGCCGCGTCTGTCTGATGAGGCACGCGATCTTTCCGTCAGGAGCGACCAGGGGATAGTTGTACTTGTCCACGTTTGACATACGGCCGTAGCGTGTGAACTCGCCGGTTCCGGGGTCGTAGACCGTCAGGTCGGCCCCCGGGTAGCTGCCGATCCAGATGCGGCCTTTCTCGTCTTCGTCCATTCGGCACGGGAACGTTGCGGCGCCCGGATTGATGGCGCCCAGGTCCAGAAGGGCGTTCAGACGGGGATCGAAGCAGAGGAGATGGCCGGCGTACGCGGACCCGATGTAGAGGCGGCCGGAACGGCTCATCAACGTGGCGGTCGGGTAGTTGGATCGAGGTACATCGGAGACGAACTGTTGGAACGCCCCGGTTTCCGGGTCGACCTGCAGCACGAACAGGTTGTCGGCCTGCTGTCCCATGGTGACGTACACGCGCGCGCGGTTCTCATTGTCCAGGCCCGGATGAAGGCGGACCCAGTTGACCGAACGAACCGGGATCCCGATATCCCGGACTCTATGAGTCGGCCCGCCGGTCCGGCCGAACGCCCTGGCGAAAAGCAGGAAGTCGCCAAAGGAGACGCTGCCGTCCCTGTCCAGGTCGTATAAGGCCTGTCCGGAGCCGAAGGCCTGCGCAAACAGGATGAAATCTCGGAAGTCGACAGTATTGTCGCCGTTGAAGTCGGCTTCAGGCGGCGCCTCGCCGTCCTGCGCATATAACATTGGAGCCGTGCAGGCGAGGACGGCCAGTAACAGTGCGGTGCGAGCGGTCATTGTGGTGCCCTGGTGGGGGACTTCTCCGCCGCGAGTGCGGCGGCATACTCTTCCGCCTTCACCGTGTCGGCAAACAGCGGGCTTGCGCTGTGTTCCAGCGCTCCGACGGCGGAACCGTCTTCACCCAGTCGGAACATGGCACGCGTCGCCTCCCGCACGTCGATGTCACGTACCAGCAGTTCCTCCTGCCTCAGCTCCGTCCGCCCGTGAATGCGGCCGTCGGGGGCGACAATCAGGCTGCGGCTGTTCTGGTGCGGGAGGCAGGCGTTGCATGAAGCGAACCAGACGGTGTTCTCGGCGGCGCGAGTGACGATCATGGCATGGTGGATGGGAATCTTCCAGTCGTTGGGACGGGTCGTGTTGTTCTGCGGATGGAAGACGACCTGTGCGCCGCGGCGCACGCATTCGGCGGTCGTTTCAGCAAAGCGCAGCGCCTCGAAGCAGATGACCACGCCAATGCGAACGCCCAATAGTTCAAACGTATGCTGTACGTCTCCCCGCTCGTAGGCCATTGCGTCCAGCGGCGTCAGCATCGTCTTGTGGTGCATGCCCAGAAGATTTCCATGCTTATCGATCACGAGCGCGGTGTTGTAAGGCCTGCCGCGCTCGGACGGCGTTTCGGTGCCCAGGATGCAGGCGATGCCGTGCTGCGCGCATCGCGCCGCAACCTCGCCGTGGACTCTATCGAGCCAGCCGGCGTGCACCGGAGCGTTGGCGGAAGCAATGTCTACCCGGTAGCCGACTGTCTGGGTCTCGGGAAAACAAAGGATCTGCACGTTCCGGGAAGCCGCGAGGTCGATGGCTTCCAGAATGGCGAGGCGGTTGTCCTCCCGATCCGCGGTCTGACGTGTCTGCGCGAGGGCGATACGTAACAAAATCATGGTCTTCTCTTGGTGTCGGGACATCCGATCACGCATTTCAACGGGCTGCTAAACCAGGCCGCCGCCGTTGAGCGCGAGTTCGGCGATACGCGTGGCGCGAAGACCGTCTTCGCCGGTAACCCGTGGCTCGGCGCCACTGCGAACACACTCGGCAAAATGCAGCATTTCGTCCCGGAACATGTTTTTCTTTTCGAAGGTGATGACTTCCTCTTCGCCGTCAGCCAGGGAAAGGAGGTAGGCGCCCTGGGTGTCGGGGTCGAATCTGCCTTCGGCTTTCCCCGGATCGTAGTTCCCGGGAAACGAAAGCGTGCCGTTTGGGCCGATGATATCCGTTCCGCCTCTGGGACGCACGCCGGCCGGCAGTCCCCACGTCCATGAACACATGATGGCGTCTCCCCGTTCGAAGCGGACGAGGACGGTGCCCGTATCCCAGGCCGTGGACGCGTGGTGAATTTTCATCGGCATGGACTTGACTTCCACGGGTTCGCCGAAACAGTGGACCGCGAAGTCGTAGTTGTGGACCATGCCGTCGATCATCGGGCCGCCGCCCTGAAAGCGGTCCATGAAGAACGGGCTCCCCGGGGGCGAGCCCCCGGAAATCTGCCGCCAGAGAACGGGGCTGCCCAGCCGCCCGGATTCGACGACTTTCTTGAGCGTGCCCCAGTCGTTGTCGAATCGCCGCACGAAACCGATCTGGAGTCTGACGTTATTTCTGCGGCACGTCTGAATCATGCGGTAACAGTCGTAAGAATTCATCGCCATGGGTTTCTGGCAGAAGACGTGTTTGCCGGCCTCCGCGGCCGCGATCGCCATCTCCGGATGGAGGAAGGTGGGCGTGCAGATCATGACGGCTTCGACGTCGGCTTCGTCAAGCAGAACACGATAATCGGCGTACCCCTGCCGCATGTCGAATCTTTCTCTGAAATGGTCGAGTTGCGCCGGACGGACGTCCGCGCCGGCGACCACCTGGAAGCAGTTGTCGTACCACACTGAATTCAGCTGATGGGTTGCAATGCCCGCGCATCCGAAGACACCCAGTTTGACCATGTTTTTTTCCTTTTCATCATGTATTTTGAGACGTCAGGTAATGCCTTCAACAATTGGCTCGAACGCCGTCAATCCGCAGCGAACTGCTAGAGCTTCAGCCATTTCCTGAGGAATTGAAGGCTCCTTTCAAGCCGGATCTCGTGACCGCCTTCGTGAAGGTCGATTTCGATATTCTCCGATAGACCGAGTCTGGCGTAGTGTTCGCAGGCCTGGTGGTACTCGTCGAGCATCATCGGCCACCAGGCGATTCCGTCCGCTTTGCCCTGTTCAACCAGCAGGGGACGGGGACAGATGAGCGAGACCAGGTCGCTGTCGGTGAACGCGCTCAGCCAGCCGGGAATCCATACGTGCTCCTCGTTGACGGAGAGAAAGCAGCTGTACCTTGGGTCGTCTACGGCCATCTTGTATCGCCTGTGGTTGAACCAGGCGCATACCACGGCGGCCCCGATGCGGGGTTCGACAGGAACCGTGAACATGGTATATGCGCCCCCGAGGCTGATTCCGTACATGGCGGTGCGTTCGATATCGATTTCCGTGCGCGTTTCCAGATAATCCAGAAGCCGCTGCGTGCGGAAGATTTCGAGGCCCCACAGGGTCTTGCCAAGGAGCTTGCAGAGGCGTTCCTGGCGCGCCCGCGGAGGGCCGCCCGTGATATTCATCGGAGCGATCACGGCGAAGCCTTCTTCCGCCATGCGCCGCGCATAGGATTTGTAGGTATCGTTCGGGTCGTCCAGGCCGAACGCCTTTTCGGGCGACGATCCGATACCGTGCTGCGCGATGACGAGCGGGGCGGGACCGTCCGCGCCTTTGGGCAGGGCGAGGATCCCGCGCCCTCTCAGATTGCCCAGCAATCCGATGGTAATCCACCAGGCAGTGAATCTGTCGTCTTCGAACCAGGGTTCCAGCACAGGTTCGAGGGGGGTACCGTCGTACTCGAAGACGCCGATCGTTTCCTGCCACCGGCTGCGGTTGGCTTCGACCGAACGTTCGAAGGCCTCGACCGAACTGTAGTCCCGATTCCAATGCGCGGCCTGTCGTGGACCGTAATTCAGGACCTCACTGCGGAGAAAGTCTTCCGTCTCGTTTCGAAGCAGGCGCTGACGGTCATTGATCCAGCGGCTGATGACCTCAGCCTTTTGAGTGTAGGGGTTCGCCATCGTATTCTCCTGGAATAGCGCGGCCGGGCGTCGGACCGGAGAACTTTTTCACGGATCGTTCGTATACATGATACCGGGCATTTATTTCATTGTCAATCTGCCATTCGTGGCGATGTTACAGGTTCCGTTGATTTTGGACGCTACCTGTAACAGGAGGGCGTATGAGGGCATTGGTTCTTGCGATTGCGGCATCCATTCCGGTCTGCGCGGCGCACGTCGAAGCCGCCAGGACGGTTTCGGTGGGTGTGGACTCGCTCCTTTCGGCGGCATCGGATACAACGGTTGAATACCGGAAACGCGAAAAGCTCATCAAGGAGGCGATCCGGCTGGACCGATCCGGATGGGCAATGTACGAACTCGCCCGTCTTTACAGCGATGAAAGAACGCCGGGTACGCGCAGGCAGGCCTCCACCTGGCTGCAGCGGGCGATGCGAAAAGACAAGACAAACGTGGATTTTCGGATTGAATACGCGAGAGTGCTCTGGGCCATGGGCAGGCGAGGCCACGCCTACAAGAACGCAAAAAAGGCCATTGACATCAATCCGAACCACGTCGGCGCCCTGTATCTGGCCGGGCGGTACGCGGCCTGGCAGATGTCGCGGTACCTCGAGAGCGAGCGCATCGACTATCAATACGATGATCTGGGCAATCGGCGAACGAGATCGTTCAGTCTGGAAAGATTCGGTGAGAAGGACCGGGACCAGGCGATCGGATATCTGACCAGGGCGCTGAACGTGGATCCGGCGCACAGGCCTTCGCTGCTTCTGCTCGGACTCGTGTATTACGAAGCCCGGATGCCGGAAAGAATGGCGGCGCTTTTCGAGGACTTCCTGGAACGCCGGCCTGAGGACCCGGACGTCTATTTCTTCCTGGGACTGGCGTACCAGGCGCTGGACGAACTCCAGCGCGCCTATCCGGCCTACGTGAACGGATTGAGCCGGATGTCGGCGCGTGAACAGCAGTTTATGATGTCCGTATTCATGCTGGTGGGCAGTCAGGGTGCGGAGGCGGGCGAAGATCTGCCCGATGAAGAGGCGTTGCGGGCATTCTGGACCGGACGCGATCCGTTGTTCCTCACGCCGATAAACGAGCGCCTGATGGAACACTGCGGCAGGGTGGCGTACGCCAACCTTCGTTTCGGGGATCCGGAGCGCGGAACAGCGGGCTGGACGACGGACAAGGGACAGGCGTATATCCGGTATGGACGTCCCGAGGCAAGAAGCGTCCGCCCGCCCGAGATCGATACCGGTCTGGATGAGCCGGTGTGGTACCAGGATCATCTGTACTGGCTGACTCAACAGGGGACGACGCCGTTCAAACACCGTCCCCGTCTGGAGATGTGGGACTACGGCGGGTTTCGGCTGCTGTTCGCGAATACGGATACGCGGGATACGTGGCGCTATCGGGTGGGCTGGTTGGGAAGGAGACCGATGGACCTGGAGGAATTGACGACAAGGGTACCCGAGTACTATAAGGATCCCTACAGATGGGAACGTTACGATGCCCCGTACCAGATGGCCCGGTTTCGCGGGGAAGGCGACGAGGCCAGAGTGGAGGTATACTACGCGCTTCCTGGAGAGGAAGTACAACACAAGGCGGCGCAAACCGGAGCGCAGGCCGTGGAAATACGCCAGGGACTGTTCTTGTTCGACGCGGATTGGGATACCCTTAAGAAGGATATCGGAAGGGTCGACGTCATGCCGTGGGTGCAGTATGAAGCAACTCGGGAAGGGTATCTGTTTACAGGCGAGAAGCTGATGCTGGCCCCGGGGAAATATTTCATCGCGGCGGAGGCTGAGGACACGAAGACAAAATCGATAGGGACGTTCCGTAGCGTTTTGCAGGTTGGCGCATACGGATACGATTCGCTGAGCGTGAGCGATATGCTGCTAGCGAGACGGATCGTCGAAAGGGAGCAGGCGCCTTACGGACGGGAACGGTATCTCATTCTTCCCAATCCGCTCAAACAGTATCGACAGGGTTCGCAGGCTTACTTCTACTATGAGATCTACAACCTGCAGAAGGACCGGTTCGGGGCCACCAACTATCAGGTAACCTATCAGATCCGAACCTTGAAGGAAGAAGATGCGGAGGCGGATCCGGAATGGACCACGGCGGTATCCTATACCCACAAGGGTTCGCATGCGTGGGAGCCGATATACCAGGTGTTGAATCTGGAGATGTTTCCGGGGCCTCGGGACTTTCGGGTGAAGGTCCTCGATTTGAACAGCCGGCAGGAAGTAAGCACGGCGACGTCTTTTCGTGTGATGTGGTAGACGGCGGGAAGGTCTGCCTTGTGCGGGGATATCCTGCCACTGCCCCGCGCGCGGTTGAACGATATCTCTCCATTCAATACGGGAAACCCCGGTGACGATCGTCACCGGGGTTTCCTTTAAGGTCCCCGAAAGCCGCGCGTCATCCCCGGATTTTCCGCACGCAATCGGCAATGCGGTCCAGCGCTTTCCGGATGTTTTCAACCGAATTGGCAAAGGAAAAGCGGACGTGGCCTTCACCGAAAGCGCCGAAGCCATGGCCAGACAGCGCAGCGACGTTTCCTTCGTACAGAAGATAGTCGGCGACTTCCTGGGAGGAGAGCCCCAGGCCCTCAATATTCGGAAACAGGTAGAACGCGCCGCCCGGGAGCCTGCAGCGGATACCCGGGATTTCGCGGAGGCCCGCGACAAAGATGTCCCGGCGGCGTCTGAATTCAGCCACCATTGCGCCGACGTCATCCTGCGGACCCTGAAGTGCGGCCAGAGCGGCCCTCTGGGTGAACGTGGCGGTGCAGGAGTTGCTGTTGACCATCAGGAGTCCGAACGTTTCCGCCAGGTTCTCCGGCATTACACCGTATCCGATTCGCCAGCCCGTCATCGCGTACGTCTTGGAGAAGCCGTCCAGAATGATGGTCAGGTCCCGCATGCCGTCGTACACGGAAATACTGTGGAATGCGTCGTCGTACCGGATGCGGGAGTAGATCTCGTCGGCAAGTACCGGGATCCCCCTGTCGACGGCGAGTTCGGCGATCGCCTTCAGGTCCGCCGGAGGGATGATTCCACTCGTCGGGTTTTGCGGAGAGTTGATGATGAGAAGCCGGGTGCGGTCCGTGATCAGGTCCGCCAGTTCATTCACGTCGAGGCTGAAGTCACGTTCTTCCGTAAGCGAGACCGGTACCGGCCGGGCGCCCGCAAATCTGATTACGGACTCGTAGATGGGAAATCCGGGGTCGGGATAGATGACCTCATCTCCCGGTTGCGCCAGGGCCAGAATGGCGTAGAACATGATCGGCTTCGCGCCGGGGGTGACCACAACCTGATCCGGATTGACCTGGATTCCACGGAATCTGGAAACGTCCCGTGCGATGGCCTCACGGAGCTCCGGCAGTCCCACCGGCGGACCGTAGTGTGTATAACCCGATTGCAGCGCCTCCCGGGCGGCATTGACGATGTGGGCCGGTGTATCGAAATCGGGCTCGCCGATTTCAAGGTGGACCACGTCCCTGCCCCGGGCTTCCAGTTCACGTGCTTTGACGAGTACTTCGAACGCGGATTCAGTACCGAGATTGTCCATGCGGCGCGCCAGGTTCATGGGGCCACCCTTTTTTTACGCAGACTGCCTTCGACCGTCTCGCCCAGCGCGTAGGAGCCGAGGATTTTGAGGAAGCTGGCCATTTTTTCGAGGTGATCAATCGCCTGCCGGCATTCTTCGCTGGCGAGGTGGCCTTCGAAATCCAGGTAGAAGACGTATTCCCAGGGCCGGCCGCTCAAGGGACGCGATTCGATTTTCAGGAGATTGATATTCCGCATTGCAAATACGCCCAGGCTCTTGAACAGGGCTCCGGGGACGTGATCCAGGCTATAGACGACGGTGGTCTTTGCAGGATCGACAGGTTCAGCCGGTTCGGAGGCCACGACCAGAAACCGGGTATAATTCCGGCGGTCGTTCTCCAGGCCTTCCCGGAGGATCTCCAGATCGTAGTCGATCGCCGCCTGTGCGCTGGCGATGGCGGCGGCGTCTCTCGCGTTTTCTTCCTTGATCTGTTTGACGGCGCCGGCCGTGTCGTGCGCAACCACGGCTTCGACGCCTGCGGCGGACCGGATGAACTCGGTACACTGCGCCAGGGCAGGCGCCTGTGAGTAGATCTGCCTCACGTCTTCCATCCTGACGCCGGGATTGACAATGAGGTTGTGCACGATTCGCAGCTTGATTTCGCCCGTGATGTAGAGATCCTGCCGGAGGAGCAGATCGTAGTTCTCGTGAATGCTCCCCATGACGGAATTCTCAATGGGTACCATGCCGTGGGTGCAGGCGCCGCCGGCGACAGCGTCGAAAAGACCGGCGAAATCGGACTGCGGGACCACCCGGACGTTTTCGCAGAAGTAACTGCGGGCGGCCATTTCGCTGAATGCGCCCATTTCCCCCTGGAATGCGACAACGGGATCACTTGAACTCACTATGCCTCCATGAACGGAATCGACGCACCCGACCGCCGTGGACCGGAGTGCGGCAGCCGAGGGTGTAGACGACTGAATCGAGTCAAAGGTTCCGAAAGCCGGCGCCCGGAAAGAACGGACGCAGTCCGCCAGTGTTCTGTCCCGGAAATAAGTTGCCTGAATTCGACCGCCGAGTCGCCCGGCTCGCATCCTTCGACAAGCTCAGGAACCAGCGCCCGAGCACAGGCGACCTGCGTATGGCCGGCGAGCGAGGGGAACGTAGCGAGACGGGATGAATCGTCGGTCGAATGGTGAGGAATTCTTGGGACAGGACACTAACCGGCATCCAACAGGGCGCTCAAGTGGTATTCGACGCACAGGGCGAGCCCGTTGAGGTCGTAACCGCCTTCCAGAACCGAGATGAGACGACCGTTGGCGTACATCCTTGCGAGTTGATGGACCCTGCGCGTCATTTCGGCGAATCCGGCCGCCGTGACCCGGGTGCCGGAAAGCGGGTCGTCGACGTGCGCGTCGAAACCTGCTGAGACGATGACGAATTCCGGCTGGAAACGTCCCATTTCGGGGGCCAGGAGTTCGTCGAATGCGCGAAGGAATTGTTCGTCCCCCGCGCCGACGGGCAGGGGGGCATTCAGGTTCGTTCCCCTACCCGCGCCGATTCCCGTTTCGCCGCTGCCGCCGCTGAACCACGGATAGTGGGGGTACTGATGTACGCTGAAGTAGAAGACCGTGGGGTCTTCCTCGAAGATGTGCTGCGTTCCGTTCCCGTGATGGACGTCCCAGTCGACGATGAGGATCCGTTCCAGCCGATGGGCCTCCTGGATGTACCGGGCGGCGACGGCCACGTTGTTGAACAGGCAGAAGCCCATCGCCCTGTCCCGTTCCGCGTGGTGGCCCGGCGGACGCGTGGCGCAGAATACCGCGTCTGCGCGGTCATCCATAACCGCCTCGACCGCCTCGCAGGCCGCCCCTGCCGCGAGGCGGGCGACTTCAAAGGATGCAGGACAGATAAAGGTGTCTCCAGCATCCATGAGGCGGATGTTCTGTTCACAACGGCGTTTGACGTCTGAGATGTACGTGGAAGTGTGGACTTTCTCCAGCCATTCGACTTCGAGTATACGTGGTGAAATATCGAGAAACCGGTCCCTGAGTCCGGTCTCGGCCAACCGACTGCGGATGGCGAGGAGCCTCTCCGGTCGTTCAGGGTGCCCGAAGCCGGTGTCATGCCGGGAAAAATCAGGATGCGCGATCAGTCCCACACCTGGCATTGTTCCTCCCGGCTCATGACTATTTCCTGCCGCCGATGGTGTTCAGGTGGGTGCGTGCGGGAGTGTCGGGTATGCGGTTGACGAGCACGTTGGGAGCGCCTTCCTGTTTGATCAGGTCGAACGCGTCGTAGAGTTCGGAGGTGGCCGTGCGGGCTTCGTACCGCAGTGTGTCGCCGTCTACGGTGATGGTCTGGTACAGCTGGGTGTTTTCCGCCGCCCGCCGCCACCATCGCTCCTGCGAGAGCTTGTACTGTTTGGGGCCGCTCACGGAGACGACGTATACGGTGCCGTCCCGTTCGTCGCGCGCAGTTGTGCCCGACGGCAGATTCGAACCGCGTCCGTAGCTGTGGTCGTGTCCCTGAAGGACGAGGTCAACCCGGTATCTGTCGAACAGCGGCTTCCACTGTTCGCGCAACGCCTTGTTGTCCCGGCCTTTTCCGGTCGAATAGACGGGATGGTGGAAGGTGATGAACGTCCAGCGGTTCGGATTTTCCCGGAGCACGGATTCAAGCCAGGGTACCTGGTCGTCGCGTTCTTCGTTGGAATTGAGCGAGATGATGCGGGCGCCCTGATAATCGAAATGGTATACGGTTTCTTTCAGACCTTCGGGGCCGTTTTGCGGCAGTGTGAAATGGGGACGCCAGAGGCGGGACAGGCGACGCCTGCCCTCCTTGTCTTTGGCGTATTCGTGGTTTCCGGGAGTTGGAACCGCATTGACGGTGGCGTGTATATATGCGCCTGCGCGAAACCATTCGCCCCATTCGCCGTCCCTGTTCGCGCGATTGACGAGGTCGCCTGCATGAAGGACGAAACTCGCCTCAGGCTCCGTCGCATAGGCGGCGCGGATGGTCCGGGACCAAAGGGACAGGATATTGTTCTGGGCGTCGCCCAGATAGATGAAGGTGAAAGGCGCCGGTTTATCCAGCGCGGTCCGGAAATGAAACCACTCGCTCCACAGGTCGCCGCTGCCCACGCGATAGGCGTACAGGGTGCCGGGAATGAGGTCGTCAATGGTCGCGGAATGATAATGTGCAGCGCCGCTCTCCGTGACGACGGCCTGTGTTTGCGCCGGGACTTTTCGGACGTTGACCATAAACCTGGGGGACGCCGAGGCCAGCGCAATTTCGACCAGGGTCTCGACAACGGACGCGTCGGTCCGCCAGGTGACGGCCTGGGAGTTCGACGGGTCCGCGTTCCACGTAAGTACAATGCGGTCGGGTACGGGCGAGGGGCGGGGATCGTGGGCGGCGGTGTCGTACGATGCGTTGTGATGGCCGGAATGCCCGGTGTCCGGCGCAGGGTCGATACCGGCGCAACTGAGGAAGACAGGCAGCACCAGGATATAGATCGCGCGTGTTGGCATGATATCCCCCAACTGAAGGACGAAAGTCACAATGCGGGCAGATTCAAACGCGGTTACCGGGTTCACGGCCTTGCCCTTCGGCCGGTCGAATGCGGGTGCGACGGCCCATGTCCGGGCTGCCGGCGATCCGACGGATCGAAGGCTATTTCTGACGCCAGATTTCCCACACAAGGTGTGACAGTTCGGGAACGATCAGTTTTTCCATTGCGAGGCGGACGGCGCCGGAAGATCCGGGCATGCAGAATATCATCGTGTCGCGGTAGACACCGGCCACGGCGCGGGAGAGCATGGCCCCGGAGCCAATGTCATCCCAGCTCAGGAAGCGGAAGAGTTCGCCGAAACCGTCCAATCGTTTTTCGAGCAGTCCCGTCACGGCTTCGTAGGTCGTGTCCCGTGCCGCGATACCCGTGCCGCCGCTTGTCAGAATGGCCTGGCAATCGCCCGCGTCTGCAATCCGGATGACGAGGTCGCGGATGCAGGCAGGTTCATCCGGGACGACCCGGTAGAATCCCGTCGTGTGACCTCCAGCCTCGAGAAGGTCCCTGATTATCCCGCCGCTCCTGTCGTCGGCTTCCGTTCGCGTGTCGCTGATGGTGAGTACGGCGCAGTAAACTGCGCCTTGTGCCTGCTTCTTGTGGTCCTCGTAGGGCAATGGGTCCCTCCTCGCGTTGAAATGCCGGCAGGGAACGTGCCGACAGACCGGTCGACCCGGCCGCAGAAATCGATAGCGGTTCTTGACGGCCCGTCGAAAGAGTCAATCGGGGCCGCGGCCGGCTCTTATCGCCGAATCCGGCCTTGTCCACTTGCTGTGGCGGGTTTATATTTGTGCCTGAAAGGAACGGAAGCCGGTTCGCGAGTCCGAATTCGAACCGGGGAAAGTTCCATTTACGCGACGTGTTTGTTCAACTGAGAGGCGTTTATCATGTCACTGAAGACCGTAACCGTTCTCGGCGGCGGAAACACGGCGTTTGCCGTGGCTGCCAACCTCAGCCTGAAGGGTTTTGAGATCACGCTCTACGAGGTTCCCGGTTTCAGGGAATCTCTGGATCCTGTCGTCGACGAGGGCATCATCCATCTGCTCGGGGCGGCAGGAAAGGGCGCTGCCAGGATCCACTGCATCACCACCGATATCGAAGAGGCCCTGGAATCGCCGGATATCATCCTGCTCATCGTACCGGCGTACGCGCACAAACCCTTTGCGAAAGTCTGCGCGCCGCACCTGCGCCCGGGTCAGACCGTCATCATCATGCCCGGTACCCTCGGTACTCTCGAATGGGCGCGCGTCCTCCGGGAAGCCGGCGCCGAAGGCGTCGTCCTCGGCGAAGTGGATACCGCGCCGTTCGTCTGCCGGAAGACGGCTCCGGACACCGCAACCATCTGGGGAATCGTCACCGGCATGGGCCTGGGCGTTCTTCCGGCCGCCGAATTCGATCGCGTACGCGGGCCGTTGGATACCCTTTTTCCGGGCATAACGGGTTATCCGGACGTGATGGCCTGCGGTCTGGCTGCAATGAACCCGGTGGTTCATCCCGCGGGTGTCCTCCTTAACGCCGGCCGCGTGGAGTATTCACACGGCGAGTTCTATTTTTACGAAGAGGGCGTCACCCCATCCGTGGCCAGAGTGATCATGCAGGTTGATTCCGAACGCCGCTCGATAGCCGGCCGTCTCGGTTACAACCTGTGCCCGGCGAATGTCGCCTTTCATCGCGCAGGCTTCGGACCGGAAGGCGATCTGTGGGCTGCCATCAACGGCAGTTACATGCTCACCCGTCTAAAGGCGCCCGGCTCCATGGACAGCCGTTGGCTAACGGAGGACATTCCCTACGGACTGGCGGCGTGGCACTCGGTCGGCGCACAGTACAATGTGCCCGCGCCCACCATGCGCGCGATTGTCGACATTGGATCGATCGTTATCGGAGATGACGGGTGGACCTCAGGCAGAGACGTCTGTGATCTGGGTATCGCCGGGATGGACCCGGGCGCGCTGAAGGCATTTCTTCAAACGGGAAAACCCCCCTGATCTCTCTGCGGGAGACCGGTGCGTCTCCGCGTCGGTATTCTTCCCCGGCCGGCCCGTGTTGTCAAGGACAGACGTCCTTGGGCCCCTGGTCGCGTTCTTCGTAGTACGATTGCAGACATCGATCCATCACCCATCCCGTCCGCGCCGCACTCTCGCCGGTTGACTCGCACGTTCCCCTGCCCAGGAGCTCATCCACGACCGTCTGGATCAGCGGCTGATGAACGTGCGGCGGATTCCGGAATTCCTCTGTGGTCGTTGCCCCGCCTTTCCTGACCAGAATGCCGGTATCCGAAAATACCGGGCACTGCAACTCACCGTCGGAGCCGGTAAACGTCATTCGATCGTCGGAAAAATCGGCGTTGAAATTCCAGATGCCCGTTCCCACGATCCCGGATTCAAACTCAAAGCCGGCCGCGACCGCGTCCTCCGCGTCGTAAGTACCGCCCGTGTTCGTTGCGCATCCCCAAACCCGTTTGATCGGACCCACGAGGAAATCCAGCAGATCCAGTCCGTGAGATCCCAGATCCATAAACAGTCCCCCGCCCGACACCTCCGGCCTGAATCGCCAGCCATTCGCAGCTTCACCCCGGGTCAGCCGCTCGTAATGCGCAATGTGTACAGAACTCAACTCGCCGACCGCGCCTTCCCGAAGCAACTCCCGGACCCGCAGGAATCGAGGCAGGGCCCGCCTGTAGTATGCCACAAAAAGCGGCCGTCCGCTATTCCGGAAGGCCGCCGCCATTTGCCGGCATTCGCCGTGATCCATCGCCATAGGCTTTTCAACAAGACATGGTTTTCCAGCCTGCGCCACTTTTAATGCCAGCTCGAGATGCGAGGACGGCGGGGTTGCCACGTACACGGCATCGACGCCGTCATCCTCAATCAACGCCTCCGCCTGCCCGTAATACCGCGGCACGCCGTGCCGGTTGGCGTAGTCGGCCGCCTTTTGCACATCCCGCCTCATCACCGCCACCAGCTTCGCCGCGTCGGCATTCTGAAGTCCGGGTCCGCTCTTCACCTCCGTGACGTCGCCACATCCGACGATACCCCATCGCACGCACGCCATGCCCTTGATCCTCTGTAATTTCCCGGCAGTCCGTCGTTAAAGTCGCTCTTCAGGCCTGCCGGTGAAGCTCTGGCAGGCACGGGGCCCGGATGGGCTTATTCAACGGGCTGCTTCAACCGGTATCCTTCAGACGCCGCCTCAGAAACGACGGAATCTCCAGGTCGTCGAGCGAGATGTCTCCTTCAGCGTTTTCCCCCGTCGCAGCCGGAAGCTCCGAAACCTCGACGACGTCGGCTTTGCGCATGTAAGCCGGAACATCCAGACCGAGCGGGTTGTCCATCGGGACTCGCGTCGCTCTCGTTCCGGCGTCATTCTCCTTCTCGGCGAAACCTGTGGCAATTACCGTGACCCGCAGTTCATCGCTGAGTCCGTCGTCCAACACCGTGCCCCAGATTATATTCGCCTCCGAGCCGACCGCCTTCGTTACGGTAGATACCGAATCGTCCACTTCAAACAGCTTCAGGTCGCTGCCGGCCGCGATATTTACGAGTACGCACCTGGCGCCTTCGATGGAGAGATCCTCCAGCAAGGGACTGCTGATGGCTTCCTCGGCCGCCTGGGTTGCCCGACCCTCACCCCTGGCCGTGCCGGTCCCCATCAACGCGTCTCCTCCCTGCCGCATCACAGTACGCACGTCGTTGAAATCCAGATTGACCTCGCCCGGGATCGCAATCAGGTCGGAAATCCCGCGTGTAGCCTGAAGAAGCACGTCGTCCGCCAATCTGAAGGCCTCGCGCAGCGTGGTGTCTTCGGAGCAGATATCCAGGAGACGCTGGTTTGGAATGACAATGAGCGTATCCACGAAGTCCTTCAACTGAGCGATACCCATCTCCGCGTTTCGCAACCGGGGCACGCCCTCCATCTTGAATGGCTTGGTGACGATGCCCACCGTCAGTGCGCCGGCCTCGCGGGCGATCTCTGCCACCACGGGCGCAGCGCCAGTGCCGGTACCGCCGCCCATGCCGGCGGTCACGAATACCATGTCCGATCCGGCCAGAAGTTCCGTGACGTGGTCCCGGTCCTCCTCCATGGCCAGCCGTCCGCATTCCGGATTGGCGCCCGCGCCGAGCCCTTTCGTAATCGTCTGGCCGATCTGCACCCGTTTTGATGCCTCGGATTTGTCAAGATCCTGCAGATCAGAGTTAACCGCGATGAATTCCACGCCCTTGAGGTCTGCGGCGATCATCCGGTTTACCGCGTTGCCCCCCGCGCCGCCGACACCCACAACCCGCATCTTCGCCTGGTTGTCATTGTCAACGATTGAAAACGTGACCATTTGCCTTCTCCTGTCGATTCGCGTTGTGAAGTGCGCAAACCCCTTCGTTCAGGCCCGTTCGTTGTCGATCTCGACCGTTGTACACGCGGCGGGATCCGGCCATCGTCCTTCTTAGAAAAAGTCCTTCACCCAAGCCCTCATCCTTCCCAGAACCGATGCGATTGAACCGTTGGCGCCGGTGCTTAGCGCGCCGCCGAATTCCTGGTGCTGCAGTCCGAATTTCACCAGACCGACGCCGGTCGAATAAATGGGCTGCGCGGCGTCGTCAGAAAGGCCGGTAACACCGTTCGGCATGCCTACGCTGACCGGCATTCCAAATACGGTTTCGGCCAGCTCTGCCGTCCCCTCGAGCATCGATCCGCCGCCGGTGATGACGACGCCCGCCGCCAGCATGTCGGCATAATCCGTCCTGCGGATCTCCCGATGGACCAGGGCGAAGATTTCCTCCATGCGCGCTTCGATAATGGCCGACAACTCCTCACGAGGCACTTCAAATGAGGGCCTTCCGCCGATTCCCGGCACATGTATGGTCTCGTCCTTTTCGACCAGCGAGCGTGACGAACAGCCGCGAGTACGTTTGATGTTTTCCGCCTGTGCCAGCGGGGTCCTCAATCCGATTGAAATATCGCTGGTCACATTCTCGCCGCCCAGCCCCACGACGGCAGTATGCCTGATGCTCCCGTCGTAGAATACGGCGACGTCGGTCGTGCCGCCGCCAATGTCGACCAGCGTGACGCCCATTTCCTCTTCCTCGGGCGACAATACGGCGTAGCTGGATGCCAACGGCTCCAGCACGAGATCCACGACCTCGACTCCCGCCCTTCGGATGCTCTTGCATATATTCTGCGCCGACGTCACGGCACCAGTCACCATATGCACGTCGGCCTCGAGACGCACTCCCGACATGCCTATCGGATTCTTGACTCCGGGCTGGTCGTCCACCACGAAAGATTGGGGTAGAACGTGGATTATCTCACGGTCCATGGGTATCGAGACCGCCTTGGCGGTTTCAATTACACGCACCTCGTCCTGAGCGGTAATCTCGTTGTCATTTCCGGAGACGGCGATCACACCCCGGCAGTTGAGGCTGCGAATGTGATCGCCGGCGATGCCGGCGTAGACCGCACCAATGCGTACATCCGAGACCGCCTCCGCTTCTTCGACGGCGCGCTGGATGGATTGGACCGTCTGGGCGACATTTACTACGACGCCGCGTTTCAGCCCATTGGACGGGCTCGTGCCAATGCCCGAAATCTTGAGCTGATCGTCTTCTTCCACCTCGGCCACGACCACACAGATCTTTGTCGTTCCAATATCCATTCCAACGATCTGATCCCCTTTGACCATCATCGCTTCCTTTCCCGCTAATGAACGACGGGCGCCTGAAACAGCTTATTGTCCCGTGCCCACAATGACCTGGTTCGAAAACCGGAGATCGACGTAGGCCGGTGTTTGTGTTCTGTGCGCCCCCGCCTTCACAAACGCATCAAAACGAAGGACCTGATCAACCGCATCTTCAAGTCGCATACGAAGCGTCAGCCCATCGCCCACCAGAAAGACCCGAGCCTCGGCGTCTGACACCAGGTGAACCTCGGAGACCTCTTCCAGGAACGCCGGCGCGTTTGACCGAAGCTGGTCCAGGAATGCAACAAGCCCTGAAGACCGGTAAACCCCCGGTGTGTCCGCAACCGCTTCAATACCGGTCACAATCGGCAGATCAAACGGCGCCTGCGGCAGCGGGAAGAACACGCCGTCTCCGTCCAGGCCGTACAATCCTTCCGGCGTTGCGGCCAGCGCGAGCGGACGCCTTTCCTGCAGTTGGATGAGCAGTCCGCCCGGTGGTTGCCGCATCAACAGTGCATGCTTGATCGCGGGATCTGCCGCCAGACGTTGCGTTGCCGCCGCAAGATCGGCCGAAAAGAGGTCCACGCCGACTTCCAGACCGGAACGGCCCGCGACGTCGCTTTCCTTCAAAAGCCGGTTGCCCGTCACGCTAATGTGGTCCAGGCGAAACACGTCGGAACCGGTGAGCGCCGAGTATGCGTTCTGAATCCCGAACAGCAGCAATCCACCGAGCGCCGGAACGACGATCCAACGTAAAATGCGGACCTGCGATCTGGTTTCCGGCTCTACGTGAGGAATCCGCTCACGTTCCTGCGTCCGGGAGTAGATGGGTCTGTGACTGGACATGTGACCTCCGTCGCTTCAGGTATCACCAATGGATTCGGGCAATCCCGTTCCGCAGCCGATGCCAACCGCGTGTATCGGCTGCCGGGACGCGTTCCGGCGCCTTGCCTCAAGGGTTCTCGATACCCCATTCGCCGACAACGCGAACTTCCATGTTCATTTCAATGCCAAAAGCGTGCTGTACTCTCTCCTGAATCATCTGCGCGAGCGCGAGCACGTCCGCCGCGGTGCCACCACCCCGATTCACGATAAAATTCGCATGGACGTCCGATACTTCAACACCGCCCACGGATAGCCCCTTGCATCCGGCCCTGTCAATGAGCAGCCCCGCCGAAGCGCCGGGAGGGTTTTTGAAAATGCAGCCGGCGTTACGCTCCCAAAGCGGCTGCGAGCTTCTTCGCCGGGCCAGCATTTCGTCCATGCGCGCCTGGACCATCGCGGGATCGTCCTCCTCAAGAAAAAAACCCGCCTCCACG
The DNA here is from genome assembly GCA_028873695.1 of Gemmatimonadota bacterium. Lineage (GTDB taxonomy): Bacteria > Latescibacterota > UBA2968 > UBA2968 > JAAXHE01. The sequence continues at coordinate 46,919 of JAPPNU010000060.1, read as the reverse complement.
ATCAAAAATCCCGGTGGGAGGTCCGTTCGACGGTAGGAGAACGATATTGATTCTCTCTGCAATTCCAGTGCATCTCCGGATCGGAGGTCCAGACCCCTCAGCCACGCCGTCCGATCCATGATCTGTCCCCCCCACGCCCCGGCGTTGCCCCGTATCGCGCCCCCGACGGTACCGGGAATCCCGCATCCGAACTCCATTCCGGTTCTCCCGGAGCGCTGACAGCGCCTGGAAAACACCTGAAGGCTCGCACCCGCCTGCGCAATGCCCCGATCCGATTCAAACGCCATTCCCGTGAGTCCGCCGGCCAGGCAGATCACCAGCCCTCTGAAACCGGAGTCGTTCACCAGCATGTTCGTTCCGCCGCCCAGAGGCAGTACCTGCAGTTCGGATTCCAGAACGAGTGGCACCGCGGTAATCAGATCATCCATGTCCGCGGGCCGGAAAAACAGGTCTGCGGCGCCACCCATGCCAAAATGGGTATACTTCCTCAAGGGTTCATCGACCCGAATTTCTCCCCGGCAGCGTGCCCGGATTTCACGGGCGAGCATATTCCGCTTTGAAGCATCAGGCATCGGCCCGCGGCGCTCCCTGGGAATTTTAAGACAACTTCTCAGGATAACCGGTCAATGAGCCCGTATGCGACCCGCTCCACGTCACCGGCGCCCATTACCAGAACGAGGTCGCGCGGCACAAGCGATTTCGACAGGCGATGTTCGAGGTCTTGCAGGTCCGGAATATAGAATACTTCGGCACAGCCGGCGCCACGCGCGTGTCGTGCCACCGCCTCGCCGGACACGCCTGGAATTGCATCCTCGCGGGCGGCGTAGACGTCCGTTACCCAGACCTCGTCGGCTTCGCTCAACGCCCGCCCAAATTCAGCCGCGAAATCTCTGGTTCTCGAGTACAGGTGCGGCTGGAAGACAGCTATCAGACGGCCCGCGCATGCCGGCCTGATCGTCTCAAGGGCGGCGCGAACCTCGGTTGGATGATGCGCGTAGTCGTTGACGACGCTCACACCGCCGGGATCCCCGAGCGTCTCCAGACGCCGCCTGACGCCCCGGAAGTTCTCCAATCCCGTACGTATAGCCTTCCAGGGCAGTTGCAGGGCCATGCCTACGCCAACGGCCGCCAGCGCATTGCTCACATTGTGCCGGCCGGGAACCCGCAGAACAATTTCGCCGAGCGGTTTTCTTCGGTCCACCACGCTGAACCGGCTTTCGAGACCGGCCTGAAGCACGGACTGCGCGGATATCCCCGTTTCATCCTCAAGTCCATATGTGAAGACCTCGAGATGCCCCGCGTTCAATTGCCGCACCAGCGGTCCGTCCCAGGCCATCACCGCGCTTCGGCTCGTCTGTTCCAGGAATTGCTGAAACGCTCGAAGGAGACCCTCGATGTTCCCGTAGGTATCGAGATGGTCCTCCTCGAGTGACGTCACGACAGCGACCTCGGGAGACAACGTCAGAAAGGAGCGGTCGAATTCGTCGGCCTCGACGGCCCACAGCGTCCTTGAGCCGGGACGCAGGTTTCTTTCAGTGCCGCGAACGATTCCGCCTACCAGAACCGTGGGATCCAGACCCGCCGCCTCGAGAACCGCGCCCACCATGGCCGTCGCCGTCGTCTTCCCGTGGGTTCCGGTCACGCCCACAATCCGATGTCCCGCCGTCAATTGCCCGAGGATATCTGCCCTCTTGACAGCAGGGATCCCCTTCGATCGGGCCGCCTGCAACTCGCGGTTTTCCGGCCCCGCAGCCGGCGTGTATACGACCAGGTCTGCGTTTTCGACGGCCTCCGGCGTATGTCCTATTTGAACGGGAATTCCCAGCGTCTCCAACCGATCCGTCAACGCGGAGGCTTCCCGGTCGGATCCGGTGACCATGCAATCCTGCTGAAACAAAAGCTCCGCGATCGCGCTCATGCCCACGCCCCCGATGCCCACAAAATGAACCCTGGAGCCCGTTTTCCGTTTCAGGATGCGGGACAGAACTCTATCGCTCACCGCGCAGCAGTCCACTATGCGCCATGCCCTCCACCATCCGCGCAGCCGCATCAGGAACCGCCAGTGCGCGGCTGCGGCGGGCCATTTCCGATAGAAGCCCGATCGTATCGATCATCCCTGACACTTCCTGTACGAGTCGTTCGGCGCTGAGTTCCGATTCGTGCACCATACGCGCAGCTCCGGCACGAACGACCGCTCTTGCATTGTGGACCTGATGGTTTTCGGCGGCCAGCGGCAACGGCACCATCAATGCGGGCACGCCCAGTTGCGTCATTTCCGTTACCGTTATTGCGCCTGCCCGGGTCAACGCGAGGTCTGCCGCGCTGAAAGCCAACGCCATATCGTCGATGAATTCCCTGACGACCACGCGGCCGCCGCAGGGGCGGGCGGCCGATGCCGCGGCGTGGTATCCCGCGCTGCCCGTCTGCCAGAGAATCTGATAGCCGCGTTCCGTCAGTACGGTAAGCGCCTCAGCCACGGCGAGGTTGATACCCATCGAACCCTGGCTGGCTCCGGTGACGAACAGCGTGATCCGATCCATCTCCAAACCCAGACGCCGGCGGGCCTCTTTCCTGTCCACACGCCGCCATCCATCCCGGATCGGGTTGCCCACGACGTGCTTCTCACGCCCGCCCACGCGGCGTCTCGCCCCTTCAAATGCCAGATAGACCTGGCGGGCGGCTCGGGACAACAGGCGTACGGTGAGCCCTGGGTAATTGTTCGACTCGTGCAGGACCAGCGGGATACCAAGCAACCGCGCGGCGACTCCCACCGGCCCGCTGACGTGGCCGCCGGTACAGATTACCGTGTGGGGATGGTACGTAATGAGGATACGGAATGCGGAACATATGCCCTTCAGGAGCGACCAGGGAAAATGCAACAGATCCGGATGCAGGCGCCGTTTAAGGCCGATCACCGGCAACGTATCAAGGACGTAACCGGCGCGCGGAACCAGCCGGGCTTCAACGCCCCTCGCGACACCGGCGAATCTGATTATCGTATCCGGGCGCGTTTTACGGACCGCGGCCGCTACGCCCAGCGCGGGCACCGTGTGGCCGCCGGTCAGGGTAACGGCAAACAACAGGCGTAGTGGCATCAGAACCTGCGATCTCCTTTCCGGTACTTTCTTACCGCACCGGTCCGGTCTGGAAGCGCTCCGGGGTCGGCCGATCCGCGCCTCCCGATGTTGATCAGGATGCCAACGGCAAGCAGTGTGAACAGGAGCGAGGTTCCACCGTAGCTGATAAACGGCAGGGGAAGCCCGGTGGCCGGTATCAATCCGGTGCAGACCCCCATGTTCACAAACGCGTAGACCAGAATCATGAATGTAATTCCGGACGCCAGGAAGAATCCGTGCAGGTCCGGCGCACGACGGGCGATCTGAAAGCCGCACCTCCCGAAAATGATGAAACTGAGTACCACGCCGGCCGTACCGACCAAACCCAGCTCCTCGCCTACGATGCTGAACACGAAGTCGGTATGCGGTTCCGGCAGAAAGAAATATTTCTGAAGGCTCTGACCCAGACCCACACCGGACCATCCTCCGCTGCCAAGAGCCAGCAATGACTGCATCACATGATATCCCGCGCCCTGAACGTCGTCCGTGGGACTGAAGAACGCCATCATTCGTTCTCTTCGATAACCAAGAACGAATACAACGAAAAACAACACGGGCAGTAGGACCAAGCCCGTGCCGGCCAGGTGCTTGACTCGCACACCGGCGAGATACAACATCAGCGTGCATGTCAATCCGATCGCCAGCGCCGTTCCGAGGTCGGGTTGCAGCATGACCATTCCCATCGCAACGCCGACTATGGCGATATGCGGGAGGTACCCCTGAACCAGTTCCTTTACCAGTCCCTGGCGCCTGCTCAGGGATTCCGCCAGATAGACCACGAGCGCGAGCCGCATCAGATCCGAGGGTTGAAAGGCGCCACCCGGCAACGGAATCCATCGATACGCGCCGCGCACTTTGCCGAAACCGGCGATTTTGAAGACCAGGACAACCGCTAATCCCAGAAAGCCGATGGCCAGAAAGACCCTGGCGAAACGGGCCCAGAAGCGGTAGTCAACCCGCATAATCAGAAGCATTGCAAGGAGTCCGACCACCGTACGCAACGCAGACCGCTTCAGGAAGAAGTGGTCGCTTTCAAAACGCACCTGACCCAACGCCGTGCTGGCGCTGTAAACCATGACCAGGCCAAATCCAACCAGCCCGACGACCAGCAGCATCACCAAATACGTCTGCCGTTCCGCACCTGAGATCGACATATGATTTCGGTTGCCGGGTAGATGGATCCCGGTACGACTTCCGGGAATGGTTGTCAGAAACGTGGACAGTGTCCGGCGAACGAATTGACGACTAACGATGACGGTCGACGCGGAAATCGAAATCTCGCCGGCCCGCTTGTGCTGCCCGTGTTGAGCTCGTCGAAGTACCCCGGTTCATGCGTTTATTTCAAATCCCAGCGACTCCGCGGCTGTTTCCATCGCGACTCCGCGAGAGCCCTTCATCAATACGAGGTCGCCCGGTTTGAGAAATGCCTTGAGCTTCCTGACCAGGGACTCGCGGTCAACGAATGCCCGCGACCTGTCGGATGGCAGACCTCCGGAAATACCCCCTCGCGACACCTGACCGGACATGTCGCCGAGCGCAAAAATGGCGTCCATCCCGGTTTTCGCAGCAAGTTCTCCGAGGCGCCGGTGGCTCTGAGCGGCAGAAGGCCCCAGTTCCAGCATATCGCCCAGGACGGCCACACGGCGACCGCCTTCCGCGATGGACATCCGCGCCAGCGTCTCCAGTGCCGCCCGCATCGAGGCCGGATTGGCATTGTACGAATCGTTCAAAAGTCGGATTCCATTCCATTCGACAACCTGGCCGCGCAACTTCGAAGGCCGAAACGCGCCAATCGCTTCAGCGGCGCGCTCAACCGGCACTTCCAGCGCCGCGCCGACCGCCGCTGCGGCAAGCGCGTTGTACACCTGGTGCCGGCCGGGTACGGCCAGATGAAAAAAACGGCCCTGCAGAGAGAAATGACCGCAGCCCTCCTGGTCTATGACAAGTCCCTCCCCACGAAACTGACATATCTTCTCGATACCAAAGCCCAGGAGTCTCCCCTTTAGTCTTGCTCGCTCCTTGGACACGTGCAGGTCATCGAGATTCAAGATAGCCATTGAAGACTCTTCAAGATGATCCAGGAGTTCCCCTTTGGCTTTAGCCACCCCCTCTACAGAGCCTAAAAACTCCAGATGTGCAGGTCCGATATTGGTAATGACGCCGATCGTGGGATCGGCAATTTCACACAGGTATTTCAATCCGCCGTGTTCGCTGATGCCCATTTCAATCACCGCGGCTTCGTGTGTTTTTGAAAGCCGCAGCATGGTCAGCGGAACCCCGAGCCAGTTATTCAGATTGCCTTCCGTTGCCAGCAACCGGTACCGGGTACTCAGCACGGCGGCAGTCATATCCTTGGTTGTCGTCTTTCCACTACTTCCCGTTATGCCCACCACCGGAATCCGGAAACGCCGGCGGTACGTTCTCCCGAGAGCGCCCAGCGCCAGGCCCGGCGTCTCGACGACGATCAGCGCTCCGGACGGGCTCGTGCGATTTCGGTCATCGGCCCAGTTCCTTGAAACAACCGCCGCCGATGCGCCTTTCTCGAGGGCATCGTGCACAAAGCGATGCCCGTCCCGGTTTCCGCCGACGCGCTCTCCCTCAAGCGCGAAGAACAGCTCTCCCGCATTCAACACCCGTGAATCGATGCACCCTCCGGCAGGACAGATTGCCGGATCTGCGGCGCCAACGAGCTCTCCGTCCATTGCTTCCGAGGCTTCGGCGAGTGTCATTCCTTCCATATCCGTGGTTCCGGGTTAAGAAGCTGTCTTAAAATTCCCAGCGGTCTTCGCACGGCTGCAAAAGCGCCGGTCGGCGTTGGTCAAATCCACCCGTATCCAATGTATCGAGGCTGCGCGCCCCTCGCCTCTCTTAGCCGGATTTTCCCGCCTTGACCGCCGCTGTTTCGCTCGCGCTCGGGAACTCACCGGTAATTTTAAAACAGCTTCTAAGGTCTCCGGACGCCTCAAACCCATTGGCGCCTGGAAGCCGGCTATGACCGGCCGTCCAGGACGTCCCTTGCGACCTCCCGATCGTCAAAGTGGATCCTTTTTCCACCGATATCCTGGTAATCCTCATGACCCTTGCCCGCAATGACGACGAGATCGCCACCCGAAGCGTTTTCGATGGCCAGCGAAATCGCCTTCCGCCGGTCGACCTCCACGAGGTGGTTCGCGCCGCCGACACCCGCCACGATGTCCCTGAGAATCGAGTCCGGGTCTTCCGTCCTGGGATTGTCGGACGTCACAACGGTCAGATCGGACATCCGTGCGGAAATCCGACCCATCTGCGGCCGCTTTCCGCGATCACGGTCGCCACCGCAACCAAACACGCAGATCAATCGACCTTCCGTAAACTCGCGGGCAGCCCGCAGGACGTTTCCAAGAGCGTCGGGCGTGTGCGCATAGTCCACAATCACGCTGAAATCCTGTCCTGCCTGAATGCTCTCGAAACGACCGGGCACCTGTACGTCCCTGATGGCAGCGGCAATCGTCTCCGCGTCCACGTCCATTGCCAGCGCCGCGGCAACTGCGGCGGCGGCGTTCATCTGATGGAACCGCCCGCGCAGCGCAAGGACGAGTTGCGTGCGTCCCGAGGGCGTTTCAAGATCCACGCGGGTCCCGCGCCCGTCAGTTTCCGCGTTCGCGATTCGTACATCGGCGATCGGCGATCGACCGTAGGACACGACCCTGGCGGCGCAGTCGCTCAACATGCGGCCCGTCGCCTCTTCGTCCGCGTTGACCACCGCAATCGCTTCCGGATTCAGGTTGTCAAAGAGCAGCTTCTTGGCGGCCAGATAGGATTCCAGCGAACCGTGAAAATCCAGATGGTCGCGGGAAAAATTCGTAAAGACCGCCGCATCGAACGCGATGCCCTGTACCCTGTCCAGCGCCAGCCCGTGCGACGTAACCTCCATAACCGCCGCGGTGCAGCCGCTGTCCGCAATTTCCTTCAACAGCCGCTGCAGGTCGTGCGCTTCAGGCGTTCCGATGACCGAAGGTATCCGGCGGCCGCCCAGCCGGTATTCAACCGTCCCGAGCAAGCCGCATTCTCCAGCGGCCGCCCCAAGCGCCGCCTGTATCAGCATTGCCGTCGTGGTTTTGCCATTCGTCCCCGTTACCCCGACCATCCGCATTCTTCGCGACGGCGACCCGTAGAAGCGTTCCGCGAATACGCCCAGCGCCTTCCGCGTTGACGGCACCCGGACAGCGGCTACGTCCGCCTGGACCTGCGCTTCGACCACCACCGCCACGGCTCCCGCCGCGATCGCCTGCGGTACGAAGCGATGCCGGTCCTCAAGCTGTCCGCCCCTGATGGCGACGAACATGTCGCCCGGTCGAACGCTGCGCGAATCCGTGGCCAGACCTGTAACCCGGGGATTGCCCCTGTGAAGCCATTGAGCTTCCGGAATCCGGCAAATGAAGTCGACCAGCCGCATAACCATAACATGGCTTTTGTCACAAGTCGTCCGGTACCGGGGTGTATTGCGGGCTGCACACGACGTTGCAGGTCGTTCCCGGGGCAACCAGCGTCCCGGCGCCGGGCGTCTGGGATACGACTCGCCCGCTGCCGGAGGCGCTGACCGCCAAACCTGACGACGTCAACTGAACCACGGCCTGGCGCAATGGCACACCCAGTACATCGGGAGTGGTGACGTAGTCGCCCGTCTTCCCTGAGTCTGCTGCAGCGGCCGCGTGTCGCGATTTAACGCTCACGGTCGACGCAGGTTGATCAGTTACCGACAGCCGCGCGCCTTCGCCCGGCCGGGTCGGTCTGATACCGTGTCGATCCATGACTCGCTTCGCTGCGTTCCGCGACAGTCCCGCCAATACCGGCGTGGATGCCTTAACGGCGTCGTCCCCGCGGGCTTCAGCGACTGCCCGATGCCGCATTTCCGTGTCGCGCATGCTCACGATACGTTTCATGATGCGGCTGAAGACCGGCGCCGCCACCTTGCTGCCCCAGCGAATGCCCTTTGGGCTGTCCACGACCACAATGCACACGAATTCGGCGCGCTCTGCCGGCAAGAAGCCGATGAAGGAGGAAACGTACCGGTTGGGATCATAGCCCCTTCCCCCTTCCCTCGCCCGCTGTGCGGTGCCCGTCTTTCCGGCAACGCGATAGCCTGGTACCCGCGCGTTTGCTCCCGTGCCGCGCTCGACGACCCCTTCGAGGATTTCGGCGACGATGCCCGCCGTTTCTTCGGAAACGACCTCGCGCAGGATACGGGGTTGTTCGGACACCCAGGAACCGTCTCGTAATTGGCGGCGATAGAAACGTGGGGCCATCAGACGACCGCCGTTGGCGATTGCGCCGTAGGCCATCGCCATCTGCAATGCCGTTACGCCGATTTCCTGTCCGATCGACATCGATGGCAACGTTCTTCCGGACCATCGAGTCGGTTTCTTCACGTTTCCGGGGACCTCACCCGGCAGTTCTACGCCAGTCTTGATTCCGAATCCGAACAACCGGACATATTCGTACAACCCCGCCGGCTTCAGTTTTCGGGCTATTTTCGCGGTGCCGATATTGCTGGACTCTTCGACAACCTGCTGGACCGTGAGCCAACCGCAAGGATGCGTGTCTCGAATCACGCCGCCGGGAACCTTCATCCGGCCGAACTCGCAGAATATCCGATCCTCTCGTCGCCAGAGGCCTTCCTGCAGTCCTCCCGCCACAGCGACCACCTTGAACGTGGAACCCGGCTCGAAGATATCGGTCACCGCCCGATTCCGACGGACAGTGGCATCGTATCTGCCGAAATGATTGGGATCGTACAGTGGCACGTTGGCCATCGCCAAAATTTCACCCGTCCGGGGCGATGTGACGATCGCAATACCGTTCTCTGCCTGGAACTGTGACACGGCGGCAGCCAACTCCTCCTCCACGATCGACTGGTAGTCGACGTCCAGAGTCAACATCACATCCCGGCCATCTTCGGGCACTTTCAGTACTACCCCCAGTGCCCCAAGCGCCTCGCCGCGCGCGTCCCGCCTGGACGTCATGTCTCCGGATTCGCCCTCCAACAGTGAATTTCGGGCAAGTTCCACACCCTCTATACCCAAATTGTCGATGTCGGTGTACCCCAGAATCTGTCCGGCAAGCTTTCCCATCGGATAGCTTCGCTTCATCTCAACAATGCGACCCACCCCATCCGGCAAGGGATCCTGTTGCGGGTCGCTGAAAACCTTTCGAGCCAGCCAGACAAATGGCTTATTTTGGAGCCGCCGCAGCAACGCGGCGTTTTCCTCGCCATCGTTACCGGAAAACCGCACGGCGATGGAACGGAGGGTGTCCAACCCCGAAACCTTGTTGACAAAGAACGATTGGGATTCCAGGTTCGTTGCGAGTACCCGGCCCCTGCGGTCCAGAATACGACCGCGGTTCGCCTGCAACACTGTCCGCGTCTCGTGCTGTTTCTTCGCAAGGGCGCTGTAGACCTCGCCCGTCCAGACCTGAAGCGCAGCCAGTCTGCAGGTCAGGACCAGAACGAAGATACCGCCCAGCAGGCAAATGGCTTTCTGCCTGCGAATGTGGCGCACTTCAATCCGCATGGTTCAGTTCCTGTGACCGGAAGGAGTCTGGCGGCCCGGACGTAGATCCATGTAGAGATTCTGCGGCGGCCCCTGGGGAAATACCATTCCCAGTCTGACTGTGGCGATCTCGCGGATTCTGCTGCTTCTTCGGAGCCCCGAAATCTCGGCACGAAGACGTTCCTGCCGGCGGAGAAGCTGCTGGTGCTCGGTTCGAAGCCGCGAGATTTCGTCACCCTGCCGTACGGTCTGCGCCTGTGCCCAGAGATAGCCCAGAAGACCCAGGACCACCAGCGCCATGGCAAGGAGTATGTACCTGTAACCACCCGACGTTTTCGTTTCGGAACCGGTATTCATACGCGTTCCTCAATTCTCTCCGCGACCCGCAACGTCGCACTTCTGGACCGCGGGTTTCGCTCGCGCTCCGCCGCTTCCGGGCGTATACCTCGTGGCGTCAGGATACGTACCTGCGGGACCCGACCGCATCCACAGACGGGCAGGTCCGGAGGGCAGATACAACCCTGAGAAGCCGTCCGAAACACCTTCTTTACCGTTCGATCTTCAAGAGAGTGATAGGACAGAACGCCGATTCGTCCGCCCGTCTTCAACCTTGCGATCGTATACTCGAGCGTCTCCTGAAGCTGGTCCAGTTCGCCGTTTACCTCGATCCGGATTGCCTGGAAGATCCTGGCAAGGGTCTTCGTCGTCCGAGGTCCCGGCGTAATCTCCGAAATCAGCGCGGCCAGCTGGAATGTGTCTTTCATCGGTTCCCGGACCCGTCTCCGGCAAATGGCCCGGGCGATGCGTCCGGCGGCGCGCTCTTCTCCGAATTCCCTGAAAATCCGGGTCAGCTTCTCCAGAGAGTATGTATTCACGACCTCCTTCGCCGATCGTGGGGCGTCGGGTCCCATACGCATATCCAGGGGCCCGGTTTGGAGATAGCTGAAACCGCGGGAGGCCGTATCGATCTGACGGGAAGAAACCCCGAGGTCGAACAACGCCCCCGAAATTCGTCTTACACTCATTCTTTCCAGGATTTCCGGCAGTTCCCGGAAAGACGATTCATAGATTTCAAATCGATCAGAGAAACTGCGCAGCCGGCTGGCGGCGGCCCGAACCGCCTCAGGATCCCGATCGATTCCAATCAGTCGTCCGCACCGGCCCATCTGCCGCAGCATGTGTTCGGCGTGGCCCCCGCCTCCCACCGTGCCGTCGATGTACACGCCGTTCGGGTCGTTGACCACCCGAACGGCCGTTTCCGGCCCCATTACCGGCGTATGAAATTCCGCAGCCCCGCACATTGGAAAGAACGCTAGAGAATGTCGAGGTCCTCAGCGAATGCTTCCAGATTCTCGCCGACGTCACTCATATCCGCGGTGTATCGCTCCGGATTCCAGATTTCTATCCTGTTGCCCACGCCGCTGAGCGTTGCACGATCCGTGATTTCAGATGAATCTAGCAGCTTTCGGGGAACCAGCAGACGCCCCTGCCGGTCGATCCTCGTCTCGGCAGCGCCCCCCATTACCCAGCGGGCGATTTGCCGTTTTACCCGTCCCCTATGGCTCCCCTCTCTTATCTGCTGCAGGACCTGCTGCCAGCCAGTCGGATCGAATCCGGCCAGGCACCCGTCGAACCATCTGGCAATTACGAGTGAAGTGACATGAGTAGGCAATACCCGGCGAATGGCGGCAGGGACAATCAGCCGACCCTTGTTATCGACGGGAATATCCTCATATTCTCCAATGAACAATGGCGTTTCGTCCGGCATGGGCGTCGCTCGGAGATTACACAGCTTCTACACCGGCCTGATCCACGATTGACAGCAAAGGAGTTTCTGAGCCGCTCCTGCGAGGGACCGAATCGGGAGAAAAGCCCCGACTGGCTTGCCGGGGCTCGTCCTGCTCGATCGATATCTTCGGGATCTTCCGTATCCTCCCTAATACACCACTTTCCACCACTTTCCACCACCAAAATTAGGGCCAGTACATACAAAAGTCAAGGGATTTCTAGACGATTTTTCGCCATATCTCTAAAAAAAACAACCCCGTGACCATGTGTGCACATACATGGCAGAACGGGGCATCCGGGGAAAATGTGGTGGGCAGGAAGCGGAAGGCGCGGAATTAATACCAGATGTTGTGCATAGGCGCACGCGCTTCCCGGCCGCTTACTGCGTCACGGGCTGTTGTGCCTTGACCTTCCGGTCTTGTCCGGATATCTTTCTCGAAATGAAACGGACGATACTCACACTCCTGTTCCTCGGAATCCTGGCATGCACGGCACGGAATGGATCCGCGCCCGACGAACGCCAACTGGCGCACGCCGTTCTCGAAGTCATCCACCTGCACCATCGGTACGCGGAACATCCGGACAGTCTCGCGATCAAGCGAAAGGCCGTTCTTGCAGGAATCGGGTTCGCCGAGCACGACCTCAAACGCCTGACCGCAACCTGGAAGACGGACCCCGAAGCCCTTGAGGCGCTGGCCGGCAACATTATGAAAACGCTTGAAGCCGATAGCGTCTTCGTTCAATGGAAGAAGAACGAGAGGGGAAGAACCAAAGGAAGGCGCCGGGCGGAGAAAAAATGACGTCGCGCGGGGATAATTCATGACCTGTAAATTGTGCAAGAAAGACAGACCTCTGGGGAAGTCTCAAATTTACCCGGAATGGCTCTACACGCCCATTTACGACGACGACGAAGGCATTTTCGATCGCGCCATGAGAAGAAAACGGGATAGACGCACGCGGCCAGAGGTACTTTATGAAAGGCTGTTCTGTGAGGAATGCGAACAACGCATTGCAAAATGGGAAGGATACGCACATGATGTATTCTTCGGGAACGATCCGGGATTGAAGCTTGAGGATCTCGGGAGTCGATTCATAATATCAGGTGTAAGATATGCCCCCTTCAAGCTCTTTCAGATGTCCTTGATCTGGCGCGCATCGATTTCAGACAGGCCGGAGATCTGCAGGGTCGATCTCGGGCCGCATGCTGAAAGACTTCGAGAAATGTTGTTGCAGGAGTGTCCGGGCGAAAATCACAGATATGGCTCGTTCTTGTTATTTCCCTCCTCGTCCCTTCAACCAAGGATACTGGAATTCTTTGGTCCACCGGAACGCGCCGCCCGTAAATTTCGCGGTCACACGGTCTACGAGGGGCTTTTTGGAGGCCTGGTCTGGCTGTTCATCGTCTCGAATCACTCGGAGGTCCTCCCGGATGTGATGTTTCTGTCGGAGAACGGGCAACTCCCGTTCTTGGTTATCGACGTGCCGGACTTTGAGTCCTTTTCGGAGATGGCGTTCGCAGGTGGGGAGGGCGACGGATGAAAACACGTGAATTCTTGGGAGACAGCGGGGCGGGCTATCAAACGGGAATTGTCAGGGTATCAATCGAAGCCGGGACGCGGGAAACGGGACATATTAGCCTTAATTCCGCAAAAACCGCAACGCGGCGACGCGACGAAACTTTCCGAATGAGGCCGAAATGGTCTCAAGGAAGGACGTTTTTTCCGTTCACGTACAGTGTCCTGATGTATCCTGGTAATCAGCAGTCTAATCGCCCCTTTTAACTGACACATATTCGAATTAACGTCCTCGAAAAATGAGGAATCAAGGTTAGCTTTGTCCGTCACTAACCTTACCAATCGCAGGGCTGAATTTCCACGCCTGTAAATGATGCAGATCAACGTTTCGTCTTCTGAAAAGCAGTTGCTCGAACAACTCCATCGCCGGGGTTTCGACATTAAAAAATCGGGAGGCATTATCCACGATGATGCCTCTCGTCAGGTTGTTACCACTGGCGTCTTTATAAAAGCGCGTCAGCGCGCCGGTGGTGCCGGTTCAGTTGAGGCGAAAACTGGTTTGCAGCACTCTATCAGACTGCGCGTCGGGTTTCATAACGGCTGCGCCTCGGTCAGTACGCGCTATTGGTCGCCAACAGAAATGCGTCCACGGGAATGAGCCGTTCATTTACGGGGTCGATGCCAAGGCTGAATATCTCCAGGGTGACAGCGCCAAGCAGCGGTTGCACCCCGTCATCCCAGAACACAACAGGCGAGATATCCTCGCTGCCGTCGAGTCGCATCCAGGTTCTTCCAAAGCCTCGCTCGACGCGGCTGCCATCGGCAAGGACGAACCTCCGGACGCTGTGCGGAACCACGCCCAGGCGCTCGAGGATCGAAGTCGGAAGGGTTGTGTAGGTTGCCCCTGAGTCCACCATAGCTTCAACGGTTTCGAATTGGCGGCCTTCCGGATCGGCCACCTCGAGTGGTACAACAAACGTACCCATTTTTTAGCCCTCTCAGTCAGCGCTGTCCAGGAACCGAGGGATTCTCAGGAATGAGGTTCGAAAAGTGGGTTCGATTGACGATTCTGTGCGAATTTGACCCGGATAACGAAAACCAGGTTGACATGGGTTCGCGCTTTTTGCAACGCATGTCATTCCAGGCGACGTCGCAGCAGGAACGCTTGTGCTGCATTTTTGTTCAGACTGATAGGGAGACGCTCACCGTTGATCTGATGCTGCAGTAGATCCTTCGTCGGCCTGCGCTTCTTCCGGACATGAAAGTGGGAAGTTTGTGTTACGGACATGTTTCGCCGACGTCGCGTGCAGGCCTCCTCAGGATGACAGTACAGGCCAACGTGTGTAGGATACATGCGATGATTGCTAATGCAAAACGTGTCATTCTGAGCGGAGTCGAAGAATCTCCCGTCTCCTCGATTGCACGTGTAGCACACGGTCTTTGAAGACGACCTTGTGCGCGGATCCATTCTGAGCCTGGCGCCTTCCTCGACGTGGCGGGGCAAACGAGACTTCCGTCACCATCCCACAGGAGAACCATCCATGCGGGCAGACAGGAATGTCCGCCCCACCCTCACAGCGGTCTCCTCTGCATGACAGTATTCGCGAAGATAGGACCGGCTCGTTTCTCCAATGGCTATGGGCGATTTTCCCGTCCGTAGATTTGCCGTACTTTCGCGCCTTTCGCAGTTATGTTTTTTGATTTTCAGCCTATTTCGCGTTATTCGTAGTTATGCTTTTGCCTCTCCGCCTTTTTTCGTGCCTTTTCGTAGTTTCGTCTATTCGTAGTCTCGGCTATTCGCGTCATTCGTAGTTAATCAAACCGGTATTCGGACAGGTTTGCCTCTCAGTAGAACAAACCCCAGATCCGGCCGATGTCGCCGAAGGTCACGTACACCATGAGGCCGAGCAGGAATACGAACCCGACCTGCTGGATTCGCTCTTTCTGGCGTGCGGAAAGCGACCGCCGCGAAATGGCTTCCACGCTCAGAATCATCAGGTGGCCGCCGTCCAGCGCCGGAATCGGCAATAGATTCAGGACGGCAAGGTTGATGCTCAACATCGCCATGAAATCGAGCAGCGCTTCCCAACCTTCTCTTGCCTTGCTCCCGGCCATTTGCGCGATTCCCACCGGACCGGCGATCATTCCTCCGGACACTTCGCCCATGATGATGCGCTTGATCAACGTGAATATCAGCGTGGTGTACCCGACCAGGTCCCGGCCGCTTCGTTCTATGGCGGTCGTAATGGTCACCGGCACCCGGGCACTGGGCTCGTAGGACGGACCGATGCCGATCACGCCGATGGTTCGCCCCCCGCCCTGCTGGGGTTGGGGCACGATTCGCGCCGCCATCTCGTCTCTGCCGCGCAACCACCGGATCTCGGTTTCCAGCCCCGGCCTGGCGGAGATTTTCTTCCTCATCTCGTCCCATCCGCTTACGGATTCACCTTCGATCGCCAGCACGCGGTCTCCAGGCTCCATTCCGCCTCTTGCAGCCGGGTACCCCGGCATCACCGATCCGGCAGTCGACGGCAGAAAGGGATCGAAATCCAACGCCTGTCCGGGATCGGGTGTGGCTACAAGCGACACCACCTCATCGCCGCGGGCCACTTCGAGGACAACGTCTCCGCCGTCACCCGCGCTGTATGCATCGATCAGCCCACCCCAGTCGGCCACCGGGGTCCCGCTTACCGCCAGGATCCGGTCGTCCGTACGCAGTCCGGCCGCGTAGAACGGAGACGTCGCCTCGATCCGGCCTACCTTCGTCGTCTGTAAGACATAGTCCCCAAGCGCGAAGCGCAGTCCGAATATCAGCAAGAATCCGAGCAGAAAGTTCATGACGGGACCCGCGACGAATACCGCCATCTGAATTCCCCTCGGCTTCGACTGAAACTCCCACGGCGCCTGCCTGACGTCCGCACTGCCGAAATCCGACATTCCCGCGACCTTCACGTAACCCCCGATGGGCAGCCAGGAAATGCAATATTCGGTCTCGCCAACCGTTATGCCGAACGCCTTGGGCGGAAATCCCAGCGAGAACTGCTCCACGCGAATCCCCGACCTCTTGGCCACGATGAAATGACCGAACTCGTGTACGAAAACCAATACGCCCAGTACGAGAATAAAATAGAAAATGGTTTCCAGAAACTCCAAAGCGCCATGCTCCTTATAAACGTAACCGTAAGATTTCAACGTAAAATGCGCGCCACGACTTCTCTTGCCTTCTCCCGCCCCCAGCGGTCCGCTTCGAACACGGCATCGAGATTCGATCCGGATGCGTTGACGTGCGCATCGAGAGTCCGGCGTACGACGTCCGGTACATCCAGAAAGCCGATGCGCCCTTCGAGAAAGGAATAGACGCCGATTTCGTTTGCCGCGTTCAGTACTGCCGCCGCCGTACCTCCCGCGCGGCCCACTTCATAGGCAAGCGCAAGACAGGGAAACCGCTCCAGGTCCGGCGCGTGAAAGCTCAAGGAACCCGTGGACACCAGGTCCAGCGACGGGACGAGACCCGGCAGCCGGTCGGGATGGGTCAACGCCTGCTGAATGGGCAGTCGCATATCGGGTCGGCTCAGGTGCGCCGTCAGGCTGCCGTCCAGGAACTCCACCAGGCAATGCACGATCGACTGCCGGTGAATCACGACGTCGATCTGCTCGATATCGAGCCCGAGAAACCAGCGGGATTCGATCACCTCGAATCCCTTGTTCATCAGCGTAGCGGAATCGATCGTGATCTTCGGCCCCATCCGCCAGGTTGGATGACGGAGGGCCTCTTCAGGGGTCGCGCAGGCCATCTCGTCCAGAGACATATCGAAAAACGGTCCTCCCGAAGCGGAAAGCACGATGCGGGTCACCTGCTGCGGCGAAACTTCCTGAAGGCTCTGCCAGAGGGGTGTGAGTTCGCTGTCCAGCGGGATCAGCCGCACGCCGTTGCGTGCCGCGAGTTCCGTGATCAGGTGGCCCGCGACCACCAGCGTCTCCTTATTTGCAATAGCGACGTCCGTGCCTGCCGCTACCGCCGCCAGGGTTGGACGCAGACCTACCCCGGCAACCAGCCCGTTGATCACCAGATCCACCCTCGAGTCGGTCGCCAACGCGATAAGTCCGTCGGAGCCGTGCAACAGCTCCACACCCTTCAACTCATTCCTCTCGCTCGCCTCTCTCACGTGCTCCTCTCCCACGCAGACCCGTTTCGGCCTGAAACGCGTCACCTGATCGCAGAGCAAATCGATATTGCTTCCCGCGCTCAGGCATTCCACCTGGAACCGTTCAGGCAGACCGGCAAGTACATCCAGCGTACTGGTGCCGATCGATCCTGTCGACCCAAGCAGCGAAACCCGCATCATACACAGTCCCCGTTCGTGTCAACGGGTAGAAGTATCCGAAGACTCGTGGAACGCACGATCGTCTAATGAAACATGCGCAGGTAGAGATAGACCAGGGGAAATACAAACAGAAAACTGTCGAACCGGTCCAACACGCCGCCGTGTCCGGGTATCAGGGCGGAAGCATCTTTGACGCCCGCGTTCCTTTTGATCATCGATTCGACAAGGTCTCCCCACAGCGCACCCAGCCCCACCACGATTCCCAGTGAAATACCGGCTGGAATGGAGTACAATTTCAAACCGCTTCCGCCGGCAAGCATTACCGTTACAGCCCCGACGATTCCGCCCGCGTAGCCTGCCCCGGTCTTACCGGGGCTGATGCGTGGAAAGGGACGTCGTTTCCCCCAGAGACGGCCGGCAAAATAGGCGAAAATATCCGTACTCCAGATGCCCAGGAGTACGAGAACGGCAAACCACCTTGCGCCGGCTTCGGCGGGTTCGAATCCGGGATGGTTCCGAACCAGCAGGGCAAAGGCGGGCAGTAACCCGACATAGCACGTACCGACGAAGGTCGCTTCGGCGTCCGCCAGTCGAAATCGGCCGTCCCTGTTTCCCGTTGCCAGCGTGAGCAGGACAAGGAGGATCACCACGAACGGAACCGGCCAGAGTCGATCTCCAAACCAGTTCAACCAGAGACACCAAACCAAAGAGGCCGCAACCCCGATGCCCGTCCAGGGATGCAGCCCCCGCTTTTTCTGCATCTGGCAGTATTCCCACGTACCAGCCGCAGCCACCGCGCATACGCCGATCAGGAGCGGTATCCCGCCAACCCGGAACAGAACCAGAAAAAGCGGCCCGAAGACCGCCGCCGCTGAGACCCGGTGAAACAGATTCGACTGTCCCGCCAAAACCACCCCTGCTGGACGGAATATAGAGTTCGAGTGAATCCCGTTACGCGGGCTTCACTCCCGTTGCCGCGCCCATCCGCTCTGCAACCCCGTTCCCGGCGCCATTCGCCGAAGAACGGACCTGCGCGCTGGTCTTGCCGAAACGGCGCTCACGCGACTGGTATGCCCGAACGGCCTCGTACAGGTGTTCGCGCCTGAAATCGGGCCACAGGACCGGCGTGAACCAGAATTCCGTGTACGCACACTGCCAGAGCATGAAATTACTCAGACGAAACTCGCCGCTTGTTCGGATCAGTAAATCGGGGTCGGGCAGATCGGTGGTGTAAAGCATTCTGGAAAACAGCTTTCCGTCGATACCTTCGCTGTTGACTCTTCCCTGTTCCACCTCGGATGCGATACGCCTGACGGCCTGGAGAATATCGCTGCGGCCATCGTAACTCATCGCCAGATTCAGCGTCAGCCCGGTGTTTTCGGATGTTCTGAACATTGCGTATTTCATCGCCTGACGCGCCTGCCTTGCCAGGCGGTCCGTATCTCCGGTTGCGACCAGGCGTACGTTATTCTCGAGGAGTTCCCTCAGTTCTTCAACAGCAACGTCTCGCAACAATTGCATTAACGAAAGGACTTCCGACCAGGGACGCCGCCAGTTGTCCGTACCAAATGCAAACAGAGTGAGAATATCGATTCCGAGTTCCCCACAGGCCCGCACAATGTCACGCACGACCTTGCGAGCGGAACGGTGGCCCTGAGTTCTGACAAGTCCATGTTTCTGGGCCCAGCGGCCATTCCCGTCCATGATGATTGCGACATGCCCCGGGAGGTTGCCATCTGCCTTCAACTCATTTTGAATTTCCACGTCGCGGCGATCCAAGATTTCCTCGCATGATTTGCCGTTAGTACTTTAAAATTCGGCATTTGAAATTTAAAAGCCCATACAGTCAAAGTCAAGGGAACTTTTCCGTCTGACCGCGCCGGTCCGTCCGTGTTCCATGCCCCTACCGCCTTGACAACCCGCCGCACTGGAAGTATTGTTATTAACCCCGGCGCCGCAGAAAAGTTTCAGGTCGAATCAACGCCCTATGCCAACCAAAAAGCAAATTCGAAATGCCGTTGGGAAACGGCGGTCCGAACTGTCGTTGGGGGAGGTTCGCGCCCGGAGCCGTCGCATTATCGCGCGCCTGACCGGCCAGGAGGTCTACCGGCGCGCCGGATGCGTTGCCAGCTATGTCTCGATCTCGAACGAAGTCGACACCCATACCCTCATCGATCTTGCCCTGAATAGCGGAAAGCGGGTTGCAGCGCCCGTCCTGGTGCCGAACCGCACGTTGATTCACCGGGAAATCCGCGGCCTGGCTGAATTGAAGCCTTCGCGTTTCGGCCTTCTGGAGCCGTCCGACGAGGACGGCGCCGTGGTGCCTCCCGACGCCTTCGATATCGTTCTCGTACCCGGTCTGGCCTTCGACTGCTCCGGAAATCGCGTGGGCTTCGGGGCCGGTTACTACGACCGTTTCCTTTCAATGGCGCTTGCGATCAAGATCGGCCTCGCATACGACTTCCAGCTCTTCGATCGGCTGCCGACCGGACCTCGCGATATTCCGATGGACCTGGTCGTCACGGAGTCTGGAGTTCACGATACACGCAGGGTGTGACAACCTGAATTCGGAGAAGGGGTGGACGTAAGTAGGAAACGGGGTGGGGGATCCGCGGGGGAACATCAGCATGTTTTCACACCAGACAGGAGTCCCGGATGCCCATGTCATCCGCTGAACTGCGCCTTGTCATCAACCGGCATTGTGAGTGGATCGATTCCGGAGGAAAGACCGGAGAACGGGCCGAAATGTCCGGCGAAAATCTGAGCCGGGCCGAACTTCAGGACGCCAGACTCCAGAACGCGGATCTGAGCGAAGCCATCCTCAGCGGCGTGCGGTTCCAGGACGCCAATCTGCAAGGCGCCAATCTTCAGCGCGCAAGACTCTACGAAGCCAACTTCCGCGATGCAAACCTTCAGGACGCCGATCTCTCCGGCGCTCCCCTCCAGCGCGCCCTGTTCCGGGGCGCGAATCTCAAGAATGCCAATCTGGCGCCGGCAGACCTGGAACTCGCCGATCTGACGAATGCCGATCTTTCCGGCGCCCGGCTGCCGAGGGCCACGCTGCGGGGAGCGAACCTGCGAGACGCCACGCTTTGCGGGACCGATCTGCGGAAGTCGGATCTCCAGGACGCCAACCTTCTGAATGCGGACCTGAAGGGCGCCAATCTGAGAGGCGCAAACCTTCAGGGTGCGAATTTTCAGGGGGCCGACCTGCGGAATGCGGACCTTCAGAGCGCAAGGCTGCAGAACGCGGACCTCGTACAGGCAGACCTCCGATGCGCCAGTTTCATCAAGGCCCGAATGCAGAACGCCGACCTGTACAAGGCCAATATTGAGAATTCGGACCTGCGCGGCGCCGACCTGAGAAATGCCGTGGGTTTCACCGGCAGACACATCGGGCAGGCGCGTACGGACGAGACAACCAGGATCCACGAATAGCGTCTCTTTATTCAGGTTCACCGGTGTCCGGGAACGAAGCCGGTTCCGGGCAGGTGCGATACAGGCTCAAAGTTCAGGGAGTCGCTACGGACTGGTTTGTCCGCCAACTTCCGCGGGCGTGAGGAGGATCGACGGCGGCGGGCACGTGAGATGGACTTTTCGGCCGGTGGCCGGATGGGCGAAGTGGAGTTCATGCGCGTGAAGGTGGTATCCGATGTCTCCCGGCAGCGGTGCACGGTCGCCAGCGGCCGGTACGGCAGGGCGGCCGCCGGCGCGATAAAGCGGGTCGTCAATCAGCGGATGTCCGGCAGCGGCGAGGTGAATACGGATCTGGTGGGCGCGGCCGGTGACGAGATTGACGCGGAGCAGGCTCCGATTGCTGTCCGGGTTGCGGTCGAGGACCCGGCATTCCGTCCTGGCCGGTTTTCCCACGCTCGTTGCCGCGTACAGGTACCCGGTCGGGGCAAAGGGGATCCGCCCGATGGGTACATCCACCGCAAACCGATCGGGCATGTCTGTTCCGGCGACGAGAGCGCGGTAGATTTTGCATACGCGCCGGTTTCGGAAATCCTCCGAAAGGACTCGTCTTGCCAACTCGGAACGGGCGAACAGAACCAGGCCCGAAGTTCCCCGTCCCAGGCGATGGAGGGGCGCGGGGCCCGGGGTTTCCGGGTATTGTTCGCGGACGCGGGCGAGAAGGGTGTTTCGAAGGTGATGACCGCCCGGTAACACGGGTAGGCCGGCCGGTTTGGCCGCGGCAACGACGTGGTCGTCCTCGTAGAGCAGTGCAAACGAACAGGGTGCGTCCGGTTCCCGCCACGGCCGCCGGCGGTAGGTGAGCCGCTGTCCCGCGAAAAGCCGGGTGCAGGGCGTGGTCGGCCCGTCATCCAGCCGAACGTCGCCTGAAACGATACGTTTGCGCCATGTTTCCCTGGTGGAGTGCGAGTAGCGCCGGAGATAGAACTGAAGAACGGTTTCCCCCGCCGCGTCCTTCTGTATACGGTTTTCATAGGTCCAACCCTGATTTGTCGGCGTGTTTTCGCACATTTGCATGAAATATAACGCCGTTGGGGGGTCCGGGCTATTTCAATTCGGCCCGTGGGTGTTTGCCCGCGGGCCCTTCCTGTCCTCTTACGGTCGACAATACCGGGGCGTACTGCAGCATACGACACGGCGACTGCGGGCCCACGGACCGGGTGAAACCTCGACAATTTCGTCTCAAGTTTATGTTAATTAAACAAATAGTCTATTTTTACGGCATGCGGTCCAGGTAAGGCACGGTGATTGCGGAACCGATCCCGATGGAATGGGATATTTTCCGGAAAACGCGCCGCGCCGGATCGACAACGCTCTAAAGGAGCGGAGACCGCGCAGTGCGGCATGCCGGGGCGCGATGCCGGGTCCCGCCGCGATGTGCGGTCTTCTCGGGGTGCGGGTTCGGCTTGCTGCCTGCTGCGGGCTCCTGTGTGTCTTCCCAATCGCGTTTCAGGCTGACGCCGCGTTCGAGTTTCGGGCGGTGGGCGCCCGGCCGGGCGGGTTGGGAGACACGTTCACGGGTTGTGCGGAAGGCGCCGACGGCGTCTTCTGGAATGCCGGCGCGGTAGCATGGGGCAAGGGCGTAAGTATCACGGGAGGGTACGAGCGGCCGTTCGGTATGGCGGCGCTGGACGCCCATGCGGTCGGGGCCGTCGCGTCTACCGGCCGTGCCGCCGTGGGCCTGGGTTATCTGGAGTACGGATTCAGCCTGTATCGGGAGAGGACCGCCGGTCTGACGATCGGCACGCGGGTGGTATCCCGGCTGGGTCTCGGGGTCAGGATTCGTCGCATGCAACTGTCCGTTGCCGGGGCCGCCGGCCGGGCGTGGACGGCGTTCGATCTGGGCGCCAGGATAGTACTCAGCCCGAGGATCACACTGGGGCTCGCGGCGTGGAACGCAGGAGGGCAGTCGGTGGATGTATTGGGTCAGGGTGGAATGGCAGGCGTGGGGTTCGAGGCGGTACGTAACGTGACGCTGCTGGTGGATGTTCGCAAGGAGGCCGGCCGGCCCACGGGGGTGAGTGCGGGCGTGGAATACAGACCTGCCCGCCGGATGATGCTTCGGATGGGCGCCGGGGGAAGGGCCGAGCGATTGTCTGTGGGGGCGGGTGTGCTTCATCGGGGCCTGAGAATCGACTACGCAACGCTGCATCATACCGTGTTGGGGCTGACGCACCGGGTTTCTCTGACGATAGGACGTTGAAGGGTGCGCGATCTTGACACTGGAAGGATGATGTCCTATTTTTGGATCGGAGTCTGTCAACGAGTTCCAGACCCCCAGGCAGCGTGCGGTATTTCGTTCTTAAACAGGTGGGGCGAAGACGGATGTTCAAGAGGCTTCTCCGGGAGGCGGCGTTATTTGCGGGTTGCGCGGTTTTTACCGGTATCGTTGGGTTGATCCTGCTCGATCGATTCATCATGCCACGGCTGGTCCGGGCCGGCCAGCGTGTTGAGGTCCCCGATATTGTCAATCTGACACCTGAAGACGCCGGTCGTGCGCTGTCCCGGCGGGGGCTGAGGTTGAAGCTGCAACCCGCGAGATGGGACACGTCCATTGCCGAAGGCAGGCTGGTACAACAGAATCCGCTTGCGAATTCGCACGTGAAGATCAACCGGACGGTCTATGGGGTGCCGAGTCGCGGGGTCCGGCTCTTCGAGGTGCCCGATCTCAGGGAGAAATCCCTGCGCCAGGCCCAGTTGTGGATTGCACAGGCGGGCCTGGCCATGGGAGATACGCTAGAAGACGCGTCCGAAATCGTCAGGGAGGGATTGATCATCAGCCAGGACCCGCCACCCGGACAACAGGTACAGACCGGGACGCCGGTTTCGGTTACGATAAGCAACGGTCCTCCCGGAGAGATGGTCCCGATGCCGAATCTGGTGGGGAAGCCGCTTGAAACCGCCCGCGCCGAGTTGGCGGAAGCCGGGCTGCGGGTACGGGACATCCGGTATGAATTCAGCACCCAGCATCTGTTGAACGTGGTGATCCGACATGTGCCCGAGTCAGGGGAAGAAGTGAAACAGGGTACGCGGGTGCGGCTGGTGGTGAGCAAATTGTAAGCGATGGTTGCCGCCGCGCGTTGGCTTCCGATTCAAACCCGGGAACTGACTGCCCCTGCCGGAGAATTGGAGGTTTTTTTATGATCAAAATCGCTCCGTCTTTCCTGGCAGCGGATTTTGCCGCGCTCGAACGCGAGATCCGGGCGGTGGAAGCCGCCGGCGCGGACTATATTCACCTGGACGTGATGGACGGGCATTTCGTGCCGAATATCACCTTCGGCCCGATGGTTGTGGAAGCCATACGCAAAAAGACGGCGTTGACCCTGGACGTGCATCTCATGATCTCCGAACCGGGAAGGTATTTGCGGGCGTTCGCGGACAGCGGGACCGATATCTGTACGGTTCACGTTGAGGCCGGCGCGGATTCGCGCGCGCTGCCGGGTGAAATCCGCAGGATGGGAATGCGGGCGGGCGCCACGGTGAAACCAGCAACACCGGTGGAGGCGTTGTATCCGCTATTGCGGTCTCTGGATCTTGCGCTTGTGATGTCGGTGGAGCCTGGATTCGGCGGCCAGGCGTTTATGCCCGAGTCACTGGAACGGGTGCGGAGATTGCGGGCGGAGGTCGTACGCCAGGGAGCGAGCGCCGAAATAGAAATCGACGGGGGTATCGGGTTGGAAAACGCCGGGTTGGCGGTCGCGGCGGGAGCGGAAGTGCTGGTGGCTGGATCGGCCGCGTTTCGTGATGGCAAGGTGGTTGAAAACGTGGCTGCGTTGCGCCGCGCGGGACTCGCGGGATTGAGGTAGCGTACGGGCCGGACCCGGCAGCCCTGAAGCCCGGTGGCTCTGAAGCGCGGGTCTGCGTGAGAGGCGCCCGATTCCGGAGTTTTTTCTTGCGTAAATTGCTGTCGTCCGGTATTTTTACGGGTCTGTTTCCCTTTTTGAGGATTAACCCCGGGTCCGCCCCATGTTCGATCATCTCACGCAAAAGCTGGAAGGGGTTTTCAAGAAGCTTCGCGGTCGCGGCAGGCTGGCCGAAGCCAATATCGATGAAGCGCTCAGAGACGTGCGCCGCGCGCTTCTGGAGGCGGATGTCAACTATAAGGTGGCGAGGACGTTCGTTGCCCGTGTCAGGGAGCGGGCGATCGGACAGGACGTGTTGCGAAGCATTACCCCCGGGCAGCAGGTCGTCAAGGTCGTACACGACGAATTGATTCACCTCCTTGGAGACGCGCACCAGGCGTTGAATCTGACCGGACCGCCGCCCAACGTCGTTATGGTGGTCGGTCTGCAGGGGTCGGGCAAAACAACGCTATGTGCCAAGCTTGCGCGGCTCCTGAAGGGGACGGGCAGCAGCCCGCTCCTTGTTGCGGCGGATGTCTACCGTCCGGCCGCCATCGATCAGCTTTGCGTACTGGGCGCGTCTGTAGACGTTCCGGTCCACAGGGCGGCGGAGGGGACCGATCCGGCGTTGATCTGCACAGGGGCGGTGGACCTGGCGCGGGCGGACGGGATGGATCCCGTTATTCTGGATACGGCCGGCCGGCTGCACGTCGATGATGCGCGGATGGAGGAATTGAAGCAGATACGCGCAGCGGTTTCGCCGGGTGAGATTCTGTTCGTCGCGGATGGAATGACGGGTCAGGATGCGGTTTCGGCAGCGACGGCGTTTTACGAGCAACTGAACTTCACGGGAATCGTCCTGACGCGCCTCGATAGCGATACGCGCGGCGGCGCGGCGCTGTCCATCCGCGACGTCACGGGTGTGCCCATCAAGTACGCGGGCATCAGCGAGAAGGTGGATGGCATAGAGCCGTTTCATCCGGACCGGATGGCCTCCCGGATCCTGGGTATGGGCGACGTCGTGACGCTGGTGGAGCGGGCGCAGGAGGCGGTGGACGTCAGGCAGGCGCAGAAGCTGGAGAAGAAACTGCGAAGCGCCGCGTTTACGTTCGATGACTTTCTGCAGCAATTGGACCAGGTACGCAGGATGGGGCCATTGAGCCAGTTGATGGACATGATACCCGGGGCCGGAAAGGCAATGAAGGGACTTGAGGTGGATGACGACGCATTTGTGCATACGGAAGCGATCATCCTGTCAATGACGCGGCAGGAACGCGTTAATCCTCAGATCCTGAACGGCAGCAGGCGCCGGCGCATCGCGAATGGCAGCGGATGCAGCATCCAGGAAGTCAACAGGCTGATTAAGCAGTTCGGAATGATGCGAAAGATGATGAAACGGATGTCGAGGATGGAGAAGCAGGGCCGTGTGACGCCTGTACCGTTCCTGGGTTAAGGAGGTGTCTTTCCACGATGGTATGGGCGGCAGGCGGGTACCGGGGTTGACATTCACTACGTTGAAAATGTCCGGTTGTAGTGGTTTCCTAACAGGAGGATGTTTTTTTGGTAAAGATTCGATTGACCCGAAAGGGCGCCAGGAATGCGCCGTTCTACCGGGTTGTGGTCGCGGATAGCCGGTCCCCTCGGGACGGTCGGTTCATCGAGAACCTCGGGTACTACGATCCAACGATGAATCCGCAATTGGTGCGGCTGGACGCGGAGCGGGCGCGCCACTGGCTGGATCAGGGCGCGGAACCGTCAGGAACGGTGATGAGTCTGCTTCGGCAACAGGGGATTCTGAGCCAGGACGACGTGCCCGGCGCCGATACGGGCGGAGCGGACGAAACCGACGTTGAAGCCGGGGAATAGTCCTTGCCCCGAGATCCGGTCCACCGGGAACAATACGTCGCCATCGGCAGGGTTCTGAAACCCAGGGGCCTCGGCGGCGAGGCGTTTCTGCATCCGCTCACGGATTTTCCGGAACGGTTTCAGGTTCTCAAGAGCGTACTGGTGGAAGGGCCCGACGGGACCCGGACGACGCTCGGGATCGACCGGGTTCGGAACTGCGGACGGCGGATGGCCATTAAGTTTCTCGATATCGATACGCCCGACGCGGTTGCGCCGTTTCGCGGGAGCGAGTTGCTGGTTCCCGCCGGCGAGGTGTATCCGCTTCCTGAAGATACGTTCTATGTGTTCCAGATCGCGGGGTTGAAGGTCGAGACGGAAGAGGGCCTGGAAGTGGGACGCGTGGCCGATGTGTTGTCCCATCCCGGAAATGACCTATATGTTGTCAAGAGGGAGGATGGTGGCGAGGCGCTGATACCCGCTGTGAAGGATCTGGTTCGGATTGACCTTGCGGGCGGGCGTCTGGTTGTGAAGAACGTGGCGGGACTTCTCGATCAGCAGACGGGATGAATCGGCGGATAAATGGTGACAGATTTCCGGGACGGGTCGCGATACCTCGCCTCCGGAGCGACTTTAACAGCGGACTGCTGTGCATATCGATTTTCTCACCATATTCCCCGACCTGATCCGGGAAGCGGTTGCATACGGTATTTCAGGGCGTGCGATCCGTGCCGGTCTGGTAGACGTCAGCGCACACGATTTGCGGGATTTTGCGGATGACGTTCACCGTACGGTGGACGATACGCCCTACGGCGGCGGAGCGGGGATGGTATTCAAACCGGAACCGGTCGCCCGCGCACTGGCCGCCATTCGAGACGCCGGACGGTGCCTTGAGCACGTGATTTTCCTGACGCCCGACGGAAAGCGGCTGGATCAGCAGACGGTAAACCGGCTTTCCGTCGCGCCGGGCCTGGTGTTATTGTGCGGGCGGTACCGCGGAATTGACGAACGCATTCGCGAGCTGTACGTTACCGAAGAGATTTCGGTTGGCGATTACGTATTGAGCGGCGGCGAATTGCCAGCGCTGGTATTGATGGATGCCGTCGTGCGATTGATCCCCGGGGCGTTGGGAGACGCGGAATCCGCCCTGGAGGATTCCTTCCAGAACGGGCTTCTGGATTGTCCGTGGTATACAAGACCCAGAGAGTTCGAGGGGTTGCGGGTTCCCGACGTTCTGTTGAGCGGAGACCACGAGCGGATCGCAGACTGGCGACGCAAAGTGGCCATGCAACGGACCCGGAAACGCCGGCCGGATCTCTACGAAAGAATCGAAGCCGGCGACGCGGCTGGCCCGGAAGAGGAGGACGCAGGGGGGCGCGGAAAATAGCAGCAGCCGGTGAAGGGATATTTTTCGCCAATTGATGATGAATCGGGGCGGCGTTGATGCCCCGGGAATCTTTCATCGTTTCAGGAGTGTTGCCATGGATACTTTGTTGAAATCCTTGACGGAGGAACAGATCAAGGCCGATCTGCCGGCATTTGGCGCCGGGGACACGGTGCGGGTGCACGTGCGAGTGGTCGAAGGCGAGAAGGTGCGTACGCAGATATTCGAGGGCGTGGTCATCCAGCGCAGGGGCCACGGGATCCACGAGACTTTTACGGTACGAAAGATGGTGGTGGGCGGCGTGGGTGTCGAGCGGATTTTTCCGGTCCACTCACCGCGGGTGGCGAGGGTCGAACTGATTCGCAGCGGCAAGGTCCGAAGGACGCGTATAACCTATCTGCGCGCGCTGCAGGGAAGAGCCGCGAGGATCGAGGAAAAAAGGGACGCGTAATCAAGGAAATCGGATAACCGAATGGCGACACGCAATGCAGGAAAACGCCCCCGCGGCCGCGCGGGACGCAGGAATCAGGCACAACGGCGGGAAACTGCCCGGAGTCCACTGCCCTATTCCCGAAGGAACTGGACCTTCCTTGGCGCCGGGCTGGGCACGATCCTGATCGGTTATCTGTGCCTGGCCCAACCGCCGGTCGACGGTTTCATGTCGCTTACGCTGGCGCCTGTTCTGCTGGTCATCGGGTACTGCGTGCTGATACCCATCGGCCTCCTGCTGGGCGAATCGAAAAAACCGGCCGACGACGTATCCGACAGGTCCGTGGGCGGTTAGCTCAGCTGGTTAGAGCGCCTGCCTTACAAGCAGGAGGTCACTGGTTCGAATCCAGTATCGCCCACCATTTGAAAACAAGGGATTATGTCGTTTTGACATAATCCCTTTTTTGTTGGTGCGCCAGGTATGGCGCGAATCGCCGGGAGAAGGAGTGGGCGCCTGGAACCGGCATGGGAAACTGAGCCGGAAGTGGCTGGTCGGGTGTGAGTCGCTCCAGAGGCCGCGGTGACCGGAAACGCGCAGTGCCGTCCTACAACACCAACTCGTCGGGCGGCTGGTAGTCGCTTTTGCGCGGGTCCCAGCGGGTTCCGCATTTGTCGCTGATGACCACCCATTCGCCCGCACTGAGGTTGCCCTGGTGGTGGTAGTTGAAGCGCCTGAGCCCTGCAGCCTCTGCGGCGTCCAGCAACATCTTGAGGTCGCGCGCCGACATTGGGTCGCCATCGTGGGGCAAGCGGCCGGTGTCAAGCCAGGGCACGATCCGCTCAGGGTCGTCCACCGAGGCCAGCGCCCTGCGGGTCTCCTGCGTGACCACCTGATCGAAAAACTCCGGATTGAGGGCGCTCTCAAAATCGAGCAGATCGTCGCCGACACCCGGAAGGACAATGCCGAAGAGGGCCTGCACAACATCGAGGGTGTCGGCGACGCTGATCCCCGCATTCCACTCCAAAAGCGTCTGTGAGTAGCGATAGACCGTGCCGATGAAGCCGTCGAAGCCGCGGTGAAAGAAGTAGTGCTTTGGCAGCAGGAAATCCATGAACCGGGCCAGATCGACGAAGTCGTATCCGCACAGGGGCGCGAAGGCCGCCGAGCGAGGGCCGCATCCCAGGCGCACCGGGCGCGCCAGCTCGGTGGCGACGCCTTCCCGGATGCGGCGAAAATAGCGCGTCAACGAGTCTGTGCGGAACGACAGCCAGGCCATCAGGTCGGAATCGGCGCCCAGCATGCGGTGGGCGCCGACCAGTCCGCCCCGGGCGTGTCCCCGGATGCGCACGGGGTCGAGATTGTGGAACAGGTCCAACAGCCTGTCTTTCGCGCCCACCAGGGCCTCATAGTCGTACCCCAGATCCGCGGCCATCGGTGCCGCAGATTCCGGCAGGTCGTGAAAGATGCAGGAGCGTTGGGCCATGTGATGGGGCGCGATTTCGTACCCCCACTCCGGCCCGTCCATCACGGCGCCGTCCGCCATTGGGAAGTGCTCGAGCGTATCGACCATGCGCGCCACTCGCGATGCCAGCGTCCTGTCGTCGTGCAGTGGGTGGCCCTTTCCCCCTGGGCCCGCACCACCATCGGCGTACATGCAATACACCTGCATGCCGCGGTCCCTGGCGGCGTTCATCGTCCTTTCCAGCTGGGCCCTCTTCTCGGGCAGCTTCTGTTCCGGCGGCGACGGCGGTTCGACCCCGAGTCGCGCGTACACAGCCGGATTCGGATCGTAGACCTCCGCGACAATGTCCCCGGTGGGAGCGGGCAAAGCGTGCTTCGAGAGCCTTGCCGTGCCGAAAACGAGCGGACCGAACACGACGCCGTCCACGCCGCCCTCAGCCCAGGCGTCGAGTATGCGCTCGTGATCATTCATCACGCTTTCCAGATCGCGCATGACATCCATCCACAGCTTCAAGTTGAACCTCCTCCTTTGCCCTGTGTTTCACAATGCTCAAGCGTGGATTCAAGCCCGTGCCGGCGGAACGAAATGAGGACTTCATCAGACCCACAAAACCATTTGCGCAACAACACCCTCTGTGCCGAGATTAACGGGACGATTACCCGTAGATAATTCGCGAACAATGGAGAGGGCAAAGGAGCGCATCAGACGGATGGGCGCCTTGTGGTTCTCTCAGTTTCGCTTTTTCGCACGTCAGCGTTCAGACGGCAGTTAGGGATAACAATCCCGGTGCCATAACGCCGTTCGTTCGACCTGGGCATAGAAGTCGGTTGACGGCTCGAACCCGAGTTCCTCCCGGGCCCGGGAGATGTCGGCCAGGGTATGCGCGACGTCGCCGACGCGGGGCGGCCGGCGTTCAAGCCGGAGTTCTCTGCCCGCAACCCGTTCGAGGACGTCTTTTACCTCAAGAAGGGTGTGGGCCTCACCCTGCCCCACGTTCAGCACGTCCGCCGAGAAACCGCGTTCCCGGGTTGCCGCGGTGATGGTCGCCTCCACGACGTTGTCGACAAAGCAGAAGTCCCGGGTCTGAGTGCCGTCGCCTTCCAGAAAGGGTCGGTACGACGGATCGACAAACAGATGATACGGCCAGGCCGAAAGCACAGTCGAATAGTCGCCACCGTAAAGCGCGCCCGGTCCGAACACGTTGAAATACCTGAGGCTAACGACGTCCAGGCCGTACAATCGGTGGAACATGTCGCACCACTGCTCGCCGTGCAGCTTCGCCAACGCGTAGGGCGATTGCGGATTCGACGGGTATGTCTCCGGGGTGGGGAGGATCGTTGCCTCGCCGCATACCGCGCTGCTGCTGGCGAAGACCAGGCGGGTTTTCTCAGCCAGTTCGGCCTTTAGAATCCCGTTGAGTACGGACAGCGTTCCCATCGCGTTCGCCTCCGCGCTGCGCAAAGGATTCCGCACCGAGTACGGAACCCGAGGCTTTGCCGCCAGATGAAGGACCGCGTCCGGAATTGTGTTCCTGAGAAGCCGCACGAACCAGTCCGCATCCACGACGCTGTGGGCGTGATATTGAACGCCCGCCACGCCGTTGGGAGGCGTTCCGGAAGACAGATCGTCAACACCGATTACGTCGTGTCCGAGCTCCGTGAGACGACGGCATGTATTCTGACCGATAAAACCGTTGCTGCCTGTAACGATTATCCTCATTGTGCAAAACCTCGGTTTCCGCACCCGTAAAAGGCTCTGGTGAAGCAGTCCTCGCGGTGGATCGATCGTCCGATACGATCATTATACGGAACACATGGCGTTTGGTTGCATTTCCCCGTCATTCGACCCGTTTCCAGAGGAAAGACAATATACATATCTGACGGATAATCGCAAAGGACGTCGGTGAAAATCCGACAGACGGTCAACGTCGAGGAAGCCTTCAACCATGATTCGTATGTTTTCATGAACGTTAATTCGAATATATGCAAATTGACAAAGGCGATTAAACTGCGGATTACCAGGATACATCAGGTTGCTGGACGTGATCGAAAATGTCATCCTTGTGAACGACCTCGAGACCCCATCTGGCACCGGTCGCTTCTTTGTCTCTTGTGCTTTTTGTGGCCAATTTGACTGTTGTCTCTTTTCGAACTGAGGTTAACACGCAATAGTTGATGTTGACGTCAGGAAGCCGAACAGAATCCAGGAGGACTTCCAGTCCCATGTCCGACCCGTTCACGGCAACTTTCGAGAGACTCTGGATCGGATTCCGTGCAAGCTGGTGCGACAGCCACGATCTTGGCGGTGCCACCGCGTTCAGCCACGAGAAGATCAAAGTGGGCATGCTGCACCGTGTCGTACAGATCGACGTACCCGGCGCAATGGCGGACACGGTGATCGACCGCGCGCTCGCCCATTTCAGGGAACGGGACTTTGAATGTGCGTTCACCCTGTCGCCGCTGGACCGCCCGGCCGATCTGGCCGAACGGCTGAAAAGTCGCGGATTCAAGCTTGAGTTACCGGCCACGGCGATGCGCTGCGACCGGGGCGACCAGCCCGTCCTCACCGAATCCATCGAGGTCGAAGAACTCGATCCGGGCCGGTACGGCGTCTGGGCGGCCACCATGTGTCGCAGTTTCGGTTTTCCCGACAGCGTGGGCGCCCTCGGAAGGAAGGTCCTGGATATCCCTGAAGTAAGGCTCTACCTCGGGTACGTTGGTCGCCAGCCGGCGGGAACCGCGTTGCTTTATTCCAGATACGGTCTCGGCTGTGTCGACTTCATAGGCACGCTGCCTCAATACCGTCGCAGGGGCGTGGCGTCGGCGGTGACCGCCCGTGCGGTCGCGGACTCACATTCGATGCACAATCGTTGGACCGGGCTCGAAGTGGCGGCCGGCAGCGCCGCTGAAAGGGTCTACAGGAGGATCGGGTTTCGTCCCGTCCACAACCGCCTGCGCTATGTCAGGAGTATGAGCCGGACGGACCGCGACCCGGCTCCGCGAGCGGGCTGAGGCCGCTGTCCTGTCAGGGCGGTCAAAACCGGTTCTTTCCAACGGGGAATCGCCCCTTGCAGTCGTCACGGAATACACTATATTAAAAAGGTATATAGTCCTTGACTTGAAATCCGATAGTCGGTATCATTTGCGCTTTGATTCCCGACGTGGAGCGGACGCTTTTGCAGGTCAACACGTCGGTCGGCTCATGGGCGCGTCTGGCGATGTTTGCGGAGCCTTTCGTTCCCGGCTTCTGAAACGCCTTCCAGGCGGGCCTTTGCATCAATAAATGCACTGGAGGCAATTGAGTGGTACAGCAGACGCTGGTCAGTTTCTTCGACTTTCTCTGGATGTCCGGTTTGCTCCTGGCGCCCATGCTGTTGCTGGGGTTGTTCCTCTCGGGCCTTATCCATGTGTTTATATCCCGCGAGGCCATCCTCAGATGGCTCAAGGACGACAGCCTGAAATCCGTTGCCGTGAGTTCGGCCGTGGGCGTGCCCGTGCCGCTGTGCAGTTGTTCCGTTGTGCCCGTGGTCGCCGAGATGCGCAGGAAAGGCGCATCCCGTTCGTCCTGCATGTCCTTCCTGATAACCGCGCCGGAGACGGGGGCGGATTCGATCCTGGTTACGAACGCCTTATTCGGTTTTATCGCCGCGGTCGTGCGTCCCGTAATCAGCTTCATCACGGCCGTCGTCGCCGGCATCTTCTGCATCGGTCTCATACGCAACGGCCACGAAGAAACCGAGTCGGACCATGGCCACGATGAACACGACCACGGGCACGATCACGATCATGACCACGATCACGGTTCGCACGAGCCCCTCATTCCGGAGACTGACGACTGCTACGTGAGCTTTTCGCGATTGAAGGGCCTTTTCGTGCAGTGGTTGAAGAGCGTCGCCACGGTGGCCGGGCGGTGGAAGTCCATTTCGTGGGTGAAACCGGCATTCTACCGTGACGCTCTGGAGGCGGAAGATGCCGGAAAGGCTTCTCCGGGGGACACGTCCACGGAGGGTCACGCACTCGATTTCAAAAAGCTGGTGAAGCACATCTTTCACTACGGTTTCGTTGAGATCGCCGACGACATCCTCTTTGCGCTGCTGGTTGGCGTTGCCCTGGGCGGGGTACTTTTCCTGGTGATACCGGGCGACCTGATGACAAACGAGTACGCCCGCTGGGTCTCCTATCCCGTCATGGTGCTGGTCGGCGTTCCTCTTTATATATGCGCATCGGCGAGCACGCCGATCGCCGCGGCCCTTGTCGCGAAGGGATTCAGCCCTGGTGCGGCGCTGATCTTTCTGATGACCGGGCCGGCCACCAATACCGGTACGATCGCGATCATCGTCAGCCAGTTCGGCGCACGCTTCGCCACCATATACGTCGCGGCGGTCATCGCGGTCACGGTCGCCCTCGGTATTGTGATCGACGCGCTGCTCCTGGCCACCGGCCTGACGATTCCGGTGTACCTCGGCCCCTCCGAATCGCCGACGATACAGTTCCTGCAGTGGGGCTCGGCCCTGGTTCTCATCGCTCTCATTATCTGGCGTTTCCGTGCGGGCGCGCTCCGCAGTGGATGGGAGGATCTGCTTCTCAATATACGACCCCTGGCGAAAACATGGGCTCAGGCCTGGGAGCGCCTCACGCGCGGGCGTAACTTCAGGGGGGTCATCTCTCCCGGCACACCGATGGGAAAGATGTTCTGGGGGTTGCTCCTGCTCCTGTTCCTTGCCAGCGGATTCACGGCCATACCCCCCCATGCGGTAGGCTACGGCCTGCTTCTCGGCGAGGTCTACTGGCGTGACATCCAGCCGGGGCTGAGCTATCTCGCCCCATGGCCCTTCGTCAAGGTCGACAAGTGGCCCGTACGGGAAGTGAAGGCCATCCTTTGTGAAACGCCCGAAGAGTATGTGTCCGGCGACCTCAACCTGATTTCCCTGACGGTCAACGTGCAATACAGGGTTAAGGATCCCTACGTCTATCACTATCGGACGGAGGAGCCGGAGAAAGTCATCGCCGACGTCGTCAAAGCCCACGTGCGTTCCTTCATATCCGCCCGGGACCTCGAAAGATTGCTGAACGTGCATCGCGCAACGCTCGAAGATCATCTCACCAGGTCGTTCGACGTGGACGTGCACTTCGCGAATTCGGTTCTGAAAACTGTTGAAATCGTCAAGGTCAACCTGCTGGATGTGAGCCCGGTGGCGGAAACCATGAGTGCTTTCAGGGATGTTTCCAGCGCGCAGGAAGACCGGGAGCGGATCATTGTCAACGCGCAGCGCTTCCTCGTGTCGCTGGTGCCCCAGGCGCACGGTAACGCGGCGTGGGAGCTGCAGCAGGCCGACGGCGAGGCCTATCGGAGAGTCAAGACGGCGGCCGCTGAGGCCGATGCCATATCCACGGTGTCCAGGGCTGTCAGAACTGCGCCGGGCGTACTGAGGAACATGCTCTGGCGGGAGAAACTCGAGACGGCGTTATCCGGAAATCCCAAGATTATCGTGCCCAACAAGAAGAGCCTCGAAAAGGTCGCGCTGTGGAAGAGAAAGACATCAGGCGTCAACCATGGCGCGCCGGCCGGCCACGGAAAGAAGGGCCGCCAGAAGAGGTAGACGCAGACTTTTGAGCCACCCGATTCATAATCCCTGAAGGCGTGCTGGGTACCACGCCATTCGATTGGCGTCCGGGAAACCTGAACCGCTAACAGTCCGTTGAGAAAGTCGCTCTGCAGGCGAGGCCGAGCCATTGTGGTCGAAGACAAGGCGCGCGACCGAGTCCCATCCTGCGATTCGGCGAGGGAGCGCAACGCAGTATTTCGACCGCACGGGCCGGCCGTAGCCCGGATGGGCTTTTTCAACGGGCTGCTAAGGGTCGGCGGGTCGATCGTTCACGCACGATCCGGACGTCCTAACTGACGAGGCAACGCAATGACGCTCAAGAAAGCCACGATGACCGCGGCAATCGCCGTGATTGCCGGCGCAATCGTCTACGACAGCATCTACATAATCCACGAGACCCAGCAGGGCGTTCTGACGCACTTCGGAAAGATTTCGCCTCCAGTGAGACAGCCGGGCCTTCACCTGAAGTGGCCACGCCCGATCTCCAGGATCTACAAGGTGGACCGGCGTATCCATACGCTGACCGACATCCCTCACGAACTGATCACCGACGATCAGAAAAGCGTTCGCGTCGACGGGTACCTGCTCTGGAGGACCGTAGATCCCATTCTGTTCGTCGAGGCGATCCGCACCGGAAAGAACGCCCTCGAGCGACTGCAGGACCTCTATCTGTCAAGCAGCGGGATTGTGGTCAGTAACAAGTCCCTGGACGCCTTTATCGGGCTGGGGCTGGAGCACGAAGACCTGAACGAGGCATCACGGGAGATTCACGCCAGGATTGCGCCGATTGCGAGAGAAAGCTACGGGATCGATGTGATCGAAGCAGGAATCGTCGAATACACCCTGCCGACCGAGAACCGTCCCAGCGTCATTCAGCGTATGATCGCGGAACGGGCGCGCATTGCCGCCCGGTATCGCAGCGAAGGCGAGGAAAGGGCCCTGCGAATCGAGGCCCTGGCCATCAACGAACACGAAAAGCTGCTGGCCGACGCCCACGCGGAGGCGACTGCCATTCTAGGCAAGGCCGAAGCCGAGGCGATGGCGGTGTTGGGCAAGGCATACCGGCAGGATCCGGGGTTCTACAGTTTCATCCGTGCACTGGACAGCTACGACCTTATCATAGACCGGAACACGACGTTGATGCTTCCGGCCGACAACGAGTTGTTCAAGTACCTCAACAGCAGGTCCACGCCCCGATAAACCGAGAGTTCGCGCGAAATGAGTGAACAGACATCATTGCCGCCAAGTACGCGGATCATCTACGCCGTATTCGATTATTACTCGAAACACCGGCGGCGAATCATGGTATGGACCGCTGCCGCGGTTGTGGTCGGTATCCTGGCCAGCGGGTTCTACATCGTCAAGAAGGAGGAACTCGGCGTCGTCCTCCGGTTCGGGAGGGTCGTGAATACCAACGTCCGGCCCGGAATACGCTACTGCATTCCGATTATCGACGTGGTACACATCCGCAAGGTCAAGCGGGTCACCCGATACCGGGTGGCCAGCAAGGAAGGCAATAGGGTCAACTTTACCCTATTGTCGGGAGACGTGAACCTTCTGGAAGTGGACGTCGCCGTCCAGTACCGGATCGACAACCTCAGAAACTTCCTTTTCATCTCCAGCGATCCCATCGCGATGCTGACCGTTTACACCAGGGAGGAACTGGTCGACGCCCTGGGCGAGAATTTCATCGACCTGATTCTCACCTCGAATCGAAACATCATTCAAAGCAGGTTGTTCGACCGGATTACCGCCCGGCTCGAAAATCGCGATATCGGGATAGAGCTTGTTTCGCTGGACATCGTCGACGTTCAGCCGATCGAGGAGACCATCGCCGCATTCCGGGACGTCAGCGACGCGTTCGCGGAGCGGGCGAAGGCGGTCAGCGACGCGAATCGACAGAAGGAGCAGCTGATCGCGCGCAGCCGGGGACAGGCCGAAGCGCTGGTTTTGAACGCGAAAGCCAGGGCCCGGGAAAGGGTCGTGCAGGCGAAGAGCAGCGCCGGTTCGTTCTCCGCGCTTCTGGGCGAATACAGGAAACAGCCATCGCACGTCCGCATCACCCGTTATTGGGACCGCATGAGGAAGATCTTCACCGAGGCGAGCCTGGCCGCGGTCAACCCGGCCAATCAGTCGGCCATCGACATCAACATGATTGACGGCGCCGGCGACGGATTCACGCCGGCGGACCTGGCGCTGGGGGCGCCGCCCACAGGAACCGGCGCGGCGGCCGGCAGGATGGCGTTATCGTCAACGCAAATGCCTGATATACATAAAATAGAAAATGTCGACGAGGACAGACTCACGCTCGACGGCCAGTTTCACAAAGTGCGCTCGGAACGAGATCACCTGGACGTGGCCAACCCCCGGTCGCTTATTTTCGACACGCCTTCGATATTCTCCCATAGCCACGTTGTGCGTGGCAAACGGTTCAGCCGGCAGGAGCAGGAGAAGCCGATGGTGGAGGTGCTCCCCGAGGAGGATGCCAGGTCAACGACGCAGGCGACGCCCGGAGTCAAATCCGGGAAGAAAACGAAGGCCGGCCTCAAGCAGAGCAAGATCGCCGTCAAGCCGGAGAAGCAGGACGTGGTTGCCGGCAAGCCGGCAAAGAAGGGGGAGGGTGGCGCCACGTCGAAGTAGACGTGACACGCCTCCGGAAGAGGGTAGCGAATGGCGGCACACATCGTCAGTGGGCTATTGGCATTCTGGCTCGCCCTGCTGCCGGTCGCAACGCCCGCGGCGGAGACAGGTATCAGCGATACGACGATTGTCTTCGGTCAGAGCGCTTGTTTTTCAGGGCCGAACAGGCAGCTGGGTTTCAATTATCGGGCCGGTATTCGCGCCGCCCTGCAGGAAGCGAACCGTCGCGGCGGCGTTAACGGCAGGACACTCAGGCTGATTTCCCTCGACGACGCGTACGAGCCCGATCAGGCAGCCGCCAACGCGGAGCGATTCGCATCCGAAAACGACGTATTCGCCGTCATCGGCGGCGTGGGTACGCCAACGGCGAAACGTATCGCTCCGGTGCTGAAATCGGCAAAGATACCCTTCGTGGGTCCCTTCACCGGCGCCGCGTTCCTGCGCAACGCCAGGCGGTTTCCAAACGTCGTCAACCTGAGAGCGGGCTATCTGGACGAGACCCGCGTTCTGGTGGACCACATCCTGAGGAAGCGCGGCAAGAAGCGGTTCGGTATCATCTACCAGGACGACGCCTTCGGGCGTTCCGTCCTCAGGAACTACAAGTCGGTACTCGACGGAAAGGGCATTCCAATTCTGGGAAAAACCGCTTTCTCCCGAAACACCCATGCCGTCCAGGCCAGCCTTTTCGCCCTGGCCAAGGCCGACCTGGACGCCATCATGATCGTCGGCGCGTATGCGTCCAACGCTGAAATTATCAACCTGGCGCACTCTCTCGGCCACAGATACATAATGGCCAATCTGTCGTTTGTTCTGTCCTACGAGTTGAAGAAGAGGATCGACGCACCGAGCGACCGAATACTGGTCTCAGAAGTGATGCCCGACGCCGACGACACCGGCATGCAGGTGGTCAGGAGCTTTCAACGGGCTCTGGGAGCCATGGGCGCTGCAAGCGGTGAACAGGACGGAAAATTCGGTGTCAACGAGGTGTCCCTCGAGGGATATATTCTGGGACGCTTCGCCATCGAGGTGCTGGAGCGCATGGGAGAGACGTTGACGCGGGAGTACTTTCTGCAACATGCATTGTCGTCCGGACCGGTAGCGATTGACGATTGGACGCTCGCTTTCGAGCCTGGAACCAACACGGGCTCGCGCTACGTCCGGTTGATCGATCTCGGAGGAGATTGACCTTTGAAAAAGGTGGATGAATTTTCGGCCGAAGAAATCGGCGAAGAGTGGTTGCGGGAGCTCTACAAGGTCGTCCATATGCGGCGCGGAACGATGTTCAGGCTGATTACGGAGTCGGCCCGGCTGCTGCTTTTGGGCAATGCGGGCGGCGCGGCTCTGATTATCGGTTTCATGAGTTCGCCTTCCGGAGTCGAAGACGCGGCCTATCACTGGCTGGCCCTGACGACGCTGCTCGTATTCGCAACCGGGACTCTGGCTTCCGCGCTCACGATGATTCTTGTTGCCATGGTCTCGGTAAAGGAAGCGCACAGCGCCGAAGAGGCATTGAAGAGTTTCGCGGATCGGGACATCGATCGCACCCAGGTACTCTTCACACTGGGCGAACAGACGTTTCGTATCGCCGACTATTCTTTGGTTTCGGGCGCGGTCAGCATGGGCGGGTTCATGCTGGGGGGAATGAGCAGTATACTGCTCCTGATGCTTTTCTTCTGAGTCGCAATCGGTCGATACGGGCAGATGACAAAAGGGGCAACCCGGTGATAGACACGAGGGTTGCCCCTGAAAAATTCCGGTGATTCAGCGCCCTGATCGACTGCTGCGACGATTCACACCAACCGTTCCGAAGCTGAGTCCCGCAGGGAGTTCGTCACGACAGGCGGACCAGTTCGGGGACCTCGTCCGCGGGCGCCGAGCAGGACAATATAAGAAGCCAATTCAAGGTCAGGTCATCGTGGATTCAGACAGTTTGCTCATCATATCGGGATATTCAGTGGGCATCTTTGCCGTTTCCTTTGCAGGCGGGAAACTGGCCGTCCTGGGATCCATGACCCACACGAAAATTCAGATACTGATGAGTCTCGTGGCGGGTTTTATCCTCGGCATCGCCATGTACCACCTCTTCCCACACAGTCTCGAAAGGATTTCCGGACCGGGAAACGTGGAGAAAGCCGTCGCGTGGGTGGTTTTCGGCATGGTCCTGATGATCTTCCTCCTGCGCGTGTTTCACTTCCATCAGCACGACTTCAGCAATGAAGCCGGCGAATTGTACGAACATCAGGATCACGAACCTGGAGATGCCGGTGGGCACTCGCACAGTCTGGTGGGGGTCGCGATGGGCCTGGGCGTGCATACCGTAACCGAAGGCGTCGCGCTGGGTACCAGCATGCGGATCAGCTCGCCTCACGAAGACGGGGGCGCTTTGCCCGCCCTTGGCGTCTTCCTCGCCATCCTCCTCCACAAGCCGCTCGATGCTTACTCCATCATCGGGATGATGAAGTTCGGGGGATACAGCGCGCGCGCGCGCGCGGCGGCCAACACGGCGTTTGCCTTGCTGTGCCCTCTGGTGGCTCTCGCCAGTTTCTGGGGCGTGGGGCTGCTCGGCCTGGACGACGGTTCGGCCATCGGCTACGTGCTTGCGTTTGCCGCGGGCGCGTTCCTGTGTATCGCTCTCAGCGATCTGATGCCCGAAATCCAATTCCACAGCCACGACCGCGGCAAGCTCATCGCGTCACTTCTCGTGGGAATCGCTCTCGCCTACGGCCTCTACTTCATAGAATCCAGCGCCGTCCATGGAACGGAAGCGCAGCACGGACACTGAACGTATCGGTGCGGCATTTCGACTTTCAATGGTCCGTATGCCTTCGCAAAGACCCGCGATGACATCGCCGAAAAGCCCTCTCAGTCCCAGACTGCAGGACCTGATCAAGTCCATCGACAATTCTCCCGTCGTATCCGTTGCACGTGTAAAAGATGAACGAGATGACCTGTTGGTGACGTGCAAGTCAGGGCGACGGCATCTGCTTCGAATCGAAGACGGTCCGATCCCGCTTCTTCGGCAAAAATGGGCGTACGAGCAGTTGCGACAGGGGGGTGTGCCGTGTCCGCGCGTGGAGGCAACGATTGAACCCGATTCGGATGTTCCGAACGGCTGTCTGCTGATATCCTGGATCGAAGCCGTGCCCTCATCCGAGATCATCCGAAGAGAAGGACAGGGAGAAAAGAGCCATGCGCTATGTCGAGAATTGGGCCGGGCGCTGCGCCGCTTGCACCATGTCAACGTGGCCGGGCCGGTCCCGGATTTTATTTTCAAGCACACCAGAGCAGGCGCGTATCAGCGCATGGAGGATTTCGTCGGGCAGCTTCGTGAGGCGGAGTTGATCGACAAGGACTTCGAGGGAAGATACCGTCGACTGTTTGAGAAATACGCTGCGACCATTCCGGCGGAATTGACCACGACGCTGTGTTTCACGGATACCCACTTCAGCAATATCATCGTCTATGATCGTCCGAACCCGGGAGTCGCCGGGTTTGTCGACATGGAGGAAATCGGTGTAGGCTGGCCGATGTGGGACTTCACGAATTGGGAGTGCTGGGGCATGCGCTTTGGGCTGTCATGGACGCGAGATCATATACTGGAGGGATACGGCGAGATAGACATGGAGATGTACCGGTTCGCACTCCTGGTACGATTATCCCGTCCGTTTACATTTGTCGGTTCGACCAGGGAGCAGATTATCCGTGCAGTCGAGTCGGAGGACATTGGAAATTTCAAGCTGGAAAGACTCTATCAGTAGATTTCGGAGCGCGATACGTCGTGGCTGCCGGATCCGCCGGGTACAAGTACCGATCCGGAACTGAAGACCCGCGCCTATCCATCACGCAAGCGCGCTCAACCCCGCCTGGATCCGTTCCGCGTACTCCTCGGTCTTCCCCGGCGTATACACGTCCATCGGCATCACAACCATGCGGGGCACCGTGCGATCGGCCACCGGTGTCACTCCCTTTCCGTAGCGTACGCGGCCCTTGTAATGGGGGCAACGGATGGGGCACCCCTTGCCGTACGCCAGGACCTCCGTGAAAATCGGATCTTCGGCGGCGGAGCGTCTCTTGTACCCGATCGAGACCGGACATCCGTGTTCGGCCATGGTCTCTTGAAAGCGCTCCACGGATATCCCCTCGCGGTCGCCTTCGAACCGGAACGCAACGGCGTGATACGCGTTGACGCACCCGTCCGCAACGCGTTGCGGCACCAGCCACGGGGTCTCCGCCGCGGCTTCGCAGTAGAGCGCCCCCGCCTCGTGGTGCGCCGAAATGATCCCGTCGGCCCTGTCCATCTGGGCCAGCATCACCCCGGCCTGCAATTCCGTCATTCGGTAATTCCAGCCGAGGGTGGTCTTGATGATCCTCATTTCCTGCATTTTTTCGACCATATCTGCCCGATCGGTCACCGCCATGCCGCCGTCCCCGCTGGTGAGATGTTTGGCCTCCTGGAAGCTGAATGAACCGATCGCCCCAAGCGTTCCCAGGGGCCTGCCCCGGTACGAACCCCCGACACCGTGCGCCGCGTCTTCGATAACGGGCAGGCCATATCTGTCGGCCACCCGGAGAATCCCCTCGTAGTCCGGCGGGTTTCCCCACATCGGCGTGCAGATGACGGCGCCCGTGTGTTCCGTGATGCACGCCTCGAGCGAATCGGAATCCATATTCCAGCTGTCCTCATCGATGTCGCAGAATACCGGCACCCCGTTGTGATACATGACCGCCGCGCCGCCGAAGTGGACCGCGGAATCGCAGACGACTTCCACGCCCGGCCCCACGCCCGAAGCCGCAACGGCCGTGTGCAGCACGCTCATCGCACTGTTCATTGCCAGAGCGTACTCCGCCCCCACCCACGCCGCGAACCGCTCCTCCAGCCGGGTCGTGAATTCTCCTGTGTGGCTGTTCAGCGACCCGCTGGCGATCACTTCCGCCAGGTAGTCCAGCTCGAGCTTTCCGAACCGCTCCATGTCGATCTCCTTTTGTTGCCATTCTCTGCCACGGGCCAAAGGCGTTGCGGCCGGGTATCGCCCCGTGTTTTCGATCAATAGCCGATCAGATGCCAGGGAAACTTCGTCGTTCGGTAGACCTGTCGACCCCAGTCCAGATCTTCGGCGAACAAGAAGCATTTGCCGGCGCGGGGGTCGATCGGCCTGCCCGCGGACACATGTTCCAGAATTGCGCGCTGGAGCGACGTGTCGCCGGGCGCCTTGCTCAGGTCATCCGCGGCATTCCCGAACACGGTTTGCAGTATAGACCGTTCCGAAATGCCGCCGGGAACCATGTAGAACTCCCGCAGGAAACGCACCAGATTCGATCGGGCCGGCAGCCAGTCTTCCAGTTGCGTATCCAGCAGCCAGGAACCGCAGAAGAACGCCTTGTACGGGCGGTCGGGAAAATGGCGGGGAAAAAAGTCGATCGCGGCCCGAAAGGAGTCCCCGCAATCGGCGTGGTCCAGCGGTATTCCGCCCGGTATGTGAAAATACAGAACGGGGTCTCCCGGTTCCAGCACAGAAACCCAATCGGCCGCGCCAAGGGTCACCATTTTTTCGCAGGCACGGCCGGTTGGCAGGATGGGGTGGCCGGAGATCCGGTCTTCCGTGATCCGGAGCCGCGAGGTCCAGGGAGGCGGGTTATCGCCGCCTCTGTGCCGCTGACCGTCAGGACGATAGGCAACGCCCGCTTCGCTCAGCGCGACGACCATGGACCCCTCCCGGTGGCGATAGACGCGAAACGGGTCGTTCATCACGTTGAACTGGTGTTCGAGGCGGCCCAGTGCGTAGATGTCTCCGCGGAGGAAATTGGCCAGCCATCGGGCCCCGTGTCCGTCCAGGCCCCACCGGCCGAAGATTTCACTGCAGGTTTCGCCCCTCAGATGAATCTGTTCCATACTGTCCCGTACAATCCGTTCGGGAATCCCGTGCGCCCGATGTACCGATCGCATTTCGGGGAAACGCGACAGCAGCACCAGCAGGTAGAAGAGACCTGCCAGTTCTCCCATTGGCCCCTTGATACACGGCCAGTTGTCGGCCAGGCGGCTGGA
This sequence comes from Gemmatimonadota bacterium, assembly GCA_028873695.1. GTDB lineage: Bacteria > Latescibacterota > UBA2968 > UBA2968 > JAAXHE01. Next base: position 2,924 of record JAPPNU010000060.1, on the reverse strand, counting down.
ATATCCCTTCACATGGTAGAGACACCAGTGGCAATGCCACGCCAGCGCGCACAACGCGGGGACTCGCGCCACCACGTCCGCCGCGGCGACGGCAGCCTTCACGATGTCTTCCGGGAGAAAAATTCCCCGGCAGGCCTCGCTCACGAAGTCCGTTGACAGAAACGGGACACGCCCGTCCGGCATCGAGCTCCGGGAGGCCTCCCACGACGACTCAAGGACCCTTCGACTCTGCGTGATATCCAGATCCGATACCACCCGGTTCAGATCCATATCCGCTCTTCCTCTGCTCCATCCGACCAAGAGAGCCTGTGCGAGGGAAACAGACGCACTGTCGTAGAACCCAGGCACGCACAAGAATAGGCTAATTCAATATGTAATTTTGAATTAGCCTATTATATTCGCAGTTTCGCCTTCTGATCGGCTGATCTGAAACGCCGCTTCGTGGAGGTCTCGCCACGGAATCAGGCTGCCCCGCGCCCGGCGTTGGTGTTCGTTTCCGCCGTAGGCGACGAAGACGGAACTCGGCAAGGGCAACCGGGCGAGATGTTTCTGTACGCGACCGATGCTGTCAAACAAGCTCGACGACGCCGTGTTGGCCGACTTGGCCTCGACAAGCGCGACGCGGGATGGGTGTTCGATGATGAGGTCGGCCTCGGCGCCGTTTCGGTCCCGGTAAAACGACATACCGCCCATTTCACCCTGGTTGGTCCTGCTTTTTGCGATCTCCGAAACAACCCAGGTCTCGAAAACCGGTCCCCGAAGTGGATGATTGCGTAACTGGACAGGGTCACGGATACCGAGCAGCCAGCAGACAAGCCCGGTATCGAAAAAATGAAGCTTGGGCATCTTGACGAGACGTTTGCGAAGGTTGGCGTGAAATGCCGGCAGCCTGAACGTGATGAAGCTGGTCTCCAGGATGCTGAGCCAGGCTTTCGCACCTGGCTGGGATATTCCGCAGTCGTCGGCCAGCGAGGAGAGATTGAGCAATTGAGCCGTGCGTCCGGCGCACAATTCCACGAATCGCTGGAATGTCCCAAGGTCTCCCACGTTTCTGATTGTCCGCACGTCGCGTTCGATATATGTGGCGACATAGGAGCGGAGCCAGTCGGATGGGTCCAGACCATCGTTGAATATGCGGGGATATGAACCGGCAAAGAGGGATTCTTCCAGACTCTCCGGAAACCGGGCGAACCGTTCGACTTCCCTGCGGGTGAGTGTCGGCAGGTAGTATATCGCCGTCCTTCCGGCCAGCGACTGGCTGACCGAATCGAGCAGAGCGAGGTTCTGCGAGCCGGTCAGGATCCAGCGGCCGGGCGCCGGGTCATCGTCGATAATGCCCTGCAGATAGGAAAGCAGGTCCGGGGCCCTCTGTACCTCGTCGATGATGACGCCAGCCGGAAACTGAGCCAGAAAGCCGCGTGGGTCTTCTACTGCAAAGGCGCGAACGTCCGGAGACTCAAGTGTTGTATACCTGTGCTCGGGAAATACGGACTTGCAAAGCGTCGTCTTGCCGCTTTGCCGGGGACCCGTAAGCGTAATGGCAGGGAAGGCTCCCGCGGCCTTCTTGAGTTTGGGCGCCAGGTCACGTGTGATCATACCGGGAAAATAATGAAATATACAGGCTATGTCAATATCTAACTTTGAAATAGCCTAAAAACCAAAAATTGAAGATCGAGAACTGAAGATCGTGACGCGGGCCCCGTCGTGCCATGACGCCTCTCAAGGTCGGCAACTTCACGGATCAGGGAATATGTTCGAATCCACACTGGCGATCAGGCTGTCAATTGCAGCGAGGTCGTTTACGGACTCCGAGAGGATCCTGTAAGACCGTTGACGGCGTTGGGACGCCGATTCACCCGGCTTCAGCGGCAGTCGTCTCAGGTGCAACGCGAAGAATACGCCGCTGAGAATCGCATCGACCAGCAGCAGGTACCGGATGGATCCGACCTCGGACTCGTTCATATCCGTCCCGAGGCGTCGTGTTTCCTCGCGGTAGGCTGCAAGATGACGCGCGAATTCTTCCCACCAGGTTTCTGGATCGCGGGACAGGGGGCCGGCGATCGTTCTGGCCAGATCCGCGGACGCAACCGCGACGTCGAACAGCCGCGGTCCGTTGCAGAGCAGGTCCCAGTCGAACAGTCCGCTCACGCCGTCTGCATCGAACGCCACGTTGCAGCATCTGAAATCGCCATGAATCCACGTTCGTTTGAGTTTGCTGTATGAGCCGGAGGCAAAGAACGAGCCCGCCCGGTCGATTGCATGGTTTACGGCGGATTCTACGGCCGGGTCAGTTGTCGGGAGATTCTTCAGCCGCTCCCTGAGGCGATCCGGGTCGTCGGTGTACATGACAGGTAGCGTATCATCCCCGGCAGCGAGTACCCCCTCAACGCGATATCCGCAGGACGCGGAATGGTAGTGCGCCAGAAACGTCATCATACTCTCGGTCTTAGATCGGCTCAGGTCTGCGGGAGAGGGGTGTACCGTCCCCTGGATGTGTTGGTGTACTGAAAACAGCTCACCGTCGAACTCCGCCGCGACCTGCCCGTCGGCCGCCGGAACCAGTTCGTCCACCGGTATGCCGCGAACGCGCAGGTGCGACAGGAAGGTGGATAGTCGTTCGATCTCGGCCATCGACCTTCGGACGCGATTCACGCGAATGACAAAACGGCCTCGCGACGTTTCGGCCAGATACACTTCATTGAGTACGCCGCCCGCCAGGCGAGACGTACCGCGCCACGTGCCGAGATCGTAGCCTCGTGAAACCGCCTCAACGATATATCGCTTTCGCCGGGTGAGGGCTGTCGGGGAATCAATGCGTGTCATAATGTATCCGATGGGTTCGGGAGGGTCGCGATGGCTGTGGCCGGAGGGTTAACCTTGATTCGTAAGTGCGCCGTGAAAGGCGCGGATTTCCAGTGGGTGGG